>CAWBBQ010000001.1:0-127353 GCA_963787065.1 uncultured Actinomycetes bacterium
TCGGCCACCGGCCCGTGGCGCTCGTCGCCCGCCCGGCTGCGGGCGTCGGCCACGATGGCGAACGCGATCCCGCCGAGCAGGATCACACCGGCCGAGAAGATCAGCGCCTCCTGCCAGGTGGCCAGGCCGCCGTCCGTGTCGGCGCTCGTGGTGACCGGCGCCTGGGTGGCGGTCTCCTCCTCGCTCGGCGCGCCGAGGCTCGGCGCCTGCTGCGCCACGGCCGGCGCGGCGAGCGCGAGCGCGACCGCGAGCGTCAGGGCGCAGGCCACGGGCCGGATCGTCGAGCGCGAGCGCATCGGCCGCGAGTGTAGCCACGAGCGCCCCGATCCCCGCCGGTCCGCCGCCGCCAGGCGCTACGCTCCGCTTTCCCCATGCCGCCCAAGCAGCGACAGATCCGCATGGAGCAGCGCACTCCGCTCGCCGCGATGCAGCAGCTCGAGAGCGCTCTGACGAGGAGCTCGAGCGCGAGCAGAAGTACAGTCCGCCGCCATGGCGATCCTCGGCGCGCGCGCCGCCGAGCGCTACGACGCCGCCACCGCCCGCAACTACTTCCAGCGCGCGATCTCCGCCGCCCGGCCGCAGGAGCGGATGCAGCTGCGCCGCATGGCCGATGCCTCGATCGCGCTGGCCGAGCGCCGGCCGGACGCGCTCAAGGAAGCCGTCGAGCACCTCGGCCAGGCGCCGCCCAGCAACCGGCAGCTGATGATGCTGCGCCTCATGGGCCTGCTCGCGCCGCCGCCGGGCGCGCCTGGCGGTCCGGCTGCGCGGCGTGCTGCTCATCCTGCTGCTCGTGTCGCCCTGCTCGCGATCGGCTTCGGCCTGGCCAAGCTGGTCGCGCTGCCGTTCGGCGGGGCGGGACGTCGGCGGGCTGCTGCTCGGCCTGCGTCATCGTCGCCGTTCTCGGGGTGCTGGCGCTCGTCGGCCGCCGACGGCAGCGCCGGGCCCGCGACAAGGCCCGCGCCGGTCCTGGCTCCTGACGATGTGCGGGCGCTACACGCTCGCGACTCCCGACCCGTCGGCGCTGCGCGCGCGCTTCCCACTCGGTGAGGCGTCGAGATCCGCCGGCGGTTCAACGTCGCGCCGGGCGACGACGTCGTCGCGGTCACCACCGACCGCGACGGCGCGCCGCGCGGGGACGTCCTGCGCTGGGGGCTGGTCCCGCACTGGGCCGACGACCCCCCGGCTCGGCTAGAAGATGATCAACGCGCGCGCCGAGACGATCGCCGAGCGGCCCGCGTACCGCGACGCGTTCCGCCGCCGCGGTGCCTGATCGTGGCCGACGGGTTCTACGAGTGGCAGCCGCGCCCGGGCGGCGCAAGCAGCCCTGGTGGATCACGCGCGCCGACGGCGAGCCGTTCGCGTTCGCCGGCCTGTGGGCGATGGCGGGCCCGGCCCGACGTCGGCGCTGCGCACCTGCACGATCGTCACCACTCAGGCGAGCGCCGCGCTGCGCGACCTCCACGACCGCATGCCCGTGATCCTCGACGCCCGGCGCCGAGGCCGCGTGGCTGGACCGGCGCCACGCCGGAGGGCGAGCTCGCGAGCTGTGCGAGCCGCTCGAGCGACGGCGACGCTGGCCGTCGGTCCGGCGGTCAACGACGCGCGCTACGACGGGCCTGAGTGCCTCGGCCCCGCCGCCGACGAAACTGACGCTCTTCTGAACTGGGGGTTAGAAGGTCTGGTGGGCCCTCCCGGCCCGAGCGGGCCCGTAGCCGGCGGACCCGCGCTGCGGCTTCGCCTGGCCGCTGGACGAGATGGGCGGGCCTTCACTGGAGCGGGCGCGCAGGCCCCGGGCGCCGTTCGCGCCGGCGTGTCCCCTCGACGCGCCCGTGTCGACGAGGCGGGCGCCGGACAGCGCGGGGCCGGCCCGCCGCGGCGTCCGCGAGATCCCGGCTGGACGGCATCTGCGGCAACGTCGGCTCCATCCGGGCGCCCGATCGAGCGCGGCGTCTGAGCGTCGGCTTCGCGCCCGCCCGCCGCGGGCAGGGGTACTCGAGGCCGAGGAGCGAGGCGACCGTGTGCCCGCCGACCGGCGGTGCAGGACGGCGACGACTACGTGAACATCGCGACGCCAGACCGGCTCTCGGCGGCCGGGCGCGCCGGCGGGCGACCACACGGCGAGCGTCGCCGAGGCAGCGGGCTTCCGTGCTCGCCGTCAGCGTAGCCTCGCGATGACGACCGGGTTCAGGGCGCTCGTCGGCTCCGTGCGCGCGGCCGCGATCCGCGCGACGGCGTCCTCGCCGCCGACCACGCGCCCGACAGCGCGTAGATCGGGCGGCAGGCCCGCGTCCTCCGCGGTGACGATGTAGAACTGGCTGCCCGAGGCGCCGGACGGGTCGGCCTCGGTCTTGGCCATCGCGACCATGCCGCGCGTGTAGCGCAGGTCCGCGGCGGGCGCCTCGCGGACCGAGTAGCCGGGGCCGCCCTGGCCGTTGCCGAGCGGGTCGCCGCCCTGGATGACGAAGTCCCCGCCGCCCGGGTCGCGCGCGACGCGGTGGAAGGTCAGGCCGTCGTAGAAGCCGCGCCGACCAGCGATGCGAACGAGGCCGAGGTCTGCGGCGCGCGCCCGCGTCGAGGGTGATGTCGATGTCGCCGCAGTTCGTCTCGAGGGTCACCGTCCACGTGCTCCGCGGGCTCCAGCCGCTGCGCGGGCGGCGCACCGGCGCTGCGCGCCGGCCGGGGGCGGCACCCGCTCGCAGCCTCCGGGAGCGCCCGCGCGGCGGCGCCTGGGTCGTCGCCGGCGTCGGGACCCCGGGGTGTCGGGCTCGTCGTCGCCGCCGCACGCGGCGAGGCCCGCGATCAGGGAGCAGCAGGGCGGAGGAGCGGCGCACGGCGCGCAGGATACTGTCCAGCCGAGTGCTCTCGCCGCTGCCCCAGGCCTACGACCACTTCCTGCTCGACCTCGACGGATGCGTCTGGGTCGGCGACGAGCCGACGGCTCGCGCCGTCGAGTCGGTCGCGGCGCTGCGCGAGGCGGGCAAGCACGTCGCCTACGTGACCAACGACGCGCGCCACGGCGACGAGGAGTTCGTGCGCAAGCTGTGGCGGCTCGGCTTCCAGGCCTCGCTCGAGGAGGTCGTCACCGTGGGCGGCGCGCTCCAGCACCTGCTCGCCGAGTCGGGCCAGCGGACGGCGTACGTCGTCGGCTCGCCGCCGTGCACCGGCACGTCGAGGACGCCGGGCTGCGGATCATCAACCACACCGAGTTCGCGATCCGCGCCGACGTGGTCGTCGTCGCCGCGCACGACGACCTGCACTTCGCCGAGCTGCGCGGTGCGGTGCGGGCCGTGCTGCGGGGCGCCACCGTGCTCGGCGCCGGGCGCGACGCGACCTTCCCGATGCCCGACGGGCCGTCGCCGGGCACCGGCGCGGTGCTCGCGGCGATGGAGGCGGCGACCGGCGTGACGGCGCGCAGCGTGGGCAAGCCCGAGCCCCAGCTCTTCATCACCGCGCTGGACCGGCTCGGCCCCGGCCGTGCGATCGTGGTGGGCGACCGCCTCGACGCCGACGTCGCCGGGGCGCGAGCGGCCGGGCTGGACTGCGCGCTCGTCCTGACCGGCGCGAGCACCCAGGCGATGGCCGCGCTCGCCGAGCCCCCGCCCACGCTCGTGGCCGACTCGCTCGGCGCACTGGTGCTCGGCCCCTGACGCGCGTGCGCCGCCGCACCCACCACAAGCACTCCTCGCGCAAGGCCTGCCGACGGCGCGATGGTCGACGCCTACGTGGTCACCGACCGTCCCGACGACGTCGCGGCCTACCTGCGCGAGCAGGGATGGGCGCGCCCGTGAGCGGCGCGCCGTGGCGGGCGCCCTGCTCGACGCCAAGGTCGCGGCGCGCCCGCGCGGCCGGGGCGCTGTCGCGCCGCGGCGGGCGCGGCGGGACGAGCCTGCCCGGCAAGGTGCTCATGCGCCTCGACCCGCACGCGGTCGGCGCGCTGGCCGAGGGGCTGCCCGGCGGCAGCGCCGTGATCTCGGCCACCAACGGCAAGACGACGACGGCGGCGATGGTCGCCGGCATGCTCGAGCGCACGGGCACCGCGGCTCGTGCACAACCGCGCCGGCGCGAACATGGCCGGCGGCGTGGCCAGCGCGCTGCTGCTGCACGCGCCGCGGCGGCCGGAGGCCGGCGACAGCGGCCTGTTCGAGGTCGACGAGTTCTGGCTCGGGCAGGTCGTCGACGAGCTGCGGCCGCGCGCCCTGCTGCTGGCCAACCTGTTCCGCGACCAGCTCGACCGCTACGGCGAGCTCGAGACGATCGCCGACCGCTGGGCGGAGGTCGCGGCCGCGCACGCCCGCCGCGCTGATCCTCAACGCCGACGACCCGACCGTGGCCGACCTGGGCCGCGCCCGTGCCCGCGGCGGCGACGGGGCGGCGGGCGGGCCGGAAGCACGTACTTCGGCGTCGAGGACGACGGCGTGGCGATGGCGGGGATGCAGCACGCCGCCGACGCCAAGCACTGCCGCCGCTGCGGCGCCCCGTACCGCTACGAGGCGATCTTCCTGGGCCACCTCGGCCGCTACCACTGCGACAACTGCGGGGCCACGCGGCCGACGCCCGAGGTCGCGGCCCACGACGTGGCCCTCGACGGCGTGCGCGGCGCGCGCTTCACGCTGCGCACGCCCGCCGGCGAACGCGCGATCGCGGTGCCCCTCCCCGGCCTCTACAACGTCTACAACGCGCTCGGCGCGGCCGCGCTGGCGCTCGCCCTGGGCGCCTCGCTCGACGACGTCGCCGCGGGCCTGGGAGCCGTCTCGCCCGCCTTCGGGCGCGCGGAGACGCGTGCGCGTCGGCGGCCGTGACCTGTCGATCCTGCTCGTCAAGAACCCGGCCGGCGCCAACGAGGTCCTGCGCACGCTGGTGCTCGAGCCCGGCGAGCACGACCTGCTCGCCGTGCTGAACGACAACGTCGCCGACGGGCGCGACGTGAGCTGGGTCTGGGACGCCGACTTCGAGGTGCTGGCTGGGCGCGTGCGGCGCGTGACGTGCAGCGGCACGCGCGCGGCCGAGATGGCGCTGCGGATGAAGTACGCCGGCGTGCCGACCGAGCGGATCGCCGTGCGCACGGGGCTGGCGGATGGCCTGGACGACGCGCTGGGCCACGCCGAGGGCCGCGTGTTCGCCCTGCCCACGTACACCGCGATGCTCGCGCTGCGCGACGTGCTCGTCGACCGCGGCGCGGCCGGGAGCAGCTTCGCGTGAGCGCGACTGCGCCCGACGCCGACCGGCTCGCCGTCGTCTGGCACGATCTGGAGTGCGGCGGCTACGGCGAGGACCTGCCGCTTTGGCGCGAGCTGGCCCGGACGCACGACGGGCCGATCCTCGACGTCGGCGCGGGTACCGGCCGGGTGGCGCTCGACCTCGCCCGCGCCGGCCACACGGTGGTCGCGCTCGACCGCGAGCCGGCGCTGCTTCGCGCGCTGGACGAGCGAGCCGCCGGCCTGCCCGTCCAGACCGTCCGTGCCGACGCGCGCGACTTCGATCTCGGGCGCCGCTTCGGCCTGGTCCTCGCGCCCATGCAGACCGTGCAGCTCCTCGGAGGTCCCGCCGGGCGCGCGCGCTTCCTGGCCTGCGCGCGCGCACATCTCGCGCCGGGCGGGCTGCTCGCCGTGGCGTTGGCCGATGCGCTGGAGTCCTTCGACGCAGAGCACGACCAGCCGCCGCTGCCCGACATGCGCGACATCGACGGGATCGTCTACGCCAGCCGGCCCGTCGCCGTGCGCGACGAGGGCTCGACCGCGGTCATCCACCGCGTCCGCGAGGTCGTCGACCGGCGCGGCGATCGCACGGCGCTCGACGACGTCATCCGCCTCGACCGAGTCGGCTCGGCCGTGCTCGCCGCCGAGGGCGCCGCGCACGGGCTGCGCCCGCTGGCCGAACGGCGCATCGCGCAGACCGACGAGTACGTCGGCTCGACGGTGGTGATGCTCGGTGGCTGACGGGTCCACGAGCCGCACGCTGCGCGTCTGCGCGCTCTATCCCGAGCTGATGAACATCTACGCCGACCGCGGCAACCTGCTGCTGCTCGAGCGCCGCTGCGCCTGGCGCTCGATCGGCTTCCAGGTCACCGCCGCGTCGATCGGCGACGGGCTCGACCCGGCCGCGCACGACCTGTTCTACCTCGGCGGCGGCCAGGACCGCGACCAGCGCCTGTGCGCCTCCGACCTCGTCGAGAGCAAGCGCGACGCGCTGCACGCCGCCGCGGCCGACGGGCGCGTCCTGCTCGGCGTGTGCGGCGGCTACCAGCTCCTCGGCCACGCCTACGCGCTGGGCGACGAGCAGATCCCGGGCGTCGGCCTCGTCGACCTGCGCACCGTCCGCGAGGACGGCCCGCGGCTGATCGGCAACGTGGCCATCGAGGTCGAGCTGCCGGGCCTCGACGGCCCGCGCGTGCTGGCCGGCTTCGAGAACCACGGCGGGCGCACCCACCTCGGCGAGCGCGAGCAGCCGCTCGGCCGCGTGCTGCGCGGCCACGGCAACAGCGGCGGCTCGGGGCACGAGGGGGTGCGCCGCGGGAACGGTGATCGGCACCTACCTGCACGGTCCGCTGCTGCCCAAGAACGCCTGGTTCGCCGACTGGCTGATCGCCACGGCGCTCGGGCTCGACGAGCCGCTGGCGCCGCTCGACGACCGCCTCGAGGATGCCGCTCACGCCGGCGCGCGGAGGGCGGCCGGGCTCTGAGCCCCCGGCCGCCCTTCGTCACGCGCGGGCGCTAGCTGCCGCTGCTGCCGGCCAGGTTGTTGGCCTGCAGGAACTGCGCGGCGACGGCCTTCGGCTCCTTCTTGTCGAGGTCGACGGCCGCGTTCATGGTCTGCATCGCGTCGTTGGTCAGCAGCTTGTTGACCGACTCGATGACGGCCGAGAACTGGGCGCCGCCCAGCTGGTCGTGCTTGTCCTTGTTGATGACGAAGTTGACCTGCTGGAAGCCGAAGATGCCCTTCGGGTCCTCGAGCACCGTGTACTTGCCGGACGCCAGCTGCGCGTCGGTCGAGAACACGTTGGCCGTGTCCACGTCGCCCTTGTCCAGCGCCCCGTACTGCAGGCCCAGGGCGAGCTGGCGGAACTTCGCGTTGTCGATGCCGTACTCCTTGCGCATCCCGACGAGCCCCGTGAAGCGGCTCTTGAACTCGGGCCGCGCGCCGAGCGTGAAGCTCGGCAGCTCCTTCAGGTCGGCGACCGACTTGAGGTTGTTCTCGGTCGCGAACTCCTTCGTGGTCGCGATCGCGTCGACGTCCTGGAACGGCGTCGGGCCGATGACCACCTGGCCGCGCTTCTCGTAGAACGCCTTGGCCTTCTGCGCCGTCTCCTCCTTGGTCGGCGTGAGCTCGTCGTCCGCCGCGACCACCGCGACGGTGATCCCGGTGTACTCGGGGTAGGCGTCGATCTGCTTGCTGGTCAGCGCCTTGTCGGTGATCTCCGTCGCACCGATGTTGCGCTTCAGGTTGACGGTGTAGCCCTTGGCCTGCAGGGCCTGGGCATAGAGCTCACCGAGGATGAACTCCTCGGTGAAGTCCTTCGTGCCGATCGTGACCGCGGGCTTGCCCTTGCCGGGCTGGTCCGCCTGCTGGGTGGAGCCGCCGCCGCTCCCGCCGCCCTCGTCGTCGCCGCCGCAGCCGGCTCCGACGAGCGCCAGCACGACCAGCGCGAGCAGCGAGAGCAGCGTCGCCCTCTGTCTGCCGTGCATGCACTTCCTCCTCTTGTGTGGTTCCGCAGTTGGGTGTTGCAGGTCAAGCTCGGTCCACCGAGGTCAGCACCTCGGTCGGCGGCGCCCCATCGGCGGCGGGGACGATCGTCTGCAGCTCGCGCGGGAGGTGCAGGCCGCGCGGCGTGACCGCGCGTTGGGCGAGGGCGAGCAGGCCGTCGACGGCGAAGGCGAGGACGACGACGACGATCGTCGCCGCGATGACGCCGACGAGCCGGTAGGTGGGCTGGTTGAGGATGACGTCGCCGAGCCCTCCGCCGCCGGCGATCGCGGCGAGCGGCGCGGTGGCGACGACGTAGACCGCGGCCGTCCGGATGCCGGCGAAGATCAGCGGCCAGGCCAGCGGCAGCTCGACGCCGGTGAGCACCTGGCGCTCGCGCATCCCCATCCCGCGCGCCGCCTCGACCGCGTCGGGGTCGACGTTGTCGACCGCGGTGTAGGCGTTGGTCAGGATCGGCGGGATGGCCAGCGCGATCAGCGCGATCTCGACGTTGAGCAGGCTCAGGCCGAACAGCGCCAGGCTGATGGCGATCAGCGCCAGGCTCGGAAGGGCCCGGAACACGTTGGAGATGTTGATGGCCAGGAACGAGCCCTGGTGGCGGTGGCCGAGGAAGATCCCCAGCGGCAGCGCGAGCACCAGGGCGACGGCCATCCCCAGCGCCGCGATCCCGAGGTGGGCGATCGTCTTGTCCAGGAGCAAGCCGGCGTTGTCGCCGAAGAACTCGATCAGGTCGATCACGGGAGCGCCTCGCTCACGCCGTCCGCCTCCGCGCGCGCGTCCACGGCGTGACGAGTCGCTGGGCCAGGACAATCAGCGCGTCGGCCAGCAGCGCCAGCGCGATGGCGAGCAGGCTCGCCCCCACGAACTCGGTGTTGGCGCCCGTCTGGATCGCGTTGAAGATCGGCGCACCGAGCCCGAGCGGGGTGATGAACGCGGCGATCGTGGCCAGCGAGATCGTCGTCACCGTGGCCACCCGAAGCCCGGCCACGATCGCCGGCATGGCCAGCGGGATCTCCACCCGCCACAGCATCTGACCGCGTGTCAGGCCCATCCCCTCGGCCGCCTCGCGCACGTCGTCGGGGACCTCGCGCAGCCCGGTGAGGATGTTGCGGAAGAGGATCAGCAGCGTGTAGGAGACCAGCGCGATCAGGATGCTCGTCCAGCCGATCCCGGTGATCGGGACCATGATCTGGAAGAAGGCGATGCTCGGCACGGTGTAGAAGAGCGACGCGACGTTGGCGAAGGGCAGCTCGAAGCGCTCGTAGCGGTAGGCGATCAGGGCGGCGGCGAAGGCGATCACCAGGCCGATGGCCACCGCGATCAGCGTCATCTTCACGTGCTCGCCGACGCGCGGCATGAAGCGCTCGCCGAGGTTGTCCAGGAACCAACCCGAGCAGAACTTGCCGTTGTTGCGGATGCACTCGTCGCCGCGGCCGAAGTCGGGGATGACCGGCCCGGCCTGGGCCAGCGGCGCCAGCAGCGCGGCCGTGGTCACCGCGCGACCTCGTCCTCGGCGAGCAGATGGCTGACCGCCTCGAGCGTGAGGTAGCCGCGCACGCCGCCGTCGGCGTCGCGCACGACGAGATCGGTGCTGCCCTGCGTGAGCATCAGCGACAGGGCGTCGCGCAGGGTCATCTCGGGGCGGCCCTCCGGGCGGCGATCGCCGTTGGCGGTCGGCTCGCTGAGCAGCGGCACGTCGGCCAGCGTCATCAGCCCCAGCCGCTTGAGGCCACGGTCGGCGCCGACGAAGTCCGCCACGAAATCGTCGGCCGGGTTGGCCAGGATCGCCTGGGGCGTGTCGAACTGCGCGAGCTTGCCTCCCTGGCGCAGGATGCACACCCGGTCGCCCATCTTGATCGCCTCGTCGATGTCGTGCGTGACGAAGATGACCGTCTTGC
The DNA here is from genome assembly GCA_963787065.1 of uncultured Actinomycetes bacterium. Lineage (GTDB taxonomy): Bacteria > Actinomycetota > Thermoleophilia > Solirubrobacterales > Solirubrobacteraceae > JAOPZW01. The sequence continues at coordinate 9,600 of CAWBBQ010000001.1, forward strand.
GCACCTCGCGGTGCAGGCGCAGGAAGTCGTTCTGCAGGCGCTCGCGCGTGATCGGGTCGATCGCGCCGAACGGCTCGTCCATCAGCATCAGCGGCGGGTCGGCGGCCATCGCGCGCGCCAGCCCGACGCGCTGGCGCTGACCGCCGGAGAGCTGGGCCGGATAGCGCCGCGCGTACTCGCCGGGGTCGAGGCCGACGAGCTCCAGCAGCTCGTGCGAGCGCTCGCGGGTGCGCCCCTTGTCCCAGCCCACCAGGCGCGGGACGGTGGCGACGTTGGCCTCGATCGTCATGTGCGGGAACAGGCCGATCTGCTGGATCACGTAGCCGATGCCGCGCCGCAGCTCCACCGGATCGAGGCTGTTGATCGACTGGCCGTCGATCGTGATGTCGCCCGAGGTCAGCGAGATCAGGCGGTTGACGAGCTTCATCGCCGTCGTCTTGCCGCCGCCGGAGGGCCCGATCAGCACGCAGATCTCGCCGGCCGGGATGGTGATCGTCAGGTCGTCGACGGCCGGCTTGTCCGAGCCGGAATAGACCTTCGTGACGCGGTCGAAGACGATCTCGGCCGCTGCGGTTCCGAGCGTCATGGCCTTCCCTGGGTCGCGAAACCGCCGCTCCGGCGCTGAGGCCCTATGAGCACGAAGTCAGATATATCAGAGGCCATATTTCACGTGCAACGGCAACCGGTCCGCAGGCTGGGCCGGCCCCCGGGGTGCGCAAGCCTACTCAACCCCCCGCACGCACCGGGGAGCCCACGCGCGCGTCGGCACTGGCCGGGCGGGGGCTGATAGACCACGCACGATGGCCTCACCGCAGGAGCCCGATCCCGCCGAGCGCGCCGCGCGGCTGCTGGCGCTCGTGCTCGAGCGGGCACCGTGGACGGCGGCCGAGCTGGCCGCGGCGACCGGCGCCGGCGCGCACGAGCTCGAGGCGCCGCTGGCCGCGCTCGAGCACCACGGGCTCGTGGGCTGGGACAGCGCTCGCACGCAAGTCGGCCCGGGGCCGGCGGCGCTGCGCTTCGCGCGCTCGGGCGGCGGGCGCGCCGACCTCGTCACCCATGCCGAGCCGAGCATGCGGCGCCTGGCGCAGGAGAGCGGCGAGACCGTGACCCTCATGGTGCCCACGCCGAGCGGCACCGAGGCGATCGCCCAGGAGGAGGGCCGCCACCTGCTCGGGACGACGAGCTGGATCGGACGTGACGTCCCGGATCACGCGTCAGCGGCGGGCAAGGTCTTCCTGGCCCACCGGGTGGCCGACATCCCCGCCCGGCTGGACCCGCTCACGCCGCACACGGTCGTCGACCGCCCCGCGCTCGAGCGCGAGCTGCAGATCATCCGCGACCGCGGCTACGCGACCGCCGTCGACGAGCTCGAGCCCGGTCTGTCGGTCGTCGCCGCCCCGATCTTCGACGCCGGCGACGGGGTCGTCGCCGCGCTGGCCGTCTCGGGCCCGTCGGCGCGGCTCGACGCCCACCGGCTGGGGCTGCTCGGCGGCGTGGCCATCGAGCAGGCGCACGCCGTCTCGGTGCGCCTCGGCTTCGCCGGCTCGCTGCGCGACGCGCTGGGACGGGCCGTGCGCCCCGAGGGCTGAGCCGGCGCCGCCCCGATCACGTCCGCAGCTCGGCGATCGCGCGGACCGCGCGATCGAGCTCGTCCTCGATGTTGTAGACGTGAGGCGAGAGGCGCACGAGCGGGTGCCCGCCACGGTCCTCGGTGTCGAACTGGGTGTGCTCGGGCACCGTGGTCGTGACGTTGACGCCCGCGCGAGCCAGGTGCGCCGCGATGTCGGTCGCGGGCACGCCCGCCACGGACGCCGTGACGATCGCGCAGCGCCGTTCGCCGAGGTCGTGGGTACTCACGCCGGACACGTCGGCGAGCAGATCACGCAGCGTCGCGCCGAGCGCGAAGCAGCGCACTCCGATCGCGTCCAGCCCCAGATCGAGCGCCTGGCGCACGGCCGCGCGCAGGCCGAGGACGTTGATGTACCCGCTCGGGCGGATTCGGTGACCTGCTCCCGGCCCGCTTCGGTCTGCGCGTGGACCGCCGCGGGCTGCTCGAACGCGCGAGCCGGCCACGGGCTGTCAGATTCGGGAGGCGCTCTTGACGGGCGGGCGCGGCCGGGAGGAGGATCGGCCTCCCAGTCATCCCGACGAGGAGGTAGGCGAGCATGCCGAAGTTCCTGTTCGAAGCGTCCTACAGCCCCGAGGGCGTTGCCGGGGTGGCGGACAAGGGAGGGACCGCCCGCCGGGACGCGATCAGGCAGCTGGCCGAGGCCAACGGCGGGTCGCTCGAGGCGTTCTACTTCGCGTTCGGCGACGCCGACGTGTACGCGCTGTGCGACCTGCCGGACAACGAGACGGCGACCGCCATCGCGCTCACCGTCAACCGCAGCGGGGCGGTGTCCATCCGGACCGTCGTGCTCCTCACCCCCGAGGAGGTCGACGCCGCGGCGAAGCGGTCGATCGACTATCGCCCGCCCGGCCACTGAGTCCACTGATATATTTGCGGCCTCTCTCGGAGCGGTCAGGCGGAGGTCGCGGAAGATGTCGAAGAAGGTCGATGCGGTGATCATCGGCGCCGGCGTGATCGGTGCCGCGACGGCGTGCGAGCTGGCCCGCAAGGGCTACCGGACGCTGAACATCGACAAGCTGCCCGCCTCCGGATACGGGCCGACGAGCGCGTCGTGCGCGATCGTGCGGGCGCACTACTCGTCGTGGGACGGCGTGGCGATGGCCTACGAGGGGTTCTCCTACTGGAAGGACTGGGAGGGCTACCTCGGCGTGGTCGACGACGCGGGCACGGCGAAGTACATGAACTGCGGCACGCTGCTGCTGGAGAGCGCCACGGGCCACCACGAGAAGGTCCTCAAGCACTACGACGACATCGGCGTGGAGTACGAGGAGTGGGACACGGCCAGGCTCAAGGAGCGCATGCCGATCTTCGACACGCACGCGTTCTGGCCGCCCAAGCGACCCGAGGACCCGAGGTTCTGGGACGGCTCGGAGCAGGAGCTGCCGGGCGCGATCTTCACCCCCGGCTCGGGTTACGTCAACGACCCGCAGCTGGCCACGCACAACCTCCAGCGCGCGGCCGAGGCCAAGGGCGGCGAGTTCATGTTCCGCGCCGCGGTGGGCGAGATCCGCCGCTCCAACGGCCACGTGACGGGCGTCACGCTGACCGACGGCCAGGAGATCGAGGCGCCGATCGTCATCAACGTCGCCGGCCCGCACTCGTTCGTCATCAACCGCATGGCAGGCGCCGAGGAGGGCATGAAGGTCAAGACGCGCGCGCTGCGCCACGAGGTCCACCACGTGCCCTCGCCGCCGGACTTCGACTTCGAGGCCGACGGGCTGCACACCTCCGACGGCGACACCGGGATCTACTTCCGCCCCGAGAGCGGCAACCACATCCTGATCGGCAGCGAGGACCCCGACTGCGACCAGCGCCAGTGGATCGACGATCCCGACGACTACGACCGTCACGTCACCGAGGCGCAGTGGAACGCACAGGTCTACCGCCTGGCCCGGCGCATCCCGACGCTGCCGATTCCCAACGAGCGCAAGGGCGTCGTCGACCTCTACGACTGCTCCGACGACTGGATCCCGATCTACGACAAGTCCGACGTCGGCGGCTTCTACATGGCCATCGGCACGAGCGGCAACCAGTTCAAGAACGCGCCGGTCGTCGGCCACGTCATGGCCGAGCTGATCGACCGCGTCGAGCACGGCCATGACCACGACGCGGACCCGATCAAGGTGACCTGTCGCTACACCGGCCTCGAGCTCGACGCGGGCTTCTACTCGCGGCTGCGCGAGGTCAACCCGAACTCGAGCTTCTCGGTCAACGGCTGAGCCGCGCGTGCCAGGGCGCCGCGGCGACGCGGTTGCGCCCGGCCGCCTTGGCCGCGTACAGCGCGTCGTCGGCCCGCCCGAGCAGCCGCTCGAGGCTCTCGCCCTCCCACATCGCCAGCCCCGCGCTGATCGTGAGCTCGACGCTGTGGCGATCCAGCGGGATCGGCCGCTCGGCGATCGCGACCCGCAGGTCCTCGGCGACCGCCGCGGCGCCCTCGAAACCGGTGTCGGGCAGCGCGACGACGAACTCCTCGCCGCCGAAGCGCCCGACCACGTCCTCGCGGCGGACGCGCTCGCTCAGGCGCTCGCCGACGGTGCGCAGCGCCACGTCGCCGGCCTGGTGGCCGTGGCGGTCGTTGAGCGCCTTGAAGTGGTCGGCGTCGACCATCACCACCGCGAGGTCGCGCTCGTGCCGGCGCGCGCGGCTGAGCAGGACCTGGAGCTGGCGCACCACGTAGCGACGGTTGGGCAGCCCGGTGAGCTCGTCGACGTAGGCCAGGCGCTCGAGCGCGCGCTCGCGGCTGAGGAGCTGGAGCTGCAGGTCGTGGTTGCGCCGCGCGGCGGCGACGCGAGCGGCCAGCTCGGGCCCGGCCAGGCCTTCGGGACCGCCCAGCAGGATGTCGTGGGCACCGTTGTCGATGGCCTCCAGCGCCTCCTCCATCCCGACCGGGCCTCCGACGAGCACGACCGAGGTCGGGAACAGGTCGGGGTCGGACTTGATCCGGTGAAGCAGCGACGTCGCGCCGGCCGGGCCCAGCCAAGCGTCGAGCAGCAGGACATGCGGGCGCTGGCGCCGGGCGGCGTCGAGCACCGCGCCCGCCTCCCCCGCGCCGGTCACCGCGCAGCCGGCGTCGCGCAGCGCAGCGACCAGCTCGCGCCGCGTGCGGTCCTCGGCATGGGCGACGAGCACGCGCGTCGCGCCGCTCCCCGTGCGCGGGCCGAATCGAGATGGCGTCGCCTCGTCGATGTCCTGAAGCATCCGTGCTCTCCTCTGAGGTGGACGTGGCCCGCATCGCCGCACGGTGCGGACGGTGCGACAGAGAGCAGAACGCCGGGGGCGGCGGAATCATGCGGAAACCCGCAGGGGCCGGCCCGTCCCCGCCTAGTCCCCCAGCTCGGCCCGCCGGCGCGCCACGTACTCCTCGAGCTCCGCGCGCACGCCCTCGTCGATCGGCGGCTGCTCGTACTCGTCGAGCGTCGTGCGCCACAGCTCGCCCGCGCGCTCGGTGGCGTCCTTGCCGCCGTTGCGCGACCAGCGGTCGAAGTTCTCCGTCGAGCTCAGCAGCGGGCGGTAGAAGCAGTCGCGGAAGCGCTCGAGCGTGTGCATCGCGCCGAGGAAGTGGCCGCCGGCGCCGACCTCCTCGTGGGCGCCGAAGGCGAGCGACTCCTCGTCGATCTCCAGCGGGGTGAACTCGTGGCGCAGCATCCGCAGCAGCTCGATGTCGACGATGAACTTCTCGTAGCAGGACACGAGCCCGCCCTCGAGCCAGCCGGCCGAGTGCATGACGAAGTTCGTGCCGGCCAGGAAGGTCGGCAGCAGGGTCATCAGCGCCTCGTAGGCGGCCTGCGCGTCGACCGTCTGGCTCGCGTTCATCGCGCCGCCGCTGCGGAACGGCAGTCCGAAGTGACGGGCGATCTGGCCGGTGCAGAGCAGGCCGATCCCCGACTCGGGCGTGCCGAAGCTGGGCGAGCCCGACTGCATGTCGGTGTTGGACAGGAACGAGCCGAAGATCACGGGCGCCCCCGGGCGGATGAGCTGCGTCAGCGCGATGCCGGCCAGCGCCTCGGCGATCTGCTGGACCAGCGTCGCGGGGATGCTCACCGGCGACATCGCGCCCATCAGCAGGAACGGCGTGACGATCACCGCCTGGTTGGCGCGGACGTACTCGTGCAGCGCGCCGAGCATCCGGTCGTCGAAGCGCAGCGGCGAGTTGACGTTGATGAGCGACACCGAGGCCGGTGTGGCCTCGATCGCGTCGCGGCCGCCGAACAGGATCTCGCCCATGCGGATGGTGTCGAGCGCGTTCGGTCCGCTGGTCACCGAGCCCATGTACGGCTTGTCGGACAGCGTCTGCAGCGCGTAGACCATGTCCAGGTGGCGCGAGTCGAGCGGCGTGTCGTTGGGCTCGACGATCGTGCCCCCGGGCGAATCGAGCTCGGGGAAGCTCTGCGAGAGCTTCACGAAGTTCTCGAAGTCGTTCATCGTCGCATCGCGGCGCGTGTCGCCCTCGCGCACGAACGGCGGCCCGTAGACCGAGGCGAAGACCATGTGGTCGCCGCCGATGTGGACGCTGCGCTCGGGGTTGCGGGCCTGGAGCTCGAACTCGCGCGGCGCCTTGGCCACCTGCTCGAGGATGAAGTCGGGGTCGAGCTTGACGTTGTTGCCCTCGACCTGCTGGCCGGCCTTGCGGAACTCCTCGAGCGACTCCTCGAGCAGGAACTCGACGCCGAGCTCACTGACGATCCGGCGCCAGCCGCGGTCGAGGACGTCCATCGCCTCCTCGCTGAGGATCTCGTAGCGCGGCAGCCTGTTGACGAACACGGTCGCTCCTGTGGGTCGAGTGCCAGAGCCGGTGCCGGACGCTTGACCGTCGTCCGCGCGCCGCTAATATAGCTTCCGTGGAACAGCAGTTCCAAAAGGTGGGCCGTCGTGAGGCGCCCTCGGGCACGCAGGCCATCGACCGCGCCGCCCAGCTCCTCACGCTCGTGCTCGACAGCTCGGGCCCGGTCGGCGTCGGCGACCTGGCGCTGGCCGCCGAGCTGCCCAAGAGCACCGCGTCGCGGCTCGTCTCGAGCCTCGAGCGCCACGGCCTCGTCAGCCGCATCGGCGCGCGCGGCAAGATCCAGCCCGGGCCGGCGATCCTGCGGTTCGCCCACCGCGGCGTCGTCGACCGCAACATCGTCGACCTCGCCCAGGCGTCGCTCGACGCGCTGGCCGAGCTGTCGGGCGAGACCGTCAACCTGGCGGTGGCCGGCGTGCGCGGCGTCGAGCACCTGGCCCAGGCCGAGAGCCGGCACTTCCTCGGCACCGGCCAGTGGGTCGGGCGCGACGTCGGCTATCACCACACCGCGGTCGGCAAGGTGCTCGTCGCCTACGGCGCGGGCGAGCTGCCCAGCGGGCCGCTCGAGCGCACCACGCCGAGCACGATCGTCGACCGCGACGCCTTCGCCGTCGAGCTCCAGAACGTGCGCCGCGACGGCTTCGCCACCGCCGTCGACGAGCTCGAGGACGGCCTGACCGCCATCGCCGCCCCGATCTCCGGCCCGACCGGCGATGTCGTGGCGGCGATGAGCATCACCGGGCCGACGCTGCGCCTGCCCGCCCAGCGGCTGGCTGAGCTGCGGCCCCTGTTGACCAACGAGGCCCGGGCGCTCGGCGTGCGCCTCGGCCATCGCGAGGAGGACCACGAGGCGGCATGACCCACGACGAGATCCTGCAGCAGCTCTACGACGACACCCTGGTCGGGAACGCCCCCTCGGTGAAGGCGCTGGTCGAACAGGGGCTGGAAGACGACCTGGCGCCCGGCAGCATGCTGTTCGACGCCCTGATCCCGTCGCTCGAGGAGGTCGGCGCGCGCTTCGAGCGCGGCGACTACTTCGTCCCCGAGATGCTGATCGCCGCGCGCGCCATGCAGGGCGCGCTCGACATCCTGCGCCCGCTGCTGGCCGAGACCGGCGTCCAGCAGGTCGGCACCTTCCTGATGGGCACGGTCAAGGGCGACGTCCACGACATCGGCAAGAACCTCTGCAACATCATGCTCGAGGGCGCCGGGTTCACCGTGATCGACCTCGGCGTCAACGTCGCGCCCGAGAAGTTCATCGAGGCGATCGGCGAGCACGAGCCCGACGTCGTCGGCATGTCCGCCTTCCTGACCACGACGATGCCGATGTTCAAGGCGAACATCAACGCGCTCGAGAAGGCCGGCCTGCGCGACAAGGTGATCGTCATGGTCGGCGGCGCCCCGGTGACCCAGGAGTACGCCGACGCCGTCGGCGCCGACGGCTACTCGGCCGACGCCTCGTCGGCGGTCAAGAAGGCCAAGGCCCTGATCGAGACCCGGAGGGCGGGCGTCGCCGCCTAGCGACGCCCACCGTTCGCCATGGGCCTGCTCGAGACCGTCGAGCACGCGGTCAAGGGACCGATCTGGGACTGCCGCATGTGCGGGCAGTGCGTGCTGCACGACACCGGGCTGACGTGCCCGATGACCTGCCCCAAGACGCTGCGCAACGGCCCCTGCGGCGGCGTGCGGCCGGACGGCGGCTGCGAGGTCAAGCCGGAGATGCGCTGCGTGTGGCTGAAGGCCTACGACCGCTCCCAGCGACTGCCCGTCTGGCGCGGGCACATCCACGAGCTGCGCCCGCCGGTCGACAACCAGCTCCACGGCACGTCGTCGTGGCGCAACCTCGTCACCGGCCGCGACCGCCAGACGCCGGCCGGCTGGGGGACCGGCGGCGATGTCGAACCTTGAGCGCAAGCTGAGCGCCCGCGAGTTCGTGGTCACGGCCGAGATGCCCGTCATCGACGGCGGCGGCTTCCCGGAGATCCAGCGCCAGCTCGCCCCGATGCAGGCCTACCTGGACGCCGTCAACGCGACCGACAACACGTCCGCGCACGCGCACGCCTCGCCGCTGGCCGTGGCCATCGCGCTGAAGGGCTGCGGCGTCGAGCCGATCATGCAGCTCGTCTGCCGCGACCGCAATCGCCTCGCGCTGCAGGCCGACATCGTCGGCGCGGCGATGCACGGCATCGAGAACCTGTGCTGCCTGACCGGCGACGACGTCACCGCCGGCGACGAGCCCGAGGCGCGCCGCGTGTTCGACCTCGACGCGCCGCAGCTCATCTCCGTGGCCACGACGCTGGCCGGCGGCCACTACCTGTCTGGACGCGTGCTGGACCCGGCCCCGCGGCTGTTCGTCGGCGCCGTCGAGTCGCCCGCCACCCCGCCGCTCGAGTTCCGCGCCGACCGCGCCCTGAAGAAGGCGCGCGCCGGCGCGCGCTTCCTGCAGCTGCAGATCTGCTTCCAGCCCGAGCGCCTGGCGGCCTTCATGGCGCAGGCGGTCGCCAACGGCGTGGCGGCGCGCTGCGCGCTGATCCCGTCGATCGCCATCGTGCGCTCGGCGCTCGCGCTGCGCTTCGTGGACGAGAAGGTCCCGGGCATCGAGGTGCCGGCCGAGCTGATCGCGCGCGCCGAGGCCGCCGCCGACCAGCAGCGCGAGTGCTTCGAGATCGCCTGCGAGCTGGCCGATCACGCGCGGTCGCTGCCGGGCACGGCCGGGCTGCATTTCATCTCGTTCCGCAAGGACGCGGGCATCGCCAAGCTCTGTCAACGACTGGGCATCCCCAACCGAGCCGAAAGGGACCAGCAGCGTGGAGACAACCCTGCAGTCGCGGTCTAGCACCATCACGATCGGGCCCGAGCGGCCCTTCTGCATCATCGGCGAGCGCATCAATCCCACGGGGCGCAAGGCGTTCGCCGAACAGCTGCGCAACGACGACCTGTCGACGGTGGTCGTCGACGCCGTCGCCCAGGCCGATGCGGGCGCCGACATGCTCGACGTCAACGCGGGCATCCCGCTCGTCGACGAGGCCGAGCTGCTGCAGAAGATGCTGCGCACCGTGCAGGCCAGCACCGACCTGCCGATCTGCATCGACTCGTCGGTGATCGAGGCGCTCGAGGCCGGCCTGTCGATCTACGAGGGCAAGGCGCTGGTCAACTCGGTCACCGGCGAGGACGACCGCCTGGAGGAGATCCTCCCGCTCGTGGCGAAGCACGGCGCGGCCGTCATCGGGCTGGCCAACGACGAGACGGGCATCCCCGAGACGCCCCAGCAGCGCCTCGAGATCGCCACCAAGATCGTCAAGGTCGCCGGCGACCACGGCATCCCGCCCGAGGACGTGATCATCGATCCGCTGGCCATGACCGTCGGCGCCGCCACCGACGCGGTGACGATCACGCTGGAGACGATCCGGCTGATCCGCGCCGAGCTCGGCGTGAACATGAGCCTGGGCGCGTCGAACGTGTCCTTCGGCCTCCCCGACCGCCACGCGCTGAACGCGGCCTTCCTGCCCATGGCCATGGAGGCCGGGCTGACGAGCGCGATCATGAGCACGGCGCCGGTGGTCGTCGAGAGCGTCCGCGCGGCCGACCTGCTGCTCGGCCACGACGAGTGGGGGTCGCGCTGGATCGCGGCCCACCGGGCGCGCAAGGCGAAGATGGCCGACGCGGCGTGAGCCTGGCCCGCGGCCACCTGAGGTCGATCGACCTGCCGGACGACGAGCCGGCGGCCACGGACGGCGCCGAGCGCGTCCGGCTGCGCTTCCAGCCCGACGGCGCGGACGTCCGCGTTCCCAGCGGCACGCCGATCTTCGACGCCGCGAGCTGGAACGGGATCGCCATCGACTCGACGTGCGGCGGCCACGGCACGTGCAAGAAGTGCAAGGTGCGGGTGCTCGACGGTGACGTGCCCGTCGGGGCGGTCGACCCGCGCGCGTTCAGCCCCGACGAGCTGCGCGCCGGCTGGCGGCTGGCCTGCCGCGCCGAGGCGCGCGAGGACCTCGTGGTCGAGGTCCCGCCGCTGCAGACGCGGCCCAAGGCGGCGCTCGTCGGGGTCGGGCGCCACGTCATCCTGCGCCCGTCGGTGCAGAAGCGCTACCTCGAGCTGGACGAGCCGTCGCTCGAGGACCAGCGCTCCGACGTGCAGCGGCTGCTCGACGGCATCGAGGACCTCGAGCCGCACGTCGACCTCGAGGTGGCGAAGACTCTCGGCCGGGTGCTGCGCGACGCGCACTTCAAGGTCACCGCCGTGGTGTGCGACGAGACGCTCGTGGCCGTCGAGCCCGGCGACACCACGGGCCGCCGCTACGCCCTGGCCTTCGACCTCGGGACGACGACGGTCGTGGCCACGCTGCTCGACCTCGAGACCGGCACGCCGGCGGCGGTGGCCTCGATGCTCAACCGCCAGCAGCCCTACGGCGCCGACGTGATCTCGCGCGTGTCGGCCACGATGCTCGACGACGAGGCGCTGGGCGCGCTGGAGGCCCGCGCGCAGGAGACGCTGAACGGGCTGGCCGGCGAGGTCTGCGAGGAGGCCGGGGTCGTCCCCGACGAGGTCTACGAGATCGTCCTGTGCGGCAACGTGACGATGACCCAGCTCGCGCTCGGCATCGACCCCGAGCCGCTGTCGATGGCGCCGTTCATCGTCACCGCGCACGAGCTGCCGCCGGCGCGCGCGACCGACTTCGGCGTGCGCGTTCACCCGCGCGCGCCCGCCTTCGTGTTCCCGTCGCTGGGCGCCTACGTCGGCGGCGACATCGTGGCCGGGCTGCTCGCCACCGGGCTGACCCGCGACCGGCGCCTGCGGCTGTTCATCGACGTGGGCACGAACAGCGAGATCGCGCTGGGCTCCAACGAGCGCGTGGTGGCCACCGCCGCCCCGGCCGGGCCCGCGTTCGAGGCGGCCCAGATCCGCTGCGGGATGCGCGCGGCGGACGGCGCCATCGAGGGCGTCAAGATCGCCGGTGACGAGCTGGCCCTGCAGGTCATCGGCGACGCCGAGCCCGTCGGGCTGTGCGGCTCGGGACTGGTCGACGCCGTCGCCGAGCTCGTGGCCGCCGGCCTGCTCGACCACTCCGGGCGCTTCGTGCCCGACGAGGACGCGCGCGCCGCCCACCCGGTGCTCGGCGAGCGGCTGACCAAGATCGGCGAGGAGCGGGTGTTCGTCCTGCACCCGCGGGGAGAGGACCCGGCCAACGCCGTCTACCTCTCCCAGCGCGACATCCGCGAGCTGCAGTTCGCCAAGGCGTCGATCGCCACCGGCTGGCAGATCCTGCTGCGCGAGCTCGGCCTGCAGCCGGCGGACATCACCCAGGTGCTGCTGGCCGGGAGCTTCGGCGCCTACCTCTCCCCCTCCAGCGCCGTGCGCATCGGGCTCGTGCCGGCGCTCGCCCTGCCGCGCATCATCTCGGCCGGCAACGTGGCCGGCGAGGGATCGAAGATGGCGGCGCTCAGCCTGCGCGAGCGCGCGGAGGCCATGTCGATCCTGTCCGAGGTCGAGTACGTCGAGCTGTCGGGGCGCGCCGACTTCAACGACCTGTTCATCGACCAGCTCGCCTTCCCCGGATGAGCGCGCGCGTCGGGGTCATCGCGTGCGGCGCGCTGGCCGTGCACGTGAGGGCGATCGCCCGCCGGCGCGGCTGGAAGGTCGACCTGCACCCGGTCCCGGCGCTGCTGCACAACCGCCCCGAGCGGATCGCCGGAGAGGTGCGCTCCGCGGTCGACGCGCTGCGTGAGCGCTACGACGTGCTGGCCTGCGCCTACGCCGACTGCGGCACCTACGGCGCGCTCGACGCCGCGCTGGAGGACACGGGCGTGCAGCGCCTCCGCGGTGAGCACTGCTACGACCTGTTCGCGCGCGACGACGTGCGTGCGGCGCTGGACGAGGAGCCGGGCACGTACGTGCTGACCGACTTCCTGGCCCGGACGTTCGAGCACACCGTGGTGCGCGAGCTCGGCCTCGATCGCCATCCCGAGCTGCGCGACAGCTACTTCGCGCACTACCGGCGCGTGCTGTGGCTGGCCCAGGCGCCGACGGCGGTCAACCGGCGCGCCGCGCGGCGCGCCGCCGACCGCATCGGGCTGCCGCTGCAGGAGCGCGTGGTGGGCGACGGCGGGCTCGAGCGCGAGCTCGAGCGGCTGCTCGAGCCGGCCGCCGCCCGCTGAGCCCTCACCTCCGCGCCACGACGACCAGCCGCGTCTCGGGCGCGAACGCCGCGCCGTCGAGGTCGCCCAGGCAGCGCGCCTCGGCGAAGCCGGCCGCCTCGAGCATGGCCAGCAGCTCGGTGGCCGAGTAGACGCGGATCGAGAACGTGCGCGACTCGCGCTCGCCGGCCGCGTCGATCAGCGTCTGCGTGGTCTGGGTCAGGCCGGAGGCGGGGTCGAACGTGCGCTGCTCGAGGAGCAGCCGTCCCTCCCCCAGCAGCCGCCAGTCGCGCTCCTGGAAGCCGCGCACGAGCAGGTCGCGGTGCATGGTCTCGATCACCAGGCGGCCGCCGGGGCGCAGGACGCGGCCGATCTCCGCCAGCGCCCTGGCGTCCTCCTCGTCGCCGAGGTAGCCGAGCGAGGTGAACAGGTTGAGCGCGGCGTCGAAGCTCGCGTCGGCGAACGGGAGCTCGCGGTAGTCGGCGCGGACGAGCTTCGGCCAGCGCGCATGGCCGGCGCGCCGGCGCGCCTCGTCGAGCAGCGGCTGCGAGCGGTCGACCCCGGTGACGCGGTACCCGGCCGCCGCGAGCGGGATCGAGTGGCGCCCGAATCCGCACGGGACGTCGAGCACGTCTGCATCCGGCGGACAGCCGGCCAGACGCGCCGCGGCCCGGGCCTCGGCCGGTGCGGTCGCGTCGCGCTCGGCGTCGGGGTAGGCGCGCAGGTAGAAGTCGCTGAAGAACGCGTCCCAGGTCTCGGTCGGGCTCGTCTCGCCGCGCCCCACGCGAACCGAGTCTACGGGCGCCCCGACCGTCCGCGGACGGCGGGCGCTCAGCGTCGCGCGACGACCAGGTAGCGCGCCACGTCCGGCGTGTAGGTGCTCGACTCCGGGGTGAGCCGCGCGGTGCGCAGCTCGTGCTCGAGCGTCTCGGGGGTGAAGGGCCAGAAGACGAGCCGCTCGCGGACCGTCGACACCGCCGTGCTCTCGCCGAGCACGGCCACCGCGATGTCGAGACCGTGTGGGGCATCCCAGTCCTCGACGATCGTCCACGCGCGCATGACGAGGCCGGTGGCCCCGCGGCGGTGGCTGAGCTCGTCGTCGACGTCCAGCCGTGTCCCGCCCGCCCGCTCGCGCTCCCAGTTGCGCGAGGTGAGGGCCAGCCGCCCGCCGCCGGCGAGCACGCCCGCCATCGCCTGCAGCGCGACGAGCCGACCCGGCGGGCCGGCCGCGTGGGCCAGCGAGTTGCCGACGCAGAAGACCGCGGCGAAGCGCTCGCCCCAGCCCTGGGCGGGGAGCTTCTCCCACGCGCACACGCGGGCGTCGACGGCGACGCCGTGGCGGGCGGCCAGCGCCCGTGTGCGCTCGATCATGGCCGGGCTGGCGTCGCTGGCGGTCACGTCGAAGCCGCGCAGGGCAAGGCCGACCGCGAGCTCCCCGGTGCCCGCCGAGCAGTCGAGCACGGCCGCGCCCGCCGGCAGCGCGCCGACCTGCGGCCCGAACGCGGCGACCGCGCCCTCGGGCTCGAGCATCCCCTCGGGCACGAGCCACTCGTAGACGCCGGCCAGCGCGTGGTAGGGCACCTCGCTCACCGCTCGCTCCGCTCGCCCGTCGAGGTCGAGAGGTCGCCGCGCTTCGCGGGGGCGGCGCTCAGCACCAGCCGGTTGCTCGTCGCCCGCTCCACGGCGCCCTCGCTCCAGGCGATCGGCACGCCGCCCCCGCGCCGCCACAGCGGGAGCTGGTCGGCGTAGTGGGGCGAGCACGGGTTGCCCGACTGCCCGCCGGGCAGCACCCAGCGCGCGCCCTCCCAGTCGCCCGCCTCGACGCTGAAGCGCGCGACGGCGATCAGCTCGGGACCGGCGAGCGGGTCGAGCACCGACACGACGGCGGCCGACGGCGTATGGGTCTCGCCGCCCCAGGCAAACGGGCCGAGGTCGAAGGCCGGCCCCAGCCCGCGGCGCGCGCCGAACGGGTGGCGCAGGCGCAGCGGTCGCACCCGCCCCCAGGCCCAGCCCTGCGGTCGCGGTCCGGCCGTGGCTCGCAGGCGCTCCACCGCGACGTCCAGCGCGTCGCCCATCAGCTCCGGCCACCGCCGCCCGACCCAGCCCTCGGGGTGCTCGTCGAGCACCCGCAGCAGGTGGCCCACGCGCGTGGCCGACATCAGCGTCGTGGGCGACAGCGGATCGACGGCTGCGCCGAGCAGCAGGCTCGCGCCGAGCGGAGCGCGGGCCTCGGCCACGCGGCGGCACAGCTCGGCCACGAACACCTCGAAGACGGCGGCGGCGGCCGAGTCCTCCCCCACCTCGCCGTCCCAGCCGGCGAGCAGCTCCACGGCCAGGAGGGCATCGTCGCCGTCGGGCGACAGGGCGAGCACGCGCTCGCGCAGCGCCGCCCAGGGCAGCGAGGTGCGATCGAGCTGCAGGGCGCGGACGCCGCCCACCTCCCAGCCGGTGCGCGCGGCCAGCGCCTCGCGCAGGCGCGCCGCGCGGAAGTCGTCGGCGAAGTCGGCGCCGAGGAACACGTCGCCCCCGCCCGGCGGTGGCCGCTCGTTCGCGCAGACGACCAGGTCGTCCGCGCCGGGGCCGCCGGCGGGCATCGCCTCGGCGGGCGCGAGCTCGTCCTCCCAGCCGTTGGCCGGGTCCCAGCCGGGCCGCGGCAGCAGCCCGTGGCCCGTTCGCCGCCGCGGCACCCGCCCGCCGAGGGCACGCCCGGCGGCACCGGTCTCGTCGGCGTACACCCAGTGAAGGGAGAGCACGGTGCCCACCGTCACGCCGGCCGTGAACGCGCCGAGGCTGCGCGCGCGCTGGTGGGCCAGGTCGAGCTCCACAGGCGGGTGCTCGTGCCAGGTGGCGCGCAACGACAGGGCGAACCGCTCGCCGCCGGGCGCCGGCCCGACGATCGGCCCGCGGGGCGTGATCAGCACGTCCTCGTCGACCGGCTCGGCCCCGCGGACGGCGATGCGCTCGCGCTCGACGCCGCACGCCACCCACTCGTCGCCCTCGCGCACGCTGGTCCCGTCGTCGCCGAGCTCCTCGACGAACAGGTCAGACAGGTCGGCCAGACCGGCCGTCAGGCCCCAGGCCGCGGTCCCGTTGTGGCCGAGGACGATCCCCGGCGCGCCCACGAACGATCCGCCGGCGGCAGCCCAGTCGTCCGTGCGCAGGTGGATGAGATAGACCGGCGAGGGCACCGCGGGCGGCAGGTGCAGGTCGTTGGCCAGGATCGGCCGGCCGCTCGCCGTGCGCGCGCCGGCCACGACGACCCCGTTCGAGCCGCCGCCCGCCGCGGCGGGCACGATGGCGGCGACCGCCTCGGCGCCGGCCCGCAGCGCCGCGCCGGCGGCCTGCGCGGCGCCGACGAGCTCAGGCTCGACGGTGGCCGGGCGGCGGCACGCGGCGTCCAGGTCGAGCAGCGCCTCGGTCCCGTCGGAGGCCAGTACGCGGAGACGGGCGAGCTCGGTGCGCCAGTTGCCGTTGAGCGACAGCGCCTGCAGGTTGACGTAGGCCAGCACGTCGGTGGCCGTCCACGCGCTCGGCCGCGTGCGCAGCAGCGCCAGCTCGTGCGGGACCGGCGCCGCCGCGCCCGAGCGCGCGGCGTTGATCCCCGCGGCGTAGGCCTCGATCGTCGCGCGCGCGTTGTCGCCGAGCCGCGTCAGCTGGCGGCGCGCCGCGCGGTGCAGGCCGACGCGCCGCGAGAAGCGGTCGACGGCCAGGGCCGGCGGGCCGACGAGCTCGGCCAGCGTGCCGCGCCCGACGCGCAGCAGCGCCTCGAGCTGGAAGCCGCGGTCCTGCGCGTGGCAGAAGCCCTGGCCGAACCACACGTCGTGCTCGGAGGCGGCGCGCACGTAGGACACGCCGAAGCGATCGCGGGCGATGACCACCTCGCCCTCCACGCCGTCCACGGCGAGGCGCCCGGAGACCCGCGGGCGCCGTGCCCCGAGCGTCGCGCGCAGCGCGCGCGGCCCGGCCCGCCGCGACCCGTGGCGCGCGAGGCCGGCGGCGGCGCGCGCTGCGCGGTCCAGCGCTCGGGGCATCGGGCGACACTACCGCGCCGGGGAGGCCCGGCTCAGGCGGCGCGCAGTCCCGGCCGCTCGGACCGAAGGTCGGTCTCGAAGGCCTGTTCGCCGCGGTGCTCGCCGGATCCGGGGTCGCGGCGCCCCTGCCCGACCCGGCGTTGCTTCGGTCAGTCGTCGCTCTCGACAGAGACGAGCTTGAAGTCGCGCCCGACGTTGGCCTCCACGCCGGTGCCGTCCTCGCGCGCCACCTCGACGCCGTAGCCGGTGACTCCTTCGTCGGCCGCTTCGACATCGGTGACGGTGCCGCCGCCGGTCTCCCTGAGCGCCACGGCGGACACGCGCTCGACCACGGCGCGGTCGGTGATCTCGTGGATCGGGCGATCGGGCGCAGCGCTCACGGCAGGAGTCGAAATCGAGCTGCTTCGGCCGGCGATCGCCCGAGCTGATGGATCCGTGCGATCGTCGTGGTCACGTGGATGGCGTGGAGGAGATCGTGGGGCTCGAGCGCGGGCGCGAGATCGTCGTGCGCCGGCCGCGCGACAGCGAGGCGCTGATCGACGAGCGCGCGTTCGCCGACGACGAGTTCATGCCCTACTGGGCCGAGCTGTGGCCCAGCGGCGTGGCCCTGGCCCGCGCGGTCGCCGGACGCGCGCTGAAGGGCGCCCGGGTGCTCGAGATCGGCTGCGGGCTGGGGCTGCCGAGCCTCGCCGCCGCGCTCGCGGGCGGCCGCGTGCTGGCCACCGACTGGGCGCCCGACGCGCTCGAGCTGCTGCGCGACAACGCGCGGCGCAACGGCGCCGTGCTGGAGACCGCGGTCGTCGACTGGACCACGCCCGAGGCGCTGCTCGAGCGCGCGCCGTTCGACATGGTCCTCGCCGCCGACGTCCTCTACGAGCGGCGCAACGTGCCGGTGCTCGCCGAGCTGCTTCCGCGCCTGGCCGGCGAGGTCCTGCTCGCCGACCCCGGCCGCCCACCGCTCGAGGACTTCCTGGCCCGCACCGGCGTGGTCTGGCGGCGCCCACCGCTGTTCCGCCTGCCGGCGGCCGTCACTTCTCGATGAACACGATGTCACAGCAGGTCGGCGTTGAACGCGATCTGGCGGTTGCGCTGCTCGACGAGGTCGGAGAGGTGCATCGGCGTGCGCCCGCCGATCAGGACCTCGTCGTCCTCGGGGCGACCGGGGTCGCCGTGCGTGCGCAGCCAGTGCCGCAGCGTCTCGTGCGGCGACCGCCACGTCGCCGATCGGCTGGGCGAGCCGCCCGTGGTGCGTCCGGCGCGTCGATGCCCTCGAGGCGCAGCTGCACGCTGCCGTCGACCTTCGACGGCCTGATCCGGAAGGCGCGGCGCGGCTCGTCCAGCAGGTCGGGCGACCGGGGCAGGAAGCGGATCGAGTCGCCGTCCGGCTGCTTGCCGACGACGACCAGCTCGCTGCGCAGGCACAGCATCGACGGGGCGGCCGCGCGTCGTCGCGTGCGTTGCGGCAGTCCGAGCCAGCGTGGCACAGCGATGCGCCGGGCGCGTGGCGATCCCGGGCACACCGCAGGGTGGGGTTCGCGCCCGCGCGAGCGAGCCCCGCCGAGGCGGGGCTCCCGCATGGATGACCCTCATCGGGGGCCTCCTTCCGTCGGAGGGACAGGCGATGAGGCGGCGTTGGCAGCGGTCTGTTCGTGCAGTCGCGGACTGCACCGTCACCACGTCCCTCCCCGCTCCGCGCTCTGAGGGTGCCCCTTCGGGCATGGGACGCCGCCACCTGTTCGAACAGTGCGGCGAGGGTAGCGGCGGAAGGCGTCGAGCGCAAAACGCGGTGCTCCTGCGGACGTCCGGCCGGAGCGGGCTCGAAGAGGCGACGCGCAGTGGCGCGGATCGCCATGATGCGGGGGATGCGCATCGTGGTCGACAACAGCGCAGGCGGCGACGCACAGCTCGCCGAGCAGGTGGCGCAGGGTCTGCGCGACCGCGACCTGGAGGTCGAGCTGCGAGCCTCGCGGCCGGGCGCGATGTTCGACACCGCCGTCGACCTCGTCTCGGCCGGCATGGTGATCCGCGTCTCCGAGCGGCCCGACCGCGCGCTGCTGGACACCGTCGCCGCGGTCGTGCGAGCCGCGCTGCAGCACCGTGCGAGCCTGCGCCGGCGCACGCGCACCGTGCCCGTCAACCTGGGCGAGTCGCGGCGTGTGATCGAGTGGATCGACGTCTTCGACGCCTGACCGCCGGGGATGCCGATCGACGTCGCGCTGCTGGGCTGCGGGCACCCGCATGTACCCGATGTCCTCGGGGTGCTCGCCTCCGAGCCCGACCTGCGGCTCGTGGCCGCCTGGGACGCCGACCGGTCGGCGATCCCCGGCGCGATCGCCGGGGCCGCCGTCGGCCGCGCCGAGGCGGCGATCAGGCGCGCCCATGCGGTGGTCATCTGCGCGCCGACCGACCAGCGGCCCGCACTGTGCGTGCAGGCCGCGCGCGCCGGTGTGCCGCTGCTCGTCGAGAAGCCGGTGGCCCGCACGGCGGCGGAGGCGCGAGGCGTGGCGCGCGAGGTCGAGCGCAGCCGCACGCCGGCGCTCGCCGCGCTGTTCCTGCGCGAGCTGCCCGCGCTCGCGCGTCTCGGCGCGGTCTTGCGCGAGCGCATGCTGGGGCGGCTGGCGTCGGTCAGCACGACGTTCGCGCACCCCGGTGCGGTCGACGGCTGGTTCGAGGGGCCGGCCGCTTGGATGCGCGACCCGCAGCGCGCCGGCGTGGGCGGCTTCGGCGACCTCGCCCTCCACCTCGTCGACGCGCTGGCCGCGCTGTCCGCCGACGAGCCGCCGCAGCTGGCCGCGGTGGCGCTCGACCGGCCGGCGCCCGGCGAGGGCGATGTCGGCGGAGCCGGGCTGGGAAGCTGGGCGGGCGCACCGCTCACCGTGCGCGCGGGCTGGGCGACGCGCCCGGGCGGCCTCGAGCTGACGATGACCGGCTCGGCCGGCACGGCCACGCTGCGCGAGGGCGTGCTCGAGCTGGACCGCGACGGCGGCGCGCCCGAGCGCTGGGTCGGCGCCCCACCCGACGCCGGCGAGGCGCTGCGGGCGTTCACGGCCCGCCTGCGCGCGCGGCGCTTCGCCCGAGACGGGCTCGCGCCCGCCGTCCGCGCGCAGGAGGTGCTCGAGGCCGCCGTGCGCGTGGCCTGAGCGCGCCGGTCAGCGCCGGCGCCGGCCGCTCATCCTCCCGAGCGTGTCGAGCTCCTCGAGCGAGGACCCGGCCCCGACGGCCACGCACGTCAGCGGCGACTCGGCCAGCTCGGTCTGCATCGCCGTCTCCGAGCGGACGCGGTCGGCGAAGGCGCGCAGCAGCGAGCCGCCGCCGGCCAGCACGATGCCATGGCGGACGATGTCGCCCGCCAGCTCGGGCGGGGTCTGCTCGAGCGTGGCGTGGATCGCGGCGAGGATCTCGCCCAGCGGGGCCGAGACCGCGGCGCGGACCTCCTCGCTGGAGAGCTGCAGCTCGCGCGGCAGGCCGCTGACGAGGTCACGTCCCCTGATGTCCACGACGAGCTCGTCGTCCAGCGGCGCCGCCGAGCCGACCGCGAGCTTGATCGCCTCGGCGCTCTGCGAGCCGATCGCGGTCACGTGCTCGTTGCGGATGTAGGCGGCGATCGCGTCGTCGAGGTCGTAGCCGCCGGTGCGCACCGAGCGCGACACGACGATCTCGCCGAGCGAGATCACCGCGACCTCGCTCGTGCCGCCGCCGACGTCGACGATCATCCGCCCGATCGGCTCGGCGATCGGGATCCCGGCGCCGATCGCCGCGGCGATCGGCTCCTCGATGAGATGAACCTGGCGCGCACCGGCCGAGCGCGCGGCCTCCTCGACCGCGCGGCGCTCGACCTCGGTGATCCCCGACGGTGCGCACACGACGAGCCGCGGGTGCGCGCGGCGGCGTCCGAGCACCTTGGCGATGAAGTGGCGCAGCATCTGCTCGGTCACCTCGAAGTCGGCGATCACGCCGTGGCGCAGCGGCCGGATGGCCGAGATCGTCGCCGGCGTGCGGCCGATCATCCGCTGCGCATCGGCGCCGACGGCATGGACGTCGCCGGTCGACTCGTCGATCGCCACCACCGATGGCTCCGACAACACGATTCCCTGGCCGCGGACGTGCACGACCGTGTTGGCCGTGCCCAGGTCGATGGCCATGTCGCGGACGGACCGCAGGGACCACCCGGTGCGCCGCCCGGGCCGAGCCCCTTCGTCGACGCCGCGCATCGACCACAGGGTGCCAGACCGCCGCCGATCGGCCTGCACGGGGTCGCCCACGCGCCCGGGCTGAGAGGATGAGGACATGCGATGGCAGATCTATCTCTCCGGTGAGATCCACACCGACTGGCGCGAGCGGATCGCCCAGGGCATCGAGGAAGCGGGCCTCGACGTCGAGCTGACGGGCCCGGTCACCGACCACGCGGCGAGCGACGACTGCGGCGTTGCGATCCTCGGCGACGAGGACCGCGCGTTCTGGAAGGACCATGTCGGCGCCGGCGTCAACGCCGTGCGCACGCGCACGCTGATGGAGCGCGCCGACGTCGTCGTGGTGCGCTTCGGCGAGCAGTACAAGCAGTGGAACGCGGCGTTCGACGCCGGCTGCGCGTCGGCCCTCGGCAAGGCGCTGATCACGCTGCACCCCGAGGAGCACGACCACGCGCTCAAGGAGGTCGACCGCGCCGCGCTCGCCGTCTGCCGCGAGCCCGAGCAGGTCGTCGACATCCTGCGCTACGTCCTGCAGGCGCGGCTCCCCGCCCCCGCCTGACCCGCGCTCGGCGGCGACGCCTACCCTTCCATGGGTGAGCGACCGGGACGCCGACGCCCCGCAGGCCCAGACGCGCACGGCGCTGTACAGCGTCGTGGCCGCCGGCGTGCTCATCACGCTGAAGCTCGTCACCGGCCTGGCCACCGGCTCGCTCGGCCTGCTGGCCGAAGCCGCGCACTCGGGCACCGACCTCGTGGCCGCGCTGCTGACCCTGTTCGCCATCCGCGTGGCCATCCGCCCGGCCGACCAGGAGCATCACTACGGCCATGGCAAGGCCGAGCATCTCGCCGCGCTGGCCGAGAGCACGTTCCTGATCGCCGTCTCGGGGTTCCTGGCCTATCTGGCCGCGCGCCGGCTGCTATCCGGCGAGACGCACGAGGTCGAGACGACGTGGTGGGCGTTCGCCGTGCTCGGCGCCGTCATCGCGATCGACGCGTCGCGCGCCGTGACCAGCCTACGCGCCGCACGGCGCTTCCACTCCGCGGCGCTGGCCTCCAACGCCCTGCACTTCGCCTCCGACCTGGGCGGCTCGCTGGCCGTCCTCGTCGGCCTGGCCTTCGTGGCCGCCGGCGAGCCGTGGGCCGACGCCGTGGCCGCGCTGATCGTCGCCGTCATCGTGCTCGTCGCCGCCGGGCGGCTGGCCGTCGAGTCCAGCGACGTGCTGATGGACCGGGCCTCGCGCGAGTCCGAGGAGGGGATCCGCCGGGCGCTTCAGTCGATGCACGAGCCGGTCAGCGTGCAGCGGATCCGCGTGCGCCACGCGGCGGGGCGCCACTTCGTCGACCTCGTCGTGGCCATGGGCGCCGACGCCGGGCTCGCCCAGGCCCACGCCAGCGCGGACGCCATCGAGGACGCCGTGCGCGCCGAGCTGCCCGGCGCGGACGTCCTCGTCCACGTCGAGCCGGCCAGCGTCGAGGGCGACCTGCGCGAGCGCGCGACGGTCGCCGCGCTCGGCATCCCGGAGGTCCGCGAGGTCCACAACGTCCGGCTCATGAAGGTCGGCAACGCCTACGAGCTGTCGCTGCACGTGAAGCTGCCGCGCGACCACACGCTCGGCGAGGCGCACGACATCGTCGAGCGCCTCGAGAAGGCCATCCACGCCGCCGTGGCCGAGGTGCGGACGATCCACACCCACATCGAGCCGCTGTCGGCGATCGACTGGGGCACGACGCCGCCGCGCCACGAGGTGGCCGGCATCCGCGACGAGATCGAGCGGGTCGTCGTCCGCTACACCGGCCAGCGGCCGGCCCGCGTGCGCCTGCGCGACGGCGACCGCGGGCGGGTCGCCTTCGTCGACGTCCTGCTTCCGGCCGAGCAGCCGCTGCCCAGCGCTCACCGCCGCGCCGGTGACATCGAGGAGGCCCTGCGCGAGCGGATCCCCGGCCTGGCCGACGTGGTCGTCCACACGGAGCCGGTGTCGCCCGCGGCGTCGGGGTAGGCCCCCGGCTTCGCCGCGTCGGCGAGGGTGCGCGGCCGGGGCTGCGAGGGGGAGGTCACCGCGTGCGCCGGAGTTCTTCGATCCAAGGTCTCTGGTCACCGCATAGCGGCGGTACGAGACCTCGGATGGAAGATCGACCCCGGCGGATCGCCATGCAAGGTCTCTCGTCACCGCATACCGGCGATAGGAGACCCCGGAGGGCGCAGGACCCCGCGCGCTGGTGGACACCCTCCCCCTCGATGCGGCTGTTCCGGCCGCCGCCGGCGCCGAGCGGCCCGGCCGGCCGTCAGGCCGCGGCCGGCGCCGCGACGTCCTTCAACCGCTCGTTGGCCGGGTCGAACAGCGGGTCGGCGACCACCGTCACCGGGTGGGCGGCGCCGCCGGCCCAGACGCCGAGCGTCGTGCCCGCCTCGGCGTACTCGACGGGCACGTAGCCGAACAGGATGCTCTCGCCGACCGTCGCGCCGTAGCCCGCGCTGGTCACGTAGCCCAGCGCGCGGTCGCCGTCGAGCAGGGCCTCCTTGCCCACGAGCGCGAGCGTCGGGTCGTCGCAGACCAGGCAGCACAGCTTGCGCGCCACGCCCGCCTCCTTGATCCGCGCGGCCGCCTCGCGGCCGATGAAGTCGCCCTTGCCGAGCCGCACGACCCAGCCCAGGCCCGCCTCGTAGGGGCTGTGCTCCTCGTCGATGTCCTGGCCCCACAGCCGGTAGCCCTTCTCCAGGCGCAGCGTGTCGTAGGCCGCGCCGCCGCAGGCCACGGCGCCGAGCGGCTCGCCTGCGCTCCACAGCGTCTCCCACAGCTCGGCGCCGAACTCGGTCGGGGCGTAGATCTCCCAGCCCAGCTCGCCGACATAGGAGATCCGCAGGCCGCGCACCGGCACGTAGCCGATGTGGAAGTCCCGCGCGGTCATGTACGGGAACGCCTCGTTGGACAGCTCGTCCTCGCTGACCGAGGAGACGAGCGTGCGCGCCAGCGGGCCCCACACGCCGACGCAGCACAGCCCCGACGTGCGGTCCTCCAGGTGGACCGAGCCGTCGTCGGGCAGGTGACGGCGCATCCAGGCCAGGTCGTGCTTGCCGACCCCGCCGCCCGTCACCACCCAGAAGCGGTCCTCGGCCAGGCGCGTGATGGTCAGGTCGCACATGATCCCGCCGCGCGGCCCGAGCATCGCGGTGTAGACGATCGTCCCCGGGGCACGATCGACGTCGTTGGCGGCCAGCCGCTGCAGGTAGGCGACCGCGCCCGCGCCGGAGACCTCGACCTTCGTGAACGGCGAGACGTCGAACAGGCCGACGCGCTCGCGGCAGGCGACGTGCTCGGCGGCGACGATCGGCGACCACTGGCGCGCCGGCCACGACGAGCTCGGCCGGTAGCCGCCGTCCTCGCCCAGCAGCGCGGCGTTGGCCTCGTACCACTGCGGGCGCTCCCAGCCCGCGCTCTCGAAGAACGCGGCGCCGAGCTCCGCCTGGCGTGTGTGGAACGGCGTCCGCCGCAGCCCGCGCGCCTGCTCGCTCTGCTGGCGCGGATGGATGACGTCGTAGACCTCGCGGTACTGCTGCGCCCCGCGGGCGCGCGCGTAGGCCCGGCTCAGCCCGTGGCCGTCGTAGCGCTCGGGGTCGGCCTCGTGGAGGTCGACGGAGGCGTCGCCGTGGGTCATCAGCTCGGCCAGCGCGCGGCCCGCGCCGCCCGAGTGCGTGACCCAGATCGCCTCGGCCAGCCACAGCCCGCGGACCGCGCCGCTGTGGCCCAGCAGCGGGAAGCCGTCCGGGGTGAACGACATCAGGCCGTTGAACGCGCGGCGCACCCCGACCTGGCCGAGCGCGGGCAGCAGCGCGGACGCCTCGGCGCGCGCGGAGGCGAAGTCGTCCTCGGTGAACGGGAGCATCGAGGGCTGCAGCTCGCCGCCCGGCGCCCGGATCTCCCCGGGCTCGGTGAGCAGCGGCTCGTGACGGTAGTTGCCGATCCCGTACGCGTCCGCGTGCTGGCGGAAGTACATCGAGTGGTCCTGGTGGCGCAGGATCGGGTGCACGACCTCACGCGTCTCGCCCTCGAGCTCGGACAGCGGCGCGGTGAAGACGTACTGGTGCTGGACGGGCACGAGCGGGAGGTGGGCGCCGGCCAGGCGCGAGGCCTTCGGTCCCCAGATCCCGGCGCACAGCACGACGGTGTCGGCGCGGATCGTGCCCAGCGTCGTCTCCACGCCGCGCACCCGCCCGCGCTCGACGAGCATGCCGGTGACCTCGCAGCCCCCGAACGCGCGCGCGCCGCCCTGGTCGCCGGCCGCGCGGCCCATCGCCTCGGCGGCGCGGACGCCCTTGGCGATGCCGTCGTCGGCCACGAGCAGGCCGCCGAGGATGCGGTCGGGGTCGATCAGCGGGATGCGCTCGCGCACCTCGTCCGGGCGCAGCAGCGCGGCGTCGAGCCCGAACCCCCGCGCGCGGCCATAGCGGCGATCGAGCTCCTCCCAGCGCGCCTCGGTGGCGGCGACCTCGATGCCGCCGACCGGGTGGTAGCACGGCTGGCCGTCGAGCTCGAGGTCGCCGAGCAGCTCGCGCGTCCAGCGCGCGAGCTTTGTCATGTTCGGCGAGGGGTTGAGCTGGAACACGAGCCCGGGGGCGTGCGAGGTCGATCCACCGGTCTCCCACAGCGGCCCCTGGTCGACGAGCACGAGGTCGGTCCAGCCCTCGCGCACGAGGTGATACGCCACCGATGCGCCGGCGATCCCAGCGCCTATGATCACCGCGCGCGCCGACTGTGGAAGCCGCGCGCCGTCGACGGCCGTTGCCTGCGTCATGGCTCAACTGATATATCAATAGCCGTGACCCGTCAACCCCGCGACGGCGGCGTCCTCGGCGCCCTGACGCCGCGCCGCGCCGCCCGCGAGGGCGACGGGCTGATCGCCGACCGCGCCTACGTGCAGCTGCGCGATCGCATCGTGACGCTGGCCCTCGGGCCCGGGAGCGCGCTGCGCGAGGACGCGCTGATGCGCGAGCTCCAGATCGGGCGCACGCCGCTGCGCGAGGCGGTGAAGCGGCTGGCGCTCGAGGGGCTGGTAGAGGTCCGTCCGCGCAGCGGCACGTACGTGACCGACGTCGAGGCCCGCGACATCGTGCACATCGCCGAGGTCCGCGCCGAGCTCGAGGCGCAGGCCGCCCGGCTGGCGGCCAAGCGGATGACCGACGAGCTGCGCGCCCGGGCCGCGGAGCTGATCGCCGAGCTCGACCGCGTCGAGGACGTGGGCGGGATCGAGGCCTCGATGCGCCTCGACGAGCGCGTGCACCGCTTCGTCTGGGCGGCGGCCGCCAACCCCTACCTGGAGGACGCGCTCGAGCGCTTCTGGGCGCTGTCGCTGCGGATCTGGCACCTCGTGCTCGACCGCGTGCCCACGCTCCCCCACACGGTGCACGAGCAGCGGGCCGTGGTCGAGGCGCTCGTCGCCGGCGACGCCCGCGGGGCGGGCGCGCGCATGCGCCAGCACGTGCAGGGCTTCGAGGCCGAGATCCTCGACGCCTTCCGGCGCTGAGGCCGGCCGGGGAGCGGGACCTCGCTCCCTCAGCGCCCGGACAGCCCGAGCCCCGTCGCGACGCCGCGCTGGACGGCCGCGACGGCCCGGAAGGCCTCGCGCAGCGAGCTGCGCGTCAGCCGTGTCAGCCGCGTCACGTCGATCAGCTCGTCGGGCACCTGCCCGGAGCGCATGCGGCCGACCTGGTGCTCCATGCGCAGCGCCGAGAAGAGGTCGAAGGCATCGTGCAGCAGCGCGGCGTCGCGGGCGTCGAGCGTGCCCGCCGCGTCGGCGGCGTCGAGCCGCGCGCCCGTCGACGTCGCCGTGGCCCCGGCCGCGACGGCCGCCCAGCGCGCGAGGTTGACGATCGGCAGCAGCCCGGCGCGCTTGATGTCGAGCAGCCCGCGCCGCTCGCCGGTGTGCAGGAGCACGAACTGGCGCAGGAAGCCGGTCGGCGGCCTGGCGGCCAGCGCGGCCACCGCCATGCGCCGGATCGCCGGATGGTCGTGCGGCGCCGCGTGCAGCGGCGCGGCCAGCCGCGCGGCGGGCTGTTCCGGGCCGGCCACCGTGGTGCACTCGGCGGCCACGGACATGAGCATCAGCCCGCGATCGCGATCGGGCTCGGCCAGCCACGCCGCGGCCGCCCGCTCCCACGCGCCGACCGAGCGGGCGAACACCGGGTTGGAGGCGCGCACGTCGTCCGGGCACGGACGGATGCCGGCGTCCGAGAGGCCGGCGATCACGCGCTCGGCCAGCGCCAGCAGCGTGTCGCGCAGCCCGTCGTCGTCGGGACCGTCCCAGGCCAGCGCGCTGTCGGCGTCCGAGCCGGGGTAGGGCTCGCGCCGGCCGAAGCTTCCGAGCGCCAGCCACGCGTAGGGCACCGGCGGGCGCCCGAGCTCGCGCTCGGCCAGCTCGATCAGGCGCCGCGTGGCGGTGTCGTGGATGCTCGCGATCATGCGACTGATCGTGGTCGCCGCCACGCGCGCGTCGTGCAGCGCGACGACGGTCCGCGACAGCTCGCGCGCGGCGTCGGCGACCTCGACCGCGCTCTCGCTCGCCGCGATGCGCGCGCGGATCCGGAACGGGGCGCGCCGCTCGGAGGCGATCAGGTCGATGTCGTCGACCACGCCGAGCAGGCGCCGCTGGGCGTCGAGCACGGGCAGGTGGCGGACGCCGTGGTCGAGCATCTCCATGAGCGCCTCGCCGCCCGAGCGGTCCGCCGCAACCGTCCTCGCCGGGGCGGTCATGACCGCCGACAGCGGCGTGTCGGCGTCCGCGCCGGTGGCCACGACGCGCGTGCGCAGGTCGCGGTCGGTGACGATCCCCAGCCCCGGGCGCAGCGCGACGAGCACGCAGCTCGCGCGGGCCTCGGCCATCCGGCCGCGCCGCCTCGCGGACGGTGGCCGACGGCTCGCACACGAGCGCGGGCCCGCGGATCAGCTCGCGCACGGCGCGACCGGCGGGGTCGGCGGCGGTCGGGCGCTCGGCGGCGACGAACAGGCTCGGTCCCTCGGCCAGCGTTCGCACGACGAAGCGCAGCGCCGCGGGACGCTCGAGGACCGGGCGCAGCGCCGGCTCGGGGATCTCCAGCAGCGTGGTGGGCTCGGCCGTGCGCGCCGTGAAGCCGACCGGCAGCTCGGCCAGCATCGCGGCGAAGCCGAACATCTCGCCCTCGCCCAGCAGGTCGAAGACGCGCCCGCCGGTCACGAGCTCGACCGCGCCGGCGCGGACGACGTAGGCGCATCGCGGCGGGCTCGTCCCCGGGCCGAGGACGACCGCCCCGGCGGCGATGCTGCTCGTCTTGGCCGCGCCGGCCAACTCGCCCAGGGCCGCTTCGTCCAGGGTGTCGAAGGGCGGATGGGTCCGCAGGAACGCGGCGATGTCATCCATGGCGGCGACCAGCACAGCGCACCGCGACAGATATATCAACGGGGTTGACTTCCGTCCTGTGGGGGGCAGATACTCGGCCCGTTCGCGGGCGCGAGAGGGCGCCCGCGATCACCGGAGAACCCGAGGAGGTTCGTGCATGACCACGCGTGAGGCGACCGACGGCGACGAGCTCAACGACTTCGGCTACAAGCAGGAGCTCGACCGGACGCTCGGCAACTTCCACACCTTCGCGGCGGGGATCAGCTACATCTCGATCCTCACCGGCACGTTCCAGCTCTTCTACCTCGGCTTCGCGCTCGGCGGCCCGGCCTACTGGTGGTCGTGGCCGATGGTCTTCGTCGGCCAGCTCATGGTCGCGCTGTGCTTCGCCGAGCTGGCCGCCCAGTACCCGGTGGCCGGCTCGATCTACAACTGGGCCAAGCGGCTGTCCACGCCCCACGTCGCGTGGCTGGCGGGCTGGATGATGATGACGGCGTCGATCGTGACGATCGCCGCCGTGGCGCTGGCCTACCAGCTCACGCTGCCGCAGATCTGGTCGGGCTTCCAGATCTGGGGCGACGGCGAGGGCAAGTACGACTTCGCCGGCAACGCGGTCCTGCTCGGCACCGTGCTGATCATCTTCACCACTGTGATCAACGCCATCGGCGTCAAGCTGATGGCGCAGATCAACAGCACCGGCGTGGCCATCGAGCTGATCGCCGCCGTGCTGCTCGTGCTCGCTCTGCTGATCGCGGCCGAGCGCGGCCCGGACGTCGTGTTCGAGACCCAGGGCCGGGGGGACGATCGCAACCTCGGCTACCTCGGCGCCTTCCTGGCCGCGTCGCTGGCCTCGGCCTACGTCATGTACGGCTTCGACACGGCGAGCTCGCTTGGCGAGGAGTCGGTCAACCCGCGCAAGAACGCGCCCCGGGCGATCCTGCGCGCCCTGATCGCGTCGTTCTTCATCGGCGGGCTGATCCTGCTCGGCGCCATGATGGCCGTCGGCAACATCAGCGCCGAGGAGCTGTCGACCGGCGGCCTGCAGTTCGTCGTCCTCGACGTGTTCGGCAGCACCGTGGGCAAGCTGTTCCTGATCTGCGTCGTGATCGCCATCACGGTCTGCAACCTGGCCGTCCACACGGCGGCCATCCGGATGATGTTCGCGATGGCCCGCGACAACAACCTGCCGGCGGGCACCCACCTCGCGCGCATCGACCCGGTCCACAAGACCCCGATCATCCCGGCGGTGGTCATCGGACTGATCGCGGTGATCATCCTCGTGGTCAACATCCGCCAGCCCCAGATCTTCACGGTGATCACCTCGATCGGGATCATCATGATCTACATCGCCTACCTGCTGGTCACCGGGCCGATGCTGCTGGCCCGGATCCGCGGGGAGTGGCCGCGCGAGGAGGCCAAGACGCGCGGGTACTTCTCGCTCGGGCGCTGGGGCTTCGTCGTCAACCTGCTCGCCGTGCTGTGGGGGGCGGGCATGGCGCTCAACCTGGCCTGGCCGCGCAAGGAGATCTACAACGCGGTCGAGCCGTTCCACTGGTACCTGCAGTGGGGCGCCTTCCTGTTCATCGGCATCGTCGCCGTCGGGGGCTTCGCCTACTACTGGTTCGTCCAGCGCCACAAGACCGGCGTGCTGGCCGACCACGCCTGGCAGGAGCAGGTCGCCGAGTCGGAGTCGCCGGCCACCTCCGGCGTCAACGAGCCGCTGCCCGGCTGACCGGGCAGGCCGGGAGCGCGGGCGATGGCCACGCGGATGTTCATCGACGGCGCGTGGGCGGACGCCGCTTCCGGCGCGACGATCGAGGCGACGAGCCCGGCGACCGGGGAGTCGCTGGGCCCGGTGGCCTGGGGCGACCGCGAGGACGCGCGGCGAGCCATCGCCGCGGCCAACGCCGCGTTCCCCGCCTGGGAGGCGCGCACCGCGTTCGAGCGTGCGGCGATGCTGCACCGGGTGGCCGACGTCATGGAGCGCCGCAGCGACGAGCTGGCCCGCATGAACACGCTCGACCAGGGCAAGCCACTGGTCGCCGAGGCCGCCGTGGAGGTCGAGGAGCTCGTGCGGTTCTTCCGCATGGCGGCCGAGGACGGCGTCCGCCTGGAGGGCTCGATCGCCAACAGCGCCGCCCCCGGCCGGCGGGTGCTGCTGATCCGCCGGCCGCTGGGCACGCTGGGGCTGATCACGCCGTGGAACTGGCCCTACACGATGCCGGCCGAGGTGCTCGCCCCCGCGCTGGCGTGCGGCAACTGCGTGGTGTGGACGCCTGCGCCGTCGACCGCGGTGTGCTCCGGGCTGATGGCCGAGTGCATCGCGGAGGCCGACCTGCCGCCGGGCGTGTTCAACTTCGTGCTCGGGCCGGGGCCGGAGGTCGGCGACGAGCTGGCCGCCAACCCCGGCACCCAGGCGGTCGCGTTCACCGGGTCGACCGAGACCGGGCTCACCGTCGCGCGGCGCGCGGCGGGCAAGGCGCAGCTGTTGGAGATGGGCGGCAACGGCCCGCTCGTCGTCCTGGACGACGCCGACGTCGACGCGGCCGCCGAGGCGGCCGTCGTCGCGTGCTTCCTGGGGGCCGGGCAGAGCTGCTCGGCCGGCGAGCGGCTGCTCGTCCACCACGCCGTCCATGACGAGTTCGCCGAGCGCTTCGCGGCGCGCGTGGCCGACGAGATCCACCTCGGCAACCCGCTCGAGGAGGCGACCACGCTCGGGCCGGTCAACAACGCGCCGACGGCCGAGAAGATGGACGCGCACGTGGCCGACGCCGTCGACCGCGGCGCGGCGGTGCTGGCCGGCGGCGAGCGCGCCGGGCGGCTTCCCGACCGACCTGTACTGGCCCGCCACCGTCCTGGACGGCGTGCCGGCCGACTCGATCGCCGTGACCGAGGAGACGTTCGGGCCGATCGCGCCGATCGTCTCGATCGACTCCCTGCAGGACGCCATCGAGCAGACCAACGCGCTGCCCTTCGGCCTGATGGCCGCGATCTTCACGCGCGACCTGGCCGCCGGCCTGCGCTACGCCGACTCGGTCCGCATGGGCCTCGTCAACGTCAACGAGACGACGAACTACTGGGAGGTCCACCTCCCGTGGGGTGGCCGCGCCGGCTCGGCGAGCGGCATCGGGCGCGTCGGCGGCCGGTACCCGATGGAGACGCTGACCGAGCTGCAGACGGTCACGTTCGACACCTGAGCGCCGCCCGACGCGCGGCGCTCGGCCGACAGCCCTTTCGCCGCGCCGGAGCGCGGGTTAGGGTCGCGAGTAACGACGACGGAAAGGCAGCGCCATGAGTGAGCGATACGACTTCGTGATCGTCGGCGGAGGCTCCGCGGGCAGCGCACTCGGCAACCGGCTGAGCGCCGACCCCTCCAACCGCGTCCTCGTCCTCGAGGCCGGGCGCATGGACTACGCCTGGGACGTCTTCATCCACATGCCCGCGGCGCTCACGATCCCGATCGGCAACCGGCTGTACGACTGGAAGTACGAGTCCGAGCCCGAGCCCCACATGGGCGGCCGGCGCGTCTACCACGCGCGCGGCAAGATCCTCGGCGGCTCGAGCTCGATCAACGGCATGATCTTCCAGCGCGGCAACCCGATGGACTACGAGCGCTGGGCCTCCGACGCGGGCATGGAGACCTGGGACTACGCGCACTGCCTGCCGTACTTCAAGCGCATGGAGACGTGCCTGGCCGGCGCCGACGAGTACCGCGGCGGCAGCGGGCCGCTGGTCCTCGAGCGCGGCCCCGCGACCAGCCCGCTGTTCCAGGCGTTCTTCCGCGCCGTGCAGGAGGCCGGCTATCCCCTGACCAAGGACGTCAACGGCTACCAGCAGGAGGGCTTCGCCGCCTTCGACCGCAACATCCACAACGGCCGCCGGCTGAGCGCCGCGCGCGCCTACCTGCATCCGGTGGCCGACCGCCCGAACCTCGACATCCGTACCGAGCGCGATGGTCAACCGGGTCCGCTTCGACGGCACGCGCGCCGTGGGCGTGGAGTACACGCCGTGGAACAAGCGCGGCGCCGAGCAGGTCGACGCCGGCGAGGTGATCCTGTGCGGCGGCGCGATCAACTCGCCGCAGCTGCTGCAGCTCTCCGGCGTCGGCAACGCGGACGAGCTGCGCAGTCTGGGGATCGACGTCGTGGCCGACGTCCCCGGGGTGGGCGAGAACCTGCAGGACCACCTCGAGGTGTACATCCAGTACGCGTGCAAGCAGCCGGTGTCGGTCGCGCCGGCCATGAAGTGGCAGAACAAGCCGAAGGTCGGCGCCGAGTGGATCCTGCGCCACACCGGCCCGGGCGCCACCAACCACTTCGAGGCGGGCGGCTTCGTCCGCAGCAACGACGACACCGAGTACCCGAACCTGATGTTCCACTTCCTGCCCGTCGCCGTGCGCTACGACGGCTCGCGGCCGGCCGCGGACCATGGCTACCAGGTGCACATCGGGCCGATGACGTCGGACGCGCGGGGCACGGTGAAGATCAGCTCGACCGATCCGCGGACCAAGCCGGCGCTGAGGTTCAACTACCTGTCGACCGAGCAGGACCGCCGCGAATGGACCGAGGCGATCCCGATCGCCCGGAAGATCCTCACCCAGCCCGCGTTCGACCCCTACAACGACGGCGAGCTGTCCCCCGGGCCGTCGGTGCAGACGCCCGAGCAGATCCTCGACTGGGTCGCTCGCGACGCGGAGACCGCGCTGCACCCGTCGTGCACGGCCAAGCTGGGCACGGACGACATGGCGGTGCTCGACCCGGCGACGATGCGCGTCCACGGCCTCGACGGCCTGCGCGTGGTCGACGCGTCGGCGATGCCCTACGTGACGAACGGCAACATCTACGCGCCGGTGATGATGCTGGCCGAGAAGTCGGCCGACCTCATCCTGGGCAACACGCCGCTGCCGGCCGAGAACGTCCGCTTCCATCGCAAGGGCGACCTGGCGGCATCGGCCTGAGGCTCGAGCCGGAGGGCGGCGGGCGGCCTCGGCGGCGCGCGGGCCTCAGCGGTCGTCGCCGCTGCCCTGCAGGACGTTGCGATCGCGACGCGAGACGAGCTTCTCGATGTTCGCCTCCGCGATGGCCTGAAGGTCGAGGTCGGCCTCCGTCGCGAGCTGGGCGACGTACCAGAGCACGTCGCCCAGCTCCTTCGACAGCGCCTCGCGGCGCTCGTCGGAGAGGGCGCCGCCGTCGTCGCGGACCATCTTCTTGATCTTCTCCGCCACCTCGCCGGCCTCACCGCAGAGCCCCAGCGTGGGATAGAGCAGGTTGGCGCCCACCCCGGGATAGACGGCGGTGGCGCGTGCGCGCGCTTGGTAGTCGGACAGCGTCATGGCCGCGACCGTAGTGGCAACGGCGGGCACGGCGCGAGGCCGCTCTCCGCACGTTGCGGGGATGCGGTCCTTGACCAGCACCGCGCGGGCGCAGGGCGAACAGCACCGCGCGCCGGGTACGGCGAGCGGCACCGCGGGGTCCGGGAAACGGCAGGCAGCATCGAGGGGAGGGTGTCCCGCAGCCGGCGGCGAGGTGCCCAGGGCCGGCCCCGACCCGCCATCCGGGGTCTCCGATCGCCGGTATCCGGTGACGAGCGACCCCGCACCGCCCGCGAGCGCCCCCGCCCCGCCATCCGGGGTCTCCTGCCCACCCATACGGTGGGCGGGGGACCCCGCGTCGCGAGCGCGCTCGCCTGGCGGTCCGCCGAGCGTCCCTCTCCCGCCGCGCGGCCATCCCTCCCCTCGCCGCCCTGGCCCGCGGCGCCACGAAGCGCACCGCGGAGAAGTCAACCCGCCGGAGAACCCACGAATCCGCTGCCCCGCACCAGATGTCCGCGTCGCCGCTGCGCGCCGCGTCAGGCGCCGTTGGGCGGCGGCGACCCGTCGCCGTTGGACACGTCGAACCGCGCGAAGCGCTCGGCCACGGTGGCCGGGACGCGGCCGCGCACGCGGACGCCGTCGGCGGTGTCGGTGCGCTCGAGCTCGCCGACGAGCTCGTGCAGCTCGGCCAGCCGGCCGCCCTCGTCGAAGGGCAGCAGCAGGTCGACGCTGCGCAGCGTCTCGCGGAAGGCCCGGTCGATCCGCTCGCCCAGCTCGTCGATCCCCTCGCCGGCCAGTGCCGACACGAGGATCCCGTCCGGGTGGCGGAAGCGCAGCTCCTCGCGACGCTCGTCGTCCAGCGCATCGGCCTTGTTCAGGACGAGCAGTCGCGGCCGGTCGCCGGCGCCGATCTCGTCGAGCACGCGCTCGACCGCGCCGAGCATCCCGAGCATCTCGTCCTCGTCGACCGAGGCGTCGACCACGTGCAGGATCAGGTCGGCCAGGCGGGTCTCCTCGAGCGTGGCGCCGAAGGCGTCGACGAGCTGGTGGGGCAGCTTGCGGATGAACCCGACGGTGTCGGTCAGCAGGTACGGGCGCCCGTTGATGCGCATCGCGCGCGTGTTCGGGTCCAGCGTGTGGAACAGCCGGTCTCGCACGCCGACCGTCGCGCCGGTCAGCGCGTTGAGAAGCGTCGACTTGCCGGCGTTCGTGTAGCCGGCCAGCGCGACCTGCGGCATGTGCGCGCGCTCGCGCTCGGCGCGCATGACGGCCCGCGAGCCCTTGACGTCGGCCAGCTTGCGCTTGAGCGCGGCGATCCGGTCGCGGGCCAGGCGACGGTCGGTCTCGATCTGCGACTCGCCCGGTCCGCGCGTGCCGATGCCGGCGCCGAGGCGCTCGAGATGCGTCCACAGGCCCCGCATCCGCGCGAGGTTGTACTCGAGCTGGGCGAGCTCGACCTGGAGCTTGCCGTCCGCGCTCTGGGCGTGGCCGGCGAAGATGTCGAGGATGACCGTGGTGCGGTCGACCACGGCCAGCCCCAGCTCCTTCTCGAGGTTGCGCTCCTGGCGCGGCGACAGCTCGTCGTCGCAGGCGATCACGTTGGCGTCGGCGCGCTTGGCCGCCTCCTTGACCTCCTCGATCTTGCCCGGCCCGAGGTAGGTGTTGGGATGCGGGCGCTCGCGGTGCTGGACGGCTTGGCCGACCACGGCCACGCCGGCCGTGCGCAGCAGCTCCTCGAGCTCG
The DNA here is from genome assembly GCA_963787065.1 of uncultured Actinomycetes bacterium. Lineage (GTDB taxonomy): Bacteria > Actinomycetota > Thermoleophilia > Solirubrobacterales > Solirubrobacteraceae > JAOPZW01. The sequence continues at coordinate 44,791 of CAWBBQ010000001.1, forward strand.
GACAGGTCGTCGCCCTCCGGCAGAGCGGCGATCAGGAAGGCGCGCTGCTTGGCCCGGCCGGTGGAGCGGCCGTCGGCGGCGGCGCGCGATGGGGTGCTGCGTCCGTGGCGGCTTCGCTGCATGTGCTCCAGCCAGTCTAGAGCGCTCGTCTGCGCGCGCCGCCGGCCCGGCGCACAAGACGGCACCACGCCGCCGTGGCTGGCGGGTAGTGTGGCGCCACAGGAAGTGCCATGGACGAGGACATACGCATCGGCGCGGCCGCGACGGCCCTGGGCGTGAGCATCGACACGCTGCGGCGCTGGGAGCAGCGCGGCCAGATCCGCTTCGAGCGACGCGGCAGCCAGCGCTACCTCTCACATGACGAGCTGGCGCGCATCCTGCGCGAACGGGGGGCCGCCCGGCCGGCGGCGGCGCCCAACCGCCTGTCGGGGGTCGTGCTCGGTCTCGAGCGCGCCGGTCCGACGGCCGAGGTGACGCTCGCATGCGGGGCCTTCCGGGTGGTCGCGGCGATGCCGTCCGAGGCGGTCGACCAGCTGTCCCTGCGACCGGGCGACAGCGCCGTGGCGGTCATCAGCGCCACGGCGGTCGCGGTCGAGCGGGCGTGACGGAACCCCCGCCGGGGACACCCGGCCTGCGGACCCTCCGCCACGAGTACGAGACGCACGGGCTGGACCGCGCCGACGTGCATCCCGACCCGTTGGAGCAGTTCGGGCGCTGGTACGCCGACGCGGCGGCCGAGGGCATCTACGAGCCGCACGCCGTCGCGCTGGCCACGGCCGGCCCCGACGGCCGGCCCGCGTGCCGCTACGTGCTGCTGCGCGGCGTCGAGCCAGGGCGGCTTTCGCGTTCTTCACGAGCTACACCAGCGCCAAGGCGCGCGACCTCGACACGAGCGGGCACGCCGCCCTGACCTGGGGCTGGTTCGAGCTGCACCGCTCGGTGCGCGCCAGCGGCCGCGTACGGCGCCTGCCCGAGGCCGAGAGCGACGCGTACTTCGCCGGCCGGCCGCGCGGCAGTCAGATCGCGGCGTGGGCCTCGCCCCAGAGCGAGGTGCTCGACGATCGCGCGGACCTGGAGCGCCGCGTGGCCGAGGCCGAGGCCCGCTTCGCGGGCGGGCCGGTCCCGCGGCCGCCGCACTGGGGCGGCTACGTGCTCGTGCCCGAGGCGATCGAGTTCTGGCAGGGCCGACTCGACCGCCTGCACGACCGCCTGCGCTACCGGCGCGCCGACGGCGGCTGGGTCATCGAGCGCCTGGCGCCCTGAGCGCGGCGCAGGTGCCCCTAGAGTGCCCGGGGTGTCCCTGGCCGAGCGCCTCGCCGCCCGCACCCTGGAGCTCGTCGACGCGCCCTCGGAGTCGCGCGAGGAGGCGGCGCTGGCCGCCCACGTGCTCGACGTGCTGCGCCGCGGAGGCGCCGACGCGCGCGACGCCGGCGACACCTGCGTGCTGGCCGGCGCCGCGCGGCGCGGCGACCGCCCGCTCGTGCTCCTGGCCGGCCACCTGGACACGGTCCCGGCCCAGGGAAACCGGCCCGGCCGCCGCGACGAGCGGGCCGTCCACGGCCTCGGCGCCGCCGACATGAAGGGCGCCGTCGCGGTGATGATCGAGCTGGCCCTGGCGCCCACCGCCGGGCGCACCGCCGACCTCGGCTTCGTGTTCTTCGGCCGCGAGGAGCTGCCCGTCAGCGAGAGCGCGCTGACCCCGCTGCTCGAGCGCGAGCCGGCTCTGCGCGACGCCGACCTCGTGGTCGTCATGGAGCCGACGGCCAACGCGATCCACGCCGGCTGCCTGGGCAACATCAATGCGCGCTGGACGTTCCACGGGCGCAGCGGCCACTCGGCCCGGCCGTGGCTGGCCGACAACGCGATCCACCGCGCCGCGGCGGGGATCGACGCGCTGGCCGGGGTCGCCCCCGAGCCGCACGAGTTCGACGGCCTGCGCTTCACCCAGGTCGTCTCGGTCACCGGCGTCGAGGGCGGCATCGCGACCAACGTGATCCCCGACCGGGCCAGCGCGCACGTGAACTTCCGCTACGCCCCGGCCACGAGCGCCGAGCAGGCCGAGAGCCTGCTGCGCGGCTGGTGCGAGCCGCACGGCACGATCGAGGTCCTGTCCAACGCGCCGTCGGCGCCGGTGGCCACCGGCAACGCGCTCGTGCGCGCGCTGGTCGCGGCCGGCGACCTCGAGGTCCACGCCAAGCAGGCGTGGACGCCGGTGGCCGAGTTCGCGGCCGTCGGGGTCGATGCCGTCAACTTCGGTCCGGGCGACCCGCGCTTCGCCCACACCCGCGACGAGCAGGTGGCCCTCGAGGCGCTCGTGCGCAGCTTCACCACGCTGGAGCGCTTCGCGTGCGCCTGAACCCCGTCCTGGCCGGCCTCGCCACCTACCCGTTCGTCGCACTCGACGAGGCCCGCGACGCCGCCGTGGCGCGCGGGGCGACGGTGATCGACTTCGGCGCGGGCGAGCCTCGCGAGGAGACGCCCGCCTTCATCCGGCGCGCGGCGGCCGATGCGATCGAGCTCGAGCCCGTGTCGACCTACCCCAAGGCCGCCGGCCTGCCCGAGCTGCGCGCGGCGATCGCCGAATGGGTCGCCCGCCGCTTCGCCACCGGCCTGGACCCCGACACCGAGGTCGTGCCCACGCTGGGCTCCAAGGAGGCCATCTTCCACCTCGCCCAGGTCGTCGGCGGGCGCGGCTCGCGGGTGGCACTGACCACGCCGGGCTACCCGGTGCCGGCGCGCGGCGCGGCGTTCGCCGGGGCCGAGGTGGTCGAGCTCGCGCTCGAGGCCGGGCGGGGCTGGCTGCCCGACCTCGGCGCGGTCGACTGGGACGGCGTGTCGCTCCTGTGGCTGAACTTCCCCAACAACCCGACGGCCGTCGCGGCGCCGATCGCCCTGCTCGAGGAGGCCGCCGCGCTCGCCCGCAGGCACGGCTTCGTCGTGGCCTGCGACGAGGCGTACTCCGAGCTGTGGTTCGCCGGCGACGCGCCGGTCAGCGCGCTGCAGGTGACCGACCGCGCCAACGTGCTCGTGTTCAACACGCTCTCCAAGCGCTCGTCGATGCCCGGCTACCGGCTCGGCTTCGCGGCCGGCGACCCCGAGCTCGTGGCCGCGCTCAAGCGCTACCGGCCCAACGTCGGGACCGCGCCGCCGACCTTCGTCCAGCGCGCTGCGATCACGGCGTGGGGCGACGAGGAGCACGTCGCCCGGACCCGCGCGAGCTACGCGGCCAAGCGCGACGTCCTGCTCCCCGCCCTGTCAGGCCGCGGGCCTGCGGCCGTCGGGCGGGGACGCGTCGTTCTTCCTGTGGCTGCGCGTGCCCGACGGCGCCGACGCCGAGGCGTTCGCCGTGCGCCTGCTCGACGAGCTGGGCGTCGTCGTCGCTCCCGGGCCGTTCTTCGGCCCCGGCGGCGAGGGCCATGTGCGCGTCGCGCTGGTGCCCACGCTGGAGCAATGCCAGCCGGGCGGCGCAGCTCCTACAGTCCTGGTCATGAGCACGACCGACCTGACCGCGCTGGCCGCCCGCATCGAGGCCCTCCACGAGCTGCCGACCGCCGGACCTCGACGACGAGGCGGCGGCGACCGTCGAGGAGGCCATGAACCTGCTCGACGACGGCGCGGTGCGCGTGGCGGCGCCGACCGACGACGGCTGGCACGTCAACGAGTGGGCCAAGAAGGCGATCCTGCTCTCGTTCCGCACGCGCGAGATGCACACGACCGACGTCGGCCCGTTCGAGTACCACGACAAGATGCCGCTGAAGACGGGCTGGGCGCAGCGCGGCGTGCGCGTCGTGCCGCCGGCCACCGCCCGCCACGGCGCCTACGTCGCCCCCGGCGTCGTGCTGATGCCCTCCTACGTCAACGTCGGCGCGTGGGTCGGCTCGGGCACGATGGTCGACACCTGGGCCACGGTCGGCTCGTGCGCGCAGATCGGGACCGACGTGCACCTGTCCGGCGGGGTGGGCATCGGCGGCGTGCTCGAGCCGCTGCAGGCCAGCCCGGTGATCGTCGAGGACGGCGCGTTCGTCGGCTCGCGCTGCGTCGTCGTCGAGGGTGTGCGCGTCGGCCGCGAGGCCGTGCTCGGCGCCAACGTCGTGCTGACCTCGTCGACGCCGATCATCGACGTGCGCGGCAAGAAGGCGGTCGAGATGCGCGGCGAGGTCCCGCCGCGCGCGGTCGTCGTGCCGGGCACGCGCAAGAAGAAGTTCCCGGCCGGCAGCTACCGCGTGCCCTGCGCGCTGATCATCGGCGAGCGCTCGGCCTCCACCGACCGCAAGACGTCACTCACCGCCGCGCTGCGCGAACACGCCGTCAGCGTCTGAGAGCTCGCCGGCGAACACCGGCACCGCCCAGCCGGTGAGCTGGAGGTGCAGGTCCTCCCCACCGCGACCTCGAGCTCGCCGCCGTCGAGGCGCACGGTCACCGGTGACGCGCCGCCCCGCAGGACGTGGGCCACGGCCGCGCCGCACGCGCCGGTGCCCGACGCCGTCGTCTCGCCCACCCCGCGCTCGAAGATCCGCGCGCGGATCACGCCGTCGCCGAGCACGGCGAACCAGGAGACGTTCGTCCGGTTGGGGAACAGCGGCGCTCGCTCGATGGCGGGCCCGACGGCGGCCAGGTCGAGCGTGTCGAGCTCGGCCATGTCGTCGACGGCGATCGCGCACTGCGGGTTGCCGACGGCGACGTGCTGGAAGCGCCAGCTGCGCCCGCCCGCCCGCAGCTCGCCGGTGCCGTCGGGCGGGCCGTCGGGGTAGCCGTCCGAGCGCAGCGCGGCGCGCCCCATGTCGACGCGGCACGTCGTCTCGGACAGGATCGTCGGGCGGATCTCGCCGGCCACGGTCGCGATCGCGAACTCCCGCGCCTGCGTCCAGCCGGCGCGCCGCAGGTAGAGGATCGCCTCGCGCGCGCCGTTGCCGCTGAGCTCGGCCTCCGAGCCGTCGGGGTTGAAGATCTGCAGGCGCGCGACGTGGCCGGGCGCGTCGGGCGGGTGCACGACGAGCACGCCGTCGGCGCCGATGCCGGTGTGGCGGTCGCACAGCGCGCGCACGGCGCCGGGCGTGAGTGGCGCGGGCAGCGCGTCGGCCTCCACGATCACGTAGTCGTTGCCCAGCGCCTGCCACTTCTCGAAGCGCATGCGACAGCGAACCCTACGCGCCGGCGGCTGCAGGCCTCAGCAGGCGAGCGCGGCGCCGCGGCGCTCGCGTCGGGGCAGCGCGCGCAGGGTGGCCGAGCGCCGGTGGACGCCGCCCTCGAGCACGATCGTCAGCCGCTGACGGCGCCCGACGCGCAGCGCGGGACGCGGGCGCAGGTAGCCCGCGTAGCAGGGGCTGTTGTGCAGCACGCGCATGCGCCGCAGCGGGGCTCGGCGCCTGGCGAGCGTCACGCGGGCGTCCAGGGCGCCGCCGGGACGCGCCTTCAGCGGCCGGCTCGTACGCACGACGACCGCGACACGGCCCGCGCCGAGATCGGGCGCGAGCACCAGCTGCGGCGGGCCGGCCAGGGCGACCGGGCCCGCGTCCTCCTGCGCGGCGGCGACGGCGCCCGCGCCCGCAGCGAGCGCCGCCGCGGCGAGCAGCACGGTCGTGGTCGCCGCCGCCCGGGCCGCGCGGCGCAGCGGCTACACCGCCCCGCGCTGTCCGTTGACGGCCGGCAGACCGTCGATGCTCTCGGCGTTCATCTCGGCGACGTAGTCCGCCAGCGCGTGCGCGCCGCCCTTGCGCAGCTTCGCCTCGGCCCACGCCTCGTACTGCGTCCGCGTGCCCTCGTAGGACATGAGGGGCACGCCGTAGCCGCACGAGTCGGCGATCCGCCCCACGGCGACGCGGATGACCGACCGGGCCGTGCCGGGCGACGTCTGCACGTCGAAGTCCACGGCCCCCGCGTCGAGGACCTCGCCGCGCCCGTGCAGGCGCACGATCCGCGGCGGGCCGTCGAACGAGCACAGCATGATCACGATCCGGCCGTTGTCGCGCAGGTGGGCGATCGTCTCGGCGCCGCTGCCGACCACGTCGAGGTAGGCGACCGTGTGCGGGTCCAGGATCCGCAGGCTCTCGATCGGCCCTTTCGGCGAGACGTTGACGTGGCCGTCGCCGCCGCTCGGGGCGGTGCCGACGAAGAACACGTGCTGGCGGCCGATCCAGGCGGCCAGCCGGTCGTCGATCGCGTCGAAGATCTTTCCCATGCCTCGATCCTAGGGGTCGGGCAGCAGCTCCTCGGCCAGCACCCCGGGCTCGCGGCCCGTCACGTCCACCAGCTCGACCCCGGCGAGCTTGCGCATCCACGTGAGCTGGCGCTTGGCGAGATTGCGGGTGCGCCGCTTCATGGCCTCGACGTCACCGGCCAGCAGCTCCTCGAAGCCGAGCGCCTTGCGGGCGGTGTCCGACGCCCCGGCGGCATGCGCGGCACGGACCTCCTCGACCGCGCCCGCGGCGACCATCGCGTCCACGCGCGCGTCGATCCGGGCGTAGAGCGCCTCGCGCTCCATCACAAGCCCCACGAGCCGCGTCGGGTGGCGGGTGTCGCCCGTCCAGAGCTGGCTCGGCCCCTGCGGCGGCTCGAGCTCGCCCAGCTCGTGGAGCTCGAGGGCGCGGACTATCCGGCTGCGGTCGCGCGGCTCGATGGCCTCCGCCGCCCATGGCGCCCGGGCCTGGAGCTCGCCGTGCAGAGCCTCGGGCCCGCGCCGGACCAGCTCACGCTCCCAGCGAGCGCGCAGCTCGTCCGGCGGGGGCGGGCGCAGGGCCAGCTCGGCCAGCGCGGCGCGCAGGTAGAGGCCGGTGCCCCCGACGACGATCGGCCGTGAGCCGGCGGCGAGCAGGGCGTCGATCTCCGCATGGGCCAGGGCGGCGTACTCGCCGGCGCTGAAGCGCGCGTCGACGGGCAGGATCGAGACGAGGCGGTGCTCGAGGCGCCCCCGCTCGGTGGCGGCCGGCGCGCCGGTGATCGTCTCCAGGCCCCGGTAGACCTGCAGCGCGTCCGCGGACACGGCCACCGGCCGCTCGCCGCGCGCCCGCAGCCGGTCGGCCAGCGAGCAGGCGAGCGCGGTCTTGCCGATCGCGGTGGGCCCGAACACCGCGAGCACGCGCGCGTCGGACGCGTCCGGTGGCCGCGCGTGCGCACTGTCGTCCGCGACCATGGCGCGCAGTATCGTCCGAACGGTGAGCGTGCGCATCGGCTGCGGGCTGTCGACGAGCCCGGATCCCAGGGTCGCGGCCATCGAGGCCGGCACCCACGCCCGCGCCCAGATCGGCGGGGCGGCCGACGTCGCCTGCGTGTTCGCGGCCGGCCGTCACCTGGCCGCGCCCGAGGCGACGCTCGAGGGCGTGCGTGAGGCGCTCGACCCTCCCGCGATCGTGGGCTGCGGCGCCGGGGGCGTGCTGGGCGACGGGCGCGAGGTCGAGGAGGGCACGGCGGTGGCCGTGTGGGCCGCGGCACTCGGGGCCGGCTCGGCGGAGGCCTTCCACGCCGAGACGATCGAGATGCCCGAGGGCACCGCGGTGGCCGGCCTGCCCGACCTCGCAGGCGCGACCGCGGCCGTGCTGCTGCCCGATCCGCACAGCTTCCCGACGGCGGGCGTGCTCGCCGAGCTCGCGCGCCAGGCGCCGGGCGTGCCGATCCTGGGCGGGCTGTCGAGCGCGCGCGGCGAGGACGGCGCGGCAGCCTTGTTCGTCGGCGATCGGGTCGTCGGGTCCGGCGCCGTGGGCCTGCGCTTCGAGGGCGTCGAGGTGCTGCCGTGCGTGTCGCAGGGGGCCGCGCCCGTCGGTCCCGAGCTGACCGTCACCGCCTCCGAGGGCAACGTCATCCACGAGCTCGCAGGGCGCCCGGCGCTCGAGCGGCTGCGCGAGGCCGTCGAGGACCTCGGCGAGCCCGAGCGCGAGATGGTGGCCGGCGGCCTGCTGCTCGGCGTGGTCATCGACGGCGGCAAGCCCGAATACCGCCAGGGCGACTTCCTCGTCCGCGCCCTGCTCGGCGCGGATCCCGACAGCGGCACGGTGGCCGTGGGGGCGCCCGTCGCCGCCGGCACCGTCGTCCGCCTGCACGCCCGCGACGCGGGAACGGCCGATCGCGACCTGCGCGATGCGCTGGGGCTGCGCGTGCAGGCCCTGGGCGGCGCGGCGCCGGCCGGCGCGCTCGTCTTCACGTGCAACGGCCGCGGGCGCTCGATGTTCGGCGTGCGCGACCACGACGCCGACGCTCTGCGCCAGGAGCTGGCCGGCGCGCCGGCGGCCGGCTTCTTCGCCGCAGGCGAGATCGGCCCCGTGGGCGGCGACCCGTTCCTGCACGGCTTCACGGCGACGGTCGCGGTCTTCCCGGTGTGACGCTGGCCGGGCGGACCGTCCTGCTCACCGGCGCGTCGGGCGGCCTCGGCCACGCGATCGCGCGGCGGCTGCGCGCCGAGGGAACGAGCCTGACGCTCAGCGGGCGTCGGGCCGAGGTGCTCGAGGCGCTGGCCGCCGAGACGGGCGGGCATACGCTGGCCGCCGACCTCGGCGACCGTGCCGCCGTGGCGCGGCTCGCGCGGGAGTGCGCGGACGTCGACGTGCTCGTCGCCAACGCGGGTCTCGGGGTGTCCGGCCACGCGCTGGGCCTGAGCGTCGAGGAGATCGACCAGGCGCTCGAGGTCAACCTGCGCTCCTCGATGATCCTCGCCCGCCTGATCGGGGAGCGGATGGCCGCGCGCGGCAGCGGTCACATCGTCTTCGTGTCGTCCATGTCGGGCAAGGTCGGGACACCGGGCGGCGCGATCTACAGCGCGACGAAGTTCGGGCTGCGCGGCTTCGCCCAGGGGCTGCGCGCCGACCTGCGCGGCCACGGCGTCGGGGTCAGCGCGATCTTCCCGACGTTCGTCTCCGAGGCCGGCCTGTTCTTCGACTCGGGTGTAAAGCTGCCGCCCGGCGTCGGCACCGTGAGCCCCGACCAGGTGGCGGCCGGCGTCGTGCGCGCGATCGAGCGAAACCGCGGCGAGATCGACGTCGCGCCGCTGCACGTCCGCCTGGGCGCGGTCGCCGCGGGGATCGTCCCCGAGTTGGCGGCCACCGTGAGTCGCAAGCTCGGCAGCGAGCGGATCGCCGCCGACTACGGCTCGAGCCCGACGGTCAAGCGGTAGGCCCGTTCGAACGGGGCGGCGCGGACGCCCTCGCACCGCGGGGCCTTGCGTGAGACCCGCGGGCGCCCGTCCGCCGGGCGGCGCCGCACCAGCGGTCGGTCCGCTCAGGCGCCCGCCGGGCGGCGCCGCACCAGCGGTCGGTCCGCTCAGGCGCCGCCGGGCGGCGCCGCACCAGCGGTCGTCCGCGGGGCGCCCGCCGGGCGGCGCCGCACCAGCGGTCGGTCCGGGCTCAGGCGCCGGCGCGGGCGGCCTGCGAGGCGACGACGTCGAGCACCTCGGAGGCCAGGCGGGCGCCGTCCGCCGGCCGCTCCGGCGTGGCGGCGATGCGCACGACGACCTCGTCGCCGTCGAGCTCCTCGAGCGTGATCTGCGGCGTGTCGCGCATCGGCGTAGTCACCGACTCCTGCAGCAGCCCCTGCACGTCGGCCGGGGTCACGCCGGGCCGGAGGCGGGCACGCAGGTCCACGCCGTCGGGCTCGCGCAGGGGCACGATGGCCGCGTTGAGGACCGCCGAGTTGGGCACCATGATCTGGTCGTCGCCGTCGGCGAGCGTCGTGTAGAGCAGCCCGAGGCTGCTGACCACGCCCTCGACCGTCCCGGCCAGGCCCCCGCCCTGCATCCGCACCCGCTCCCCCACGCGGAACGGACGAGCGCTGAGCAGCACGGTGCCGGCGAACAGGTTGCCGAGGGTCTGCTGCGCCGCCAATCCGAGCAGGCGACCGCGGTGAAGGCGCCCCCGAGGGCCAGCGTGCGCGGGCCGAGCCCGGCGATCCGCAGCGCGACGACGACCGCCGCGAAGATCGTCCCCAGCCGGATGAGGAAGCCCACCGTGCCGGCCGTGCCCGGGTCCATCCGCCGGAAGAGCACCGGCCCGAGCGCCCGGCCGACATCGCGCGCGAACTGCCACCCCAGAGAGATCAGCGCCAGGAAGGTCGCGATCCGCACGGGGACGTCGTAGGACGGCCCGAACAGGTCCCGCCGGTAGCTGTAGACCACGAGCACGCCAGCGAGCAGCGGGAGCAGCACGAGCGACTGGATCCGTGCGCGCTTGACCGCTCGCCGGCTGAGCTGCCGGGCCAGCCCGGCCTCGAGCCAGGAGTGGCTTCGTGTCGTGAACATCTGTCGCATGGGCTGCCCGACGCCGTTGCGCCGGTCGCGCTTCTGCATGGGACAACACCCGTCGGTCGAGAGGGTTCCTCCCGTGTGATGGCCCTCACACAACGTCCCGACTCCTGGACTCAGAAGAGCGCCTCCTGACGCGAACGCGGTGGTCGCCGGCCAACGGGCGCCGATCCGTCGTCCCCCGGCGACAGGCCGCGCAGGTTGGGAGTCGACCGTCGCCCGCGCTCGCGACCCGCGCCACGGGCGCGGAAGCGCCGCAGGAGCCCCTGAAGGCGCTGCTGTTCCTCGCGCGGCACATAGGCGCCGCGCCGGTACAGCGCCTCGTAGCGCTCCACGAGGTCCGGCCGGTAGGAGCGCAGCCACTCCATGAAGATCCCGCGCACCTCGCCGCGCAGGTGCAGCGCGATGCCGCCGACCCCGGTGGCGCCGGCGTCGGCCGCCGCCTGGAGGATCCGCTCGATCTGCCGCGGGTCGTCGTTGATCCCCGGCATCAGCGGCGCGACAAGGATGCCGGTCGGGATCCCCGCGCCATTGAGCTCGGCGACCGCCTCCAGCCGGGCCTTCGGGCTCGGCGTGTGCGGCTCGCTCGCGCGCCACGCCTTGTCCTCGATCGTCGGCACCGACAGGTTGGCCGCGACGTCGGTCACTCGGGCGACCTCGAGCATGAGGTCGATGTCGCGCAGCAGCAGCGGCGACTTGGTCAGGACCGAGCACGGCGTCGCGCTGTCGCGCAGCGCCGGCCAGATGCCGCGCATGAGCTTGTAGCGCCCCTCGACCCACTGGTACGGGTCGGTGTTCGTCCCCATCGCCACGTGCTCGTGATTCCACGACGGCCGGCTGAGCTCGGCGCGCAGCACCTCGGGCGCATTGACCTTGACCACGATCTCACGCTCGAAGTCGCGCCCGGCGCCCATGTCGAGGTAGGTGTGGGTCGGGCGGGCGAAGCAGTTGTGGCTCACGACCCCGTTGGCGATGAAGTCGCCCGTGCCGGTGGTGATGTCGTACAGGCGCATCGCGCCACCGAGCGGCTCGATGGCGACGACGTCGAGCCTGGCGTCCGTCTTGATCGCGCGGCCGTCGAGGTCGCGCTTGCGGGTGATCGCCGGTTCGGTGGTGTGAAAGAAGCGGAGGACGTCGCCGAGGCCTCCCCGCAGCCGCACGTGCCCGAGCCCGTTCTCGTGCCGCGTGGACTCGAGCACCCCATCGAATCCCAGGTGCCGCAGGCAATCCGCGGTCCAGCCGAGCAGCACCGTGTCGGTGTTCGCGATCCGAAGCGCCTGAGCGCCGCACGAGCCCTCGGCATCGAAGATGCCGGCGAGGAAGCCCTTGCGCCAGTCGTCGCCGGGAGACAGCGGCCAGCTGATCAGTTCGGTGACGCGATCGAACGCCGCCCGGCTCGAGACGCGCACCGCACGCATCCCCCTCGAGGCCCCGGTGGCGGCTTGGAGCTCATACTCGCGCGTCGCAATTCCCTCGGCGAGCAGAAACGACCGTGCTCTCGAGAGCGCCTCCAGATCGGTCAGCGCCACCCGGGAGCGGTAGTGGTCGGCCGTCCCCCGACCAGGACGGTCATAGCGGTCGGACTGCAGGTCCCCATCCCCACGGATCAGGCCGCACAGGTACCCACGGCGGTAATCGTCGGTGACCTCGGGCGGCGTGGCGAACCTCCCGGTGCCGAGCAGCTCGGAGCCGACCGTCAGGTGCGGGCGCCGGTCTCTGCCCTGCTCCGCGCCGGTCACGTGCTTCCACCCGCGTGCGGTGAGGAACCGGTGGTCGCCGCTGGCCACCAGCTCGGTGCCGTCCTCCAGCGTCATGCGATACGCGGGCTTGATGCTCGACCAGTGGGCGAGCACCTCGGTGCGAACGTAGTGGCGGTACGTGCCGCGACGCTCGGTCCCGTAGATGACATCGCCGGCACGGACCTCGGCGATCGGTCGCGTGGTGCCATCGCCCATGAGGATCGGCGTGTCGCCGCTTACGCAATACACGCAGGCATGACTGCAACCTCGGTACGGGTTGATCGTCCAGCGGAACGGCATCCGCGATCGCTCGGGGACGCGGTTCAGCGCCGACTTCGCGCGCACCTCGTAGAAGCGCGTCTCGAGCGCCTCGGGCGCGTCGAAGTGGCGGACCACCGCGGGCTCGCGGTAGCCCGGGAGCCGCGTGTGCTCGTCGGCGTCGATGGAGAGGTTGTCCCAGCGCACGAACGTATGTTCGCACGGCGGGCGGACGGAAGACGCCGACGGTCAGGCCACGGCGCGCGAGACCAGCGACTCCTCGCCGGCCAGCGTCTGGCTCGTCGCCGAGCGGATCTGCACCGGGACGATCTCCCCCGGCGCGGCCAGGCCGCTGAAGTTGACCGCCTTGTTGTGGCGCGAGCGTCCGCGCAGGCGCGATGGATCGGTGCGCGACGGGCCTTCGACGAGCACGTCGAGCGTGCGGCCGACGAACCGCTGGGCGCGCTCGTGAGCGCGGCGCTGGACGACCTCGACCAGGCGCTGCATGCGCTGCACCTTGACCTCGTGCGCGACGAGCCCTTCGGTCATCGTCGCCGCCTCGGTGCCGCGCCGCGGCGAGTAGACGAACGTGAAGGCCGAGTCGTAGCCGACCTCCTCGCACAGCTCGAGCGTCCGCTCGAAGTCCTCCTCGGTCTCCCCCGGGAAGCCGACGATGATGTCGGTGGTCAGCGCGCAGTCCGGCACGTGCTCGCGGATCAGCGCCACGCGATCGAGGTAGCGCTCGCGGTCGTAGGTGCGGCGCATCGCCTTGAGGATCCGCGACGAGCCCGACTGCAGCGGCAGGTGGATGTGCTCGCACAGCGCGGGAAGCTCGGCGTGGGCGCGGATGACGTCCTCGCGCATGTCCTTGGGGTGCGGGCTCGTGTAGCGGATGCGGTCGATCCCGTCGATCGCGTCGACCGCGCGCAGCAGCTCGCTGAACCGGCGGGGCCGGCCCTCGCCGACCCGCAGGTCGCGCCCGTAGGAGTTGACGTTCTGGCCGAGCAGGGTGACCTCGCGCACGCCGTCGGCGGCCTGGCCCTCGATCTCGGTTACGAGCTCCTCCAGCGGGCGGGACACCTCGCGCCCGCGCGTTGAGGGCACGATGCAGTAGGCGCAGCGCAGGTTGCAGCCGACGGAGATCTGCACCCAGGCCTGGAACTCGCGCGTGCGCTTGGCCGGCAGGTGGCCGGTGAAGCCCTCGAACTCGAAGAAGCCCTGCGCGGTCAGCGATTCGCTGGTCAGGAACTCGGCCAGCTTGTGGACCTGGCCCGGGCCGAAGGCGACGTCGACGAACGGGAAGCGGGCGAAGACCTCCTCCTTGACCGACTGTGCCCAGCAGCCGCCCACGCCGACGACGACGTCCGGGCGCTCGCGCTTGAGCCGCTTGGCCTCCCCCAGGTGGGTGACGAAGCGCTCGTCGGCCTTCTCGCGGATCGAGCACGTGTTGAACAGGATCAGGTCGGCCTGCTCGCGCGCCGGCGCCTCCACGTAGCCGAGCGACTCGAGCATGCCCTTCATGCGCTCCGAGTCGTGCTCGTTCATCTGGCACCCGAACGTGGTGACGTGGAAGCGCTTCATCGGCCCGCTCAGGGTACCGACGGACTGCTCGGGCGGAACAGCCGGTTGGCCCAGTCCACGTCGCCGGCCGGCCCGTAGCCGGCCTCGCGCAGCGGCGCCTCGAGTGCCGAGTCGTCGACGCCGGCGCGCTCCATGACGCGCCCCTTGGCCTCGACCACCACCGCCCGTGGCCGCAGGCGGCGCAACGTCTGCGCCATGCCGCGGAGCACGACCGGCTCGGCGCCCTCGACATCGATCTTGACGATGTCGAGGCGATCGAGCCCGGCCTCCGACGCCCACGCGTCGAAGGTCGTCACCGGCACGCGCGCCACCACCGCGCCGGCGCCGTGCTGCGAGCGCACGCCGGCATCGGCGACGGGGTAGTCGGGGTCGGCTCGCAGCTCGACCTCGCCTCGCGCAGCGCCGAGCGCGGTCTCGACGACCTCGACGCGCAGGCCGTTGCGCGTGGCCGCCGCGCGCAGCTTCGCCGCGGAGTCCGTCGCCGGCTCGAAGGCGAGCACGCGCACGCCGTCATGACGCGCGGCGGTCAGGGCGTGAACCCCGACGTGGGCGCCGACGTCGGCCAGCACGTCGCCGGGCTCCAGCTCGCGGCGCAGGAAGGCGAGCACGTCGGGCTCGTAGGTGCCGGCGTAGTAGACGGTGCGCTGCAGGTTGTCGCGCAGGTCCAGGCGCCACCGCAGGCCGAGCCGGCGCACCGAGACCTCGGGCGCTGCGGCGTTCCATGCTGCGGGCACCTTCCAGAGCCCCGGAGTCTCGTGGCGCCCGACACGCATCATCGCGCGCTCGTAGCCGGCCCGGCGCCTCGAGGCGATGCGCAGCAGCACGGACGCGAGCGCACGGGCCGGTCGCGGGCCGCCCAGCCTGGCGACCGACTCGAAGGCCGCCCAGCCCCACCGCCCGACCGGCCCGTCGCGCGGTGTCACGCGGCCGAGACGGCCCGGGGCTGCGGGCCGAGCTCGTCCAGCGCCTCGCGCAGCGCGACGGCGAACGGCTCGGCTCGGAAGGTGATGGCGGTGTGGTTGCCCGGAACCTCGTGGACGGGGGCGCCCAGCAGCGCGGCGAGCTCGCGCTGCTTGCGGGGCGGCACGAGATCGTCGTCGACCGTCACGATCACCGCGCTGGGCACGGCCAGGGCGCCGAGCCAGGAACGTCCGTCGTAGCGCCCGAGCTCGCGTCCGGCCTCGGCGATGTCGCGCGAGCTCCCGCGCGAGAGCTCGGCGGCCGCCCAGCTCGTGCCCGGCGAGTCGGGCAGGCCGAGGTCGCGTAGCCACCGCCGCCAGACCCCGTCGCCGAACAGGCCGAGCTGCAGCCGCAGCAGCACCATCGCCCGCCAGGCGCGGCGCATGTGCGGCTCGCGCCAGTCCGGCGCGGTGGCGCACAGCACGAGGCCCTCGACCAGCTCGGGGTGCTCGCGCGCGAGCAGGCACGCGATCGGGCCGCCCATCGAGTAGCCGACCACGAGCGCGCGTCCGATCCCCTCGACGCGGACGACGGCCGCGGCGTCGTCGGCGCAGGCCGCCAGGCGAAACGCCTCCGGCGAGCGCATCCCGCGGCCGTGGCCGCGATGGTCCAGCGCGAGGACCCGATAGCCGGCGTCCTGCAGCGGCCCGTACATGGTGATCCAGTTGAGGTCGGCGCTGACCATCCATCCGTGCAGGAGCAGCACGGCGGGACCGTCGCCGCCGCTGTCGCGGAGCAGGAACTCGCCGCGGCCGGGGACGCGAACGATGCGCGCGGGCGGCAGGTCGGCGGGCGGCTCGGGGCGCGACACCGGCGTCCTCGCCGCCACGGCCCGGCGGCGGCGCAGCAGCGCGGGCAGCGAGCGGGCGCCGGCGGTCACTTGGCGTAGTCCACTGCGCGCGACTCGCGGATGACGGTGACCTTGATCTGACCGGGGTACTCGAGCTCCTTCTCGATCTCGCGGGCGATGTCACGCGACAGTGCGATGGCGGCATCGTCAGAGATCGAGTCGGGGGCGACGATGACGCGGATCTCGCGGCCGGCCTGCATGGCGTAGACCTTGTCGACGCCGTCGTGGCGGGTGGCGATGTGCTCGAGCTCGCGCAGGCGCTTGACGTACTGCTCGAGCGACTCGCCGCGCGCGCCGGGCCGCGCGCCGCTGAGCGCGTCGGCGGCCTGCACGATCACCGCCTCGACGGTCTGCGGCTCGACCTCGTTGTGGTGGGCCTCCATCGCGTGGGCGACCGCCTCGGGCTCGCCGTGGCGGCGGACGAGGTCGCCGCCGACGAGCGCGTGCGGCCCCTCGATCTCGTGCGAGACCGCCTTGCCGATGTCGTGCAGCAGCGCCGCGCGGCGCGCCGTCTTGGGACTGGCGCCGAGCTCATGGGCCATCATCGCGGCGAGCTGGGCGCACTCGATCGAGTGCGCGAGCACGTTCTGCCCGTACGAGGTCCGGAAGCGCAGGCGGCCGAGGATCTTGATCAGCTCAGGGTCGAGGCCGTGCACGTCGGACTCGAGGACGGCGGCCTCGCCGAGCTCGACGATGTGGCTCTCCAGCTCGGACTTCGCCTGGTAGTAGGTCTCCTCGATCCGCGCGGGATGGATGCGACCGTCCTGCAGGAGCTTCTCCAGCGTCATGCGGGCGATCTCGCGCCGCACGCCGTCGAAGGCCGACAGCACGACGGCGTTGGGGGTGTCGTCGATGATGAAGTCGACGCCGGTGAGGTTCTCCAGCGCGCGGATGTTGCGACCCTCGCGACCGATGATGCGGCCCTTCATGTCGTCGGAGGGCAGCTGGACCACGGACACCGTGGTCTCCGCCGCGTGGCTGGCGGCCAGCCGCTGCATGGCGACCGAAAGGATCGAGCGCACGCGGCGCTCGGCGTCGCGCTTGGTCTCCTCCTCGACCTGGCGGATGATGCGCGCCGAGTCGTGGCGCGCCTGGTCCTCGATCTCCTTCATCAGGGCCTGCTTGGCCTGGCCCGGGCTCAGCGAGGCGACGCGCTCGAGCGCACGCGTGTGCTCCTCGCGCAGCCGCGCGAGGAGCTCGCGCTGGGCGTCGAGCTCGGCGGCCCGGGCGTCGAGCTCCCGCTCGCGCTTCTCGACGTCGCCGGAACGCCGGTCGAGCGAGCGCTCGAGTGACTGCGATCGCTCCGCGCTGCGGGCCAGCTGCTCCTCGCGCTCGCGCAGCTCACCGTCACCGACCGCCCGTTGAGCGGGGTCATCGGACCCGGGCGACCGTCGCCCGAAGGCGACGGCGGCCGCGACGATCCCCCCTGCCAGGACGACCGCCGCGATGACGAGTTCCATTGCCGTGTCCTCTCCTCGCCGACCGCGCAGCGGTCGACCAAGTGATCTCCGTATTCATGGAGCGACGGACCGGACGCGGGGACGGCGCGGGAACGGGGAACGGCAGTGCGGCGTGTGGCCGCGCTTCAGGTGCGCTGGGGCGTTGCTGCGGTGCGGTGGGACACGTGGGCCTGGGGCCGGTGGAAGGTTGGTGGTGGAGCGTCGAAGCTGAAGCTGCCAAGAACGTTGGAACTGCGCGATTTGCTGGGTATTCACGCCCTCGCGGGCCGGTCATTCGCTTCACCGGATCGTAGTACCGCGGGGCTGGCCGTGCAACGCGACCCCCGGGAGCCTCCGTTGCGGTTCGGCCGGGGGCGGGCATCGAAGGTCACGCCGATCCTCGTGATCTTGCGTCGGTGAGCGACGGCGGCCTGGTCACCTTCGCCGCGAGGCGCTTGGGCGCGATCAGGCAGTAGCTGCCGGCGATGAGCTCGGCGATCTCGTCCCGTCGGCGCGGGGATGGTCGGTGCGAATGCCGACCCAGCCCTTCCCGCCGACGTAGGCCGGCACGAAGAACGGGTCACCTTGGGCGAGCAGGGCTTGGAGCTCGCCGTCGACGAGCTGCGCCTGATGATGCACGCCGCGGTCGCGGGCCACAGTCGCGCACACGCTCTCGTACGATGCCGCCTGCATGGGCGACACCCAGTCCGGCAGGCCGCTCGACCCTGAGCAGTGGGGCGAGGTCAGCGTCCCCACGCTCGTTCTCGTCGGGGGCAAGAGCCTCGACTGGTTGGCGAACGGCAGGCGGAGCGTCGCCGGTCTGCTGCCGAGGGCCCGGCACCAGGTGCTCGAGGGGCAGACGCACACGGTCACGGCGACGGCGCTTGCGCCCACGCTG
This sequence comes from uncultured Actinomycetes bacterium, assembly GCA_963787065.1. Taxonomy (GTDB): domain Bacteria; phylum Actinomycetota; class Thermoleophilia; order Solirubrobacterales; family Solirubrobacteraceae; genus JAOPZW01. The sequence continues at coordinate 62,738 of CAWBBQ010000001.1, forward strand.
AAGCGATTCCCGCCAGCGGCGTGAGCGTGACCGGCCCCGGCCGCCCCGAGCTGAGACCGATCGGCGTGGTCCAATCGCCGCTGACCGATCTGGCCACCGCGCCCAAGCAGGGCGCCGAGGGCGCGCCCCAGGCCTGGCTGGTGTTCGAGCCGGCCGTGCTCGAGGGGCTGCGGGAGATCCAGCCCGGCGAGCGAGTGATCGTGCTCACGTGGCTGGATCGTGCGCGCCGCGACGTCCTGCGCGTTCATCCGCGGGACGATCCCGCCAACCCCGAGCGAGGGGTGTTCAGCACGCGCTCGGCCGAGCGACCGAACCCGATCGGTCTGCACGAGGTCGAGGTCGTCGCGGTCGAGGGCAATCGAGTCCTGGTCACGGACCTGGAGGCGCTCGATGGCACACCGATCGTCGATATGAAGCCGATGATCTGACCCGAGGTCAGCGCGCGCGTCGGCGCGGGGGCGCTCTGACGCGGCTTTACCGGCCGTGCTCGAAGGCACGTACGGCGTCATAGGCGAGCTCGAGGTCGTAGCCGCGGCGGGCGAGCAGGCCGAGCGCCCGCTCGCGCTCGCGATCCTCGGCCGGCGGCCAGCGAAAGCGCCGGCGCAGCAGGTTCACGGCGGTGCCCAGCTCGTCGTGGCCCGGATCCTCGGCGAGGGCCGCCGAGACGATCGCGCGGTCGACGCCGAGCTCGCCGAGGCGGCGCTCGATGCGCTCGCTGCCCCACGCGTCGAGTCGCCGGCGATCCTCGGCGAAGCGGCGCGCGAAGCGGGCGTCATCGAGCAGGTCGAGGCGCTCGAGCTCGGCGATCGCCTCGTCGACGACGCCCTGGGCGACGCTGCGCCGCTCGAGATGGCGGCGCACCTCGGTCACCGTGCGGTCACGGTGACCGAGGAAGCGGAAGCTCAGGTCGAGCGCGGCCTGGAGCTCTGCCTGGTCCTGCACGGCGCCGAGCGCTACGCCGCCTGGCTGATCGCCGGCGCGTCGGAGCCGGCGTCCGCCGGCGCCTCGGCATCGACCGGAGCCGAAGCGTCGGCCCCGGCCGCGGCGTCGATCGGCTCGACCGCGTCGCGGTCGATGGCCAGCGCCTCGTAGACCTTGGCCTCGATCTCCTTGGCGATCTCAACGTGCTCGTCGAGGAAGGCCTTGGCGTTGTTGCGCCCCTGGCCCAGGCGCTCGTCGCCGTAGGAGAAGAACGAGCCGGACTTCGTCACGACGTTGTGCTCGATGCCCAGGTCGATCAGGCAGCCGGCCGTCGAGATGCCCCGGCCGAACTCGATGTCGAACTCCGCCTGGCGGAAGGGCGGCGCGACCTTGTTCTTGACGACCTTGACCCGGACCCGGTTGCCGACCGCCTCGGTGCCCTCCTTGAGGGTCTCGATCCGGCGGATGTCCAGGCGCTGGGACGAGTAGAACTTCAACGCGCGACCACCTGGTTGCGTCTCGGGGGAGTTATGCACGACCACGTGGTCGACGAGGTAGGTGTGGTTCCCCTCGATCTGGAGGTCGTAGCGGTGCTTGCGACAGCGTTCGCCCGGCGGCTTCGGATACTTGCGCAGGACCTTCATAGCGACCGGTCGCAGGCTGGTCCGCTCGGCCAGGGTGGTGGCGTAGTCGCCGTTGCCCGCGCCGTCCCAGGCGAATCGCCCGCGGACGTTCGGGTGCAGCTTGTACTCGAGCGACGGGTGAACGTAGGGAGCGATCTTCTCGTGGAACATCCGCGCGCGCTCGCCGCTGAAGAGGAGGCTGTGGCCGCTGAGCGTCGGCCGGCCCATCCCGAGCTCCTCGCAACGCCGTGCCAGTCGCTCGCGGTCCTCCTGGCGAAGCCCGGCGACGCAGATCGACGGCTTGCCGTGCCCCCACCGCTTGTAGCTGCCGCCGAACGTCCCGTCGTCGCAGTACCAGGCCGCGATCGCCCGCTCGTCGAGCTCGGTGACCAGCTCGTCGGTGAGCTGCTTGCGTCCCGCGGTGGCGTAGACAGCGTCGCGCAGGGGCGCGAGCTGCGACATCGGGATCGTGTCGAAGCCGATGCCGTTGCCGGTCTTGCCGATCTTGTTGGCGAAGGGGGCCAGCATTGTCCGCTTCCACTCGCAGTACGCCCGCTGGCGCTCGCCGTGGCCCACGCGGAAGCTCGCGTTGTGGGCCGATGCATAGCGCAAAGATCCATCGCCCATGAGGCTGCCGAGGATGAGCTTGAGCTGGTCATCGCTGAGGGCGTACTGCTTCGTGGCCACAAGGACCTCGTCGCCGACCTCGATGTCCGCGGCATGGCGCTCGCCCACGGGGGTGAAGATCAGGTGGTTCGGCGTGCAGGCGAACTTGCGCTTGCCGGAGCCACCGCCGGCCTCGACCTCGAATTGCAGGAAGTCGTCGGTCTCGCCGTTGTCGTAGTACTCGACGATCCGCTTCGGCGAGATCCTGCCGGTGTCGGGGTCCATCGACATGACCTCGACCGGCATGCGCTGGTTGACGATCTTGCCGATCTTCTCCGTGCTCCCGTCAGCGAGCACCACGCGGGCGTCGTAATGCATGCAGCCGAACATCACGCCGACCTTCTCGCGGATCTGGTTTGTGAACAGGCAGAGCGTGTCGGTGCGGTGGAGGTTGCCGGCGAGCTTGCGCATCGCCTGGGACATCATCCGCGCCTGCAGTCCGACGGTCTGGTCGCCCATCTGGCCCTCGAGCTCGGCGCGCGGCGTCAGCGCGGCGACGGAGTCGACGGCGATCACGTCGACCGCGCCGGAGCGGACGAGCATGTCGGCGATCTCGAGCGCCTGCTCGCCGTAGTCGGGCTGGGAGACGAGCAGCTCGTCGATGTCGACGCCGATGGCGCGGGCGTACAGCGGGTCCATCGCGTGCTCGGCGTCGATGAACGCGCACACCCCGCCGAGCGCCTGGGCCTCGGCGAGGATGTGGTACATGAGCGTCGTCTTGCCCGAGGACTCCGGGCCGAAGACCTCGACGATGCGCCCGCGCGGGACGCCGCCGATGCCCAGGGCGAGGTCGAGCGAGAGCGCGCCGGTGGGCACGGCTTCGACGCGCACCTTGGCGCCCTCGTCACCCATGCGCATGACGCTGCCCTTGCCGAACTGGCGCTCGATCTGGGTCAGCGCGCCCTGGAGGGCGGCGTCGCGGGCCTTGGCGGCCTTGTCGGCTTCGTTGGCGGACATCGGAGGAACGACCTTTCTCTTCAGACGGAGGGCAAGTGTGGCGATCGGGGTGGACGGAACGGGCGGAACGCCACGCTAGATCCGCGGCCTGCCACAGCGCCACACCGACCTGTTCCGAAAGCGCGCAGCGCGTGTGTCAGAGCGGCACGCGCTCGAGCGGCTCGTAGCGCGCGGGGCCGCCCCCGAGCCACGAGCGGTACAGCGTCAGCGCTTCCCCGGCGAACGCCGCGCGGGGCGCGTCGGGCAGGCCGCCGCGCCGCGGCACCGCCCCGCGGCGGACGCGCGCCACGGTGACGTGCGGGCGGAACGCGCGGTGCTCCGGGACGAAGCCGACCGCGTCCACGAGCGCTTCGGTCACCGCCTCCTGCAGCCGCGCGAGCGCCCCGCGCGGATCGACCACCGCCACCGTCAGGACGTGCGGGCGCCGCGGCGACAGCCACAGCGGCTCGCCGAGCGACAGCTCGCCGACCGGCGCGGCGACCGCGCGCAGGGCCTCGCCCGCAGGCTCGATGTCGTCCAGCGCGCGATGGCCGAGGAAGGCCAGCGTCACGTGCAGCGCGTCGGCTCGCGCGGCCCGCAGCGCGAAGTCGCCGCCGGCGGCGGCGCGGCCGAAGGCGCTCAGCGCGTCGCGCACCTCGGGTGGCAGCTCGAGCGCGGCGAACAGCCGCGCGCTCAGGGCGCGCTCCGACCGGGCCGCGAGGCGGACCCGCGCGCCGCGGGCCCGCCCCCGGCGGACGCGCTCGCCGCGGGCCCGCCCCCGAGGCGCCGCGTCGTTGCCGCCCCCGGCAGCCCACCGCGCGCGTCGCCGACTCCGCCGGCCTCCCGCAGCAGCCGCCGCACGAGGTGCATGGCCACGGTCGTCGAGCGGTCGCGCACCTCGGCGCGGCCGCCCGGCATCGTGGTCGCGTGCGTCAGCCGCGCCCCGCCGGGGCCGGCGACCGAGAAGCAGACGCGGCCCACCGGCTTGTGCTCGCTGCCGCCACCCGGGCCGGCCACGCCCGTCACGCCCACGCCGACGTCGGCGCCCACCCGCGTGCGCGCCCCGTCGGCCAGCGCCTCCGCGACCTCGACCGACACCGCCCCGACGCGTTCGATCAGGGCCGGGTCGACGCCGGCCAGCGCGACCTTGGCCTCGTTGGCGTAGACCACGAGCCCGCCGGCGACATAGTCCGAGGAGCCCGCCAGGTCGGTCAGCCGGCCGGCCAGCAGCCCGCCGGTGCACGACTCGGCGGTGGCGATCGTCCAGCCGCACTCGCGCAGCAGCGCGGCCACCTGCTCGTCGACCGAGCTGCCGTCGTCGGAGAACAGCGTGCCGGCGTGGCGCTCGCGCACGGTGGCCTCCAGCGCGGCATAGGCGGGCTCGGCGCCCGGCTCGTAGCGCGTGACGACCTCGACCTCGCCGCGGCGCAGGCACGTCGTGACCTCCAGGCCGTCGAGCCCGTGCGCCTGCTCGGCCACCCGCAGCGTCTCGGCGATCTCCGACTCGGGGATGCCGAACAGGCGCAGCATCCGCTGACGGTAGGTCGTCGCGCCCGCGGTCGCCGCGCGAAAGGCGGCGGTGGCGACGGCCGCGGGCCACATCGCCTGCAGCTCGCCCGGGGGGCCGGGCAGGACGACGACCGTCGGCCCGTCGCCCGCCGACGGCGGGACGACGAGCCCGGGCGCGGTCCCCACGGGCTCGAGGATCGTGGCCCCCTCGGGGACCATCGCCTGCTTGCGGTTGGACGCACGCAGCGCCTCGGGGTCGATGTCGCGCCAGCGCCGGCTGTTGCGCGCGAGGATCACGCCGATGCGGCCCTCGAGCGGCTCGTCGAGGACCAGCCCGCGGCCCTGGAACGCCGCGACCACCTCGGCGGTCAGGTCGTCGGCCGTCGGCCCCAGCCCGCCCGTGGTGACGATCACCTCCAGGCCGAGGTCGGCCAGGAAGCGCAGCGCGACCTCCATGTCCTCGCGGCGGTCGCCGACCACGATCGTGTGGGCGTGGTCGACGCCGAGCTCGCGCAGGCGATCCGACAGCCACGGGCCGTTGCGATCGGCGACGCGGCCGCCGAGCACCTCGGTGCCGGTGACGACGATGCCGGCACGCGCGCTCATGTCGAGCAGCGCGGCCGGCTGTTCGCCGGCAGGGTGCGCACCCGGGTCGGGGTGATCTCGTAGCCGACGCCGTTGGGGACCGCCGGCACGTCGCGCAGGCGCCCGTTGACGCGCAGCCGCGCCTCGCCGTTGCCCAGCAGCAGCCGGAAGCGGCGCGAGCGGTAGGTCGGCTGGCGCGAGCCGGCCTGGAGGATCAGGCCGTCGACCACGGCCTCGCCGCCGGACCGCCGCAGGCAGACGTACACCGGCCCGGTGGGGATGATGCGCACGCGGGCGAGCGTGCGCCGGCGCCGGCGCGGCGTCGTGCTCGACTCCGACGTGGTGCGCGTCGTGCGCGTCGTCGTCTGGGTCGAGACGGGCGGGAGCGTGGTGGCCGTCCCATCGCCTCCGTCACCGCCGCTCTGGCCCAGGAAGTAGAGCGCCGCGAGCAGGCATCCGACGACTCCCGCGACCGCCCAGCCGCGCCCGGAGCCCGCTCGCCGGCGGCGACGCATGTCGGCCGGCCCGGGCGGGCGGATCGGCTGCATCTCCACGTCGGACAGCCGCTCGTGGCGGAGCTTGTACTCCTCGATGAGGAGCTTGCCGTCGAGCCCCAGGGCCTCGGCGTAGGAGCGCAGGAAGCTCTTGACGTAGGTGGGCCCGGGCAGCAGGTCCCACTCCTCGTTCTCGAGCGCACGCAGGTACTTCGCACGGATCTTCGTCTCGGACTCGATCTCCGAGATGTCGATTCGCTGGCGCGTGCGCGCTTCGCGAAGAGTGGCCCCGATGTCCGCCATCCGTGGCCGGAAAGCCTAGTGGGCCGTCGACCGTCATCGGCGCCCGGCGGCGCGGGCGGGTCAGCCCTCGTCGTCGACGAGCGACTCGCCGGGGACGGACACCGGCTCGGGCTCGGGGCCGGGCTCCGTGCCCGCCGCCGCATCGAGCGCGGCCAGCACGCGCGGCAGGTCGCCCTCGGTGACGAGCACCTGCCGCGGCTTGGAGCCCTCGTAGCCGGAGATGATCCCGCGGCGCTCGAGCATGTCGATCAGCCGCCCGGCGCGTGTGTAGCCGAGGCGCAGGCGCCGCTGCAGCATCGAGGTCGACGCCGTGCCCATCTCCACCACGAGCTGGATCGCGTCCCCGAGCAGCGGGTCCTCGTCGGGGTCGAAGCCCTCCTCCCCGGCCTCGCCCTTGTCGACCACCTCGGGCTCGACCTCGTCGAGCAGGTCCTCGCGCAGCTCGGGCTCGCCCTGCCGCGCCCAGAAGCTCGTCAGCGCCGCGATCTGCGGCTCGTCGACGTAGGCGCCCTGGATGCGCTGCAGCCCGGTCACCCCGACCGCCGAGAACAGCATGTCGCCCTGGCCGAGCAGCGACTCGGCGCCGTTCTGGTCGAGGATCACGCGCGAGTCGGTCTGCGAGGAGACCGAGAAGGCGATCCGCGAGGGGACGTTGGCCTTGATCATGCCCGTGATGACGTCCACGCGCGGGCTCTGGGTGGCCAGAACGAGGTGGATGCCGACGGCGCGCGCCTTCTGGGCCAGGCGGATGATCGAGTCCTCGACGTCGGCGGGCGCCACCATCATCAGGTCGGCCAGCTCGTCGATCACGCACAGGATGTAGGGCAGCGCCGCGTCGCCCTCGGCGACCCGGGCCTTGTTGAGCTCGGGCAGCGAGCGCGTGCGCTTGACCGACATGACGCCGTAGCGCCACTCCATCTCGCGCACGAGGTTCTGCAGCGCGTTGGCCGCCATCCGCGGGCTGGTGATGACCGGCGTGAGCAGGTGCGGGATGGCCTCGTAGTGGTTCAGCTCGACCTGCTTGGGGTCGACGAGCACGAGCCGCACCTCGTCAGGGGTGGCGCGCAGCAGGATCGAGCTGAGCATCGCGTTGACGCACCCCGACTTGCCGGCGCCGGTCGTGCCGGCGACGAGCAGGTGCGGCATCTTGGCCAGGTCGGCGTGGATCGCCCGGCCGCTGACGTCCTTGCCCAGCCACACCGTGAGCGGCGACGAGCCGCGCGGCGGCTCATCGATGACGTCTCCCAGCGTGACCACGCGACGGTGGCGGTTGGGGACCTCGACCCCGACCGCGCGCTTGCCGGGGATCGGCGCGAGGATGCGGATCTCGGTGGCCGCCAGCGCGTAGGCCAGGTCGTTCTTGAGGTTGGCCACCTTGGCCATCTTCACCCCGGGCGCGAGCTGCAGCTCGTAGCGCGTGATGTGCGGGCCGGCCACCGCGCCGATGACCTGCGCCTGCACGCCGAGGTGGCCGAGCGCCTCGACCAGGCGCGCCGCCGTCTGGGTCTGGCCGGCGGTGTCGGGGCGCAGCTGCTCAGCGGTCGAGCGCTTGAGGATGCGCGTCTCGGGCAGGGCGAAGTCGCGGCCGTCGACGGGCAGCTCGAGCTCGAGGTCACCCCGCGGGGGCGCGCCGCTCGCCGACCGGCCGGCGGGCGCCAGCTCCGCCTGCTCGGCGGCGGTGAGCGGCGGATCGGCGATCGCCTCGTCGCCGGGCTCCTCGGACTCGGGCTCGGGCTCGGGCTCCTCGGGCCGGGGCGGAGCGGTCACCGCCATCTCGGCCGGGCTGCCGAACAGGTCGGGGTAGCGCAGCGCGCCGTCGAGCTCGTCCGCGCGGGTGACGGGGCGGACCACGACCTCCTCGTCCTCGGGCTCGGGCACGGCGAAGGGCGAGCGCTCCGGCGAATCCGTCGCGTCGGCCGCGCCCTGCTCGCCATCGCGCGTGCGGCGCAGGGCACGGGTCGTGTCGGCCACCTGGGCCGAGGTGGCCCGCAGCACGCCGGCCACCGAGGCGCCGGTCAGCAGCAACACCCCGGCCACGGCCAGGAAGATGGCGATGATGCTGACGCCGACGTCCGAGAAGGCGCTCGCCGCACCGTCGTGCAGGGCGCGACCGGCGACGCCGCCGTGGTCGCGCACCGGCTCGCCTCCGCCCCCGAAGATCAGCAGCGCCGAGCCGAGCAGGCAGAGCGCGCCGGCTCGGAACGGGCGCAGCGTCGGGATGGCCGGTCGCATGACGAGCAGCGCCCCGGCCGCCACGAGCGCAGCCGGGGCGGCGTAGGCCACGCGCCCGGCCAGCCACGTCAGGCCGTCGACGAGCGCCTCGCCGGCCGAGCCGCCGTCCCACGCGAGATACAGCGGGAAGGCGAGGAACACGCCGATCGCCACCAGCGCCAGGCCGACCAGGTCGAGGTGGTGCTGCTCGACGACGGGCAGGCGCGGTCGCCAGGCCAGCGGCGATCGGCGGGCCCGGGCCCGCGGGGAGCGGGCGTGCTTGCGGGACGTGGCGTGCTTGCGGGCAGGGGGCATCGGGCTGCTGCGCCGGATTACGACGCCGAGTGCCGCGGTCCTGCTCGCCCCTCCCCTCTCCGGGTGCGCGGTGACGGTCGTCAGCGTTTCCTGTCCCTGACCACCCTTAGCGGACATTCATCGCGCGCCGTACCCTCTAGCGGTGCGATGACCGGGACCGGCCGTGACCCGCGCGTGCTCGTGGTGGAGGACGACGACGAGATCGCCCAGACGCTCCAGCGCTCGCTGCGCCTGGACGGCTACGAGGTGCGCATCGCCGGTGACGGCGAGTCCGCGCTGGGCGAGGCGGCCGCCTACCACCCCGACCTCGTGATCCTCGACCTCGGGCTGCCCAAGCTCGACGGGATCGAGGTCGCCCGCCGCCTGCGCGCGGCCGACGACGTGCCGATCCTGATGCTGACCGCGCGCGACGCCGTCGACGCGCGCGTCGAGGGGCTGGACTCGGGCGCCGACGACTACCTCGTCAAGCCGTTCGAGCGCCAGGAGCTGCTCGCGCGCCTGCGGGCGCTGCTGCGCCGGCGGCCGCCGCGCGGCGCCGCCTCGCTCACGGTGGGCGACCTGTCGCTGAACCCCGACACGCACGAGGTCCATCGCGCCGAGCGATCGGTCGAGCTGACCCAGCGCGAGTTCGAGCTGCTCGAGTACCTGATGCGCAACGAGCGCATCGTGGTCCCCCGCCAGCGGCTGCTCGAGGAGGTCTGGGGCTACGACCCGTTCGCCACCACGAACACGATCGAGGTGTTCGTCTCGAACCTGAGGCGCAAGCTCGAGGCCGGCGGCGAGGCGCGGCTGCTGCACACGATCCGCGGTGCCGGCTATGTCCTCCGTGCTTGACCGCATCCCCATCCGCTGGCGCCTGGCGCTGGTGTCCTCGGCGCTGACGCTGGTCATCCTCGCCGCGTTTGCGCTCGTCATCGGGCAGGTCACCGCCTCGAAGGTGCGCTCGGACTTCAACAACCAGCTCGCGGCCGCGGTCGACGACCTGTCCGACCGCTTCAGCTTCACCAGCGAGCGCTACAGCGGCGACATCGACCTCGCCGGCCCCGACCTCGACGTCTACGCGGCATCCAATGACGCGGTCATCCGGGTGATCCAGCGCGACGGCCGGATCCTCGCGGAGAGCGAGCGCGCGCCGAACTTCGGCATCCTGCTGCCGCGCACGGCCCAGACCGCCGCCGGCTACCAGGTCGAGACCCGGCGGCGCGGCGTGGCCGTGCGCGGGAGCCGCTTCGTCGTGCCGCTGATCATCCAGTACGGGCGCCCGGTGTCGGTCGTCGAGGAGACGATCTCGCGCGTCCGCCTGTTCCTGAGCGGCGGGGTGATCGCCGGCACGCTGCTCGCCATGCTCGGCGGCCTGATCGTCGGCCGGCGGGCGATGGCTCCCGTGGCGGCGCTCACCGCCGGTGCGCGCGAGATCGCCGAGACGCGCGACCCGCGCCGCTCGCTGCCGCAGTCGGTGGCCGACGACGAGGTGGCCGAGCTGGGGCGCACCATGCAGCAGATGCTCGACGCCCTGGAGTCCTCGCGCAGCGAGACCGAGGACATGCTCGTGCGCCAGCGCCAGTTCGTGGCGGACGCCTCGCACGAGCTGCGCACCCCGCTGACCAGCATCCTGGCCAACCTCGAGCTGCTGGCCGAGGTGCTCGATGGCGAGCGCGCCGAGGCCGCCCGCTCGGCGCTGCGCTCGTCCCAGCGCATGCGCCGGCTGGTGGGCGACCTGCTGCTGCTGGCCCGCGCCGACGCCCGCCGGTCGCTGCCGCGCGAGCCGACCGACCTCGGGCACGTGCTCGTCGACGCCGCCGCCGAGCTCGGCCCGGTGGCCGCGGGCCACGAGCTCACCGTCGACGCGGGAACCGCGATCATCGACGGCTCGCGCGACGAGCTGCACCGGATGGCGCTCAACCTGATGGAGAACGCGATCCGCCACACCCCGCCCGGAACCCACGTCCGCGCCACCGTGGCGGTGCGCGACGGCGACGTCGTCCTCACGGTGGCCGACGACGGCCCCGGGGTCCCCGACGAGCTGCGCGAGCAGATCTTCGAGCGCTTCGTCCGCGGCTACGGCGATCGCGGCAGCTCGTCCGGGCTGGGCCTGTCGATCGTGCGCGCGGTGGCCGAGTCCCACGGCGGCAGCGTGGCGCTCGAGGATTCCGGTCCGGGTGCGCGCTTCGTCGTCCGGCTGCCACGGCTCGAGCGCCCGGTGGCGACGGAACCGCGCCCGGCCGAGCCGGCGACGGCCTAGATCGAGCTCGGCCCATGGCGCACGATCACCGCCATGCGGCAGTGGCGCGCCTCGGGGCCCCGTGCCGTCGCCCCGAGCGGTGGGACCGCTACACCGACGCCAGCCGGCGCTCGGGCTCCGGAGCGAGCAGGCCGAGCGCCTCGTCGAGGTCGATGCGCCGGTAGCGCTCGACCGGGCGCCCATCCTCGACGAGCCGGCGCCGCGCGCCGGCGATCCGGTCGCGCTCGCCCTCGGGCACGCCGTCCGAGCGCTCGAGCACGCCGGTCACGTAGGACTCGGTGACGTCGTTGCCGGCGATCGCCACATCGGCGTCGCGCGCCGTGCCGTTCGGCGAGTAGGCGACCGCGGACAGGATCCGGCCGCGGGCGCTGGCCAGCGTCTCGGGCGCGAAGCCGGCCTCCCCCGGCGTGCCGTCCTCGACGATCAGGCGCGTGATCCCGCGGTCGTTGATCGACTGCAGCAGCTCCTCGGGATCGTCGGCCACGAGCACCTCCTTGTGCGAGGGCCACACGTCGAGCCGGCGGTGGTCGCCGAGCAGGCGCCCGACGTGGAACAGGAAGTAGTCGGGGTAGATGAAGAAGTCGGCCGAGCGATCACGCTGGATGTCGTAGAACGCCGTGATCGCGGCCAGCAGCAGCGCGCTCGTCCCGACGGCCCCGCACGGGCGACGGATGACCACCCCGACGCGGTCGGCGTCGCTGAAGCCGGGCAGGAGGTCGTGCATCGTCGCCGGAGCGCCGTCGATCGCGATGCGAAACGACGAGCTCTGAAGCTCCCGCGAGGAATGCACGGTCCCAGACTAGCCCGCGCCAGCCCGGGGCTGAACCCGTCGTTCGACGATCAGACCTCGACCACGACCGGCAGCACCATCGGACGGCGCTTCAGCCGATCGTAGACGAACTCGGCGAGGTCGTCGTGGAGGATCTTCTGCAGGAGGTCGGTCTCGCGGATCTCCTCCCGGGCCGCGCGATCGAGCGACGCCTCGACCGTGCCGCGGATGTCATCGAGCAGCGACTCGGCCTCGTCGGGGAACGGCACGCCGCGGAAGATGACCTCGGGGTCGGCGACCGACGAGCCGTCCTGCTCGGAGATCGTCGCGACCACGACGAAGATGCCGTCCGCGCTGAGCATGCGGCGATCGCGCAGCGCGACGTCGGTCGGGTCGCCGATGTCGACGCCGTCGACGAAGATCATCCCGGAGCGCTCGCGCTCGGCCGTGCGGGCGCCGCGCTCGTCGATCTCCAGCGGCAGCCCGTTCTCCATCTTGAAGATGTTCCCGCCGGGCACGCCGACCGCCTCGGCGAGCTGGCCGTGCAGGTGGATGCGCTTGTGGTCGCCGTGGGCGGGCATGACGTAGCGCGGGCGCACGAGGTTGAGCATCAGCTTCAGCTCCTCCGCGTTGCCGTGGCCGGAGGCGTGGATCGGGGCGTCGCGCGGGGTGATCACGTTGCAGCCGATGTGGTAGAGCCGGTCGATCGTCTCGTTGACCGCGCGCTCGTTGCCCGGGATCGGCGTGGCCGAGAAGACGACGGTGTCACCGTCGTGCAGCTGGACCTGCGGGTGGTCGTTGTGGGCCATGCGCCGCAGGGCGCTGAGCGGCTCGCCCTGGGAGCCCGTCGAGATGATCACCAGCCGCTCGTCCGGGAAGTCCTCGAGCTCGCGCGGCGGCACCATCAGCCCCTCGGGGACCTCGATGTGTCCCAGCGAACGGCCGATGTTGACGTTCTTGCGCATCGAGCGCCCGACGAGCGAGACCTTGCGCCCGAGGCCGGCGGCGGCGTCGACGACCTGCTGGACGCGATGGATGTTGGAGGCGAAGCACGTGACCACGATGCGACCCGAGCAGCGCATGAACTGCTCCTCCAGGCGCGGGCCGACGATCGCCTCGCTGGGCGAGAAGCCGGGGCGATCGGCGTTGGTCGAGTCGCCGCACAGCAGCAGCAGGCCCTCCGCGCCGAGCTGGGCGAGCCGGCCGACGTCGGCCGGGATGCCGTCGACCGGCGTCTGGTCGAACTTGTAGTCGCCGGTGACGAGCACCGTGCCCAGGTCGCAGGTCACGGCGACGGCCGACGCGTCGGGGATCGAGTGCGTCATGTGCACGAGCTCGATGTCGAACGGGCCCAGCTCGAGCCGCTCGCCGTCGGGCACGTCGGTGACGTCGACCTCGCGCAGCCGGTGCTCGTCGAGCTTGGAGCGGGCCATCGCGGTGGTCAGCGGGCCGCCGAAGACCGGAATGTCGGGGCTGAGCTCGCGCAGCACCCAGGGCAGCGCGCCGAGGTGGTCCTCGTGGCCGTGGGTGACGACGATGCCCTCGATGTCGTCGATCCGGTCGCGCAGGTAGGAGAAGTCGGGCAGGACGAGGTCGATGCCGACCATCTCGGCGGTCGGGAAGCGCAGCCCGACGTCGACCACGACGATCCGGTCCTCGTGCTCGAGGACCATCATGTTCTTGCCGATCTCCCCCAGCCCTCCGAGCGGGAGGACCCGCAACGTCCCGCTCGCCACCTACGCCTCGGCGGTCTTCAGCAGGCCGTGACGCTCGAGGACCGCGCGGATCGCGGCCTCCTCGTGCTCGTCGGCCTCGACCAGCGGCAGGCGCAGCCCGCCGACGCTGTGGCCGAGCATGTTCAGCGCGGCCTTCACCGGGATCGGGTTGGTGGTGACGCCCATGGCGCGCCACATGTCCTGCAGCGACGCGTCGATCTCGGCCCGCGCCGCGGGCTCGTCGACCATGCGACGCATCTCGTCGCCCACGAGATGGCTGGCAACGCAGATCCCGCCCTCGCCGCCGATGTCGAGCGTGCGGGCCAGGATGTCGTCGTTGCCGGCGTAGACGCCGAGGCCGTCGACCGGGGCGAGGTTCTGGTTGTTGGCCTGCTTGACGTAGTCGACGCGCTCGATCTGGGCCAGCTCGGCCAGGACGTCGTTGGGCATGTCGAGCGCGGTGCGTCCCGGGATGTTGTAGAGGATCACCGGCCGGTCGGTGGCGCGGGCGACCTCCTCGAAGTGACGGCGCAGCCCGCGGCGGTTGGGCTTGTTGTAGTACGGGGTCACCGACAGCACCGCGTCGGCCCCCAGCTCGGTGGCGCGCGACGTCATCACGCACGCGTGATGCGTGTCGTTGGAGCCGGTCCCGGCCACGACCGTGGCCCCGTCGGGACGCTCCTGGACGGCGACCTCGATCAGGCGAAGGTGCTCCGCGTCGCTCAGGGTCGGCGCCTCGCCCGTCGTTCCGCACACCACGACGCCGTCCGAGCCGTGCGCGCAGAGGTGGCGCAAGAGGTCGACGAAGGCGTCCTCGTCGACGCGCATGTCGTCGTCGAACGGGGTGACGATCGCCGTCAGAATGGCGCCCAGACCCGACATCCGGCCCACCGTATCAGGCCGCTCGGGCGGGTACGGTCGGGGACCGTGCAGACGCTGACGATCGAGGTCACCGCGGTGCGCTTCCGCCTCGCCGGCGGCGACTTCGCGGTGCTCGCGGGCGTCAGCGACGACGGTCAGGAGGTGGTCCTCACCGGCGCCCTGGGCCACGTCCACGCGGGCGAGTCGATCGACGTCTCCGGCGACTGGCGCCGGCATCCTCGCCACGGGCAGCAGTTCGCGGTCGAGCAGGTGCGGGTGGGCGAGCCCGTGAGCGACGCGGCGCTGCTGGCTCACCTGGCGTCGGTCAAGCACGTCGGGCCACGCGGGGCGGAGTGGCTGCTCGTTCGCCACGGGCCGGAGCAGGTGCTCGACGCCATCGACCGCGATCCCGAGCGGGCGTTGCGCGCGGTGCCCGGCATCGGCCGCGCTCGGATCGGCCCGGCCGTGCGCTCGTGGCGCGAGCAGGCCGAGGTGCGTGCCGTGCGCCTGTTCCTCTCCAGCCACGGCGTTCCCGCCGCCGCCGCCGGGCGGATCATCCGCGAGCTCGGTCCCGGCTGCCTCGAGCAGCTGCGCGGCGACCCGTACGCGATCACCGCGGCCGACGGCGTCGGCTTCGCCACCGCCGACGCCCTCGCGCGGGCGCTGGGCACACCTCCCGACGCGCCCGAGCGACTCGACGCCGGGCTGCTGCACGTGCTGCACGAGGCCGAGCAGGACGGCCACTGCCACCTCCCCCGCCCCGAGCTGCTCGCGCGCGCTCGGCGGCTGCTCGGCGACGCCGGCCTCGAGGAGCGCGTAGACGAGCTGGCCGCGGCCGGGCGGCTGGTCGTCGAGGACCAGCGCGTGGCCGACCCGGTGATGGACGCGATCGAGCGGCGGCTGGCGCGCAGCGTCCGCGAGCTCGCCGACTCTCCGCCGGCGCTGCGCCTGCGCGACCCGCGGCGCCCGTCGCACGGCGGGTTCGCGCCGACCGACGACCAGTGGCGGGCCGTGCTCAACACGCTCGACCACCGCCTCTCGATCCTCACCGGCCTGCCCGGCACCGGCAAGACGCAGACGATGCGAGCGCTCGTCGACCTGCTCGGCGAGCAGCGCCGCGCGGTGCGGCTGTGCGCGCCGACCGGAAAGGCGGCCCGCCGGCTGGGCGAGCTCACGGGCGCCGAGGCGTCGACGATCCACCGGCTGCTCGAGTACGTGCCCGGCGAGGGCTTCGCGCGCGGGCCCGAGGACCCGATCGCCGGGATCGACGTCCTGATCGTCGATGAGGCCTCGATGCTGTCCGTGCGCCTGGCCGACGCGCTGCTCGGCGCGGTCGGGCCGCGCACGCACGTGCTGCTCGTCGGAGACGTCGACCAGCTCGCGCCCGTCGGCCCGGGCCGCGTGCTCGAGGACCTGATCGAGTCCGGCATCGTGCCGACCGTGCGCCTGACCGAGATCTTCCGCCAGGCGGCGCGCTCGCTGATCATCCGCGCGGCGCACGCGATCAACGCCGGCCAGGCGCCACCCGCGACCGCGCAGCCCGGCGACGTGCGCGACTTCTTCTGGATCGAGCGCGCCGACCCGGCGGCGGTGTTCGCCGACGTCTGCGACATCGCCGTGCGCCGCCTGCCCGCCGCCTACGGGCTGGACCCGGTGCGCGAGATCCTCGTCCTGTCGCCCATGCACCGCGGCCCACTGGGCATCGAGGCGTTCAACACCGAGCTGCGGCGCCGCCTGAACCCCGACGGGCCCGAGGTCGCCGGGCTGGCCTTCCGCGACGGCGACCGCTTCGTCCAACGGCGCAACGACCACGAGCACGGGCTGATGAACGGCGAGACCGGCGTCGTCCTCGACCACGACGACGAGCGCGAGCGCCTGACCGTGCACTGCGACGACGGGCGCATGTTGCGGCTGCCCTACCAGGCGTGCCACACCCTCGAGCTGGGCTACTGCCTGTCCGTCCATCGGGCGCAGGGCTCGCAGAATCGCGCGGTCGTCATGGTCCTCGCCGCCGCCCACGCGCTGATGCTGACCCGCAACCTGCTCTACACGGGACTGACCCGGGCCCAGGAGCTCGCGGTGATCGTCGGCGACCGGCGCGCGCTGGGAATGGCGGTCGCGCGCACCGACGCAGCGCGGCGCCACACCCGGCTCACCGAGCGGGTGGGCGGCGCACGTCCCACGCGATGATCGCCCTGCGGGCCGGGCGCTCGCACCGCCGGCGAGGAACCGGGCGATGGTGCTGTGGGGCAGGCCGGCGAAGCGGAAGGGGCATCCGAGGTCTCTCGTCATCGCTATTCGGTGATGGGAGACCTCGGATGGAAGAGATCCCGGCGCCGCACGCGGCGGGTTGCCCTACCCTCGTCGCCTCGGCCGCGCGCACCGCAGATCGCGCGGAGACCGGCATGTCCGAGAGCGCTATGAGCGGTCGGTCGGGATCCGACCTCGCAGGACAGAGTCGCGTTGGCGGGCGTCGACGTGACCCACTGGCGCTGCGGATGCCGCCGGGCTGTCGATTTCGCCGGGTCCCGCTTGTCGTGGGGGTAGAAGGAGCCGTGAGCGGCTCGACGCGCAGATCGATGGAGGCTCGGGCATGAGGACGCTGATCGTCTCGGAGTTCGTGACACTGGACGGCGTGATGGAGGCACCGGGCGGCGAGCCCGGCCATCCCCACACCGGCTGGGTAAGCGACTACGAGGACTCCGAGCAGATCGAGTACAAGCTGCAGGAGGTGCTCGACTCTGAGATCCTGCTCCTGGGAAGGGTGACGTACGAGAGCTTCGCCGGCGCCTGGCCGACCTACCGCGGCGCGTTCGCCGACAAGATGAACGGCATGCGCAAGGTCGTGGTGTCCAGCACGCTGACCGACCCCGCCTGGAACAACACCACGGTGCTGAGCGGCGACGTGGTCGCGGGCGTGACCGCGCTCAAGGCGCACGACGGCGGCCAGATCGGGGTCGCGGGCAGCCATCGGCTGGTCCACACGCTGCTCGAGGCCGACCTCGTCGACGAGCTGCGGCTGATGGTCTTCCCGGTGACGATCGGCTCCGGCCTGCGCGTGTTCCCCGAGACCACCAGGAAGACCGCCTGGACGATGACCGACACGCGGACGTTCGCATCCGGTGCGCGGGTCGACACCTACCACCCGGCGGCGGCCGCGACCGAGGCGGTGGCCTGATGCCCCAGTACGCGGTGCTGATCTTCGAGCGCGTGCCCCCCGAGGAGCTGCCCCCGGAGGTGAGAGCCGCGCACGGACAGCTGCCAGAGCGGATCGCCGAGCTGGGCGGGCGGGAAGTGGCCGGGATGGCCTTGCACCCGAGCGAGACGGCGACCTCGATCCGCGGCGGCCTGGTGACCGATGGCCCGTTCATCGAGACCAAGGAGGTCCTGGCCGGCGTGTTCGTCATCGAGGCGCGCGACCTCGACCATGCGCTGGCGCTGGCCAGGATGACGCCGATCGTCGACGGCGGCGTCGAGGTCCGGCCGCTCATCGGCTTCGAGATCGCGGAGGACGGCTGAGCGCCGTCGAGCAGGCCGTCGCCGACGCGCACCGTCGCGAGTGGGCGTTCGTGCTCGCCGCGACGGTGCGGGTGACGCGCGACCTCGACGCCGCCGAGGAGAGCGTGCAGGATGCGTACGTCGCCGCGCTGCGGGTCTGGGCGCGCGACGGCGTGCCGGAGCGCCCGGGCGCCTGGCTGACCGTCGCCGCCCGGCGCAACGCGCTCAACGCGATCGCCCGGCGGCGCACGCTGCAGGCCAAGCTGCCGTTGCTGCTCGAGCCCGAGACGACCGAGTTGGACGAGCCCACCACGCCGGACACGATCCCCGACGACCGGCTGCGGCTCGTCTTCACCTGCTGTCACCCGGCGCTGGCCCGGGAGGCGCAGGTCGCGCTGACGCTGCGCTTCGTGTGCGGCGTCGGAACGGCCGACATCGCACACGCCTTCCTGGTCGCCGCGCCGACGATGGCCGCGCGGCTCACGCGAGCCAAGAAGAAGATCGCCGCGGCACGGATCCCGTACGTGGTTCCCGCCCGCGACGACCTGCCCGAGCGCCTGGACGCCGTCCTGACCGTCGTGCACCTGCTGTCCGCGACCGGGCACACGGCCCCGTCGGGCGACGCGCTCGTGCGCGTCGACCTCGCCGACCGCGCGCTCGACCTGGCCCGCATGCTGCACGCGCTGCTCGGATCCGAGCCCGAGGTCGGCGGCCTGCTGGCGCTGCTGCTCGTCCACCACGCCCGCCGCGCGACGCGCACGGACGCCGCGGGCCGCCTGGCCCGCCTGGAGGACCAGGACCGCGCGGCCTGGGACCGCGACGCGATCGCGGAGGCCGACCGGCTGCTCGTCGCGGCGCTCGAGGCCGGCCCGCCCGGGCGCTTCACGCTGCAGGCCGCGATCGCCGCGCTCCACGCCCAGGCGCCGAGCTACGCGGAGACCGACTGGCCGCAGATCCTCACGCTCTACGACGAGCTGCTGCGCCTCTGGCCGTCGCCGGTCGTCGCGCTCAACCGCGCCGTCGTCGTGGCCATGGTCGACGGCCCCGCGGCCGCCCTGGCGGAGGTGGACGCGCTCGAGCGCGACGGCCGCCTGGCCGCCTACCGCTATCTCCCCGCGACGCGGGCCGACCTCCTGCGCCGCCTCGGCCGCCACGAGGAGGCCGCCGAGTCCTACCGCGCCGCCCTCGCCCTCACCGACAACGCCGCCGAGCGCGCGTTCCTGACCGAGCGGCTCGGGTGAGCGGAGCGGCCGGTGAGGCCCGTGCCTTACGCCGCGCGGCGCTTCGTTCCCGTGCGCAGCAGCCCGAGCGCCGACTCGAGCAGCCCGCGCGGTGCGGGCGCCGGCATCGGCTCGGACGGCGGGGCCTGCGGCTGGGTGACGACGTGGCGGACCGTGCAGTCGGTCAGCCGCGCGATGCGGTGGGGCAGGTCGATCTGCATCCAGCGCGAGGCCCCGGTGGCGAAGGTCGAGACCATCACCTCGTCGAAGCGGCCCGGGTTCCAGACCTCCTGCACGGCGACGACCGGGTCGGCGTCGCCGAGCAGGCCCTCGCCCTCCATGCCGCGCTCGCCCAGCGACGCGATCGCGGCGTCCAGGCGCACGCGCGCGTCCTCGCGCTCGGACCACAGCACCGGCGCGAGCAGCGTCACGTGCAGCGGTCCTTGGGCGGAACGCTCCTCCAGGGCGGCGAGCAACTCGGGCGAGTCCACCGTCCGGTTGGCGACGACGAGGAGATGCGTCCTGAAGGGCATGCCCTGCCTCCTGTGGAACGTGTTGTGTCCTTCGCCACGAACGTAGCGCCCGCGCGCGGGCATGGCAACCGTTCCCGGCGCCCAGCCGACGTCAACCGTCCGCGCGCCGTGGGCGCTCGCGCAGGGCGTCGGTGTAGCGGCGCGGCACGCGCGGCTCGGCCGGCCCGCCCTCCTGCTCCCAGAGCGTGATGACGACCACCTCGCGCGACGCGTGATCGTGGCGGCAGACGAAGACGAGCGAGCGATCGAGCAGGTCGCGCACGAAGACCGAGCCGCGCGGCACCGATGCCGGGCCCGAGCCCGCGGGCGGCGCGTCGCCCACCCGCCCGGCCTCCCAGGCGCGCGACACGCGCGCGACGATCTCCGGGCGCGCGTCGACCTGGCCCGCGCGTCCCCCGCCCATGCGCTGGCGGAAGCGCTCGACGGCATGGTCGGTGACGGCGACGAGGACGCTCACCGCGACCGCCGGCCACGGCGGTCGCGGTGACCGGCGCGGCGCCTCACAGCAGGTGCTCGAGCCCGATCACCGGCGACCGGTCGAGTGAGCCGACACGGCGCACCGCGAGCAGCACGCCGGGCATGAACGACGTGCGGTCGGTCGAGTCGTGGCGGATCGTCAGCGTCTGCCCGACGTCGCCCAGGATGACCTCCTGGTGGGCGACCAGGCCGGGCAGCCGCACGGAGTGGATGGGCACGTCGCCGTCCATCAACGCCGCCGTCCGCGCCGCCGTGCCGCTCGGCGCGTCGAGCTTGCCGTCGTGGTGCAGCTCGACGATCTCCGCGCGGGCCATGTGCCGGGACGCCTCGGCGGCGAAGCGCATCATCAGGACTGCGCCGATGGCGAAGTTCGGGGCCACGAAGACGTTGCCGCGCCCGCCGCCGGAGCCGACCTCGTCGCCCAGCCCGTCGATGTCCCACCCCGTCGTCCCGACGACGACGTGCACGCCGGCGTCCACGCACGCGCGCGCGTTGTCGAGCGCGGTCTCGGGGCGCGTGAAGTCGACGACGACGTCGCAGTCGCCGAGCACGGCGGCCAGCTCGACGCCGAGCGCGGGGTCGGCGCGAGCGGCCAGCACGAGGTCGTCGGCCGCCTCCACGGCGGCGCACACGGCCTGGCCCATGCGCCCCGCGGCGCCGGCCACGCCGACGCGCAGCGACGCCGGGCGATCCGTCACGCGGCGACCTCTTGCAGCAGATGCGGCGACACCCGCTCGAGCGCGCCGCGAAAGACGGACTCCTCGCCGCCGACGCCGGCGGCGCTCAGGCGCTCAGGCGCGAACAGCTCGCGCGCCAGCACGGCGACGTCGTCGAGCGCCACCGCGTCGATGCGCTCGACCACCTCGTCGACGCTGAGCAGCGGCATCCCGGCCAGCACCGAGGCGCCGAGACGGTTCATGCGCGCCGTCGTGGACTCGAGCGACAGGACCACGCGGCCCTTGACGTTCTCCTTGGAGCGCGCGAGCTCCTCCGCGCTGGCCGGGTCCTCGCGCAGGCGATCGAGCTCGTCGCCGACCACGCACAGCGCGCGCCCGACGTTGTCGGGGCGCGTTCCCAGGTACAGCCCGACCTGGCCGGTGCCCGCGTACAGCGACTGGAACGAGTAGACGCTGTAGGCCAGGCCGCGCTTCTCGCGCACCTCCTGGAACAGCCGCGACGAGGACGTCCCACCGAGGATGTTGTCCAGCACGCGCAGGGCGAAGCGGCGATCGTCGTCGCGCGGGATGCCGGTCCCGCCCAGGCAGACGTGGTACTGCTCGGTCTCCTTGGCCACGAAGCGCAGCCGCGCGGGCTCGCCGGCCGGCGGCGGCGCGGCGTCGGGCACGGTCCGCGACGACAGCCCGGGGGCGGTGGCGCGGACGAGCTCCACGAGCGCGTCATGGTCGACCGAGCCGGCGGCGGACACGACGACGTTGGACGGCACGTAGCGGGCGTCGTGGAAAGCGCGCAGCGCGTCGGGGCGAGCGCCGCCGACGACCTCGGCGCGGCCGATGATGGCCCTCCCCAGCGGGTGCTCGCCGAAGACGGCCTCGCCCAGGACGTCGAACACCTTGTCCTGAGGATCGTCCTCGTACATGGCGATCTCCTCGAGCACGATCTCGCGCTCCTGCTCGAGCTCCCCCGCGTCGAAGCGCGGGCGCCAGACCATGTCGGCCATCGCGTCGAAGGCCTCGGCCAGGTGGATGTCGAGCACGCGGGCGTACAGCGAGGTCGTCTCCTTGCCGGTGCCCGCGTTGAGCTCGGCGCCCATCGCGTCGAAGAGCTGGTCGATCTGCAGCGAGCCGTAGCGCGCCGTGCCCCGGAAGAGCATGTGCTCGATGAGGTGCGACAGGCCGGCATCGGGCGCGTCCTCGGCGGACGAGCCCGTGCCGATCCAGAAGCCGAGCGCCACGGATCGCACGGAGTCCATGTGCTCCGTGACGACCCTGACGCCCGACTCCAACTCCGTCAGGCGGTGCTCGGCGTTCACGCCGGGCCCGCCGCTCAGCCGCGGTCGGGGTCGCCGTCCACACCGCTGCGGTGGCGCGGCCGTCCCGAGCCGCGCGGGCCCCGGTCACGGTCGCGGTCGCCGCGCGGGGCCCGGTCACGGTCGCGGTCGCCGCGCGGGCCGCGGTCGCGCTCGCGCCGCGGGCCGCCGCCGTTGCCGCCGCCGCTGACCGCGGCGAGCTCCTGCGCGGTCTTGCCCGCGATCTCGGGGTCCTCGGCCAGGCGCAGGCCGATGCGGCCGCGCTCACGGTCGACCTCGACCACGCGGACGGCCACCTCGTCGCCCTTGTTGAGGACCTCCTCGACCGTCGCCGGGCGCTGGCCCGGAGCGATGTTGGAGATGTGCAGCAGGCCGTCGGTGCCCTTGGCCAGCTCGACGAAGGCGCCGAACGTGGTCGTCTTGACCACCTTGCCGGTGTACTCGTCGCCGACCTCGACCTCCTTGGTCATGGCCCGGATGCGCTCGGCCAGCGCGTCGCCCAGCTCGCCGTTGCGCGAGTAGACCAGCACCTGGCCCTCGTCGTTGACGTCGATCTGGGACTCGTACTCGTCCTGCAGGGCGCGGATCGTCTCGCCGCCCTTGCCGATGAGCAGGCCGATCTTGTCCGGGTCGATCTTGACCGTGAGGATCCGCGGCGCGTGGGGCGACAGCTCCGTGCGCGGCGCGGCGATCGCCTCGCGCATCTCGCCCAGGATCGACAGGCGCGCGTCGCGGGCCTGGGCGAGCGCGTCGCGCAGGATGTCGAACGTCACGCCGGTGATCTTGATGTCCATCTGCAGGGCGGTGATCCCGTCCTCGGTGCCGGCGACCTTGAAGTCCATGTCGCCGAGGTGATCCTCGACGCCGGCGATGTCCGTGAGGACGGTGTAGTCGTCGCCCTCCTTGATCAGGCCCATGGCGATACCGGCCACCGGGCTCTTGATCGGCACGCCGGCGTCCATGAGGGCCAGCGAGGAGCCGCACACCGAGGCCATCGACGACGAGCCGTTGGACTCGAGGATGTCGGACACGACGCGGATCGTGTACGGGAACTCGTCCGTGCTCGGGACGACGGGCACCAGCGCGCGCTCGGCCAGCGCGCCGTGGCCGATGTCGCGGCGCTTGGGGCCGCGCATGAAGCCGGCCTCCCCGACCGAGAAGGGCGGGAAGTTGTAGTGGTGCCAGTAGAACTTCTGCGTCTCCAGCCCGAGGGTGTCGAGGCGCATCTCCTCCTTCAGCGTGCCCAGCGCGGCGACGGACAGCGCCTGCGTCTGGCCGCGCGTGAACAGGGCCGAGCCGTGCGTGCGCGGGGCGATGCCGACCTCGATCGAGATCGGGCGGATCTCCCGCTCGGCGCGGCCGTCCGGGCGGCGCTTCTGGCGGGCGATGCGCTCGCGGATGACCGTCTTCTCGAGGCGGTCGAAGGCGAGCTGCGCGCGCTGGCGGTACTCGGCGTACGTCTCGGCCGCGGGGTCGCCCGAGTACTGCTCGAGGACCTCCTCCTCGACGGCCTTCGTGGCGTCCTGGCGGGCGAGCTTGTCCTGCACGGAGGTCGCCTCGTCGAGCTGGCGCCCGTGGCTCTCGGCGATCTGGCCGACGAGGCCCTCGTCGATGACGGGCGGCTCGACGGTGATCTTCTCCTTGCCGGCCTTCTCGGCCAGCTCACGCTGGACGGCGCAGATCTTGCGGATCTCGGAGTGCGCGATGTCGAGCGCGTCGAGCATCTCGGCCTCGGAGATCTCGTTGGCGCCCGCCTCGACCATCAGGATGGCCTCGTCGGTGCCCGCGACCACGAGGTCGAGGTCGGTGTTGTCGACGAGATCGGCCTCGTCGGGGTTGACCACGAAGTTGCCCTCGACCTTGCCGATGCGCACCGCGCCGACCGGCGTGGGCAGCGGGACGGACGAGATCATCAGCGCCGCCGAGGCGCCGTTCATGGCCAGAACGTCGTAGGGATGGACGTGGTCGATGCTCAGCGGGATGTTCACCAGCTGGGTCTCGTAGTGCCAGCCCTTGGGGAACAGCGGGCGGATCGGGCGGTCGATCATGCGCGCGGTCAGCGTGCCCTTCTCGCCCGACCGGCCCTCGCGCTTGAAGAACGAGCCGGGGATCTTGCCCGCGGCGTACATGCGCTCCTCGACGTCCACCGTCAGCGGGAGGAAGTCGACGTCGCGCAGGTTGCCGACGGTCGCGGTGCTCAGGACCATCGTGTCGCCCTGGCGGACGACGACTGCGCCGGAGGCCTGCTTGGCCATCTTGCCGGTCTCGAATGAGATCTCCTGGCCGGCGATCTCGACGGAGACCGTCGTCACGGCATCGGTGCTCATATGTCTACTGCCTTTCCGCGCCCACCCGTCTCTCGGTGGGCCGCTTCCTCTTGATGCTTCTCTCTGTAACGAACCCCATCATGGTACTGCGACCCCGCCCGCCCCTCCGGAGACCGGGGTTTCGCCGCCAGGTCTCCAGATGGTCGGCGTCGCCGTCGCGCCCGCACGCAGCGCGTCGCGCACGTCGCGCGCGACCCGCTCGGCCACGGCGTCACTGCGCCGGTCGCCCTCGAAGCGCTCCACGTCGAGCCCGAGCGCCTGGCAGTGCGCCCACAGGTGCGGGTCGTCCAGTCGCCCCTGGTCGGCGTACAGCGCATCGGCCAGCGCCCAGAAGGCGCCCTGGCCGGCCGCGGCCTCGGCCGCGTGGGCGAGCGCCACGGCGCGCGGGTGCTTGGCCTTCAGCGCGAAGTGGCGGAAGACCACGCGCACCGGCTCTGAGCCCAGGCGCTCGTGCGCCACGGCGCAGCGCGGGCAGGCGAAGTCCGCGTAGAACAGGACCACGGGGTCGTCCCGGCGCCCACGCACGTGATCGTCGGTGCGCAGGTCGGGGACCGGGGCGCTGCGCAGGTCGGTCATCCCCCGCAAGCGTACGCGCGTACGGTCAGAAGCGATGCGCGTCCACGTCCTCCAGCGCGAGCAGCGCCTCCTCGCGGCGCCCGAGGCCGTCTTCCCGTTCTTCTCCGACGCCGCCAACCTCGAGGCGATCACCCCGCCGCTGCTGCGCTTCCGCGTCGTCACGCCCGGGCCGATCCGGATGGGCCCCGGCACGTTCATCCAGTACTCCCTGCGCCTGCGCGGCCTGCCCGTCCGCTGGGACACGCTGATCCAGGCGTGGGAGCCGCCCCACCGCTTCGTCGACGTGCAGGTGCGCGGGCCCTACCGGCTCTGGCACCACACCCACGAGCTCGAGCCGCTCGACGGCGGTTCGGCCACGCTGATGCGCGACACCGTTCGCTACGCGCTGGGCTTCGGCCCGGCGGGTGAGCTGGCCCACCGGCTGCTCGTGCGCCGAGACCTCGAGGCGATCTTCGACTACCGCGCGCAGCGGGTGCCGGCGCTGCTGGGCGGCGGCGCGCGGGAGGCGGTCGCCTAGCGACCTAGACGGCGGCCGTGCCGATCAGGCCGCTGCGCGTGACCAGCGCAGCGAGCCGGCCCTCGTCGAGGTCGTCCGTGCCCGCCGGGCGGCGCGGCAGGACCATGTAGCGCGTCTCGGCGCTGGCGTCCCAGACGCGCAGCTCGACCGGACCGGGGTCGAAGCCGAGCTCGCCCAGCACCGCCGCCGGGTCGCGCACGACGCGGGAGCGGTAGGCCTCGGACTTGTACCAGCTCGGGGACGGGCCGAGCAGCGACAGCGGATAGCAGGAGCACAGGGTGCAGACGATCACGTTGTGCACCTGCTCGGTGTTGGCGACGACGCGCAGCAGCTGCGGCCTCGGCCCGTGCCCCATCGAGAACCCGAGCTCCTCGATCGCGGCGTTGCCGTCGACGAGCAGGCGGTCGCGGAACGCCGGGTCGACCCAGGCGCGAGCGACGACGGCGGCTCCGTTGGCCGGAGATGCCGAGGCGAGGAAGCGGTCGAGGATGGCGTCGAGCTCGTCGCCGCCGACGACCCCGCCGTCCTCGAGCTCGGCCTCGAGCGCGCGAACCTGCGCGGCGATGGTCGCGTCGGTGTGGTCGGTGCTCATGGCTCGGGCTCCGGCTCCAGGTAGGCGTTCCACAGGTTGACGGTCACGCTGTGGGTCCCGCTGCCCCACAGGTCGGCGGCGGCGAAGCGCACGGCGTAGACCGGCTCGTTCGCCGGCGGGCCGGTTCCGGCCACGACGTCGTCGGGCAGCGGATGGACGCCGTGCTCCTCCACGACCACCCCGACCCGGCCGCGGACGTAGCGCGGGGCGCGGGTGTGCACGGTCGGGTCGGAGGTGCGCACCCGGACGCGGTCGCCGGGGGAGTGGCGCGTATCCGCCATCAGTCCGCGACCACGCCGCGGTCGCGCAGCAGCGCGCGCACCGCCCAGAACCAGCGCTCGAAGTAGGACGCGGCGAGGTAGTCGCCCGGGGGCATGCGCTCGATCGCGTCGCGGAACTCGTCGAGCGTGTACACGCCCCGGCGCAGCAGCGCGGTGTTCAGCGCGTAGACGCGCGCCTCCCAGTCGGCGTGGAAGGCCACGCCGTCGTCGTGGGGGTCGACCGGGCCGAACCCCTCCATCCCGCCGACATCGTTGATGCGCGCCATCTCGTCCCCGATGATCGCAGGATCGCCGCGCGGACTCAGGTGTCAGCGTCAGGCGCTACGCCGGAGTGGCCAGCGCGTCGAAGATCAGGTTCAGGCCCGGCAGGTCGTCCAGGGAGTCGGCGCGATGGCTCCAGCGCACGACCCCATCGGGACCGATGATGACCAGGGCGCGGTGCGAGGCGCCCGCCGGGGCGAACCAGGCGCCGAAGGCGCGCGATGCGGCGCCCTTGGGCTCGAAGTCCGAGAGCTGCTCGATCTGCACGCCGAGCTGCCGCCGGAACGCGCGCTGGGCGTGGAACGAGTCGCACGAGACGCCGTACAGCGTGGCGCCCAGGCCGGCGAGCTCGTCGCGGCCCTCGTCGTAGACCTGGAGCTGGTCGGTGCAGACCTCGCTGAACGCGAAGGGGTAGAAGACGAGCACGGTGGTCGTGCCCAGCAGGTCCTCGCGCGTGAACGGCTCCAGGTTCTCGCGCGTGAGCGAGAACCGGGGCGCCGGGGCGCCCGGCGCGATGATCGTCTGCACCGGGTCGGCGCTCAGCGACGTAGGCCGAGCTCGCGGATAAGCGAGCGGTAGCCGTCGAGGTCGGCGCGCTGCATGTAGTTCAGCAGCCGCCGGCGCTGGCCGACGAGCATCAGCAGCCCGCGGCGTGAGTGGTGGTCCCTCTTGTGCTCGCGCAGGTGGCCGGTGAGGTCGTTGATCCGCTGCGTGAGCAGCGCGATCTGGACCCGCGTGTTGCCGGTGTCCTGCGCGTTCTCGCCGAACTGGGTGACGATCTCGGCCTTGCGTTCCTGCGTCAGCGTCATGGGCGGCGATCACGGTAGCAGAGGCGTCCGCGGGCCCGGTGACGAGTCCTCATATATCAGTGTTGACAGCCGCGCCGCCCGAGGCCTATCGTCGTGCGCGTGAGCATGACCGACGGCGTGAACCCCAACCCGGGGATCCTGCTCTACACGCGGATCCACAAGTCGCCGTACTACTACGGGGCGCGGCGCCACGGCGTGGCGCTGTACAGCGTCTACAACCACCACTACCACCCCCGTCACTACGGCGACCCGTTCGGCGAGTACTGGCAGCTGCTGGAGGGCGTGACGCTGTGGGACGTCGGAGGCGCGGAGCGGCAGGTCGAGATCACTGGGCCCGACGCCTTCACGTTCACCAACATGCTCACGCCGCGCGACCTCAACCGGTGCGCCGTCGGGCAGTGCAAGTACGCCTTCATCACCGACGAGCGCGGCGGGATCATCAACGACCCGGTGCTGCTGCGCCTGGGCGAGAACCACTTCTGGCTCTCGCTGGCCGACAGCGACGTGCTGCTGTGGTGCAAGGGGCTGGCCCACCACGCGGGGCTCGACGTGCAGATCTCCGAGCCCGACGTCGCGCCGCTGCAGGTCCAGGGGCCGAAGTCCAAGCAGGTCATGACCGACCTGTTCGGCGCCGACATCCTCGACGTGCCCTACTACTGGATGGTGGAGCGCGAGCTCGACGGGATGCGGCTGGTCATCTCGCGCACCGGCTACACGGGCGAGCTCGGCTACGAGCTGTACCTGCTCGACGCCAGCCGCGACGGCCTGCGGCTGTGGGACGCGATCGTCCAGGCCGGTGAGCCGCACGGGCTGTCGCCGATCGGCCCCTGTCACATCCGGCGCATCGAGGGCGGCATCCTGGCCCACGGCTGCGACATGACGATCGAGGACAACCCATACGAGGTCGGCTACGGCTACAAGTGGATGGTCGAGCTCGAGCAGGAGCAGGACTTCGTCGGCCGTGACGCGCTGCGGGCCGTCCGCGAGCGCGGCGTGACCCGCAAGCTGGTCGGCGTCGAGATCGGCGGCGACCGTCTCGGCGCCTACAACGACGGCTCGATGCCCGACTTCCTGCCCGTGCTGGCCGGCGGACGGCGCGTCGGCCGCGTCACCTCGGCCTGCTGGTCGCCGCGGCTGGAGAAGAACATCGGCTTCGCGATGGTGCCGGTCGAGCACGCCGAGATGGGGACCGAGCTCGAGGTGCGCCGCGACAGCGGCGACGTCGTCGCGGCGGTCGTCGCCGACCGCGTGTTCTTCCGGCCCGAGCACGCCGAGCAGGAGCTCGCTCGCAGCGGACCGCCCACCCCGGGTTAGCTGCGACCCGCGGGCCGGCTCAGTGCGCGGCGGCGATCGCGCGTGCGTCGTCGACGTCGCGGCCCATCTGCTCGACCAGCGCCTCGACGGAGTCGAAGCGCCGCTCGCCGCGCAGCCGCTTGAGGAACTCGACCCGCAGCGGGCGGTCGTAGAGGTCGCCGTCGAAGTCGAGCAGGTAGGCCTCGATGAGCTCGCCGCGGCCGGTCTCGAACATCGGGCGCACGCCGACGTTGGTGGCCGCCGCGTGCGTGCCGCCGTTGTCCAGCGTCGCGCGGCACGCGTAGACGCCGTGGGCCGGGATGACGTAGCCCTCGCGCGGGACGAGGTTGGCCGTCGGATAGCCGAGCGCTCGCCCGCGCTCGTCGCCGTGGGCCACCTCGCCGCTGACCATGAACGGCGCGCCGAGGAGCTGGCCTGCGTACTCGATCGCCCCGCCGAGCACGAGCCCGCGGATGTGGCTGGAGGAGACGACCTCGCCGTCGACCTCGAGCAGCGGGACCACGCGGGTGCTGAAGCGCTCGTCGGCCCGCAGCCGCGCGGTGTCGCCCTGAGCGCCATGGCCGAAGCGGAAGTTCTCCCCCACGCTGACCCGTGCGGCACCGAGCGCGTCGACGAGCACGTCGTCGACGAAGGCCGCGGCGCTGCGGCCGGCCACCTCCTGGTCGAAGGGGACGACCACCATCTCGTCCACCCCGAGCGAGGCGATCAGCTCGGCCTTGCGCTGCGGCGTGGTCAGCAGCCGCGGCGCGCGCGCGGGGGCGACGACGCTGGCCGGATGCGGATCGAAGGTCAGGACGGTATCGGCCCCTCGGATGACCTCGCGATGGCCGAGGTGGACGCCGTCGAACGTGCCGACGGCGACGTGCCGCGGCCGCGGCCGCGCGTCGGACAGGCGCAGGACCTTCACGCGCGGAAGCCTACGATGGGCTTCAGCAGGGTGCCGGGGCGCGGCTCGGCGATGGCGATCGGCCCGTCGTCGTCGACGAGCAGGACGACGTTCCCGGCCGGCGGAGGCTCGCCTTGCACGGCTTGGCCGTGACCCGCACGACGGGCCGCGTCGCCGTGCAGCGCCACGGCGGGCAGGAACCGCAGCGCGCGGTCGAGGCTCAGGACGCGCGCCGGGTCGGCGTCGACCACGCCGAACGGCCCGACGTGGGTGCGGCGCAGCTCGACGCAGTAGGCGTCGCCGAGGTCGGCGATCAGCGAGCGCACGTACGTGCCGGCCGAGCACTCGATGCGGAACGCCGCGCGGTCGCCCTCGCGCCAGAGCTGCTCGAAGCGGTGCACCATCACCTCGCGCTCGGGTACGTCGACCACCTCGCCGGCGCGCGCGCGCTCGTAGGCGCGTCGCCCCTGAAGACGGATCGCGCTGTAGATCGGCGGGCGCTGGCGCAATCGGCCGGTGGGCAGGACGACGTCCTCGGGGGGCAGCACGCCGGTCTGCGTGATCTCGCCCTCGGGGTCGCCGGTGGTCGACCGCGCGCCGAGCCGGGCGACCGTCTCGTAGGTCTTGGGCAGCGCGGTCAGGAACCGCTGTGCGCGTCGGGCGCGCCCGACGAGCACGAGCAGCAGCCCGGTGGCGAACGGGTCCAGCGTGCCCGCGTGGCCCGCCTTGCGCACGTCCAGGCCACGCCGGACGGCGAGCGTGACGTCGTGCGAGGTCTTGCCGGCCGGCTTGTCGACGAGGACGAGGCCGTCCATCGACGGGACCACTACAGCTGGGCGGCGACCTGCTCGCGCAGGAAGGCGACGAGCTCGTCGTCGGACAGCTCGGTCGAGAAGCCGGCGGCCTGACGGTGGCCGCCACCGCCGCCCGCGCGCGCGATGATCGAGACGTCGATCTGGCCGTCGGTGGAGCGCAGCGAGACCTTCTTGCGCCCGCTCGAGCCGTCGACGATCTCGCGGGCCAGCGCCGCGACCTTCGTGCCCTCGACGGACCGGAGCTGGTCGATGATGCCCTCGGAGTAGCTCTCCTCGGCGCCGGCGAGACGGAAGTCGTCGCGCGTGAGCCGGGTGAAGGCCAGCCGCCCGTCGTCGAACCGCTGCACGTGCGCCAGCGCGCGGCCCAGCAGCTCGAGCTTGGAGTACGGCATGCCCTCGTACAGGCGCCGGTAGATCTCGTGGACGTCGATGCCGGCGTCGATCAGGTGGGCGGCCATCACGTGCGCCCGCGGGCCGGTGTTCTCGTACATGAACCTGCCGGTGTCGGTCACGAGCCCGACGTACAGCGCCTCGGCGATCTCGAGCGTCGGCTCGACACGCAGCTCGTTGAGCAGGTCCCAGACGATCTCCGCCGTGCACGAGGCGTCCTCGACCACGTGGTTGACCGTGCCGAAGCGCGTGTTGTCGTGATGGTGGTCGATGTTCAGGATGTGGGCGTCGTCGCCCTTGAACGCGCCGACCGGGTTGCGGTCGATGTTGCCGCAGTCGAGGAAGATGATCGTGCGCTCGTCGAGATCGTCCGGCGGGTGGCTCTGCAGGCCCTCGAAGTCGAAGAAGCGGTACTCGTAGGGCAGCGGGAACTCGTCGGCGGCCATGAACATGACCGAGTCCTTGTCGAGCGTGACGAGCAGGCGCTGCATGCCGACGAGCGAGCCGAGCGCGTCGCCGTCGGGGTTCTCGTGGGTGACGAGCACGAACTTGTCGCCGGCGCGGAGCTCGTCCAGGACGACCTGCCGGGTCTCGACCGCGGGTCCGGTGTCCACGGTGCTCACGGCCGCCCGAGCTCCGCTTCGATGATGCGCTCCAGGCGGGCCGCGCGCTGCGCCGTCTCGTCGAGCTCGAAGCGCAGCTCCGGCGTTCGCTTGAGCCGCAGCTCGTCGGCCACGCGACCCTGGAGGAAGCCGTGCGCGGAGGTCAGCCCGTCGAGCGTCGCCTCCTGCGCTCCGGCGTCGCCGAGCACGCTCACGTACACCCGCGCGTGGCGCAGGTCGGGGCTGGTCTTGACGTCCGTCACGGTCACGAATCCGATGCGCGGGTCCTTCAGATCCTGGGCAAGAGCGTCGCCGAGCACCTGCCGCATCGCCTCGTCGACCCGACGCATCCTCTGGCCGCTCATCCTAGCCCTCCCGCGTCCTCGAACGACGTCAGGGTGCGCTCGACGCGGACGGTCTCGGGGAAACGATCGAGCAGCCAGCGCTCGACGCGATCGACCGACGCCTCGAGCGTGGAAAGCGAGCCGCCGGTCAGCGCGGCGGCCAGCGTCGCGCGCTGCCACGTGTCCTGGCCGTCGACCTCGGCCACCGTCACGCCGTGGCGCACGTGGAGCTGGGCCTTGACCGACGAGAGGTCCTTGCGCTTGGACTTCAGGCTGCCCGAATCCGGGAAGTGCAGGTGGATCAGCAGCAACGCCACATATGGGCCCGACGACATCCCCCTGACGGTAGCGCTCGGCGACGCGCTGGCCGCGGGGGCGGTGGCGGCGGTGGCCAGCGGCGCACCGTCGACCCTGTGGACGCTGCTCTCGCGCGGGAACCCGCTCGACGGCGCGCTCGCCGCCGGGTCGATCGTGTTGCGCGACGAGCGCCGGCCCTTGCCGCTGCTGGCCGCCGCGGTGCCGGTCCACCTCGCCCTGTCGTTCGGCTGGGCCGCCGTGCTCGCCATCACGCTCCCACGCCGCGGGACCTTGCCGGCCGCCGTGATCGCGGGGCTGGGGATCGCGGCGCTCGACCTCGGGCTCATCGGGCGCCGACTGCCGCGCATCGCCGCCCTCCCCCAGGCGCCCCAGTGGGCCGACCACGTGGCCTTCGGCGCCGCGGTGGGGGTGGTGGTGCGGGCGCGACGGCGCGAACGGGGGCAGCGTGCGGTCGCGGGCGTGGCGCCTGCGGGGCGCCCGGGGCGGAAGCCGGGCCGGGCGTCGAGGGGAGGGTGACCCACACGACTGACAGAAACCCACGCATGCCATGCCGTGTATTTCCGTCAAACCGCGGGCCGGCGAGCCATCCCGGGGCGACCGACGCCGACCAGCGTGTCGACCGCCCTCGGCCCGCACCAGGCCCGCCCGCGAGGGCACCCTCCCCCCTGGCCGCCCTGGCCGGCGCCCACGCGGGACGCGCGCGGAGAAGCGCGGAGCAAGAGCGCGCCGCGCGACCCTACGCCAGCGCCCGCTCCACCGACCGCGTCTCGTAGACCTCGAGCACGTCGCCCTCCTTGATGTCCTGGTAGTTGGCCAGGACGATGCCGCACTCGTAGCCGGCGGTGACCTCGCGGGCGTCCTCGTTGAAGCGCTTGAGGGAGTCGATCGTGGTGTCGTAGACGATCGTGCCGTCGCGGACGATGCGGACCTTCGCCCCGCGCGTGACGCGCCCGTCGGTGACGTAGCAGCCGGCGATGGTGCCGATCCGCGAGGCGCGGAAGGTGGCGCGCACCTCGACCGTGCCGACGGTGTCCTCGACCTGCTCGGGGGCGAGCATGCCCTGCATCGCGTCGCGGAGGTCGTCGAGCGCGTTGTAGATGACCGAGTAACCGCGGATCTCCACGCCCTCGCGATCGGCCGCCGCCCGGGCGTCGCCGACCGGGCGGACGTTGAAGGCGAGGATGACGGCGTCGGAGGCGGCGGCCAGCATCACGTCGGACTCGTTGATGCCGCCGACGCCGCTGTGGATGACGTTGACCTGCACCTCGCTCTGCGGCAGGCGCGCGATCTCGTCCTCGAAGGCCTCCAGCGAGCCGGACACGTCGGCCTTGAGCACGAGGTTGAGCTCCTGGACGGCGCCCTCCTGGATGCCGCGGAAGATCTCGTCGAACGAGACCTTGCGCCCGGCGCGCCGCGCCTGGGCCTCGTTGCGCAGCCGGACGGCGCGCTCGTTGGCCTGCTGGCGGGCGGTGCGGTCGTTCTCGACCACGCGGAAGGTGTCGCCGGCGTCGGGCACGCCGTCGAAGCCGAGCACCTCGACCGGGTCGCCGGGGATCGCCTCGGACAGTCGCTCGCCGGTGTAGTCGACCATCGCGCGCACCTTGCCCCAGTGCGAGCCGGCCACGAGCGCGTCGCCGACCTCCAGCGTGCCGCGCTGGATCAGGACGGTGACCACCGGGCCGCGGCCCGGGTCGAGCTTGGACTCGATGACGACGCCGCTGGCCTCGGTGTCCGGGTTGGCCTTGAGGTCCTCGAGCTCGGCCACCACGAGGATCGTCTCGAGCAGGTCGTCGAGGTTCTCGTGCGTCCGCGCCGAGACGTCGACGAACTCGATCTCGCCGCCCCACTCGGCCGGCTGCAGGCCGCGCTGCGTCATCTCGGTGCGCACGCGCGTCGGGTCGGCGCCCTCCTTGTCGATCTTGTTGACCGCGACCAGGATCGGCACCTCGGCCGCCTTGGCGTGGTCGATCGCCTCGGCCGTCTGCGGCTTCACGCCGTCGTCGGCGGCGACCACGATGACCGCGATGTCGGTCACCTTGGCGCCGCGGGCGCGCATGGCCGTGAACGCCTCGTGGCCCGGCGTGTCGAGGAAGGTGATCCTGCGGTCGTTGTGGCTGACCTGGTAGGCGCCGATGTGCTGGGTGATGCCCCCGGCCTCGCCCTTGACCACGTCCGTCTCGCGGATTGCGTCGAGCAGCGACGTCTTGCCGTGGTCGACGTGACCCATGATCGTGACCACCGGCGGGCGGAAGACGAGGTCCTCGTCGGCGTCGTCGTAGGCCGGCTCGGCGTCCTCGTCCTCGCCGGCGTGGACGACCTCGATCTCCTTGTCGAGGGCCTCGGCCAGCACGGCGATCGCCTCGTCGGACAGCGTCTGGGTCAGGGTGACCATCTCGCCCATGCCCATGAGCTGCTTGATGACCTCGGGGACCGGCACGCCGAGGTACTCGGCCACGTCCTTGACGGTGGCGCCGGAGTTGACGCGGATGACGTCGGTGCGCGACCCCGCCTGCTGGTCCAGCGGCGCGGCGGTCTCGGCCAGGACGTCGCGGCGACGCCGTCCGCGCCGTCGCGGGCGCTGCTGCGGGCCGGGAGGCCCACCGGTGGCGGGCCCGCCGCCGGGACCGCGGCGCGAGGCCTGGGAGTCGATGACGACGCGACGGCGACCGGGGCCCGGGCCGCCCTCGGAGCGACCGCCGCGGCCTGGGGCGGGACGCTGGGTCGGCTTGGACTGGGTCTCGTCGCGGGTCGGGCGCGGCTTGGGCTCGGGCTCGGGCTGGGCGATGATCTTCGGGCCGGTGCCGGGAGCGGGCTTGGCCTCGGCGGGCGGGGCGGCCTGCGCCTCCGCTTCCGGCGCGGCGGCATCCGCGTCCTCCCCGCGGGCGGCCGGGGTCGCGGGCGCTTCCGGGGCCTCGGCGGTCGGAGCCTCGGTGGTCGGGGCGGCGGTCTGCGACGCGGCGGGCGCGCCCTGGGCGGCGGCCGCCGGCGGCGGCGGCTCGGCGGGCGGGGCGACAGGCTGGGCGGGCGCAGCCTGCGGCGCCTCGGCGGGCGCCTGCGGCGCCTCGGCGGGCGCAGCCTGCGGCGCCTCCGCGGGCGCCTGCGGCGCGGCTGGCTTGGGCGCGGCGGGCTTGGGTGCGGCCTGGCGCGCCTGCGGCTGTGCGGCCGGGGCCTTCGCCGCGGTCCGCGGCGGATCGGCGGGCGCCGGCTCGGTCGCCGGCTTTGCCGCCTCGCGGCCGGGCTGCGGGGCGGCCGGGCGCGGCGCGGGGCGCGCGCCGCCGCGGGCCTGGGGCGCCTGCGAGCGGCCGGCTGGCGGTCGCGGCGGCATCACGGGACGCGGGCGCTCGGCCTCGCGCTGGGAGCGCGGGGTGACCTTGAGCGGGGGGCCGTCGGGCTCGAAGACGCGGCGCTGGCGCGCCTGGGGGGCGCCGGCGGCAGGCGGCGGCGAGCCCGCCGGCCGCTGGGCCGGGCGCGCTGCGCCCGCGGCGGGGCGCTGCCCGGGCGGGGCCGATCCGGCGGGCCGCGGCGGGGCGGCCGTCGCCGTGGCCGTGCCGTTGCTGCCCAGCGCGCGCAGCGCCTCGGCCTCGTCGACGGTCGATGCGGCGGCGGTCACGTCGATGCCGGCGGCGCGCAGCTTGAGCAGCACGTCACTGGCGGACATGCCGCGTTCCTTGGCGATCTCATGCACGCGCTTCTCTGCCATCAGCCAGTCGATTCTACGAGGTCGGAGGGAACCGAAACGGAACGCCGGAACGCCCGTCCCAGGGCACGGCGCCGGATCGCCGTCGAGAGGCAGTCCGGACCGCAGACATACGCGCCACGACCGGGCAGGGTCGCGGGCGGATCCGCCACGACCCGGTCACCGCTGAGCGCCAGGCGCCGCAGCTCCGACTTGGGCGCGATGCGCCCGCAGCCGACGCAGCGGCGCCGGGGGACGTGGCTGCGCGAGGGCCCTATGAGGTGCGCTCCTCGGCCGGCTCGGGCTCGTCGGCCGCCAGCGCGTCGGCCTCGGCCGCCTCGGGCGCCGGCTCGAGGCCGTCGTCGACGAGGCCCTCGCCGTCGAGCGGCTCGCCGTCGAGCACCTCGCCCTCGACCATGCCCTCCGGCGGCGCGCCGGTGACGTAGTCCGTGCCCTGGCCCTCGAGCGCCTGATGGCTGTCGAGGCCGCAGTAGCGCGAGCCGGGCAGCGACGCGTTGGGACAGCGCCGTCCGTTGCCGAGGATCGCCGCGCAGCGACCGCTCGTCTCCTCGGGCTGGAAGCCCTCGTCCTGCTCCTCGGTGGCGAACTCCGTCTCGGACTTGATGTCGATCCGCCAGCCGGTGAGACGCGCGGCGAGGCGCGCGTTCTGGCCCTCGCGGCCGATGGCCAGCGAGAGCTGGTCGTCGGGCACGATGACCGTGGCCTGGCGACCGTCGTCGTCGACGAGCACCTCGCGCACGCGCGCGGGCGAGAGCGCCTTGGCCACGAAGCGGGCCGGCTCGTCGTTGTAGGGGATGATGTCGATCTTCTCGCCGCGCAGCTCGGACACCACCATGCGCACGCGCGAGCCGCGGGGCCCCACGCACGCGCCGACAGGATCGACGCCGTCCGTGTAGGAGACGACGGCGATCTTCGAGCGGTAGCCGGGCTCGCGGGCCACGTTGGCGATGTCCACGAGGCCGTCGGCGATCTCGGGCACCTCGAGCTCGAACAGCTTCTTGATCAGCTCGGGGTCACGCCGTGAGACGATGATCGACGGGCCCTTGGTCGAGGGCGAGACCTCCTTGATGACCGCCTTGATGCGCTGCGAGTGGTCGTAGCGCTCGCCGTCGACCTGCTCGCTCTTGGGCAGCAGCGCCTCGACCCGCTCGCGCAGCTGGACGAGCGTGTAGCGCGAGTCCGACTGCTGGACGATGCCGGTGATCAGCTCGCCGACGCGGTCGCGGTACTCCTCGAACATCATGTCGCGCTCGGCCTCGCGGATCCGCTGCAGGATCACCTGCTTGGCCGTCTGCGCCGCGATCCGCCCGAAGTCGTCGGGCGTGACGTCGCGCTCGTCGATCTGGTCGCGGTACTCGGCGAACTTGGCCGGGTCGATCTCCGGGTCCTGGGGCTCGACGGGCTCGCCGGTCTCGGGGTCGATGTAGGTGCCCTCGTCGATCGTCTCGACGATCAGGTGGGCCTCGAGCCGCTCGGGGACGATCAGCTCGATCACCCGGTAGTCGCCGGTCTCGGGGTCCATCTCGACGCGCGCGTACTTGGCGGCGAGGGGCTGCTTCTTGTAGGCCGACAGCAGCGCGTCCTCGAGCGCATGGAGGAGCTTGTCCTCCGCGATGCCCTTCTCGCGCGCCAGCGCGTGCATGGCCTCCACGATCTCTCGGGACATGCGTGTTACTCCTCGACGAGGTTCGAACGGTGGATGTCGGTGTACGGGATGGCGATCACGCCGGTCTCGGCGGCGATCGTCACCTCGTCATCCGACGCGCCCACGAGCTCACCCGTGAAGCTCTTGTGGCCTTCGCGGTCGTCGCGCAGGCGGACCTTCGCGCGACGGCCGAGAAAACGGCGGAAGTGCGCAGGCTTGGTCAGTGGCCGCTGGGTGCCGGGCGAGGAGACCTCGAGCGCGTAGCGCTCGCGCACCGCGGCGAGCTCGTGCGTCACGCGCTCGCACAGCCCGAGCGAAACGCCCTCGGGATGGTCGATGAAGAGCCGCAGCGTCTCGCCGCGCACGACCTCGACGAGCAGCACTTCGACCTGTGGCTCGGCCACGGCGAGGCGGGCCTCGATCTCGGCCTGCAAGCTGCTCATCTGTCCTCCTTCCGACAACAAAAAAGCGGGCGAGCGCCCGCTTTCGGACCTGCGCCGGCCAAGCCGGCCCCAACGAAAGCTGTGCGGGGGACGATAGCACCGGAGTTGGGGCCGCGGGGGTCGTCCGGGTGCTGCCGCAGCGGCGTCGGCGGTGGCTCGGCGCTTCACCATCCGGCGCAAACCCACGGCATGCGTGGGTCCCTGCCGGACGGTGTGGTTCCTCCCTCCCCTTCGGCGCCTCGGCCGGCGCCCACGCAGGCGCCGCGTAGCCCGGAGCGGGCCGCGAGCTCAGGCCGCGTGCCGCCGTGCGCGGTCGCGGTACTCGCGGTAGTCGGCGCGCTCGGGCCGGAGGTTCGAGGCCAGCGCGAGCGGGCGGCGGGCCTCGGCGTGGCGGCCCATGAGCTGCAGCGAGCGGCCCAGGCAGAAGAGGGCGTAGTCGTTCGTCGGGGCGGCGTCGGCCACGCGGCCGAACTCCTCGGCCGCCTCGCTGTAGCGCCGCGAGCCGAACAGCGCCCGGCCCAGCGCCTCGCGGATCGAGGCCTTGTCCGGTTCGAGGTCGCGGGCGCGCGTCAGCGGGATGGTCGCCGCGTGGAAGTCGCCGTCCTCGAGCAGTCGCGTCCCCGCACGGAAGAGGTCGTACGCGCTGTCCATCTCACCCAGTGTAGGGCGCGTCACGGCGACGTGGACGCATCGGCGGCAGCGCCCACCACGCCCGCAGGAGGCCGCGCAGGCCGAGCCCGGAGGCGAGCTCGCGGCGCAGCGCGCGGCGCTGCTCGGGGGTCGGCCCGTCGCCGTCCGAGCCGAAGCGCTGGGCGCGCACCGCGCCCAGATAGCCGCGCGCGGCGGCGCTCCCGCCGAGCACCGACTCGAGCTGGGTGAGCGTCGTCCGGGGCGACGGCGTGCGCCCGCTGCGGTGCAGCGCGCGCTGCAGCTCGGCCAGCTCGGGGGCGATCGGCTCGCCGGGCAGGCGCCCGCGGCGCAGCACGATCGCCGCCCCGGCCAGCAGCAGCGCGGCCAGCGCCCCCAGCGCGATCAGCAGCGTGCGACCCGGCCCGCCGTCGCCGGCGGCGGCGGCCGCGCCGGGGTCGCCGGGGGCGAACGGCCGGTCGCCCGCGCCGCCGAGCGACGGCGCTCCCTGCCGCGCGGCCGCGTTGGAGGCCGGCCCCTCCTCGTTGAGCTGCGAGCGCGCGGGCGAGGCGGCCGGCGTCGGGTCGAGCGTGTACCAGCCGATGCCCGGGAAGTAGGCCTCGACCCACGAGTGGGCGTCGTCGTCGCGGACGACGTACTCGCCGCGCTTGCGGTCGAAGCGCCCCGGGCTGAACCCCGAGGCCACGCGCGCGGGCACGCCGCCCATCCGCAGCAGCAGCGCCATCGCGCCCGAGAACTGCTGGCAGTAGCCCTCGTGCGTGTTGAACAGGAAGTCGACGAGCGGGTTGCGCGACGGGCGCGGGCTCTCCGTGTAGCTCGCGTCGAGCTGGACACGGTCGCGGACGCGCTCGACGAACTCGAACGGGGTGGCGGACTCGTCGCGCAGCGACCGCGCCAGGTCGTAGACGCGCGCCAGCGCCGAGGCCTCGACGAGGCCGCGACCGCCGCTGGGCTGGAAGCCGTTGGCCAGCAGAACCTGGGGCTCGCTGTCGGGCGAGCCGAAGGCCGGGAAGCGCAGGGTGGCGGGCGCGATCCCCGGGTTGGGGTCGGGCACGTCGACGCTGAGCTCGTCGGACACGAACCCCGGGTAGCCGGTGCCCGCGCTCCGCAGCTGCCCCTCGCTGGGGCGCGGGACGTAGACGATCGCCTGGTAGGCGCTGCCCGGCACGAGCGGCCCGCGCACCGTCTGGAACGTCCCGGGGGCCAGGCTGACCGCCGCCGGCCCGCTGGGCAGGATGCGCAGGGTGTGACCGGCGCCGACGAACAGGCGGCTGCGCAGCCCGCGGTCGACGACGCGGATGGTCTGGAACCAGTCGCCGCGGCGGCGGGCGAACTCGGTGTCGGTGGCGCCCCGGACGTTCGTGTCGGTCACCCACCGCACGCCGTCGAAGTCGCCGAGGTTGACCGTCTTCCAGTAGGCGCCCGGGCGCGCCCTGATGCGCAGGATCTCGCGCCCGTCGCGCGGCCAGTCCAGCGGCGTGTAGCTGTGGTTCCAGTTGAAGCTGGCGGCACGCTCGGGCTGCAGGTCGGCGGCGATCTGCTCGTAGTCGAGCCACGGCTCGGGCGCGTCGAGGCGCGGCGCGACGATCAGCCCCGCGGCGGTGGCCACGGCCAGGCAGGCGACCCCGACGCCGACCTGGTCGTCGCGCAGGCGCTCGAGGCCGAGGAACAGGGCCAGCAGCACGCAGAAGGCGGCGCCGCTGAGGAACGGTCGCGTGGGCCCGTGCTGGATCACCGGGATCGCGTAGAGCGCGCCGAGCGCGACGGCGGCGGCCAGCGGATGGCCGACCGTCGGGACGCCGCCGACCCGAGCGCGCGGCCAGAAGGCCAGCAGCGCCCCGAGCCCGGTCAGCGCGACGCCGCCGGAGACGAACGCGACACGCACCCACTCGTCCGCCCCGCGGTAGGGGACCGTGATGGCCGGCATCGACGTCGCGCCCTGCCAGAGCCCGGCGACGAGGTCGTCCCAGGCGTCGGGCACGAGCAGCCGCAGCGGGATGCCGGCCGCCAGCAGGGCGACGACGAGCAGCGCCAGGACGGCCCCGCCCCCGATGGCCACGCGTCGCCGGCCGGTCAGGCCCGCGGCGCCGAACAGCAGCAGCGCGCCGCCCGCCGTGGCCGCCAGCACGCCGACGAGCATCGCGCCGCGCGCGTGCGGCTCGAGCAGGTCGCCCCAGTGCAGCGCGGCGAACAGCGACAGCGGGAAGAAGCCGACGAGCCGCGCCACGCCCGCGGTGGCCAGCCGCCCGGCCAGCGGCGGCACGCGCGAGCCGCTCGACAGGCGGGCGGCGTGGGCGCCGTCGGCGGCCATCACGCCACCGCGGCCGCCCGGTGCTGGCCGCTGAGCTCGTAGGCGGTGCAGCCGGCCACGCTGAACACCGCGCGGCGACCGGCCAGGGTGCCCGGGACGACGAGGATCCGCCCGCCGCCCGGCGCATGCGCCAGCGCGCGCAGCGGCCGCGCGGGCGCCACCGCCGCCACGTAGAACACGGGGCCGCGGCGGCTGGCCATGCCCGCCAGGTGGGGGGCCGCGTCGCCGGTGACGACGGCCAGGCGCGCGTGCGCGTGCTCCCAGGCGGCCATCGTCGACTCGAGCACGGTCGGGCGCCGGTCGCCCGGCAACAGCAGCGCGCAGCCACCCTCGCGGGCCAGGTGGACGCACAGCGACGCGGCCGCGCGCACGGCGGCGTCGAGCTGGTCCTCGGAGGCGGCCCCGCGCGGGTCGAGCACGACGAGCGGGCGCGTGTCGCTGTCGGCGCGCAGCCGGCGCTCCATCAGCTCTCCCGTGCGCGCCAGCGCGGGCCAGTACATGCGCGAGGCGGGCGCTCCCG
This sequence comes from uncultured Actinomycetes bacterium, assembly GCA_963787065.1. Lineage (GTDB taxonomy): Bacteria > Actinomycetota > Thermoleophilia > Solirubrobacterales > Solirubrobacteraceae > JAOPZW01. The sequence continues at coordinate 103,899 of CAWBBQ010000001.1, forward strand.
GACGGTGCGGGCGCAGGCCGTCGAGGTCGACCTCGGCCGCCACCGCCGGCCGCCCGCGGCGCGCGGCCAGCCCGGTGCCGTCGCCCTCGCCGGCGGGCGTGACGACGCGCTCGACGCGCGGCAGGACGAGCACCTCGGCCTCGGTGTCGCCCCGCACGCGGCGCGTGGCGAGCCCGAACGGGTCGCGCACGATCGCGCTGGGCGGAGCCAGGCGCTTGCGCCCGCGCCGGGCGAAGCGCGCCTCGATGCGCACGCGCGCGACGCGCCGCCCGGACGGCAGCAGCACCGGCCCGGGCAGCAGCGCGTCCTCGAGCAGGCCCGAGGGCAGCGCGAGATGGGCGGCGCGCACGCGGACCTCGACGGCCACGGGCTGCTCCTCGATCACGCGCCGCGCGCTCACCGTGCGGGAGATCTGAAGGCCGCGCGAGGCGGCCAGCACCCACGCGACCGAGCCGGCCGCGAAGACCACGAACGCCGCTCCCGCCACGTACAGCGGCTCGGCGTCGAAGGTCGCCGCGGTCAGCGCCAGGACGAGCCCGAGCGCTGCGGTCGCCGCGGCCGGGCGCATCGTCCCCTACAGCGCTCGGGTGGACGCCAGCGCGTCGGCCACGACGCGCTCGCCGGTCGTGTCCATCGCCTCGGGGGCGATGACGATGCGGTGTCCGAGGACGACGGGCGCGAGCGCCTGGACGTCATCGGGCAGCGCGTGGTCGCGGCCCCGCAGGAGCGCCCGCGCCTTGGCCGCGCGCAGCAGCAGCAGCCCCGCGCGCGGGCTGGCACCGAGCTCGACGCGCGGATCGGCGCGGGTGCGCCCGAGCAGCGCCACGACGTAGCCGCGCAGCGCGTCGGTGGCGTGCACCCGGCGCGCGGCGTCCTGGACGAGCAGCACCTCGGCCGCCGTGGCGACCGGCTCGACCTCGTCGACGCGGTCGCCGGCCTCGTGGGAGCGCAGCATCGCCACCTCGCCCGCGGACGACGGGTAGCCGAGCGACAGGCGCGCCATGAAGCGGTCGACCTGGGCCTCGGGCAGCGGGTAGGTGCCCTCGAACTCGACCGGGTTCTGGGTGGCGAGCACCACGAACGGCCGCGCGAGCTCGTGCGAGTGCACGTCGACGGTGACGCTGCGCTCCTGCATGCACTCGAGCAGGCCGGACTGCGTCTTGGGCGACGCGCGGTTGATCTCGTCGACCAGCACCACGTTGGCGAAGATCGGGCCCGGGGCGGAACTCGAAGCGGTCCTCGCGCTGGTTGAAGACGTTCGTGCCGACGACGTCGGCCGGCAGCAGGTCTGCGGTGCACTGGACGCGCGCGAACTGCAGCTCGAGGGTGCGGGCCAGCGCGCGCGCCAGCGTCGTCTTGCCCACGCCGGGCAGGTCCTCGAGCAGGATGTGGCCCTCCGCGGCGATGCACACGAGCACGTTGTCGAGCACCTCGCGACGCACCTCGACCACCGCGGTGATGGCGTCGCCGATCCGCCGCCCCAGCGCGACGGCGGTCTCGACCTCGCCGCCGGCGACGCGGTCGGGATCCTCGATGCTCGCCATCAGCGCGCCCGCGGGCGATGGTCGTTCACGGTGCTGTCGTCCTCTCCTCCGCGCGCAGGTCGCTGACCGTCTGCAGCACCGCGCGCGCCACCTCCGCCTTCGTCGTGCGAGGCACGTGGCGCTCCCCGGCGGCCGTCACGATCGTCACCTCGTTGTGCGACCCCTCGAAGCCGATGTCGGTCCGCGCGATGTCGTTGATCACCACTGCGTCAACGCTCTTGCGCGCGAGCTTCTCGCGCCCGTGGGCGAGCGCCTGCGCGCCGTGCTCGGCGGCGAACCCGACGATGGTCTGGCTCGGCCGGCGGTCGCCGGCCAGCATCGTGAGGACGTCGTCGGTGCGCTCGAGGACGATCGTCAGCTCGGCGCTGGAGTCCTTCTTGAGCTTGGTGGCGGCGGCCGTGGCCGGACGGTAGTCGGCCACCGCGGCGGCCATCAGCAGCACGTCGCAGGCGGCGAACTCGACGGCGCAGGCGGCGGCGAGCTCGGCCGCCGTGGACACCTCGACGTAGCGCACGCGCGGGTGGTGCTCGAGCGACACGTTGGCGGCCACGACGGTGACGTCGGCACCGAGTGCCGCGGCCTCCTCGGCCAGCGCGAACCCCATCCGGCCCGAGCTGCGGTTGCCGACGTAGCGCACCGCGTCGATCGGCTCGCGCGTGCCGCCCGCGGTGACGAGCACGCGCAGGCCGAAGAGGTGGTGCGCCTCGGGCGGCGCGGGACCGGCGGGCGGGGCCGCTGCCGCCGGCGCGCTCGTGCCGACGGCGGCCCCGGCGCCGGCGGGCAGCACGGCCTCGATCGCGGCCAGCAGCTCGCCCGGCTCGACCAGGCGGCCGACCCCCCACTCGCCCTTGGAGCCGAGCGCGCCGACGCTCGGCTCGAGCACGGTCACGCCGCGCTGGGCCAGTGTGGCCAGGTTGGCCTGCACGGCGCCGTGCTCGTACATGTGGTTGTTCATCGCCGGGGCGACGAGCACCGGGCAGGTGGCGGCCAGCGCCGCGCTGGTCAGCAGGTTGTCGCCGAGGCCGTGCGCGAGCTTGGCGATCGTGTTGGCGCTGGCCGGCGCGATGACGTACGCGTCCGCGTTGCGCACCAGCTCGAGATGGCTGAGCGGGTCGTGGGCGGGAGCAGGCTGGTCGGGGAAGGCGCCGCGCGCCGGGTCGCGCTCGAACTCGTCGGTCAGCACCGGCGCGCCGGTCAGCCCGGCGAAGGAGGCGGCGCCGACGAAGCGCTGGGCGGTCGGCGTCTGGACGACGCGCACGGCGTGGCCCGCCTTCGTGGCCAGGCGCACCAGCTCGAGCGCCTTGTACGCGGCGATCCCTCCGCTGACGCCGAGCAGGATGCGGGCCATGGCGCCGGCGTCCGCGGACCGTGCCCCTAGCGGTACTGGTACTTGATCTTGCCCGCGGCGACTTCCTCGAGCGCGATCGTCAGGTAGTTCTTCGACCCGCTCTCGACCATCGGCGGCGGGAACTCGTCGAACGTCCCCTCGCCGAGGTTGTGGTAGTAGGAGTTGATCTGCCGCGCCCGCTTGGCGGCGACGAGCACAGAAGCGTAGTTGGAGTCGACGTGCTCGAGGAGCGTGTCGATGCGCGGGTTGATCATGCCACTCATGCCACCGAGGGTACCAGCGCCCGGCGGCGGCCACGGCCGCCAGACGGGTCGGATCACACCGGCCTGACGTCGCGGGCGAGCGCGCCGCGGACGATCGCCTCGAGGTCGTCCACGGCTTCCTCGAGGCGATCGTTGACGACGACGTGGCCGAACTCGCCCTGGGCCTGCAGCTCCGCCTCCGCCGTGCGCATGCGCGCGTCGACCTGCTCGGCGTCGTCGGTGCCGCGGCCGACGAGGCGCGCCCGCAGCGCCTCGCGCGACGGCGGGGCGATGAACACCTGGACCGCCTCGGGCAGCTCGGCGCGGACCTGGCGCGCGCCCTGCACCTCGATCTCGAGCACGACCGGGTGACCGGCCGCCGTGCGGCGCTCGAGCTCGCCGCGCAGCGTCCCGTAGCGCCGCCCGGAGTATGTCGCGTGCTCGACGAACTGGCCTTCGCCGACCCGGCGCTGGAAATCTGCGTCGCTCGAGAAAGTGATAATCGGCGCCGTCGCGTTCCCCGGGGCGCGGTCGCCGCGTCGTCGCCGAGACGCTCAGCTCGAGCTCGGGCATGCGCTCGAGCAGGGAGCGGATCAGCGTCCCCTTGCCCACCCCGGACGGGCCGGTGATCACGAACACGCGCGCCACGGCTGGATCGTGCCAGCGATCGCGGTCGGATCGGGGCGGCGGACGCTACCGGCGCAGGAGCGAGACGAGCTCGCTGCGCTGGCGCTGCGACAGGCCGCCGATCGTCTTGCTCGGCGAGATGCGGCACTGCTGCAGCACCTTGTTGACCTTGACGCGCCCGTACTTCGGGACGGCCAGGAGCATGTCGAAGACCTTCGCCGTCTGCAGGTACTCCGGCGGGTCGAGCAGGAGCGTGTGAATCGACACGCGACCGCCCTTGAGATCGCGCTTGAGCTGCGCCCGACGGGTACGAATCTCGTTCGCGCGCTGCAGCGCGTCCATGCGCTGGTGGAGCGAGCGCTCGGGGGCCACCGAGTGCTTCGACGGCGTGTTGGTGGCCGGCGGCATCGGCGGCGAGTCTACACACCGAATGCGGTCAGACAAGCGCTCGTGAGGGAATTCGGCTCGACCTGGACCTGAGCTTGAGGTCTGTTCAGCCTAGTTGACGGTTTTGGCTTGATTTGCAGCGACTTTGGTGGAGACGCTTTCCCGGTCCGCCGGCTTCAACCCGCGATGTTCCCGCTCTTTGCGAACAAATCGTGAAGCTCGCGGGCGATCCGCCCCCCGGCGCCCGGATCGCGGAAGCTCTCGGTCCCGACCGCGACCAGCGTCGAGCCCGCCTCGATCAGGCTTGCGGCATGCCGGCCGGTCTGCACGCCGCCCATCCCCACGATCGGGATCGAGACGCGCGCGGCGACGGCCCGGACCTGCGCCAGGGCCACGGTTCGGACGGCCGGACCCGACAGCCCGCCCGTCCCGCCGCCGAGCCAGGGCCGGCTCGGGCGGGCTGGGCCGGATGGATACGGCGCGAAGGCGCGCAGCGTGTTGATGAGCGATACGGCGTCCGCGCCCGATGCCTCGCAGGCCTGCGCCCCCGCCGCCACGTCGGCCGTGTTCGGCGTGAGCTTGACGATCAGGGGCTTGCCCGTCAGCGGGCGCACGCGGGCGACGACGGCGCCCAGCTCGGCCGGGTCGGCCCCGATGTCCAGTCCGGTCCTGACGTTCGGGCAGGACACGTTGAGCTCGAGCGCGTCGATCTCCTCGCGACCGTCGAGCGCCTCGACCAGCGCCGCGAGCTCGTCGGCGGTGGAGCCCATGATGTTGGTGATGAGCGGCACGGGCAGCGCGGCGAGCTCGGGCAGGTCGTCGGCCAGGTAGCCCTGAAGGCCCTTGTTGGGCAGCCCGATCGAGTTGATCAGCCCGGCCGAGGCCTCGTACAGGCGCGGCGGCGGGTTGCCGTCGCGCGGGGCCAGCGTGATCGTCTTGGACACGAACGCGCTGAACGGGAAGTGCTCGAGCAGCGCGTCGCCGAACGCCCGCCGGGCGGCGATCGCGTCGAACGTGCCCGACCCGTTGACGATCGGGTGGACGAGCTGCATGCCCAGGAAGTCGGTCAATGCGCGGGCACCTCCGCCAACCGGTCGGCGTCGAGCACCGGGCCGTCGACGCACAGGCGCAGGTAGCCGCCCTCGCGGGTGGCCACCACGCACCCGAAGCACGCGCCGAAGCCGCACGCCATGCCCGACTCGAGGGCGAGCTGGGCGGGCACGGCGCGCGCGGCGCACAGCGCGCGCACCGCCTCGAGCATGGCTGGCGGACCGCAGGCGTAGACGACCGCGTGCGGGTCGTCGTCGAGGTCGGCGCCCAGCAGCTCGGTCACGAGCCCGTGGTGGCCGACGCTGCCGTCGTCCGTGGCCACGCGCGCATTGGCCAGCAGCGCCGCGCCCTCGGCGTGGGCGGCGTCGCGAAAGCCGAGCAGCGCGGGCGCCGGCCGACCGGCGGCCAGCAGCGCGTCCTGCCAGATGGCCAGCGGCGCGGTGCCCACGCCGCCGCCGCACAGCAGCGCGTGGCGGGCGGGCGCGGCGGCCGACGCGGACGCGTCGGGCGCGCGGAAGCCGACCCCCAGCGGGCCGGTGACCCACAGCCCGTCGCCGGCGCGAAGCTCGCCCAGCCGGGCCGTGCCCGGGCCGACCGCCTCGAGCATGAACTCCAGACGCCCGGCTGCGGCGCGCAGGACCGAGAAGGCGCGCGGCAGGTACGGGCGCTCGTCCTCGCCGCCGCCCCAGCGCTCGGCCGCGGCGAGCATGTAGAACTGGCCGGGGTCGGGCGCGGGCCCGGGGTGGGCGGGGTCGGATTCCGCGGCGAGCACGACGTAGGCCCCGAGCTCGCGGCGCTCGACGACGGTCAGCCGCCGCCGCCCGAACGGCGCCTGGCGGCGATCGGCCCCGCTCACGTCGGCGCCTCGGCCCGCGCTCGCCCGCCGTGCAGCTCCTGCAGCGACAGCACGCCCGGCGCCACCTGGCGCGCGGCCGCGATCGCCCGCGCCGCCGCCAGCCCGCCCGACAGCGTGGTCAGGCACGGGATGCCGCGCGCCACCGCGGCGCGGCGGATCTCCCAGCCGTCGGTCCGCGCTCCCGAGCCGGTGGGCGTGTTGACCACGAGGTCGACGTCGCCACGCTCGATCCAGTCCACGACGTGCGGCGAGCCCTCCCCCACCTTGTTCAGGCGCTCGGCCGGCACGCCCATGCGCTCGAGCGCCTCCGCCGTGCCCGGCGTGGCCAGGATCCGGAAGCCGAGGTCGTGCAGCGTCTGGGCGATCCCCACCGCGCCGGGCTTGTCGCCGTCGGTCACGGTGATGAACGCGGTGCCGGCCGACGGCAGCGACGCCCCGGCGGCGGCCTGGGCCTTGGCGAACGCGGTCGGGAAGTCGCGCGCGACGCCCATCACCTCGCCCGTCGAGCGCATCTCCGGCCCGAGCACGGCGTCGGAGCCCTCGAAGCGATCGAAGGGCAGGACGGCCTCCTTGACCGCGACGTGATCGGCGCGCATGGGCTCGGCGGGCAGGTCGAGGTCGCGCAGGCGCTCGCCGAGCATCACCCGGCAGGCGAGCTTGGCCAGCGGCAGGCCGATCGCCTTGGACACGAACGGCACCGTCCGCGAGGCGCGCGGGTTGGCCTCGATCACGTACAGCTCGCGCTCGTGGACGGCGTACTGGACGTTGAGCAGCCCGACGACGCCCAGGCCGCGGGCGATCGCCGCCGTGTGCTCGCGGACGCGGTCGAGCATCGTGTGGCCGAGCGAGTGCGGCGGCAGCACGCAGGCCGAGTCGCCGGAGTGGATGCCGGCCTCCTCGACGTGCTGCATGATCCCGCCGACCCAGACGTCCTCGCCGTCGCACAGCGCGTCGACGTCGACCTCGATCGCGTTCTCCAGGAAGCGGTCGAGGTAGATCTCGTTGCCGTTGCCGTCGGCGGCGTGGCGCACGAGGTAGTCGCGCAGCCCGTCGCCCGAGTAGACGATCTCCATGGCGCGGCCGCCGAGCACGTAGCTGGGGCGCACGAGCAGCGGGTAGCCGACCACCTCGGCGCACCCGAGGGCCTCGTCGACCGAGTGCGCCGTGGCGAACGGCGGCGCCTGCAGGCCGAGGCGCTCGAGCAGCGCGCCGAAGCGCCCGCGGTCCTCGGCCAGGTCGATCGCCTCGGGGCTCGTGCCGAGCAGCGGGACGCCCGCCGCCTGCAGCCCGGCCGCCAGCTTGAGCGGCGTCTGCCCGCCGAACTGGACGATGACGCCCTCGAGCTTGCCGCCCGCTCGGGCGGCGCTCGAGTCATCCGGCTGCTGCTCGATGTCCACCACGGCGAGCACGTCCTCGAGCGTGAGCGGCTCGAAGTACAGCCGGTCGGAGGTGTCGTAGTCGGTCGAGACGGTCTCGGGGTTGCAGTTGACCATCACCGCGTCGCGACCGGACTCGCGCACCGTCATCGCCGCGTGCACGCAGCAGTAGTCGAACTCGATCCCCTGGCCGATGCGGTTGGGGCCCGAGCCGAGGATGATCACGCTGGGGCGCTCGGTGCGCTGCACCTCGTGGGCGGCGCGCCGCTCCCAGCCCGAGTAGAAGTACGGCGTGCGCGCGTCGAACTCGGCCGCGCACGTGTCGACCGCCTTGAACGAGCGCTCGCCCGCGAACGGGGCCTCGGGGTCGAGGGCGAGGTCGCGCAGCTCGCGCAGGAACCACGGGTCGACCTGGGTGCGCGCGCGGACGTCATCGATCGTCGCCCCCTTGCGGAAGGCCTCGAGCATCACGTCGTAGCGATCTGAGGCCGGGCGCTCCAGCGCGGCCAGGAGCGTGTCCCGGTCGAGCGCCTCGAAGCGGGCGGCGATGTCGAGCTCGCGGCTGCGCAGCGCCTTGCCGAAGGCCTGCCCGAACGTGCGACCGATGGCCATCGCCTCGCCCACCGACTTCATGTGGGTCGTCAGGTCGGCGGTCACGCCGGGGAACTTCTCGAAGGCGAAGCGCGGCCACTTGACGACCACGTAGTCGATCGTCGGCTCGAAGCTGGCCGGCGTGACCTTGGTGATGTCGTTGGGGATCTCCTCCAGCGCGTAGCCGACGGCCAGCCGCGCCGCGATCTTGGCGATCGGGAAGCCGGTGGCCTTGGAGGCCAGCGCGCTCGAGCGCGACACGCGCGGGTTCATCTCGATGACGAGGATCTCCTCGGTCCGCGGGTCGACCGCGAACTGCACGTTGGACCCGCCCGTCTCCACGCCGACGGCGCGGATGACGGCGATGGCCTGGTCGCGGAGCTGCTGGTAGAGGCGGTCGGTGAGCGTCTGCTGCGGCGCCACGGTGACCGAGTCGCCGGTGTGCACGCCCATCGGGTCGACGTTCTCGATCGAGCAGACGATGACCACGTTGTCGTTGTGGTCGCGCATGACCTCGAGCTCGAACTCACCCCAGCCGAGCACCGACTGGTCGAGCAGCACCTGCCCGATCGGCGATGCGGCCAGGCCGCGCAGGACGACGCGCCGGTACTCGTCCTCCGTGCGCGCGATCCCGCCGCCGCGGCCGCCGAGCGTGAAGGCCGGGCGCACGATGCACGGCAGCCCGACCTCGGGCAGCGCGTCGACGGCCTGCTCGATCGACGTGGCGATCGCGCTGCGCGGCATCCGCAGTCCCGCGCGCTCCATCGTCTGGCGGAACAGGTCGCGGTCCTCGGCCCGCGCGATGGCGTCGTAGTCGGCGCCGATCAGCTCGACGCCGTAACGCTCGAGCGTGCCGTCCTCGTGCAGCGCCTTGGCCAGGTTCAGCGCGGTCTGGCCCCCGAGCGTGGGCAGCAGCGCGTCGGGGCGCTCGCGCTCGATGACCTGCGCGACCGGCCCGGGCAGCAGCGGCTCGACGTAGGTCGCGTCGGCGAACTCCGGGTCGGTCATGATCGTCGCCGGGTTCGAGTTCACCAGGACGATGTCGTAGCCCTCCTCCTTGAGGACCTTGCACGCCTGCACGCCCGAGTAGTCGAACTCGGCCGCCTGGCCGATGACGATCGGGCCCGACCCGAGGATCAGGATCTTGTGGATGTCGTCACGGCGCGGCATCAGTGGTTCCGTTCGTGCGTATGTGCGAACGGGACCACTACGCCGCGTCCCGGATCTGCGCGAGGAAGCGGTCGAACAGGTACAGCGAGTCGTGCGGCCCGGGCCCGGCCTCGGGGTGGTACTGCACGGTCCCGCCGGGGACGTCGAGCAGCGTCAGCCCCTCGACCGTGCGATCGTAGAGGTTGACGTGGCTGAGGCTCGCCTCGCCGAAGTCGGTCGACCAGCGCACCGGGCGATCGACGTCGACGTGCTGACCGCCGTCGGGCGCGACGACCGCGAAGCCGTGGTTCTGGGAGGTGATCTCGATGCGCCCGGTCTCGAGGTCCTTGACCGGGTGGTTGGCGCCGCGGTGGCCGAAGGGCAGCTTGAACGTCTGAAGGCCGACGGCCCGTGACAGCAGCTGGTGGCCGAGGCAGATCCCGAACACCGGGCGCGTGCCGACGAGCTCGCGCAGCGTGTCGACGATGTACTCGAGGGCCGCCGGGTCGCCCGGGCCGTTGGCCAGGAAGACCGCGTCGGGGTCGCCGGCGGCGATCTCCTGCGCGCTGACCGTGCACGGATGCAGCTCGACGCGCGCGCCGCGCGCGACGAGGTTGTCCACGATCGAGGACTTGATCCCGGTGTCGATGGCGGCGATCCGGACGTCGCCGTCGCCGTGGGCCGTCATGGCCGCCGGCGTGACCTCGCGCGCGAGGTCCAGGCCCGTCATCGGCGGCTCGTCGGCGATCAGCTCGCGCGCCTCGCGCTCCGCCATGCGGGCCGGGAACACGCCGCCGCGCATCGCGCCGGCGCTGCGGATGTGGCGCACGAGCGCGCGCGTGTCGACGCCGGTGATGGCCGGCACGCGCTGCTCGGCGAGCCACTGCAGCCAGCCACGCTCCGCGCCGGGGGCGTCGGCCCGGTCGACCGCCTCGCGCATGATCGCCGCGCGCGCCCAGGGTCGGTCGGACTCCATGGCCCGGTCGCTGACGCCGTAGTTGCCGATGTGCGGATAGGTGAAGGTGATGAGCTGACGGGCGAACGAGGGGTCGGTCATCGACTCCTGGTAGCCGCTCATGCCCGTGGTGAAGACGACCTCGCCGGTGGCGTGCCGCACCTCCTGGTTCGCAAGAGCCCCGCAGGCGTCGCCGTCGAAGCGCGCGCCGTCCTCGAGCAGGACGTAGGCCGCCGCGCTCAAGGGCCCACCGCCACCAGCGCGCGCTCGCGATAGGCGACGGACCCGGCGGCCAGCGTGAGCAGCACGCGGCCGCGCAGCCGACGCCCGGCGAAGCAGCAGTTCTCCGAGCGGCTCTCGTAGCCGTTCTCGCCCACCTCCCACTCCGCCGACAGGTCGACGAGCACGAGGTTGGCCGGCTCGCCGGGGGCGATCCGCGGGACGGGCAGCCCCAGCAGCGCGGCGCCGGCGCTCAGCCGCTCCACGACCAGGCCCAGCGGCAGCACGCCGGGCACGACCAGCTCGGTGTGCAGCGCGGCGAATGCGGTCTCAAGGCCGGTGGTGCCCATCGGCGCCTGCTCGAACGGCACCTCCTTCTCGTCGCGCGCGTGCGGGGCGTGGTCGGTGGCGACGCAGTCGATGACGCCCGAGCGCAGGCCCTCGATCAGCGCGCGGCGGTCGTCCTCGGTGCGCAGCGGCGGGTTCATCTTCATGTTCGTGTCGAGGACGCCGGAGCCGGCGTGATCGCGGTCCCGGATCGCCTCGTCGGTCAGGCACAGGTGATGCGGGCTGGCCTCGGCCGTCACGCGGACGCCGAGCTCCTTGGCGTGCGCGATCGCGCGCACCGACTCCAGGCAGCTCAGGTGCTGCATGTGGACGCGGGCCTCCTCGTAGCCGGCCAGGGCCGCGTCGCGGGCGATCATCGTCGACTCGCTGACGCTCGGGATCCCGGCGATGCCGAGCATCGCGCTGACCGTGCCCTCGTGCATCGCGCCGCGCCCACTGAGCGACGGGTCCTCCTCGTGCAGGGCGAGCACGCCGCCGGTGAGCCGCTGGTACTGCAGCGCCTTGCGCAGCACGCCCGCGCTGACCACCGGCCGGCCGTCGTCGGTGAACCCGAGCGCGCCGAGCGAGCGCAGCTCTGACATCTCGGTCAGCTCGCGGCCCTGCAGCCCGCGCGTGATCGCGGGCATGAATCCCACGGGCACGCGCGCGTCGCGCGTGGCCGCGTCGCGCAGCGCGCGCAGGATCGGCGCAGAGTCGACGACCGGGTCGGTGTTGGGCATCGCGACGATCGCGCAGAAGCCGCCGGCGGCGGCCGCGCGGGTGCCGGTCTCGATGTCCTCCTTGTGCTCCTGGCCGGGCACGCGCAGGTGGACGTGCGGGTCGACGAAGGCGGGCAGCAGGTGGCGGCCCCCGGCGTCGACGACCTCGGTGCCGGCCGGCGCCTCGATCGTCCCGGGAGCGCCGATCTGGGCGATCTCCCCCTCGCGGACGAGGACGTCGTGCGCGCCGTCGAGGTCTGCGCGCGGGTCGAGAACGTGCGCGCCGGTGACGAGCACGTCGGCGGCCGGCGCGGGCGCGCGGACCAGGGCGTGCTCGGGATGGGGCCTCATGCGAGCTGCGCCTCCGGCGTGCGCTCGGGGGCGGTCCGTCCCGAGAGCACCTCGTAGAGGACGGCCATGCGGACGACGATCCCCGACTCGACCTGCATGGTGATGACCGCCTGGGGCGAGTCGACCACCTCCCCGCTGAGCTCGACCCCGCGGTTGACCGGCCCGGGATGCATCAGGACCTGGCGCGGGCGCAGCCGCCGGCCGTTGATCTGGTACTCGGCGGCGTACTCGCGGATGGTGGGCACGAAGGCCTCCTCCATGCGCTCGTTCTGCATCCGCAGCGCGTAGACGACGTCGGCGCTGCGCAGCTCGTCGAGCGTGTAGCGGACCTCGCAGCCCAGCGCCTCGACGTGGCGCGGGATCAGCGTCGGCGGTCCGCAGACGGTGACGTGGGCGCCCATCCGCTGGAAGGCCAGGATGTTGGAGCGCGCCACGCGCGAGTGCAGCACGTCGCCGACGATCCAGATCGACGCGCCGTCGAGGTCGCCGACGCGCTGGCGCAGCGTGTAGACGTCGAGCAGCGCCTGCGTCGGATGCTCGTGCTTGCCGTCACCGGCGTTGACCACCGCGGCCGGCGTCCACTGGGCGACGAGCGCGGCGGCGCCCGCCCACGGCGTGCGGATCACGATCGCGTCGGGCTTGTGGGCGTTGAGGGTGAGGACGGTGTCCTTCAGCGACTCGCCCTTCTCCACGCTCGAGCCGCTGGCGGCGAAGTTCACGACGTCGGCGCTGAGGCGCTTGGCGGCCAGCTCGAACGACGACCGCGTGCGCGTGCTCGCCTCGTAGAAGAGGTTGAGCACGGTGCGCCCGCGCAGGGCGGGCACCTTCTTGATCTCGCGATGGGCGACCTCGGCGAACGACGCGGCGCGGTCGCAGATGCGCTCGATGGCCGCGCGGTCGAGGTCCTCGATCGACAGCAGCTGCCTCATGCCGTGGCCTCCAGGCGGGCGGAGATGGTGACGGCGTCCTCGCCGTCGAGCTCGTCGACGTGCACGTTGACCCGCTCGCCGCGCGCGGTCGGCAGGTTCTTGCCGACGTAGTCGGGGCGGATCGGGAGCTCGCGATGGCCGCGGTCGGCCAGCACCGCGAGCTGCACGCGCGACGGGCGGCCGTAGTCGAACAGCGCCTCGATCGCCGCGCGCACGGTGCGCCCGGTGAACAGGACGTCGTCGACGACGACCACCGTCATGCCGTCGACCGGGAAGTCGATGTGGCTCGAGTGCACGACCGGCGACTCGGTGCGGCGCCCGAGATCATCGCGGTAGAAGGAGATGTCGAGGTCGCCGAGCGGCAGATCGCGCTCGAGCAGGTCGGCCAGCAGGGCGTGGAGCCGGCGGGCCAGGATCGCACCGCGGCGGTGGATGCCCAGCAGGGCGAGGCGCTCGGCGGCGTCGTCGCTCGCGTTCTTCTCGACGATCTCATGCGCGATGCGCACGAGCGTTCGCCGCATGTCGTCGCCGTCGAGGACGACCTTCTCGTCAGCCAAACCTCCGCCCTTCTCGGCCTCACGGGACCGCGTTAAAGGAACGCGGCGAGCGTAGCAGTGCCGGCGGCGCACCCGGCCTCGGGCGGTGCCGGCGTGACGTTGGCCGCCAGAGGACCGACGCCGAGGGCGATCCGCGGCTGGGAGGATCGGGGCGATGACGACCGTCCTCTTCATTCACGGCATCCGCAACGACGATCCGGCCCAGGATTGGGTCGCCGCGCTCAACCGGGCGCTCGGACGGCAGGGCCTGGGGTTCATGGGCGACAGCGATCTCCGACATCTCGGGCCTTCCTGGCTCGGCCTGCTTCGCGGGCCCGAGCCCACGGAAGACCCTGGCGCACCCCCGCTCACGTACGTGCCGGGGACGGATGAGGAGCGCCTGCTCGCGATCGCCCGCTACTACCGCCGCCAGGCCGCGCTCGAGCGGCGCCTGCGCCAGATGCCCTCGCGCTCGGTGGTGGCGAGAGGCTGGCTGCCGGCGAAATCCCTCGACCACGCCGCCGGGGTGGTGACCGCGCATCTGCTGATGGAGGTGGACGCGTATCGGCGGAGCGCCGCACGTCGGAACGCGTGCCTGCGCGCGCTGTTGAGCGAGGTCCCGGGCGAGGGCAAGCTCGTGATCATCGGCCACAGCTTGGGGTCCGTCCTCGCCGCCGACCTGCTGTACCACCTTCCCCCCGAGGTGGACGTCAGCCTCTTCGTCACCATCGGGAGCCCTCTTGCGCGCAAGCCGGTCCGCGAGCACCTGCACCGGATCCGCACTCAGTTCCCCTTCGAGCGCATCGGCCCATGGCTGAACGTCGTCGGCGTGCTCGACCCGGTCGCCGTCGGGGCGGGCATCACCGATCAGTTCCCCGAGGCGCTCGAGCTGTTCGTCGACACGGGGAGACCGTCGCTCACCGCGCACGCCGCGACGGCGTACCTGGATCAGGACGTCGTGGCACAAGCCTTCGCGTGGTGGCTGGAGGAGCGGGACGCCCAACCCCCCAGCTCGTCGTCGCTCGACGTGCGCGCACCGGACCGGGTGGTGCGCGCCGCCGCTGGAGCGCAGTACGCGCTTCGGCTCGAGCAGCGGATGGACCCGGGACCCGCACGGATCCGCTTCGGCCAGGCGCGCGCGGCGCTGACGGCCGAGGCAGCGCAGAGAGCACGGGAGACCGGGGACTCGCACGCGCTGCTCGAGCGGCTGGACCGCGACAACGGGGACCTGATCTGCGGGCGGCTCTCACCGAGCGAGGCAACCGTGTTCCTGCTCGGTGCCTGCATGGGAAACCCTGTCGCGCCATACGAGATCCGGTTCGACGAGAAGCACGAACAACGGGCCCTGGAGGATCTCGCGCAGGATCTGGGGTTTCCTGGCGCTCGCGCGCACGCGGTCCTCGCCGCCGAGCAGGCGGCCCGGAAGGTTCACGGCTCGACGAAGAGCTGGCACAAGAAGGCGATGCTCGCAGCCGGCGCCGCGGCGCTCCTCGCCGCGCCGTGGATGGTCCTCGCGGCGGCGCCTGCCGGGCTCGCCGGCGGAGCCGGGATCGCCGCCGGTCTGGTGGCACTCGGCCCGGGTGGGATGGTCGGCGGGCTCGGAATCGTCGGACTCGTCGGCGGAGCCGGCGGGGCGGCCATCGCGCGCGGCCTCACGAGCGGCAGTGCCGAGGCGGTGGAGGAGACCGTCATCGCGCTGCACGCGCTTGCGATCGCCGAGCACCGGCTGCACGAGACGGAGCTCCGGTCACGCGTATGGATCACGCTGATCGAGATGCGGGCTTCGCTCTCGGCCGAGAAGGCACGTCTCGAAAGCCTCAGTGACGCTCGCGCTCGCATCGTCAAGGAGCTCGAGCGCAAGCTCAGCTCGGTGCAACGCGCCTTGGACGCCCTGGACGATGCCGGCCTCGGGGCGAAGTCGCTTGCCGAGGACCCTCCTGAGGTGGTCTGGCGGGCGTCCGGGTCGCCGTGAGCGGCGTACTGCCCGCGGCCGCGCCCTTCACCATCACGACGTGCGCACCTCCTCGGGCTCGTGGCGCGTCAGCTCGGGCTCGCCCTTCTCCGGGAACGGCACGTCGATCGTGTCGAAGTCGCGCGGCACGACGGTGCGGGCGAACAGGGCGCGCGCCTCATCGCGGATCTCGGCGCCACCGTAGCGGGTGGACACGTGGGTCAGCGCCAGCAGCCGCACGTCGGCCTCGGCGGCGATCTCGGCCGCCTGGCGGGCGGTGCTGTGGCCGGTCTCCATCGCCCGGTCGTGCTCGTCCTGCGTGAACGTCGCGTCGTGGACGAGGACGTCGGCCTCGTGGGCGGCCACGCGGACCATCTCGCACGGCGCCGTGTCGCCCGACAGCACGATCCTCCGGCCCGCGCGCTCGGGTCCCACGACCTGCTCGGGACGCACGCCGTTGACCGTCTCGCCGGCCATCAGCCGACCGAGCGCGGGACCGAACGGAACGCCGAGCTCGATCGCCAGCTTGTCGTCCAGGCGCCCCGGGCGCGGGTCCTCGACAACCGCGTAGCCGAAGGCGCGCCCGCGGTGGCGGACGTTGAACGCGTTGACCTCGAAGCCGTCGAACTCGACCCCGTCCCCGGCCTCGAGCTCGACGACGTCGAACGGGTAGCCGAGCCGGCCGTAGACGACGCGCATGGTGCGCATCAGCTCGGCCGTCCCCGGCGGGCCGTAGACCGCCAGCGGGGCGTCGCGGTCGCGCAGGTCGAAGGACTTGAGCATCCCGGGCAGGCCGAGCCAGTGGTCGACGTGCAGGTGGCTGAGGAAGACGGCGCCGATGTCGGGCAGGCCGATGCTGCGCAGGAGCTGGCGCTGGGTGCCCTCGCCGCAGTCGAACAGCACGCGGTCGCTGCCGCGCCGCAGCAGCGTGGCCGGCAGCCCTCGGCGGGCCGTGGGGACCGACCCCGCGGTGCCGGCGAAGAACAGCGACAGCTCCATCCGGCTTCGAGCGTACCGTCGCGCCATGCTCCGAGAATTCCGGGCGTTCATCGTGCGCGGGAACCTCGTCGAACTCGCCGTCGCCGTGGTCATCGGCACCGCGTTCGCCGCGGTGGTCAACGCGGTGGTCAAGGACCTGATCACGCCGCTGATCGCGGCGATCGCCGGCGAGCCCGACTTCGGCGACCTGGCCTTCACGATCAACAACAGCCGCTTCGCCTACGGCGACTTCCTCAACCAGCTGTTGACGTTCTTGATCGTCGCCGCCGTCGTCTTCTTCCTCGTCGTCAAGCCGGTCAACGCGTTGCTGGCCCGGTTGCGGACGGAGCCCGACGTCGAGTCCGACACGCGCGCCTGCCCCGAGTGCCTGAGCCAGGTCCCGAGGGAGGCGCGGCGCTGCGCCTTCTGCACGACCGAGCTGGGTCCGAGCCCGACGCCGGCCTGAGCGCCGGTCAGCCCGGGCTCGCGGGGATCGGTGGGGCGCCGCCCTCGGCGCCCTCGGGGCGGGCCTCCGGCGGGGGCCGCTTGAAGCGCCGGGCGTACCACTGCGGCTCGTCGAAGTCCGTGCCCTTGGCCCGCAGCGGCTTCCATCCGCGCTCGCGCAGCTCCTTGGCGAGCTGACGCAGGGCGCGCTGGGCCTCGGGAGTCTGCTCCGGCGGCGATGTGCCGGGCGACTCGATCCGCGGCGAGGAGGCGAGCCGGTGCTCGACCCCGTCGGCATCCGTCGTCATCGCGCAGAAGCGCGAGCCGCGCGCGATCCAGTGGACCTGGCAGACCGGCGCGTTGCGGGCGGCCGCGGTCCGGGTCGCCCGCGGCGGGGCGGCGCCTCCCACGTCGTGATCGCCGCGCCGTGCCCGGGAGACGCCGGGCGCCAGCCGAGGGGCCTCGAGCGGGGCGGCGGCGGACGCGGTGGTCGCCGCGACCGGCTCGCGCTCGGGGGCGGGCTCGGGCTCAGGCTGGGCGGCGGGCTCGGGCTCGGCGGCGGGCTCGGGCTCGGGCTCAGGCTGGGCGGCGGGCTCGGACTCGGCGGCGGGCTCAGGCTGGGCGGCGGGCTCGGACTCGGCGGCGGGCTCAGGCTGGGCGGCGGGCTCGGACTCGGCGGCGTGCTCAGGCTGGGCGGCGGGCTCGGACTCAGGCTCGGCGGCGGGCTCCGGCTCAAGCTCGGCCGACGACTCGACGGGCCGGGACGGCGGCTCGAAGAACTCCTCGGGGCGAGTGCGACCGCCGCGGGCCGCGTAGCGGCCCAGGGCGGCGAGGTTGCGGCGGAAGAGCAGCGCCAGGAGCACGACCGCCGCGGCTCCGGTCACGGCGACGGCGACGATCGCCGTCCACGGCTGGCGGGTCCTCGGCGGCGGAGTGGCCGCAGCCGCGGCATCCGTGTTCGTGGTCGCGGCGCGCGCGAGCGACTGCCTGCCGTCGCCCCGCTGCTGCGAGTCGGCGCGCCTGAGCTCCTGCCGCTTGGCGGTCGCGGGCTCGCCGGCCGGCGCCGCAGGCGCGGCCACGCCGAGCACGACACAGGCGATGACCCCGGCCAGCGCCCTCCGCCGTTCGAACACGATCTCCACCCCTGGGAGAACGTATCGACCCGCGCAGGACGCAGGGAGTCGACGCGCGCGTCCGCCGGAGATGTGTTCGCCAACGGACACGTCCGCGGCCGCCTCGCGGACCGCCTCCTAGGCGGTCGCCGCCCACCCCGACCAGCGGGCGACGTCGACGGCGATGACCGTCGCCTCCGGCGGAGCGTCGCGGTACTGCGCGTAGCGCGCGACGAGCAGCTCGCGCGCGTGCTCGGCCTCCGCCTCATCCGGGCCGAGCAGCCGCGCCCCGCCGTCCCCGCGAACCCACCACAGGCGCTCCCAGTGGTGGTCGTCGTAGTGGTCCACGAGCACGGCGACCGCGGGGTTGGCGGCGATGTTGTCCAGGCGCTTGAGGCGGGCGGTGGACTTGGGCTTGGCGTCGACGGCGCTGTAGACCGTGTGGTGCTCGACGGCGAAGCACATCACCACCAGGTGCGGGCGCCCGGCGGCGTCGGCGGTCGCCAGGTGCGCCACGCGCGCGGCCGCGAAACGAGCGCGGGCCTCGGTCGGTTCCACGACGCTCAGCCTAGGCGCCGGCGCCGCCCGCCACCCGCCGCGTCCTCTGCTGGGCGGCCGATGCCGAGACCGAACCATAAGCCTCCATGACAGGCTCAGCCTCGGTCTCGGCGCGGCGCGGCGCGGCGCGGCGCCTACTCGAACCGCCCGACCATCGCGGCCGCCTGGTCGGCGGCGCGCTCGATCTCCGCCGGGGTCCCTGAGGGCAGCATGATCAGCGTGCGGTCGACGCCCGCGTCGGCCAGCTCGCCCAGCACCTCCGGGTCGGCCGGCGCGCCGAAGTAGGTGACGGGGACGTGGTCGCGGCCGGCCTCGGCGCCGCGGCGACGGAGCTCGGCGACCCGCTCGGCCAGGCCGTCGCGCGCGTTGGGGAACCAGCCGTCGCCGTAGCGCAGGACACGATCGAGCACGCGTTCGCCGGTGCCGCCGACCCACAGTGGCGGGTGGGGCTGCTGGACCGGCTTGGGCCACGAGGTGATCGCGTCGAAGCTCACGTGGTCGCCGTGGTAGCTCGCCTCGTCGTGCGCCCAGATCTCGCGCATCGCCTCGACGCGCTCGCGCAGGACGCCGAAGCGCCGCCCGAACGGCGTGCCGTGGTTCTCGATCTCCGGGGTGTTCCAACCCGCGCCGACTCCGACCTCGACGCGACCGCCCGAGACGTGGTCGAGGCTGGCGATCGCCTTGGCCGTGGTGATCGGGTCGCGCTGGGCGAGCAGCAGGATCCCGAAGCCCAGCCGCAGCGTGCTCGTCGTGCCCGCGGCCGCCGTCAGCGTGACGAACGGGTCCAGCGCCCGGTAGTAGTGGCGCCCGACGTCGCGCACGGAGTCGCGCGGCATGTGCGGGTGCTCGGGGACGAACAGCGCCGAGAACCCGCGGTCCTCGACCAGCCGGCCGAGGTCGCCGGGCGCCGTCGTCTCGTCGGTGACGAAGATCGAGATGCCGAAGTCCACGGCGCGACACGCTAGCGGCCCCCCGCCCGCGCGGACGGGTCAGCCCGAGACGACGAAGACGTCGAGCGTGCGCGGGCCGTGCACGCCCTGCACGCGGATCAGCTCGATGTCGGCGGTCGCCGACGGGCCCGAGACGAACGTGATCGGACGTCCCTCGCCCGCCGCCGGGGCCAGCGCGGCGATCGCGTCGGGCACCGCGGGCACGACCTGGTCCTCGCGGACCACGCACAGGTGCAGGTCGGGCACCAGCGTGATCGCCCGCCGCCCGCTCAGCGCATCGCCGTCGAGCACGATCGACCCGGTCTCGGCCACGGCGAGCGCGCAGCCCGAGATCACCCCGTCCACGCCGTCGAGCTCGCGCGCCCCGAGCGGCGGGTCGTCGGCCAGCAGCTCGACGCCGTCCACGCGCCAGGCGGCGCCCGGCGCCACGACCACGCGCCGGGCCCCGCGCTCGCGGCAGGCGGCAGCCAGCGCGTCCTCGAGCCCGGCGGAGCCGATGCGATGCACCGTCGCGTCGTAGTCGGCCACGCGCTCGCAGAAGCGCTCGATGACGTCGAACGCGACCGGCGCGCCCGCGCCGCGGTACTCCCGCGGCACGTCGACGGTCGCCGGCGAGGGGCCGAGCGCGTCGCGGACGCGGGCCAGGATGTCGGCGCGGGCCTCGCTCATCGCGAGCGCCACCACTGGCGGAAGCTCTGCTCGGGCACCTCGGGCAGGTCGCGCATCTTCGTCCAGGCGCCCGCGCCCGGCGCCGCGCCGCCGAGCTTGGCCAGCGGGCCGCGGCCGGCGCGCGCGAGCTTCTGCGCCGTCTCGTAGCGCCGCTGCGAGGCGAACACGCGCGCCACCAACCCCATCGCCGCGCGCTCCGGCGCCGAGCCGTACTCGGCCTCGCGCACGACCCGTCCGCGCAGGTGCACGAGCACGGTGGGGATGTCGATCTTCACCGGGCACGCCTCGTAGCACGCGCCGCACAGCGAGGAGGCCCACGGCAGCGTGGGCGCCTCGTCCAGGCCGCGGAGCTGGGGCGTCAGGATCGCGCCGATCGGGCCGGGATAGATCGAGTCGTAGGCGTGCCCGCCCGTGCGCGAGTAGACCGGGCACACGTTCAGGCAGGCCGAGCAGCGGATGCAGTGCAGCGCCTGGCGGCCGACCTCGTCGGCCAGCACGTCCGTGCGCCCGTTGTCGAGCAGCACGAGGTGGAACTCCTGCGGCCCGTCGCCGGGCCTCACCCCGGTCCACATCGACGTATACGGGTTCATCCGCTCGCCGGTCGACGAGCGCGGCAGGACCTGGGCGAAGACCTCGAGGTCGCCGAAGCTCGGCAGCACCTTCTCGATGCCCATGACCGTGACGAGCACGCGCGGCAGGGTCAGGCACATGCGCCCGTTGCCCTCGGACTCGAACACGCAGACCGTGCCGGTGTCGGCCGCGGCGAAGTTCGCGCCGCTGACCGCCACGCCGACCGACAGGAACTTCTCGCGCAGGTGCAGGCGGGCCGCCTCGCACAGCGCCTCCGGCGTGTCGTCGAGCGAGCGCCCGCCGGCGATCGTCTCCTCGAACAGGCGCCGGATCTCGGCGCGGTTGCGATGGATGGCGGGCACGAGGATGTGCGATGACCAGTCGCCGGCGAGCTGGTTGATGAGCTCGGCCAGATCGGTCTCGATGGCCCGGATCCCCTGGCGCTCGAGCGCGCCGTTGAGGTCGATCTCGTCCGTGGCCAGCGACTTGACCTTGATGACCTCGTCGGCGCCGTGCGCGCGGGCGATCGAGGCGACGATCGCGTTGGCCTCGTCGCCGTCGCGGGCCCAGTGGACGGTGCCGCCGGCGCGCTGCACGGAGGCCTCGAGGCGCTCGAGCTGCTCGGGCAGGGTGGCCATCGCGTGGGCCTTGATGGCCGAGCCCGCCGCCCGCAGCTCCTGCCAGTCGGGCAGCTCGGAGACGACGTCGGCGCGCTTGGCGCGGATCGTCGTCGTCGCCTTGCCCAGGTTGCGCCGCAGCTGTGTGTCGGCCAGCGCCTCGCGCGCGCGCTCGGGGAAACCGATCGCCATCGTTACTCCCGCGCCGCCAGGATCTCGGCCAGGTGCAGCGTGCGCACCCCCGCGCGCTGGCGGCGCAGCGCGCCGCCGATGTGCATGAGGCACGACGTGTCGGCCGAGGTGCAGACCTCGGCGCGCGTGTCGAGCACGTGGCGCAGCTTGTCCGAGAGCATGGCCATCGAGGTGTCGGCGTTCTTGACCGCGAACGTGCCGCCGAAGCCGCAGCACTCGCTCCAGTCGCCGAGCTCGACGAGCTCGATCCCGTGCACGGCGCGCAACAGCCGCAGCGGCCGGTCGCCGACGTTGAGCGCGCGCAGCGAGTGGCAGGTCGGGTGGTAGGTGACGCGATGCGGGAACGAGGCGCCGACGTCCTCGGCGTCGAGCACGTCGACCAGGAACTCGGTCAGCTCGTGCACGCGCGGGATGATCGCCTCGGCCTCGCGGGCCAGCCCTTCGTCGCCCGCCAGCGCGGCCAGCCGCGGGTAGGACTCGCGCACCATCCCCGCGCACGACGCCGACGGGCAGACGATCGCCTCGGCGTCGGCGAACACCCGCACGAAGCGGCGCGCCAGCGGGATCGCCTCCAGCTGGTAGCCCGTGTTGGCGTGCATCTGGCCGCAGCACGTCTGGGCCTCGGGGAACTCGACGCTGCATCCCAGCCGCTCGAGCAGCTCGACCGTCGCTCGCCCGACCGACGGGAAGAGCGTGTCGTTGAAGCAGGTGATGAACAGCGCCGCGTGGGTATGCAACGCGCTGGAACGTACCCCGGGAGGAGGTCGGATGCACACCGTGCTCGCGTACACGCAGGTGTTCGATCCTGTCGGCGACTCGCTGCTCGCGAGCTCGATCTTCGCCGCGCTGCCGCTGATCACGCTGTTCGCGCTGCTCGGCGGGCTGAAGCTGCCCGGCGCACGTCGCCGCCGGCGCCGCGCTCGCCGTGGCCATCCTCGTCGCCATCATCGTCTACTCGATGCCGGTCGACGACGCGCTGCTCGCCGGCCTGGAGGGCGCGGCGTTCGGGCTCTTCCCGATCATGTGGATCGTCTTCAACGCGATCTGGATCTACAACATGACCGAGCGCACCGGCCACTTCGCCGTGCTGCGCCGGTCGTTCGAGCGCGTCTCCGACGACGAGCGCGTCCAGGCCATCATCATCGCCTTCTCGTTCGGCGCGCTGCTCGAGGCGCTGGCCGGCTTCGGCACGCCGGTGGCCATCACCGCGGTGATGCTCATCGCGCTCGGCTTCAAGCCGATCAAGGCCGCGTCGGTGGCGCTCGTGGCCAACACCGCGCCGGTCGCCTTCGGCGCGATCGCCATCCCGATCATCACGCTGGCCGAGCTGACCTCGCTGCCCAAGGAGGACCTCGGCGCGATGGTCGGCCGCCAGACGCCGATCCTCGCCCTGTTCGTGCCGCTGATCCTGGTCGGCATGGTCGACGGCATGCGCGGCGTGCGCCAGACCTGGCCGGCGGCCGTCGTCGGCGGCTTCACCTTCGCCTTCGGCCAGTTCGTGTCCTCGAACTACATCTCGGTCGAGCTCACCGACATCATCGGCGCGCTGCTGTCGGTCGGATCGATCGTCCTGCTGCTGCGCGTCTGGCAGCCCGGCGAGCCGATGCGCGCCGAGTCCGGGCCCGCCCGCCCCGCGGTGGCCGGCGGCGCCACGTCCGATCCCGGCGTTCGAGGCCGAGGTGCGCCGGCGCGAGGGCGGCGAGGGCCACCGCGACACGCGCGGCGAGACCGCGGCGGCCTACGCGCCGTACCTGATCATCATCGTGATCTTCTCCCTCGCGCAGTTCGGCGCCGATCAAGGACTTCCTGGCCAAGGGGGTGGTCGAGTTCCAGTGGCCGGGGCTCGACGTGACCACGCCCGACGGCGAGCCGGCCTCGGCGGTGACCTACAACTTCAACTGGCTGCCGGCGGCCGGCACGCTGCTGCTGATCGCCGGCCTGCTGACCATGTTCGTGCTGCGCATGGCCCCGGGCCGCGCGCTGAAGACCTACGGCGAGTCGCTGAACCAGCTCAAGTGGGCGACGGTCACCGTGGCCACCGTGCTCGGGCTGGCCTACGTGATGAACCTGTGCGGCCAGACGATCACGATCGGCCTGTGGATCGCCGGCGCGGGCGGCATCCTGGCCTTCCTGTCGCCGATCATCGGCTGGCTCGGCGTGGCCGTGACCGGGTCGGACACGTCGTCCAACTCGCTGTTCGGCGTGCTT
>CAWBBQ010000002.1:0-30584 GCA_963787065.1 uncultured Actinomycetes bacterium
TGGATCTTCGTCGAGAGCGACGCCCCGGACCGCGATGCGCTGACGAGCTGCGAGACCGTCGTGCCGGTGCCCGCCGAGCCGGCCAACGACGCGCCGACCAGCGCCTCGAACCTGTTCGGCACGCGCGGCAACGACACCATCTTCGGCACCCCGGCCGGCGACTCGCTGTTCGGCAGCGACGGCGACGACCAGCTCTACGGCAACGACGGCGACGACTACGTCGACGGCGAGAACGGCAACGACACGCTGCGCGGTGGCAACGGCAACGACGAGATCCACGGCCGCAACGACAACGACGTGATCCTCGGCAACCCGGGCGACGACCGCATCTACGGCGACCGCGGGACCGACACGATCAACGGCGAGGACGGCAACGACGTGATCACCGGCGGCCTGGACGCCGACACGATCGCCGCCGGCCCCGGCAACGACCGCATCCAGGCCGTCGGCGGCGGCTTCGACCGGATCGACTGCGGCGACGGCGCCGACGTGGTCTTCGCCGACGTCGACGACGCCGTCAACCCGGGCTGCGAGGACGTGCGGCGGTAGGGGCGGCTTCAAGGCCGCATTCGACGAGTTCCAACGGTGATCGGCGTCGACCCGACGCCGCCAGCCGCGAGTGCACGGCGAGATCCAGATCCTCTGGGACGCGTGCACCGCTCGCTGCGGATGGCGCGTCGTCGACCCGTTCCTCGCCGCGTGGCTGCGCGACGAGGGCGACCCCGGCCGTCCCGGTGCCAGAGCGGCCGGCTGAGCAGCCGCGCGCTCGAGCCGCTACGCCGCGGCCGCCCGATCCGCGCGCCGCCCGCGGCGCTCGGCGCGCGCACGGGCGAGCGCCGCGTCGCGGCCCTCGGCGTCGAGGCGCTCGTACAGCGCGCGCACCTCGGCGAAGATCTCCTCGGCCACCGCCCGCTGCTGGGTGCGGGTCGGCTCGACGACCTGCTCGTAGCGCAGCGGCTCGCCGTAGAGGACCGTCACCTTGGGGAAGCGCAGGCGCCGCCAGTTGCGCACGAGCGCCGAGCCGTGGATGGCCACCGGCACGACCGTCGCGCCGGACTGCAGCGCCAGCCGCCCGATGCCCGGCCGCACCCGGTCACCGAGCCGGCCGGTGCGCGAGCGCCCGCCCTCGCTGTACATGGCCACGCAGCCGCCGTGCTCGAGGATCAGGTTGGCGGTGACGAACGCCTCCTCGTCGCGCAGGCCGCGTCGCACGGGGAACACGCCGCCGTGGGAGAAGATGAAGCGCAGGCCTGGGCGGAAGAGCTGCGACTTGGCCATGAACCGGACCTTGCGCCGGATGAACGTGGCGAGGAAGAAGTGGTCCAGGAACGAGGAGTGGTTCGGGGCCAGGATCACCGGCCCCGACTTCGGGACCCGGTCGGCGTCGATGCCCCGTGAGCGGAACAGGATCCAGGTGTACAGCGAGACGGCCACACGCACCGCCTCGTACATCGCGTCGGGCCCGCCCCGGCGGGCGCGGCGGTGGTAGCCCTCGAAGACCTCGGCCCCGCGCAGGTCCTCGTAGACCTGCGGCTTGATCGTCGACAGCTTCGGCGACCCCGGTTCCGGTGACCCCTCCTGGCTCACCCCAGGCAGCGTATCCGCCCGTCGGCGTCGGGGCCCGCGAGTACGCTTGGGCCCGTGGCGGAGGTCGAGGCGCACATCACGGGCACGGTGTGGAAGATCGAGTGCGAGGTGGGCGACCGGATCGCCGAGGGCGACACGGTCGTCGTGCTCGAGTCGATGAAGATGGAGATGCCGGTCGAGGCCGAGGACGGCGGCGTCGTCGCCGAGATCCTGTGCGAGGAGGGCCAGGCCGTCAACCGCGGCGACACGCTCGTCGTGCTCGAGTAGCCCGCGGCCGTTCCCGCGCGGTGCGCCGCGGCGCCGGCAGGCCCTACTCTGACGCCATCGCCGGCCAGGTCCCCACCGATCAGCCGTCCGACGGCGTCCTGCGCCTCACGCTGTCCAACCCGGGCAAGCGCAACGCGCTCGACCACTCGATGCTCGACGGGATCACCGCCGCGCTGGCCGACCGCCACGACGACGTCAGCTGCGTGCTGCTCACGGGCGCCGACGGCATGTTCTCCTCCGGCTATGACCTCGGCGACCTGGCCGA
The DNA here is from genome assembly GCA_963787065.1 of uncultured Actinomycetes bacterium. GTDB lineage: Bacteria > Actinomycetota > Thermoleophilia > Solirubrobacterales > Solirubrobacteraceae > JAOPZW01. The sequence continues at coordinate 2,120 of CAWBBQ010000002.1, forward strand.
CGACGTCTTCGCCGAGGAGGCCGAGAAGCTCGTCGCGCACCCGTTCGCCGCCGCGCTGGAGGCACTCGACGCCTGCCCGGTGCCGACGGTCGCCGCGCTGCCCGGCCACGCGATCGGCGGGGGCCTGGAGCTCGCGCTGGCCTGCGACCTGCGACTGGCCGCCGACGGCATCCGGGTCGGGATGCCGCCGGCCAAGCTCGGGCTCGTCTACTCGCACACCGGCCTGCGGCGCTTCATCCAGGCCATCGGCGCGCCGCGCACGCGCGAGCTGTTCCTGCTCGGGCGCAACGTCGACGCCCGCACCGCTCTGGCTTGGGGGCTGGTCAACGCCGTCGTGCTGCCCACCGACCTCGACGACGAGGCGCTGTCCTGGTGCGAGGAGCTCGCCGGCAATTCGCCGCTCAGCGTGCGCGGGACCAAGCGGGTGATGCGCGAGCTGCTGCGCGCCGACGGCCGGCTCGAGCCCGGGGTCGAGCGCGAGCTGATCGAGTTGCGCCAGGCCTGCTTCCGCTCGCAGGACATGCGCGAGGGCGTCCGCGCCTTCGCCGAGAAGCGCCCCGCGCGCTGGCAGGGACGATGAGCTCGGGGCCGGTGCGGATCGTGCGCATGGGTGGCTCGTCGATCGCCGCCCCGGGGGCCGCCGCGTGGATGACCGACTTCCTCAACGCCTCCTACTTCGCGCGGCCGGCCGACGAGCGCGACGTCGACGACCTCCGCCTGGCCATGTGCATCCTCACCACCCGCTGGGCGTCGCGCGGTGGCCGACGCCTGGGCGCGCGCGATCTCCCCGCCTTCCACCGCGCGTTCGGAGCCTCGCGGCTGCGCTCGGGCGGCCGGGCCGACCGCGACGCGCTGCTGGCCGGCGCCGCGCGCATGTTCGGCGACTGGTTCGCCGAGGCCTACTCCGACGACCGCCGGCGCGCGCACGGGATCGCGTTCGAGACGGTCGCCGAGCGCGAGGCCTTCGACCCCGGCCTGCGCCTGCGCCACGGCGCACTGGGCCCGTCCGCCCCGCCTCAGGCGCCACCCGAGGGGCGCCACTGGTCGACCTATCCGCCGGTGCCGCTGCCCGACCCCGACGCGGCCTTGCGCCTTCTGGCCGACCCCGCGCGCTGGCCCGACATGGCGTCGGTCGGTGGGCGCTTCACCGCGGTGCGCGGCGACGCCCTGCGCGGCGCGACATTCGAGATCGACGTCACCGTCGCGCTCGTGCCGCGCGCGCCGATCTTCAGCCGCGCCTACGTGAGCTGCACCGCCGACCGTCGCGGCCGGTCGCTGGACGAGGGCGTGGCGGTGATCGCCGCCCACTGCCCCGAGGCGCTGCCCGACGACGCCGAGCCGGTGGCCCTGGTCGAGCTCACGTCGCACCGCGGCCACTTCCTCGGCCGCGCGCGCAGCCACCTGCTCGTCTTCACGCGCGGCGGCCGGGGCTTCATCCGCGACGTCGGCTGCTGGGACCCGTTGCCGCCCCATCTCGCCGCCGCCTACGCGGGCGCCGGGCGCGAGGCGCAGGCGGCGTTCTGGGGGCCGGAGCCGGAGGAGGCGAGCATGCTCGCCCAGCTCGCGCGCGTGACCTCGAGGGCGGCGTGAGGCTCGTCACCTGGGGGACGTGAACGCTCTGCCCGACGTCGACACGGCGCAAGCCGTCGTGGCGGTCCGGGCGGCACGAGCTCGTCGCCGGCGATGCGGTCGTCGGGCGGCTCGACGTGTCGTCGTGTTCGGACGGCTCGCTGGCCGAGGCGGAGCAGGCGCGACACGCCGCGCGAGGAGAAGGGGCGCATCCGCATGACCGACGCCCTGCGCGCTTCGCCGCACGCGTCGCTGCTCGTGCTGCTCGGCGCGCACCTCGCGCTGCTGGCCGGGCGCGAGGCCGCCGGCGCGGCCGCCGCCGGCGCTGCCGCGGGTGGCGTGGCGGCCGCGGGCGGCAGCTGATAGGTCCGCAAAGACCGGCTTGAGATCGTCCCTTCTCGGCGTGGCCGGGGAGGGTCGTTCTCTTTCTGTCTTTGATTGAGGAGGTTTCCTTGGACCTGTTGCGCAGAGAGGTGCCAGCCACGTCTCTTGTTGTTGCGGTCGATCCGGGCAAGGCGTTCAACCGCGTGTGGTTGACCAGCGGCGAGCGTGGGTTGATCGGCGAGCCGGTGTCGTTGCCGGTGTTGCGAGACGGCGTCGACGAGCTGGCGCGGCTGATCGTGGCCAGCGGCATCGCCGGTGTGCCGGTGATCGGCATGGAAGCGACCGGCGCGCTGCATCGGGCGTGGGCGGCCGAGATCGAGCGACGCTGGCCGGGATCGTTGCGGTTGTTCGCGCCGTCGGAGACCACGGCCGCGCGGGCGCAGCTGGGCTCGCGGCGCTTCAAGACCGACGACCGCGATTGCGCGGCGATGATCTGGCTGCTGCGCCAGGGCGCCGGCCGTCGCGCTCAGCCCGACACGCTGGAGACGTTGCTGGGCACGGTCGGGCACCGCCGCCAGCTCGTCGACGCGCGGCGGGTGCTGCAGCAGCGACTGCACGACCAACTGAACGCGCTGTGTCCGGGACTGTCGGCGCCGGCCGGCCACGGCCGGGCGCTGAAGCTCGAGTCGCCGGCCGGCCAAGCCGTGCTGGCCTGCGCGGCGGCGTTCACCGGCCGCGCCCCGTCGAAGCGATCGCTGCTGGCCCGCGCGCCGGGCCGCATGACCGACGAAGCGGCCGCGTTCTGGGCCGGGCGCTGGAAGCGGCTGCTGGACCCGCCCACGGACGGCGAGCTGCGCGCCGCCCGCCTCGGGCGCGATCTGCGCCGCTGGCAGGAGCTCCAGCACGACATCGACCTCGCCGACGCCCAGCTCGCGCAGCTGCTGGCCGACACGGCGGGCCAGATCCTGACGACGCTGCCCGGTGTCGCCGCGGTCCGCGCCGCTGCGTTCAGTGCCTACACCTTGCCGATCGAGCGGTGGGCCACGCCCGAACACCTCTACTCGGCCACCGGCCTGGCGCCCGCGACCTATCAGTCCTCGACGATCGCGCGGCGCGGTCGCATCAGCCGCCAGGGCCTGGCCGAGCACCGCGACGCGCTGATGGGCATCGCCTGGGGCCTATCGCGCTACGCGCCAGCGTTCGTCGAGCGCGATGCCGAGCTGCGCGCCCGCGGCTTCCGGCCCATCCAAGCCCGCGTCGCGCTGGCCCGCCACGCCTGCCGGCTCTGCTGGCGCCTGCTTCACACCCAACAGCCCTACGACGATCGGCGCTACGCTCGCGCTCGGCGGCGCGGGCGGTGACGGCCTTCACAGCTATGCCGCACGACGGCGCAACCTAGCTTGCCGCCCGCCCGCGCAGCCGCTTCTCACGGCGCACACGAGAGCCTGCCGCACGACGGCGCCTGATCAGCCCGCCGACCACAGCGGCCGCGCCCGAGCGCTCCTTCTCGCCGACTTCCGCAAACACCGCGATCAACGATCGCGGCGATGACCTACGGCCACCGCCGCCCTTGACCGCCGACCCGAGAGCTAGGCGCTACGCCGTGCGGGCGACGAGCCGCCCGTGGAGCGCGGCCTGGTCGGCGGCGCCGAAGCCGTGCGCGGCCAGCCATCCGCGCGCGCCGCCGTGGCGCTCGTCCAGCAGCCCGAGCAGGCGCCCCATCGTCTCCGCGCGCGGACGATGGGCGTCGTCGGGGCGGTTGCCGAGGTCGCCGGCGTAGGTCGGCGAGGCGCGCAGGCGCGCGAGCAGAGGGCGCAGGCGCTCGCCCGTGGCCACGTAGTCGGAGACGATCGCCGCGCGCGCCGCGCCCACGCACTCGAGCGCCAGCGCGCAGACGGTGCCCGTGCGGTCCTTGCCGGCTGCGCAGTGCACGATGGCGGCGCCCTCGCCGTGGGCGACGTCGCGCAGCGCGGCCACGATCGAGTCGGGCCGGTCGCGCAGGTAGCCGAGGTAGGCGCGCACGGCGGGCGACTCGTCCGGGTGGCCGTCCAGCGGACGCGCCTGCCACGGCAGCACGCCGTCGACGGCCGCGTCGGTGCGCTCGCCGTCCTCGGGGTACAGCGAGCGGTGACGGATCTCGACGCCGTCGCGACCGACGAGCGGCCCCGGGCCCTCGAGGCGGACCTCGGCGCCGGTGCGCAGGTCGACCACCACGCGCAGCCCGAGGCCGTCGACCAGGCGCGCCACGTCGCGCTCGGTCAGGCCCTGGAGGTTGTCGGCGCGCAGCAGCACGCCCGGGACGGTGACCCCGCCGCCGGCGACGGCGATCCCGCCGAGGTCGCGCATGTTCGCCGCTCCCTCGAGGTCGACCCAGCGCTGCGCTCTCGCTGCCATGGCCACGTCCCCAGGGTACGAGCCGCCCGCCGCCGCGGGCCGGCGGTTCACCGATCCGACACGGCGGCGCGGTGTCGTCCGGCGCCCGACCTACGGTTCGCGGCACATGCCACCGCCCGTCACGCGCGAGGCTGCTCGCGCGCTCGGTCCTGGGAAGGAGCCGCGTTGACCGACGTCCACGAGCGCCTCGCCGAGCTGCGGGAGCTCAGCCTCCTGCGTCGCGTGCGGATGGTCAGCGGGCCGCAGGGCCCGCGCGTCGTCCTCGACGGAAAGCCCGTGCTGCTGCTGTGCTCGGACAACGCGCTGGGGTTCGCCGACCACCCGCGGGTCCGCGAGGCCGCGGCCGACGCGGCCATGCGCTGGGGCGTCGGGGCCGGCGCCGCCCGGCTCGTGTCGGGCACGATGACCGTCCACCGCCGGCTCGAGGAGCGCCTGGCCGCCTTCCAGGGCACGGACGCCGCCCTGCTGTTCGGCTCGGGCTATCTGGCCAATCTCGGCGTGCTCGGCGCGCTGGCCGGCGAGGGCGCGGTCGTCTTCTCCGACGAGCTCAACCACGCCGCGATCGTCGACGGCTGCCGCCTGGCCCGGGCGGAGACGTTCGTCTTCCGCCACGGCGACCTCGACCACCTGGCCTGGGGGCTGAGGAACGTCGCGGGGCGCAGCGCGCTGATCGTCACCAACGCGGTCTTCCCGCTCGACGGCGACGTCGCGCCACTGGAGGAGGTCGCCGATCTAGCGGCGCGCCACAGGGTGCGCCTGGTCGTCGACGAGTCGCACGGCATCGGCTGCCTCGGTCCGGGCGGTCGCGGCGCGGTTCACGACGCGGGCATCGAGGACGAGGTCGACGTGGTGATCGGCACGCTGGGGACGGCGCTCGGGTCTTACGGCGCGTTCGTCGCCTGCGACGGGGCGATCGCCCAGCTGCTGATGAACACGGCGCGGCCGTTCCTGTTCTCGACGGCGCCGCCGCCGCCGTCGGTGGCCGGCGCGCTGGCCGCGCTCGAGCTGCTGTGCGAGCTGCCCCATCGTGTCGAGCGCCTGCAGGCCAACGCCGCCGCGCTGCGCGACGAGCTGGCGCGCGAGGGCTTCGACGTGTCGGGCTCGACCACGCAGATAGTCCCGCTGGTCATCGGCGACGACGACCAGGCCACGCGCGTCTGCGAGCTGGCCCTCGAGCGCGGCGTGTTCGCCCAGGTCGTCCGCTCGCCGACCGTGCCGGAGGGCACGTCGCGGCTGCGCCTGGCCGTCATGTCCGCGCACAGCCGCGAGGAGTTGCGCGAGGCGGCCCGCGCGCTGGGGCGCGCGGCGCTGCAGGCCGGCTTCCGGCCCGGTGCGGGGCTGCCCGCGGTGGCCGCGCGCCAGGCCTCGGGGCGCGTCTTCGACATCGAGCAGGACGTCCGGCGCGCGGCGTAGGCGGGGCCGGCCGGGCTCGCGAGGCCGTGCGCCCATGCGTCGAGAGCTCGTCGCCCGCATCTTTCTGGAGGGCTACCTGCCGCGGATCGCGCAGGGGGGCCCGCTCACGGCCGACGGAACCTTCGCCGCGCGGCACTGAGGCTTCTCGCGCCCGGACGTGTGGCCCGGGCCGACACGGCGGCCAGCGCTCGCTCCTTGCGTGCTATCGCTCTGCGCGATGACCGCATCCGCGCGGCGTCACCGGTCACTTCTGAGAGTCGCCCGGCGACGTCGCGATCCAGCTCGCGGCCAGGCCGCGACTCACACCGTGATGACGACCTTCCCGCTGGCACGGTGGCCCAACATGTGGGCGATCGCAGCCGGAGCTCCTTCGAGCGCGTAGGTCTCGTCGATGACGACGCGGACGTCGCCTGATGCGAGGAGTGCGGCGAGGGCGCTGAGATTCTCGCGGTTCACGACGCAGGTCACGAACCTCACGTCGGTGGATCGGCCCATCAGCTTCGCCCGCGCCATCCTCGGGAGGCCGGCGACGAAGCCACCCGTGTTCCCGATGCTGTTCGGGATGAAGGTCCCGGACGGTGTCAGAACGCGAGCGGTCGCGGACGGCGGGTGGTTCATCACGTTGTCGAGGATCACGTCGTAGCGCTCGCCGGCCGCGGTGAAGTCGTGCACCGTGTGGTCGATGGCGTGGTCCGCGCCGAGGGACCGCACCAGCTCGAGGTTCCGGGTGCTGCACACGCCGGTGACCTCCGCCCCGAGCGCCTTGGCGATCTGCACGGCGAAGGTCCCGACGCCACCCGATGCGCCGTTGATGAGCACCCGAGTGCCCGGCCCAACTCGCCCGACGTCGCGCATGGCGATCAGCGCGGTGAGCCCCGACATGACCGCCGCACCAGCCTCCTCGAAGGAGAGCCCGGCAGGCTTCTCGATGACCTGGGTCGCCGGCGCCACCGTGAGCTCGGCGAACGTGCCGGGCGGGTGCATCATGCGCGCGTTCTCCCACAGGGAGCCGAACACCTCGTCGCCCGGTCGGAGGTCGGTCACCTCCGTGCCGACGTCTTCGACGACACCGGCGACGTCCGTTCCTCGCACCGGTGACGATGGCCGCCGGAGTCCGGACCGCAGCCGCAGGATGTACGGCACGCCGGCGACGGCGATCCAGTCCGGCGTGTTCACGCTGGTGGCCTTCACCCGGATCAGGACGCCGTCGTCGCCGACCGCAGGCCGCTCGACCTCGTCGAGCCTGAGCACCCGTTCGGGCTCTCCGTACCCGGTCTGGACAACCGCCTTCATGGGTGGTCCTCCGGTTCAGCGCTTTGCTGGAAGAGAGCGCGCGTACGCGACGCCGCGCTTGACCCACGGCTCGAGCTGGCGCTGCGTCCGCACGCCCTCGGGATCGACTCGTAGCCAGCCCTGCATTGCGCGGCCGCGCATCTCGAACGAACGAGCATGCGGCCTGGCGATCAGGGCTGCGGTGTCCTCGGGGTTGACGCGGACCATCAGGCCACCCTGGCCGCTGGCCGCGACCGACATGTTGCCGCCGACGAGGAAGGCCAAGCCTCCGAACATCCTTTTCTCGGTGACGTCGGGATCGCCGGCGATCAGCTCACGGATGCGGTTGGCCAGATCCTCGTCGTATCCCATTTCAGGATCATCGTCCACGAACGTCGGGTGCGATGCCAACAGCGGCTGACCGCGAAGGGCCTCATCCGGCTCGCCGTGACTCTGGCCTCGTGCGAAGGGCGACAGCGCGACGCTGAAGCGTCCCAGCTGGCGCCTCGATGCCACCAATGCGGCGCGTCCGGCCGGCGAACTCCGCGGACCTCGCGGCTACCTCCCCGGACGAGCGGCCTCGAGCGCGCGTTGCAGGTTGTCGAAGGCCTTGCCCCACCCGTCCTCGTGCGAGCGCACAGCCTCCTCGTCCCATAGTCCGCTGTGTGTGAAGCGCACCGTGGTGACGCCGTCGGCCTCCTCGAAGTCGAGCTCGATCAGCTGCCGCGTGCTGTTGCCGTCCCAGAGCCAGGTGAAGGCCAGCCGGTTCGGCGGGTCGATCTCGGTGTAGGCGCCACCGCCGCCGTACTCGATGTCCTCGTAGGGGTTGCGCATGACCACTCGCACGGCGCCCCCCACGCGCAGGTCGACCTTGGCCTCGGTGGTCTCCCAGTCGTGCTCGGCGTGCCACCAGCGGCGCATGACCTCCTCGCTGGTCCACGCGTCGAAGACCGCCTGGGCCGGCGCGTGGTAGGTCCGCTCCATGCGCAGCGTCGTGTCGGTCATGCCCCGGGCTTTCGACGGCATCGCATCCGCAGCATCGTCCCGGCGCGTGCCACCAGCAGGGCGGCGCTCGCGCCGGTGACCAACGGGGCGGAACTCCTCCAGCGGCACGCCCTCACGTCAGCGATCGCGCCGCCTCTCCGTACTCGTCGTGGAGGTTCCACCACTGATAGGGCCTGGTCTGCGGATAGCCCTCGGGCGAGTCCTCCCACTCCTCCTGGCGCCCGAGCGCGGTCAGGTCGAGGTAGCTCCAGGTGCTGCCCATCGCCTCATCGCCGCGGTTGTTGACGAAGTACGTGCGGAACGCGCGGTCGCCGTCGCGGAGGAACGCGTTCGTGCCGTGCCAGTCGTCGACACCGAAGTCGGCGTCGAAGTCATCCGTCAGCGTGTACCACGGCATCGCCCATCCCATCCGCGCCTTCCAACGCTCGATGTCAGGCTGCGGCGCGCGCGAGACGAACGCGAGGGTCGTGTCGCGGGCGTTCAGATGAGCGAGGTGAGCCACCTGGTCGGCAAGGAAGGAGCAGCCAGGGCAGCCCCGCTCCGGCCAGCCGGCCACCCCGGGCTCGAAGAAGAAGCGGTAGACGACCAGCTGACGGCGCCCATCGAACAGGTCCAGCAGGCTGGCCGGGCCGTTCGGGCCCTCGAACTCGTAGTCCTTGTCGACGGCCATCCTCGGCATCCGACGACGCTGCGCGACCAGTGCATCGCGGGCGCGGGTCAGCTCCTTCTCCTTCACCAACATCGCCTGTCGGGCGGCTTCCCACTTCTCCGCTGAGACGATCGGCGGCAGGTTCATTGCGACCGTTCCTCCTTCAGGTACTCGTCTACGACGTCGAACAGGCGCCCCCATAGGGCGCGCTGGCGATCCATCCAGTCGGCCGCCTCGCCGAGCCCACCCGGCTCGAGCGAGAGCCGATGCGTCCGGCCCTCGACAGCGCGCGTCACGACGCCGGTCTCCTCCAGCACCTTGAGGTGCTTGGAGATCGCGGGCTTCGACACCCCGAAACCGCTGGTGGCCTCGCCCACGGTCGCCGGACCGGCGGCGAGGCGCTCGACGATGCCCCGGCGGATCGGGTGCGAGAGCGCCCGGAACGGATCGTTCACCACATAGTTAACAGTATCATTCTCTGCCGACTCCCAAGCGCCAGAGATCGAGGATCCATGCCACTCAGGCTCGAGCAAGCCCAACGCGTCATCGCCGAGGCGCATGTCCATGCGCGCGACCACGGACTGCGGATCACCGTGGCCGTGGTGGACGAGGGCGGTCTCCTCCAGGCGCTCGGGCGGATGGACGGAGCGCCGCCGCTGAGCGGCCAGATCGCCGAGGCCAAGGCCGCCGGAGCCGCGCTGTGGCACAGGGACGGTGACGCGCTGGCGGGCGTCCAGCGCGACCGCGGCGCGTTCTTCGACGCCGTCAGCAGGATGACGCGCCTGCCGATCATCCCGGCCGACGGCTCGGTCCTCATCCGCGACGGCGGCGCCGTCCTGGGCGCCGTCGGCGTCAGTGGGGCGACCTCCGAGGAGGACCGCGAATGCGCTGAGGCCGCGCTCGCCCGCGTGCTCAGCCAGGGCGGTGCGGCCTAGCGGGTCGTCTGCGGTGCCGCAAGGCGCCCGCATGACCGGGTTCGCCGCCAGATGGCGCGAGCGCTCACACGACCGCCGAACGCGACACGATGTCGGCGGCCTGAGCAAGCCCGAAGCCGCGCAGCGCCTCGATGTCGGCCGGGTCGACGACCGCCCGCGGTGACGCGGCGAGCTGCGCGCTGAATCGCTCGGCCGCGTCCGGCAATGCGCCCGCGCCGTCGAGCCGGTAGCGCGGTGGGAGAAGCGGCCCGAACAGCAACGCCTCGGTGAGCTCGGGACGGCTGAGCAGGTCGGGCGCGACGCCGAGTTCGTCGGCGAGCGTCGTCGCGAGCGCGTTGTGCGCATCGAGCGCCGGCCGGGGTTCGCCGATCGTGCCACGCATGCGTGCCTCGTCGGGCGGTGATACGTCCCCCGCCCACATGGCGACGATCCAGCGCGCCTGCAGTTCGAGCAGCGGGAGGTACGGGCCCTGCGCGAGGAACTGTCCGATGACGCCGAAGCCGGGGAGGTCCGGATGCACCGTGCGCTGGTAAAGGGCGAGGTCTGGGCCGAGCACGGCCCACACGTCGTCGTGCAGATAGGGGATGTCGACCTCGTAGCCGGTGGCGCACACGATCGCATCGACGGTCTCGATCGAGCCGTCGACGAACGTGACGGCGCGGCCGTCGATCGCGGCGATCGCCGGACGGCAGACGATGCTGCCGTCCGAGACCTGTGCGAGGTAGTCCTGACACAGAGAGAGTCCCGCAGTGAAGATGTCGCCGTCTGGCTCGGGCGCTCCGAACGCGGCGGGGTTGCCGGCGACGCACAGGACCCGGTCGCGGAGCGTGCGGCTCAACGCCTCGCGCGAGAGCAGGCGCCGCTCGAGCGCCCCGAACGCCGTGTACCACTGCCAGTCCGACGACACGCCGTCGACGACCTTCTGGATCACGTAGCGCGGCTTGCGGAAGGCGGATACCACGGCCGTGACGGCCGCGAGATCGGATGCGACCTCGAGGCCGCTGATCCCGTTGCCGTAGACGAGCGTGCGGCGATCGCGGTAGGGCCCAGCGCCGGGATAGTCGAAGGCGTGGATGACGTCGCCGTCGAACCCGTCAAGCCCGAGCGGCAGGCGCGGCTTGCGGAAGCGGCCCGACGCGAGGATCACGCCGTCGAAGCGCTCACCGTCGACCACCCGAGCGCGGGAGACCCGGCTGACGGGCGTGTGCAGCTGGATCCGGCCGGTGACGCCGAAGTGCTGCGCGTAGGCGCTCAGATAGGCGTGGATCTGCTCGGCGGCGGGATGAAGCGGATGATCGGCGGGGGCGGCGAAGTCCGAGAAGGCCGTCATCGCGCGGCTCGTGTTCGCGTGCATTCCCGGCCACACGCCGCTGTGCGCGGCGGTCGTGTGCCACTGGCCGCCGAGGTCATCGCTCGCCTCGAAGACCGTCACGTCGAAGCCCGCCTCAAGCGCGTGCTTGGCGGCGACCAGACCGCCCGGACCGGCGCCGACAACTGCGACTCGGGCGCCACGTCGCAGACTCACACAGCGACGCTAACCGATCGGCGGCGCTCAGTTCGCGCGTGGCGAGCGAGCGTCTCGCCGCGTTTACTCGCGCCGCCAGGGCGCCCGCGCACTGGCCAGAGCCGGCGCGCGCGCCCCCGCCACGCGGTGGGCGCTGACCGCCGCCTCGCCGGCGGACAGCTCGGGGCCCCGACCCGCCTGCGCTCGCGACGACCATGCCTCGTCTGCCGGCCTACGTGCCGCAGAACGTGCGGTACGAGCCCCAGCTCGTCGGCGCCGGGGCGGCGTACGACTCCACGCCCGGTCGCTCGTCGAACGGGTGGGCCAGGACGTCGAGCAGGCGCTGAAAGGGCTCGAGGTCGCCGCCGGTCGCGGCCGCGAGCGCCTCTTCCACGTGGTGGTTGCGCGGGATGTAGACGGGGTTGACCCGATCCATCGCTGACGCGATCTGATGCGCGTCGGACGGCTCGTGCGCCAGTTGCTCGCGCCAGCGGTCCGCCCACGCGTCGAATCGAGAAGGCTCAGCGAAGAGAGAGCGGGCGGGGGTCGCGTCTCCGCGCAGCGACGCCGACAGTGCCCGGAAGCTCGAGGTGTAGTCGACGGCCTGCTCGTGGAGCAGCGCCAGCAGATCGTCGATCAGCGCGGCCGTCACGTCGTCCGCCATGGTCAGCCCCAGCTTGGCGCGCATCCCGGCGCCCCAGTGACGCTGGAAGCGTTCGGGGAAGGTCTGCAGCGTGTCCGTCGCCGCCGCGACCGCCGTGTCCTTGTCCGCGTCGATGAGTGGGAGAAGCGCCTCGGCCAGCCGCGCGAGGTTCCACGGCGCGACCAGGGGCTGGTTGCCGTATGCGTAGCGGCCGCCGTGATCGATCGAGCTGAAGACCGTGGCCGGGTCGAACGCGTCCATGAACGCGCAGGGCCCGTAGTCGATCGTCTCGCCCGAGATCGCCATGTTGTCGGTGTTCATGACGCCATGGATGAACCCGACCAGCATCCACTGGGCGACGAGCCACGCCTGCGTGTCGACGACACTCGCGTAGAAGGCGAGGTAGGGGTTCTCAGCCTCGGCCGCGTGGGGGTGGTGGCGATGGATCGAGTGGTCCGCGAGCCGGCGCACGAGTTCCGGCCCACCGTTCATGGCCGCGTACTGGAACGTGCCGACGCGGATGTGGCTCGCGGCCACACGCGCGAGCACCGCACCCGGCAACACCGCCTCGCGGACGATGGCCTCGCCCGTCGCGACGACGGCGAGCGCCCGGGAGGTCGGAATCCCGAGCGCGTGCATCGCCTCCCCGATCACGTACTCGCGCAGCATCGGGCCGACGACCGCCTTGCCGTCGGCACCGCGCGCGAACGGCGTCCGCCCCGAGCCCTTCAGGTGCAGGTCGCGGCGACGGCCATCCGTATCGAGGACCTCGCCCAGCAGGAGCGCCCGGCCGTCGCCGAGGCGCGGCGAGTACGAACCGAACTGATGGCCGGCGTAGGCCTGAGCGACCGGTGACGCGCCGTCGGGAACGACGTTGCCGACCAGGACACGCACTCCGCCATCCGCTCGAAGCGCCTCGGGGTCCACTCCCAGCTCCGCAGCGAGCTCCTCGTTGAGCGCAAGCAGCCGCGGCTCGGGCACGGGCGCCCCCTGCCATGGCACATACAGCCCCTCGAGCTCACGCACGTAGGAGTCGTCGAAGGCGAACAGCGACCGGGCGGCGACACTCATGTGCTTGAGGCTAGCCACACGCAGGCGGCGCCCGGCTCTGGACGACGATGGCGGACGCCCTGTTCCCGCTCACCAGCAGGCGAAAGCAGCAGGCAGCGACGATCGGAAGCTAGGCGTCGTGGACGCGGGCGAGCTCCGCTGTCTCGGGCCTACCCTTGAGCCCGGCCTCCTGGAAGATCGCCGGGACCTCGGGGTCGGACAGGAGGCTCTTATAGCCCTCCTCGTCCCAGTCGAAGACCACCCAGACCCGGTCGTCCTCGTTGGGATCGCGAAAGACCAGCGAACCCTTGGACCCGTGCTGCTTTCGCTTCTCGGCGCCCTTGGTCGAGAACGTGTCCCAGAAGCGGTCGAAATCCTCGATCTTCACGGTGGACAGGATCATCATTTCCTCCTCCGTTGAAAGTCGCCGAGCCTAGTGGTGCGGCCGTGAGCAGGGAGCGGATGCAGGCTACTCCACATTCCGCTGTCTCGCCGGAACAGCTCGGCGATCGCGCTCTCGCTGCTGCTTCGCGCGCGAGGAGCGAGAGCCGTGCCGTCGGCGCTCGAATGCAGGAGTCGACCTGCTCGCTCCGAGCAGCCCGAAAGCACCAGGCCCTCAGCCCACGGGGATGGCCATCAGCGCGGCCACGGCCACCGGCACGAGCGCGAAGCGGCGGCCGAGGGAGGGCACGGCGACCAGCGTCAGCGCGAGCGCGAAGCTCAGGAACGTGCGCCGCGTGCCGACGAGCGGGATCAGCACGAGCGCGCTGAGGAAGACGCCGGCCAGGCTGCCGAGGGTGGAGATCGCGTACAGGCGCCCGGCCACGCGGCCGGCCTCGTCCACAGTCCGGACGCTGAGGCGGACGGCGTACGGCGCCACGGTGCCGAGCAACAGCACCGGCGTGGCCACGAGGACGAGCACGGCGAACAGCGACCCGGCGAACTCGCCGGCCTGCACCGAGTCCAGCGCGTCGACCGACACGCTGAGGAATGGCACGGACGCGAACGGCACGGCGGCCAGCAGCGCCGCGGCCACGAGCACGACGCGGCACAGCCCGCGCAGCGTCGGGTCGCGGTCGGCCAGCCGCCCGCCGAACCAGTAGCCGATCGACAGGGCCACGAGCACGGTGGCGATCGTGTTGGCCCAGACGATCGTCGAGGCGCCGAACCACGGGGCGAGCAGCCGCGCCGCGGCGATCTCGGCGCCGAGCGACGAGGCGCCCACGACGGCGGCGACGACCTGGATGCGGCGGGCGGGCACGCGGCGAGGATCGCAGACCGTTCGCGCCGCCGGGCCGCCCCACGACGCCCGACGGCTGCGCCCCTCCGGTCGCGAGCCGGCCTACATGGAGGAACGCCGGCTGCCCGCCGGCCACTCCGGGATGTGACGCCCGCCACGCGAGGACTCGCGCGCGCTCAGTCCTCGTACAGCGTGAAGTCCTTCTTGCGCGCCCCGCACACCGGGCAGAACCAGGTGTCGGGGATGTCGTCGAACGGGGTCCCGGGCGGGATCCCGCCGTCGGGATCGCCCTCGGCCGGGTCGTAGATGAACCCGCACGACTCGCAGATCCACCGCTGCTGGGTGAGAGTCTCCGTCATCAGGCCGGAGGGTACCCTGCCGCCGTGGAGATCGACCGGCCGCCCCCCGGCGAGAACCTGAGCTTCGCGGGCGAGCCGAGCGTCCCCCGCCAGGCGGCGAGCATCATCCTGTTGCGCGGCGGCGACCGGGACCTCGAGGTGCTGCTCGTGCGCCGCACGCCCCACGCGCGCTTCATGGGCGGCGTGTGGGTCTTCCCCGGCGGCGCGGTCGACGCCGACGAGGGCGAGGGCGACGCCGGGCACCGGCTGGCCGCCGTGCGCGAGCTGCGCGAGGAGGCCGGCGTCGCCCTCGACGACCCCGGCGCCTTGGTGAAGTTCTCCCGGTGGATCACGCCGCCGGAGATCGTCATCCGCTTCGACACGCACTTCTTCCTGGCCCACGCGCCGGACGGCCAGCAGGCGGTGGTCGACGGCGACGAGATCGTCGACCACCGCTGGTTCACGCCGGACGCGGCGCTGGAGGCGTGCGATCGCGGTGAGATCGCGCTCGTCTTGCCGACGATCAAGCACCTCGAGCAGTTCGCCCGTTTCCGCAGCGCCGGCGAGCTGATCGCGCACGCCCGCGAGCGCGACGTGCGCCCGGTGATGCCGCACGTGGTCAGGGACGGTGAGGTTGCACGGATCGTGCTGCCGGACGACCCCGCCCACCCGGGCTGAAGCGGCGCTTGGCCCACGCGTCGACGCGCTTCATGTCGCGCTTGCCCAGCGTCAGCGCGTAGACGAGCAGGCCGAGGATGGCCAGCGTGTACGCGTTGACGTGGCCGCTGTCGACGTAGTCCCACGCGGCCAGGCCGAGCAGCGCGACGTGGTCGACGACGATCGCGACCAGCACGGCCACGCTCGCGCCGTCGCGGCCGTAGCGGTAGCGCAGCAGCAGGAAGGCGAGGAACAGCCCCCAGAACGCCGCCTCGAGGGCGATGGCGAGGATCCACTTGAGCTCCACGACAGCCTCATCTCTCTCGGAAGTGTTTTACAACGCTTGTTGTAGATAGAGTAGCACAGCATGCCCCGGGTGGTGGACCACGAAGCGCGCCGGGCCGAGGTCGCCGCGGCCGTCTGGCGGATCGTCGCCCGCGACGGCGTCGAGGCGATAACCGTGCGCGCCGTGGCGCGCGAGACGGGCATGTCGACGAGCGTCGTGTCGCACTACTTCGCCGACAAGGACGACCTCCTGCGGCTGGCCTTCCGCCTCGTCGTCGAGCGCGCGAGCCGACGGGTCGCCCAGGCGCAGGCGGGCGGCCGGGCGCGGGCCCTGCTCGTCAGCGCGCTGCCGCTGGACGACGAGCAGCGCACGGAGGCGCGGATCTGGTTCTCGCTGCTGGGCCTGGCCATCGCCCGTCCCGAGCTGGCCGCCGACCAGCGCCGCACCTACGCGGCCTGGCGCGCGGCGCTGGCCGGTGCGCTGCGCGAGGAGGGCCTGCATCCCGGCCGCGACGCCGAGGCCGAGGCCGCGGCGCTGATCGGGCTCGTCGACGGGCTCACCGTCCAGTCCGCGTTCGCGCCGGCCGAGCCCGAGCTCGCGCCCGAGCGTCAGCTCGGGCTCGTCGACGAGCGCCTGCGCGAGCTCGGCATCTCCGCCCGATCACGCGCTCACCAGACCTATTAGATTCGCGCCATGTCCAGCTTCCCGACCGAGCTGAACCAGGCCGCCGAGCGCTACCTGACCTGTGAGCTCGTCACCATCGACAGCGCCGGGCGCCCGATCGTCTGGCCGGTCACCCCGTACTTCCACGGCGACGAGGACTGCATCGACGTCAGCA
The DNA here is from genome assembly GCA_963787065.1 of uncultured Actinomycetes bacterium. Lineage (GTDB taxonomy): Bacteria > Actinomycetota > Thermoleophilia > Solirubrobacterales > Solirubrobacteraceae > JAOPZW01. The sequence goes on from CAWBBQ010000002.1 coordinate 18,237, forward strand.
CCGGCCTGGGCTACCCGAAGAAGGCCGACGACGCCGAGCGCAACCCGCGCGTCGCCATGCTGTTCTCCGACCCGACCGGCAGCGGCCTGCAGGATCCGCCGACCGTTCTGGTCCAGGGCACGGCGAGCGTCGACGACCGCAACCTCGAGGCCAACCGCGAGCGCTTCGAGCGCGAGCTGGCGGCCAAGCTGCCCGCGCTGCACGCGAAGGCGCCGCCCGAGCCGCTGCGGCGGATGTTCTCCTGGTACTACACGCGGATCTACCTGCACGTACGCCCCGAGCGCGTCTACGTCTGGCCGCGCGGCGACCTCGAGTCCGACCCGCGGCTCTACGACGCACGCCTGGAGGAGGTCCGCTCGGGCCACAACGAGGAGCCCGAGGCGGGCCATGCTCCGCCCGAGGGCGGCATGGACGTGTGGGACCCGCGGCTGGACCGCCTCGGCGTCCATGACCTCACCGGCGTGATCGCGTTCGTCGGCCCGGACGGCTTCCCGTTCGCTGTCCGCGTGCCCGTCCGCGCCGACCGCGAGGCGCACGTGGTGCGCATCGACTCAGACCCGGTCGGCGCCCCGATCGAGTCCGGCCCGGCGTGCCTGTGCGCGCACGCGCACGCACCCGACTTCAGCTGGCAGCGCAGCTACCAGGTCCGCGGCGACCTGCGCGAGCACGACGCCCGCTGGGAGCTGCACCCGCATCGCGTGGTGGCCGGGCTGCAGCTTCCGTCCTCGGCCGTCGAGCGCTACCGGGTCAACGTGCGCAAGATCCTGCGCTTCCGCAAGGTCGCGCGCGAGCGCTCGCTCAGCCGGGGACCTCGGTGACGGGCACGTCGAAGCGCCGCTGCGCCTCGCCCACCACGTCGTCCTCGCGGTAGCGCGCCGCGTCCTCCTCGCGCACGACCACGAGCACGCGGTCGGCCGGGAAGGTGGCCAGCGCGTCCTGGAGCGCCAGCAGCGGCTCGCTCTCGCCGGTGGTGGCGCGGGCCTGGGCGCCGCGCTCGCGCAGCTGCGCTGCGGTGCGCTCGGCGGCCGACTCGGCGTCGTCGATCGCCTCGTCGCTGTCCGACACCCAGAAGGCGACCGCGGACTCGTTGACCGCCGGCGAGACGACGAGCACCTCGGCGCCGTCGAGGTCGTCGTCGGGCAGCGCGCGGCGCACCGTGTCGGCGTCGACGGGGTCGGTGGCGAGCACGAGCAGCTTCACGCGCCGGTTCGTACCCCGGCGCGGCGCGGGCCAAGCGCGGCCGATCTGCCACCGTGTGGCGATGGCCGGCGCTCCCCTGCCGATCGACGTCTGGGCGGACATCTCGTGCCCGTGGTGCTACATCGGTCACCACCGCCTGCGCGCCGCGGTCGCCGGCGAGCCGCCGCGCAGCGTGGCCCTGCGCCCGCGGGCGTTCGAGCTGCAGCCCGACCTGCCGCCCGAGGGGATGGCGGTCGAGGACTTCTACCCGCGCCGGTTCGGCTCGGCGGAGGCGATGGCCGGGGAATTCACGCGCGCGACCGAGGAGGCCGCGCGCGCGGGTCTCGACCTGCGCTACGACCGCATGAGGCGTGCGCCGAACACGCGCCTCGCCCACCGGCTGGTCAAGCTCGCCGGGCGCCGCGGCCGCGCGCCGTCCGCGCTGGCCGCGCTGTTCGCCGGGCACTTCCGGTCGGGCGCCGACGTGGCCGATCCCGAGCAGGCGGTGGCGCTCGTGACCGCCGCCGCGCCCGAGCTGGACGCCGGCGAGCTGCGCCGCGAGCTCGACGCAGGCGACGGCGACGAGGAGGTCGCCGCCGAGGAGGCGCTGGCCGCGCGCCTGGGCGTCACCGGCGTGCCGTTCTTCCTGGCCGGCCGGTCGGTCGCGGTCAGCGGCGCCCGCGATGCCGACACGCTGCGCGAGCTGATCGCCGCGGCCCGCCAGCGCGTGCAGAGCTCGACCTGAACGTGGAAGGCGCCTCAGGCGCGCGGCTCGGCCGCCGCCGCCAGCAGGTCCTCGCGCCCGGCGGCCTCGAGCTGGGCGCGGTAGCGCGGGAAGCCCGGCTTGACGAGCGGGACGATGGCCAGGATCTTGGCCACCGGCCCGCGCGCGCGGACATCGCCCTTGGCCAGCGCGACGGCCACGTTGACCTCCCCCAGCCAGAAGCGGTGGGCCGTGTCGGCGTCCATCTGCAGCACCACCTCGGGCCGCAGGGTGCTGTCGCCGAGATCGACCTGCGCCGGCTCCTCGCCGCGGGGCGTGCGGACCGTGAGCTGCGCGTCGGGCTGGCGCAGCCGGAACTGCACGGTGGTGTCGACGCGTTCGAGCGCCGGCGCCATCTGCGGATCGACGACCAGCTCCTGAAGGAGCCGGCCGATGTGCGCGTAGACCTCGTCGGCATCCTGGAAGAACGCCATCGCCGCGCAGCATAGTCCGGCCGTCGAACGGGAACGTGGCCCCTCGTGTCCGCCTTCACGCTCCATCCCCCGCAGGCGCGTCTGCTCGAGGGGCGCCGGGCGCTCGTGACCGGCGCGACGACGGGTATCGGCGAGGGGACGGCGTACGAGCTGGCGGCCCACGGCGCCGCGGTCGCCGTCAACTTCCGCAGTGACGAGGAGGCCGCCCGGAGGATGATCGCCACCATCGAGCGCGCCGGCGGCCGCGCCGTCGCCGTCGGGATGGACGTCAGCAGCGAGGAGCAGGTGGAGCGCGGCTTCCAGGAGGCGCGCGACGCGCTCGGCGGGCTCGACCTGCTGGTCAACAACGCCGGTGTCGAGAAGCCCTTCGAGCTCGTCGAGATGCCGCTCGACGAGTGGGACCGGGTGCTGCGCGTCAACCTCACCGGCCCGTTCCTGTGCTCGCGCGCCGCCGCGCGGATCATGCGTCGCGACGGGTCGCGCGGGACAATCGTCATGGTGTCCTCCGTGCACGAGCTGATCCCGTGGCGGGAGTTCAGCCACTACTGCGCCTCCAAGGGCGGTCTGAAGCTGTTCACCCAGTCGATCGCCAACGAGCTCGCGCCGCACGGGATCCGGGTGGCGTCCGTCGCGCCCGGGGCGATCGCCACGCCGATCAACGAGGACGCCCTGAGCGACCCGCGGGAACGCGAGGCCGTCGAGGACCAGACGGCTTCCGGTCGCTGGGGCAAGGTCGAGGACGTGGCCAGGGCGGTCGCCTGGCTGTCCTCGCCGCAGGCCGACTACGTCGTCGGCACGACGCTGTTCGTCGACGGCGGCATGACCCTGTACCCGAACTTCGTGTGATGACCGGCGCCGAGTGGCTGGAGCGGGTCTTCGACGCCGCCCTGCGCAGCGACGATCCGGCCGTCCACCCGGGGCTGGTCGGCGCGCTGCGGGCGCTTCGCGACTGCGGCGTCCTCGACGACAGCGAGGTGCGCGAGGCGCAGGCCCGGCTCGACGCGCGCTTCGAGTGGCTCGCCGATCCCGAGATCGACGTGCCCGCGCACGCCAGCCGGAGCACCCACGACGCGCTGGAGGCCGTGCTCGCGCCGGCTCGGCCGGTGGCCGACGTCGACGGGCTGACCGTCGTGCTCATCGCCGTCGAGCTGTGGACGAGCGGCCTGATCCTCCACCTTGCCGGCCTGCGCAGCGCGATCACCGACGAGCTCGATGTCGAGTACCAGGCGGCGATGGCGCACTGGGTCACGCTGGCCGACGAGGCCCAGGCCACCGGCGCCCGGGTGCCCGCGCCGCACGCCCCCGGCGAACGCCTGACGCGGCTGCCGCTGACCGTCGCCGACGACGTCGGGACACGCTACGAGGCGGTCGGACGGCAGGGTGGCGGCAGCGGCAGCGAGTGGCGCTCGCAGTGGCAGCTGACGCCCGGCGTGCCCGCCGCCGCCACACGGTTGAGGGTTGCCGTCGACGGGCCCGGGGGCGAGGGCAGCGTCCTGGACCTGGCGCTGCCGGAGCGCCGCTGATCGCCGTCCGTCAGTCGGCCGCGCGGTCGGTGGCGATCGCCTCGGGGCGCCCGGGCCGGAGCTGCAACAGGTAGACGACCGGGGCCGAGAAGGCGATCAGCAGGAGCGCCGGGACCGCGGCCTGCGCGTAGGCCGACACCGCGGTCGCCGTCCACACCTCGGTGGCCAGCGTGTCGAAGCCGATCGGGCGCAGCAGCAGGGTGGCCGGCAGCTCCTTCATGGCCGACAGGAAGACGAGCGTCGCGCCGGCCAGGACGCCCGGGGCGGCCAGCGGTCCGGTGATCCGCGCGGCGACCCGCCAGCGATTCGCTCCCAGCCCCCGCGCCGCCTGCTCGAGCTGCGGGTCGACGCGCGCCAGCGCGCCCTCGGCGCCGGCCAGCGCCTGGGGCAGGAAGCGCACAACGTAGGCGAATACGAGCAGCGCGAGCGTCTGGTAGAGGGGCTCGGCCACGCGCGTGGCGAAGAACACGAGCGAGAGGGCGATGACGATCCCCGGCAGCGCATTGGCACCGTAGGTGAGCTGTGCCAGCGTGCGCGTCCAGCGCGCGCGATGGCGCACCGCGAGGGCGGCCACGGGCAGCGCGGCGAGCGCCGCCGCCGCCGCTGCCAGGCCCGAGGCGAGCAGCGAGTTCGCCGCCCAGCCCAGCAGGTCCCCCACGCCGGCCTCGGTGCCCGGGCGCTGGGGTCGCGTGGACCAGTAGCCGAGCACCCCGACGGGGACGAGCAGCGCCAGTCCGACGACCGCGGCGCAGAGCCCGAGCGCCGGCCAGCGCCCGCGTCCGAGCGCGACGCGCCCGGCCGGCCGGTCGGCACCCGCCGCGCTGCGCCGCACGCGCCCGTCGCCGCGCCCACGCGCCTCGGCGAGCAGGACGACCGCGGTGAGGACCACGAGCGCGATGCCGAGGATCGCCGCCGGGGTGCGATCGAACAGCGACCGGTACTGCTGGTAGATCGCTCGCGTCAGCGCGTCGTAGCGCATGAGCGAGACCACGCCGAAGTCCGACAGCGTGTAGAGCGCGACGAGCACCGACCCGGCGGCGATCGACGGGCGCAGTACGGGCAGCGTGACGAGCCGGAAGGCCCGCACGCGCCCGTGGCCGAGGCCGCGTGCGGCCTCCTCCAGGGCCGGATCGACCCGGCGCATGGCCGCCGCGGTGAGCAGGAAGACGTAGGGGTAGGTCGCCAGCGTGAGCGCGGCGAACGCGCCCTGGAAGCCGAACAGCCACGTCGCCTCCAGCAGGCCGCCGGGGCCGAGCGCGGCGATCAGCGCCAGCGCGGTGACGTAGCTGGGGACGACGAGCGGGAGAGCCGCCGCGACGCCCCACAGGCGCCGGGCGGGCAGGTCGCTGGCGACCACCAGCCAGGCCAGGGCCACGCCGAGGACGGTCGCCGCCGCGGTGACGGCGGCGACGAGCAGCAGCGTGCGCCCGATGAGCTCGACCGTCGAGCGCCGCCACAGCACGGCCCAGGCGTCGGCGCCGCCGTCCGCGCCGCGCACGACGAGGTAGACGAGCGGCAGCGCCGCGAGCATGACGACGAGCGCCGCGGCGGCGGTCAGGGCGAGCGGCGGCCGCGCGCCGCGGCGCCCGGCCGGGGACGGCGGGTTGGTGGGTCGCCCACTAGGTCGCGAAGCCGGCCTCGGACAGCATCTCGAGCGTCGAGCGCAGCTTCCCGCCGAGCCGCCCGAGCGCGATGTCGGGCCCGTTGACGTCCTCCAGCGAGCGCAGCCCGTCGGGCGGCGCCACGCCGGCGGTCAGCGGGTACTCGAACGTCTTCTCGGAGAAGAAGCGCTGGCCCGTGCGCGACAGCAGGAACTCGACGAGCCGCCGCGCCGGCGCGCCGCGCTCGGAGCCCTCGACGATCCCGACGCCCGCCGCGTTGACCAGCGTCCCGGGATCGCCGGCGCGCAGGAAGTGGTTGGCCACCGGGAAGCCGGGCTGCTCGGCGCTGAGCTCGTGGAGGTAGTAGTGGTTGACGAATCCCACGTCGATCTCGCCGCGGGCGATCGCCTCCTCGGTCTGGATGTTGTTCTCCAGCAGCGTCGGGTCGTTGTCCTTGATGTCGCGCAGCCAGGCGCGGGTGCGGTCGTCGCCGACGGACAGGCGCATGGCGCTGACGAAGGCCTGGAACGAGGCGTTGGACGGCGGGAACCCGATGCGCCCCTTCCAGCGCGGGTCGGTGAAGTCGAAGATCGAGTCCGGGAGCTCTGAGCGCTTCAGCCGCTCGGTGCTGTAGGCGACGACGCGCGCGCGGCCCGACGTGCCCACCCACGTGCCGTCCGGGTCGCGGAAGCGGGCCGGCACGCGCTCGAGCACCGCCGCGGGCATCGGCGCGAGCAGGCCCTCCTCCTCGACGGCGCCCAGCGCGCCGGCGTCCTGCGAGAAGAACACGTCGGCCGGGCTCGCGTCGCCCTCCTCGGCGATCGTCGCCGCCAGCTCTGCGCTCTCGCCGTAGCGCACGTCGAGCCTGACGCCGGTGCGGCGCTGGAAGTCGGCCAGCAGCGGCCCGACGAGCGCCTTGGCGCGGCCGGAGTAGACGACGAGCCGCTGCTCGGCGGCCTGCGATCCGCCGCCGTCGCCGCCGTCGTCGCCGCCGCACGCGGCTGGACCGCCGACCGCGATGACGAGGGCGAGCACGAGGGCGGGGCGGCGGATCATGCGGTCTCCAGGGTCGGAAGCTGGGGATCGGGGAAGACGGCGACCGGCCCGGCGTGCAGGCGCACGTCGACGCGGGCGCCGAGGGCCACCGCCTCGTTGGACGGGCGCTGCGAGCGCAGCCGCGTGCCGTCGCCCAGGCGGATCCGGTAGAGCACGTCGTGGCCGCGGAACTCGCGCGCCTCGACGATCGCGTCGCCCGACGCGCTCGGCCGCAGCTGGACGAGCTCGGGCCGGACGAGCACGGCGCACGGCCCCTCGCCGGCGTGGCCGTTGGCCTCGAAGGCTCCCAGCGTGGTGACCGCCCGCCCGGCGGCGACGCGGCCGGGGACGAAGTTGGCCACGCCGAGGAACTCGGCCGACCAGCGGTCGATCGGGCCGTGGTAGAGCCGCTCCGGGGCGTCGAGCTGGACGATCCGACCCTCGCGCATGAGCGCGACGCGGTCGGCCAGCGCCAGTGCCTCCTCCTGGTCGTGGGTGACGAGCAGCACCGTGGTCCCGGCGGCGCGCAGGATCGCGGCCAGCTCGTCTCGCATCGCCGAGCGCAGGATCGGGTCGATCGAGCTCCAGGGCTCGTCGAGCAGGACGACGGCCGGCTCCGGCGCCAGCGCGCGGGCCAGCGCCACGCGCTGCTGCTGGCCGCCGGACAGCTCGTGCGGGTAGCGCCCGCCGATGCCGTCCAGGCCCACGAGCGCCAGCACGTCGTCCGTGCGCCTCGCGCGGCCGCGACGCGACAGGCCGAAGCCGATGTTCTCGCCCACCGTGAGGTGCGGGAAGAGCGCGTAGTCCTGGAAGACCATCCCGACGTGGCGGCGCTCCGGGGGGACCCAGCGCGGACCGGCCACGGGCTCGCCGGCCACGCGGACGGTGCCGCCGTCGGGGGCCTCGAAGCCCGCGATGAGCCGCAGCAGCGTCGTCTTGCCGCAGCCGCTGGGCCCGAGCAGCGCGACGAGCTCGCCGGCGCGCACGGCCAGCGAGGCGCCGTCCACGGCGGCGATCGCGCCGAAGCGCTTGGTGACGGTCTCGAGGTCGACGGCAGCCATCGGTTAGGGCATCCTAAGAGAAGAGCGCGCACGCGTGTCCGGCGGGCGTGCGGCGACCAGGCGCGCGACGGTGCCCTGGGCCGAGACCGCGTACAGCTCGCCGTCGAGGTCCTCGCCGAACGACACGAGCCCCGGCACGCGGCGTGCCTCGCGCCGCAGGTCGAGCGCGCGGCGGTCGCCGGCCCCGCGTGCCGCGAGCGACCACACCGTCCCGCGGCAGAAGTCGCCGTACAGGTAGCGGCCGCGCAGCGCGCGGTTGCGCCGGCCGCGATACACGTGGCCGCCGGTGACCGAGCAGCGCCCGTCGCGATGGCGGTAGCCGGCGACCGGCCATACGAGCGGGTCGCCGCCGCGCAGCCGCTTGCGACCGAGCGGCAGGTCGCCCTCGTATGCCGCCCAGCCCAGATTGGGCACCCGCTGGCCCTCCTCGGGGAGGTAGAGCGCGTCGACCTCCTCGACGCGGTCCTGCCCCACGTCGCCCAGCCACAGCATCCCGGTCGCACGGTCGAAGGCCATCCGCCACGGATTGCGCAGCCCGCGGGCGACGACCTCCCAGCCGCGGCCGGGGCGCGACGGGTCCCGGCGCAGGACCTTGCCCAGCGGCGAGCGCTCGTCCTGGGCGCGCTGCTCGGGGTCGAACGCGCTGCCCCCGTCGCCGACGCCGGCCACGAGCCGCCCGCGGTCGTCGAACAGCAACGTCCCGCCCTTGTGGTTCTCGTAGGGCTGGTGCAGGCGCAGCAGCGTCCGCGCGCTCGAGCGGTCGGCGGCCCGCGGCCCGGCCCGGTAGCGGACGATCCGCGTGTCGCCGTCGCGGCCGGAGTACATGACGAGCAGGTGGTCGCCGCGTGGGTCGAAGGCGAGCGTCAGCAGGCCGCGCTCGCCGCCGCTCAAGACCCGCCGGCGGATGTCCAGGTACGGCCTGCGCAGTACGCGCCCGCCCTGCAGGACGCGGATCCGGCCACCCTGCTCGGCCACGTACAGGCGCCCGCGCGCGCCGCGGCGCGCCACGACCTGGACGGGCCGGCGCAGGCCGCGCGCGACGGTCCGGAGGGCGAACGACCGGGCCCGGCCGCGGACGCGGGCGAGCGCGGGCCCCGGCGGCTTGTCGGGCGGCTGTCGCCACAGCGGCAGCGTCGAGGCGCGGGCGCGGGCGGGCTTCTCCTCGCCGGCCTCGCGGCACGCCCCGAGCGCCACGACGGCGGCGAGCGCGAGACCGGCGGCGAGGCGGATCGGGAGCATCGGCGCGGCACCCTATCGATTGTTCGTTAGGGATGCCTAACTCGACGCGCGCCGCACGGCGACCGGACCTCCCAGCGCGCGCTGCGAGCCACCACCGGCGTCCCCGCCGGAACCGCGGGCCGGAGCCCGGCGCCGCTGCGGATCCGCGACCTGAAGACGGTCCCTCCGGCCCCGGCGTCGAAGGCGACCCGCCGCTTGGGCACCCGCAGCGCCCACGCCAGCGCGGGGCCGCGGTAGCGGCCGACCACGGGCCGGCCGCAGGCGAGCACCGGCGCGCGCCCGCCGGCGCGCCGCACGGCCTCGTCGAGCGATCCGAACAGCGCCGCCTCGTCGGCCGCGCGCCGCAGCTCGCCGGCGATCGCCTCCACGCGCAGCGTCGCGAAGGCGACGACGGCCAGGCCCGCGGCGAGCGCCGCGGCGGGCCGGTCGCGCACGAGCCGGGCCAGCCCGACGCCGCCGCTCACCGCGATCAGGCCGGCGCCGGGCAGGTGATAGCGCGGCTCGCCGGAGTACCCGGCCTCGGCCATGGCCGCGACCAGCGCGACCCACGCCAGCCCGGCCACGGCCGGCACGGCGGCGGGCGATACGCGCCATCGGCACGGCCGCCGCGGGCCCGCGATCGGGAGGATTGGCACGAGCGCCGCGGCCAGCAGCGGCAACAGCGGGATCGCCGCCGCGCGCTCGAGCGAGGCCAGCAGCGGCCGCGCGGCGGTGGCCGGAGCACCGGGGTTCGGGATCCGCGCGCGCTCGGAGGAGCGCATGAGGTCGCCGGAGCCCAGCCACTCCGGTACGAACCACAGCATGGGCAGCATCGCGGCGCCGGCGAGCGCCCACGGGCGCAGCGCCGGCCGGCGGAGCCACAGCCACAGCCCGTACGCGCCCAGGAACGGCCACGCCTCCGGGCGCAGCAGGGCAGCGAGCACGCCGAGCGCGAGCGCACGCCCGTGGCGGTCGTCGAGCGCGCCCAGCGCGGCGGCGAGGACCAGGGCGAGGAACAGGCCCTCGGCGTTGCCGACCGCGCCGTGCCACCCCCAGCCCGCGCTGAGCGCGACCCCGGCGCCGGCGGCGACGGCCGCGCCCCGCGAGCCGCCGGCCAGGCGGCCGGCCAGCCGCGCGGCGAGCAGCACCGCCGCGATCGCTCCCGCGCGGGCGACCACGAGCCAGAGCGCGGGCGCGGCGTCGCCCGCCGCGGAGAGCAGCGTCGCGATCGCGACCGGCAGCGGCTTCCAGGCCGGCCCGGCCACCGTGTCGAGCTGAAGCGCGGCCACCTCGCGACCCCACACGAGCCACGCCCACGCGTCGTAGCCCGGCTGCGACGGCGCGAGCAGCGAGAGCGCCGCGAGCAGCACCGCGCCACCCACGACCCCCCACGCGGTGTCAGGTCTTGCCATCGAGCATCTCGTTCTGGTCACCGCGGCGCCGCACGTCGCGGGCGGCCGGTCGAGCACCCTACGCGCTGATACGTTCCGGCCAAAACCTCAGGCCAAGGAGACGGACGCGATGGCGACCGCAACCGAGACGCTCAAGAACTTCGTCGACGGGGAGCTCGTCGACGCCGCCGACGGGCGCACCAGCGCCGTGATCAACCCCTCGACGGGCGAGAAGATCGCGCAGGCCCCGGACTCCGGCGCGGAGGACGTCGACCGCGCGGTCAAAGCGGCGAACAGGGCCTTCGAGACCTGGGGGCGCACCACCCCGGCCGAGCGCGCGACGGCGCTGCTCGGGCTCGCCGACCTCATCGAGGAGCACGGCGACGAGCTGGCCGAGCTCGAGTCGGCCAACGCGGGCAAGCCGCTGGCGGCGGTCAAGGAGGACGAGCTCGGCACGATGGCCGATCACCTGCGCTTCTTCGCCGGCGCCGCGCGCATGCCGGAGGGCAAGGCGAGCGGGGAGTACCTCGAGGGCTACACGTCGATGATCCGCCGCGAGCCGGTCGGCGTGGCGGGCCAGATCGCGCCGTGGAACTACCCCCTGATGATGGCGATCTGGAAGATCGGGCCCGCGCTGGCCGCCGGCTGCACGATCGTCCTGAAGCCCGCGCCCACGACTCCGATGACGACGCTGAAGTTCGCCGAGCACGCGGCCGAGCTGCTGCCCAAGGGCGTGCTCAACGTCGTGGCCGGCGGCAACGACGCCGGTGCGGCGATCGTCGAGCATCCCGGCGTCGACATCGTCTCGCTGACCGGCTCGGTCGACACCGGCAAGTGGATCGCCGAGCACGCCGCGAAGACGCTCAAGCGCGTGCACCTCGAGCTCGGCGGCAAGGCACCGGTGGTGGTCTTCGACGACGTCGACCTCGAGACCGTGCTCGAGACCGTCGCCGGCACCGGCTACTACAACGCCGGCCAGGACTGCACGGCGGCGACGCGCGTGCTCGCCTCCGGCAAGGTCTACGACGACGTGGTCAACGGCCTGGCCGAGCAGGCCAAGAGCTTCGTCATGGGCGACCTGCGCTCGCCCGAGACCAACCTCGGCCCGCTGAGCTCCGCCCGCCAGCGCGAGCGCGTGGAGGGCTTCCTCGAGCGCGCGCCGTCCAACGCCCAGGTCGTCACCGGGGGCAGCGAGCCGGACCTGCCCGGCTTCTTCCTCGAGCCGACGGTGGTGGCCGACCTGCGCCAGGAGGACGAGATGATCCAGCGCGAGATCTTCGGACCGGTCATCACCGTCCAGCAGTTCGGCGACGAGGACGAGGCGATCGCGTGGGGCAACGGAACGCCATACGGGCTGGCCGCGTCGGTCTGGACCCGCGACATCGGGCGCGCGATGCGGGTGGCCAACGCGCTGCGGTTCGGGACCGTGTGGATCAACGACCACATCCCGCTCGCCTCCGAGATGCCGCACGGCGGGTTCAAGCAGTCGGGCTACGGCAAGGACCTGTCGGCCTACTCGGTCGAGGACTACACCGTGGTCAAGCACGTGATGGCCTCGCTGGCGTAGCGCGTCGCGTCTGACGCCGCCCCGCCGTGCCGACCCTCGGCGACGTTAGAGTTGCCGAGGGTCGTTCGTGGAAGCCTCAGCCCTTCACGCTCCGGCGTATCGCGGGCGCCGTCCTGCGCCCGGCCCGCTGCTGCGCCTGCGCTCGGACGAGCAGCTGGTCGCCCGCTTCCGGCTCGGCCACGACGACGCGTTCGGCGCGATACACGATCGCTATCGCCAGCGCCTGTTCGCCTACACGCGGCAGATGCTGGCCGGCTCGCGATCGGACGCCGAGGACGCGCTGCAGGACGTCTTCCTGCGGGCCTACCGCGCGCTGCGTGAGGACGACCGGCCGATCACGCTGCGCGCCTGGCTGTACCGCGTCGCGCACAACCGCTGCGTCGACCAGCTCCGCCGTCCGCTGCCGGATGCGGGCGAGTTGTTCGACGTCTCGCGCACGCCGCTGCGCGACCCGCTGGACGAGACCGAGCGTCGCGAGGAGCTGCGCCGCCTGGTGGCCGACGTGCGGCGGCTGCCCGCCCAGCAGCGCTCGGCGCTGCTCATGCGCGAGCTCGACGGGCTGAGCTACGCCGAGCT
>CAWBBQ010000003.1:0-113942 GCA_963787065.1 uncultured Actinomycetes bacterium
CGGCGGATCTCGTCGGCCGTGAGCGGATCGAGCGGGTGCTTGGCTCCGGGGGACGGGCCGCGGCGGCGCGGCCCTGGGCGCCCGGCTCACCGCCGACGGCGGGCTCGGCCATCGATTGCTGCTCCTCTCTGGCGACGGTGGACCGATGCTCGGTGATCGCCCACGCCGACGCAACCGTCGCCCCGACGATCCACGCCGACCGGCTTTGGAGCGCGGACGGTGACAGGTCGGCGCCGGCGCGGGAGGATCTCGGGCGTGAGCTTCGCGGCGGTGTTCTCATACGAGGTGGACCGTGCTTGCGCGGACGCGTTCGAGGACCTGTACGGCCCGACGGCGAGTGGTCCCGCTTTCACCGGGACGATCAGCGACGACGGCAGGAGGATCACCGGCACCTGGGAGAAGGGCTGGCGCGGGCGGCGCCTGGGAGCACGACTTCGACATGTCGTACGTAAGGACACCCTGAGCGGGCGGGGAGAGCCCGCTGTGGAGCAACCGCGTCGTACGACCAATGTCCGGTTGCACGGCCGCGCCGATCAGCGATAGACGTTGCTCAGGTCTCGGTTCGCCTGCGGCTTCGACAAGGAGTGGCCGTCATGCGCTGGTGCTCAGCTCTCGTCGTGCGGAAGCAGACGCTCGTCGCCGCAGCGGTGATCGCGCTCGCGGCCGTCACGGCCCCTGTGGCGCTGGCCACGGTGAGCATCTCGCGCGCGGAGGTGAGCGGGTCGAAGCTGCGCATCGAAGGCCGGGGGATCGCCAACCGCACGATCACGGTCGACGGCGTCGCGATGGGGACGAGCGACGGCTCGGGGAGCTTCAGGATCGAGCGGGACCCGTTCACGAGCCCTGCCGACTGCACGGTCGACGTCAACGACGGATCGGCCACGCCGACCTCCGCCCGCCTGTCCGGCTGCACGGTGAGCTCCACTCCGCCGCCGTCCACCTCGCCGTCGCTCTCCGCGCTCAGCGTCAGCCCCACGACGATCGTCGGCCCCAACCCGGCGACCGGAACCCTCACCCTCACCTCGGCGGCGCCGTCCGGTGGCTTCGCGGTCTCCCTGTCCAGCGACAACACGGCGGCTGCGACCGTCCCGCCGAGCGTCACGGTCCCGGCAGGGTCCACGAGCGCGACGTTCACGGTGTCGACCAACACGGTCAGCAACAGCACGTCCTCCACGATCATCGCGACCGCCGGAGGGGTCACCAGGTCTTCGACCATCACGGTGACGACGGCGTTCCGGGCCGCGAACGGCAGCATCTCGCTCGCGCGCGGAGGCAACGGCGAAGGGCGCGTCACGTCGCAGCCCGCGGGCATCGACTGCACATTCACCAGCACGTCCACGAGCGGGACGTGCGGCAACGTGTTCTTGCCGGCCGGGACCCGCGTGAAGCTGGAGGCACGCCCCGCGGCCAACTCGAGCTTCCTCGGCTGGGACTTCGAGACGAGCTGTCGCGACGCCCCCGAGGTGACGATCGTCGCGGACGTCGCCCACATATGCCGGCCCGTCTTCAGGCTCAGGTGAGTCACGGGACCCGAGGCATCTCGAGGCTGCCTGCTGAGCATTGCCGAGAGCCCTGGTCGCTCGCAGCGCGGAATCCGGGCGTCGGCCTCGATCGGGGAGACAGGATCTGAACCTGCGACCGCGCCCCAGCCGAATTTCTCACTCTTCTCTGAGTTGGAGCAATGGCCGATAGCAGGAATACGAGACGGCGGCCGGGCGCAAGGTCGTGCGCGAACAGCTCGACTCGCTGCACGCTGATCACGCCGCTGAGATCACCGCCGCGATGGCCGAGGTCCGCCGCGAGGGACGTCGCGCCGCCAAGCACCTCCGGGGCGACGTGTGGGAGGTCAAGGCCGACTTCAAGGGCATCGCCTACCGTGTCCTTTTCGCCGAGGAAGGCGACGAGGGTCAGGTCTGCCTCGCGCTCGAGCTGTTCAGCAAGAAGTCGCAGAAGACCCCGCCGCAGACGATCGCGCTCGCCGAGCGCCGGTTGCGCGACTGGCGAAACCGTGGACGCAGCCCCGGTCGGTAGCCATATCATTCTCGGCATATCATTGCTAGTATGGGCGCATGGCCTCTTCGCACGACGACCTCGACGCCTACATCGATGAGCGTTCAGCTCGCGAGCCCGGATTCCGGGCCCAGCACGCCGCCGCGCTCAGTCGTCGGGAGATGATGCGCAGGATGGCCGACGCCCGGCTCGCCGCAGATCGGACCCAGACCGAGCTGGGCGCCCTCGTCGGCACCTCGCAGGCGCAAATCGCCCGCATCGAGAAGGGCGACGCCGACTGCCGGATCTCGTCGGTCGAGCGCTACGCGGCCGCGCTCGGCTTCGAGGTGAGGTACCAGCTCGTGCGAGTGACCGGCGCTCGGCGGTCGGCCAAGCGCTGAACGCGGCCCTGAGGCGCCGTTGGCTCGATGTCCGCTCGTCGCGGTAGGCCCTTGGCTCTTCGCGCGGCGGCGCCGCGGCGTCGTCAGCCGACGCTCACGCGTCCTCGGAGCAGCGCGTTCGCCTCGGCGAGATCGAAGGCCTCGGGGTCGAACTCGGCGGCCGTCTCGAGCCCGAGCCACTCAAGCATGGCTTCGTGTTCCTCGTCGGTCGGATCCGCGAGCTTCTCGCGGAGGTCGGCATATCCCCAGACGCCTCCACAGTCCTCGGGCGGGCAGCACCCTTTGCCGGCGACACACACCGGGTAGTGCGCCGCGGGCTCAGCCACCAGGACCTTCTCGACGACGACGTCATGCTGCCAGTGATCGCCGAAGTCGTAGATGTAGCGCATCCGGTCCTTCGGCTGACCGATCACATCGGTGATTCGCGTCTTGCGTTCGTCCACGTTGCCGAGTTCGGGGTCCCGCGGTCCGTAGTCGACGCCACCCGCGCTGAAGGCGTGCAAGTGGTAGTCCTCCCAGCCCATCGCCGCCTGGATCACGTCGTGGAGCCGGTCGAGACGCATCGTCGCCGGAACCACCAGCCGCCGCCAGACCGGCGGCTTCGACGCTCCGACCAGGCTGACCTTCAGTTGCAGGATTGGCTCGGACGCACTCACGACAGCCCCTTTCGTCGGCCGTAGACACGCGCGACTGGCACCGTAGAAAACGAGCCGGACGCGTGCGCGGACCTCAGGATCAAGCCAGCCAGCCAATCGGTAGAGCACGAGGCTTCCGGCGACGGCCACGTCGAGGCCCGCACCCCGTCCGACCATCGGAATCTCCACGCGGACGTCTGCTGCATCGACCTGCTCGTCGGGCACGCCGTGCCACTCGTGGCCAAGCAGCACGACGGTCCGCTGCCGAGCGGGCTCGAGCCGCGGCAGCGCGATCGCTCCCTCAGCGAGCTCCACAGGCGACGAATCTGCCAGCCGTCGGCCCGCTGGTGCTCCGATCCAATGCACCTTGCCAGTCCGCACCCAGTGGATGCACGGGTGGCGCCCGGGGCCAAGGGTGTCGCCATGGGACTTGACTCGGTGGCTGTCCCGCATTGGTGTCAGCTCGTCACTGCCGGACCGGTCGGTAGGTTCGGCCGGTGCCGACTCGCGCTGAGGAGACATTCGACCTCTTCCTGCGCCGGCGTGTCGTTCTGAGTCCGCTCAGATATCCGGGAGGCAAACGCAGGCTTGCGCCCTACGTGGCTGCCGCGCTGGCGGAGAACGATCTGCGACCAGGCCTCGTCGCCCGAGAATCCGGCTCAGCTAGGAGCGTGATCCGTACCGTCGTGCGGCTTCAGCGACGGGGTGATGTCCGAGAAAGGCATTCTCGGACATGTCCGGCGTGTCCCGGTAGCCCTCGTTCGCCGCGCTGCATGATCGGGCGGTGCTTGCGTCTGCAGGCGATGCCCGCGATACGTCATTGCGCCCATTCGATCGTGACGCTGAAGTCGTCGCTTTGGCGGTCGAGCGCGTCCATGTCGCCGTCGAACTCGCCGATGTGCACGATGCCGTTGAAGAACGGGGCGTCGCTGTCGTAGTAGAAGACGAGGTCGCCGTCTGGCGCCCAGTAGCCGATGTCTCCGGCGGCGGGATCATGCCCTTCGGGCGCACCGTCGAGTGACAGCTCGCGGGGGAGCGGAGCGGTCTTCTCGACGTTGTTGTGGTCGCGGAAGCTGAGGGTCAGCGGTAACTGAGCGGCGAGATCGCGCGCCGTGGCGTTGTCGTGCACCCGCGCGGAGAGCTCCGCATCGCCGACGGTGATCCGGATCGGCGTGCCGTCCGAGGCGCCGGCGTCCTGGTCGCCGGAGGCGGCGCTCGGACTCGGCGATGGGGCCGGAGTGCTCGCATCGGGAGCGCCGGCGGCCTGGTCGCCGTCCTCATCTCCGCCACAGGCCGAAAGGGAGATGGTGGCGAGAAGCGCAAGTACGAGCGCGTGGCGGCGGCGCGCTGGGCGCGACCGCCAAGCGCTGAAGGGGTGCGTTGTGGACATGAGCTCCTGGTTCCTGGTTCAGCGGGCGGTGTAGCCGCCGTCCACGGGCAGTGCGACGCCGAGCACGAAGCTCGCTCCCTCGGTGGCGGCGCGGACCGCGTCCTCGTTGATGTCGGCGAGCGCGACGGCGGCGCCGGCTGCGGCGAAGGCCTGGGCGGTGTCGCGTCCCATACCGGAGCCGGCGCCGGTGACGACGGCGACCTGGCCGCCGAAGTCGTAGGTCGGGTTCAACGTCTTCTCCCACGTGGGTCATCTCGGCGGGCCGGAGTGCTGGTCGCGGATCGGCTCACGGCGTCACCATGACCTTGATCGCCTCGCGGTCGGCCATCGCGCGATAGCCGTCGGGGACGCCGTCGAGGCCGACGGTGCGGTCGAACACGCGGCCGGGGTCGATGCGGCCCTCGAGCACCTCGGGCAGCAGCTCGTCGATATACGCGCGGACAGGGGCGGAGCCGCCGCCGACGGTGATGTTGCCGAAGAACGCCGGCAGCGAGCCGGGAACCTCGGTGTGCTGCGGGACGCCGACGCGGCCGACGGCGCCACCGGGGCGCGCAGCGCCGATCGCGGTCTCCATCGACGCGCCGTGGCCGACGCACTCCAGCACCGAATGGACGCCCTCGCCGCCGGTGAGCTCGCGGACGCGCTCGACCGCCTCCTCGCCGCGCTCGGAGACGACGTCGGTGGCGCCGAACTCGCGGGCGAGCGCGATCCGGTCCGGGTGGCGGCCCATGACGACGATCTGCTCCGCGCCGAGCCGCTTGGCCGCGATGACCGCGCAGAGCCCGACGGCGCCGTCGCCCACGATCGCGGCGCGCTTGCCGGGCTCGACCTTGGCGACGACGGCAGCGTGGTGGCCGGTTCCCATGACGTCCGACAGCGTGAGCAGGGAGGGCATGAGCGCGTCGTCCTCGCCGACCGGCAGCGGGTACAGCGTGCCGTCGGCGAACGGGACGCGCAGCCCTTCGGCCTGGGCGCCGTTCATGCCGTTGTTGCCGAAGAAGCCGACGTGCACGCAGGCAGTCGGCAGGCCCTCTTGGCAGAACGCGCAGGTGCCGTCGGAGAACGCGAACGGCATCACGACGACATCGCCCCGCTTGATCGTTGGTGACCTGCGATCCGACGTCTTCGACGACGCCGATGGCCTCATGGCCCATCGACTGCCCGGTCTCCGAGCGCTCCATCGACGCGTAGGGCCACAAGTCGCTCCCGCAGATGCACGCCCGGGTGACGCGGAGGATCGCGTCGGTCGGTTCGACGATGGCCGCGTCGGGGACGTCCTGGACACGGACGTCGCCGGCGCCGTACATGACGGTGGCAAGCATGGCCTCCACCAAAGCGCGTATCGAGCAAAGGTGGGAGTCCCTGCTGAGACGGGTACTGGCAGGGTCTCCCAGCCGCGGGCAACCGGGTCTAGGCTGGCGTTCGTGGACACCCGGACGGAGATCCGTGAGTTCCTGACCTCGCGACGGGCGAGGATCACGCCGCAGCAGGTCGGGCTGCCGACCTACGGCAGCCGGCGCGTTGCCGGGCTGCGTCGCGAGGAGGTCGCCGTCCTCGCCGGCGTGAGCGTCCCGTACTACACGCGCCTGGAGCGCGGCGACCTCGCCGGAGCGTCTGACAGCGTGCTCGACGCGCTGGCGCGAGCGCTGCACCTGGACGACGCAGAGCGCGCTCACCTGTTCGACCTCGCGCGTGCCGCCCAGCCCGTGGGTCCGCCGCCGCGCCGGCGACCGGCCAAGCACCGCATCCGCCCCTCGGTGCAGCAACTGCTCGACGCGATGACCGGCGCCGCCGCGCACATCGGCAACGACCGGCTCGACATTCTCGGCGCTAACGCGCTCGGCCGCGCCCTGTTCCTGGAGATGTTCGACGGCCCGGAGCGCCCGAACGCTGCACGCTTCGTCTTCCTCGACCCGCGCGCCCGCGAGTTCTACCTCGACTGGGACCGCATCGCGCGCGACGTCGTCGCCACCCTGCGCTCCGCCGCTGGCCGCAGCCCCTACGACCGCGACCTCACCGACCTCGTCGGCGAGCTCTCGACTCGCAGCGAGGAGTTCCGCCAGCACTGGGCCCGCCACGACGTGCGCTTCCACATCAGCGGCGTCAAGCACTTCCACCACGCCCAGGTCGGTGACCTGGAGCTCAACTACGAGCGCCTCGAGGTCGTCTTCGACACCGGCCTGACGATCTTCGCCTACACCGCCGACCCCGGCACGCGATCTGCCGAGGCGCTCGGCCTGCTCGGCAGCTTGGCCGCGACGCCGGCGCTCGCAGCAGAAGTGACCCATGGAGCATCGCCACCTCGGCCGCACGGGCGTCTCGGTCAGCAGATTCTGCCTCGGCGCGATGATGTTCGGCGCCTGGGGCAACCCGGACCACGACGAGTCGATCCGGATCATCCACCGGGCGCTCGACGCCGGGATCAACTTCATCGACACCGCCGACGTCTACGGGCAGGGCGAGTCCGAGGAGATCGTCGGCAAGGCACTCGCCGGCGGGCGGCGCGACAACGTCTTCCTCGCCACCAAGTTCCACAACGCGATGGGCGAGGACCCGAACCAGCAGGGCAACTCGCGTCGCTGGATCATGCGCGCGGTCGAGGACTCGCTGCGGCGGCTGGGGACCGACTGGATCGACCTCTACCAGGTCCACCGCCTCGACCCGTCCACCGATATCGAGGAGACGCTCGGCGCGCTGACCGACCTCGTGCACGCTGGCAAGGTCCGCTACATCGGCCACTCCACGTTCCCGGCCTCGCAGATCGTCGAGGCGCAGTGGGCCGCACGCGACCGCGGGCTTCCAGCGCTTCGTGACCGAGCAGCCGCCCTACTCGATACTCGTGCGCGCCGTCGAGGCCGACGTCCTGCCCACGTGCCTGCGCCACGGCATGGCCGTCATGTCCTACAGCCCTCTGACCGGCGGCTGGCTGTCGGGTCGCTGGCGCAAGGAAAGGGGCCAGCAGTCGTCCTCGCGCGCCGGCCGGCTGCCCGAGCGCTTCGACCTCGCGAACCCGTACAACCAGCGCAAGCTCGACGCCGTCGAGGAGCTCGCCCAGCTCGCCGACGAGACGGGGCTCACGCTCATCCAGCTCGCGATCGCGTTCGTGCTGAACCACCCTGCCATCACCGCGGCGCTGATCGGGCCGCGGACGATGGAGCAGCTCGAGAGCCAGCTCGCGGCGGCTGACGTCGTGCTCGACGACGTGGTGCTGGACCGCATCGACGAGATCGTCCCGCCGGGCATCACGATCAACCCGGCCGACAACTCGTTCGCCAACCCGGCACTGGAGCCCGCCGCCCGGCGCCGTCCGCGATGAGTACCGGCTTTCCGGAGTCCGATGCGGCGGCCGCGTTCGCGCGCCAGCGCCGCCGCCAGGCCTTGACGAAACTCGCGTCACGGGTGCGCCGTCGCGACGACGTGACCTTCATGCTGCCCTTCGAGGAGGTGGTGGCGGCGCTCGGTCGCACCGGCGAGCGGCATCTCGGGCTGCAATCGATCGCGCTCGACTCCGTCGTCGGCACCGTCGACCGCCGGCGTGCCGAGTTCGACCGCCGGTTCCGCCCCGCCTCGGCGCGCCCCGACGACGGTGGGAGAGCATCGCCGCGGCACGCCGACGCGGACGCCCGATGCCGCCGATCGACGTCTTCCGCGTGGGCGATCTGCATTTCGTCATCGACGGCCACCATCGCGTCTCGGTCGCACGAGCGCACGGTGACACGGACATCGACGCCTACGTCCGCGAGGTTCAGACGAAGGTCGCGGTGAGCGACGACCTCATTCTCCGCGACCTGCTGCGCACCCGCCACGAGCGCGAGTTCGACGAGCGCGTGCCCCTCCCACCCGCCGCGCGGGCACGCATCGAAGTCGCCGAGGCCTGGCGGTACGAACAACTCGCCAAACACGTCGAGTCCTGGTCCTTCCGCGCCAGCCAGGCCGAAGGCAGGCTCCTCTCCCGCGCCGCAGCCGCCGAGGCCTGGTTCACCGAGGAGTACGAACCAGTCGCCGACGCCCTCGACGAGCTCGGCATCGGCGGGCCCGGCACGGAGACGACACGCTTCCTGCGCGTCGTGCTGTTACGCGATCTGCTGCTACGCACCGGCGGCTGGAGCGACGAGCTTCTTGACCGACTGCTCGACGTCATCCGCGGATCCGCCCAAGGCGAGAGCGATGAGATCGTGCAGCGCATCCTCAGAGAGATGCGCTGACGCCGCCATGGAGACGAAGATCCCGCTCGAAACCGGGTCAGACAGAAGAGGCGCTCGTCCGTCGCGACTGCTGCTTTCCACATGCATCTCAGCACCGAGGCTGCTGTCTATCCGCCGACAGGTCCGAGAAGGACAATTCCCGGACGTGTCCGGGTCCTCCTGCAAGCTGCCGGGCATGGACGACGACACCCGCCGGCGGCTGCTGCGCGCCCGTCATCGGCGAGGACCAACCCGGCCGCGGCCGGGTCCGGCGCTGGACGTTGCTCGAAGCCGCGGAACGAGCCGGCCTCCTCCTCAGCCACACCCGGCGGGGGCTGCAGGAACTGCGCGAACAGAACCCGCCGCGGGTCTGGTGCGACGTCGACGCGGGCACCGGTGAGGAGCTCCTGGTGGCTGCTGCCCAGCGGCCTGGCCTAGACGAACTGGACCGCATCGAGGCGGGCGAGCGCTCATGAGTGAGCTCACTGTCCGTCCATCCGTAGCTGCGCCGGCGGTGCGCGGCGAGGTGCTTGATCCGCGCGACCTCGCGACGAGAGCGGCCGAAGTCGCCGCGGCACGCTCGCCGGAGACGCGGCGCACTCCCCGGAAGGGGCGCCGGCGCCGAGGAACGTCCCGGTGCGCTCCGTGTGCGTCCACACGCCCGAGTGCCCATCACGCCGGCCAGCGTCTCCGCGGACTGCGGGACGACCTGGCGGTGGACGATCGGCGTGGTGACGTTGCCGAGGACCTGGTCGGCGAGCGACGGGTTGTCGGCCGGCCGCAGATCGGCGAGCTCTTGGGTGCCGAGCAGCAGGGACAGGCCGGAGCGTTCAGTGCGTTGCGCCGGGAGCGTTTGCACACCGCGGCTTAGCCGCGGATCGAAGTAGGCCGGGCGTCGGCCGGCAGCTGCCGTTGACGCGGGCCTTGCGGCGCGGCCCGGAGGTCGCCGGGGGCTGCGGATGCTCGCCGACACGGTCGGCCGACCCGTACGTGTCCTGGACGATCACCTCACGGTGTCGCGTCGATCCGCTACTCGGGCCCGCAGCGCGCTCACGGTGGAGGACCGGGCCTGGTCCTGGCGCGCTGCGGCGCGGTCGTGCAGCTCGGCCTCGCGCTCGTGCATCAAGGCGTGGCCCTCGAAGCCACGCTCACGGTCGCGCTCGGCATGGGCCCGGGCGGCGACGGCGCGCGCCCGCGCCGCTCGGGCGCGGTCGGCGACCTCGTCCGCGCACTTTCCACGATGCCCATTGCCGGACCGTACCTCGCCGACCGCCGCGGGGGGACGGCGTCGACGGTCGTGTGGGCCGTCGTTGTCGACGCGTTCTGGACGGCGACAGGTTTGCTGTAGGCTCGTGCGTGTTCATGTCGAGCGCGCCGCGTTCGACGCCAGCCGTGTTCAGCGCCCGCAGTCGTCGCCGCCAAACAGCTTCCTCCGCGTTCGCAGTGCACATAAGCCGTGGAGGATTTCTCATGGCGACCGGAACCGTGAAGTGGTTCAACGACGACAAGGGATTTGGCTTCATCATGCCCGACGACAGTGGCAAGGACCTCTTCGTCCACCACAGCGCGATCAACGCCAACGGCTTCAAGTCGCTGGCCGAGGGCGCGAAGGTCTCCTACGACGCCGAGGCCGGCGACAAGGGGCCGAAGGCCGCCAACGTCACCGCGCTGTAGGCGCGTTCGACGCCCACCGCGGCGAGGATTCGCCGCGGCGCCATCGAAGGAGGACGCGCATGGTCCGCATCCTGTGCCGTCGGTGCCTGCGCTTCTGGGACGCCCTGCGCGTCGCCGAGCGCAGCTCGTGCCCCCACTGGCGGGGTGCGCGGACCGACCAATAGGCCGTTACGCGGCGCGCCGTCGGCTCCGGTCGATGAGCACCCCAGCAGCGCCGGGCCGCGAGGCCGGGCGCTGCAGGCGTTTCGCGCCTGGGCCCGCGACCTCAGTCCATGACGACGGAGCGTTCGACCACGAAGGGTCGAGCGCCGGCCCTCTAGCGACACTAAAAGCCCTGTATTGGCAGGACCTTTCTAAGTCGGGGAGACAGGATTTGAACCTGCGACCGCCCGGCCCCCAGCCGGGTGCGCTACCAGACTGCGCCACTCCCCGTGGTCCTTCAAGCGGGCGACGGGAATCGAACCCGCCCTAAGAGCTTGGAAGGCTCCTGTGCAACCACAACACTTCGCCCGCAAAGCTCTGTCCAAGGGTACCTGAGGGCGCGCGCGCCGGGATGCCGATTCGGCCAGGATCGGGCGCGCTCCCCGCGGACGCGCATAGACTCCCGACGTGCGCGGAGGGATCCGGTCCGGCTGTGCCTGAGCGACGGGAGGCGCTCGAGGGGCCTGATCTGGCCGGACCCGGCACGCTCGAGCGATGGTTCGTCGCCGCCCCGGTGGCCGTCGCGGTGTTCGACAGCCGGGCGCGCTTCCAGCGGGTCAATCCCGCGTTCGCCGAGATGTGCGGCGTGACCGGCGCCGACTACGCCGGCCGCGAGCCGCGTGACGTGGTGCCGGCGCTGGCGTCCGCCCTCGACGGGATCCTCGGCCGCGTCCTGGGCGAGGGGGCGACGATCAACGGCGAGGAGATCAGCGCGACCATCCCGGCCGGGGACGCCGCCTACGAGCGCCACTGGATCGCCGCGGCCTTTCCGCTGCACGGCGACGACGGCTCGGTCCGCACGGCGGTGGCGATGCTGGTCGAGCTTCGCGGCGAGGACCAGCGCGCCGTGGCGCTGCGCGTCGGCGAGGAGCGCCTGCGGCTCGCCCTCGAGGAGACCGATACCGGCTTCTGGGAATGGGACCTGGGGTCGGACAGGCTGCACTGGAGCGACGCTGTCGGGCCGATGTTCGGGCTCGAGCCGGGGGCGACGCCGCCGGACTCCGCGACGTTCTTCGCGCTCGTCCATCCCGAGGACCGCGCGCGGGTCGAGGCCGAGGTCCGCGGCGCGTCGGCCGAGGATGGCCCCTTCCTGCTCGAGTTCCGCACCGTCCAGGCCGACCGGAGCGAGCGTTGGATCGGGTCGCGCACGCGCGTCGTCGCGGACGCTGGCGGGCGGCCGATGAAGGTCATCGGCGTGGCCGGCGATCTCACCGAGCGTCGCCGGCGCGAGGACGCGCTCGCGTTCCTGGCCGAGGCCGGCAAGGCGCTGGCCCGCTCGATGGACCCTGTCCTGACGCTCCAGGAGGTCGCGCGGCTCGCGGTGCCGCGGCTCGCCGACTGGTGCGCCGTCCAGCTCGCCGCCGGCGAGCACGGTGAGTTCGAGAACATCGCCGTCGCGCATGTCGACCCTGAGAAGGTGCGCCGCGCGCTGGCGCTGCAGGAGCGCTACCCACCCGACCCCGGCACGCCGACCGGCGTCCCCGAGGTCATTCGCACTGGCCGCTCGGAGCTCTATCCCGAGATCGACGAGGCGCTCCTGCGGGCGGGCGCCCGCGACGAGGAGCACCTGCGGATGATCCGCGAGCTGCGCATGAGATCGGCCATGATCGTGCCCTTGGTGGCGCGCGGCCAGACGCTCGGGGCGATCACGTTCATCTTCGCCGAGTCCGGTCGCCAGTACTCGACGCAGGAGCTCGAGCTGGCCGAAGAGCTCGGCCGGCGCGCGGGCCTGGCGCTCGACCACGCGCGCCTGTACGCGCGCGAGCACCGCACGGCCGAGACGCTGCAGCGCGCGCTGCTGCCCCCCAAGCTGCCCGACGTCCGCGGTCACGCGCTGGCCGCCCGCTATCTACCGGGCCGCGTCGGCGATCACGTCGGAGGCGACTGGTACGACGCCTTCGAGCTGGCCGACGGCCGCCACGGGATCGCCATCGGCGACATCGGGGGACGCGGCGTGCAGGCCGCCGCGCTCATGGGCCAGGTGCGCAACGCGCTGCGTGCCTACGCGCTCAAGGCGCCCGGCCCGGCCGCCGCGCTGTCGGACCTGCGCGAGATGGGCGACCGGCTCAAGGAGCTCCACTTCGCCACGCTGACCTACATCGTCTACGACGCGGCGACCGGCGAGGGGCGGCTGGCCAACGCCGGCCACCTGCCCGCCCTCGTCCGTGCCGCCGACGGCTCGACGAGCTTCCTGGCCGAGCCGGCCTCACCGCCGCTGGGCGCGGGGCCGGGAGCCGCGTCGGCCGAGTCGAGCTTCACGCTCGCACCCGCCTCCACGCTCGTGCTCTACACCGACGGGCTGGTCGAGACGCGCGATCGCAGCCTCGACCACGGCCTCGGGCGGCTGGCCGCCGCGGCGGCGACGAGCGCCGGTGGTGTCGAGCAGCTCGCCGACGGCATCCTCGCCGCGCTGCCCGAGCAGCGAGAGGACGACGTCGCGCTGCTCGTCCTGCGGCGCCTGGACGCACCGCGCTGAGGCTCACCACATCGGGTTCGGTGGCCGAGGCCGAGACCCGTCCCCTGGCCCCGGCCACCTCTCCCGACTGACGGTTCGTACGGGTACACGGGCCGCCACTATGTGTGATGCTGCGCGACCACGACCGACTCGGGGGGATCGGAGGAGGTCCCGGGCCAGCGGTCGTGCAGAGATCGGAACGGTACGGGCGCCCGGCGAGGCCGCATACGGTCACGCGGTCCATGATCGACCCCCACCGGTTCGCCGTCCGGTCGAGGACGTGCGAATCCGCATCAGGGCCCAGCGGTCGACCTTAGGCTCCGCGACCATGCGCTTCCCCCACCGCGACTACGTGCGTGAACGCCTGCGCCAGACCGAGGCGCGGCTTGCCTCGCTGATCCACGCCGAGACCGCCCCGGTCGACGGCCTCGAGCTCAGCCCGCCCGTGCAGCGCATCGACCGCGCGGCGGCCGGCGGCCTGCTGTACCGACCGGTCGAGCCGGGCGTCGAGCTCGGTCCGCTGTTCGCGACGTACTGGCTGCGTGCGACGGCCACCGTGCCCGCGCACTGGGCCGGTGCGCGTGTCGACCTGCTGCTCGACACGCGCAGCGAGGCGATGCTGTGGCTGGACGGGCGAGCGGTGCAGGGCCTCAACAGCGCCGGCGGCCAGCCGCGGCCCGACGCCACGCTCGTGCGGAGCGCGACCGGCGGCGAGCGCGTCGCCTTCGAGGTCGAGATCGCCTGCAACGATCCCTTCGGCGCCGGCCTCGGTGGCGCCGGCCCCGCGCCGCCGTACCGATCACGCTCGCCGTTCGTGCTCGATCGCTGCGAGCTGGCGTGCTTCGACCCCACCGCCTGGCGCCTGTGCTTCGACCTCGCCGTGCTCCGCGCGCTGGAGGCCGAGGACGGCGTCGATCCCGCGTTCGCCGGCGACCTGCTTGCCTGCCTGGACGACTTCTGCAGCGCCTGGGACGGCGACGATCGCGCGACCTGGGACGAGGCGGGCGAGATCCTCGCCGGCCTGTACGCCCGCCACGCGGTCGGAGGCCCGCACGAGCTGTCGGCGATCGGCCATGCGCACCTGGACACCGCGTGGTTGTGGCCGCTGGAGGAGAGCCGGCGCAAGGCGCGGCGCACGTTCGCCACCCAGGTGCGGCTGATGGAGGAGTACCCGGAGCACATCTTCGCCGCGTCACAGGCGCAGCACTACGCATGGATCCGCGAGGACGACCCCGAGCTCTGGGATGCCGTGCGCGCCCGCGTGGAGCGTGGGCAGTGGATCCCCGTGGGCGGGACGTGGATCGAGCCCGACTGCAACCTCCCGTCGGGCGAGTCGCTGGCGCGCCAGTTCCTCCACGGTCAGCGGTTCTACGAGCGCGAGCTCGGCGGGCGCTGCACGGAGCTCTGGCAGCCCGACGTGTTCGGCTACACCGGGCAGCTCCCGCAGCTCATGCGCGAGGCCGGCATCTCGCGCTTCCTGACCCAGAAGCTGTCCTGGAACCGCTTCAACCAGCCCG
The DNA here is from genome assembly GCA_963787065.1 of uncultured Actinomycetes bacterium. Taxonomy (GTDB): domain Bacteria; phylum Actinomycetota; class Thermoleophilia; order Solirubrobacterales; family Solirubrobacteraceae; genus JAOPZW01. The sequence goes on from CAWBBQ010000003.1 coordinate 14,447, forward strand.
ACCACCACACGTTCACGTGGCAGGGCATCGACGGCAGCGAGGTGCTCGTCCACTTCCCGCCCGCCGACACCTACAACGCCGAGGCGACCGTCGCCGAGCTGCGCCGCAACGTGCGCGACTACCGCGACCACGACCGCGCGGGCGAGAGCCTGCTCGTGTTCGGCCACGGCGACGGCGGGGGCGGGCCGACGCGCGAGATGCTCGAGCGGCTGCGCCGGGCGCGCGACCTGCGCGGGCTGCCGCGCACGGTGCTGCGCGCCCCGAAGGAGTTCTTCGACCGCCTCCGGGACGGCGCGCGAGACCTGCGGACGATCGTCGGCGAGCTGTACTTCGAGCTGCACCGCGGGACCTACACGACCCAGGCGGCGCTGAAGCGGGGAAACCGGCGCTGCGAGGCGGCGCTCCACGACGCGGAGCTGCTGGCGGCGGTGGCCGCCCGCCTCGGACGCGCGAGCTACCCGCGCGCGGCGCTCACCGAGGCGTGGCGCGCGCTCCTGGTCAACCAGTTCCACGACATCCTGCCGGGGACCTCGATCGCCGAGGTCAACGAGCAGGCGCGGCACGAGCTGGCTGCGGTGGAGGCCGAGGCCGAGCGGATCGCCACCGAGGCCGCCGGCGCGCTGCGAGACGGCGCGGCGGGGCAGGTCCCGGTGAACACGATCTCCTGGGACCGGCGCGAGGTGACGCGCGATCCGGCGGGCACGCTCGTGCTCGCCGACACGCCGCCGTGCGGCACCGGTCGCGTGGTCGCGCCGGAGCCGGACGATCGCGTCGCCGTGGAGCGCACGCCCGGCGGCGGCGCGGTGCTCGAGAACGCCTGCCTGCGGGCCACGCTCGGTCCGGGCGGCACGGTCGACGCCCTGTTGCACAAGGCCACCGGGCGTGAGGCGCTCGCCGCGCCGGCCAACCGCCTCGAGCTCTACGAGGACCGGCCCGTCGCCTGGGAGGCGTGGGACATCGACCCGGCCCACCTGCAGACCCGCGCCGACGTGCCGCCGGCCGGCGGCGTCGCCGAGGTGCACGCCGACGCGCTGCGCGCCGAGGTCGTGTTCGAGCGCGAGGTCGGGGCGCGCTCGCGACTGCGCCAGGTCGTGCGCCTCGACGCCGCCGCACGCCGCCTGGAGGTCCACACCACGGCGAGCTGGCACGAGGATCGCCGCCTGCTCAAGGTCGCCTTCCCGGCCGCGGTCCACACCACCGACGCGACGTACGAGACGGCCTTCGGCGCGGCCCGCCGGCCCACGCACTTCTCCACCCGCCACGACCTCGCGCGCTACGAGGTGCCCGGCCACCGCTGGGCCGACCTGTCCGAGCACGGCTTCGGCCTGGCGGTCCTGACCGACAGCAAGTACGGGTACAGCGCGTTCGGCGACACGCTGCGCGTCAGCCTGCTGCGCGCGCCGAAGGCGCCGGACCCGCACGCCGACATGGGCGAGCACCGCTTCGCCTACGCGATCGTGCCGCACGCCGGCGGCTGGCAGGACGGCGGCATCGTCGCCGAGGCCCGAGCGTTCGGGACGCCCCTGCGCTGGGCCGGGGCCGCCCCGGACCAGCGCTGGGCACGGGTCGACGCGCCCGGACTCGTGCTCGACACCGTCAAGCTCGCCGAGGACGGCGACGCGCTCGTCCTGCGCCTGTACGAAGGCCACGGCGGGCGGGGCCGGGCGCGCATCCAGCTCGGGCTGCCGTTCGCGCAGGCGCGACGCTCCAACCTGCTCGAGGACGACCTCGGCCCGGCGGAGGTCGACGGCGACGAGATCATTCTCGCCTACCGTCCGTGGGAGATCGTCACGCTGCTCGTGACGTGAGCGCTCAGGGCATGCCGCGGTTCGTCGTCCAGCTTCACGACGCCACCACGCTGCACTTCGACCTGCAGGATCGAGTCGGGCGGTGTGCTGCGGTCCTGGGCGGTCCCGCGCGGCCCGTCGCTGGATCCCGCGGTCCGCCGCCTGGCCGTGCCCGTCGACGACCACACGATGGCGGCCGGCGAGTTCGAGGGCGTCCACGCCGAGTCCGCGCGGGGCAGCGGCGCGGTGATCATCTGGGACGAGGGGACGGTCGACGTCACGCGCGAGGAGCCCGCCCACCTGTCGTTCGAGCTGCACGGCCAGAAGCTGACCGGCCGCTTCGGCCTGACGCGCACCGGCGAGGCGAGCTGGATCCTCGTCAAGGCCCGCGACGAGCACGCCCGACCGGGCTCCGACGTCGTCGCCGAGTCGCCGGCCAGCGTGCGGAGCGGCAGGACGTGGGAGCAGGTGGCGGCGGGCGGGGACGACGCGCCGGACGAATGAAGGACGGCGCAGGGCGGGCGACACCCGTTCGTCTCGGCCGTCTCGCTTCTCGCTGCGCGAGCCCGACGGGGGACCCAGGAATCGAACCTGGCGTTGCGGTTTTGGAGACCGCGGTTGACGGGGTCGACGCCCCATTCCAGCGCCGATTACGGTCGGCGGGTGTCCGGCGTGTCGTTTTCGCCGCTCTTACGCTGGGGTGCGAGGTATGCGGCGAGCGCCTCCTTGGCACGTGCAACGTCGCCGGGCAGGAGGTGCGTGTAGCGGTCCTCGGTCATCGACAGCGACGACGTGGAGGCGTGGCCGAGCATCGCGCTGCGGACCTTCAGCGGGACGCCGGCCGCGGGCAGGTAGCTCGCGCAGGCTTGGCGCGCGACATGCGGGCGCAGGGGGATGAGGCCGTGCGGCACGCGCGTGGACGCGGCGCACCTCGTGCCGCGCAGTCTCGGCGGCTGCGACGACGCGCGCTGCGTCGTCGCGCTGTGCCGCCCTCACCACCGCGCCTATGACCGCGGACGGCTCGATCTCGTGCCCTACCTCGAGCCGCGCCTGCGGGCCGAGGCGGCGCACGCCGTCGCGCACCTCGGCCTCGTCGGCGCGCTGCGCCGGGTCGGCGGACGCCGCGCCAGCGCAGCGGGGCTCGGGCCATGGGCGTGACCGGCGAGCTGCGGCCCGCCCCGGCGATCGGAGACGCCGAGCGCGTCGCCGCGAGCGGCTACTGTGCGGCCATGGCGCGCCGCCGTCCCGCCCGGATCGACGCTCCGCACAGCGACGTGCCGGCCGGTGTCACGAACAGCGCCGGCACCGGCGCCTCGCCGGACCCGACGGTCGAGCAGTACGACCCGATCGCCGAGCAGCAGGAGGCCGGCCGCGCGCGGGCCCAACGTGACCACGCGCTAAGCGCCGCGCAGCGCCTGCAGCGGCTGCACGACCTGTGCGCGCAGCTGGCCACGATGACGCCGGCGCGTCCACGCGACCGGCGCTAGATGCTGCCCGATCTGGCGGGCCTCGTCCGGGTCCTCGACGAGTACCGGGTGGGCTTCGTCGTCATCGGCGGCGTCGCCGTCGCCGCGCACGGCTACGTCCGCGCCACCGAGGATCTCGACGTGGTGCCCGATCCCGACCGCGCGAACCTCGATCGCCTTGGCAACGCCCTCGTTTCGCTGGACGCGCGTCTGGCCGCCGACCCGCGGCGCGAGCTGGGCCCGGCCGAACGGCAGGCGCTGTATCGCGGGCGCAACCTGACGCTGGCCACGCGGCTGGGCGACGTCGACGTCGTCCAGCGGCTGCCCGGCGTCCCCGGCTATGACGAGCTCGCCGCCGACGCCGAGCACAGCAGCCTCGGCGGCATCGGGCTCGCCGTGTGCTCGCGCGAGCACCTGATCGCGATGAAGGCCGCCCGCGGCTCCGCGCAGGACCGCGCGGACCTCGAGCGCCTGCGGCCCGCCGGCGGCTGACGCCGGCGCGGCATCCGCGGCGCGATCGCTCCGCCGCCCGCTGACCGCTGACGGCCGGCTCGCCGTCCGCGGCTCGTTCCGCGGCGGGCCCACCCGCCGGGCGCGTCAGACCGGCGCGCCCGCCGACGACCCTGGAGACGGGCGACGGCCCGCCTCCTTCCACCATCACCATCAAGGAGGTGAGCCACCATGGCTCACGGCATCACCCACGACGTGGCCAAGCGGCTGCGCAAGCTCAACCGCACGCTCGCGGCACGCACCGGCCAGGGCAAGCAGGCGGCTCTGCGGATGACCAAGGAGGCCGGCGATCTGGCCGCTCGGTCGGTGCGAGAGGCGCGCCGCCTTACGGTCCTGGTGCGCGAGCGGGCCCGGGGCCGCGGCGCTCGCCGCAAGCTCCACGCGGCCGATCGGATCGACCGGATCGCCGAGCGCGCCGAGAAGGTCTCCGAGCAGATCACCCGCCGGCTGGCCGGCCAGAAGATCACCGACCGGCTGGTGTCGATGAGCGACCCCGACGCCCGCCCGATCCGCAAGGGCAAGCTGCGCCAGCCGACCGAGCTCTCGGGCTTCAGGCGCGGGCAGCCGCTCAGCCACCAGGTCGTAGTGCGGAATCACGCGGTCCATCAATAGCCGGAAGACCTACGACTAAGGTCCACTGGCGGACGCCGACGGCTCGTGCTTTTGTATGCCATGGGCGTCCGATGGGCGCGCAGCGCCCCCTGAGGCCCCCGTCGCCGCGGCGCGCAGCGCTCGGCAGCCGGAGCGGCGGAACGTTCCGGATCGAGTGCGGCTCCGGGATCACCAGAGCCGAGCCATGGAGGCGTCATGACCTGCCGTTTCGCGCTGCGAAGGCTCACCCCGATCCTGGGGCTCACGCTCGGGCTCGCCGCCTCGCTCGCCCCGGCGGCCAGCGCCGCCGTCAGCGTCTCGCGAGCAGAGGTCAGCGGCGGGCAGCTGCGGCTGGAGGGGTCGGCGCTCGCCGCCCGCGCCATCACCGTGGACGGGGTCACGATGGGAACGAGCGACGGCTCGGGGCGCTTCAGGATCGAGCGCAGCGGCTTCACCAGCCCGGCCGACTGCACCGTGGACGTCAACGACGGGTCGGCCAACCCCGCGAACGCACGCCTGACCGGCTGCACGGTGACCTCGGCGCCCGCGAGCCCCACGCTCTCGGCGGTCGGACTCAGCCCGACGTCGGTGGTCGGCGGATCTTCGGCGACCGGAACCGTCACGCTCACGGCCGCCGCTCCCACCGGCGGCATGACCGTCTCGCTGTCGAGCAGCAACACCTCCGCGGCCACGGTGCCGGCCGGCGTGACGGTGCCGGCCGGCTCGACCAGCGCCACCTTCACGGTGACCACGAGCTCCGTGACGGCGAACACCTCGTCGACGATCACCGGCGTCGGAGGAGGCGTGAGCCGGTCCGCGGTCCTCACGGTCACCGCCTCGACCTCCAGCCCCGCGACGCTGTCGAGTCTCAGCATCACCCCGACGGAGGTGAGGGAGGGCGCGACGAGCACCGGGACGGTGACGTTGACCGCTCCCGCTCCGATCGGAGGGCTCGTGGTCTCCCTCACCAGTGGCAACGCCACGGCGGCGTCGGTGCCCGACAGCGTGACGGTGGAGAGCGGCGCCAGCAGCGCCACGTTCACCATCACGGCCGGCACGACCGCGAGCACCAGCTCCTCCGTCATCACCGCCACGGCCGGGGGCGTGAGCAGGACGGCCACGCTGACCGTCAACTCCAACAATCCCACCCTCAACAACCTCAGCATCAGCCCGCTCTCGGTGACCGGGGGCGCTTCGGCGACGGGCACCGTGTCGCTGACCGCCCCGGCCACTGCCGGCGGCGTGGCGGTCGCGCTCTCCAGTGACAACACGTCCGTGGCGACGGTGCCCGCCAGCGTCACGGTGGCAGCGGGAGACCTCACCGCCAGCTTCACCGTGTCGACGAGCCCGGTGCCCGCGAGCACGTCCGCTCTCATCAGAGCCACGCATGGATCGGCGAGCAAGGCCTTTACGCTCGCGGTGACGCCCGCCGCCACGGGCCCGGCGGTCTCGAGCGTCACGCTCAGCGCCACGACCGTGGTCGGCGGCACGCCGGTGACCGGCACCGTGAACCTGGTGTCCGCCGCGCCTCAGGGCGGACAGTCCGTGGTCCTGACGAGCGACAACACCAACGTGGCCACGGTCCCGCCCAGCGTCACCGTCCCGGCCGGCGCGACCCGCGCGACGTTCCCGGTGGAGACCAAGCCGGTCACCAACAGCGCCTCCTCTACCATCATCGCCGAGGCGGGAGGCGCGAGAAGAGGCGCGACCATCACCGTGACCTCTGAGTTCAATGCCAACAACGGCAGCCTCTCGCTGGCGCGTGGTGGCGGCGGAGAGGGACGGGTCGTCTCGTCGCCGGCGGGGATCGACTGCACGTTGACCCGCACCGGGGCCACAGGCAAGTGCGGCAACGCGTTCTTCCCGGTAGGGACCCGCATCCGGCTCGACGCCCGCCCTCTCGACGGCTCGCGGTTCGCCGGCTGGGAGTCGGAGAACAGCTGCAAGGACGCGCCCGACGTCACGATCCTGGCCGGGGTGGCGCACATCTGCCGGCCGGTGTTCCTGCTGAAGTAGTCGCGACGGCTGCGGCGAGGCGCAGCCGGCGCGATCACGGTCGGGCGAGCGCCGAGGGGCGCCGGCGTTCTTGCTGCGCGAGTGCGCGCGCGTGTCGCTGCGCTCGGCCAAGGGCCGGGTGGCGGAGCTGCGATCGCTGCTGCGGTTCCTTTACCTGCGCGGCTACACCGAGCGGGCGCTGGCCGAGTCGGTCCCGTCGTCGCCGGCTGGCGCGACACGTCGATCCCGGCGGCGATGCCCCGCACGGACGTCGAGCGGCTGCTGGCGTCGTGTGATCGCGCGACGCTCCGTGGCGCGCGCGACTTCGCGATGTTGATGCTGCTGGCGCGGCTCGGACTGCGGTCGGTCGAGGTCGCCCGGCTGGACCTGTCCGATCTCGACTGGCGAGCCGGCGAGCTGGTCGTCCGTGGCAAGGCGCGCCGGGAGGATCGCCTGCCGCTGCCTCGGGATGTCGGCGACGCGCTGGCCGCCTACTTGGTCCTGCGCGGCGAGCGCGACGCGCGCCATGTGTTCTTGACGGTCAAGGCGCCGACGCGGCCGATCCGCGCCGATCTGGTCGGCGACGTCGTCCAGCGGGCGTGTCTGGCCGCCGGCGTCTCGCACGTCGGCGCGCACCGGCTGCGGCACGCGCTGGCGACCGAGCTGTTGCGCGCGGGCGCGTCGCTGACCGGCATCAGCCAGGTGCTGCGCCACAGCGACCTGGCGACGACGGCGATCTACGCCAAGGTCGACCTCGGCCGCCTGCGCCAAGTCGCGCGGCCCTGGCCGGGAGCTGAGCGATGAGCGCGCTGAGCCGCCATCTCGACGACTACCTGTGGCTGCGGCGCGTGCTCGGCCACGACCTCGCCGACGCGGCCAGGTTCCTGCCGCGGTTCGTCGACCATCTCGAGGCGCACGGCATGGAGTTCATGACGATCACGGCGGCGCTGGCGTGGTCGCTGGAGCCCGTCACGCCGGCAGCGAGCACCGTCCCGGGCCGGCGGATGATGGCCGTCCGCGGGTTCGCGCGCTACCTTGCGGGCATCGACGCGTCCCACCGGCCGGGCTGGTCCGGATCCCGCGGCGCTGGCGGCCGCCGTTCATCTACTCCGACGCCGACGTAGTCGCCTTGATGGAGCAGGCGCGCCCGCGCTTCTCTGGGACTTCGGCGGGCACCGCAACGCCGCCGCGAACCGCCCCGAGCCGCCGTGGACGCCGGCCATCGGCGTGCGCGGGCCTCGGCGCCGCCATGCCCCTGATGCGCGCGCGGCCGCGCGCGACGTTCTACGCCGAGCCACGGGCGCCCGGGCGGGTGTCGGAGGTGTCGCTTTTCGGGACGTTCCCTGCGGTTCCGTGATGTCCGGAAGGGTCACCCGCGAACGCGCGAAACCCTCGTGCCAATCGAGGATTCCGCTCTGTGGCGCCAGCGGGGGACCCAGGAATCGAACCTGGCGTTGCGGTTTTGGAGACCGCCGTGTTACCGATACACCAGTCCCCCTGGGTGCGGGGGCATTGTACGAGCGTCGCGGCGGCGGGATCGACAGCTTGGGCTCAGCTACAGACTCGCCCGACTCGGCCTAGCGGTTCGAAGGACGGTCCCCGACCTGCTGGACGGCGCGGTCCATGACGCGCTGCCAATGGCGCGTCGCACGGTGCGCGGCCCTGCTCTCGGCCGATGCCACCTGCTGGCGCACGTTTTCGATGTCACTGGACTTCGCGGCCCCGTGCGCGAGCGCGCTGGGTGTCCGCTCCTGATGCTCGTGGGGCAAAAGAGCCCCTCCTCTCCGCCTGCTCCCGTGCCCCGAGGCTGGAAGCCACTGCTGGGACACACACCCTTTGATACCAGCAGACGACGGCGGCGCCACATAAAGATCCTCGGGGGTTCCCGCGTCGAGGTCCGGGGCAGTGCACCGGCGCGCCCGGTCGCAGGGTTACGTCGACGAGCTGCTCGATGGACGGAATCTCCATTCGCCTCCATGCGGGCGGAGGGACTCGAACCCCCACGGCTTGCGCCACCGGCACCTAAAGCCGGCGTGTCTACCAGTTCCACCACGCCCGCCGGACGGGCTGTCCCGCGGCCCCGATCATAGGGCGACGTACGATGTCCCTCGCCTGCCCGGGTGGCGGAATTGGTCAGACGCGCGGCGCTCAAAACGCCGTGGCCTTCGGGCCATGTGGGTTCGAGTCCCACCCCGGGTATCGGACGGTCGGCAGTCGGTGGTCGGCGATGATCTCCCCATGCGCACGATCGGCCTCCTCGGCGGCATGAGCTGGGAGTCGTCCTCGGAGTACTACCGGCTGCTCAACGAGGCCGTGCGCGAGCGGCTGGGTGGACTCCATTCCGCCCCGTGCGTGATGTGGAGCGTCGACTTCGCGGGCATCGAGCGCCTCCAGCGCAGCGGCGACTGGGCCGAGGCGGCACGGCGCCTGGCCGGCCTGGCCGCGCGGGTGCAGGCCGCCGGAGCCGAGGGCCTGCTGCTCTGCACCAACACGATGCACCGGGTGGCCGACGAGGTACAGGCCGCGGTCGACATCCCGCTGCTGCACATCGCCGACGCCACGGCCCAGCGCGTGACCGCGGCCGGGGTGCAGACCGTCGGCCTGCTGGCCACGCGGTACACGATGCAGGAGGACTTCTACCGCGGCCGCCTCGCCACACGCCACGGCCTGCGCGTGCTCGTGCCGCCCGAGCCCGACCTGACGCTCGTCCACGAGGTCATCTACGACGAGCTCTGCCAGGGCCGCATCCTCGACCGGTCGCGGGACGAGTACCGCCGCGTCATCGGCGCGCTCGAGGAGGCCGGAGCGCAGGGAGTGATCTTCGGGTGCACCGAGATCGACCTCCTCCTGAGCGCGCAGGACGCCTCGGTGCCGGTGTTCGACTCGACGCGCATCCACGTGCAGGCCGCCGTCGACTGGGCGCTCGCGCCCTGAGCGCGCGCCGCCCCTCCCCTACGCCACGAGCTCGAACAGCTCGTCGGCCAGCGCCGGCGGGGCCGCGACGACCCCGGCGGGCAGGCCGTCGACGGCCGGCAGCGGGCGCACGTCGAGGCCGGCCTCGCTGCACAGCATCGTGCCCGCCGCGACGTCCCAGGTCGAGACGCCGCGCTCGTAGTAGGCGTCGCAGCGACCCGCCGCGGTCCAGGCCAGGTCGAGCGCCGCGCTGCCCAGCCGGCGGACGTCGGCCACGCGCGGCAGCAGGCGCGCGACGACCTCCGCCTGCCGTGCGCGCACGCCCGCGTCGTAGGCGAACCCGGTGGCGACCAGCGCGGTCGACAGCGCGTCGCGCCGCGAGCCGCGCAGCGGCCTGCCTTGCAGCCGGGCCCCCGCGCCCGCCGCGACCTCGAACAGCTCGTCGCGAAGCGGGTCGAGGATCGCCCCGGCGCGACCCTCGCAGGCCACGCTGACGCACCACTGGGGGATGCCGAACAGGTAGTTGACGGTCCCGTCGAGCGGGTCGACGACCCAGCGCAGGCCGGTCGTGCCGGCGATCTCGTCGCCCTCCTCGCCGAGGATCGCGTCGTCCGGTCGGCGGCGGCCCAGCAGCTCGCGGATCGCGCGCTCGGCCATCACGTCGGCCTCGCTGACGAGATCCGTCGGCGTGCTCTTGGTCGCCACGCCGCGCGGACCGCCGGCGGCGTCGAAGCGCTCGACGAGCACCGCGGCCGCCGCGCGCGCCGCCTCGACGGCGACCTGGAGCAGCTCGTCGTCGGAGACGCTCACAGCGGCGGCCGGCGCTCGGCCCACGGGCGATTTCGCTCGATCTCACCAGCGAGCGCGAGCAGCGTGGCTTCGTCGTGCGGGCGAGCGGCGAGCTGCACGGACAGCGGCAGCCCGTGACGATCGAAGCCCGCGGGCACCGACGCGGCGGGCTGGCCGGTGGCGTTGAACAGCGGGTAGTAGGGGATCCTCGCGGCCGCGCCGTTGAGCGTCCGCAGCGCGCCGTGGCCGTCGTGGGCGCCGATCCGGAAGGGCGGGCCCGACGGCCCGGGCAGCAGCACGAGGTCGCACGTGGCGAGCACCGCCTGGGTCCGCTGGGCGAGCGCCCCCTCGGCCGCCCGGATGCGGGCCATCGCCCGCGCCGGGATGCGGCCGCCGAGCCGGGCGACCGCGCGCGTGCGCGGCTCGAGGCGCTCCGGATCGGCGTTGGCCGCGACCTCGTCGTGCGCGCCGCGCAGGTAGCGCGCCGTCACGTGCGCCGACGCGGTCGCCCCGTATGCGATCTCCTGGTCGACGACGTCGTGGCCGAGCGACCGCAGCAGCTCGGCCAGGGCTCGCACCGCGGCGCGCTGCTCGGAGCCGAGCCGAGCGGCCACGCCGGGGGGCATCCGCATGGAGACGGCGATCCGCAGGCGGCCGGGCTCCGCCCGCGCCGCGCCGAGGAAGCCGCCGGGCGGCACGCGGTCGCCGACCGCGTCGAGGGCGAGCGCGGCGTCGGCCACCGTGCGGCCCAGCGGGCCGAGGTGCTTCAGCCCCTGCCAGCCGTCGCTGGCGTCCGGGTCCAGCGGCACGCGCCCGCGCTGGGGCTTGAGCCCGAAGACGCCGCAGAACGAGGCCGGGATCCGGACCGAGCCCGCGCCGTCGGTCCCGAACGCCGCGCCGCACAGGCCGGCCGCCACGGCCGCCGCCGCGCCCCCGCTGGAGCCGCCGGGCGTGTGCTCGGGCGACCACGGGTTGCGCGTCGCCCCGTGGGCGCCGCTCTCGGTCCACGGCCACAGCATCTGCTCGGGCACGTGCGTCTTGCCCACGATCACCGCGCCGGCCGCGCGCAGCCGGCGGACGACCTCGGCGTCGCGCGCGGCCGGCGGACCACCCGCGGGCGAGCCGCGACCGGTGACCTCGCCCGCCACGTCGACGTCGTCCTTGACCGCGACCGGCACGCCGAGCAGCACACGCCGGCCGCCGGCCCCGCGGCGCGCGTCGGCCTGGTCGGCCTCGACCAGCGCCCGCTCGGCGAACACGACCCGAAAGGCGTTCACGCTCCCGTCGACCCGTGCGATTCGGTCCAGGGTGGCCTGCACGACCTCGCGCGCGGACACGTCGCCCGCGGCGATCAGCTCGGCCTGGCGCGCGGCGCCGGCGTAGGCCAGGTCGGTCGCGTCCACCGGGAGTCAGTCGTCGCGGCGTTGGGCGAGCTCGACGAAGACGTCGAGCGCCTTGGGGTTGGCCAGCGAGTCGCGGCTGGCCGCCTGGTCGGGCGATTGGCCCATCAGGATGCGCTTGACGGGAACCTCGAGCACCTTGCCCGACAGCGTGCGCGGGACCTCGGCGATGGCGTGGACCTCGTTGGGCACGTGGCGCGGCGAGCAGTCCTCGCGGATCCGGGTGCGCAGGCGCCCGATCAGGTCGTCGTCGAGCTCGGCGCCCTCGGCCAGCACGACGAACAGCGGCATCCAGCCGTCGGTGCCTTCGCGCGGGACGTCGACCACGAGCGCGTCGACGATCTCGTCGAGGGCGAGCACGGCCCGGTAGATCTCGGCCGTGCCCATGCGGATCCCGCCGCGGTTGATCGTCGAGTCCGAGCGGCCGCTGATGATCGCCGTGCCCCGCTGCGTGATCTCGATCCAGTCGCCGTGGCGCCACACGCCCGGGAAGGTCGAGAAGTAGCTGTCGCGCAGCCGCTCGCCGTCCTCGTCGCCCCAGAAGAAGATCGGCATCGACGGCATCGGCTCGGTGATGACCAGCTCGCCGACCTCGCCGTCGAGCGGCTTGCCGTCCTCGTCCCAGGCCTCGATCTTCGCTCCGAGCGAGCGTGCCTGCAGCTCCCCCATGTGCACGGGCAGCGTCGGCACGCCACCGACGAAGGCCGTGCACATGTCGGTCCCACCGCTCGTGGAGAACAGCCACGTGTCGGCGCCGACGTGCTCGTAGACCCAGCCGAAGCCCTCGGGCGAGAGCGGCGAGCCGGTCGAGCCGACGCTGCGCAGCGCGCCGAGGTCGCGGCCGTTGCCGGGCTCCACGTCGGACTTCATGCACGCGGCGATGTAGCTCGCGCTCGTGCCGAAGCAGGTGATCCCGGCCTGCTCGGCCAGGTCCCACAGCGCCCCCATGTCGGGATGACCGGGGTTGCCGTCGTAGAGCACGATCGAGGCAGGCGTGAGCAGGCAGCCGACCACGAAGTTCCACATCATCCAGCCCGTGGTGGTGAACCAGAAGATGCGGTCGCCCTCCTGGGCGTCCACGTGCAGGTGCATCTTCTTGAGGTGCTCGAGCAGGATGCCGCCCTGGCTGTGGACGATCGGCTTGGGCAGGCCCGTCGTGCCCGACGAGTACAGGACCCACAGCGGATGCTCGAACGGCAGCTCGGCGAATTCGAGCTCGGCGCCCTCGCCCGCGGCCAGCAGCTCGTCCCAGGTCATCGCGTCGCGCAGCCGGCCGGGGTCGACCGACGTGTCGAGGTAGGGCAGCACCACGGTCCTGACCAGCGAGTCCATCTCGCCCTGGAGTCCCTCGACGACGCTCATGCGGTCGAAGTCCTTGCCCCCGTAGCGATAGCCGTCGACCGTGATGAGCACCTTGGGCTCGACCTGGGCGAAGCGGTCGACCACGCTGCGCGCCCCGAAGTCCGGCGAGCAGCTCGACCACACGGCGCCGATGCTCGCGCACGCCATCAGCCCGGCGACCGCCTCGGGGATGTTCGGGATGTAGGCCACGACCCGATCGCCCGGCTCGACGCCGAGCGAGCGCAGCCCGGCGGCCAGCGCCGCGGTCTGGGCGCGCAGCTCGCCCCACGTCCACTCGCCGAGCTCGCGCAGCTCGGAGGCGTGACGGATCGCCACCGCGTCGTCGTCGCGGCCGCGGAAGACGTGGCGGGCGTAGCTGAGTCGCGCCCCCGGGAACCACTCGGCGCCGGGCATCTCGCGGCTTCCGAGCACCCGCTCGTAACCGGTCTCGGACTCGACCTCGAAGAAGTCCCAGATCGCCGCCCAGAAGCCCTCCACGTCATCGACCGACCAGCGCCACAGCGCGTGGTAGTCGTCGACGTCGAGGTCGACGCCGCGCGTGTCCGCGATCCAGCGCGCGAAGCGCGTGATCGTCGCCCGGTCGCGCGCCTCCGGCGTCGGCTCCCAGAGGACGTTCGGCTCGGCCCGCGTGCTCATGGCCCCCAGCCTAGTGGCCCGCCTACAGGTGGAGCAGCGCGCTCACGCGCTCGGCCAGCACGGCGGGCGAGAACGGCTTGTCGAGCTGTGCGTCGACTCCGGCCGCGCGGCCGCGGTCGCGGTCGGCGTCGGTCACGCGCGCGGTCAGCAGCATGATCGGGATCGACCGCGTCTCGGGCCGCTCGCGCAGCGCCCGCGCGGTCTCGAGGCCGCCGAGGAGCGGCATCGAGACGTCGAGCACGGCCAGCGCGGGGGTGCGCTCGGCGGCGACGGCCAGCGCCGCCTCGCCGTCGGCCACGGCGGCCACGTCATAGCCGGCGCGGCGCAGCACGAGCTCGGCCAGCGCGCGGACGTCCTCGTCGTCCTCGGCCAGCAGGACCAGCGGCGGGCTCACGCCGCCACCCCCGTCGGCGTGCGCAGCGGAAGCCGGATCCGGAACGTGGTGCCCTTGCCGTCCTCGCTGCTCACGGAGATCTGCCCTTGATGGCCCTGCACGATGGCCTGTGCGATGGTCAATCCCAGGCCGACGCCGGGGATCGCGGCGCTCGTCGCGCGGCCGGTGCGGAAGAAGCGCTCGAACAGGCGCCGCAGGTCGTCCTGGGCGATGCCGATACCCGTGTCCTGCACCTCGAGCACGGCGTCCTCCCCCTCCTGGACCAGGCGCACGGTGACGCGGCCGCCGTCGGGGGTGAACTTGATCGCGTTGGACACGAGGTTGTCGAGCGCCTGCGCCAGCCGGTCGCGGTCGCCCCGGCACACGGCGACCGGCTCGGCCTCGAGCACCAGCTCCACACCGCCGTGCGCGGCGCGCGGGCCGGCGGCCTCGACGCTCTCGTGGACGACTGCCTCGAGGTCCACTTCGCCCTCCTCCAGGCTCAGCTTCCCCGCCTCGACCTGGGCGACGAACAGCAGGTCGCCGACCAGCCGCAGCAGCCTGCGCGCGTTGCGGTCGACGACCCCCAGGAACTGCGCGCGCTGCGCGGCGGCCGGGTCCGCGCGGTCGGCGTCGTGCGCCTCCTCGCCCAGCAGCTCGAGGTAACCGATGATCGACGTCAGCGGCGTGCGCAGCTCGTGCGAGACGAGCGCGAAGAACTCGTCCTTCATGCGCTCGGCCTCGCGCTCGGTGGTGACGTCGCGCAGTACCACGACGCGACCGTGCAGGCCGACCTCGGGGTCATCCAGGCGGGCGACGTAGCGCGTGAAGACGTGACCCTGCACGGGATCCTCGATCTCGTCGCGTACGACGTCGTCGCCGACGTTGGGCACCGGCCAGTCGCGCAGCAGCGGCAGGTAGGCGCGCATCGGCTCGTTGGCCACGACCGGCACGTTGCCGTCGTCCAGCAGGGCGATCGGGTTGGGCGTCGCGTCGAGCACCGTGCGCGTGATCGTCTCGCGGCGACGCAGCTCGCGCAGCACGACGGCCTTCGACAGGGCCACCGCGGACTGGTCCGCCAGGTGCGCGACCAGGACGATGTCGCCGTGGTCGAACGGGATGTCGCTGAGCCGGCCCAGGCTGAGCACGCCGAAGACCTCTGCCTCCTGCAGCAGGGGCATGTGGACCTCGTGGACGATCGGCGCCCGCCCGCCCACCGTGCCCATCGTCGGCGACTCGGCGATCCGCTCGCCGGTGATCGGGCGCAACTCGACGGCCGCCCGGCCGGCCAGGCCGTCGCCGGGCAGCATGACCTCGGGCAGCGAGGACGGGTCGAGGCCACGCGTGGTGGCCAGCGCCAGCTCGCCGCCGCGCCGCGCGTCGCGCACGTACAGCGCGCCGGCGTCGCACCGCGCGGCGTCGGCCACGCCGTTGAGGATCAGGTGGGCCAGCGGTGCGAAGCGCGTCTCCTGGGTCACCGCCTCGCCGAAGGCGCTGATCATCTCGATCCGCATCTTCTCGGTCTCGAGCGCGAGGACGGTGTTCTCGAGCTCCCCGCGCTGGACCTCGAGCTCGTCGGCGTAGTCGGACAGCTTCACGCCCTGCTCCTCGAGCTCGGCCCGGCCCTGCTCGAGCGCCTGCGCCATCGTGTTGAACGACCGCGCCATCGCGCCGATCTCGCCGGCAGCCGTGTCGGCGCGCGGGACCCGCGCGCTGCGGTCGCCGCGGGCCAGCCGGCGCGCGGTCTCAGCGACGCGGCGCACGGGCGCGACCATGAACCGCGTGACGTATGCGGTGTAGGCCGCCACGAGCAGGGTCAGGAGGGCGATGCCGCCGACCGCGAGAACCACCGCCCGGTGCACGAGCTTCTTCACTTCGGCCTGGCTCTGATGGGCGTCCTGGCGCAGGCTCGCCCGGAGCGCATCGAACCGGCGGCGCATGCCCTCGACCCGGCGGTCGCCCTCGCCGGTGGCGATCAGACGGCGCGCCGCGGGCCGGGAGCGCTCCGCGGTGCGGACGACGCGGTCCACCCAGAGGACGAGGTACGAGTCGATCGCGCGCACGAGCGAGGCGAACACCGCCCGCTCGCCCGGCTCTCTCAGCAGCGCGCGTACCCGCTGCTGGTCTCCGGGGATGGCCTTGACCGCGACGTTCGTCGGCGCCAGGAATTCGCGCTGGCCGGTGATCACGAAGCCGCGGTCGCCGATCTGGGCGCCGAGGACCCGCCGCTCGAGAACCGATACCGCGTCGACCGCCGTGAGTACGCGGTCGGCTTGGCGGTTGGCACGATCCGATGAGCGAATGGCGCCGATCAGCGTGGCGAAGGTGGCCGCAACGACGACGGCGAGAACCACGCCGGCGGCCACGACCTGCGTGGTCAGGCTGCGGGAGGCGGCCGGGTTTCTCATCGCGCGCGCCGGTACACGTGGGGCTCGACGCGGCGCAGGCCGAGCTGCTCGGGCTCGACGAGGCGCTCGGAGCGCCCGACCATGAGCACGCCGCCCGCGCGCAGCGCTCCGGCGAGCATGCGATGCAGGCGCGCCTTGGACGCCGGCTCCAGGTAGATCGCCACGTTGCGGCAGAGGATGCAGTCCCAGCCACCGGGCGACGGCGCGTCGCGGACGAGATCGCGGCGCTCCCAGCGCAGGCGCGCGCGGAGAGACGGGTCGAGCTCGACGACGTCGTGGAAGCCGGCGCGCGCGACGGCGACGTTCTCCTCGAGCAGGTCGGATCCGAGGAGGTGCGCGCTGTCGAGCGCACCCAGCCGGTTGAGCACCACCGCGATCGACCACAGCTCGAGCCCGTTGGCGCAGCCGGCCGACCACACACGCAGGCGTCGGCGGTGCTCGAGCAGGCGGGGCAGCACGCTGCGCTCGAGCGCCGCGAACTGCTCCGGATCGCGAAAGAACCCTGAGTGCGAGACGGCCACGCTGCGGCGGAAGCGCTGGCGCGCGCGCCGATCGCCGCGCAGGCGCGCGGCCAGAGTCCCCGCGTCGCCGACGTCCTCGGCTGACATGGCGCGTTCGATCCGCTCCCGCACGTGCTCGGCGCGGAACGAGTCCAGCCGCAGGCCACAGGCGGCCGACAGCTCCCCGAGGTGCGACGCCACCTCATGGTCCTCGCGGGCTGGCATGGCACCGGGCATCGGCGGGAGCGTACATTCCGCCGCGGGGGGGAGGATATGGCCATCGACGCGGACCCCCAACCCGGCGGCGGAGCCGATCTCCAGGCCGCGATCGCAGCCCTGTGGGTTGACGCCCGGCCGCGGACCATCTCGCGCATCGAGACGCTCGAGGATGCGATCGCCGCGCTGATCGAGGGCGCGATCGACGATGGGCTCGCCGACCGCGCCCGCCGCGAGGCACACAAGCTGGCCGGCTCGCTGGGCACGTTCGGGATGCCGGAGGCCACCCAGCACGCCCGCGCCGTCGAGCACGCGCTCGAGGCGGGCGCGCAGCGCGACGCCGCCCCCGCGCTGGCGCAGCACGTCACCGCGCTGCGGCGCATCGTCGAGCAGGGGCCCGCGCACGCCGGCGGAGCCCCGCAGGAGCCCGGACCGCACGACGTCGTGCTGGCCGGCCTGGACGCGACGAGCGCCGCGGAGCTCCAGCGCGCGCTGCGCGCCCGCGGAATCGCGGCGCTCGCCGCGGAGCACGCGCCGGGCGCGCACGTCGCGCTCGTCGGTGGAGCGCCGGAGCAGCTCCTGGAACGGGTTAGCCGCCTTGCCGGCGAGGAGACGCGCGTCGCCGCGCTCGTGCCCTCCGGGGGCCGGACCGATCGCGTGGCGCTCGTGCGCGCCGGCGTCGCCCGGATGCTGCCGGACGACCTCCGCCCAGACGCACTGGCTGACGAGCTCGCCGCGCTGGTGGCCGGCCGCCGCGAGGCGTCGGACCGCGTGCTCGTCGTGGACGACGATCCGGACGTGCTCGCCGTCGTGGGCGATGTCCTGCGGGCGGCCGGACACGAGGTGGCCGTCCTCGAAGACCCAAGGGAGCTCTGGACCGTGCTGGAGCGCTGGGGCCCCGCGCTGATCGTGCTCGACGTCGACATGCCCGATGTCGACGGCATCGCCCTGTGCCGCTCGCTGCGCGCCGATGCGAACTGGGCGTCCACGCCGGTGCTGTTCCTGACCGGGCGGTCGAGTCCCCCGATCGTGGCCGAGCTGTTCGCCGCCGGAGCGGACGACTACGTGCCCAAGCCGTTCGCGGGACCCGAGCTCGTCGCCCGGGTCGGCAACCGTCTCGAGCGCGCGCGGCTGCTGAGGGCGAACGCCGGTACCGACCCCGTGACCGGCCTGGAGCTGCGCGGCCTCGCGCAGGCGCACCTCGAGCGGCTCTGCGGCCACGCCGAGCGCCTCGGCCAGCCGCTCACCGTCGCCATCGTCCGGCTCGCCGCAGACGTGGAGGGCGACGTCGAGGCGGCCGACGCCGCGCTGACCCAGGCCGGGCGGGCCCTGCGGACCGCGCTGGGGCCAGAGGACGTGGGGGCGCGTTGGAGCGACGAGGAGCTGCTCGTCGGCCAGCTCGGGCTGAGCGAGCACGACGCCCGCGAGCTGATCGGCTCGATGGTGGCGGATCTCGGCGCCCGCAACCTCTCGCTCGCCGCCGGCATCGCCGTGTACCCGCGTGATGCAGACGACCTCCCCGGCGTGCTGCGCGCGGCGCGCGCCGCGGCGGCCGCCGCCGCCGAGCCCGGCGGCGGCCCGGTGGTCGCCCACGGCTGGGACGGGCAGCAGGCTGAGCGCGTGGACATCGCCCTGGTCGAGGACGACGAGGCGCTGGCCAGTGTGCTCGAGCACGCGCTGGCGACACGCGGCTATCGCACGCGGGTCGTGCCCGACGGCGACCAGGCGGCACGGCTGCTCGGCGGCGCGCGACCCGCGCTGCAGGCGCCCCTGGTGCTGCTGGACTGGGACCTCCCGGGCCGCGACGGGCTGACCGTCCTGCGCGGACTGGCGGCCGAGGGGCGCCTGGCCGACACGACCGTGGTGATGCTGACCGCGCGAGCCTCGGAGCGAGAGGTGCTCGCGGCGCTGGAGCTCGGGGCCAGCGACCACGTCGCCAAGCCGATCAGCATCCCGGTCCTCATGCAGAAGGTGGGGGGCGCGCTCAGGCGCCGGGAGCGCGGGGAGTGAGCGAGGCAGCCTGGCTCGAGGTCGCCCTCTGGCTCGTCGGCGCGCTCCTGGTCCTCGGCCTGGCGCTGACCTTCGGACACGCTGCGGCACACTCCATGCGCGGCCGGCTGCTCGCCCCGAGAGTCGCGGGCGGGCGACGGGCCATCGCCGCCGCGGCCGACAGCGGGCGACTGGCGCCCGCCGGCGCCCGCGCGCTGCGCCGGCTGCCCTTCGACCTGCGCCTCGGCCTGTTCGTCGATGTCGCTCCGAGCCTGGCGGGCACGCCGCGCGCGGCGATCACCCGCGCCGCGCGCGAGACCGGCCTGATCGCCCGTGCCGAGCACCGCTGCGCCAGTCGCTCCTGGCGACGCCGGCTGCGAGCAGCACGTCTCCTGACCGTGCTCGGCGGTGGCGAGGACACGGTCCCGCCGCTGCTGGCCGACGATCGCGTCGAGGTGCGTACGCAGGCCGCAGAGTGGGCCGCCGAGCATCCCACGGACAGGACGGTCGCGGCGCTCGTGGCCATGTTGGGGGACCCCCAGATGCTCGCGCGGTTCACGGTCCAGGATGCGCTGACCCGCCTGCGGCACGCAGCGTCCCCGGCGCTCGCGGTGGCCGTTCGCAGCGCGCAGGGCGACGCGGCCATCGGCGCCCTGCGCGTGGCGGTCAGCATCCCCGAGCCGGAGCTGGCCGTCGCCGCGCTCGAGCGGTGCGCCGACCCCGACGCGCGCATACGCGCGGGTGCCGCGCGGTTGCTCGGCAGCCTCGGGGGCGAGTCGGCGGTCACCGCGCTGCAGGCCATGCTCGACGATGACGATGCGCGGGTACGCACGGCGGCGGCGGCATCCCTCGGTCAGCTCGGCCACTGGCCCGCCGCGGTGAGCCTGAAGCGCTGCTTGCGCGACCCCAGCTGGGACGTGCGGCGGGCGGCGGCGCTGGCCCTGCGCGGGCTCGGCCCGGTCGGCGAGATCCTGCTGCGCCGGGCGCTGCGCGACGAGGACCGCTTCGCGCGCGACATGGCCGCGCTGGCGCTCGACCTGCCCGAGGCGGTGATGTCGGCCTGAGCAGCGCGATCTCCGGGCTGTTCGAGGGTCTGCAATGGGCGATCCTCTGGTACTTCGTCTTCGTCAACGGCGCGCTCTCGGCGCTGTCGCTGTCGGCCCTGATCGACGTCCGCCGCCATCGCCTCGACGCCTGGCAGGAAGGCCGCTGGCGGCTGCTGAGCTCCAACCTCACGCCGTCGATCTCCCTGCTCGCCCCGGCCTACAACGAGGAGGTGACGATCCGCGAGAGCGTGCGCTCGTTCCTCACGCTGCGTTATCCGAACCTCGAGGTCGTGATCGCCAACGACGGGTCCACGGACGCGACGCTCGAGGTCCTGCGCCGCGACTTCGACCTCGTCCCGGTCAACCCGATCTTCCGTCGCTCGCTCGACACCGCCCGGGTGCGCGGCGTGTACCGCTCGCGGCGGCACCCGGCGCTGATCGTCGTCGACAAGGAGAACGGCGGGCGCGCCGACGCGCTGAACGCAGCGCTCAACGTGGCCTCCAGCGAGCTCGTGAGCGCGGTCGACGCCGACACCCTCGTCGACCCCGAGGGCCTGCTCCGGCTCGTGCGCCCGTTCCTCACCGACGACAGGTGCGTGGGTGCCGGTGGCACGATCCGCGCGGCCAACGGCAGCGAGGTGCGCGCCGGGCGTGTCGTGCGTGCGCGCGCGCCGCGCAAGCCGCTGGCGGCCTTGCAGGCGGTGGAGTACATGCGCGCCTTCGAGGTCGGGCGGGTGGGCTGGAATCGCCTCGGCGGCAACCTGATCATCTCGGGCGCGTTCGGGCTCTTCCGTCGTGAGGGGATGATCGCCGCCGGCGGCTACCGCCACGGAAGCATCGCGGAGGACATGGAGCTCGTGGCCACGCTGCGCCGTCGCGCCTACGAGGACGGCGGACCGGGGCGCATCCTGTTCATCCCCGACCCGGTGGCGTGGACCGAGGTGCCCGAAACGCTGCGCGTCCTCGCTCGCCAGCGCAGCCGCTGGCACAACGGGCTGCTCGAGGTGCTCCGCCGCCACTGGCGGCTGATGTTCAACCCTCGCTACGGGACGCTGGGCATGGTCGTGGCGCCGTACTACGCAGCCGTCGAGCTGCTGGCCCCGATCGTCGAGTTCGTCGGACTCGTGGTGCTGGCCACAGGCCTGATCGTCGGGGCGATCAACTGGCCGTTCGCGATCCTGTTCTTCCTCGTCGCCTATGGCTGGGGCACGCTGCTCACGCTGTTCGCCATCGGCTTGGACGAATGGACGTACCGCTCCTACGGCGGGCTGGGCGACCGTCTGCTGCTCTTCGGGTGGTCGCTGGTCGAGGGCTTCGGCTACCGCCAGCTGACCGTGTTCTGGCGGCTGAAGGGGCTGTGGAACGCGCTGCGCGGGCGCTCGGAATGGGGCGTGATGCCGCGCACGGGGTTCCGCCGCAGCGACGCCGAGGCCGAGTCCGCCTAGACGCCACGGACGTGCGCAAGCCCATGCATGCCAGGGACTTGCGTACGTTGGCGGTTCGAGGCCGTTCGGCCCGCCACGCGCGAGGACGGGGGCCGCCCCACGCCGGACCATATACTCGCCGCCCGTGGCGGCCCCGGTCACCATCATCGGCGCGTCGGGCGCGCTCGGCTTCGGGCTGGCGCTGCGCTGGGGTCGCGCCGGGGTGCCGGTCGTCATCGGCTCGCGCGACGCCGAGCGCGCGGCCGAGACCGCGCGGCGCGCGAGGGAGATCGTCCCCGGCGCGAGCTTCGACGCGGCCGACAACGCCGAGGCGGCGACCCGCGCGGAGGTCGTGGTGCTGTGCGTGCCGTTCCGCAACCAGTCAGAGACGCTGACCAACCTCAAGGACGCGCTGCGCGAGGGCCAGCTGCTCGTCGACGCCACCGTCCCGCTGGCCGCCGCGGTCTCCGGCCGCGCGACGCGGATCCTCGGCGTGTGGCAGGGCTCGGCGGCCCAGCAGGCGGCCGAGATGGCGCCCGACGGCGTGCGCGTGGTCAGCGCGCTGCACACGGTCAGCGCCGCGCTGCTGCGCGACCTCGACCACGCGCTCGACGAGGACGTGCTCGTGTGCGGCGACGACCGCGACGGCAAGGCGGCGGTCATCGAGCTCGTGCAGCGGATCGACGGCCTGCGCGCCGTCGACTGCGGTCGCCTCGAGATGGCGCGCTACACCGAGCAGCTCACCCCGCTGCTGATCTCGATCAACGTGCGCAACAAGGTGCGGGCGGGGATCAGGATCACGGGGCTGTGATGGGCGCCCCGGTCGTCGTCCTGGCCGGGGGCACGGGCGGGGCCAAGCTCGCGCGCGGAATGCTCGACGTCGCCGGCGAGGACCTCGTCGTCATCGCCAACACGGGCGACGACATCGAGGTCCACCGCGCCCACGTGTCACCCGATCCCGACCTGGTCACGTTCTGGCTGGCCGACCGCGTCGACGAGCGCGGCTGGGGCCTGCGCGACGACACGTTCGCCGCCATGGACCAGCTGCGCGAGCTCGGCGTCGACGTGTGGTTCGCGCTCGGCGACCGCGACCTGGCGATCGGGCTGCGGCGCGCCGAGCGCCTGGCCGCCGGGGCGACGCTGACCGAGTCGCTGGCCGAGCTCGGCGCCGCTCTCGGCGTGCGCGCCCGTGTGCTGCCGATGTCCGACGCGCCGGTTCGCACCCACGTGCTGGCCCGCGGCGCGTGGCACGACTTCCAGGCCTTCATGATCCGCGAGCGCGGCGCCGGCCCGGTCGACGGCGTCGAGTTCCGCGGCATCGAGGCCGCCTCGCCGCCCGCCGCCGCGCTGGAGGCGATCGCCGCCGCGCGCGCGATCGTCGTCGGGCCATCCAACCCGGTCATCTCGATCCGCCCGATCCTGTCCGTGCCGGGGATGGCCGCGGCGTTGCGCGCCGCGCGCGCCCCCGTCGTCGGCGTCTCTCCCGTGGTCGCCGGCGCGATCGTCAAGGGGCCGACCGAGCCGTTCATGGCCTGGCTCGGCCAGCCGCTGAGCGCCGCGGGGGTGGCCGGCGCCTACGACGGGCTGCTGGACGGGATGGTCGCCGACGAGCGCGTCGAGGGACTCCCCCACCTCGTGACCGACACGCTCATGGCCGACGCGCAGGCCCGCCGCCGCGTGGCCGAGGAGACGCTGCGCTTCGCCGAGGCGCTGGGAAGCGGCGGCTCGTGAGCACGCTGGCGATCCTGCCGGTCAAGCGCTTCGACGACGCCAAGCAGCGCCTGGGAGAGACGCTCGCCGGCGGCACGCGCCGCGCGCTGGCCGAGGCGATGCTGGCCGACGTGCTGACCGCGCTGCGCCGCGCGCGTCGGGTCGAGGGGGTCGTCGTGGTCACCGCCGAGCATGCCGCCGACGCGCTGTCGCGCGCGCACGAGGCGCAGGTCATCCGCGACCCCGACGAGCCGGGTCACAGCCAGGCGGCGTCGCACGGCGTGCGCTGGGCGGTGGACCACGGGGCGCGGCGGGTGCTGCTCGTGCCCGGTGACTGCCCGGTGCTCGACCCGGCCGAGGTCGACGACCTGCTGATCGCCCATCCACACGCCGAGGCGCGCGTGACGATCGTGCCCGACCGCCACGGCACCGGCACGAACGCGCTCGTGCTCACCCCGCCCGGAGCGATCGAGCCGAGCTTCGGGCCCGGCAGCCGGGCCCGCCACGAGGCGGCCGCGGCGGCCGCCGGCGCCGAGTGCCGCATCGCCGAGCCGCCATCGCTGGCGCTCGACATCGACACCGCCGACGACCTCGCCGCGCTGCGCTCGGCGCTCGGCGCGCGCACCGGCGGCGCCGCCTACACGCGCGGCGTGCTCGCGCGGCTGGACCGCCGGTGAGCGACCTCCACGCCTGGCCGCTGCCCGGGATCCCCGAGGTGCGGCCCGGCGACGACCTCGCCGCGCTGCTGACGGACGCGGCGGGCGCGACGCTGCGACCGGGCGACGTGCTGGCCGTGGCCCACAAGGTCGTCTCGAAGGCCGAGGGCGCGGTGGTCGACCTGCGAACCGTGCGCCCCTCGGACCGCGCGCGCGAGCTGGGCGAGCGTCTCGGCCGCGACCCGCGCCACGTGCAGGTCGTGCTCGACGAGTCGACCGAGGTCGTGCGCGCGCAGCGCGGCGTGCTCATCTGCCGCACGCCGCACGGCCTGGTGTGCGCCAACGCGGGCGTCGACGTCTCCAACGCCACGGCGCCGGAGAGCGTCGTGTGCCTGCCCCGCGACCCGGACGCCAGCGCGCGCGCCCTGCGCGCGGCCCTTCCCGGACGGCCGGCGGTCGTCATCACCGACTCGTTCGGGCGCGCCTGGCGTCACGGCCAGACCGAGGTGGCCATCGGCGTGGCCGGCCTGGCCGCCCTCGACGACTGGCGCGGCCGTGCCGACAGCGCGGGGCAGGCGCTGCGCGCGACCTGGATCGCCGTCGCCGACGAGGTCGCCGCGGCCGCCGATCTGGTCCGCGACAAGCGGTCGCGCGAGCCGGCGGTGGTCGTGCGCGGGCTGGAGCGCCACGTCTCGGCCGACGACGGCCCCGGGGCGGGGGCGCTCGTCCGCCCCACCGCGGAGGACCTCTTCCGATGACGGCCGCCGGCCCGGACGGCCCAGCCCGGACGGCGACCGGGATCGTCAGCGCCATGGCCGCGGCGGGCGCCTGGGCGCATCGCGGCGCTCCGGGGGTACGCTGGCAAGCCATGGCCGGCGACCCCCGGAGCGTGATGGTCTTCTCCGCCCCGGCCGACCCCAGCCGGCGCGAGCAGCTCGACGCGCTGGCCTTCGACGCGGCCGCGGCGAGCCGGCGCGACGTGATCGTCGTCGACGTGGCGGAGCGCCTCGATGCGCTCGCGCTTTGCGATCTCTACGCCGTTCCGCCGGGCAGCTTCGCCGTGGTCCTCATCGGGCGCGACGGGAGCGAGCAGGAGCGCTGGCTCGGGCCGGTGGCGACGTCGGAGCTGTGGGACCTGATCGACGGCGAGTAGCGCGCTCGCCGGCTCGGCCGGTCAGGCGCCGAGGCGCTCGACGCGCCAGCGCTTCACGCCGCGCGGGGCGTCGACCTCGATCACGTCGCCGGGCGCGGCGCCCATCAGCGCCAGGGCCATCGGCGACTCGGCCGACAGCTTGCCCGAGCGCACGTCGGCCTCGGTCGGACCGACGAGCGTGAAGGTCGAGCCCCGGCCGCTGTCCTCGTCGACGACGTGCACCGTCGCGCCGAAGGCGACGACATCGGCGTCGGCGTCGGGCGCCTGCACGACGCGCGCGTTGCGCAGCCGCTCGGCCAGCCGCGAGATGCGCGTCTCGAGGTGGGCCTGGTCCTCCTTGGCCGCGTGGTACTCGGCGTTCTCCTTGAGGTCGCCGTGCTCGCGGGCGGCGGAGATGCGGCGGGCGATCGCGTGTCGGCCTTCGCCCTCGAGGCGCTGGAGCTCGCTCTTGAGCGCCTCCAGTCCCTCGGCCGTGATCGCTTCTCCAGAACTCATCCGGGGATGTTAGTGGCCCGGTCCGCGAGGAGGCGGCGGACGGCCTCAGGCCGCCGCGGCCCGCGGGCCGAGCGGGTGACGGGCCCGGATCTCGTAGAGCGTCGTGCGCTCGGCGGCCGGCCGGCCGGCCGCGTGGGCGGCGGCGATCAGCTCGGGGGGATCGAGCCGCGTGCCGTGGTAGGAGCCGGCCAGGCGGCTGATGCTCTCCTCCATCAGCGTGCCGCCGAGATCGTTGACGCCCCAGCGCAGCGCCTCGGTGGCGGCGTCGAGCCCCATCTTCACCCAGCTCGCCTGCACGTTGGCGATCGTGCGCCCGAGCGCCAGGCGGAACACCGCGGTGTGCTTGAGGTTCTCCTCGCGGCTGATCTCCGCCACGCCGTGCGTGCGCCCGAGCAGCGTGTGGAACGGGATGAACGACAGCGGCACGAACTCGGTGATGCCGCCCGTGCGCTCCTGCAGCTCGCGGATCACGCGCATGTGCTCGGCCAGCTCCCACGGCTCCTCGACGTGGCCGAACATGACCGTCGAGGTCGAGCGCAGGCCGGCGGCGTGGCTGGCCTCGATGATCTCCACCCAGCGGGCCACCGGCAGCTTGTTCGGGCTGATGCGCTGGCGCACGCCGTCGTGGAGCACCTCGGCCGCCGTCCCCGGCGTGGAGTCCAGGCCGGCGGCGTGAAGCCGTGCGAAGACCGCGTCCGGCGACAGGCCCGACACGTCGCACATGTGGGCGATCTCCATCGGGCTGTAGGCGTGCACGTGGAGCGCCGGCGCGGTCGCCTTGAGCAGCTCGAGCCAGCCCGTGTAGTCCGCCAGCCCCCAGTCGGGGTGGATGCCCGACTGCATGCAGATCTCGGTCGCGCCGTACTCGACCGCCTCGCGCACGCGGCGCACGAACTCCTCGCGATCGTGCTCGTAGGCGTCGGGCGAGCGCCGGCCCTGGCCGAAGCCGCAGAACGCGCAGCCGACGATGCATACGTTGGAGACGTTGATGTTGCGGTTGACGACGAAGGTCACGGTGTCGCCGGCCAGCTCGGCGCGCAGCTCGTCGGCGGCCTGGCGCATGTCCTCGATGGCCTCCGGGCGCGTCTCGGCGAACAGCGCGGTGAGCTCGTCGCCCGACAGCGCCGCGCCGTCCCGCGCACGCGCCACCGCGCCCGCCACGAGGTCGGGGCGCAGCGGCCGCGGCGGGTCGGTGCGGCCCGAGCCCTGGCGCGGGATGAAGCTCCAGAAGCTCGTCTTGACGACGTCGAGCACCCCCTGCTCGAGCCACTCCGGCCCGATGTGCTGCGGGTACACGCACAGCCGCTCGGTCAGCGCCACTCCGTCGGCGGCCAGCCGCTTGCGGACCGCGTGAGGGGACGGGAACGGGTGCTCGGGCGAGATGTGGTCGCCGTTGGCGCTCAGGCCGCCCAGGTCGGTCGCGCCCGCCTCGACGAGCTCCGGCCACCAGTCCGACAGGTTGGGCGGCACCTGCACGCCGACGCCGGGCAGCAGCCGCCGCGCCTCGGCCACGAGCCGGCGCATATCGTCCAGGCTGACCGGCGAGGACCACGGCGGCGCGGGCACGCCCGGGCCCTCGTGGAGCCCGGTGCGCCAGTACGCCTCGGCCGCCCGCGTGGCGATCTCGGCCGGCTCCTCGCCGTGGTAGCGGCGGTGCGGGACGTAGTTCTGCAGGATCACCTCCTGCAGGTGACCGTGGCGCGCGTGCAGCGCGGCGAGCGCCTCGAGCGCCGCGACGCGATCCTCCTCGTCCTCGCCGATGCCGACGAGGATCCCGCTGGTGAACGGGATCCGCAGCTCGCCCGCCGCGCCGATCGTGGCCAGGCGCAGCGCCGGGTCCTTCGTCGGCGAGCCCTGGTGGGCGACGAGGTCGTCGCGCAGCGACTCGAGCATCAGCCCCTGCGACGCGGTCACCTCGCGCAGCCGGGCGAGGTCCTCGCGGCCCAGCGCGCCGAGGTTGGTGTGCGGGAGCAGCCCGCGCTCGAGCGCCCGCTCGCACGCCCACGCCACGTAGGCGACGAAGTCGTCGAAGCCCAGCTCGACGAGCCGGGCGCGCACGCCCGGGAGGTGGGCGGGGTCGTCGCCGGTCAGGACGAGCAGCTCCTTGACGCCGCGCCGCGCGGCGCGGTCGATCAGCCGCTCCACCTCGTCGGGCTCGTGCAGGTGCGGGCGGTGCGTGGCGAAGGCGCAGTACTTGCAGTGCGACACGCACGAGCGCGACAGCGACAGCGTGACGTTGCGCGAGAAGGTGACGCGACGGCGCACGGGCGGGAGTCTAGATGCGGCGCGGGTCGGCCCGCCGGCGGTGGGCCGACCCAGTGCGTATCTATGCTGCGCGACCGATGAGTCCCACGCGCGTCGCCCTGCTGGTCGCGCTGATCGCGTCGTCGCTCGCCGCCGCCGGCTGCGGCGGCACGACCGGCGTCGACCGCCCCGAGCGGTCGGCCACGCTGCTGCTGGACTTCCAGCCCAACGCGGTGCACGCCGGGATCTACCTCGCCCTCGAGCGCGACTTCGACGACGCCGAGGGCGTCCAGCTGCGCGCTCGGGCGCCGGGCGCCTCGACCGACGCCGTCCGGCTGCTCGCCTCGGGCCGGGCCGACATGGCGATCCTCGACATCCACGACCTCGCGCTCGCCCGCCAGGAGGGCGAGGACGTCGTCGGCGTCATGGCGCTCGTCCAGCGCCCGCTGGCCGCCGTCCTCGCCCAGCCGTCGGTCCGCCGCCCGCGCGACCTCGAGGGGCGCCGGGTCGGCGTCACCGGGCTGCCCAGCGACGAGGCGGTGCTCGCCTCGATCGTGCGCGGCGACGGCGGCGATCCCGCGCGCGTGCGCACGGTGACGATCGGCTTCCAGGCCGTCTCGGCGCTGCTGTCGCGGCGCGTGGCCGGGGCGACCGCGTTCTGGAACGCGGAGGGCGTCGAGCTGCGCCGGCGCCGCCCGGCGACCCGCGAGTTCCGCGTCGACGCGTTCGGCGCGCCGGCCTACCCGGAGCTCGTGCTGTCGGTGGCGCGCCGCACGCTGGATGAGAATCGCGCCGTCGTGCGCGCGACCGTCGACGCGCTGCGGCGCGGCTACGGCGACGCGCTGACCGACCCCGAGTCGGCGATCACCGCGCTCGTGGAGCGCAACCCGGGCGTGGAGCGCGCCGCCGCCCAGCGCGGCTTCGACGCCGTCTCGCCCGCCTTCACCGCGGGCGCACGACGCTTCGGCGAGCTCGACCGCGCGCGACTGGACGCGTGGGCGCGCTGGGAGGCGCGCTTCGGGGTCACCGAGCGCCCGCCCGACGTCGCGCGCGCCTTCGCGTTCGGGTTCTAGCGGTAGCCCCCGACGCCGAGCGCCGCCGTGGTGCCCGTCGCCTGGCCGTGCAGGCGCGCGGGGAACACCTCGGTGGGATCACCGTGCAGCAGCCAGCCGTCCTCGGTTCGCTCGACGAGGCCCTCGCGGGCCAGTCCGCTGAGCGCGGTGGTGACCGACGGGCGCCGGGCGCCGACGAGCGTGGCCAGCGTGCGGTGCGGCAGGCGCAGGGGCAGGCGCACGCCCTGCGGCGCGACGCGCCCCCAGCGCTCGGCCATCGCCCACAGCAGCACGAGCAGGCGGTCGTCGACCCGCGGAAGCTGCGCGATCGCGAGCTGGAAGGAGAGCGCGCGAGCGCGGCGGACATGGCGGCGGCTGATCGCGCCGGCCAGTGCCGGCCAGCGAGCGGTGGCCATCGCGAAGCGCGCGTCGAGCAGCGCCACGCGCGTTCGCTCGTGGACGTGCCAGACGACCGTGAACGGGAGCGGGTCGAACTGCACGTCGTCCTCCCACGGGCGCAGCACGTCGCCGGCGCCGAGCAGCTCGGTCGTCGTGCGTCCCGCGAAGGCGATGTCGCGGGTGGCCACGCCGTCGAGCATCAGCATCCCGACGGCGGCCACGGCCGGCCAGTCCTGCAGATGGGGATCCCACGGACCGGCCTCGAGCGTGCGCACCTGGACGACGACCGCGCGGCTGGCGGCCTCGAGCTCTGCGGCCGCCAGCCCCTCGCCGAGCTCGGGGTCGGCATCGAGGAGCGAGATCGGGGAACGCTGGAGGGACATCGCGGTTGCCTACGCGGCAAGCCCCAGTCTGGTTCGTCAGCCCCCGGGGGTCAACCCTGGGCGAGCCCGGTCACGAGATCGGCGCCCTCGCGCATCATCCTCGATCGGGGAACGACGAGGTCGAACCCCGCCTGGAGCGCTCGCGCCCGCGTGTCGGCGTCGACGTGCGAGTAGACCGCGAGGCTGCGCGCGCCGCCCAGCTCGCCGCCGGCGACGAGCCGCCCGAGCAGCGCGACGCCGTCGAAGCTGTCGGTCACGAGGTCGACGACGAGCACGTCGACGCCGGCCGCCGCGCTCCAGTCCTCGAGGCCGCCGGTCACGAGCTCGACGTCGTGGCCGGCGCCCTGCAGCATGCCCTGGACCTTGGAGCCGAAGAGCAGGTCCGGGATGAGCGCCGCGACACGCGCCACGGCTACTGGCTGCGCTGCCGGCGGAACTCCTGGCGCACCGACTCCGGCCGTCCCCACATCTGGACCACCTCATGGCGGCCGCTGCGCGCCTCGCGCAGCGCGAGCTCGCCCTCGATGCCCGCGTCGTCGAGCAGCTTCAGCGTGCCGTGGACGGTGGGCACCGCGGCGGCATGCCCGAAGCGGTGGGCGACGAGGATCCGCCAGTGCCAGTCGTGCTTGGAGTACGGCTGCGGGTTGCACGTCACGAGGTAGACCGCGGTGTCGACGTAGCGCGTCTCGTCGAAGATCCGCAGGTCGAACTCGAGGTCGGTCCAGTCGTCGGGCAACGAGTCGACGACCTGCCGGAACGTGTCTGCCAGGCCCATGTGAGCAGGCAGCGTACTCAACGAGGCCCGGCGCCTAGCCGAAGAAGGTGTCGAACAGCAGGAAGCCGTTGAGCGCGATGATCAGCCCCGCCACCACCACGCCGACCGCCGTGGTCAGCGGGCGGTTGACGAGCGCGCCCATGATGTCTCGCCGGCGGGTGAGCAGCACGAGCGGCACGAGCGCGAACGGGATCCCGAAGGACAGCACGACCTGGCTGATGACCAGCGAGCGCGATGGGTCCAGGCCGATGCCGAGCACGATCAGCGCCGGCGTCATCGTGACCAGGCGCCGGAGGGTCAGCGGGATCGTGCGGGCGATGAAGCCCTGCATCACGACCTGGCCGGCGTAGGTGCCGACGCTCGAGCTGGCGAAGCCCGAGGCGAGCAGGGCAAGCGCGAAGGCGAGCGCCGTGCCGCCGCCGACGAGCAGGCCGAACTGCCTGTGCGCCTCCTCGATCGAGTCCAGGTCGGTCAGGCCGGCCCGGTTGAACAGCGCGGCGGCGATGATCAGCATCGACATGTTGACCAGCCCGGCGATGCCCATGGCCAGCGTCACGTCGAGCCGCTGGAAGCGCAGCAGCGCGCGGCGCTCGTCGTCGTCGCGCGGCCGGACGCGGTTCTGGGTCAGCGCCGAATGCAGGTAGATCACGTGCGGCATGACCGTCGCGCCGAGGATGCCGGTGGCCAGCAGGACGCTGTCGGTGCCGGCGAAGCCGGGGATGAAGCCCTTGGCCGCGTCGCCGGCGTCGAACCCGATCTGCAGCGTGTCGTAGAGGAACCCGAGGATGATCAGGCCGAGCAGGCCGGCGATGACGGCCTCGAAGCGTCGGTAGCCGGCGCCCTGCAGCGCGAGGATCGCGAACGCGATCACGGCGGTCATCAGGCCGGCCGGGAAGAGCGGCACGCCGAAGAGCAGGTTGAGCGCGATCGCGGCGCCGACGAACTCGGCCAGGTCGGTGGCCATGGCGATCAGCTCGGCCTGCACCCACAGGCCCCACGAGACCGGGCGCGGGAAGTGCTCGCGGCACAGCTCGGGCAGGTTCCTGCCGGTGGCGATGCCGATCTTGGCCGACAGGTTCTGGATCAGCATCGCCATCAGGTTGGCGGCGAGCAGGACCCACAGCAGCATGTAGCCGTACTGGGCGCCGCCGGCGATGTTGGTGGCGAAGTTGCCCGGGTCGACGTAGGCCACGCAGGCCACGAACGCGGGGCCGAGGAGGGCGAGCGTGCCGCGCAGGCGGCCGCGCGAGCGCAGCTCCTCCAGCTGGCTGGGCTCCGGGACGGCGGGGACCGGGAGGACGTCGGCAGGCATCGGCTCTTCGCGCACGGCGGACGTCGTGGGCGCCGGGGTCACCCGGACACCTCGACGCGCATGGCCTGGGCCAGCGCGCCGCCGAGCACGTGCGTGTGATCGCCGAAGCGCACGAACGCGGGGCCCGCGAAGGGCTGCTTGTCGACGACCTCGAAGGCGTCGCCGAGCGCGATCCCATGCTCGCGCAGGTAGCGCAGCATCTCCGGGTTGGCGTCCGACACGCGCACGAAGACGCCACGAGCGCCGGTGTCCAGCGACCCGAGCGGCACCGTCGGGCGCTCCTCGATCGTGAGGTCGGGCGTCGGGATCGGGTCGCCGTGCGGATCGTGGGTGGGATGGCCGAGCTTGGCCGCGATGAGCGCCTCGAGCTCCTCGGAGATGACGTGCTCGAGCACCTCGGCCTCGTCGTGGACGCGGTCCCACGGCATGTCCAGGCGCTCGGCCAGGTACAGCTCGAGCAGCCGATGGTGGCGCAGGACCTCGAGCGCGAGGCGCTCGCCCTCGGCGGTCAGCTCCACCCCGTGGTAGGGCTGGTGGCGGACGAGGCCGAGCGCGTCGAGCCTCTTGAGCATGCCCGACGCCGACGCGGCGGTGACCCCGAGGCGCTCGGCCACCGCGTTGGTCGTCACCGTGCCGCCGCGCCGCTGCAGCGCGTAGATCGCCTTGGTGTAGTTCTCGGCCGCCTCGCCGGGGCCTTTGCGTCGCTCCATCGTGCTCACCGAGATGAATTATGGCACACCTAAATCTCGGTTCGCAGATTGACGATCCGTGATTCGCCGGTGCCTCGAGACGGGGAGGCCACGCCGTCTACCATGACCCCCATGGCCGCGACCACGCCGACGCTCGACCCGGCCTACCGGGCCCTCACCGAAGGGGCGGGGCTGCTCGACCGATCCGAGCAGGGCAAGCTGGCGCTCACGGGCCCGCAGGCCAAGCCCGTCCTCAACGGCCAGGTCAGCAACGACGTCGAGGCGCTGCACGCCGGTCATGGCGTCTACGCCGCGCTGCTGACCAGCAAGGGCAAGATGCTCGGCGACCTGCGGGTCCTGGACACCGGTGACGAGCTCCTGCTGCTGACCGAGCGCGCTGCGCTGCAGGCCCTGTTCGATCAGGTCCGCCGCGGTGCGATCGGGTGGCAGGCCGAGCTGCACAAGCGCACCCTCCAGCAGGGGCTGTTGTCGCTCATCGGCCCGCGCGCCCGCGAGGTGGCGGGCGCGGACGAGCTGCCCCGGGCCGAGCACGCCAACCGCGCGGCCGCGGTCGGCGGGGCGCCCGTGCTGCTCGTGGCCACCGACCTCGGCGTCGACGTCGTCTGCGACGCGCAGGAGATCGAGCGTGTGCGCGACGCCCTGCTCGGCGGCGGGGCGGTCGCGGTCGACGAGGCCGTGGCCGAGGTCGTGCGCGTCGAGTCGGGCCGGCCGCGCTACGGGATCGACGTCGACGACTCGACGATCCCTCAGGAGGCCGGCCTCAACGCCCGCGCCGTGAGCTTCACCAAGGGTTGCTACGTCGGCCAGGAGACCGTCGCGCGACTGCACTACCGCGGCAAGCCGAACCGCCAGCTCCGCGGCCTGCGCCTGTCGGCGCCGGCCGCGCCGGGGACGCCGCTGCACCTCGGCGAGCGCGAGGTCGGCCGGCTGGGCAGCTCGGTCGTCTCCCCCGTGCACGGCCCGATCGCGCTGGCCCTCGTGCGCCGCGAGGCCGGCCCCGGCGACACGCTCGCCGTCGGCGAGGACGGCCTGAGCGCGACGGTCGTCGGGCTGCCGTTCGCGGCCGGGTAGGGCCCGGCGGCGGGCCCCGATCACCCGCGTAGGCGCGGCTGCGCGGCCAGGGCATCGAGGAGGAGGGAGCCGCCGGTGCACGGGCTTGGGCGTGGCGCGAGGGCGGTTGGCGACGGTGTGTGGGGTCAACCGCCCTCGGGCGGCCCGCACGCCTCGTCCTCGGGCGCAGGTCCTCGATATCCGTGGATTTCGCCCGACGGTGAGAGAGCCCTCGCTCGCCGCCCCCGGACGGCGCCGCGCGCCCCCCAGAGTGGCGCGGCGCGGGGCGCCAGGCGGAACGTCCGGCCGTCGCCGCATCACGCCACCGCCGCCGCGGGCGCCGCCACTCCCGCGATGAACCGCGCCAGCTCGCCCGGCGCCGCCGCGCGCGAGAGGTCGAGGGTGCGGGCCGGGTGGCGGTCGAGCCAGGTGGCGACGATCCGCGCCTCGTCGACCTCGTCGGGCGTCAGCGACGCGGTCGCGCCGGTCCCGTCGCCGCCGCGCAGCGCCTGCGCGGTGCGGCGCTGGACGTCCTCGAGGTCGCCGAGCGGCCCCCAGTCGACGACCCGCCCGCCGACGAGCCAGAAGGCGTCGAAGCGCCCGCCGCGCGGGTGCTCGGCCAGCACGAGCCGCGGGCGGACGTGGGTCGCGGCGAGCACGCCACCCAGCCGCGACAGCAGCACGGTCAGGCGCTCGCGGCGACGCCGCAGCCAGGCGGCGCGCTCGTAGCGCCGGGCGGCCGACGCGGCGCGCATCTGCCCGTCGATGTGCGCCAGCAGCGCACCGGCCCCGTCGACGCCGCCGACGAACAGGCCGAGCGCCTCGTCGAGCCGGCGGCGGTAGAGGTTCGGGTCGAGGTCGCCCAGGCAGGGCGACAGGCAGCGCCCCATCTGCCCGTAGGCCGACGGCCACTGGCGCGGATGGCGGGGCAGCGTGCGACCGCAGTGGCGCAGGCCGAACAGCGAGTTGAGCTGCTCGAGCAGCTCGACCGCCGCCGCGCGCCCACGGAGCGGGCCGATGCTCACGCCGCGGCCCGCGGCCGGGGCGGGCGCCACCTCGAGCACCGGGAAGGCGATGTCCAGGCGGCAACGCAGGTAGACGTAGCGGTCGACGCTGCGCAGGCGCACGTTGCCCGGCGGGCGCAGGCGCTTGACCAGGCGGCTCTCGAGCAGCAGCGCGCCGAGCTCGGAGCTCGTCGGCTCGTGCTCCACGGTCTCGGCCTGCGCGGTCCACGCGCCCTCCACCGAGGAGGGCGCGAAATGCGCGCGGGCCCGCGACCGCACGGTGACCGACTTGCCCACGTACAGCGGCTGTCCGCCGGCGTTGCGCACGATGTAGACGCCGGGATCGTCGGTCAGCCCCGCGAGGTCCGGGAGGCGCCGGCGCGCGCCGCGCGTGCGCGCGCCGCCGTCGGTGGCCGGCGCCCGATGGCGCCGGGGACGGGCCGGGCGCAGCAGCGCGAGCGCGTCGCCGACCGTGGAGGCGTTGGCGCACAGGCGCGCGAACAGCGCGCAGAAGACGCGCGCGCACGTCTCGGCGTCGGCCAGCGCGCGGTGCGACACCTCGACGTCGATGCCGAGCGACTCGGCCAGCGGACGCAGCCGGCGCTGGCGCGCGAGCGGGTGCAGCCGGCGAGCCAGGGCGACGGTGCACAGCACCGGCGGCGACGGCCAGTCCAGCCCCGCCGCGGCGAAGGCCTGCGCCAGCACGCGCCGGTCGAACGATGCGCTGTGGGCGACGAGCACGCGCCCGCGGAGCTGGACGGCCAGGTCGGGCAGCATGGCCTCGGCCGGCGGGGCCTCGTCGACCATCGCCTGCGTGATCCCGGTGAAGCGCTGGATGCCGCGCGACAGCGGGGCCTGGACACGCAGCAGCGTCTCCCAGCGGTCGTGGAGCTCGCCCCCGCCGACGAGCACCGCACCGACCTCGGTCAGCTCGCACGCGTCACCCGACAGACCGTTGGTCTCCGTGTCGACGACCAGGAACTCCGCGCTGTGCAGGGGAGAGGCGAGATCCACGGTCGATGGTCTACGCGCCGGTCCGGACGGCAGGACAGCGCCGTTGCGCGCCCGATCGGCCCTACCGACGGCGAGGACGGGTACATTCGGGATGCACCCGGCCTGAGAGGAGGCTCCGAAATGACCGCGACCGCCCCCGAACAGGACAGCCCGAAGGAGCGCCAGGACGCCGAGTCCCGCGCGTGGGGCTCCTACCGCGAAGACCTGCGCGACCTCGAGGGTCGCGAGTACGACGACGCCGAGAAGGAGTCGTGGGACCGCCTCCAGGAGCGCCTGCGCGAGATCGCGCTCGAGCACGAGGCCTGACGCCGCCGCCGCTCCGGGCCCGGCGGCGACTCGCTGCCGGCGCCGAGCCATCCGAGGTCGAGTTCACGGATAGCGTGGCTTTGCGACCTCGGACCGCGCAACACTCCCGCCGCCGCGAGGGCTCCCTCCTCCTCCTCGATGCCCCGGCCGGGGCTCACGCCGACGCAGCGGCGACGGCCGCCTTGCACCCATGGCGCGCCGGCCCGATCCGTGCCACGATCGACGGATGCCGGCTCGATGGCTCGGGGCGCTCACCGCCCTCGTGCTGCCTGCGGCAGCGGCGGCGGCGGCGGCCGCCCAGTCCCCGCCGCCGCCGATGACGCCGCAGGTCCTGTTCGAGGGCATCGTCCTGGCCGACCCGAACACCTCCAAGCCGCTGGCCGGCCTGCTGCGCGCGGACGCCGCGCACATCACGGCGCGACCGACGTTCGCCGACCTCACCGGCGACCGCCGCGAGGACGCGGTGGTCAGCGTCCACAGCGGCGGCGCCGCGGGCGTCGTGGCCATCTACGTGCTGTCCGCCGACGGCACGAAGAGCGGCCGCCTGCGGGTCGTGTTCCACACCCAGTCGCTCTACCGCGGCCGCTCCAGGGTGGCCGGCACCGTGCTGACCGTCGCCCAGCCGGACTACGCCCGCGGCGACGACCTCTGCTGCCCGGCGGCCCGCATCGACCGCGACTACATCTGGGAGGAGAGCCGCCGTCGCCTGCTGCATCGCGCGACGCGCATGATCGAGCTGATCGATTGATCGTGTGCAATACTTGCGTGCGTGCAAGCAACGAATGCCGAGACGCACGTGTCATCCGAGCAGCTCGCCGCCGAGCTGCTGGCCCTCTGGAACCACCTCATGAAGGGCCAGAGCAGGACCATGTTCGCCCTGCTCGACGAGCTCGACCTGTCGATGTCGCACGTCAAGGCCCTGCAGGTCCTGACCGACTGCGGCTGCGAGCTGTCGGTCAAGGAGGTCTCAGAGGGGCTCGGCCTCTCCCTCCCGGGCGCCAGCCGCACGGTCGACGCCCTCCTGCGCCGCGGCTACCTCGAGCGCCGTGAGGACGAGCACGACCGGCGCATGAAGCGCATCGGCGTCACCGACGCCGGCCGTGAGGTGGCACGACGCATCGTGGAGGCCCGCCTCGAGGGCCTCGAGCGGTTCACCTCCTCCCTGTCCCCCGAGCAGCGGACGCGCCTGATGTCCGGGCTGCGCGACCTCCCCCACCGCGCATGACCCGCATCCGCACCGCCATCACCGACGACAACCGCCGCTGGTGGACCCTCGGCGCGATGTGCTTCGCGCTGTTCATGGTGATGCTCGACAACACCGTCGTGAACGTCGCGCTGCCCTCGATCCAGAAGGACCTGGGCAGCTCGATCAGCGGCCTGGAGTGGACGGTCAACGCCTACACGCTGACCTTCGCCGTCCTGCTCGTCACCGGCGGGCGCCTCGGCGACATCTTCGGCCGCCGCCGCGTCTTCCTGTTCGGCGTGATCGCGTTCGGGCTGTCGAGCGCCTTCATCGGCTTCTCGCAGAGCGACACGTGGCTGATCGCCGGGCGCGCCGCGCAGGGCGTCGGCGCCGCGTTCATGATGCCGGCGACGCTGTCGATCATCACCAACGCCTTCCCGCCGCACGAGCGCGGCAAGGCGATCGGCACCTGGGCCGGTGTCAGCGCGATGGCGCTGGCGATCGGGCCCGTGGTCGGCGGCTTCCTCGTCGAGCACGTCTCCTGGCAGTCGATCTTCTTCCTCAACGTGCCGGTGGCGGCGCTGGCCATCTTCGTCACGCTGGCCGCCGCTCAGGAGTCGCGCGACGAGACCTCGACCCATCGCGTCGACCTGCCCGGCGTGGCCACGCTGTCGGCCGGCCTGGCCGCGCTCGTGCTCGCGCTCGTGGAGGGCAACTCGTGGGGCTGGGGCTCGGCGTCGGTCCTCGGCCTGCTCGCCTTCGCCGTCGCCACGCTGGGGCTCTTCGCCGTGGCCGAGTCGCGCAGCCCCGAGCCGATGGTCGACTTCTCCTTCTTCCGCTCGCGCTCCTTCCTGGGGGCGAACCTGGTCGCCTTCATCGTGACCTTCGCGATGCTGGCCATGTTCTTCTTCCTCGCGCTCTACATGCAGAACGTGAAGGGCTACTCGCCGCTCGAGGCGGGGGTGCGCTTCCTGCCCTCGACGGTGATGATCATCTTCGTCGGCCCGCTGGCCGGGCGCTGGACGGATCGCATCGGGCCGCGGCCCCTGATGACCGTCGGCCTGCTGATGGTCGCGGGCGCCATGTTCTGGCAGGGCCACCTGGCCGTCGACACGAGCTACTCGTTCCTGGTCGGCGCCTTCGTCCTCATGGGCATCGGCATGGGCCTGGTGATGTCGCCGATGAGCACCGCCGCGATGAACGCCGTCGACCGCACGAAGGCCGGCGTCGCCTCGGGCATCCTGTCGATGAGCCGCATGGTCGGCGGCACGTTCGGCGTCGCGGCCATGGGCGCGCTGATCGTGGCCCTGGGCAGCGACCGCCTGGACGAGCTGCTGCCGAGCCTCACCGCCCAGCAGCGCGGCGAGCTGGCCGACTCGCTGGGCGCCGGCGGCGCGCAGGCCGGCGGCGACGTCGGTCGCGCGGCGGCCGACGCGTTCGTCACCGCCCTGAACAGCGGCATGCAGCTCGCGGCGCTGTTCACCCTGATGGGCGCGGTGCTGACGTGGCTGCTGATCGCCGATCGTCCCGCGCCGGCGCAGGCCGCCGAGCCGGCCGCCGACGCCGCCGTCGCCGCCCCGGCCGGCGAGCCGGTGGCCGACGGCGCCCGCAGCTGAGCGCCGGCGCCCCCCGGGCCCGGCTGCCATCCGGCGCCGCGGCTACGGTCGGCGGCGCCGGATGGAGGTTCTCGACCGCTTCGATCCCACGGAGATCGCCGCGCTGCGCGAGCGCGGCGCGTTCTTCTGGCTGGATCTGCTCTCCCCCACCGACGCCGAGCTCGGCGAGCTCGCGCGGCTGCTCGCGCTGCCGGCGATGGCCGCCGAGGACTCCCGCGAGTTCGGCGAGCGGGCGAAGATCGACGACTACGGTGAGCGCCTGCTGCTCGTCGTGTACGGGGCCCGGCACGGGTCGCCGGAGGGCGCGCGGCTCGTCGAGGTCCACATGCACGTCAGCGGCACCGAGCTGGTGACCGTCCACCGCGAGCCGTGCCCGCCGATCGACGCCGTCCGCGAGCGGGCGCTGCGCGGTGAGGAGGACGTCGTCTACCGGGTCCTCGACGAGCTGGCCGAGAGCCTGCTCGGCCTCGTGCGGGGCATCGAGGAGCAGGTCAGCGAGATCGAGCAGCGCGCCTTCACCGACCCCAACCCGGCCGAGCGGCGGCGCATCTCGGTGCTGCGCGGCCGGCTGTTCCGCCTGCAGCAGGTCGTCGACCCCCAGCGCGACATGCTGGCGAGCGGCGCCGACGCGATCGAGCGCCTGCCGGGGCTCGGGCGCGACACGATGCGCCACCGCTTCCGCGACGTCCACGACACGCTCGTGCTCACCGCGAACCTCGTGTCCTACTGCCGCGAGCTGCTCGCCGAGGCGCTCAACGTCTACCTGCAGAGCAGCTCGAACCGGCTCAACGAGATCGTCGCCCGGCTGACGCTGCTGTCGGCCGTGTTCCTCCCGCTGACGCTGGTCACCAGCTACTTCGGGCAGAACTTCGGCTGGCTCGTCGATCACATCGACTCCCTGCGCGCCTTCCTGATCTGGGGAGTGGGCGGCATGGCCGTGCCGTGCGCCGTGATCGCGTTCGCGCTGTACCGGGCGGGCTACCTGCGCACCGACGGCCAGTAGTGTTCGCCGCTGTGCCCGGCCTCCTCAACGGAGGCGCGCTCGCGAGGAGGAGGAGTGGATCCGAACCGATGGCCGTTGATCTGAAGCAGGTCGCCCGTGTGGACGCCGAGCCGGGCGAGCTGCCTGCCACGATGGCGGCCTGGGTGATCCGCCAGGAGCGCGAGGGCGAGCCGATCGACGCCTTCCAGGTCGAGGAGATAGAGGTCCCCCAGCCCGGCGCGTTCGAGGTCGTGGTCCGCGTGATGGCGGCCGGGGTCAACTTCAACAACGTGTGGGCCGCGCTCGGCCAGCCCGTGTCCGTCTTCCGCTACCACCCCGAGGAGGACCACCACATCGGCGGCTCCGACGCCTCGGGCGTGGTCTGGAAGGTCGGCCCGGGCGTGACGCGCTGGAAGCCCGGCGACGAGGTCGTCATCCATTGCAACCAGGCCTCCTACGAGGATCCCGAGGTCCACGGCCTCGACCCGCTGGCCGCTCCGTCGCAGAAGATCTGGGGCTACGAGACGAGCTGGGGCTCGTTCGCCCAGTTCACCAAGGTCCAGGCCCAGCAGCTCCTGCCCAAGCCGCCGAACCTGACCTGGGAGGAGGCCGCCTCCTACGGCCTGACCTATTTCACCGCCTACCGGATGCTGATCGACCGCGCGGCGCTGCAGGCCGGCCATCGCGTCCTGATCTGGGGCGCGGCCGGCGGCCTGGGCGTGTTCGCCACCCAGCTCTGCGCCGCGGCGGGCGCCGAGTGCGTCGGCATCGTGTCCTCCCCCGAGAAGGGCGCGCTGGTGCAGCAGCTCGGCGCGCGCGGCTTCATCGACCGCCGCGAGT
Organism: uncultured Actinomycetes bacterium; assembly: GCA_963787065.1. GTDB lineage: Bacteria > Actinomycetota > Thermoleophilia > Solirubrobacterales > Solirubrobacteraceae > JAOPZW01. The sequence goes on from CAWBBQ010000003.1 coordinate 54,736, forward strand.
TCGCGGGGATGATGCGCCGCGGCGACGAGACGCCCGACGAGGAGCGCGCCCGCTTCGGCGTGTCGCGCGAGTTCTCCAAGCGCGTGCGCCAGGTGCTCGGCGACGCGCCCGACGTCGTCTTCGAGCACGTCGGCAAGGCGACGTTCCCGACCTCGGTGTTCTGCGTCAAGCCGTTCGGCAAGGTCGTGATCTGCGGCGCCACGTCGGGCTACGAGCTCACCTTCGACGTGCGCTACCTGTGGATGCGCCAGAAGGAGATCATCGGCTCGCACTTCGCCAACGCGTGGGAGTGCACGAAGGCCAACGAGCTGATCGAGCATGGACAGGTGCGGCCCGTGCTCTGGCGTACGATGCCGTTCGACCAGGTCGCGGAGGCTCACCAGCTCATGCACGAGAACAAGCACTGCGGGAAGATCGCCGTCCTCGTCGGCGCCACCGAGGAAGGCCAGGGTCGCACGGTCCCGGGCCCCGGCGCGATCCGGGCCGAGGTCGGCGGCTGATGGCCGGCGTGGTCCACATCCCGTGGTACGCGACCGGCCTGCGCGGCGACAAGCTCGCGGGCGCGCTGGCCGACATCGCGCCCGTCGCGCTGCGCTACGGCGCGACGTCGTACTCGCTGTTCCGCTACCGCGACGACCGGTACAAGTTCCTGCAGATGGCGGAGTTCGAGGACAAGGGCGACTTCGAGGCCTACTGGTACGGCCCGGAGTTCACCGACATGAAGGTGATCGCCTCGGGCTGGTACCAGGTGCCGCTGCTCTACGGCTGGACGACGCTGGTCACCTCGGGCACGGTGTCCACCGAGCCGCTGGCCCACTCCGCCAGCGGCGGCCTGACCGGCGACGAGCCCGGCGACCTCGCGGGCTGACCGGCCGTCGGCCGTCCGGGCCCGAGCCCGCCTTGACTTCAAGTGGGCTTGAAGTTGCATCATGTTGCCCCATGAGCGCGATCCAGGCCCCATCCACATGGAGACGCTGATCCCGGGGCTGCACGCCTCGCCCGCTGAGCCCCTGCCCTTCGCCCCGTCGCTCGACATCCGCGCCTTCCTGCTCACCCGTGAGGCCGGCAACCTGCTCGTCTACAACGCCCCGGCCCTCGAGACCGAAGTGACCGCCGTGCAGCGGCTCGGTGGCGTCACGCGCCAGTACCTCAACCACCGCCACGAGGCGATGCTCGGCGGCGACCGCGCGGCCCGGGCGCTCGGGGCCATGCTCGTCAGCCACGAGCACGAGCGGCGGTCGATCGCCGAGCACGGCACCGTCGACGAGACCTTCGCCGAGCGCGGGATGCTCGACGACGACTTCGAGATCATCCCGGCGCCCGGCCACACCCGCGGCGCCACCGCCTACCTGTGGGACACGGGCGAGCACCGCGCCCTGTTCACCGGCGACTCGATCTACCTCCGCGATGGCGACTGGATCGCCGCCGTGCTCGACGGCTCAGACCGCGCCGCCTACCTCACCAGCCTCGAGCTCATCCGCGACCTCGACTTCGACGTGCTCGTCCCCTGGGCGGCCACGGGCGGCCGGCCGCCCCATGCCTTCACCGACCCCGCCGACGCCCGGAGACGCATCGACGCGATCGTCGCGCGCGTGCGAAGCGGCGAGGACCACTGACATGAGCGCCTTCAGCGACGCCGAGCTGGCCTACCTGCTCGGCCAGCGGCGGCTCGGGCGCGTGGCGACGGTCGGCGCCGACGGCACGCCGCACGTCGTCCCCGTGGGCTGGAGCTTCGACGCCGAGCACGACGCCATCGACGTCGGCGGTCATGACTTCGAGCGCACGAAGAAGTTCCGCGACGTCCAGCGGTCCGGGCGGGCGGCGATCGTGGTCGACGACCTCGCCGGCACGGACCCCTGGCGCCCGCGCGGCGTCGAGGTCCGCGGCCGCGCCGAGGCGATCGGCGCGCCGCGGCCGCTGATCCGCATCCACCCCGAGCGAATCGTGTCGTGGGGCATCGGGGACGACGCCGCACCCGGTCGGCGCAGCTCGCGCGACGTGCGGCGCCGCCGCGCCTGACGCGCTCGTCAGCCGCCGCCGGACCCGTTCAGCGGCAGGACGGCGCGCAGCAGCGTCCCCTCGCCCGGCGGGCTGGTGACGCTCAGCGTCCCGTCGCAGGCGGCCATCCGGTCGGCGAGGCCGCGGAGCCCCGAGCCGGCCTCGGCGCGAGCGCCGCCGACGCCGTCGTCGCGCACCTCGACGACGACGGCATCGTCGCCCTCGTGCGCCAGCCGGACGGTGACGTGCGTGGCCTGCGCGTACTTGGCCACGTTCGTCAGCGCCTCGGCGACCGTGAAGTAGGCGGTCGTCTCGATGGCCGGCGGCAGGCGGTCGTCGGGCACCTCGAGGATCTCGACGGGGACGGGCGCCCTGGCCGTGAGCGCCTCGATGGCCGGCCCGAGCCCCCGATCGGTGAGCACGGCCGGATGGATGCCGCGCGCGAGCTCGCGCAGCTCGGCCGACGCCTCGGAGAGCTCCTCCCCCAGGCGCTGCAGGAACGGTGCGGCCGACGCGGGCTCCTTCACCGCGCGCGAACGTGCCAGCCGGACCTCGATGGCCATCGTCACCAGCCGCTGCTGGGCGCCGTCGTGCAGGTCGCGCTCGATCTTGCGCCGCGCCGCGTCCGCCGCCTGCACGATGCGCACGCGCGACGCGCGCAGCTCGTCGGTCCGGGCGCGCTCGATCTCCTGACGGCGCAGCGCCTCCTCGGTCGCGCGACGCTCGGTGACGTCGAACAGCGCGCCGTCGATCCACAGGCGGCCGCCCGGGCCGGGCACGAGCTGCCCGCGATCGAGCACCCAGCGCTCGGCGCCGTCGGCCCGGACGATCCGGTACTCGAGCGCGAACGACAGCGTGTCCGCCGCGGCCTCGGCGACCGCCCGCTGGATGCGCTCGCAATCGTCGGGATGCACGATGCTCATCAGCGTGCGCCGCGCGCTGGCGATGAAGTTGGTGGGCGGGTAGCCCGAGATCCGCTCGATCTCGTCGCTGACCAGCTCGAGCGCGTGGCCGGCGTGCCACGCCGAGCGGTAGATCGCGCCCGGGACGTTGACCATCAGCGCCCGGATCAGCGCGTCGTCTGCGCGCTGGCGCGCCGCCCGCAGCCCGGCCCGCGCCCGCGCCATGAGCTCGCCGCGCGTGAACGGCCGGTGCAGGTAGTCGTCGGCGCCGGCGGCCAGCGCGGCGTCGGCCATCCGGCCCTTGGCCGATATGGCCAGCAGCCATGCGCCCTCCACGCGCGGGTCACCCGACAGCGCCGAGCAGACGTCGGCCACGTCCAGATGCGGCTCGCGGTCGACGACGAGCAGGTCGGCCGGCTCGCCTTCCAGCGCCTCCAGCGCCGCGTCCACGCCCGGCGCCGCCCGCGTCGCGTGCCCGAGCGCGCGCAGCCACGGCTGCACCTCGCGCTCGGCCGCGCCGACGACGAGCACGCCCGCCGGGCGCCGCCGGACTGATCCGGAATGGAGCACCCGGCGATTATCGCGGGTGCCCGACCCGTCTCCTGAGCTTGGGCGGGCGCGTGGCCTCGGCCGTCGCCGGAGCGCCGTGCGTCAGCACGCCGTCGAACGAGCAGCGCCGGATGCCAATCCGGCGGGCGCTCATCGGCATCCGCGCGGACGGGTTGCGCCGCGTGCGCGGGCGGCGGGCTCTCAGCTCCTAGTCCGTTCGCTCGAGGACTCGGTCGTCCTCGTCCACGGGCTCCAGCAGGGCGGCATGGTCGAGGCCTTCGAACGCGTCGACTACGGCCGGATCCAGGTGCGAGCCGCGCAGCCGTCGGATCTCGGCGACTGCGTCGTCGACCGGCCACGCCGCCTTGTAGGGCCGCCTGTGCGTCAGGGCGTCGAAGATGTCCGCCAGGGCCGCCAGCCGTCCGCCGAGGGGGATCGACTCGCCCTGCAGGCCGGAGGGATAGCCCCCGCCGTCCCAGCGCTCGTGATGCGTGAGCGCGATGGTCGCGCTCTCCTGCAGCACGAGGGAGGAGCCGCCGGACAGGATCTGCTCGCCGATGACCGCGTGGGTCTTCATCACCTCGTACTCGTCGGGTGTCAGCCTTCCAGGCTTCATCAGGATCGTGTCGGGGACGCCGATCTTCCCGATGTCGTGCAGTGGCGTGGACCGCTGGATGAGGTCCGCCTCGGCCGTCGGGAGGCCGAGGCGCTCCGCCAAGACGCCGGCCGTGCGTCCGAGTCGCTGCGCGTGCTGGTTGGTGTCGTCGTCACGGAACTCGCCGGCGAGGACGAGGCGCTCGAGCGTCTCGAGCCTTGCCTGCTCGACTTCCACCGTACGCGCGCGCACCCGGTCCTCGAGGAGCAGGTTGTGGTCCTGGAGCTCGACGTGCAGGCGTCGGATCTCCAACAGGTTGCCCACGCGCAGCCCGACCTCGGTGTGGTCGAACGGCTTGGTGAGGAAGTCGCGCGCGCCGGCAGCGAGCGCCCGCCGCTTGGTCTCGGTGGTCGCATCGGCGGTGAGCACGAGGATCGGGAGCCGCTCCGGCCCGAGCGTCCACGGCTCGAGCAGCCGCATCACCTCGAAACCGTCCGGGGCCGGCATGTGGAGGTCGAGGAGGACCAGGTCGGGCACCTCGGCCTCGACGAGCGGCACGACCCGCGAGGAGTCCTGCGTGGTGAGGATGTTCTCGTACTCCCAGAGCTGCAGCAGCCGCTCGAGCAGCATGACGTTCGCCGGCTGATCGTCGACGATGAGGATGCGGGCGTCCGCGAACGGGGGTGTCATCTGCGCCGCGTGACCGCGTCGCGCAGCTTGACGACCAGCTGGATGGCCGAGAACGGAGCCGCCAGATAATCGTGCGCCCCCGCCGCGACGAGCTGCCGTCCGAACGCTGCCTCCGCCCTCTGGACGACCGGAATCAAGCGCATGCCGGCGGTCCGCTCGCCGGCCTGCAGATCGCGGCACGCGTCGGGACTCAGCGGCCCGTCAGGGTTGGCTTCGAACACGAGCACGTCCGGTGGCGCCGCACGGACCGCGTCGACGAGCGAGGCGCCCGCGGGCAGCTCCTCGAGCTCGAACTCGTCGCGCGGGACGCCCACCCGGATCAGGGCCGCGCTGCGCGGCGCGGCCATGACCACCCGGGGAAGGCGGGGGGTCGAGCTGTCGGCGGCCGCCGCGCCGCTCGCGATCGACTGGCGGGCGTCCTCGATGAGCGCCGTGCAGCTCGGATGGCGCGCGTGCGGGTCCTTGGCGAGCGCTCGGGCGACGGCATCGCCCAAGGCGGCGGGCAGGTCGGGGCGGATCGCAGAAAGCGGCGGGGGTGGCTGCTGCAGATGCGCGAAGAGGACCTGCACATCCGATTCGCGTGCGAACGGCGGCGCGCCGGCCAGGCAGTGGTAGAGCACCGCGCCCAGGGCGTAGACGTCCGTGCGCGCGTCGACCGGACCAGCGTCGATCTGCTCCGGCGCGAGGTAGTCCGTGCTGCCGACCACCTGGCCGACGCCGGTGAGCCCGGTCTGCGACGTCGTCCGCTTCGTCAGCCCGAAGTCGCTCAGGTAGGCGCGACCGTCCTCCAGCAGGATGTTCGCCGGCTTGACGTCGCGATGGACCAGGCCGGCCGCATGTGCGGTGTCGAGCGCGGAGGCGACCTGCCCGAGCCACGCGATGGCCCGCTCCGGCTCGAGCCGCCCGCGGGCGATCTGCTCGCCCAGATCCCCGCCCTCGACGAGCTGCATCGCCAGGTAGAGCATGCCGTGCGCCTCGCCGGCGTCGTGCACCGCCACGATGTGCGGGTGATGCAGGGCCGCCGCGGTCTGCGACTCGCGTACGAAGCGGTCCCGGAACATCGGCTCGGCAGAGAGGTGGGGCGCGAGGATCTTGAGCGCCACGACCCGACGCAGGTGCACGTGCTCGGCGCGGAAAACGACGCCCATGCCCCCGCGTCCGATCTCGCGCTCGAGGCGGTACCGACCGATCCGGCCGCCCGCCGCGAGGCCAGGGCCGACACCAAGGCGCGGGAGAACCCGCATCCCGATGCGTGTGGCCTCGGCGGTGCTGCTGTCGTGCTCCACCGGCGTCCTTCCCCTTCCGCTGCGAGAGATGACTGGGGCGCCGAACGCGTACTTTTACCCCGCCCGGCAGGTGAGCGAAGCACATGCGCGGCCGACGCTCGGGCCCGGGCGGTTCGGCGGCGGGAAATCCACCGTGAACGGTCGAGCCGCGCGCGCCGGTCGTGACGGGCGACTCATCGGAACGGGAGGCGCACGACTCGCGCGGCGGCGGCCGCCGCCGGGCCGTAGGACGCTGAGCTCGGCGACCTCGCCGCTCCGGGTTGCGCGGACCGCTTGGCAGTAGCTGCTCAGGGTGCTGCGGACACGCGTCCGTCCGACGCCCACGAGCAGGAGCGGCTCGCGCCCGAGTGCCGTGCGCCGCGCCGGCGAGCCGGCCACCGTGCGGGACACGAAGAGCCCCTCGGGCAGCCCGGCCCGGCGAAGGTCGGCCGTCTTGGGGTACTCGAAGCCGAGGCCGAGCCAGCCGATCGATCGGCCGTCGCGGAGCGTTGCCAGCACCTGCTTGACTCGGTCGACGCCGATCGCGTAGCTCTGGCCCTGGATGACGCGGCCCTCGCTGGAGCGGGTTCGCGTCGCCGAGTTCACCCCGACGAGACGACCGTCACGGTCGACCAGCGGACCCCCGGAGTTGCCGGGATTGATCGCCGCGTCGGTCTGCACGACGTTTGGATACTCGGGCACGTCGGCAGACGCCTCGCGGTAGCGCGTGCGCACGACCGACACGATGCCCTCGGTGGCCGTCAGCTCGTCGTCGAGCGAGGCGTTGCCCGGGAAGCCGACCGCCACGACGGCCTCTCCGCGCCGGAGGCTGGCCTGCGACCCCAGCGCGACCGCGCGAAGCCCACGCGTGTCCGTGACGCGCAGCAGCGCCAGGTCCTCGCAGGGCGCGGCGCTCACGACCCCGGCGGGGCGTGCCCGGCCGTCCGCCGCCACTCGGAAGACCGTCCCATCGTTGATGACGTGCGCGTTCGTGACCACGAGGCCCTCGCGGGCATCGAGGACCCAGCCGGTGCCCGTGGCGGTGCGCGTGCCCTGGTCATCGACAGCCTCGACGAGGACCGTCGCGGGGCCCACTCCACTCACCGCCTCCTCGACGGCGTCCTCGCCCGGCGAGAGGACCCCGACGGCGAACAGCGCGCCCACAGCGGTCAGCGATGCCACGGCAGCGCCGATGACGACCGCGCGCCGACTGCTCGAGCGCACCGCCCGCTGCAGGCTCGACTGATCCCGGACAGTGCGCTGGAACGCCGAGTCCGCGCGCAGGGCCCGGCGGATCGCCGACGCGTCGAGGCCGGCCGCAGCCGCGCCGGCGGGCTGGCCGGCCGACGTCCCCTCCTCCTCGCGTGGCTCGGTCAGTGAGGCGAGGAACACGGTGTCGCCCCACTGCAGCTGCTCGCCCCCGCTCAGTCGTGCCTGCTCGACGCGGCGCCCGTCGACCCATGTCCCGTTCGCGGAGCCCAGATCGTGCACCTCGGCCCCGCCGTCCGGAAGCTCGGCGAGGTACGCGTGCCAACGCGACACGTTGGTGTCGGCGAGCGTGAGGTCGCAGTCCGCGGCGCGTCCGACCAGATAGCGCTCGCCGCTCACCTGAACGGTCCGCCCAGCCTCACGTCCCACCCGCTCAGTCAGCCACATGCTCTCATCGCCACCGACGCACCGACGCGACGCGGCATCCTACGCGCACGTCGCTCGAAGACCTGTGCGCATGAGCTCGGGCCCGACGGGCACCCCCACCGTTCGCCGGACCGATCCACCGGAGGGACGCGTGTGTTCGGGCCACGTCGACGGGCCAGCGCGCCCATCACATGCTGGCCAGCCACCATCTCGACCGCGCTCCGAGCGCGGGTGCCGACGCGCCAGGTTTCCTTCGTTTCCGGCGGTTTTGCATCCGCCAGCCGAGGAACCCGTGCAAAGCCTACAGATTGGTGCGGACCGCTCAGCGGTTGTTGGGCCAGGTCGGGTAAGCGGCTCCAATGAGCTTGCCATCGCGACACCTCCTGGCCGTGGTCGGGTGTTCCTGCATCGCCTTCTCCAGCTGCGGTGGCGACGACTCCGGGTCGTCCACGCGTCAAGCGAAGACAGCCCCACCGACCGCCACGACCGACACGCAGGGAGGCGTCCAGCTCGAGGACCTCGACGGCCGCCTGGGCGGCGCCGTCACGGCGGACGCGGAGGACAAGGAGCAGATCCTCGAGAAGGGCGGAGCGATCCCCGACGACTTGGCCGAACCGCCGAGCGACGACACCGGCGTGGGCGCAGGCGGTGCATGCCCGGATCCTGAACTCGCGCCGGCGGCGGACAACATGCGGCGCATCGGCACGGCGACGCTGTGCCTCATGAATTCCGAGCGGCGCAAGCAAGGGCTTCCGCCGTTGGCGACCGACGCCGTCCTCGCGCGGGCGTCGCGCGGCCACTCGGCCGACATGGTGAAGCGCTCCTACTTCGCACACGACTCGCCGGAGGGGCGGACGGTCGTCGATCGTCTGCGCGCCGCCCGCTACATCCCGAAGGGGAGGGGCTGGACTGTCGGCGAGAACCTCGCATGGGGCAGCGGTCCGCTCGGCTCGCCGCGCGCCATCGTGCAGGCTTGGCTCGACAGCCCGGGGCACCGCAAGAACCTCTTGTCACCGCGCTACTCAGCAGTCGGGTTGGGGATCGTGCACGGGAGCCCCCAGGACGCCAGCAGCGGCGCGACATTCACCACGGACTTCGGTCGCAAGGGCTAGCGGCGGTTCCTGTGGTGCGTAGGGGGCGACCGCGTCGTCCGTCCTCGCGTTCAACCGATGACGCGTGCCCTTGCTCGGCGGCCTGAAGCGCCCGAACGCCGGCCGGCGGGTGCGCGAGCCGAGCCTCACCACGAGGATCGCTCTCGCGAGCGGCATGGTCGCGCTCGTCTTCATCGCCGGGGTCTTCCCGTTCGCAAACGCGGTGCGGGACGCGCGCGACGCCGACCGTGCCAACCAACGCGCGGAGCGCGCCCGGACCGCGACGGCCACCGTGTTGGGCCACATCGTGGACGTCGAGACCGCAGGGCGCGGGTTCATCCTGACCGGGGAGCCGCGATTCCTGGAGCCGCGCGTCCGGGCCGTGAGGGCGCTCCCGGGCGAGCTCGGCAGACTCGAGCGCCTGACCGCTGACGAGCGTGGCGGAGTGTCCCGCGCGAAGGCGCTGGCCACGGCCGCGGAGAGCTATGTCGAGCAGTACCACGAGCCGTTGATCGCCGTCGCCAGGCGCGACCGGCGACGAGCGGCTCGCGAAGTCGCGAGCGGCGAGGGCAAGAGGAGGGTCGACCATATGCGCGCCCTCGCCGCGGAGCTCACCGCGGCGGTCGAGGCGACCACCGAGCGGCGCCGCGCACAGCAGGCCGCGTCGGAGCGACGGGCGGAGGTCATCGGCGTCGCGGGGCTGGTCACGGGGCTGCTCGTCCTCCTTCTCCTCGCGGTCTATCTGCGGCGGTCGATCGCCCGGCCGGCAGGGCTTCTCGCGGACGGGGCTCGCGGCCTGGCCGCCGGAGATCTGTCGACGCGCGTCGAGGTTGACGGGACCAGGGAGTTCAGCGACCTGGCGACGGCGTTCAACGACATGGCCGCCTCGCTGCAAAGCAGTCGCGGAAAGCTCGAGTCCGTGAACGACGAGCTCGTGGTGGCGCACCGCGCGGCCGAGGCGGCGAACCTGGCGAAGAGCGAGTTCCTCTCGCGGATGAGTCACGAGCTCCGGACGCCACTCAACTCGATCATCGGATTCTCGCAGCTCCTCGAGATGGACGACCTCGATTCGAACCAGCGCGAGTACGTGGCGAGGGTTCTGAGCGGTGGCCGCCATCTGCTGACGCTTATCAACGAGGTCCTCGATCTCGCGCGCATCGAATCCGGCAGTGTCGGCGTCTCCGTCGAGCCGGTGGATGCGAGCGCGGTCGTGGCGGAAGCCGTCGAGTTGGTTCGGCCCCTGGCGCTGCAGCGGTCGATCGAGCTCGACCTGCCCGCAGGTGGCGGACCGGTCTTCGTGCTCGCCGACCAGCAACGACTGCGGCAGGTCCTCCTCAACCTGCTCTCGAATGCGGTCAAGTACAACCAGACCGGCGGGAGCGTCCGCGTCACATTGGACACGCGCGGCGATCGTCTCAGCGTCGGCGTCCATGACACCGGCCCCGGCCTCACGCCGTCTCAGATCGAAAAGGCCTTGATCCCCTTCGAGCGGCTTGACGCCCTCGCCAGCGAGATCGAGGGGACCGGGCTCGGGCTGCCGCTCTCCAAGCGGATGCTCGAGGCGATGGCCGGCACGCTGAGCGTCGAGAGCGAGCCGGGCGTCGGATCGGTCTTCCGGGCGGAGCTCCCACTCGACCCCAATCCCCCCGGGCACCCGGAACCGCCCGCGCCGGTCGTCGAGGCCGGTCCCCGCGGGGACGGGGCTGCCCCCCCAGCCTGCGTCCTGTACATCGAGGACAACGCCTCGAACCTCCGGCTCGTCGAGCAGATCCTCGCCCAGCGCCCCGCGGTCCGGTTGATAACCGCGATGCAGGGCCGGCGAGGCATCGAGCTCGCCGACCAGCACGGCCCGGACCTTGTGCTGCTCGACCTCCACCTGCCCGACATGCACGGAAGCGAGGTCCTCACGCGCCTGCATGCGAGCGAGCGCACGCAGCACATCCCGGTGATCGTCGTGAGCGCGGACGCCACGGAGCGCCAGGTGGAACGGCTGATGGGGGCAGGCGCGCACGGCTATCTCACCAAGCCGCTTGATGTCCGCGAGTTCCTCCAAGCGGTGGACGCGGTCGCGATGAAATCAGCAGCAGACTCGTGATGGAGCGGACCTGGGGCGCCGTACCCCCTCACGCTGCCGACCGGCCCCGGTCAGCCGCGCAACCTGCGCGTCCACGTGTCGAAGTCTCCCGCGCGAGGGCGCGATCACCCATGTCGTGTCTGCGAATAATTGACCATCGCGCCGAGTTGGACGCATAGGACATAGCAGTCAGTGCCTCGGCGGTGCGGGAAATGCGCTTCACAGTCACCAGTGAAACGTTTCGCTGCATCCGTCCGCCCGGCTCCTATGTCAATTCTGGATATGTGACCCGAACATTTGAGTTCAAGGACGTGAATGGCGGAGTTCTCGTAGGGGGAACCAGATCTCATGAAGAGTCTGCGGGACATGCTTGTGCGGGTCTCCCCTGCGCCGTCGCGAGCTTTGCGCCACCCGCCCCAGGTGGAAATGCCGCTTGGTCGCCGCCGCCCGCCGAGCCGTATGAGGCCGTGCCCTTTTGGGACACTTCTCGCGCTCGCCGGCGCGGCCGCCGTCGCGAGTGCCGGTGCGAGCCCGGCGATGGGCGCTTCCCCCACGTGGCTGAGCAAGCGCGACGCCCGCACCGCCGCGGTCGGGGCGACGGCCGCAACGTGTCGCGAGATCGTCTGGTGCACGGGGATCGACGTCGTCGCCGCTGAGCGCTGCAGGCGTGCCAGCCGCAAGAAGGTGTGGTGCGCCATCGTGTTCATCACGGCCAGCCGTCAGCGCTGCGGCGGGGTGGTCGGCGTCATCAAGACCCGCGGCGGCCGATTGGACAAGGTCATGGCCGTCCCGTCTGACTGCAGTGGCGCCCAGGGCGAGAACGTGCCCTCCAGCTGGAGGTGAAGCCGCCCGTGGCAGGCCCGCTCAGACCGCGCGGCGCACCGAGCGGTCCGGGCGGCGCTCGATGTCCATGCGCAGACGGGCCAGAGACTGGCGGATCAGGCGGGAGACCTGCATCTGCGAGACGCCGATGCGCGTGGCGATCTCGGTCTGGGTCATGTCCTCCTCGAAGCGAAGCCGGAGGACCTCGCGGTCGCGGTGGTTGAGGACGTCGAAGGCACCGTCGAGCAGCGCGCGCATCTCGGCGCGAGCGATCTCCGGGTCGGTGCCGCCGAGCGAGTCGGCCAGCGTGACGTCCTCGCCGGTGGGCTCGTCGAGCGAGCGCGTGCGGCGGGCGCTCGCGCTCTGGATCGTGGCCAGGACCTCCTCGAACGGCGCGTCGATCGAATTGGCCAGCTCCTGGACCGTCGGGGAGCGACCGAGCTCGTTCGTGAGCTTGTCGCGCTCCTTGGCCACCTGCAGCTGCAGCTCCTGCAGCCCGCGCGGCACGCGCACCGACCACGTCTTGTCGCGGAAGTGGCGCTTGATCTCCCCGAGCACCGTCGGCGTCGCGTAGGACGAGAAGCGCACCTCGCGGGTGACGTCGAAGCCGTCGATCGCCTTCATGATCCCCACGCACGCGACCTGGACGAGGTCGTCGAGCGGCTCGCCGCGCCCCGCGTAGCGCCCGGCCAGCGCGCGCGCCAGCGGGAGCATCTCCTCGGCCAGCTGGTCGCGGGCCCGGAGGTCGTTGTGGTGGTGGATGCGGTGGAGAAGTTCCTGCTCGCGCCGGGCGCGGGCGGCCCCTACGACGGCCTCGTCGTCATGGCTGCCGCTCATCGGGGCGAGAATACTCCGGTTGCGGGTCACGACAGGCGGTGCTCCATCACCCGCTCCAGGCCGGGCTCCTCGCCCTCCCGCTCGACGACCTTGTCGAGCACCATCGTGGCGCGTCGCCCGTCGAGCTCGAGCGTCGCCACCTGGTTGTCGAACCAGGGCCCCTCCTCGATCGCCCAGCCGAGGCTCTCCGCCGGGACCCGGGCTGCGCGCGCCAGCAGCGCGCCGATCCGCGCGCCCGTGCGCGAGATGCCGGCGCGGATGGCCCTGCGCTCGTGGCCGTCCAGCGGGTTGCGGAACGGCGAGCAGACGGCCTGGTAGACCGGGCTGCGGCCGTCCTCGCCGTCCGCGGACGAGTAGAACCGCGCGCGCGCCAGGTAGGCGTGGTGCACGTCGCCCGACAGCAGCACGACGCTGCCCGGCGCGTCGCCGTGCTCGCCGGAGGCCACACGCTCGAGGAGCGCCTCGAGCGCTCGCATCGAGCGCCCGAACGCCGCCCAGTGCTCGAGGTCCAGGCCCTGGCGCATGTGCTCGCCCAGCCGCGCCGCGAGCCGGCCCCACGCTCCCTCGCAGACGGCCTCGTTCCAGGCCTCGAGGTAGTGCATGCCACGCCCCAGGAAGACGGGCAGCGAGGTGCCCATGAGCACGTGGTCGTAGGATCCCCGCGTCCAGCGCTCGATGCAGTCCCACTCCTCGGCGTCGACCATCGAACGCTCGTCGGGCCTCAGTACGCGCCCGGCGCGCGAGTCCATCACGACCAAGCGGGTACGCCCGACGTCGCGGCGGTAGCTCCAGCGCGCGCCGGCCACCTCGCGATCGGCGGCGAATGCGAACTCGCGCACGATCGGCCCGGCATCGCCGTCGCAGTCGCGCACCGCGCAGTACGTCGCGTCGTCCATGCGGTCCTCGGGCGACAGGTTGCCGAGGTGCTGGTAGGCCCAATACGACATCAACCCGCCGACGATCCGCTCGTCCCACCAGCCGGTCGCCCGCATCGCCCTGACCCAGTCGACCGACGTGTTCCAGTCGTCGTGGATGTCGTGGTCGTCGAAGATCATCGCGCTCGGCACCGTCGACAGCAGCCAGCGCACCGCGGGCTCCGACCACGAGTCGCGGTACAGCCGGCAGTACTCCTCGAAGTCGGCGATCTGCTCGCCCGGCGGCACCGAGACGTCGCGCCGCGCGGCGATGAACTCGGCCGTGGCGGGCGGGACCTCGTCCGCGTAGACCTGGTCTCCGAGCAGCATGAGCAGATGCGGCCAGTCCTCCGGCTCCTGCTCGCGCATGCGCAGCGCGAGCGCGCGCAGGGCGTCGTGCTCGCGGCCCTGCGGGTCCCTGTCCTTCGTCAGGGTGTAGGGCGGCTCGTTGGGATGCGCGGTGCGGCACGAGCCGAAGGCGATCCGCACGCCGTGGTCGTCGGCCACCGTGCGGATGCAGCTCGCGGGCCACGGCGAGTCCTCCAGAGGCCAGACGCGCTCGCCGTCGACATGGACCTCGTACGGCGTCTGCGCGCGGACGTCCAGCCCCGTGACGTGCACGAGCGCGAAGTGGTGGCCCTCGATCGTGAACGTCCGCTCGCGGCAGCCGAGGACCTCGACCGCGCACGGCCGGTCGACCTCCACCCAGACCGTCGCGTGGTCGCTGCCCACGTGGCGCAGCAGCGGACCGAGCTCGATACGCGCCAAGGCGCCGGGGGCTTACCCCTGCTCGAGCGGCGCCATCGTCAGCCCCGCGTCCTTGAGCTGCTCCCAGTACAGCTCGGCGGGCTCCTTGTGACCGCTCCAGACGATGGCCTGGCCGCTGTTGTGGATGCGGTCGGCGATCCCGTAGCCGGCGGCCACGGTCAGGCCGGGGACGTAGCGCGCGAGCGTGTGGGCGACATGGTCGAACGTGTTGTGGTCGTCATTGCGGACGATGACCCGCCATTGGCCGCCCAGGCCACTCTCGGGCCCCTCCGTCCGGGGAAGCTCGATGGTCTGGCTCACGCCGTCCAGGCTACCCGTTCCGGCGCCACCGCACCGCCGCGAAAAGGGCCAGAGCGGACGCGACGGCGCCCGCGATCACGCGCGGGTCCTTGAGCCGCGAGGCGACCACGGAGCCGACGATCTGGCCCACCGGAAGCGAGCTCTCCGCGGCCGGCGCCGCCGCCGGCGGGGCCGGCGGGGGCACGGCCCGGGGGGCCTGGGCCGAGGCGGGTGCCGAAGCCCCGGCGCCGGCCGGCGCGGCCTGCGGGGACGGCGCCGTGGGGGGCGCCCCTGTGGCTCCCGCGCCCTCCGGAGCCGCGGGGGCGGCCGCCGCCGCGGCGGGCGTGGCCGATGATGCCCCGGCGGGCGCCGTCGCGGGCTCGCCGGCCAGCATCGTCTCGAGGTTCTTGGAGAACGTGTCGACGATCTTGGCCGAGACGTCCTGGATCACACCGCGGCCCATCGCCGCCGCACGGCCCGCGAGCTGCACCTCGGAGACGATCGTGCCGTGCGACGTGGAGCCGTCCTCGGTCAGGCTCATCTCCACGCGCGCGTCGGCGGTGCCCTGGCCGCGCGTCTCGCGGGCGCGGGCGCGCATGATCGCGCGGTGGTCCTCCGGGTGGCGCTCGACGATCTCCACGGTGCCGCGGTAGGTCATCGAGATCGGCCCGACCTTGACCTTGATGGCCACCTCGTAGGCGTCCTCGCCGGTCTGCCCGAGGACCTCGGCCCCCGGCACGCAGGGCGCGACGCGCTCGACGTCGAGCAGCGTGGCGTAGACCTCGTCGACCGGGGCGTCGACGTCGAACGTGTTGTCGAATCTCATTGGGGGGCTCCGATCGCGTCAAGGACCTCGTGCAGCGCGGCCACGCTGTGGCCACTGAGGAAGGCGTCGCAGTACGGCAGCGCGGCCGCCATCCCTCCGGCCAGGGGAGCGTACGCCGCTGCGGCCGAGCGCGGGTTGACCCACACGATGCGATGGGCCAGGCGCCGCAGGCGCGCCATCTGGCGGCGGAGATGCTCGGGGTCGTCACGCTCCCAGCCATCGGACAGGATGACCACGACCGCGCCCCGCGCCAGGCCCCGCCGCCCGTGGCGGTCGATGAAGATCCGCAGCGCCTCGCCGATCCGCGTGCCGCCCGACCAGTCGGGCGCGGCGCGCAGCGCGCGGTCGAGCGCGGCCTGCGGGTCGCGCGTGGCCAGCGCGCCGGTCAGGCGGGTCAGGCGCGTGGCGAACACGAACGCCTCGGCGTGCGAGCCGCCGACGGCGCCCTGCAGGAGCGCGACGAGTGCGCGGGCGTATGGCTCCATCGAGCCCGAGACGTCGAGCAGCAGCACGACGCGCCGCGGATGCAGCCGGCGGCGGCGACGCGCGATGCGCACCGGGTCGCCCCCGGTGCGCAGGCTGCGCCGCAGCGTGGCCCGCACGTCGACGTGCTCGCCGCGGCGGCCGCGCTTGGCGCGCCGCGAGCGCCGCAGCGGCGGCGACAGGCGCAGCGCGGCGATCAGCCGGCGCGCCTGCTCGAGCTCCCCGGGGCTGAGACGCTCCAGGCGCTCGCCCCGCAGCCGCTCCTGCGCGCTCGCCGCGGCCAGCATGGCCTCTTCGCCCCGCTCGCCGGGCCGTGGTCGCTCGGCGTCGCCGGCCTGGCCGCCGAAGCGCAGCCGCCCGGGCGACGCGGCGCCGCCGCGCTCCACCGCCGCGGCGGGCGCCGCGGGCCGGGCGTGGACCGGCGGTGGCGAGCTGCGCTCGCCGCGGGTGTCGGCCACGTCGGCGATGCCGGCGAACACCGAGGCGAAGACCGCGTCGAAGGCGCCGACGTGCTCGGGGCCGGCCACGAGCGTCGCACGCGCCACCCAGTACAGCCGCGCGCGCGTGACCGGCGCGACGAGCGCCACCGCACGGGCGAAGCGCGCCGAGCGCTCGGGCGTGACCGGCACGCCGGCAGCGCGCAGCGCGCGGCCCAGGGCCGCGGCCAGGTCGGGCAGCCACGCCGCGCCCGCCGGGCGGGGGTCGGCCTCAACCACGGACGAGCCACTCCAGCCCGCGCTCGCGCACGAGCTCCTGGTCCTCGCGGTGCTTGAGCACCGAGCCGAGCGTACGGCCCGCGGCGGCCGCGTCGAGCGAGGCCAGGCCGAGCTCCTCCAGCGCCGCCACCCAGTCGATCGCCTCGGCGATGCCCGGCGGCTTCTGGACGTCGCTGGCGCGCAGGCGCCCGAGCGCGGCGCAGACCTCGAAGGCCAGCGCCTCGGCCGTCCCGGGCACCCGGCGGCGCACGATCTCGGCCTCGCGTCGCGCGCTGGGGTAGTCGATCCAGTGGTAGAGGCAGCGGCGCTTGAGCGCGTCGTGCAGGTCGCGCGTGCGGTTGGAGGTGAGCACGACGGCGGGCGGGTGCGTCGCGCGGATCGTGCCCAGCTCGGGGACGGTGACCGAGCCCTCGGCCAGCAGCTCGAGCAGGAACGCCTCGAAGTCGTCGTCGGCGCGGTCGATCTCGTCGATGAGCAGCACCGCCGGCTGGGGCCCTGGATGCTCGAGCGCGCGCAGCAGCGGGCGGCGCACGAGGTACTCGTCGGAGAACAGCTCGTGCTCACCGAGCTCGCCTCCGGCCGCCTCGGCCAGCCGGATCCGCAGGAGCTGGCGCGGGTAGTTCCATTCGTACAGGGCCTCGGCGGAGTCGATGCCCTCGTAGCACTGCAGGCGGATCAGCGGCGTGTCGAGCACGGCGGCCAGCGCCTTGGCCGCCTCGGTCTTGCCGACGCCCGCCGCTCCCTCGAGCAGCAGCGGCTGCGGCAGGCGCAGGGCCAGGAAAAGCGCGGTGGCCAGGCCGTCGTCGGCCAGGTAGTCGGCGCCGTCGAGCAGCGCCGCCAGCGCGTCGACGTCGGGCACGAGGTCGCGCACCGGCTGGCCGGCACCGGGCCGGGCCGGCCCGCTCACGTCACGGCCTCGAAGTCCGCCCAGGTGTTCACGTCGGTCGGGATCGGCCCGGCCACGGGCACGCGGGCGACCGCGTCGCCGCCGGTGGCCACGAGCTTCCACACCGCCTTGTCGCCGCGCAGGGCGCGCAGCGTGCGGAACAGCGGACGCGCGAAGACGAACGGATGGCCGGGCCCGTCGTCGTAGGAGCAGACCGCGATCGGCGCGTCGCCGCAGCCGCCGAGCACGGTCTCGACGGTGCCGGCGGTCACGCCCGGCTGGTCGCCGAGCAGCAGCACGAGCCGGTCGGCGCCCGGATGTAGCGCGCCCATCGCCGCCGCGATGCTCGAGGAGCAGCCGTCGCCGTAGTCGGGGTTGACCACCACGTCGGCGCCCGACAGGTCGACGCGGCGGCGCACCTCGCCCGCCGACCCGCCGATGGCCACCAACAGCTGGTCGAAGCCGCACGCGCGCGCCGTGTCGACCGTGTGGTCCAGGAGCGTGGCCGAGCGAAACGGCAGGAGCTGCTTGGGCATCCCGAGCCGCGACGAGCCGCCGGCCGCCAGGACGAGTCCGGCGACGAAGGGCTCACCCCGCCCCGGCATGGCGCACCGGGTCGGCGGCGAACGCGTCGCGGCAGCCCTCGGAGCAGAAGAACACGCCCCGGCCCTCGTGCTCGAGCCGCGGCGTGGCCGGCGTGACGGCGACCTCCATGCCGCACACGGGATCGACGGCAGTCTCCGGCGCGGGCGGGGCGAGCACGTGCCGGCGCGCCGAGATCAGCTCGGCCAGGATCGACACGGCGATCTCCTCGGCGCTGCGCGCGCCGATGTCCAGCCCGGCCGGCGTGCGCACGCGCTCGCGCAGGTCGTCGGGCACGTCCAGCGCCGCGAGCACCGCCGCGCCGCGGCGGCGGCTGGCCACCAGGCCGACGTAGGCCACCCGCTCGCGCAGCGCCCGTTCGAGGGCCGCCTGCTCGTCGCGTCCGTGGGAGGCGACGACGAGCGCCAGGTCGTCGGCGTGCGGCTCGCCGTGCTCGACGGCCAGGCCGACGCGCGCGCCGAGCTCGGTCAGGGCGTCGGCCACCGGCGTGTCGCCGATGACCACCACGCGCGGCGGCGGCAGGTGCGGCTCGAGGAACAGCTCGAGCGCGCCGCCGGACAGGCACGGGTTGGCCACGGTGACGGCGCCCTCGACCTCGGTCCCGGCGTCGCGCGGGTCATCGGGGACGATCCGCAGCAACAGCGGGTCGCCCGTCTCCAGCGCGCGCAGCGCGTGCAGGCGGACCGACGCCTCGGCGCACGCGCCGCCCACGAAGCCCTCGATCGTGCCGTCGCCGAGCACGAGCGCCGCGTCGCCTGCGCGAACGCTGGCCGGGCGCTGGCGGCGCACGACCGTGGCCACCACGTACGGGGCGCGGCCGGCGTCCAGCGCCGCGGCGCGGGCCTCGAGGGCGGCGGGCATCACTGTGGCGGGCCCACCTTCCCGTGCATCGCGCCCCAGACCCGCGCCGGCGTGCAGGGCATGTCGAGGTGGCGCACGCCGAACGGCGCGAGCGCGTCAACGATCGCGTTGACCAGGCAGGGCGGCGACCCGACCGTGGCCGACTCGCCGATCCCCTTGGCGCCGATCGGGTGGTGCGGCGACGGGCTGACCGTGAAGCCGGTCTCCCAATCGGGCACCTCGACCGCCGTCGGCAGCAGGTAGTCCATGAACGAGCCGCCCAGGCAGTTGCCCTCCTCGTCGAAGGCGATGATCTCCATGAGCGCCATGCCGACGCCGTCGGCCAGCCCGCCGTGGACCTGGCCCTCGATGATCATCGGGTTGATCCGCGTGCCGCAGTCGTCGACGGCGATGAAGCGCCGCACGTGGACCATGCCGGTGCCGCGATCGACGTCGACCACCGAGATGTAGGCGCCGAACGGGAACGTCAGGTTCGTCGGGTTGTAGACCGTCTGGGCCTCGAGCGCGCCCTCGACGCCCTCGGGCAGCTCGAGCGAGCCGTGGGCGGCGAGCGCGATCTCCTGGATCGTGGCCCCCTTCTCGGGGTCACCCTTGACGAACCAGCGGCCTTTCTCCCACTCGAGGTCGGCGGGTGAGGCCTCGAGCATCGCCGCGGCGATCAGCCGCGCCTTGTCGCGCACCTTGCGCGCGACGATCGCCGCCGCCGCGCCCGACACCGGGGTCGAGCGCGACCCGTAGGTGCCCAGGCCGAACGGCGTGACGTCGGTGTCGCCGTGGACGACCTCGATGTCCTCGGGCGGGATGCCGAGCTCCTCGGCGACGATCTGGGCGAACGTCGTCTCGTGGCCCTGCCCCTGGGTCTTGACGCTGATGCCGAGCACCGCCTTGCCCGTCGGATGCACGCGCAGCTCCGAGCCGTCGGCCATGCCCAGCCCGGCGATGTCCATGTCCTTGCGCGGGCCGGCGCCGACCGTCTCGGTGAAGAAGGCCACGCCGATCCCCATCAACTCGCCGGCCTCGCGCTTCTCGGCCTGCTCGCGGCGCAGCTCCTCGTAGCCGGCCATCTCCAGCGCCTTGCGCAGCGCGGCCGGGTAGTCGCCCGAGTCGTAGGTCCAGCCCGTCTGGTTCTCGTAGGGGAACTGCTCGGGCTGGATGAGGTTCTTCATGCGCAGCTCGGCCGGGTCCATGCCCAGCTCCTTGGCCAGCACGTCGATCATGCGCTCGACCAGGTAGACGGCCTCGGTGACGCGGAACGAGCAGGCGTAGGCCACCCCGCCGGGCGCCTTGTTCGTGTAGACGCCGGTGACCGAGCAGTGCGCGGCCTCGAGGTCGTAGGAGCCGGTGAAGATGTGGAAGAAGCCGGCGGGGTACTTGGTCGGCTGCGCGGTGGCGTTGAACGCGCCGTGGTCGGCGAGCACGTGCGTGCGCACGGCGAGGATCCTGCCGTCGCGCGTGGCCGCCACCTCGCCCTTCATGTCGTAGTCGCGGGCGAAGCCGGTCGACATCAGGTTCTCGCTGCGGTCCTCCATCCACTTGACCGGCTTGCCGGTCACGATCGCGCCGACGACCGAGCACACGTAGCCCGGATAGATCGGCACCTTGTTGCCGAAGCCGCCGCCGATGTCGGGGGCGATCACGCGGATCTTGTGCTCGGGCAGCCCGGCCACCAGCGCGTACAGCGTGCGGTGGGCGTGCGGGGCCTGCGTCGTGCACCACAGGGTCAGCTTGCCCTCGACGGGGTCGAAGCGGGCCACCGAGCCGCACGTCTCCATCGGCGCCGGATGCACGCGCGGGTAGACGATCTGCTGGCTGACGACGACCTCGGCGCGCTCGAAGACGGCGTCCGTGGCCGCCTTGTCGCCGGCCTCCCAGTCGAAGATGTGGTTGTCGGTCTTGCCCTCGATCTCGTCGCGCACGACCGCCGCGTCGGCGTCGAGCGCCTTGCGCGCGTTGATGACGGGGGGCAGCGGCTCGTACTCGACGTCGATGAGCTCCAGCGCGTCGCGCGCGGCGTAGCGGTCGTCGGCCACCACGAAGGCGACCTCCTGGCCCTGGAAGCGCACCTTGTCGGTGGCCAGGACGTTCTGCACGTCGGCCGACAGCGTCGGGATCCAGGCGAGATTCTGCGCCTCGAGGTCCTTGCCGGTGATCACCGCGTGGACCTTCGGATGCTGCAGCGCGGCCGACGTGTCGATCGAGACGATCCGCGCATGGGCCAGTGGGCTGCGCAGCACCGCGCCGTGCAGCATGCCGGGAAGCTGGACGTCGTCGACGAAGTGGCCCTGGCCGCGGATCAGCCGCGGGTCCTCCTTGCGCCGCAGGCTGCCGTAGCCGATCGGGCGCTCCTCGGTGGTGGCCATCAGCCCGTCACCTCCTCGCGCGCGCCGGCGATCCGCTCCGCCGCGCCGGGCCGATGCTCGGCCGCCCAGCGGATCGAGCGGACGATCGTCGAGTAGCCCGTGCAGCGGCAGATCTGGCCGGCGATCGCCTCGCGGATCTCGTCCTCGGACGGGTCGGGATTGCGGTCCAGCAGCGCGCGGGCGGTGAGCATCATGCCGGGCGTGCAGAACCCGCACTGCAGGCCGTGGCACTCCATGAAGCCCTCCTGCACGGGGTCGAGCACGCCGTCGCGCTCCATGCCCTCGACGGTCTGGATCTCGTGGCCGGAGGCCATCGCGGCCAGCACCGTGCACGACTTGACCGGCTCTGAGTCCATGAGCACGACGCACACGCCGCAGTTGCTCGTGTCGCAGCCCCAGTGGGTGCCGGTCAGGCCCAGGTGGTCGCGCAGGAAGTGGACGAGCAGCAGCCGCGGCTCGACGTCCCGTGTGACCTCCTCGCCGTTGACGGTCATCGTCACTTGCATCTGGTGGTCTCCTCCGTGGTCCTCAGGCGTGCTGCGACAGTGCCCGGCCGGCGGCCCGGCGCAGGCAGCGAAGGGTCAGCTCGCGGGCGAGGTGGCGCTTGTAGTCCGCGGGCCCGCGCTGGTCGTCGGTGGGCGAGCACGCCTCGGCGGCGA
This sequence comes from uncultured Actinomycetes bacterium, assembly GCA_963787065.1. Taxonomy (GTDB): domain Bacteria; phylum Actinomycetota; class Thermoleophilia; order Solirubrobacterales; family Solirubrobacteraceae; genus JAOPZW01. Next base: position 76,549 of record CAWBBQ010000003.1, read on the forward strand.
GGTCGGCGGCGCGCACGAACAGCTCCTCGGACGGCGTCTCGCCGGCCAGGGCCCGCTCGGCCGCCGGCACCGTGACCTCGTGCGCGCCGACCGCGGTGAGCGCCACGCCCGCCTCGCCGATCGTCCCGTTGGCCATCCAGATCGCGGCGCCGGCAGCCGCGACCGCCCAGTCGCCGCGGCGGCGCTCGACCTTCTCGTAGGCGCTGCCGCCGTGCGGGCGCACCGGGAAGCGGATCTCGACGAGCATCTCGCCCTCGCCGACCGCGGTCTCGTAGGGGCCGCGATGGAACTCGGCCATGCTCACCACGCGGTCGCCCGACGCCCCGCGGATCACCACCGAGGCGTGCGCGGCGGCGCACACCGACGACAGGTCCTCGGCCGGGTCGGCCTGGCACAGCGCGCCGCCGATCGTGCCGCGGTTGCGCACGACGGGGTCGGCGATGACCGCCTCGGCGTCGGTGACGATCGGCAGGCGCTCGCGCAGCAGGTCGGACTCGAGCAGCTCGCGGTGGCGCGTCAGCGCGCCGACCCGGATCTCGCCGTCGCCCTCGGTGATGTAGGCGAGGTCGGCCAGGTCGTTGATGTCGATCAGGTACTCGGGCGCGGCGAGCCGCAGCTTCATCATCGGCAGCAGGCTGTGGCCGCCGGCGATGATCCGGGCCTCGGGCCCGAGGCGCTGGAGCAGCGCCAGCGCGTGGTCGACGCTCGTGGCCCGCTCATATTCGAAGGGTGCCGGAACCTGCACGATCCTGTCCTCCTCGCGATTCGCGCTCCCTTGCCGGCGACCCTTGCAGGGTGAGATGGTGTGGTCAACCTCTCTTAGGTGTTCGCTTAAGTCGTGACCCTCGGCCAGCTCCGCTCGTTCGCCACCGTCGCCCGCCTGGGCTCGGTGAAGGCCGCCGCGCAGGCGCTCGGCGTGAGCGAGCCGGCGGTCTCGGAGGCGGTCAAGGCGCTGCGCGTCGACCTCGGCGACGAGCTCTTCGTCCGCGGCGGCGGTGGGATCGTCCTCACGCCGGGCGGCCAGCGCCTGGCCGGCGCGGCGGCCGAGATCGTCGGCATCGCCGACCAGGCGCGCCGCGCGGTGCGCGAGTCGCGCGGCGAGGCGGCGCTGCTGCGCATCGCCGCGACGGGCACGGTCTCCGAGCACGTGGCCGCGCCGCTCATCGACGCCTTCCGCCGCCGCGCGCCGCACGTCGAGGTCGCGGTCGAGGTCGAGCCGGCCGAGGCGTTCGCCGCGCTGCTGGCCGACCGCCGAGCCGACGTGACCCTGGGACCGCGGCCGGCGGCAGACGTGGCCGGCGGGCTCGAGTCCGCCCCGTTCCTGCGCTACCGGCTGATCGTCGTGGCCGCCCGCGACCACCGCCTGGCGGGCCGGCCGGCCGTGCCCGCAGGCGCGCTTTCCGGCGAGCGCTGGCTCGTCGGGCCCTCGGGCGCCGAGCCCAACACGCCGATCGGCGCCTTCCTGGCCGACCACCGCATCGCGCCCCGCGAGCTCCGCGCCTACGCCAGCGAGGCGGCCGCGCTCGGCGCCGCCGAGGCCGGCCACGGCGTGATGCTGGCCGTCGCGCACACCGTCGTCGGCGCGCTGCGCCGCGGCGCCCTGTCGCGCCTCGACGTCCGAGGCACGCCGGTCGAGGGCCTGTGGCACGCGACCGCGCTGCCGGGAGGTCGCCGCCCCGCGGCGGCATGGACACTGCTGCGCTTCGTCACCACGCCCGAGGCCGTGCACGCGATGCTGTCGGGCGGCGCCGGCGTGCCCGCCGGTCGCTTCCGGCCGACGACCTATGTGACGTTGTGGAGCTGAGGCGCCAGACGCGTCCAGGGCCGCGCGCGGCGATGCGGCTGAATCCGTAGCCCCGGCGGCATGCGGCCACTGCTCCTGCGCGCGGCGGCCGCCCCGGGGCCCTAGGCGCCGATAGGCGCCGTGCGTGCCGCGCGTCGCCGGGCCAGCTCGTCGCCCAGGTCGATCGCGCTGACCTCGTCATCGGGGGGCAGCTTGCCGAGCACCTCGACCACGACGATCTGCACGCCGCGTTCCTCGTGGCCGAGCCCGTCGAAGAAGCACTTGAGCGCCGTGTGCGTCACCTTCAGCTGCGCGGGGGTGAGCTCCAGCCGATACGCAGCATCGCCTTCCGGAGTGCGATTCTCCTCGTCGGGCATCGCCCGTCCTCCTTGCACGCCAACAAGCTCAAGACTACGCCGCGCCGGGGTGCGTCGCCACCGTCGGGACCGCAGTGCAACATTCGTGGGTTTGCGTCGGTCGGTGGCCATCCGAGGGCGGAAACCCCGGTCAACGCATCCGCACGCTCACGACGCGGCGCGGGCGGACCAGTACCGGTGCCACCCGGCCCACAGCATGTCGGGCGGCATCGCCCGCCGGTAGGCGCGGTGCAGGTCGCTGTCCGGGGCGCCCGGGAACCTGAGCTCGGTCGCCCGCGTGTACTCCTCGTCGGTCGCGTGCCGGGCGACCTCGCCCCACGCGTCGAGCGCCTCGTGCATCGCGCCGATGTGCGCGCCGACGTCCTCGCGCGCGCCGAAGTGGGTGACGCAGATGCGCTCGGGCGCCCAGTCGTCGAGCAGGCGCAGCGACGCGTGCCAGGCCTCGAGGTCGACGTCGGGCGGCGGCGTGGGCGGCAGGATCGGGCCGTCGCCGATGCGCACCCCGCAGACGTCGCCGACCATCGCGGTCCCGCTCGACTGGTGCAGGTAGCTGACGTGGTGCCAGGCGTGGCCGGGCGTGTACTGCACCTGCCACGGACCGATCAGCTCGCCGCCGGACAGGACGCGCAGGCGACCCTCGGGCACCGGCTCGACCGCCCCCCACAGCCGATCCATGTCGTCGCCGTAGATCCGCGCCGCGCTGCGCACGAGCTTGGACGGGTCGACGAGGTGGGGCGCGCCGCGCTCGTGCACCCAGACCTCGACCTCGGGCCAGAGGCGCGCCAGCGTGCCCGCCGCGCCGGCGTGGTCGAGGTGGACGTGCGTCAGCAGGATCCGCGCCGGCGGCTCGTCGCCGAGCGCCTCGAGCAGCGTGTCGAGCGTCGACGAGGGCCCCGGGTCGACGATCGCGTCGTCCAGCGCGTAACAGCAGATGACCTGCGCGATGCCCTCGTGACGAACGTCGATCTGGCGCACGGCGCGAGACCCTAGCGGCCCGGCCGACCGGCGGACCGCACCGCAACGGCCCATAGAATCGCGCCATGGAGGAGCACCGCCTGCCCGAGCCCGACCCGCCGTGGATGATGCGCACCTACGCGGGCCATTCCACGGCCGCGGCCTCCAACGCGCTCTACCGCTCCAACCTGGCCAAGGGCCAGACCGGCCTGTCGATCGCGTTCGACCTGCCCACGCAGACCGGCTACGACGCCGACCACGAGCTGGCCCGCGGCGAGGTCGGCAAGGTCGGCGTTCCGATCGCCCACAAGGGCGACATGCACACGCTGCTCGACGGCATCCCGCTGGGCGAGATGAACACGTCGATGACGATCAACGCCACCGCCGCGTGGCTGCTGGCGCTGTACGTCGTGACCGCCGAGGAGAACGGCGTCCCCGCCGGCGCGCTGCAGGGCACGACCCAGAACGACATCATCAAGGAGTTCCTGGCGCGCGGGACCTACGCCTTCCCGCCTGCCCCGTCGATGCGCCTGATCGCCGACATGGTGGCCTGGACGGTCGAGCACGTCCCGCGCTGGAACCCGGTCAACATCTGCTCGTACCACCTGCAGGAGGCCGGGGCCACGCCCGTGCAGGAGATCGCCTACGCGATGGCCAACGCCACCGCGGTGCTCGACGCCGTCCGCCAGCGCGTGGGCGAGGCGCTCATGCCGCGCGTGTTCGGGCGCATCTCGTTCTTCGTCAACGCGGGCGTGCGCTTCGTCGAGGAGCACGCCAAGCTGCGCGCCATGGCCGCCCTGTGGGAGGAGCTCGGCCGCCAGCGCTACGGCGTGAGCGACGAGCGCCTGCTGCGCTTCCGCTACGGCGTGCAGGTCAACTCGCTGGGCCTGACCGAGTCGCAGGCCGAGAACAACGTCCAGCGCATCGTGCTCGAGGCGCTCGCCGTCACCCTCGGGCGCGACGCGCGCGCGCGCTCCGTCCAGCTCCCCGCCTGGAACGAGGCGCTCGGCCTGCCGCGCCCGTGGGACCAGCAGTGGTCGCTGCGCATCCAGCAGGTGCTCGCCTACGAGACCGACCTGCTCGAGTACCCCGACCTGTTCGACGGCTCCAAGGTGATGGACGGCCTGGTGGCAGAGCTGATCGACGGGGCGCGGACCGAGATGACGACCGTCGCCGAGCTGGGCGGGGCGGTGGCCGCCGTCGACTACATGAAGGGCGCGCTCGTCGACTCCCACCGCGAGCGACTGCGGCGCATCGAGTCCGGCGCCCAGGTCGTCGTGGGCCTCAACCGCTATCTCGAGAGCGAGCCCTCGCCGCTCGTGGCCGGTGCCGACGGCGGCATCCTGACCGTCGACCCCGCGCTCGAGGCCCAGCAGCGGGAGGCCGTCGCCCGCTGGCGCTCCCGCCGCGACGCCGGCGCGGTGACGGGTGCGCTCGACGCGCTCGCGCGCGCGGCCCGCGACGGCGACAACGTGATGGCGACCACGCTGGCCGCGGCCCGCGCGGGGGCGACGACCGGCGAGTGGGCGGCCGCGCTGCGCGGCGCCTTCGGCGAGTTCCGCGCACCGACCGGGGTCGGCGACGCGGCGGCCGCGCGACCCGGCGACGGCGACGTCGAGGCGCTGCGCGAGGAGGTCGACCGCGTCAGCGACGCGCTCGGGCGGCGGCTGAAGATCCTCGTCGGCAAGCCGGGCCTCGACGGGCACTCCAACGGCGCCGAGCAGATCGCCGTGCGCGCACGCGACGTCGGCCTGGACGTCGTCTACGAGGGGATCCGCCTGACCCCGGCCCAGATCGCGTCGAGCGCGCTGCAGGAGGGCGTGCACGTCGTCGGCCTGTCGATCCTCAGCGGCTCGCACCGCGAGCTGATCCCGGCCGTGCTCGACGCGCTGCGCCAGCGCGGCGTGGACGTGCCGGTGATCGTCGGCGGGATCATCCCCGAGGGCGACGTCGCCGCCTTGCGCGCGGCCGGCGTGGCCGCCGTCTACACCCCGAAGGACTTCGACATCACGGCGATCCTGCGCGACGTGGTGGCGCTCGTCGCCGCGCGCCACGGGGCCGGCGAGCGCGTCGCCGTCGTGGAGTAGCGTCCGGCGACCGTGGCCCTGAGTGGAGCAGAGCTCGGCGCCCGCCTGCGCGACGGCGACCTCGGCGCGGCGCCCGCCGTGCTCAACCTCGTCGAGAGCCGCGCGCCCGCGGCGCGCGAGGAGGTCGCCGCGCTGCTGCGCGCGGTCGCCCCCGCCGCGCTGGGAGCCGAGGCGCCCGCCCATGTCGTCGGGGTCACGGGGCCGCCGGGAGCAGGCAAGTCGACGCTGCTGGCCGAGCTCGTGCGCGCCTGGCGCCGCGACGGGCGCAGCGTCGCCGTGCTCGCCGTCGACCCGTCCTCGCGCCGGTCCGGCGGCGCGCTGCTCGGCGACCGCGCACGACTGCCCGCCGACCCCCACGACACCGGCCTCTACATCCGCTCGACCGCCGCCGCCGGGCGCCTCGGCGGACTGGCGCCGGCCACGCGCGCGGCCTCGCAGGCGCTGGCCGCCGCGTTCGACATCGTCGTCGTCGAGACCGTCGGCGTCGGCCAGAGCGAGACCGAGGTGGCCGAGGTGGCCGACACGGTCGCGGTCGTCGTCCAGCCCGGCGCCGGCGACGTCCTGCAGTTCCTCAAGGCCGGGATCATGGAGATCCCCGACGTGCTCGTGGTGACCAAGGCCGATCTCGGCGACGTCGCGCTGCGCACGCGCCGCGACCTGCACGCGGCGCTCGGGGCGCTCGGCGCGCCCCACACCGCCGTGCTCGCCACGTCGAGCCTCGTCCCCGCGCAGGGGATCGCCGAGCTCGTCTCCGCACTCGACGCGCATCGCGCGCGGCTGGACCTGCCGGCCCGGCGGCTCGCCGCCCGCCGCGCGAGCGCGCTGGCCGACTTCGCCGCCGAGCACGGCGACCGCGGGGTCCGCGCCCTCGGCGGCCGCCGTGCCGCGCAGCGCCGGCTGGCCGGCCAGGACCCCGGCGCCGACGTGCCCGCGCTCACCGCCGCGCTCGAGCGCGAGGCGGCGCTGCGATGAGGCTCGACCTGCTCGTGCTCGTGGCGGCGTTCGCGCTCGGCACCGCCGTGGCCGAGCTGCTCGGCGCGCCCAACCTCGGCACCGCGATGACCTACGGCCAGCTCGCCTTCGCCGCCGCGCTGGTCTGGGTGCTCATCCGGCGCCCGTGAGGCGCCCGCGCGCGACCGCCTGCACCGCCTGCACGATGCCCTCGTAGCCCGTGCAGCGGCACAGGTTGCCGGCCAGCGCCTCGCGGATCTCCCGCTCGCCGGGGTCGGGGCGCTCGCGCAGCAGCGCCTCGGCGGACATCAGGAAGCCCGGCGTGCAGAAGCCGCACTGCAGCGCGTGGGCCTCGTGGAAGGCCTGCTGGAGCGGGTGCAGCGCGTCGTCGCCGGCCAGCCCCTCGACGGTCAGCAGCGAGCGGCCGTCGGCCTGGACGGCGAGCATCAGGCACGAGCGCACGGTCTCGCCGTCGAGCTGCACCGTGCAGGCGCCGCACACCCCGTGCTCGCAGCCCACGTGCGTCCCGGTCAGCCCGGCCCCGTGGCGGATGAAATCCGACAGCAGCGTGCGCGGCTCGACCTCGCCGGCGTGCGGCGCGCCGTTGATCTCGACCTCGATCCTCAACCCCCGGCCTCCTCGATCGCTTGGCGCACGAGCGCGCCGGCCAGCGCGCGTCGGTGGTCGTCGTCGAGCAGCGCGCCGGCCAGCTCGGCCGCCTCGGCCGCGCTCGCGCCGTCGCGCAGCGCGGTCTCGGCGTCGATCGCGCGCTGCGGTGTCGGGCCGGCGCCGAGCAGCGCGATCGAGGCGTGCTCGCGGCCGGCGCGCACGACGGCCGCGCCCGCGATGGCGAAGTCGCCGTGGGTGCGGGCGTGCTCGGCGAACGCGGTCCGCGCGCCGTCGGGCAACGCGTCGACCTCGATCTCGACGAGCAGCTCGTCGGGCTCGAGCACGGTCATCAGCGGCGCCTCGAAGAAGTCGGCCGCGTCGACGACGCGCGCGCCGCCGGCCGAGCGCAGGTGCAGGCGCGCCCGGAGCGCGGTCAGCGCGACGGGCAGCTCGGCGCTCGGGTCGGCGTGGGCGACCGAGCCGCCCACCGTGCCGCGGTTGCGGATCGCCGGGTGGGCGACGTGGCGGACGGCCTGGGCCAGCAGCGGCCAGTGGCGCGCGATCAGCGGCGAGCGCTCGATCGTCGACTGGCGCGTGAGCGCCCCGATGCGCAGCGTCCCGGCCGAGCGGCGAACGTAGGCCAGCTCGCCGACCCCGTTGAGGTCGACGAGCCGCTCCGGGCGGGCCAGGCGGAAGTTGAGCAGCGGGACGAGGCTCTGGCCGCCGGCCAGCGCCTTGGCGTCGTCGTCCAGCGCCCCGAGCGCCTCGTCGAGCGAGCGCGGGGCGACGTACTCGAACGGGGGCGGCTTCACCGGCCCCTCCCCCGCCGCGCGATCGCCAGACCGGCCGCCGCGCCGACGGCGACGGCGGCCGCCGCGCGGGCGGCGAGCCGGCGCCGCCAGGCGGGGTCGTCGGCCGGCGACACCGGCGGCGCCGGGTCGGCAGGCGCGGCCGCCGGCGGGCCGACGGCCGCCGGCGGGCCGGCGGGCGCCGGCGGGCGGCCGGCCAGGGCGCGCCGGACGCGTTCGGCCAGCTCGTCGAGCAGCGCATCGGCCGCCCGCTCGTCGGCGCCGCCGACCACCTCGACATCGCCCTCGATCGACACGCCGCCGCCCGCGCCGGCCGGGCGCAGCTCGAGCACGGCGGCGACGCCGGCCCAGCCCTCCCGTCCGCGGGCCTGGACATGGCAGCCCACCGACCGGTCGTCCTCGTCGACGTCCACGACCGTCACCGTGCCCGCGTAGCCGACAGTCCCCACCACGAGCCGGATCGGGCCGTCCCACGCCCCTGCCGACAGCGCCTGCCACGCGTCCTGCGCGGGCGCGTCGACCGCCACCTCGCGGGTCCCCCTCACGGCCGCCCCGCACGCAGCGCGCGCCACAGCTTGTCCTCGGTGAACGGCGGCTCGACGTGGCGCCCGCCCAGCGCGTCGGCCACCGCGTTGGCGATCGCCGGCAGCGATCCCGTCGTGCCGCCCTCGCCGACGCCCTTCGCCCCGAGCGGGTTCAGCGGCGACGGCGTCTGCACGTCGGCGATCGACAGCGGTGGCATCTCGGCCGCCGTGACCAGGCTGTAGTCGAGCAGCGACGCGGTCTGCAGCTGGCCGAGACCGTCGTGCACGACCTCCTCGGTCAGGCACTGGCCGAGCGTCTGGGCGATCCCCCCGATGACCTGCCCGTGGGCCAGCAGCGGGTTGATCAGCGTGCCCGCGTCGTCGACGGCGACCATCCGCAGCACCGAGAGGCGGCCGGTGGCCCGCTCGATCTCGACCACCGCGGCGTGCGCGCCCGAGGAGAACACGAAGTCCGAGCTGAAGCGCCCCGCCGCGTGCAGCCCGGGCTCGACGCCGGGCGGCAGCCGTCCGGGCTGGTAGGCCGCGGCGGCCACCGCGCGGAACGGCAGCCTCTCGTGGCCGACGCCCAGCTCGGCGCCCTCCCAGACGACGTCCTCCGGCGTGCCACCGAGCAGGTGCGCGGCCACGATGCGGGCCTTGGCCACGATCTTGTCGAGCGCGACCACGAGCGCCGAGCCGCCCATCGCCACCGAGCGGCTGCCGAACGTGCCCACGCCGCGCGGCACGACCGCGCTGTCGCCGAAGCGCAGCACGACGTCGCCGGGCTCGAGCCCGAGCCGGTCGGCGGCGATCTGGGCGAACGTCGTCTCGTGGCCCTGGCCGTGCGGCGACGTGCTGCTGTGCACGACCACGCGGCCGCCGGGCTCGACGGTGACGTCGGCGCTCTCCCACTGGCCGCCGGAGCGCTCGACGTACAACGCCACGCCTGTGCCGACCGCGCGCCCGTCGTCGGAGGCGGGGACGTCGCCGACGCGCTCGAGCGCCAGGTCCAGGCAGCGCTCGTAGTCGCCCGAGTCGTAGGTCCAGCCCAGCGGCGTGGCGTGCGGGAACGCCCGCACGAGGTTGCGCCGGCGCAGCGTCACCGGGTCGACGCCCAGCGCGCGGGCGGCGTCGTCGACGGCCAGCTCGACGAAGTACGCCGCCTCGGGCCGGCCCGCCCCGCGCACCGGGCCGGTCGGGACCTTGTGGGTGCGCGCCCCGACCACCTCGATCGCGGCGACGCGGGACGTCGTAGGCGCCGGTCATCAGCATCCCGGCCGTGTGCGGCGGCAGGTGGCTGGACGGCAGCAGCCAGCCGCCGAGGTCGGCCACGATCCGCGCCCGGATGGCCCCGATGCGCCCCTCGCCGTCGAGCGCCAGCTCGACGTCGGCCGACATCCCGCGGCCCTGCTGGCTGGTCAGGAAGCTCTCCAGCCGGTCCTCGATCCACTTCAGCGGGCGGCCCAGGTCGATCGCCGCGACGGCGAGCACCGCGACCTCGGGCGCGACGTTGCCCTTCGTGCCGAAGCCGCCGCCCACGTCGGGGACGACGAGCCGGATCGTGTCGTCGGGCCGGCCGAGGATGTGCGACAGCTGAGCGAGCGGGCGATGGGGATCCTGCTGCGAGGACCACACGGTGAGCAGCCCGGAGCCGGGGTCGTGCTCGGCCACCGCCCCGCGCGGCTCGATCGGCACCGAGCTGATGCGCGGCATCCCGTAGCGGCCGGAGACGACGTGCGCGGCCCCCGCGAAGGCGCCGTCGACGTCGCCGTGCGAACGCGACCAGCCCACGAGCGCGTGGTCGGAGGCCCGCGGGTCGACGACCGCGTCCAGGGCCTCGTAGTCGACCTCGACCAGCTCGGCCCCGTCCTCGGCCAGCGCGCGCGACTCGGCCACGACCGCGGCCACCGGCTGGCCGACGTAGCGCACCTCCTCCTCGGCCAGCACCGGGTGCTGCTCGTCGGTCACCTGCATGCCGTCGAGCGTCACCCTGGGATAGCGCCGCACGCGGCCGGCCAGGTCGGCGGCGGTGATCACGGCGAGCACGCCCGCGGGCCGATCGACCACGGTGATCGCGCCGACGCGCGCGTGGGCGTGCGGGCTGCGCACGAAGGCCACATGCGCCATCCGCTCGAGCTCGATGTCGTCGACGTAGCGCGCGCGACCCCGTAGCACGCGCTCGTCCTCCCGGCGCGCGATCGATCGCCCGACGAATCGGCCCTCGGCCTGTCCGATGCTCGTCACCGCGCCCGTCGGAGCAACACTACACAGAGGATCGTGCGTCACTTGATTCCCGATGGGCCTGCTCGTCGAGCACGCACGTCGTGTCGAACGACCCCGACCTGCTGCGCTGGCTCGTCAGCGACTGGATGGCCGGGCAGCTCGGCGTCGGTCGCGGCCAGGCCGGCAACGGTGCGGTTGACGGCGCCTTGCGGCGGACATAGATTGATGCCTGCAAACCTTTGCAGAGCGGTCGGACGGAGGTGTCCGAGATGAACCTGGCGACGTACGGGACGATGGCGGTCGACTGGGAGGAGCGCGTCCGCTTCGACCGCCTGCGCGAGGAACGCCTGGCGCGCATCAGCGCCCTGCTGGGCGAGTCCGAGATCGGGGCGCTGCTGTGCTTCGACATGGTCAACATCCGCTACATCACGGCCACCCACATCGGCACGTGGGCGTCGGACAAGCTCAACCGCTTCTGCCTGCTGCCGCAGGGCGAGCCGCCGATCATGTGGGACTTCGGCTCGGCTGCCCGCCACCACCAGCTCTACTGCCCGTGGCTGGGCGAGGAGCGCTCGCGGGCCGGCATCTCGACCCTGCGCGGGGCGATGTCCCCCACCTCGGGGCGCGCCGAGGACGTGGCCCGCAAGATCCGCATCGAGCTGGCCGAGCGCGGGCTGCTCGGCGAGCCGGTCGGCGTCGACGCGATCGAGCCGGCCGTGCTGTTCGCGCTGCAGGCCGAGGGCATCCGGATCGTCGACGGCCAGCAGCTGATGCAGCAGGCGCGCGTGATCAAGACGCGCGACGAGATCACGCTGCTCAACACGGCGTGCGCGATGGTCGACGCCGCCTACGAGGAGCTCTATCGCGCGATGCGGCCGGGCATGCGCGAGAACGAGGCCGTCGCGCTGGTCAACAAGGTGCTCTACGACATGGGCTCGGAGTTCGTCGAGGGGGTCAACGCGATCTCGGGCGAGCGTTGCAGCCCGCATCCGCACGTCTACACCGACCGCGCGCTGCGCCCGGGCGACCCGGCCTACTTCGACATCCTGCACTCGTTCATGGGCTACCGGACGTGCTACTACCGGACGTTCGCGATCGCCAGCGCATCGCGCGCGCTCGTCGACGCCTACAAGCGCTGCCGCTACTACCTCGACGCGGCGATGGCGCTGATCAAGCCCGGCGCGACGACGGCCGAGGTGGTTGCCGTGTGGCCCGAGGCGCACGAGTTCGGCTTCCCCGACGAGGAGGCGGCCTTCGCGCTGCAGTTCGGCCACGGCGTCGGGCTGTCGATCTGGGAGAAGCCGATCTTCTCGCGGCTCGTGTCGCAGGACGATCCCGAGGAGATCCGCGAGGGCATGGTCTTCGCGCTCGAGACGTTCTGGCCGGCCAGCGACGGCTGGTCGGCGGCGCGGATCGAGGAGCAGCTCGTGGTCACGGCCACGGGCTGCGAGGTGATCACGCGCTTCCCGGCGGAGGACCTGCTGATCGCGGGCAGGCCGTACTACACCGTCGGGGGGACGCTGCCGCTCGAGCGCGACCGCGCATCCAACCTCAACACGCAGCTCGACGACGACGCCCGCGAGGCGGTCCCGCTGGCGGCCGGCAACGGTCGCGTGGCCGGCGACGCCGGCGCGACCGCCGCGCTGCGGTGAGCGGGGGCGCGGCGGGGGCCGCGGCCGGCGGGCCGCTCGCCTCCCCCTACCCGCGCTTCAGCGACGCCGAGCTGCGCCGCCGCCACGACGCGCTGGCGGCGGTGATGGCCGAGCACGAGGTCGAGCACGTCGTCGTGCGCGGCGCCGACCGCTCGGGCAGCGCGATCGGCTGGCTGACGCGCTGGCCGGTGACCCGCGAGGCGATCGCCGTCGTCACCCCGGGCGAGCGCGACACGCTGTTCGTCGGCTTCTACAACCACGTCCCCAACGCCACGCGGATCGCCACCGAGGCCGACGTCCGCTACATCGGCGAGCAGCCCGCCGCGACCGCCGTGCAGGAGCTCGGCCGCCGCGGCGCGACCGGGCGGCGGATCGGCGTGATCGGGCCGCTCGGCCACCGTGCCCACGCCGCGCTGGCCGCCCTGGCCGGCGAGGTCGTCGACCTCGGGCCGGCCTACGCGCGCCTGCGCCAGGTCAAGTCCGGCGAGGAGCTGGCGTGGGTCCGTCATGCCGCGGCGCTCACCGACGCCGGCGTCGAGGCGCTGGCCGGGGCCGCTCGCCCCGGAGTCGACGAGCGCGAGCTGGGCGACGCGATCGAGCGCGCCTACGTCCCGCACGGCGCGGTCAACCACATCCATTACCTGGCGGCCACGCCGATGGCCGCGCCGCAGGTCAGCGTGCCCGCGCAGTGGCCGTCGGACCGGCCGCTGGCCGCCGGCGACGTGCTGACCTGCGAGATCAGCGCGAGCTTCTGGGAGTACACGGCGCAGGCGCTGCGCACCTTCGCCGTCGCGGCCGAGCCGTCGGCGCTGCACGCCGAGCTGCACGCCATCGCCGACGCGGCCTTCGACGCGATCTGCGGGCGGCTGCGGGCCGGCGCGAGCGCGGCCGAGCTGGTCGACGCCTCGCACGTCATCGAGGATGCGGGCTTCACGATCCGCGACGACCTCGTCCACGGCTACGTCGGCGGCTACCTGCCGCCCGTCCTGGGATCGCGCAGCCGCCAGATCGCGCCGATCCCCGACTTCACGTTCGAGGCCGGCATGACCGTCGTCGTGCAGCCCAACGTCGTCACGCCCGACGAGCGCGCCGGCGTGCAGACGGGCGAGCTGCTGCTCGTCACCGACACCGGCTTCGAGCGCCTGCACGCGCTGCCCCGCGGGCTGCGACGCCTGGGCTGAGACGAACGGGGCGACCGGTGCGGGGCCGAGGGGTACGATCGACAGGTGCCCGATCGCCTGCACTTCACCGAGTCCGACGAGGCCAACGAGCTGATCGCCTCCGATCCGCTGGCGCTTCTGGTCGGCTTCGTGCTCGACCAGCAGGTCAGCGTGCAGAAGGCGTTCTCCGGGCCGCTGGCCCTGCGCGAGCGCCTCGGCTCGCTCGACGCCGCCACGCTGGCCTCCGCCGACCTCGAGCCGGTGTTCCGCCAGCGCCCGGCGATCCATCGCTTCCCGGGAGCAATGGCCCAGCGCACCCAGGCCTTGGCCGTGCACGTGCGCGACGCGTACGACGGTGATGCCGCGCGGGTGTGGACCGACGCGGCCGACGCCCGCGAGCTGCGCGCCAACCTGGCCGCGCTGCCCGGGTTCGGCGAGATGAAGATCAAGGCGCTGGGCGCAGTCCTGGCCAAGCGCTTCGGGGTGGACGTCGCCCGCGACCTCGTGCCCTCGCATCCGACGCTGGGCGACGTCGACTCCGCCCAGGCGCTGGCCGACTACCAGGCGGCCAAGCGCGCGCACAAGGCGGAGTGGTCGAAGGCCAAGGCGCCCTCGTAGGGCCCGAGGGCATCGAGCTTGAGCTGGAGGCGCTCGTCCGCGGCTGACGGCGGCGCCGCCCTTCAGCGGCGCGTGGCGACCGGCCGGCACGGGATCTCCGCGCGCAGCCGGGTCCCGCGACCGGCGGGGCTCTCGACCGACAGCGTGCCGTCGAGCGCCGCCACGCGGTCGGCCAGGCCGCGCAGCCCCGAGCCGCCCGCCACGTCGGCGCCACCCACCCCGTCGTCGCTCACGTCGACGATCACGCGCCCGTTGTCGCGCCGGACGAGCACGGTGGCCTCGGTCGCCATGGCGTACTTGGCGACGTTGGCCAGCGCCTCGGAGACGACGAAGTACGCGGCGCTCTCGACCGGGCCGGGAAGGCGGCCCGCGACGCCGGCCCGCACGGTCACCGGCACGGGCACCCGTGACACGAGCGCCTCCAGCGCCGGCTCGAGCCCGCGGTCGGTGAGCACAGCCGGATGGATGCCGCGCGCGAGCTCGCGCAGCTCGGCCAGGCTGGTATGCAGCTCCCCCTGCGCGCGGTCGAGCATTCCGGCCAGCTCGGGGTCGTCGGCCGCCCGCATTCGCGCGCTGCGCAGCAGAAGCGCGAGCCCGACGAGCCGGGCCTGGGCGCCGTCGTGGAGGTCGCGCTCCAGGCGCCGGCGCGCGGCGTCACCGGCATGCACGAGTCGCGCACGCGAGGCCCGCAGCTCGGCCAGGCTCTCGCGCAGCTCGGCGTCGAGATGCGAGACGTGGCTGCGGAGCAGGCCGCCCAGGAAGGCGAAGGGCAGCACCCCGGCGGAGATGAAGGCGGCCCACCGCGCGACGTCGCCGCCGCCGGCCCGGGCCGTGACCACGAGCAGGAACGTGAGCAGGGCGGACACGTAGACCGGCGTGAGCTGGAGGCGCTCGAGCGCGCCGGTCCGCCGCCAGCGCTGCACCGCGCGGATCAGCACGATCAGGAACAGGACGATGAGGAGCACGGCCGCGAAGGCCAGCCCGAGGCTCGCCAGGCCGCCGTCGCGGCGGACCAGCAGCAGGTTGGCCGGGCAGTCGTCGCAGCCCAGGTCCTGCGGGCCCGCGAAGAACAGCGCGGGCACCGAGGCCAGCGGGAAGATCACGTAGCCGGCAATCACGAGCGCGCGGTCGAGCCCGGGCGTCAGCCGGCCCGAGGGGAAGCTCAAGCCGAGATGCAGGAACAGCCCGCCGAACAGCCCGCCGGTGACCAGTGAGACGGTGTAGAGCAGCGGCGAGTCCGCGGACTCCAGCATCGTCAGGAACCATGCGAAGCCCATCAGGACCATCAAGGCGCCGGTGCGGCTCTCCGGCCGCCGCCGCCAGGCGTACAGGCCGGTGCCGATGAAGCTCCACCCCACCGCGGGCCCGAAGAAGGCGAAGACCACCCTGGCGTCCTGATGATCGCTGTCGAGTGCGAGCGCGCAGACGACCGCACCGCAGGCCAGGGCGGTGGGCACGATCGCGGCCATGCGCGTCCGGTGGTGCTCGAGCACGGTCATCATGCGGCGGCGAAGGGCGCTGCAGGTCAGGCTAGTGGCACCACGCCCGGCCGTCTTCTCCGAACGTGCTCAGCAGTCGAGGGCGTCGCGGAGGGTGCGACAGGCCTCGGCCACGCGTGCCTCGGGGAGCGCCGCGACGCGCAGTCGGAGTGCCGCGTCTCATCGCTCCTCAGGCAGCGCCTCCGGCAGCCCGAAGCGCGCGAAGATCTCCGGCGTCATGACGCCCGGGGACTCGCCGAAGCGCCGTGAGACCCACGGCGCCACGAAGGCCGTGATCTCGGCGATTCGCGGGCCGTCGAGCGTGAGGACGTCGAGGACGGCGGCCACGTAGCGCTCGCGCTCCGGCTGCCAGATGTAGCAGCCCACCGCGAGCTGGCCGTTGGCCCGCGTCGGGACGTGGCGCCAGCGCTCGCGCAGCGGGTACTCGCTGAGGAAGGCGACGATCGCCTCCCGGCCGCGGTACCAGTTTGGCATCGGCGGCATCGACCACGCGGCCTCGTCGGCCAGCAGCGCGACGACGGCGTCGACGTCGCCGCGCTCAATCGCGTCCATGTAGTCGCGCACGATGCCGCGCAGCCGCTGGTCACCGAGCGCGCGCATGGTGGCCTGCTGGCTGCGCTCGGGAACCCGCGCGTCGACGGTCTCGCGGGACCGCTGGAGCGCGCTGTTGACCGACGCGACCGTGGTGTCCAGCAACGCGGCGACCTCGCGCGCGGAGAATCCGAGCACGTCGCGCAGGATCAGCGCCGCGCGCTGACGGGCCGGCAGGTGCTGGAGCGCGGCGATGAAGGCCAGCTCGACGCTCTCGCGCAGCTCGTAGCGGGCCTCGGGCTGAGCGTACCCGTCCTCCACGCCCAGCCGGTCGTCGGCGAATGGCTCCACCCAGACCGATTCCACGAGCGGCTCGCCGGGGCTCTGGTGGGGCTCCGCCGCCGGCCCGAGGTCGATCGGCAGCGCCCGCTTCGGGCGCCGCGCGACGACGTCCAGGCACGTGTTCGTGGCGATCCTGTACAGCCACGAGCGCAGCGAGCTTCGGCCCTCGAACCGTGGCAGCCCACGCCAGCAGCGCAGCAGCGCGTCCTGCAGCGCATCCTCGGCGTCGTGAACCGAGCCCAGCATCCGGTAGCAGTGCGCGTGCAGCTCGGCCCGTCGCGGCTCGACGAGCCGGCGGTAGGCGTCCTCG
This sequence comes from uncultured Actinomycetes bacterium, assembly GCA_963787065.1. Taxonomy (GTDB): domain Bacteria; phylum Actinomycetota; class Thermoleophilia; order Solirubrobacterales; family Solirubrobacteraceae; genus JAOPZW01. The sequence goes on from CAWBBQ010000003.1 coordinate 92,978, forward strand.
TCACCGCCCCGCGCCGCCGCCAGCAGCTCGCGCTCCTGTGGGCTCATGGTGGCCGCCGCCGCGCTCATGCCCTGAGCAATCTAGGACTCACCACGGGCAGACGCCACCGATGAGTTCGGCGCGCTCACCCGGTCAGAGGGAGAGAACGCTTGCGAATCCAGGAGCCAGACTCGATGCCCGACCCCATGACCGACCGCAACCGCTGGATCGCCCTCTACGTGCTGTGCGTGGGGATGCTGATGATCGTGCTCGACGTCACGGTGGTGAACGTCGCGCTGCCGTCGATCCAGGACGACCTCGGCTTCTCGCAGTCGAGCCTGGCCTGGGTGGTGAACGCCTACCTGATCGCCTTCGGCGGACTGCTGCTGCTGTTCGGGCGCTTCGGGGACCTCCTCGGGCGCCGGGCCGTGTTCCTGGCCGGCCTGGGCGTCTTCACCGTGGCGTCGGCGCTGTGCGGGCTCGCCCAGGGCCAGGAGCTGCTCGTCGCCGCGCGCTTCCTGCAGGGCGTCGGCGGGGCGATGACCTCCGCGGTCATCCTCGGCATGATCGTGACGATGTTCCCCGAGCCGCGCGAGCAGGCCAAGGCGATCGGCGTCTATGCCTTCGTCGCCTCCGCCGGCGGCTCGGTCGGCCTGCTCGCCGGGGGCGTGCTGACGGAGTCGATCAACTGGCACTGGATCTTCTTCGTCAACATCCCGATCGGCATCGCGACGGCCGCCCTCGCCGTGCGGCTGCTCGAGCCCGACCGGGGCATCGGCCTCGGCCAGGGCGCCGACATCCCCGGCGCGCTGCTCGTCACCGGCGCGCTGATGCTCGGCGTCTACACGATCGTCCAGCCGGCGGCCGAGGACGGCTGGGCCGCCGGCCGCACGCTCGGGCTCGGCGCTGCCTCGCTGGCGCTGCTCGTCGCCTTCGTCGTGCGCGAGGCGCGAGCCGCCACGCCGCTCATGCCACTGCGGATCTTCCGCTCGCGCAACGTCTCGGCGGCCAACGTCATCCAGGCGCTGCTCGTGGCCGGGATGTTCGGCATGTTCTTCCTGGGCTCGCTGTACCTGCAGCGCGTGCTGGGCTACGACGCCCTGCAGATCGGCGTTGCGTTCCTGCCCACGACGATCGTCATGGGGGTGCTGTCGATCCGCTACTCCGAGCGGCTGATCATGCGCCTCGGCGCGCGGACGGCGCTGTTCCCGGGGCTGCTGCTGATCGCCGCCGGGCTGGCGCTGTTCACCCGTGCGCCGGTCGGCGGCAGCTACGTCGAGCACGTGCTGCCCGTGCTGATCCTGCTCGGCCTCGGTGCCGGCACGTGCTTCCCGGCGCTGATGACGCTGGCCATGTCGGGTGCCACCCACGAGGACGCGGGGCTGGCCTCCGGCCTGGTCAACACCTCGGCGCAGGTCGGCGGCGCGCTCGGGCTGGCCGTGCTGGCGACGCTGTCGACGAACCGCACCGACAGCCTGCTCGCCGGCGGCGGGTCGACCGCGTCCGCGCTGACCGGCGGCTACCACCTGGCCTTCCTGATCGGCGCCGGCCTCGTCCTCGCCGCCGTGGCGATCGCCGCGGCCGTGCTCGAGCCGCCGCAGCGGGCGCAGGCGCGCGCCGCCGCGGAGGGCGAGCTCGGGGCCCCGCGGCCCGCGTACGGCGAGGCCTCGTAGCCGCTCCCGTGCGACGCGCTCGGGCGGCGGGGACCCGCCCCCCGGCGTCGGGTGCGCCGTCCCCGTCGGTTCGGGATGGCGTTGAGGGTCAACAGCTTCCACCACCAGGCGGCCGACCGGGTGGGCGCCGGCCTCGAGGTCGCCGCCCGCGCGCCCGACGGGACGGTCGAGGCGCTGTGGGACCCCGCCGCGCGCTTCTGCGTCGGGGTGCAGTGGCACGCGGAGCTGCTCACGCACGACGCCCGGCACGCGCCGATCCTCGGCGCGCTGATGGCCGCCGCGCGCGGCGCCTCCCCGGCGCTCGCGCTGGCCGCCTGAGGGCCCTCGTTCGTTCGCGGCTGCCGCGAACAGAGACCCGCGAGGTCCCGGCTACGCGGACGCCACCGGCAGCGGGCCTCGCGCGGCGCCGTCCCACGCGACCGCGTCGAGGATCACCCGCAGCGCGGCGATCCCCTCGTCCGCCCCGGTCTCGACCGACGCCTGGCCGCGGATCGCCGCCCCGAACTCCGCGAGCTGCTCGGCCAGCATGTCGCGCGGCTCGAACGCGACCGCCTCGCCGCCCAGCGTGAGCGTCGTCACCTCGTCGACGCGCTCGGCGTCGGGCCACACCGCGCCGAGGTCGCTGCGCAGGTCGAGCACGCCGTCGGTGCCCAGCAGGCGCAGCGAGAACGTGTGCGGCGAGACGTAGCTGCCGCTGAGCACGCCTAGCGCGCCCGAGGCGAACTCGAGCGTGGCCACGCCGACGTCGTCGATGTCGGCCTCGGTGTGGACGTGGGCCATGCGGCCGGTCGTGCGGGCGACCGGGCCCAGCCACGAGGCGAGCGTGTCGGCGTGGTGGATGCCGAGCTGCATCAGCGGCCCGCCCGGGTTGCGCTCGCGGTGGGCGCGCCACGCGCTCGGCGGGAGCTTGCCGGTCAGCGAGAAGCTCGCCTCGGCGAGCACGACCCTTCCCAGCCGTCCCTCGTCGATCAGCTCGCGCGTGCGGCGCGCGGCGCCCTGGCGACGGAAGCCGTGGCCGACCATCAGCAGCACGCCCGCGGCCAGGCAGCCGTCGCGCATCCGCTCGGCCGCCTCGATCGTGTCGGCGATCGGCTTCTCGACGAGCACGTGACGCCCGCGCTGCGCGCAGGCCAGCGCCTGCTCGAGGTGCACGTCGTTGGGCGTGGCCAGCACGACCCCCTGCACGTCGGGATGCTCGATCGCCGCCTCGAGGCTGTCGGCGGGCCGGCAGTCGAAGCGCTGGGCGAACGCGCGCCGGCGCTCGTCGTCGCGGCAGTAGGCGCAGACCAGGTCGAGGCCGGCGCGCCGGGCGGCGTCGGCCAGCCGCGGCGCCCACATCCCGGCCCCGATGATCGCCACGCCGGTCATCCGAGCTGCTCCCGCGTCCAGTCGGCGACCAGCGGGCGCAGCAGGTAGGGGTAGTTCGAGACGCCGTGCAGGCCGCCCTCGATCAGCTCGAAGCGACCCTGCGGCGCCGCCTCGGCCTGCCTGCGCGTCGACTCCCACGGGATCAGGCGGTCCTGGTCGCCGGTGACGAACAGCGCCGGGCGGTCGAGCTCCTCGAGCACGCCGGCGAGGTCGAGCTCGAGCGCCCGCGCGCGGCCCTCGTCGTCATCGCGGCTGTGGGACTTGCGGACGAACGTCTCGCGCGTCATCGGCGGCAGGCCGTCCCACAGCTCGCCCATGTTGAAGGGCCCGCTGATCGCGGCGACGGCGCGCAGGCGCGGCTCGTAGGCAGCCGCCCGGGGGGCGTAGTAGCCGCCCAGGCTCACGCCGACCGCCGCCACGCGGTCGCTGTCGAGGTCGCTGCGCCCGGCGATCCCGTCGAGCACGGCGGTGATCGCCACCTCGTAGTCGCGGCGGATGGGCAGCGCGTCGGCCGACTCGCCCTGGCCCGGGCCGTCGAGCGACAGCGTCGCCATCCCGCGGCGCAGGAACACCGTCTCGAGCTGGAAGAACTCCTCCTTGGTCGAGTCCAGCCCGGGGATCAGGATGACCAGCGGCGGGCGGTCCTGGCCCGCCGGGCGGCGCAGGTTGGCGGGCAGCGCGGTTCCGTCGAGCGGGAACTCGATCCGCTCGGCGCCCGTGCGCAGCAGGCGGTGGGCCTCGTAGAGCGCGTCGACCGACCGGCGGTGCACCGGCGTCGTGCGGGCGTCGTCGAGGACCCAGACGAACTTGGCGAAGTGCAGCGCGACGGCGGCCTGCAGCCAGGCCTCGCCCGCGGTCACGTCGTGGCCGGCGGCCTCGGCCTCGCGGGCGCGCCCGGCATGCTCGTCGCCCAGCCCGGCCCAGACGTCGAGCCAGTCCTCCCAGCGCTCGACCTTGGCCGCCGTGCGCGCGAAGTCGTTGGCGTCGACGCCGGCCTGGGTGAAGCGCGGGCCCCAGTGGTCAACGGCTGCCTGCACCCGTGCGTCGGGCACCGGCCACCACCTCCTCGAGAGTCAGTCCGAGATCCTTCAGCAGCACGATCGCGGCGTTGCGCCCCGGGGCCCCGGTGATCGAGCCGCCCGGGTGCGTGGTCCCCCCGGTCTGGTACAGGCCGGGGATCGGCATGCGGTGCTGGGCCCATCCCGGCGCGGGGCGCAGCGCGCCGCTCTGGGCCGGGCCGCGGTCGCCGCCGTGGAAGGCGCCGCGGATCATGTGGGCGTTGGCGCGCTCGATGTCCTCGGGGCTCTTGATGAGCGTGGCGAGGATCGTCTCGTCGGTCAGGTTGGGGGCGAAGCGCCGGACGAGCTCGAGCTGGCCGGCGAACTGGCGCTGCTTGAGCTCCTCCCAGCCGGCCACGCCGTCGGGCACGTCCCACGCCTGTCCGCTGAGGAACTTCACCGTGTGGCGGCCGGCGGGGGCGCGCGTGTCGTCGACGAGCGTCGGCGTGGCCACGAGCAGCCACGACGGCGTCGGCTCATGGCGGCCGTCGCGCAGCGCCCGCCCGTGGTCGAGGATCTCCTGCGGCCAGCCGGAGTAGCCGGCGGAGACGGCGCTGCGCGGCCCGTCGGGCGTGTCGAAGACCGGCGGCTCGGTGGTGGCCAGGTAGGACGCCATCCCCGAGATGCCGACGTCGTAGGTCTCCACGCCGTAGCGGAAGTCCTCCTCCCAGGCGTCCGCCGGGGCCATCTCGACCAGGTGCTTGACGTGGATCGTCGAGACGACGGCCTCGCGCGCCATGAGGCGCTCGCCGTCCTCGGTCTGGACGCCGGCGCAGCGGCCGTCCTCGAGGACCAGCCCGGTCACGCGTCGGTCGCAGAGCACGGTGCCACCGGCGTCCTCGATGCAGCGCACGAGCGCGTCGGTCAGCGTCCCCGAGCCTCCGCGCGGGAGCGTCCAGCTCCGGCGCTGGCGGCCGAAGACGATCGAGTAGGCCAGCGGCCCCGAGCCGGGCGTGTCGACCGGCACGAGCGTCTGGAAGGCCTGCCAGAGCAGGAACGAGCGGACGTGCGGGGACTCGAACTCATGGCGCACGACGTCCCACGCGCTCATCATCAGGCGCCGCTGCCAGCGCCGGCCGGCCGGGTGCTCGGCCAGGCGCTCGGGCAGAGAGGGCCCGAAGCCGGGCGGGGTGAAGCGCGCGGCGCCGAACAGGTGCTTGACCGCGTCGTACTCGTCCAGCAGCCGCAGGTAGGCGTCGGCGTCGGCACGCGAGAAGCGCGACAGCTCCTCGTGGTTGCGCTCGCGGTCCAGCCACATCGTCAGGTGCCGGCCGTCGGGGAAGGCGACGTGGGCGAACGGGTCGGGCTGGAGGTACTCCAGGCCGTAGTGGCCCAGCAGGTCGAGCTCGTCGTCGACGAGCAGCGGGTTGGTCTGGATCAGCGTGTGGCCGGTCGAGCACGAGTCGATCAGGTAGCCGGGCAGCAGCAGCTCCTCCGACGCCGCGCCGCCGCCGGGGATCGGGCGGGCGTCGAGCACGAGCACGTCGTAGCCCGCGCGCGCCAGGTAGGCGGCGGTGATCAGGCTGTTGTGGCCCGCCCCGGCGACGACGATGTCGGCGGTCTGGGTCATGCGCGCCTCGCTCCTGTCTGTGCGGGGGTCAGGGCGAGCAGCCGCTCGGCGTTGGCGCCGAGCACGGCGCGCTCCTGCTCGGGTGCCAGCCCGGCCGCGCGGACGGTGTCGACCACCCGGGCGTCGCCCATGTCGAAGGGGTAGTCCGAGCCGAGCACGACGTGGTCGGCGCCGGCGAAGGCGACGAGCTCGCGCACGAGCCCCGGATCGAAGGTGACGGTGTCGTAGTAGAGCCGGCGCAGCGAGTCCTCCGGCGACTCGTGCAGGCGCGTGGCCGCCGCGGCGACGTGCTCGTGGCCGTGGCGCAGGCGCCCGCGCAGCGCGAGGATCGTGCCGCCGCCGTGGGCGAGCACCACGCGCAGGCCGGGATGGCGCTCGAGCACCCCGGACATGACCATGTGCGCCGCGGTGATCGTCGTCTCGGTCGGGTTGCCGACGAGGTTCCAGAGGTAGTGCTCGGCGAATGCGCTGGACTGGAAGCCGCGCGTCGTCGGGTGGATGAAGACGAGCGCGCCGGTCGCCTCGGCCGCCGCCCAGAACGGCTCGTAGCGCTCGTCGCCGAGGTACGCGCCGTCGACGCTGGCCGGGACCTCGACGCCCGACAGCTCGCCGGCGCCCATCAGCGCCGCCAGCTCGCCGGCCGCCGTCTCGGGGTCCTGCAGCGGGACGCCGCCGAGCGCGCTGATGCGCTCGGGGTGCTCGCGCGCGATCCGTGCGAGCGCCTCGTTCTGCAGGCGACCGCGGCGCAGGCCCTCCTCGGGCTCGGCGGCGGTGAACAGCAGCGGGACCCACGGGCACAGCACCACGCGATCGACTCCGGCCCGGTCCTGCGCGGCGAGGATCTCGTCGACGTCGACGATCTCGCCGACGGCGGCCCGGATCGCCCGGCCGTCGTGCACGATGACCTGCGCGCCGTCCTCGCGGCGGACGATCGGTCGCCACTCCTCGTCGGGGGACGCGTCGCGCAGCAGCTCGGGCGGGATCACGTGGGCGTGGACGTCGACGATGCTCATGCGTCGACCACCGGCTAGTCGCTCCCGACGGCGATCAGGGACAGGGTTCCGGTCGCGACCAGCGCGGCGCCGAGCCAGACGCGCAGCGTGACCTGCTCGAGGTGGCGGCCGACGATCAGCGGCGCGAGCAGCAGGACCACCGGGACCGACACGAGGTTGAGGGCGAGCACGACGCCGACCTCGGCGTCGTCGAGCGCGAGCAGCCGGCTCCACGTGGCCAGCGCGAGCAGCGTGGCGGCCACGACCTTGATCGCCATCGAGCGGCGCGCGACGAGCCCCAGGCCCTGACGGGCGTGGCGCGCGATCACGCCGGCGCCGTAGGCCGGGACGGCGGCCACGAGGCCGAGCGTTACGCCGAGCAGCGGCGACGGCAGCCCGTCGAGCGCCTCGACGGTGAGGACGGCGCTGACCGCCCACATCAGCGCGGTGCCGAGCCCGAAGACCGCGTCGGGCCCACGCGACTCGCGCCCGCCGCCGGACAGCAGGTACGCGCCGGCCACCATCGGCAGGATGGCCACGAGGGCCAGGGCGCCGGGCACCTCGCCCAGCGCCGCGGCGATCAGCAGCCCGAACAGCGGCGTGGTGGTCAACAGCGGCGCGGTGCGCGCGGCCCCGATGCGCTGCTGGCTGAGGTTCAGGAACGTCCAGCCGAGCAGGAAGTGCACGACGCCGGCGGCGGCGAAGGCGAGCAGCGCCCAGGCCTGCGCGTCGCTGAGCAGGCCGAGGTCCTGCGTGGCGACCGACGCGAGCACGAGCACGGCGGCGGCGACGACGAGCTGCAGGAAGGTCGAGACGTAGGCGTCGTCGATCCCGCTCATCGCGCGCCGGTTGAGCGTCTGGAAGACCCCGAAGCCGACGCCGGAGGCGACGGCCCACAGCGATCCCGTCACGCCGCGCAGTTGTTCGCAATCGTTTGCAAGCATCCAACCCTATGCGCGGCCTCATGCGCTGTCAAGCGCCCATCACGTCCGCTGCTCGGGGGTGATCTCGGCCACCAGCCGCAGGCTCGCGGCGCTGGCCAGCAGCAGCGCCACGGTCAGCGCCATCGCTGCGCCGCGACCGGCCTGCTGGGCGACGAGGCCGCCGACGGCCGGCCCGGCCAGCAGCCCCGCGTCGCCCACGAAGCGGTAGGAGCCGAGGCGGCGCCCGAGCGTGCCGGCGGGCACACGGTCGGCGATCATCGTCGCGGCCAGCGGGATGCCCGACGAGGCGAACGACAGCAGGGCGACCGCGGCGATCCAGGTGACCAGCGTCGGCTCGGGGATCAGCAGCGCGGCGCCGCCCGCCATCAGCACCTGAGCGGGCACGAGCGCGGCCTTGCGCGACACGCCGTCGGCCAGGCGACCGGCCGCGAACGCGCCGGCCGCGCGCGTCAGGCCGCCGAGTCCGATGGCGATGCCGATGACCGACGGGCCGAGGCCGAGCTCGTCGGCCGCGATCAGCGGGGCGAGTGTCTGCAGGACCCCGGCCAGCGTGAAGAAGACGGCGAACGGCACCCCGGCCAGCACGACGATGTCGCGGCGTGACAGGCCGTGGGCGCGGCGGTCGCGCTCGGCCGCTGCCCGCGCCGCGTCGGCCCGCGCGGTGGCTTCGTCGTCGCCGATGGGCACGGCGCGCGCCACCGCGGCCCGCCGCGCGGCGACCCAGCACACGAGCGCGACGGCCACCCCGACCCCCGCGCCGGCGGCCTGCGCCGCGCGCCAGCCGAGCAGCCCGCCGAGCGCGCCGCCGACCGCCGGGCCCAGCGTCTGGCCGGTCATCAGGGAGGTCGTGAATCCGGCCATCGAGCGTGCGCGCGAGCCGCTGGACGCGCGCGTCGCGAACGCCTTCATCGCCGTCGTGTTCGTCTGGGCCGAGACGAGGCCGAGCAGCCCGGCGCCGGCCACGGCCTGGCCGAGCGAGCTCGCGCCGGCCAGGACGAGCGCGCCCAGCGTGATGCCGACACCCGTCGCGGCCAGGGCGAGCAGCGGCGGGAGGCGGTCGGCGAGTCGCCCGGCGGGGAGGTCCATGATCAGGCGCCCGACCGCGAACCCCGCGGTGACCATGGCCACCGCGGACGTCGTCAGCTCGAGCTCGCGGCCGATGTCGGGCAGCAGCGGCACGCGCATGAAGCTCACGAGGGCGACGGCGGCGACGACGCCGCCGACGAGCGGGAGCGTGGCGCTCGATCTCAAGTCCCGACACCCGCGGCTAGGCTGCGGCGGCCGGTGGCCCCGTCGACCCGCGCACCACGAGCGCTGGTGCGAGCAGGATCTCGCGCGGCGGCGCGGCCGGGTGGGCGATGCGCTCGAGCAGCAGCTCGGCGGCGGCGACGCCCATCCGGTACTGCGGGACCTGCACCGTGGTCAGCGGCGGTGAGAAGCGTGCCGCGAACGGCATGTCGTTGAAGCCCACGACCGACACGTCGCCGGGGCACGACAGCCCGCGCTCGGCGATCGCGTCGTAGGAGCCGAGCGCCATCAGGTCGTTGGCGGCGACGACCGCGGTGAACGCCTCGCGGCGACCAAGCAGCTCGGCGCACAGCCGGGCGCCCTCGTGCTCGCGCAGCGCGTCGCCGAACAGCACGAGGCTCGGATCGGCCTCCAGGCCGGCGGCGCGCATCGCGCCGACGAACCCCGCGTAGCGCTCGCTGCCCGTCGACAGCGTCTGCGGCCCGCCGAGGTGCGCGATCCGCCGGTGCCCGAGCGCGGCCAGGTGCTCGACGGCGAGCTGGACGCCCCGGCGGTCGTCGACGGTCACGGAGGGCAGCCGGCCGTCGAGGAAGCGGCGGTTCACCAGCGCGACGGGCACGCCGAGCTCGACGAGCTCCTCGAGCGCGCGATCCTCGTGGCGCGCGCTGGCCGCGATGAAGCCGTCGACCTGGCGCGCGCGCAGGGCCTGCACGGCCGCGCGCTCGCGCGCCGGGTCGTTGTCGGTGTTGGCCACCAGGGCGGTGTAGCCGGCCCGGTTGAGCGCGTCCTCGATCCCGCGCACGATCGGCGGGAACAGCGGGTTGGTGATGTCGGGGATGACGACGCCGGCCGTGAACGAGCGGCTGGTGCGCAGGCTGCGCGCGATCGGGTTGGGCCGGTAGGAGAGCTCCTCGGCCGCCTGGAGGACGCGCCGCAGCGTCGTCTCCTTGACCAGCGAGCGCGTCTCCTCGTTCAGCGCGCGCGACGCGGTGCCGGGGTGCACACCCGCGAGCCGGGCCACGTCGCGCAGCGTCGCTGGGGAGCTCATCCGCCGGCCGCCGCCACCGTCGTCCTCACCCGCGAGCCGCGCGTGCGCCCAGTCGGTCGCGGACGCTCGAGACGATCGCCTCCGCGTCGGGGATGAACGCGTCCTCGAGCGGCGGGCTGTAGGGGATCGGCGTCTCCTCGGTGGCCAGCACCCACGCGTCGTCGAGGTCGTGCAGCGCGCGCTCGGCGACCATCCCGAGCAGCCCGGCGGCCCAGCCACCGGTGCGCGGACCCTCCTCGACGGCCAGCAGCCGGTTGGTGCTCGCCACCGACTCGAGGACGGTGTCGACGTCGAGCGGGCGCAGGGTGCGCAGGTCGACGACCTCGGCCTCGACCCCCTCCCCCGCCAGCGTCTCGGCCGCGGCCAGCGCGTCGCGGACGCCGGTGGCCAGCGAGACGATCGTCAGGTCGCCGCCCTCGCGGGCGATCCGGGCGCGGCCGAGCGGGATGACCTCGTCGGCGGCCGGCGCCGGGCCCTTGACCGAGTACAGCCGCTTGTGCTCGAGGAACAGCACCGGGTTGTCGTCGCGGATCGCGCCCTTGAGCAGGCCCTTGGCCTCGGCCGGGGTCGAGGGCATGGCGATCTTCATCCCCGGGATGCCCTGGAACCAGGTGCCGTGGGTCTGCGAGTGGATCGCCCCGAAGCGCCCGCCGCCGCCGACGGCGGAGCGCACGACGAGCGGCACGGTTCCCTGCTCGTTCGAGATGAACCAGAACTTGGCCGACTGGTTGACGAGGCTGTCCATGGGCAGCGCCATGAAGTCGCCGAACATGATCTCGATGACCGGGCGCAGCCCGGTCACGGCGGCGCCGTAGGCCGCGCCGGCCAGCGCGAGCTCGGAGATCGGCGTGTCAAACACGCGCCCGTCGCCGAATCGCTCCAGCAGCCCGGGCGTCACCTTGAACACGCCCCCCGCGGCAGCCACGTCCTCGCCGAAGAACACGACCGACGGGTCGCGCTCGATCTCCTCGGCGATCGCGTCGCGGATCCCGGTGCGGAACTCGAGCTGCTCGCTCATGAGGGGGCGAACTCCGTGGCCCGCTCCTGCGCCGGGTCGGGGAACGGCGCGCCGCGGCTGGCCTCCACCGCCCGGGACAGCGTGTCGCGCACCCCGGCCTCGTGGTCGGCGACGTCGCCCTCGGCCACGCCCAGCGACAGCAGCCGCTCGCGCGCGATGTCAAGCGGGTCGCGAGCGCGCCAGCGCGCGACCTCCTCCTTGGGCCGGTACGTGGCCGGGTCGGACTTCGAGTGGCCGAAGTGGCGGTAGGTCTGGCACTCCAGCAGCGTCGGGCCCTCCCCCCGGCGGCCGCGGTCGACCGCCTCGCGGGCGGCCTCGTGCACAGCCCACAGGTCGTTGCCGTCGACGAGCCGCGCGGGCATGCCGTAGGCGGCGGCGCGCGCGGCGATGTCCTGCCCGGCGGTGACGCGCTGCATCGGCGTGAACTCGCCGTAGAAGTTGTTCTCGCACACGAACAGCAGCGGCAGCTCGTAGACCTTGGCGAAGTTCAGGCACTCGTGGAAGTAGCCGTGGTTCGCGGCGCCGTCGCCGAAGAACGCCGCCGCCACGCGGCCCTGGCGCTTGGCGCTCAGCGCCGCGCCCGTGGCCGCCGCCATGCTCCCGCCGACGATCCCGTAACAGCCGACGAGCCCGTGGGCGAGGTCGATGACGTTCATCGATCCGGCGCGCCCACCGCACACGCCGGTGGAGCGGCCGAGCATCTCGGCCATCAGCGCCTCCGGCTCGGTCCCCTTGGCCAGCGCGTGGCCGTGGCCCCGGTAGGTGCCGGCGACGTAGTCCTCGGCCTCCAGCGCCAGGCAGACGCCGACGGGCACCGCCTCCTGGCCGGCGCACAGGTGCGTCGTGCCGTGGACCTCGCCCTGCAGGAAGAGTCGATGCATCTCCTGCTCGAACTCGCGGATCAGCAGCATCCGCCCGTACCCCTCGAGCGCCGCGCGGGCGTCGAGCGCGGCGGCGCCGACCGCGGTGGCGGGCAGCTCGGTCCCGGTGGTGTCGGTCACCGGACGGGCCCAACGGGCGACGCCACCGGTGCCGGCGCCTGCAGCCCGTCGTCGACGGCCGTGTCCTCGGAGGAGAGCTCGAGACCCGACAGCCGCGCCTCCTGCTCGATCAGCGCGGCGAAGTCGATGTCGGTGAAGCCGCTGCCGATCAGCGCCTGGACGGCCTGCGCGGCGGCCGCGGCGACCGGCATCGGCACGTCGAGGTCGTGGGCGGCGGCGAGGCCGAGGTCGAAGTCCTTGCGCAGCAGCTCGGGTGTGAACGTCGGCGTGAAGTCGAGGTTGACCAGGGCCGGGGTCTTGTAGCGGGTGAAGGTCGAGCCCATCACGCTGTGGTTGAGGAACTCCAGGAACGCGGCCCGCGACATGCCGCCCTTCTCGGCCAGCACGGTGATCTCGGCCAGGCACTGCGCGACCACGCCGAGCATCACGTTGTGGCAGATCTTCGCCAGCCGCGCCCGCTCGCCCTCGCCGACGTAGGTCACGCGCTGGGCGAGCAGCGCGAGCACGGGCTCGGCCTCCGTCCACGCCTCCGGCGGGCCGGAGACGACGATCGTCAGCCGCCCGGAGGCCACGACCTTCGGGTTGCCGCTCACCGGCGCGGCCAGCAGCGCGATGCCGCGGCGCTCGGCCTGGCCACGGACGGCGAGCGACGCCTCGGGCGAGACGGTCGTCGAGTCGATGACGATCCGCGGCGCCACGTCCTCGCGCGACAGCAGCCCCGACTCGCCGAGCACGACCTGCTGGAAGTCCGCGGGACCGCCGACCATCGTGAAGACGATGTCGCGGTCGGCGAGGTCGGCGGGCCTGTCGACCAGCGTCGCCCCGTGCTCCGCCAGCGCCTCCGCCTTGGAGCGCGTGCGGTTGTACACAGCGACGTCGCAGCCCGCGTCGAGCAGACGCCGCACGAGGGCCGCGCCCATGCGCCCCGCGCCGATCCACCCGAAACGCGTCTGTTTCAGTTCGCCGTTCGCCATCCGTCATCCCATCGCCGAGTTGATTGCAACCGTTTGCAGCTTACCAGCGGCCCCCAGCCGGTCAAGACGCCTCCACCGGGGGCCGGCCGGCCGCCTCGTGGTCGGTCTTCACCGATCCACCGAAGTACAGGTCGGCCATCTGCGGGTTGTGCAGCACGGCGTCCGCGCGGCCGGTCATCAGCACGCGCCCGGACTCCATGACGATCCCGTCACCGGCCAGGCGCAGCCCGAAGCGCACGTTCTGCTCGACGAGCAGGATCGTCTTGCCGGCCTCGCGCATCAGCGTGACCGTCTCGTAGACCTGCTTGAGCGCCTTGGGGTCCAGGCCCAGCGAGGGCTCGTCGAGCAGCACGAGCTTGGGGTCGAGCATCAGCGAGCGAGCGAACTCGACCATCCTGCGCTGGCCGCCGGACAGGTTGCCCGCGCGCTCGGAGCCGCGCTCGCGGACGACCGGGAACAGCTCCTGGACCTCCGCGTAGCGACGGCGCACCAGCGCCTTGTCGCGGCGCACGATGTAGGCGCCCATGAGGACGTTCTCGCGCACGCTGATGTTCGAGAAGATGCCGCCGGTCTGAGGCACCTGCGCGATGCCGAGCTCGAGGATCTCGGCCGGGGCGCGGCCGGCGATCTGCTCGCCGTCGAACTCGATCCGGCCCGCGCGCGGGTGCAGCAGCCCGCTGACCGAGCGCAGGACGGTCGACTTGCCCGCGCCGTTGGGACCGACGATGCACGCGATCGCGCCGCGGGCGACCTCGATCTGCACGCCGCGCAGCACGTCCCCGCCGCCGTAGCCGGCCGTCACGCCGTCCAGGCGCAACAGCGCGCCCTGGCTCATGCCCGCACCGGCTCGTCGTGCAAGTAGTCCTCGCCCAGGTAGGCGTCGAGCACGCGCGGGTCGCGATGGACGATCTCGGGCGGGCCGTCGCAGATGCACGTCCCGCGCGCGAGCACGAGCACCGGGTCGCACAGGCCGAGCACGAACGGCATGTTGTGCTCGACGATCAGGAACGTCGTGCCCTGGCGGTTGAGCTCGCGGATCATCTCCCCCATCCGCTCGATCGCCGTCGGGTTGATGCCGCCGGCCGGCTCGTCGAGGAGCACGAGCTTGGGGTCGAGCATCAGGACCTGGGCGAGCTCGACGAGCTTCTGCTGACCGTAGGACAGCGCGGAGGCGGGCTGGTCGCGGTAGCGGCGCATGCCCACGAAGTCGAGCAGCTCCTCGGCCCGCGCGGCCTCGGGACCGCTGACCGCGACGGCGTTGAGCTGGCGCCAGGAGAACGAGCGCAGCGGGGCGACGACGTTCTCGAGCACGGTCATCTCGCGGAACAGCCGCGTGATCTGGAACGTGCGGCCGAGCCCGAGGTGCGCGCGACGCCACGGGCGCAGGCCGTCGATCCGCCGGCCGTCGAACCACACCTCTCCGGCCGTGGGCCGCATCGTGCCGTCGATCAGGTTGAACGCCGTCGTCTTGCCCGAGCCGTTGGGGCCGATCAGCGCGGTGATCGAGCCCTCGGGCACGGCGAACGTGCAGCCGTCGACGGCGCGCACGCCGCCGAAGCGCTTCTCCAGGCCGCGGACCTCGAGCAGCTTGCGTCCCCGCTGCACGTCGTGGCCGACCGGCGCCTCGCGATCGCGCACGACGAGCGGCGCCTCGAGCCGCGCGCCGACGATCGCCTCCTCGCCCCGGCGCCGTCGGCGATCGAGCAGGCCGGCGACCGTCGGGACGATCCCGCGCGGCATGAACAGCACGACGAGCGCCATCAGGCCGCCGAAGATCAGCAGCCGCGAGTTGCCCCCGCCGAGCTGCTGGTTGGCCACCTCGTTCAGCGGCTCGATGATGAAGGCGCCGAGCACGGGGCCCCACAGCGTCGCCCGCCCGCCGAGCAGCACGGACAGGATGATCTGCACGCTGATGACGATGTCGAACATCCCGCGCGGGTCGATGAAGTTCAGGTAGTAGGCGTAGATCCCGCCCGCCATCGACAGCGTCACCGCGCTGGCCACGAAGCCGACCATCTTGTAGGTCGGCGTGCTGATCCCGACCGTCGCCGCCTTGTCCTCGTCCTCGCGCATGGCGATCAGGCCCATGCCGAGCTTCGAGCGCCGGATCCGCCACGACAGCAGCACGGACACGGCCAGCAGCGCCGCCAGCGCGTAGTAGAAGGGCCAGTTCTGGTAGGCGGGGTCCCACTGGGCCAGCGGCAGCGACAGGCCCGACGAGCCCTTGGTGAAGGAGCGCCAGTTCAGCAGCACGAGCTGGGTCAGCAGCAGGAAGGCGATGGTGATGATCACGAACGCGTGCCCGCGCGTGCGCATGGCGACGAGGCCGAGCAGCAGCGCGAACAGCGCCCCGACCAGGCCGGCCAGCGGCACCCACACGAAGGGCGACGTGTCGACCCGCACGGCCAGCAGCCCGACCGTGTAGGCGCCGACGCCGAGGAACGCGCTCTGGCCGAGCGAGATGTAGCCGCCGTAGCCGGAGATGATGTTCAGCCCCGACGCGCCGATCGCGAAGATCAGCGAGAGGATGACCATGTTCTGGTAGAAGAGGTCGTTCGAGAGGAACGGGAAGAGCGCCAGCGCCACCCAGAACGCGGCGATCGCCGCCGTCCACGGGGAGCGCGGGACGAGCCGGCTCACACCGCCACGTCCTCTCGCAGGCGCGCGCCGAGCAGCCCCTGCGGGCGGAACAGCAGCGCGGCGAAGATCACGACATAGGGCACAGCTGTCGTCCACGCGGGCGAGACGTACGTCGTGGTCATCGTCTCGCCGACGCCGATCAGCAGCGCGCCGACGACGGCGCCGGGCAGGCTGCCCATCCCGCCGAGCACGATGATGCCCAGCAGCCGCGAGATCCACAGGTAGTGCGACCCGGGCAGGAAGGGGTACAGCACGCCGACGATCGAGCCGCCCGCGCCGGTCGTGGCCACGCCGATGGCGAACGTCATCGTGGCCACGGCGGCGACGTTGACGCCTACGAGCTGGGCGGCGTTGGGGTTGACGGCGGCCGCGCGGATCGCGCGCCCCGTCCAGGTGCGGGCCAGGAAGACGTACAGGGCGATCAGCACCCCGACCGCCACCAGGCACCCGTAGACCTGCGCCTTGGGCAGGAACAGCGAGCCGATGGAGAAGGACTCGTTGAAGTACGAGGGCCGGATCGCGTGCGACGTGTTTCCCCACACGAGGCCCATCACGCCCTCGAGCACGAGCGCGAGCGAGAAGGTCAGCAGCACCGAGGCCGCCGGCCCGGAGGTGCGGATCCGGCGGATCGTCCCGCCGTACAGCAGCCAGCCGAAGGCGAACATCGCCGGGGTGGTGACCGCGATCGACAGCAGCGGGTCCAGCCCGGTCGCCGTCCACAGCGAGTAGGCCACGAACGCCGCCACGATCAGGAACGCGCCGTGGGCGACGTTGATGACGTTCATCACGCCGAAGATCAGCGTGAGCCCGGAGGCCAGCAGGGCGTAGACGCCGCCGATCAGCAGCCCGAGCAGGACGGTCTGGACGAGCTCGGTCACGCGCGGCGCCCCGCACGCGCGGCCGGGAGGCGCCCGCGACGCCTCCCGGCCGCTCCGCGGCCCTGTCCCATCAGGAGCCTGAGGCGCTGTTCTTCACGATCGTGTCGGATGTGGCGACCTCCTCGGGAAGCACGATCTCCGACTTGCCATCCTGCCACTGGCCGATCAGGAACTCGCCCTGGGGCGCACCCCGCTTGTCCCACTTCAGCGCGCCCAGGATCGTCTCGACCTGGTTGGAGCGGATCCAGTCGGCGAGCTTCTTCTGGTCGTCGATCGAGCCCACGGCCTTGGCCGCCGCCTCGACGACCTGGGCGGTGGCGAACGCGTCGGCGGCGTCCTCGGCCGGCTCGCCGGCGCCGAACAGCTCGCGGTGCACGCGCAGGAACTCGTCGTTGCCCGGCGTCTGGGCCTCGGCCGTCCAGCTCACCGCGTAGAACGTGCCCTCGGTGTTCTCGACGCCGACGCCCTTGGAGTACTGGTCGGCGAACGACGGGGCGCTGGTCTGGAAGAACCACGCGGGCTTGAAGCCGACCTTGTCCAGCGCGCGGACGAAGCCGACGCCGTCGCCGAACGTCGCGCCGTGCATGAGGACGTCGGGGTTGGCCGACTTGACGCGGCTGGCGATCGCGTCGAAGTTCGTGTTCTCGCTCGCGTAGGTCGTCCGGTAGACGGTCCGGATGCCGGCCTTCTCGAACTTCTCGCGGATGCCGTTGAGCACCGGCAGCGCGAACGGGTCGTCCAGCGACGGGTACGCGGCGGTCTTCGGGCGCTCGTCGGCGGGCAGGCCGAGGATGTACTCGGCGAACAGATCGCCCTGCTTGTCGGCGGTCGCCTGCTGGGCGAAGAACAGGTACTGATAGCCGCGGTCGAAGATCTCCGGCGCGCCGCCGGCCGGCTCGACGTAGAGCATCCGGTTGCGCTCGGCCACCGTCGAGGCCGGGATGTTGAGCAGCGACGAGAACGTGCCCAGCAACATGTCGACCTTCGAGCGGCTGATGAGCGCGTTGTAGTCGGCGACGACCGTGTTCTGGTCGCTGGCGTCGTCGCGCACGATGATCTCGACCTTGCGCCCGAGCAGGCCGCCCTTGTCGTTGATCAGCTTCTCCCAGACCTCATAGCCCTGACGGGCCGCCTTGCCCGGCTCGGAGAACTCGCCGGTCAGCGGAAGCGACGCGCCGATCCGGATCGGCTTGGAGGTGTCCCCGCCGCCCCCGCCGCCGCCGTCGTCGCCGCCACAGCCGGCGGCCACGAGCGCGACCGCGACGGCCAGCACGGGTGCGCACCTACGCAATCTGCTCATCCGGACCTCCTCCAGACCCGTCACGACAAACGTTTGCTGCAATCGTGTGCTCGACCGTAGTCCTCGGAGTGGCGCGGTGTCAAGTTGGGTCGGGGGTGGGGCCGTGGGGCGTACGTTCTGCGCTGCGCCCTTTCTGCGGTGCGCCTCGCGGGTACGCGGCCAGGGCATCGAGGAGGACGGGACCCGCGCGCGCGGCGAGACCCCGGGCCACGTTTCGCGCGCGCCGGGCATGCCGTGCGCGGTCTCTCACCACCGCATAGCGGCGACAGGAGACCCCGGATGGAGTCGCGAGCCGGCGCGGCCCACGCTCGCCACGGCCTCGGCCCATCCTCCCGCGATGCCGCTGTTCGGCCGCCGCCGCCGACGACCGAGCGCAGGCGGACCCGTCTGCTAACCATGCTCAGCCATGCCGACGCACGCCCTCGACCGCCGCGGGATGGCCGTGTTGTCGCTCGGCCACCTGTGCGTCGACCTGTGCCAGGGCGCGCTGCCGGCGCTCCTGCCGTTCCTGATCGCAGCCCATGGCTGGTCGTACGGGCAGGCCGCGGCGCTCGTCCTGGCCTCGAGCGTCTCCTCGTCGGTCATCCAGCCGCTGTTCGGGCACCTGTCCGACGGTCGCTCGCTGTCGTGGCTGCTGCCCGGCGGCGTGGCGCTGGCGGCCGCGGGCACCGCGCTGGCCGGGGTCATGGGCAGCTACCCGGCGACCTTCGCGGTTGTCGTGGTCAGCGGGCTGGGCGTCGCCGCCTATCACCCGGAGGGCTCGCGGTTCGCCAACTACGTGGCCGGTGAGCGCCGGGCGACGGGCATGAGCCTGTTCTCCGTCGGCGGCAACGCCGGGCTCGCGCTCGGCCCGGCGATCGTCACCCCGCTGGCGCTCACGCTGGGACTGGAGGGCACGCCGCTGATCGCGGTGCTGCCGCTCGCCGTGGCGGCGCTGCTGTGGCGCGAGCTGCGGCGGCTCCGGGGCTTTGCGCCGTCGACCGGCGCCGGCGCCGGCCACGACCCGCATGCGCCGGCCGATCAGTGGCGCCCGTTCGTACGCCTGGCGCTGGTCATCGCCGCGCGCTCGATCGTCTTCTTCGGCCTCATGACGCTCGTGCCGCTGTACTTCGTCGACGAGCTCGGCGCCTCGGAGGCGACGGCCAACACCGCGCTGACGGTGATGCTGGCCGCGGGCGCGATCGGGACGCTGATCGGCGGCCGCCTGGCCGACCGCTTCGGCCGCCGCATCGTGCTGCGCACGTCGCTGGCCCTGCTCACGCCGCTGATCGTCGTGCTGCTGCTCAGCGGCGTCGGCCTGGCGATCGCGACGCTGGCGCTCATCGGCGCGGCCACGATCGCGACGTTCAGCGTCACCGTCGTCATGGGCCAGGAGTACCTGCCCAGCCGGCTGGGCGTCGCATCGGGGGTGACGCTGGGGCTGTCGATCGGCATCGGCGGCCTCGGGGCGGCCGTGCTCGGGCAGCTGGCCGACGCCTACGGCCTGCGCACCGCGCTGGAGGTCGTCGCCGTGCTGCCGCTGCCCGCCCTGCTGCTGGCCATGACCTTGCCGGTGGGGCGGCGCATGCCGCCCGGCGTCGGCTCGCGACGGGCGACCGCCGAGGCGCAGCCCGCGCACTCCGGCCTGTAGCCGCGCGCCGTCAACTACCCTGTGGAGGGATGCCACGCGAGCCGCTCATCGACGGGCACGGACGCGCGATCGGCGACGTCCGCGTCTCGGTCACCGACCGCTGCAGCTTCCGCTGCCAGTACTGCATGCCCGCCGACGGCCTGCCGTGGCTCGAGCGCCGGGAGGTGCTGAGCTTCGAGGAGATCGCGCGGCTGGTCGCATTGCTGTCCGACATGGGCGTTCACGACGTGCGCCTGACCGGCGGCGAGCCGCTCGTGCGCCGCGAGTTCCCCCACCTCGTGTCGATGCTGTCGGAGATCGAGGCGGTGCGCGACCTCTCGGTGACCACGAACGGCTTCCTGCTCGAGCGCGACGCCGAGGCGCTGGTGCGCGCGGGGGTCACGCGCTTCAACGTGTCGATCGACTCGCTGCAGCGCGACCGCTTCTTCGAGATGACCCGCCGCGACGCGCTGCCGCGCGTCCTGCGCGGGCTGGAGGTGCTGGCCGCGTTCCCCGAGGCGCATCCGATCAAGGTCAACGCGGTGGCGATGCGCGGCTTCACCGAGCAGGAGGCGATCCCGTTCGCGGAGTTCGCCCGCTCGCATCCCTACGAGGTGCGCTTCATCGAGTTCATGCCGCTCGACGCCGACCACTCGTGGACGCCCGACAGCGTGCTCAGCGGCGACGAGATCCGCGCCGCGATCCACGCCGTCCACCCGCTCGAGCCCGAGCCGCGCGAGCCCAGCGCGACCGCGCGCGTCTACCGCTTCGCCGACGGCCAGGGCAGGATCGGCTTCATCAACCCGGTCAGCGACCCGTTCTGCGGCGACTGCAACCGCATCCGCCTGACCGCCGACGGCAAGCTGCGCACCTGCCTCTTCTCGCTCAACGAGACCGACCTGCGCGCCCCGCTGCGCGACGGCGCCGACGACGCGCAGCTCGAGCAGGTCATCCGCGACGCGGTCTGGGCCAAGGAGCTCAAGCACCACGTCAACGACCCGGGCTTCGTGCAGCCGCTGCGCTCGATGAGCGCGATCGGCGGCTGAGCGACCGGCGTCAGCCGCCGAAGTCGTGCGTGTACGTCGCGCCCGACCCGCCGGTCGGGGTGCCGCGCGCCACGCCGACCCCGGAGGTCGACAGCGAGGCGTTGAGGATGTTGGCGCGGTGGCCGGGCGAGCTCATCCAGCCCGTGACGATTCGGGCGGGGGTGCTCTGCGCACCCGCGCCCCAGGCGATGTTCTCGGCCGTCGCCGCCCCGCCGTAGCCGGCGGCGGCGATCCGCCCCGCGAAGCTGCGCCCATCGACGCTCGTGTGCGAGAAGTAGCGCGCGGACACCATGTCGTCGGAGTGCGCCTGGGCGGCGACGGTGAGCGGGCCGTTGTCCGTCAGGGCGCCGAGGCCGTTGGCGGCGCGCTCTGCGTTGACCAGGCACAGGACCGCCGCGCGCACGGCTGCGGTGCCGGCGCTCGTGGGGATCGTCTCCGCTCCGGGGCAACCGGCGGCCGCGACGGGAGCGGCGGCGGCGGGAGCGGCGCCCGCCCCCGCGGCGGCGGCCGGCGTGCTGACGGCGGCGACGGTGGGCGCAGCGGGCGTGCCCGAACCGGGCGTCCGGGCCGAGCGGCGCTTGCAGATGCGCACGGCCGCGCGGCGACCGACCCCCTGGCG
>CAWBBQ010000004.1:0-75946 GCA_963787065.1 uncultured Actinomycetes bacterium
GGGCGAGGCTCGCGGCGCGTCGGCGTCCCGTGGCGCGAAGTATCCAAGGCGGCCCCCCGCAGCGGAACCGACCTTCGGTCGGAGTGCGGGTGGACCGATTTGTCCGGCGGTCGAAACCTTGGCGCGATCAGCGGCGCAGCCCGGCCCGGTGGCGCGTCGCGGCGCGGAACTCGCGCACGTCGTCGGGCGCGCGCCGGTGTCGCGGCCGGCGAGCACCTCGACCGGCATCGGCTCCTCGACGGCCCGGTCGCCGTCGCGGCGCACGCGCACGCAGCGCCCCTGCGGGCGCGAGGAGACCGCGCGCTCCAGGCGCCCGTCGCGCCACACCATGCCGACGCCGTCGTCGGCGCCGAAGCCCTCGGGGGCCGCGCCGGAGGCGACGGCATCGAGGAACACCGGCCGGCGCTCGGGCTCGCCGTCGTAGTGCACGGACAGCGAGCCGGGCAGCAGGCCGAGCCCGGCCACGGGCTCGGGCGCCCCGTCGACTTCGTCACCCCGGCCTCGAACCAGCACATCGCCCCCGCGCTCAGGCCGGCGAGCACGATGCCCCGCTCCCAGCACTCGCGCAGGATGACGTCGAGCTCGTGCACGCGCCAGATGGCGAGCATGTTGCGCATCGACCCGCCGCCGACGTAGATGACGTCCTGGGCGAGCAGCAGCCCGCGCACGTCGACCGGCCGCCGGCGAGCCGGAACAGCGACAGGTCGGTGGGCTCGCACGGCAGGTCCGAGAACGCCTCGTAGAAGCGCGAGATGTGGTCGGTCGGGTCGCCGCTGGCCGTGGGCAGGAAGCAGATGCGCGGCATCGGCCGGCGCGCGAGGGCGAGGACGTAGCGATCGAGGGCGTGGTTGCCGGGCTCCATCGTGAAGCCGCCGCCGCCCATGGCGAAGATCGTCCGCATCCGTCAGGCGAGCACGAGCCCGGCGGGCCTCGCAGCGGCACCACGGGCAGCGCGGTCTCGCGCGCCACGCCGTCGACCGCCTCGACGCGGTAGGCCCGGGCGCCGTCGCGCGAGGCGACGACCCGCGCCAGCTCGCCGCCGACGAAGTGCAGCGCGGCGCCGTTCTCGGCCGCGTAGCCGGGGACCATGCCGTCCTCGATCGACTGCAGGTAGACCTCGCGGCGCTCGGGCTCGCCGTCGTAGTGCACGCAGTTGGACCACGGCAGCAGGCCGAGGCCTCGGCGCGCCTGGGCGTGCCGTGGAAGGCGGTCAGCGCCTCGGAGAACCAGCACAGCGAGCCCGCGCTCAGCCCGCACAGCACGGTGCCCGCGCCCAGCAGTCGCGCAGGACCTCGTCGAGGCCGTGCGCGCGCCACACGCCGAGCAGCGACAGCAGGCTGCCGCCGCCGACGTAGATCAGGTCCTGCTCGAGCAGGTGGCCGGCGACGTCGGCGTCGATGCCACAGCCGCGGTCGCGGCGGAACAGCGAGACGTGCGTCGGCTCGCACATCGACGACGGGAAGGCGCGATAGAAGCGCACGATGTAGTGGTCGGCGTCGCCCGACGCGGTGGGCATGAAGCACACGCGCGGGCGCTGCCATCCCGGTCAGCGACAGCACGTAGTCGTCGAGCAGCCGGTTGCCCGGCTCCATCGAGAAACCGCCGCCCCCGGAGGCGACGATCTGGGGGCGTCGCGTCATGGAGGGAGGGTGAGGCCCGCCGCGGGCGCCGTCGAGGGCCACTCGGTCCAAGCCGGGCGGACAGCGTGGTCGAACCGGCGCCGGCGGCGCCGCGCCGGGAGGGACCGGTGCCAGGCATAGGATCCGCGCCCGTGCCGGCCAGCCCGTCCTCCCCGCGCCCCGCCCGGCCGCCGGCGCACCGGACGCTGGAGGGGACCGCGTGCGGCTCGTCCCGCTCGATCCCGCGCGCCATGCGCCGTCGCTGTACGCGGCTACACACCGGCCCGCCGCCGACCCGGGACTGTGGACCTACCTCCCCTACGGGCCGTTCGACGACGAGGCGGCGCTGCGCGCGTTCCTCGAGGACGCCGCGCCGAGCGAGGACCCGCTGTTCTACGCGATCGAGGATCGCTCGACCGGCGAGGCGGTCGGGGTGCGAGAGCTTCCTGCGCATCGCCCCGGGCGACGCGGTCATCGAGATCGGCCACGTGTGGTTCGGCACCGCGCTGCAGCGCACGCCGGCCGCGACCGAGGCGATCTACCTGCTCGCGCGCCACGCCTTCGACGACCTCGGCAACCGCCGCCTGGAGTGGAAGTGCGACGCCGCCAACGCGCGCTCGCGCCGGGCCGCCGAGCGCTTCGGCTTCACCTACGAGGGCACGTTCCGCCAGCACATGATCGTCAAGGGCCGCAACCGCGACACCGCGTGGTTCTCGCTGCTCGACCGCGAGTGGCCGGCCGCGCGCGGCGCGTTCGAGCGCTGGCTGGCGCCGGAGAACTTCGACCCCGACGGCGGCCAGCGCCGGCGGCTGGCCGACCTGCGCGCCTGACCGCCGGTCAGGCGTCGGCGGGCGCCTGCCCAGCCGCCGAGCCACGCGCGCGCTCGCGGAGCGCGCGTCCTCGTGCAGCGCGCGCACGAGCTCGGCGGCGGGCAGCGAGCGCGTCAGCTCGTGGGCCTGGCCGGCCCACAGGTTCAGCAGCTCGGGGTCCCCGCTGCGCCGCGCGTGGGCGCGGATCGGCGCGGTCAGGTGGTGAACGGCCGGGTAGGCGCGCGGCGCCCCCTCGCTGTGCTCGGCCAGGAAGCGGTTGACGATCCCGCGGGCCATGCGCCCCGTGAAGGCCCGCGTCAGCGCGGTGCGCCCCGGCTCGGTCAGCGCGCGGCGGTGGACGTCGCTCGTGGCCGCCTCGTCGCAGGCCATGAACGCCGTGCCGATCTGCGCCGCCGATGCGCCGGCGGCCAGCGCGGCCGCGACGCCCGCGCCGGTGGCGATGCCGCCCGAGGCGACGAGCGGCAGGTCGACGGCGGCGGCGGTGAGCTGCAGCAGCGCGAGCAGGCCGAGGTCGCCGGGATGCTCGTCGTCGAACGAGCCGCGGTGCCCGCCGGCCTCGACGCCCTGGGCGACGAGCGCGTCGGCGCCGGTCGCGGCCGCCGTGCGCGCCTCGTCGACGTCGGTGGTCGTCACCCAGACCTCGCAGCCGGCCTCGTGCAGCCGGTGGACGAGCCCCGCGGGCGGGCAGCCGAACACGAAGGAGACCACGGCCGGCGGGTCGTCGAGCAGCAGCGCGACCTTCGCATCGAAGCCGTCGTCGTCCGAGCGCGGCTCGCCGGGCGCGACGCCGGTTTCGCGCGTGGCCGAGCGGACACGGTCGGCGAAGGCGCCGAGCACCGCCGGCGCGACGGTCGTCGGCCGGGCGGCGAACACGTTGACGCCGAACGGCTCCGAGGTCAGCGCGCGCGTCGCGGCGATGTCCGCCCGCATCGCGTCGGGCGCCTTGTAGCCGGCGGCCACGAAGCCGAGCGCGCCCGCGTCGCTCACCGCGGCCGCGAGCTCCGGCGTCGAGGAGCCCCCGGCCATCGGGGCCTGGACGATGGGGATGCGTAGCCGGTCGAGCACCATCGGGCGACCCGGACGTCACCTGCGCTGCGTGATGTGCGAGATGCCGAGCACGCGCCCGTCGGCGCCGAGCGCCTGGACCGCGAAGTAGCGGGCCGTCGAGGCGACGCGGATCGCGGTCTCCAGGTCCTGCCACGGCGTGCTGGCCACGGCGCTCAGCGGCTCGCGCGTCGCGCCGGCCAGGACGCGCCAGGCGGCGACCTCGGTCGACCCGTTCCAACTCGCGTACACGTTCGTCGCGCTCGGCCCGAAGGCGCGCGCGACGATCTCCGGCCGCGCGTAGGGGACGCCGGTCCAGTTCGCTCGATACGCGCGGTAGTTGTCCCACCCCCGCGGCAGCCAGGCGTCGAACAGCACCCGGTTGGAGGGGTCGATCTGCGAGACGCCGCCGCGCGAGCCCCAGTTGACGAACGCGCCGCCGCTGGGCAACGGGGTCGCGTTGCCCTGCGTGCCGGCGAACTGACGCCCGCCGCGACTCAGCGTCCCCACGAGCGTCGCCGTGCGCGCCTGGCGGTCGAGGCGCAGCGTGATGACGCGCGAGCGCCGGCGCCCGCGACGCGCTGAGTTGTCGAAGATCCGCACGGTGCCGTCCGGCTGGACCTCGGCGTCGTGCTGGCGGGCGAACGCCGCGCCCACGCCGAGCCGGAAGTCGCTGCGGCTGCCGCCCAGGCGCCAGTCGATCGCGCCGGTGCGACGAGAGATCCGGTAGATGCCGGACGTGTGGCGCGCGGAGACGATGAACCCGTCGGGGCCGTCGGCGTAGACCGAGTTGGCGTGGAAGTAGTCCCACGGCTGGTTCGGCCCGCCCGGCCGGCCGTCGCTCTCGCGCAGGGCCACGCTCCCCACGCTGTGCCACTCGTAGAGGACGAGCCCGGTGGCCAGGTCGAGCTCCTGGATGACGTTGTCGACCACCGAACCGCGCCGCGAGCCGCCCCGGGCGCGCAGGTTGGCGCGCACCGCCTGGTAGGCGATGGCCAGCGCGGTGCCGCGCGGCGTCAGGCGGAACTCGTGCAGGTCCATCCCGTACCCGTTGCCCATGCGCACGCGCGCGAGCACCTCGTAGCGAGGGCTCATGATCACCCCCTCGCCGCGGCCCTGGCCGCCCGCGGTGAAGCCGCGCCAGAACGTCATCGCCGGCTCACCGCGGTAGAGCTGCATCCGAACGTCGGTCGCCTTCTGACCGGCCACCATCGGCAGCCAGTAGCGCACACGCCCCGACGCGCTGAGGATCTGTACGCCCTCCTGTCCCCGGCGCCGGGCGAACAGCTTCGGCCCGGTGAAGATCTCGGCGTCGGTGTTGCCGGGCAGCTCGACGCGCACGTCCCAGGCCGGCGGCCGCAGATCCGGGCGCGTGACGATGCGCATGGTCCCGGCCGCCCGCCGGCGCCCCTGCCGTTTGATCAACGGCTGGTTGCGCGCGAAGCGCGCCACGCGGAAGCCGTACTTCCGTTTGCCCGTGCCGAACACGTCGAATGCCCCGGTGACCGTGACGCGCTCGCCACCGCGAAACGGACGGGCGGGCAGGAAGCTCGCCCCGAGGCCGTCGGAGTGCGCCTGGACACGACCGCCGTGCCGACCCGAGCGCGAGCCGACGACGCGGATCGAGGCGAGCGCGGCCGGCGCGAGTCCGCGGAACGAGATCTGCGTCCGCGGCGACGCGGCCTTGACGTCGTGCGCCGGGTAGGCGGCGACCTCCGCCCGCGCCGGCGCCGCCGCCAGCAGCATCAGAGCGCCGGCGAGCGCCGCCACCGCCGTGACCGCCCCGCGTGCACGCGGCATGGTTGACGACCGCACCCGCAAGATCCGCGCATGATGCACGGTCGGGCGGCGGCGGGGGTGCCAGCCGTGCGCCGGGCCGGGCGATGGGCACGCTACCTGGATGAGATGTGGGGCCCGATCGGCAGGGGTGTGTCACCACGCCCGCCCGTCGGGCACGTCTCATGCCCCACCCCAACTCGCCGAACCGATTGCGGACGCAACGCGGTCAGCCGGATTCTGGCGAACTGCCCGCCAGCAGCACGGCCGCGACGCCGTCGGGGTCGTCCCAGGTCGGCAGGTGCCCGCAACCGGGCAGCGCGACGGTGCGGACGTGCGCGGGTACGCGGCGCGGCGGCCTCACGAGGCGGTCGTGCTCGCCCCAGGCCAGGGTGACGGGTACGCGGATGTCGGCCAGGCCGGTGAAGCGCCCCGCGCGCATGGCGTCGTTGACGGCGTCGAAGCCCGGCGCCCTGCCGTACGAGCGCGCCAGGTGCAGCGCCGCGGCGGGCGGGACACGCTCGGGCCGGGCGATCGTGCCGCCCAGTGCCAGGCGCCGGCCGCGCGGGGTGCGCACGAGCGGCCCGAGCACGGGGCCGACCAGGCCGGCCACCCGGTGGGCGATGCTGCGGCGCGGCACGAGCGGCTCGGGCCACAGGCCCGCGGGACCGATCGCGGTGACCGAGCACCCGGCGCCGGCCAGCGCGACCTCGAGCGCCACCCAGCCGCCGAGCGAGTTGCCGGCCACGTGGAAGGGCACGCCGACGACGCGCTCCATGGCGTCCGCCACGGCCGCGGCCAGGGCCCGCGGCGTAGGCGGACCGCTGCCGTTCAGCACCGGCGAGGAACCGAAGCCGGGCAGGTCGACGGCGACCACGTCGCGCTGGACGGCCAGGCGATCGAGCACCGGCGCCCACATCTCGCGGTCGGCGCCGAGCGCGTGCAGGAGCACGAGCGGCGGTCCGCCGCCGCGCCGCTCGTACGCGAGGTCCATGGCCACGGACGCTAGCCGTCGACAGCGGCGCCGACCGCGACGCTGAGCAGCGCCGACGCGCCGGCCACGACAGCCGTCGCCTTCGCCGCGCCGTCGGGCAGCGCGTCGCGGCCGGCCACGGTCGCGGCGATGTCCGTCAGGTCACCGGCCACGCTGGCCGCCAGCCACGGGCGAACGGGCCCGCCGCGCAGCGCGGCGGCCAGTCCGCCCGCGTGCAGCAGCACCTCGCGGGCGCCGAGGCCGCGCAGCGGGACCTGGGTGGGCGCGTGACCGGCCGCGGGGCCGAGCCAGCGCAGGGTGAGTCGCTCGGGGACGGCGATCAATCCGGCGCCGTAGGCGACGCGCAGCGCCAGCACGCCGGCAGCGATGGTTCTTGTAACGGGCATATGCCTGTTTCATACGTGGCGATCGCGCGGGCCGATCATGGTCGCGCGCGGCGCGGCGTGCGTATCAGGAGCCTATGGACCTCACCGCCAAGACCGCACTCGTGACCGGCGCCAGCCGCGGCATCGGCCGCGCGCTCGTGCATGAGCTCGCGCGACACCCGCTGAAGCTCGTGCTCGCCGGCGTCCGCGACCCCGACGCGTTCGACCCGGTCGTCCCGCCGCCCGGCGGCGCGACCGAGGTCCGCCCGGTCCACGTCGACCTGGGCTCGCGCGAGGCGATCGACGCCTCGGCCGACGCCCTCGGCGACGGGCTCGCGGCCGTCGACGTGCTCGTCAACAACGCCGGGCAGTTCACCGCCGGCCTGCTCGAGGAGCAGGACATGGCCGACGTGTACGCGCTGATGCAGGTCAACCTCGTCGCGGTGGCGCACCTCACCCAGCGCGTGCTGCCGGCGATGCTCGACGCGGGGCAGCGGGCTGATCGTCAACAACACCTCGATCAGCGGCTACGCCCACATGCCCGGCGCCACCACCTACGCGGCCTCCAAGGCCGGCGTGGTCGCCCTGTCCGAGTCGCTCCGCCGAGAGCTCAAGGGGACCGGCGTGCACGTCCTGCACGTCGTCACGCCGGGCGTGAACACCGACATGCTCGACAAGACCGACGACCTGTACGGCCGCCACGTCGACACGTCGGGCTGGGACCGCATCGAGCCCGGCGAGTGGGCCCGGCGCGTCGTCGGCGCGATCGAGAACGACGACAGCATCCTCGGGCCGGGCGGCAAGACGGCGCTGGCCAAGCTCGCCTCGCGCGGGCCCGCGCAGCTCGTCGACGCGATCAGCGACCGGATGTTCAGCCGGCAGCCGCGACGCTAGCGGGCCTCGCCGGCGCCTCGACGGCCGCCGGCGCCGCGACGCTCCCGTGCCAGCGCGGCTTGGCCAGCACGGACTGCACGACGCCGATGCGACGCTCGGCGAACCCGCCCTCGCAGTAGGACAGGTACATGCGCCACATGCGCTGGAAGCGCTCGTCGTAGCCGAGCTCGGCCAGGCGCCCGGACTCGCGCTCGACGTTGGCGCGCCAGCGGCGCAGCGTCTCGGCGTAATGCGGCGTGAGGTCCTCGAGATGGACCATCCGCATGTCCGTGCGCCGCGCCACGCTGCGCGCGATGACCTCGAGCGAGGGCAGGCAGCCGTTGGGGAAGATGTGCGTGCGCATGAAGCTGCGCGACGCCTTCTCGACCTCGTAGGCGCGGTCGTCGATGGTGATGGCCTGCAGAAGCATCAACCCGTCCGGGGCCAGCAGCGCCGAGAAGCGCTCGAACAGCGTCCCGAAGTCGCGCCAGCCGACCGCCTCGATCATCTCGATCGAGACGAGCTTGTCGTAGCGGCCGCGCAGCTCGCGGTAGTCCTGCAGCAGCACGGTCACGCGGTCGTCGAGGCCCGTGTCGCGCACGCGCGCGCGGGCGACGTCGTACTGCTCGCGCGACAGCGTCGTCGTCGTCACGCGGCAGCCTCGGGTCGCGGCGGCATGGACGGCGAACCCGCCCCAGCCGCTGCCGACCTCCAGCACGTGGTCGCGGGGCCCGATGTCGAGCTTCTCGCAGACGAGGTCGAGCTTGGCGATCGCCGCCTCCTCGAGCGTGGCCTCGAGGCGTTCGAAGACCACGCACGAGTAGCTCATGGTCTTGTCGAGCATCAGCGCGTACAGCTCGTTGCCGAGGTCGTAGTGGGCGGCGATGTGGCGACGGCTGCGCGCCGGGGTGTTGCGCGCGATCAGCCCGTGCGCACGCTGCCACGGCCCGCGCACGGGCGCCACGCTGCGGCGCAGCTCGTCGATCAGCTCGACGTTGCGCGCCGCCACCCGGACGACCGCGGTCAGGTCGGGCGTGTCCCACAGCCGGTCGGCGTAGGACTCGGCCAGCCCGCGGCTGCCGTGCAGGAGCGCCGGCCAGAAGCGCGGCGAGCGGACCTCGATCGTGGCCGCCGGGGCGCCCGAGCCGAACACCCGGCGCCCGCCGTCCTCGACGACGGTGATCTGGCCGACCCGCATGCGCCGCAGCAGCGCGGCGCACAGCCGGCGGGCGACGTGCTCGGTCACGACGCACTACCTCCGGGGTGGGGATGGATGGACACGCCGCGCAGCCGCAGGGCGACGCCGTGCCCGTAGATGAGGGCCAGCACGCGCAGCGTGGCCGCCGGATAGCGCGCGGTGATGCGGGCCAGCGATCGGCGGCTGAACGGCGAGCGGCGCAGCCCGAGCGTCGCGTCGAAGGCGCGCTGTCCGTTCTCGTGGCTGGAGATGTGCACCGACAGCGTCTCGGCCGGCGCGGTGGCGCGCCACTCGTAGCGCTGGTCCATGGCCATGAAGGGCGAGACGTGCAGGGCCTTGTCGAAGCCGCCGTCGAGCACCCGGCCCCCGTCGACCGCGCGCGGCAGCACGTAGGCGTGGCGCTCGCCCCACGGCGTGTTCGTCACCTCGGCGACGATCGCCTCGACGCGCTCGTCGGCGTCGAAGCAGTAGTAGAAGCTGACCGGGTTGAAGCAGTGCCCGAACGTGCGCAGGTGCGTGAGCAGGCGCACCGGGCCGGTCGGCGCGCTGCCGGTGCGCTCGGCGACGAGCGCGCGGACGGCGTCGGCCAGTGGGCGCTGCGGATCGCCGAGGTAGTCGTCGCGACGGAAGCGGACGAGGCCGGGGCGCCGGGCGACGAGCCGCCCGCCGAGCAGGCGCGGCAGCTCGTCGAGGTCGACATAGGCCATCGCCACGCGATGGCGGAACTCCGTCGGGCGCACGGCGAAGCGGCGATGGCGGATCGTGCCCTCGTAGATCGCGCTGACCACTACAGCGTCTCCCCGCCGAGGCGCTCGGCGACGCGGACCGCGCTGGCCACGCCGTCCTCGTGGAAGCCCCAGCCCCAGTAGGCGCCGCAGAAGTGCGTGCGCCCGACCCCGCTGACCTCGGCGTGGCGGAGCTGCGCGGCCTGGCCCGCGCTCGTGTAGACCGGGTGGGCGTAGGCGATCGTCCGGATGACCCGAGCCGGGTCGATCGCCGCCGTGCGGTTGAGCGTGACGCAGAGCTCGCGGTCGGTGCGCAGCGACTGCAAACGGTTCATGTGGTAGGTCACGGCCGGGCGGTCGGTGGGCTCGTCGAGCAGGTGGTAGTTCCAGCTCGCCCACGCCCGCCGCCGGCGGGGCAGCAGGCGAGCGTCGGTGTGCAGGACCGCCTCGTTGGGCTGGTAGGGGATCGCGCCGAGGATCTCGTGCTCGCGCGGCGTCGCGTCGGCGAGCATGGCCAGGGCCTGGTCGGAGTGGCTGGCCAGGACGACCTGGTCGAAGCGCTCGGGCTCGCCGCCGTCGGGCGTGACGGTCACGTGATCGGCGTGGCGGTGGATGGCCCGCACCGGCGTGCCCAGCCGCAGGCGGTCGCGCCACGGGGCGACGAGCGCCTCCACGTAGCGGTGCGAGCCACCGCGGATCGTGCGCCAGCGCGGGCGATCGCGGAGGGCGAGCATCCCGTGGTTCTCGAAGAACTCGGCCAGGAAGCGCGCCGGGAAGGTCCACATCTGGCCCGGGTCGGCCGACCACACGGCCGAGGCCTGCGGCACGATCACGTGCTCGACGAAGGCGCGCGAGAAGCGCTGCTGCTCGAGCCAGCGGGCGAGCGAGGGGTCCTCGCGAGAGCGCAGCAGGGCGGCTCCGGCGCGCTGGAAGCGCACCACGTCGGCGAGCATCCGATGGAAGCGCGGCGTGACCAGGTGCGCGCGCTTGGCGAACAGCGCGTTGGGCGAGCTGCTGGCGTACTCGAAGTCGCCGGCCTCGTCGCTGACGCCGAAGCTCATCGTGCTGGGCTGCCACGCGACGCCGAGCCGGCGCAGCAGGCGCTCGAAGCGCGGGTAGTTGCGGTCGTTGAAGACGATGAAGCCGGTGTCGACCCAGTGGGTGGCGTCGGCCGTGTCCACGCGGATCGTGTTCGTGTGCCCACCGGGGCGGTCGAGCGCCTCGAACACCCAGACGTCGTGGCGCTGGTGCAGGAGGTGGGCGGCGACCAGCCCGGAGACGCCGCCGCCGACGACGGCGATCCTCATCGCGGCGGGTGCTGGCGAACACGGACCATCGACCTGTCTATTCGCGCCAGCTCGTCCATTGGATCAAGGCAGTCTGCGCTCTCACGCTCATCGCAGCGTCCGCTCAGGCGGCGCGGAGGTCCGCGATGGAGCCTGGGTCGGGTGTCCCCGACACCGCGCGGCCCGCCCGGCCGACCCGTCGGCACGGGGCTCGGCCGCCGCGCCGACGGCGTCGGGCGAGTCGCCATCAGTCCCGGGTAACGAGGCCGTGCTGCGCTCCGACGGCACCGCGGCCGTGCCGCGCGACGCGCCGGATCGGGTCCGCGGGCTGATCGCGGCGGCCAACGAGATCGTCGGCAAGCCGTACAGGTGGGGCGGTGGCCACGGCCAGCTCGCCGACTCCGGGTACGACTGCTCGGGGGCCGTCAGCTACGCCCTGATCGGCGCCCGCCTGCTGCCCACGCCGCTGAGCTCGGCGCTGTTCGCGGGCGCGCTGCCCGCCGGCGCGGGTCGCTGGAGGCCGCGTCAGTCGGCCGTGGCGAGGATGACGTCGGAGGCCTTGATGATCGCGGTGACCGCCGTGCCCTGCTGAAGGCCGAGCTCGCGGGCGGCCTCGACGGTGATCGAGGCGACCACGCGCTGCCCGTTGACGTCGAGCTCGACGTTGGCGATCGCCGCTCCCTCGTGGATGCTCGTGACGGTGGCCGAGAGCTGGTTGCGGGCGCTGAGCTTCATGGGCGTTCCTCTCGCGGTCGGGCGCCCAGCGTTGCACAGGCAGACGGCGCGACCGGCCGCGGCCTGAGCGACAAGCCCGCGCCGGGTACCGTCCTCGTCATGGCGGAGATCACCGTTGACGACAACCGCGACGAGCGGCGCTTCGAGGTCCGCGCCGACGGCGAGCTCGCGGGCTTCACGCTCTACGGCGCGCGGCGCGGGCTGATCGCGTTCGTCCACACCGAGATCGACTCGAGGTTCGAAGGGCAGGGGCTGGGGTCCAACCTCGTCTCCGGGGCACTGGACGCCGCGCGGGGCAAGGGCCAGGCCGTGCTGCCCTTCTGCCCGTTCGTCAATCGCTACATCGAGCGCCACCCCGAGTACCGCGACCTGGTGCGCGAGGCCGACAGGGCCACGTTCGGCCTCTGAGCGCGAGGAGCGTCCGCGCGCCATGTCGACCAGCGGGTGTCCGGTGGCTCGAGGATCGCGCGTCGCCCTGACGAGACGCCCGCCGCGACCCAGGAGGTCATCACCATGCAGGACCGGCACGAGACCCGGAAGCTCGTCGAGTCGACCTTCGTCACGCTCGACGGGGTCATCAGCGACCCGCAGGCCTGGGGCCGCCGTAGTGGGACGACGAGCACGCCGCTACGCCGGCGAGCTGCTCCTCGCCGCCGACGCGCCGCTGCTCGGGCGCGGCATGCGGCGGGTCGAGGACCGGCCGCCCCGGCCGGACGCCATCGCCACTACTCCGGCGGCGGGATCTCGACGCGGTACCTGGCGGCGAGTGCCCGGCCCTTCTGCATGCGCGCCGCCCTGGCGTCCTCATCGAGGTCGGGAGCCGGCGAGGTTCGGCCCGCCACCGGATCGCCGACCTCGGCGAAGAACTCCTCCAGACCGGAGGGCGCGACCGTGCACAGCAGGCGCACGGTGTCGTCCGTGGCGTTGCGGAAGGCGTGCAGCGCGTTGGCCGGGACGTTGGCGGTCTCACCGGCGCGCACGATCGAGGGCTCACCGCGGAAGGTGACCTCGATCTCGCCGTCGAGGACGTGGAACGTCTCATCGAAGTCGTGACGATGCGGCGGCGGTCCGCCGCCAGCGGGGACCAGCATGTCGATCAGGGCGAAGCGGCCGGCGGTGTCCTCGCCCGAGAGGAGGATCGTGTACGTGTCGCCGACCATCGCGATGTGGCGCAGGTCCGGGTCGTCCGGCCGGGCAATCGTGAGCTGCCGCACGCCGTCGTCGGGCGGGACTGGGGAGTCGGTCATCTGCTCGTCCTCTCTCTCTGGGGAGTGCTCGGGGCGCCGATCGACGTCATCATCACGGGCGCGCTCCTGGCGCAGCCGTTGCCCCACGTCGCCGACTGGGACGGGTGGCACGGCGACAGATGCAGATCCACCTGACGGGCCTGGCGACGACCGGCACCGCAGCCCTGAGCGCGACGGGCTGAACAGACGGCGGGCGGCGCAGGCTCGCCGTGGGACAGCCCTCGCCCGAGCCTCAAGCCGAGTCGCCCGCGGCGAGGCGACCGAGCCACTCGTGCAGGAGGGCGAGCTCCGCGGACGTGACGCTCGAGCCGGGCGCGGCGCGGAGCTGTGCCGCCAGCTGAAGCGCGGTGGCAGGGACGTCCGAGGTCGTCGACGAGGGCCGGTCGGTGACGAGCAGCCGGGCGTGGACCGCATCCCTGACGCGGGTGGAGAGGTCGGGGTCGGCGTAGGCCTCGGGCTGGGTGACGAGGCTCAGCGCCACGCCGACGTTGGCTGACATGATCGACTGCGCTGCGACGCTCGGGTCCACCCGCAGCCGGCCCGCGGCGGCGCAGCGGTCGAGCACCTCCCGCAGCAGGCGCAACGCCTCCGTCGCGGCGCTCGGGACGGCGGCGAGGCTCGGCGAGTACATCAGCCGGTAGACCGCCGGGTGGGCGAGCGCGAAGGCGACGTGGGTGTCCCAGCCGGACCGCAGGTCGGCGACCGGATCGTCGGACGGCTCGGCGGCCCGCTTGGCCGCCAGGTAGCGGTCGAACCCGTAGTCCACGACGGCGCTCAGCAGGCTCGCCTTGTCGCCGAACAGGCGGTAGAGCACCGGCGCTCCGACCCCGACGGCCTCGCACACGGCTCGCGTGGAGATGTCGCCGTCCGGAGACGCGTCGAGCAGCGCCTCGGCCGCCTCGAGCATCTTCGTGCGCGTGTCCATCGCCTCTGAGTCTATCCAAGGGGCGTAGCGCCGCTACTGCTGTTCCGGATCAGTGATACTCTCTTGTTGTATCGATGCTACGTCTTGCTCCTAGCGTCGATACGTCGTTGATCGTGACTCTCACGAAGGAGGCAGCCGTGAACTCCCGGACCAAGACAGACGACACCCGCGTGGCCGTCGTGACCGGCGCGTCCGGCGGCATCGGCCGCTCGGTCGCCGAGCGCCTGGCGGCCGACGGCATGCGCGTGGTCGTGCACTTCGCCGGCAACGCCGACGCCGCCGAGCAGGCGGTCGCCGCCATCGCCGCCGCCGGTGGCACCGCCACCGCGGTCGGCGCCGACGTCGCCGACGAGGACGAGGTCCGCGCGCTGTTCGACCGTGCGGAGGAGCTCTACGGCGGCGTGGACGTGGTCGTGCACGCCGCGGGCATCATGCTGCTCTCGCCGCTGGCCGACCTCGCGCTCGACGACCTCGACCGGATGCATCGGACGAACGTGCGCGGAACCTTCGTCGTCGACCAGCAGGCCGCGCGGCGGCTGCGCCCGGGCGGCGCGATCGTCAACTTCTCCTCGTCGGTCGTCAAGCTCGCGCTGCCGAGCTACACCGCGTACGCGGCGACCAAGGGGGCCGTCGACGCCATCACGCTCATCCTCGCCCGGGAGCTGCGCGGCCGCGACATCACCGTCAACGCGGTCGCTCCCGGCCCGACGGCCACTCCGCTGTTCCTGAACGGCAAGGACGCGGCGACCATCGACCACCTCGCCGGGATGGCGCCGCTCGAGCGTCTGGGCACGCCCGGCGACGTCGCCGAGACCGTCGCCTTCCTGGCCGGGCCCGCCCGTTGGGTCAACGGCCAGATCCTCTACGCCAACGGCGGCGTCGCCTAGCCAACCGCCGCCCCACGCCCACAGTCCCCCACCGAGCAGATCGAGATCCGAACCGAGAGCCCATGGCCAAGCAGCACCCGGGGCGGCACGCCGCCGTACCTCGCGCCGGACTTCGCGGCCGAGGACTCGCTGGCCGTCAGCTACCCGGGCCGAGCTCGCCCGCTTTGGCATCGAGACGACCATCATCGTCCCCGGGTCCTTCACCACCGGCACCAACCACTTCGCCAACGCCGGGCACGCCGAGGACCGCGCCGTGGCCGACGCGTACGAAACCCGCTACGGCGGGCTGATGGACCGGGTCGCCGAGCGGCTCGCGGAGCTGGCCCCGGATGATGCCGACCCGGCCGAGGTCGGCCGCCAGATCGCCCGCGTGATCGACCTCCCCAAGGGCGAGCGCCCGTTCCGTGTGCAGATTCACCCCGCCGACGAGGCGCGACCGAGGTCAACGCCCTCGACGACCGGGTCCGCGAGCGCTTCTACGACCGCATCGCCTCGACGACCTCCTGGGGCCCGCTCCCAGCGCAGGGAAGCAGGGCTGACCGCCCCCGGTGGTGCTTGCCGCGTTGAGTCAGGCTCCGTGCAAGCCGTAGCGGTGCTCCGGGCGCCCGGCGCTTCCATAGCGGAGCGTCAGCTCGACCCGCCCCGTCTCGGAGAGCAGAGCCAGGTAGCGCTGAGCGGTCGCGCGGCTGACGCCCACCCGCTCGGCCACCTGGCCGGCCGAGAGCGGAGCCTGCGTCGCGCCCAGCGCGTCGAGGATCAGCTCCGCCGTGGCGGCGGAGTGGCCCTTGGGCAGTGACAACGCGTCGCGCGCGCCGTGGGCGGACAGGCTGAACAGCCGGTCGACCTCGGCCTGGTCCGCGTCCCGGTCGACCGATCGCTGGGCGCGCAGGTCCGCGTAGGCCCCCAGGCGCTGCGCCAGCGTCTCCGCGTCGAACGGCTTGATGAGGTAGGCCGCGGCGCCGCCGCGGACCGCGGCGCGCACGCTGGCCATGTCGCTGGCCGCGGTCAGCATGATCACGTCCGGCGGCTCGCTCAGGACGGTCACACGGCGCAGGACCTCGAGCCCGCTGGCATCGGGCAGGTAGATGTCCAGCAGCAGCAGGTCGGGGCGCTGGGCGGACACCGCGTCCAGCGCCGCCGAGGCGGTGTGCGCGGTCGCCACGACCTCGAAGCCCGGCACGCGCTCGGTGAAGCCGGCGTGGACCTTCGCCACGCGGAAGTCGTCCTCCACGATGAGCGTGCGGATCACGGTGCGACCTCCTCGGGCTCGAGCCGGGCGTCCGCCGACAGCCGCACGGGCAGCCGCACGAAGAACACTGCTCCGCCGCGGTCGTCGTCGGAGACCGAGACCGCGCCGCCGCGGCGCTCGGCGAGCCGGCGCACGAGCGACAGCCCGACGCCACGTGCCCCGAGACCGTCCGACGGCTTCGTCGTCCAGCCCGGCTCGAACACCGACTCGCGCGCGTCCGGCGCGGACGCCGGGCCCGGAGTCCGCCACGCTGATCAGCAGCGTCTCGTCCGGGCTGCAGCCGCAGGTCGACCTCCACCCACGGTTGCGGCTCGGCGCCCAG
Source organism: uncultured Actinomycetes bacterium (assembly GCA_963787065.1). Lineage (GTDB taxonomy): Bacteria > Actinomycetota > Thermoleophilia > Solirubrobacterales > Solirubrobacteraceae > JAOPZW01. The sequence goes on from CAWBBQ010000004.1 coordinate 16,076, forward strand.
GCGGGCGGCGTCGATCGCGTTGTCGATGAGATTGCCCAGCACGGTGAGGACCGCGCGGGCGTCGGCGAGCTCGCCGGCGACGCCGGTGTCGTCGGTCAGGCGCAGCGCGACCCCGCGCTCGGCGGAGACCGCCGCCTTCGCGAGCAGCAGCGCGGCGATGACCGGATCGGCGATCCGCTCGCCCAGCGCGCGCCGGAACGCGGTGTCCGCCTCGGTCGTGGCCTTGACGAAGCCCACCGCCTCGTCGTAGTGGCCGAGCTGGAGCAGGCCGGAGACCGTGTGCATGCGGTTGGAGAACTCGTGCGCCTGCGCGCGCATGGCGTCGGTGAGGTCGCGGACGCTGCCCAGCTCGCGCACGAGCCCTTCGAGCTCCGTGCGGTCGCGCAGGGTGACGACCGCGCCGAGGTCGCGCTCCTCGTGGCGCACCGGCATCCGGTTGGCGACGAGCACCCGCTCGCCGTGCACGAGCAGAAGGTCGTCGTCGCCCTCGATCCTGCCCTCGAGCAGGTCGGCCAGGCGGCCCGTGCCCGACCGCGTCGACGGGCCGCCGGCCGACGGACGTCACCCGGGAGGTCGAGCAGCCGCTGCGCCTGGGCGTTGACGACGCGGATGCGCCCCCCGGGGTCGACGGCGACCACGCCCTCGCGCACGCCGTGCAGCATCGCCTCGCGCTCCTGCAGCAGCTCCGCGAGCTCGCGCAGCTCGAGCCCGAATGTCTGCCGCTTGAGTCGCCGCGACAGCAGCAGCGAGGCGCCGAGGCCGGCGAGCAGCGCGATGCCGGTGTAGAGCGCGATCACCGGGATGATCGTGCCGAGCTTGTCGCTCGATGGAGCCCTCGAGCACGCCGACCGAGACCTGGCCGACGATCGTGCCGTCGGCCGCCGCGCAGGGGGACCTTGGCGCGAGCCGAGCGCCCGAGCGTGCCCTTCTCGACCGCGAGCACCGTCCGGCCGCTCAGCGCGTCCGGCGGCAGTGCTGACCCGCTTGCCGAGGTTCGCCCGGGTTGGGATGGGAGTAGCGGATCCCGCGCACGTCGGCGACCACCACGAACGACGTCCCGGTCGCCCGGCGGACGCGCTCTGCCCGCGTCTGCACGATCCCGCTGCGGTCCTCGCGCTCGAGCGCGCGCGCGATCTCGGGCGTGGCCGCGACGCTCCTCGCGACGGCGAGCGCGCGCTGCTCGTACTCGTCGTCCAGCCGCCCCTGCGCCGCGTTCAGCGCGAGCGCGAACCCGACGAGCAGCGTCCCCACCAGGATCAGCAGCTGGTACAGGAAGATCTGGCTCGAGAGGCTTCGCGCGAGCCGGCCCACGCGGGGATCTTCCCACCGGTGAGCACAACGCGCAGAAACGCGGCTTATGCGCTCATGGGGCCGCAACGCGCACAAGCGTTGACCCCTCGACTCGGCGGGTCGTAGCCTCGCCGTCACCTCGCGCTTTCACCCCCGACAGCGAAAGGCTCCCAGACCATGATGACTCCACTCGTCACAGAGGTGCGGCGTCCGCTCGAGCCGGTCTCGTCCGACCCGTTCCTCCGCGGTCTGGAGGACCCCGCCGGTCCGCTCCGCGTCGGTCGCGGAGCGCCGACGCGCGCGGGCGGCGCACCGGGGGGCGACTCGTGGATTCGCGACGCGCGCGGGTTCGGCGGCGACCCGCTCATCGCGTAGCGCAGGGGGAACGCCAGGGCGTTGCCCTCGCTCGGCGACCTCTTCGTGCGGCGCGCGGACTTCCCGCTCCCCGCATCCCGGCGTGATCCTCGGGACGCCGATGGAGGCGCAGTTCGGCCCGCCGGGCTTGGTCCGTCGGCGCGGTTCGAGCCGCGCCGCCGACGCGCGCAGGACCTGCTCGTCGCGGCGCTGGTCGCATCGCCCGGCGCCGGCGACGGAGAGCGCGAGCGTCTCCACCGCCTCGTCGTCGTAGGCGCTCCCCCGGAGCCGACGACGACGGCTGTATCACGGTTGCGCCCGGCACCGGGCGAGTCGCGGGGCGCGAGCAGAACGCGCAGAACGCGACTTATGCGCGCTTCGGTCACCAACGCGCAGAAGCGTTGACCGGCCCCGGGCTTGGCACCTACCTTCGCCGCCACCTCGCGCCGCTCCTTGGGAGGGGAGGCGCACAACCTGTAGGAGGAGAGATGCTGCTGCATCGAACCCGCCGCGTCGCGGTGGGGCTGGTCCTGGGCGGGCTCGCCGCCGTCGGCGCCAGCGCATGCGGATCCGCCAACGACGCCGGATCCGGCGCCGAGCGGCTACCCGAAGGGCCGCGTGTCGATCATGGCGCCGGCCGATCCCGGCGGCGGCTGGGACGAGACCGCACGGGCGCTCCAGGACACCGTCCGCAAGGGCCGGCTGGCCAAGGGCGCCGATGTCTACAACGTCCCCGGCGCGGGCGGCACGATCGGCCTCAACCAGCTGGCCACCAAGCGCTCCGGCGATCCCAACCAGCTGATGGTCATGGGCCTGGTGATGGTCGGTGCGATCGAGCAGAACAAGGCGCCGACCGACCTCTCCAAGGTCACCCCGATCGCGTCGCTGACCAGCGAGCCCGAGGCGATCGTCGTGCCGGCCAAGTCGAAGTACCAGACGCTCGGTCAGCTGGTCGACGACCTCAAGGCCGATCCGTCCAAGGTGTCCTTCGCCGGCGGTTCCGCCGGCGGCTCGGATCATCTCCTGGTCGGCCTGCTGGCCAAGGCGGCCGGCGTGCCGGGCTCGAAGGTCAAGTACGTCGCCTACTCGGGCGGCGGCGAAGCAAAGGCGGCGATCCTCTCCGGCAGCGTGGACGCCGGCGTCTCGGGCGTCTCGGAGTTCGTCGACCAGGTCAAGGCCGGGAAGATGCGCACCCTGGCCGTCTCCACCGCCAAGCCGATCCCCGTCGGCGGCAAGAGCGCCCCGACGATCAAGGACGCCGGCTACGACGTCGAGATGACCAACTGGCGCGGCATCGTCGCGCCGCCCAGCATCAGCGCCGCCGAGCGCGAGCAGATCGTCGGGTGGGTGAAGAAGCTCCACGCCAGCCCGCAGTGGCGCCAGACCCTCGAGCGCTTCGGCTGGTCGGACTTCTTCCAGACCGGCTCGGAGTTCGATCGATTCGTCAAGAGCGAGACGACGCGCGTGCAGGCGATCGTCCGTGACCTCGGGCTGGCGAGCTAGCCGTGCCCATCACGAAGGATCCCTCCTCCCGGGTGCCGGCGCAGATGCCGGCGCCCGCGGGGTCCTCGGCGGCCGTGCCGCAGGCCGGGGCGCCCCCCGGAGACCTCCGGACCGCCTTGCCCGAGCCGCCGGATGCGTCGCCCCGAGCGGCGTGGGGGGCGCCGCGCGCAACCGCGCTCGCTCTGCTGGCGATCGGCGTCGTCGCGCTCGTCGCCACCTTCGCGGTCCCGGCCGGCGCGGAGTCGCCGTGGGCGCCGAGCGGCACGCGGTTCTTCCCGCTGGTCGTCTCGATCGGCCTGATCCTGTTCTCGCTGGCGTTCCTTGCGCGCGTGACGGTCTGGACCGACACCGACCTCGGCGTCCATGCCGCGGCGGAGGCGGCGGACACCGACTGGACGGTGCCGGCGATGGTCGCCGCCGGCCTGATCGGCTACGTGGTGCTGATCGAGCCGCTCGGCTACGTGCTCGCGTCGGCGCTGTTCTTCCCCTTCGGCGCTCGCGTGCTGGGCAGCCGCTCGCCGCTGCGCGACGTGGTGGCGGGCGTCGCGCTCGCCGTGGCCGTCTACTTCCTGTTCACCCGCCTGCTCGGGGTGCCCCTGCCTCCCGGGCCCCTGGGGGTCTAGCCATGGCCGTCATCGGAGACCTCCTCAACGGCTTCGGCGCCGTGCTGGAGCCGCAGAACCTGCTGCTCGCCGCGCTCGGTGTCACGCTGGGCACGCTGGTGGGCGTGCTGCCGGGCATCGGTCCCGCGCTCACGATCGCCCTGCTGCTTCCCCTGACGTTCAACTTCAGCGACCCGACGGGCGCATTCATCATGTTCGCCGGCATCTACGCGGGCGGCATGTACGGCGGGTCGACGACCTCGATCCTGCTCAACACGCCCGGCGAGAGCTCCTCCGTGGCGACCGCCATCGAGGGCTTTCAGATGGCCAAGCGCGGGCGGGCGCGCGCCGCGCTCGCCACCGCCGCGATCGGCTCGTTCGTGGCCGGCACGGTCGGCATCGTCCTGCTGACGCTCGTCGCCCAGCCGATGGCCGACCTCGCGGTGAGCTTCCAGCCGGCCGACTACTTCGCGCTCACGGTGCTGGCGTTCGCCTCGGTCACGGCGCTCGTCGGCAAGTCACTCGTGCGCGGCTTCGGCTCCTTGTTCCTTGGCCTTTTGATCGGCTGCATCGGCATCGACCAGGTCAGCGGACAGTCGCGCCTGACACTGGGGCTGACCCAGCTCGACAACGGCATCGACATCGTGATCGTGGCGGTCGGGCTGTTCGCGGTCGGCGAGGCGCTTCACACGGCGGCGAAGCTGCGCCGGCGCGGCGACGAGGAGCTGCTCCACCCCGAGGCCGACGACCCTCGGGGCGGCGCGCGCTGGCTGACCCGCCGCGATTTCAGGCGGTCGTGGAAGCCGTGGCTGCGGGGGGCAGCGGTCGGCTTCCCGTTCGGCGCGATGCCGGCCGGCGGCGCCGAGGTGCCGACGTTCCTGTCCTACTCGGTCGAGAAGCGGCTGACCAGGCACCCGGAGGAGTTCGGCAAGGGCGCGATCGAAGGCGTCGCCGGGCCGGAGGCGGCCAACAACGCCTCGTTCTCCGGCACCCTGGTGCCGCTGCTGACGCTCGGCATCCCGACGTCGGCGACGGCGGCGATCATGCTGTCGAGCTTCCAGGTCTTCAACCTGCAGCCCGGCCCCGAGCTGTTCGACACGCAGTCCGCGCTCGTGTGGGCGCTGATCGCGTCGCTGTACGTCGCCAACGTGATGCTCCTGGTGCTCAACCTGCCGCTGATCAAGCTGTGGGTCAAGGTCCTGGAGATCCCGCGCCCAGCGCTCTACACCGGCATCCTGATGTTCGGCACGCTCGGGGTCTACTCGATCTCGAACAGCGTCACCGAGGTCCTGATCATGTACGCGATCGGCGTCCTCGGCTTCTTCCTGCGACGCGCGGACTTCCCGATCGCCCCGGTGATCCTCGGCGTCATCCTCGGCCCGCTGATGGAGGCGCAGCTCCGCCGCACGCTGATCGTCTCCGACGGCGAGCTCACCGCGCTGGTGAGCCGTCCGCTGTCGATCGTCCTGCTCGTCCTGGCCGCCGCGGCCGTCTTCCTGCCCTACGTGCCCACCCTCCTCGCTCGCCTGCGCGGGCGGCCGGCCACCGCCGGCCGGCTCACGTTCGGCGACGAGGACTGAACCCGAAAGCCCTCATGACCCCCACCACGCACAACACACACGCAACCGGCTCCGACCCGCCCGCGCCCGGACCGCTCGACGGGATCCGCGTGCTCGACCTCGGGACGGTCTACGCCGCGCCGATCGCCGCGATGCTGCTCGGCGACTACGGCGCGGACGTGATCAAGGTCGAGCACCCGCGCGGCGACCCGGCGCGCACCCACGGCCACAACAAGGACGGCCATGGCCTGTGGTGGAAGGTGATCTCTCGCAACAAGCGCACGGTCACGCTCAACCTGGGCCGGGCGGAGGGCCGCGAGCTGCTCGAGCGGCTCGTCGCCGAGGCCGACGTCCTGATCGAGAACTTCCGCCCGGGGGTGATGGAGAAGTGGGACCTGGGCCCCGACCGGCTGCACGAGCTCAACCCCGGACTCGTCATGCTGCGGGTGACCGGCTTCGGCCAGTTCGGCCCGTATGCGAAGCGCCGTGCGTTCGGGACGCTGGCCGAGGCGATGAGCGGGTTCGCACATCAGACCGGCCAGCCCGACGGGCCGCCGACGCTGCCGCCGTTCGGGCTCGCCGACGGCGTCACCGGCCTCGCGGGCACCATCGCCGTGCTGCTCGCCCTCTACCACCGCGACACGAACGGCGGTCGCGGACAGGTGATCGACGTCTCGCTGCTCGAGCCGCTGCTCACCCTGCTGGGACCGGGGCCGAGCGTCTACGATCAGCTCGGGATCGTCCCGGGCCGGCACGGCAACCGCTCGGCGAACAACGCGCCGCGCAACACGTACGTCACGCGCGACGGCCGCTGGGTGGCGATCTCGGCGAGCGCGACCTCGATCGCCGAGCGCGTCATGCGACTCGTCGGGCGCCCGGACATCGCCGAGCAGCCGTGGTTCTCCTCGGCCCGCGAGCGCGTGCGGCACGGCGACCAGCTCGACGCGATCGTCGGCGGCTGGATCCGCGCGCGTGACTTCGACGAGGTCATGGCGGCCTTCGAGGAGGCCGGCGCCGCGATCGCGCCGATCCTCGACGTAGAGCAGCTCGTGAACGATCCGCAGGTCGAGGCGCTCGACGCGATCACCACGGTCGAGGACGACGACCTCGGGCCGTTGCGCATGCAGAACGTCATGTTCCGCATGCGCGGCACGCCGGGGGCGATCCGCTTCACCGGGCGACGGCTCGGCCAGGACAACGAGGACGTCTACATCGAGCGGCTCGGCCTCGACGGCAGGCGCCTCGCGGAGCTTCGGGCCGAGGGGGTGATCTGATGAATCGCAGCTACCTGTTCGCGCCCGGGCATAACGCCAAGCTGCTGGACCGGGTCTTCGCAGCCGGCGCCGACGCGGTGCATGCTCGACCTCGAGGACGCCGTGCCGCCGGACGCGAAGGAGCAGGCGCGCAGGATGGTGGCCGACGCGCTCGTTGATCGCCACGCGTGGGTCCGGGTCAACGGCCTGCGGAGCGAGCTCGCGGCCGCGGACCTCGACGCGGTCGCGGCCCTCGCGGCGGGCGTGCGGCTGCCCAAGGTGGAGTCCGCCGAGGACGTGCAGTGGGTCGTCGACCGGTGCGGACAGGGACGCTCCGCCGCTGATCTGCGCGATCGAGAGCGCGCGCGGCCTCCTCGCGGCGCACGAGATCGCGTCTGTCCAAGGCGTGCGGCACCTATCGATCGGCGGCGTCGACCTGCGTCGCGACCTCAACGCAGGCGACGGCGACCTCCCCATGCTCCATGCCCGCTCTCACCTCGTCGTGGTGTCGCGGGCCGCCGGCCTGGCGCCGCCGATCGACAGCGTGTACGCATCGCTCGACGACGAGGACGGGCTGCGCGAGCAGACGAAGTTCGCGCGTTCGCTTGGATTCTTCGGCAAGTCGGCGATCCACCCGCGCCAGCTTCAGGTGCTGCACGCCGTGTTCACGCCGTCCGAGGACGAGATCGCGTGGGCGCGCGAGGTGCTCGACGCCTTCGCGACGGCCGGCGGTGGGGCGGCGCGCCTCGCCGGCGGCGAGTTCGTCGACCTCCCCGTCGCCGACCGCGCCCGGCGTCTGCTCGCGCTGGCCGACCGTCTCGAGGCCGCGGCGCCGGCATGAGCCCCTAGCGGACACCGTGCCGTTCGCGCTGGCCGCCGGTGCTCAGCGCCGGTGCGCTCGATCGCGGACACCGACTACTACAGCGTCGTGACGCAGCAGCAGGCCAGCCGCCGAGATCCTGCCCGGTCTGCGGACCGACGTCTGGGGCTACAACGGGCTCGTCGCCGGGCCCGACGATCGTGGCCCGCAGGGCGCGAAGTCGTCGTCCGGCAGATCAACGAGCTGCCCGACGTCGCACCCGACGCTGCGCTACAAGGTCTGGACCTCCGACGCACCTGCACGGCTCGGCCTCGCTGCCCCAGTACGACGGGTACGCAAGCGACATCACGCTGCCCGGGCGAGTTCAAGGACTACCGCTACCCGAACACCCAGAAGGCGCGCACGCTGTGGTACCACGACCACGGCGTCCACATCACCGGCCTCGAACGCGTACATGGGGCTGGCCGGCGCATGTACCATCCAGCACGACGAGCTGGAGCTCGTCGCTGCCGATCCCGCAGGGCCGCTACGACGTTCCGCTGATCCGTCAAGGACGCGATGTTCGCCACGGACGGCTCAGCTGATCTTCGACGACAACAGCCGAGTCGGGGCTGTTCGGCGACGTGATCCTGGTCAACGGCAGGCCGTGGCCGGTCGATGCCGGTCGAGCGGCGCAAGTACCGCTTCCGCATGCTCAACGCCTCGGTGTCGCGCTCCTACGACGCTGGCAGCTCGAGCACCGGCGACCCGATGACGGTGATCGGCACCGACGGCGGGCTCATGCCGGCGCCCGCAGACGACCGAGAATTCGGCTACGGCGTGGCCGAGCGCTACGAGGTCGTCATCGACTTCGCGCAAGTACAAGGTCGGCCACGCGAGTCGTGCTGCGGAACCGCAGGCCGGCAGAACAACCGCGACTTCGACACCACCGACGATGGTCATGGCCTTCGACGTGGTCGGCGGCGCCGACGGACACCGTCGAACAACGACGATCCCGGAGGTCCTCGACCTGGCAACGCGGTCATGAACCTCACGGAGGGGATGGCCAAGGCAGGTGCGCAAGCTCGAGTTCGAGCGCAAGAGCGGCCAGTGGACGATCAACGGCAAGACGTGGGCGGACGTGATCGAACAGCGGCTACCGCAGACACGGTGGCCAACCCGGGGCTCGAGGACGTGGAGATCTGGGAGCTGTCGCAACAAGCGCGGCGGGTGGTTCGCACCCGGTGCACGTCCACCTGATGGACTTCCGGATCCTCGAGCCGCAACGGCAAGCCGCCGCTTCGCCTACGAGCGGGGGCCGAAGGACGTGGTCTACCTCGGAGAGAACGAGACCGTTCGGGTGATCGCGAGGTTCGGGCCCAACCGCGGCCGCTACATGATGCACTGCCACAACCTGGTGCACGAGGACCACGACATGATGGTCCAAACTTTTAGCGCGCCCGACAGGATTCGAACCTGTGACCTTCGGTTCCGTAGACCGACGCTCTATCCAGCTGAGCTACGGGCGCAGCGCGTCCCCGAGGATAGCGAGCGGTGGGTGCCGTTCGGGGCTCGGAGCGCCAGCGGAGAGGGCGGGATTCGAACCCGCGATGGGGTTTGATCCCCATACTCGCTTAGCAGGCGAGTGCCTTCAGCCACTCGGCCACCTCTCCCGGGGTGGCGGTCAGTGTAACGGCCGTGAGCCGGCGGTCCGGATCGACACCGGGCGCGTGGTCGCGGGTCGGGCGCCGGGCCGACGACGCTGCCCGATCGTCGCGCGCGCGCACGCGCGCGCCCGCGCGAGGGCGTCGTACGCTGTCTGCTGTCCGGAGGGGTGGCAGAGCGGTCGAATGCACCGGTCTTGAAAACCGGAGACCGGCGACCCCGGTCCGCGGGTTCGAATCCCGCCCCCTCCGCCTCGGTGGCTGTAGGCCAACTGCGCCAGCCGTTCGGGCGGCCGTCGCTGGCCGCCTGGCGATGCGTCGAGCGGCATCCGTTCGGCGCAAATCCGGTGCGGGGAGCGGCTTCACCGCCGCTCGCCGCTCGGACTGGCGGGAAACTGTCGCCGGGCGGGCGGTATTTCCTGCAAGTTGAGCGGCAACGCGCCAAGTCGCGTCAGCGGTCTTACGCAGCGGTAGCGTTCCGTCTGACCGGAGGTTTACCTTCGCGCCGCCCTGTGTCCTACTTGCGCCCAAGGAAGATGGCCGCAGATGCAGCGGCACGGTCCGATATCGCCACGCTGGCGAGCAACATCCTAGGAAGGGGGGCAACCGTGTCCACCACTCGAATCAGGGCGACGCGGCACATCAAGAAGTTGGGGGCAGTCGGGGTACTGACCCTCGCCGCGTTGGCCTTCCCCGCAGTCGCTCAAGCTCATCATGCGTTCGTGTACGCCTCGTGCACCGAGGCCACGTTCAAGTACGAGAACTTCCACTTCCCGGGCAACGCCAAATGGGAGGTCAAGGTCGACGACTCGGTGGTTGCCTCGGGCACCCACAAGTTCAGCACCGTAAAGAGCGTGCTTCGCGTTCCGCTGACCATCTACGGAAAGCACACGGTCAAGGCCAAGACCTGGTGGGAGCACAAGGGCGTGACCTACGGCGCGAGCACGACGGAGTACGTCGACTGCGCCGAGGCGCCCGTTGCGCCGTCGTCGTCGGGCTCGGCGCCCGTGGCGGTGACTCCCGCTCCGGCTCCTGCCGCTCCCGCCCCGGCAGCCGCCGCGCCGGCGCCCGCCAGCGGCGTCCAGGGCGTCCAGGTGACGTCGCCGGCGGCGGCTCCCGCGCGCGCCTCGCTCGCAACGCGGGCCTCGTGCGCGTCCAAGACCGTCCGGGCGACGGTCAACGGCCGCGGCATGCGTCGCGTGACGTTCTCGATCAACGGGCGCGTCGTGCGCAGCATCGCCGTCGCGGTCCGGCCGGCGCACCGTGAGCGCCGTGCTGCGCCGCCGCGGCAACGGCGTCCAGGCGCTGACGGTCCGCGTGCAGTTCGCGAACCGCTCGCAGGTCATGACCGCGCGGGCCGCGCGCTGCGCGCAGGCCCAGGTCCAGCCGCAGTTCACCGGCTAGACAGCCTCAGGCTGCGACGGGTGGCCGCCGATGCGTCGGCGGCCACCCGTCCTCCTGCCCCGCGCGTGCGATGACCGACCTCGCGCGCGGAGAACCGGGCCGGTCCCATTGACTTCGCCCCCCGCGGTGGGGTAGGCAGGGTCGGTGGCGTTCACCGAACCCGACTTCGAGCTCGATGAGGACGACGTCGACGAGCGCACGCACGTCATCGCGGTGACCGGTGAGATCCACGTGAGCACCGCGCCGGAGTTCAGCACGCGGCTCAACTCGGCCATCGCGCGCGGCAAGACCGCCGTCGTGCTCGATCTGTCGGGCGTCGAGTTCATCGACTCGACCGGCCTCAGCGTGCTGCTCAACGGCCTCCGCCGCGTCACCCGCCAGCGCGGCCGGATGGCCATCGTGTGCCGCAACCCGACCGTCCTGCGCCTGTTCGAGATCACACGGCTGGACACGACCTTCGACATCCACCCCACTCGCGAGGAGGCGATGGAGACGGCGCGCGGCGGCTACGCGGGCGCGCCCGATGGCAGCTCGGCCGGCGCGCCGTAGGGCACGAGCACCGGCGGCAGCTCGACGCTTCCGTCCTCGCGCTGGCCGTTCTCGAGCAGCGCGATCAGCGTCCGCCCCACGGCGACTGCGGTCCCGTTGAGCGTATGGGCCACCTCGGGCCGGCCGCCGCCCTCGGGCCGGTGGCGGATCTCCAGGCGACGGGCCTGGTAGTCCGTGGTGTTCGAGGTCGAGGTCAGCTCGCGGTAGCGCCCCTGACCCGGCAGCCATGCCTCGCAGTCGTACTTCTTGGCCGCGCTGGACCCGAGGTCGTCGACGGCGATGTTCACGACGCGGTAGGGGACGCCGAGCTCGCCGAGGATCTCCTCCTCGATGGCCAGCAGCCGCTCGTGCTCGGCCGCGGACTCCTCCGCGGTGGTGAACGTGAACATCTCGACCTTGTCGAACTGGTGCACGCGGAAGATGCCGCGCGTGTCGCGTCCCGCGGCGCCGGCCTCGCGGCGGAAGCACGGCGAGAAGCCCGCGTAGCGCAGCGGCAGATCGGCCTCGTCGAGGATCTCGCCCGCGTGCAGCGAGGCCAGCGCAACCTCGCTCGTGCCCACCAGGTACAGGTCGTCGTCGGCCAGCCGGTAGATCTGCTGCTCGGTGTCGGGCAGGAAGCCGGTGCCGTAGAGCGCCTGCTCGCGGACGAGGACCGGCGGGATGACCGGCTCGAAGCCGTGCCCCTGGAGCTTGTCGAGCGCCCAGTGCACGAGCGCGAGCTCGAGCATGACCAGCGGCCCACGCAGGTAGGCGAAGCGCGAGCCCGACATTCGTGCGCCGCGCTCCATGTCGATCCAGTCGCCGGCGAGCTCGAGGTGGTCCCGGCCCTCGCGCACGCGCGGCTCGCCGACCTCGCGCAGCACCTCGTCGCCGCCCTCGGCGGCCGTCGGGTCTGGCAGGTTGGGCAGCGCGGCCAGCGCGGACTGCAGGCGCTCCTCGGCCTGGCGCGCGCGCTCGGTCAGCGCCTTGACCTCGGTTGACATGTCCTTCATCCGCTCCAGCAGTCGGGGCCGCGTCCTCGCCCGCGCGCTTGGCCGCGGCGATCGCCTCGGAGGCGGCCTTCTGCTCGGCGCGCAGGCGCTCGGCGCGCCGTGGCGGCCGCCCGCCATTCCTCGTCCAGCGCGAGCACCTCGCCGAGCCGGCCCTCGTCGCCGCGGCGCGCCAGCGCGGCGCGGACAGCGCCGGGGTCGCGGCGGATGAGCCTCAGGTCGAGCATGGCGCACGTGTCAGCCTAGTGGCGCGCGGGCCAGCGGGCGGGCCGTCCGCCCGCGAGCGTCACCCGCCGGCGACGCTGGAGACGTACTCCGCCACCGCGGCGACGTCGTCGTCGCTCAGCTGGCCGCGGAAGGCCGGCATGCCGCCGCCGCCGTTGAGCACCTTCTGCTCGACGGCCTCGCGGTCGGGCTGGGCCTCGTCGAGGTTGGGGCCGACGTTGCCGTTGGAGCCGGCATCCGACAGCGTGTGGCAGCCGGCGCAGCTCTCGGTGAACACCTGCTTACCGCGCGCGGCGGCCTGCTCGCCGCCGGCCGCGGGCGTCGTCTGGGTCTCGGTCGTGGCCGTCGTCTCCGTCTCGGTCGAAGCGGTGCTCTCACCGCCGCCACCACTCCCGGCGTCGGCCGCGGGCGCGGCCCCGCCGCCGCCGGTCCCGCCCTCGCCGCCGGCGTACTTGGCCACGAACGCGGCGACGTCCTGGGCCTCCTGGCCGACCACGAGGTTCTCGGGCATGATCGCGCCCGAGAAGCCGCCGTTGCGGATCGCGTACAGGACGCTGGCGCGATCCTCGGCCCGCGTGTCGAAGCTCGGCCCGTCGACGCGCTCGCGGTCGTGCACCTCGCTGGCGCCGCCGTCGGCGCCGACCACGTCGAACGTGTGGCACCCGGAGCAGCGCTCGACGAACAGTCGCGCGCCGTTCTCGACGCTGGCCGAGGGGTCGTCGACCGTGCTCGACTCGCTGCCGCACGCCGTCGCGACGAGCCCGACGGCGAGGACGCAGGCGACGAGGGACGCGCGGTTGAGGCGACGGGGCATGCGGGCGGGCATCATACGAGAGCGATGTGGGGCGGACGAGCCAGGTTGTCCGCGCTCCTGGCCGCCGCCCTCGCGGCGGTGGCCGGCTGCGGCGGCGACGATCCCTACGTGCCGGCCGCCGACCGGACGCTGAGCCTGCGCCTGGACGAGTACCGCGTCCTCCCCGCGCGCGTGTCCGTGCCCGCCGGCCGCGTGGAGGTCGTCGCGCGCAACGTCGGCCGGCTCACGCACAACGTCGCCGTCGTGCAGTTCGAGCGACCGCTGGGCGAGGCGCAGGAGCGCCAGTACGCCCGCACCCCGACGGCCCAGCCGGGCGAGCGCGTCGCGGTCGCCGTCACGCTGAAGCCGGGCAAGTACCGCCTGGCCTGCACGATCGCCAACCACGACAACCTCGGCCAGTACGGAGAGCTGAAGGTCGGCGGCTCCTAGCGCGATGCTCGATTGCAAGATCTGACCCCGGGAGGATCGCCCGCTCGCGCGGCGAATCCAGCTGATGCCCGGCGCCGGCCCCGGACGGTCTCACAACGACATCACGATCGTCTGGCAACGGCGGCAACCTGGTCGGCGCCGGGCGGCCACTCTGCCGACGACCCCGCCGCGGCGTCAGCTAAGGCCGTGGTACACGCCGCGGAAGAACACGAGCGGCTCGCCGCCGGCGTCGGAGTCCATGTGGGTGACCGCGCCCACGCCGATCGTGTGGTCGCCGGCCGGGTGCAGCTCGCGCAGATCGCACGCCACCCAGGCCAGCGCGCCGTCGAGGATCGGCACGCCATGGGCGTCCATGTGGGTGACCGACTCGAACTTCTCGCGCGCGACCCGCTTGGAGGCGAACACCTGCGCGAGGTCCTCCTGGCCGGCGCGCAGCACGTTGACCGCGAAGCGTCGCGTCGCGCGCACCGCCGCCAGCGTCCGCGAGCCGTTGTCGAAGGCGACGAGCAGCAGCAGCGGCTCCAATGAGAGCGACGCGACCGCGTTCGTGGTCAGCCCGGCCGGGCCGTCGGGGCCGTTGCAGGTCACGATCGCCACGCCGGTGGCGAACTGGCCGATGACCTCGCGGAAGCGGTCGGGGTCGGGGTCGGGCTCGGTGTCAGGCGTCATCGCCGCGCGAACGCTACGTGGTGCCCGCGGCGCGCAGCGCGAGGAAGGCGACGACGAGCGCGGCCAGCGCGGCAACCCCGATCTCGCGTCGGACGATGGCCAGCACGACCGAGCGCTGGCCGGCCTCGTCCAGACGCCCGACGGCCTGGGCGTCCTCGAGGTCGCGGGCCTCGAGCACGGTCGCCGCCGAGGCGATCCGGAACCCCTCGCCGGCGAGCGACACGGCGACGGGCAGCAGCGCATAGAGCCAGAACAGCTCGTCAGCCGGCCGGTAGCCGGTCGTCGCGAGCACGCCGGCGAGCACGCCGAGCGCGGCGGCCGCCGCCTGCCCCGCCCGGGCCAGCGCCCAGAACAGCCGCGAGGGCGAGACGGTCCACCAGCGCCAGCCGCCGTACGCTCCGGCCAGCGCGTTCAGCGCCGCGACCGCGAGCGCGCCGAGCGCCGCCGTGTCATCCATTCGCACGCATCGCCACTAAGTATCACCGCGTCACAAAGCGTGGTAGAACCCAGCGCGATGCTCTCGACGTATCTGCCGGCCATCGTGTTCCTGATCCTCGGGACCGTCGTGGGCGGCGCGTTCACCGTGCTCAACACGCTGTTCGGCCCGCGCAAGAACCGGCGCCCAACGCACGACGATCCCTACGAGTGCGGGCTGCCCTCCGAGGTCCAGCGGGGCTTCCGCTTCGGCATCAGCTTCTACCTGATCGCGATGCTGTTCATCCTGTTCGACATCGAGATCGTCTTCCTCTACCCGGTGGCCATCCAGCTGCGCGAGTTCGGGACGTTCGCGCTCATCGAGATCTCCGTCTTCGTCGTACTGCTCCTGGCGGCCCTGATCTACGTGTGGCGCAGAGGAGCACTCGAATGGAGATAGTCAGGCGGGAGAAGGCGGGCGACGACTTCCGCGTGCGCCAGCTCAAGGCGCGCGACATGCTGCGCGGCGACCTCGAGGGCGAGGACCTCGAGCAGTACGTGCAGGAGCGGCTCATCACCACGACGCTCGACAAGGCCGTCTCGTGGGCGCGCGGCAACTCGCTGTTCCCGGCGACGTTCGGGCTGGCCTGCTGCGCCATCGAGATGATGTCGATGGTCGGCTCGCGCGCGGACATCGCGCGCTTCGGCTTCGAGGCCTTCCGCGCGTCGCCGCGCCAGGCCGACATGATCATCCTGTCCGGGCGCGTGAGCATCAAGATGGCCCCCGTCATACGCCGCGTCTACGACCAGATGCTCGACCCCAAGTGGGCGATCGCCATGGGCGCCTGCTCGAGCTCGATGGGTGTGTTCAACAACTACGCGATCGTGCCCGCCGACAAGTTCATGCCCGTCGACGTGCACGTCCCCGGCTGCCCGCCGCGGCCCGAGGCGCTCATACACGGCATCCTGCGGCTGCGAGCGATGATCCACAAGGACCCCGCGCTGGGCTGGCGCGAGCGCTACAACGCGGTCGGCACCGAGGAGCTGGTGCCGGGCCACGACGGCTACGACGGCCACGAGACCGCGATCAACGTGCTCAAGCCCGGAGCGACGCCAGGTGCCTGACGCGACGGGCCTCGAGCTGTTGGCCCAGGAGCTGCGGGAGGAGGAGCCGGACAGCGTCAGGGACACCGAGTTCTTCCGCGACAAGGCCGCGCTGCACATCGAGCCGCCGGCGATCCGCGCCACGCTTCGGTTCCTGCGCGCCAAGGGCTTCGGCTTCCTGTGCAGCGTGCACGGCCTGGACTACTACCCCGAGGAGCCGCGCCTCGGCGTCCAGTACGAGCTGCTGGACATGACCGCGCTGGACCGCATCACGGTCAAGCTGCGCGTCGGGCTCGACGCCCCCCGCGTGGAGTCGGTCACGCCCGACTGGCCGACGGCCGACCACCAGGAGCGCGAGGTCTACGACATGTTCGGCGTCGTCTTCGAGGGCCACCCCGACCTGCGCCGGATCCTCATGCCCGAGGACTACGAGGGCCACCCGCAGCGCCGCGACTTCCCGATCGGCGGCGAGCCCGTGCTGTTCACCAAGGACGGCGCGCAGGGGAAGGACTACACCCAGTGAGCACCGAGGTCTCCGACTACCGCCGCCGCGAGGAGAGCATCGACCTCTCGGCCCAGCTGCAGCCCGTCGACGACGGCGAGCAGGAGCTGCTGACGATCAACTTCGGGCCGCACCACCCGGCCACCCACGGCGTGCTGCGCCTGCTCGTGACGCTCGAGGGCGAGGTCGTGCGCGACCTCAAGCCGATCATCGGCTACCTCCACACGGGCATCGAGAAGACGGCCGAGGACAAGAGCTACTGGAAGGTCATCCCCGTCATCGAGCGGATGGACTACCTGGCCTACTACTTCAACGCGATGGCCTACTGCGGCGCCGTCGAGACGCTGCTGCAGGTCGAGGTGCCCAAGCGCGCGCAGTACCTGCGCGTGATCCACCTCGAGCTCAACCGGATCATGAGCCACCTCGTGTGGCTGGGCACCAGCGCGCTGGACCTCGGCGCGATCTCGATGTTCTGGTACTGCTTCCGCGAGCGCGAGAAGATCCTCGACCTGTTCGAGATGTCCTCCGGCCAGCGCATGCACACGCGCTACATCCAGGTCGGCGGCGTCTTCGAGGACATCCCGGACGGCTTCGAGGCCAGCCTGCGCAGGTTCCTGGCCGACATGCCCAACCGGGTCGACCAGTACGGCGACCTGCTCAACCGCAACGAGATCGTGCTGCGCCGCCTGCGCGGCACGTGCCCGCTGGACGAGGAGACGCTGCTCGCCCTCGGCGTGACCGGCCCGCTGCTGCGCGCGGCCGGCAACCCGTGGGACCTGCGCAAGGCGATGCCCTACTCGTCCTACGAGGACTTCGAGTTCCGCATCCCGGTGGGCACCCAGGGCGACAACTACGACCGCTACGCCGTACGCCTGGCCGAGATGAAGGAGTCCGTCGGGATCGTCCAGCAGGCGCTCGACGGCCTGCCCGAGGGGCCGTACATCACCGAGGACCGCAAGGTCGCGCTGCCCCCGCGCCACGAGCTGGCCACCTCGATGGAGGCGCTCATCCACCACTTCAAGCTCGTCACCGAGGGCTTCCGGGTACCGCCGGGCGAGGTCTACTACCCGATCGAGAGCACGCGCGGGGAGCTGGCCTGCTTCGTGCGCTCCGACGGCTCGAGCAAGCCCGCGCGCGTGCACATGCGCGACCCGAGCTTCGTGAACCTCCAGGCCACGGCGCCGATGGTCAAGGACTCCTACATCGCCGACCTGATCGCCACGCTGGCCATGCTCGACCCGATCCTCGGAGGCATCGACCGGTAGTGGTTCGCTGATGGCGATCGACCCCACAGGGGTGCCGCGCTTCGGGCACGGCTCCCGCGTCCCGGGCTGGGACGACGCGGCCGACCTGACCAAGGACCCGTCGGTCGTCCCCGACCCGGCCGTCACGCCGGTGCCCGAGGACCTGCGCGCGCGCATCGAGTTCCACATGTCGAAGTACCCCGATCGCCGCTCGGCCGCGATCCCGGCGCTGCACGAGGTGCAGGCCGACTACGGCTGGTGCTCGCCCGAGGGGGTCGAACAGGCGGCGTGCGTGATGCGCCTGACGCCCGGCTACCTGATCGCGGTGGCGACCTTCTACGACATGCTCTTCACGCACCCGGTCGGCCGTCACCAGGTCTACGTGTGCACGAACATCTCGTGCTCGCTGTGCGGCGCCGACGAGCTCTACGACGCCTTCCTGGCCGAGGTCGGCGGCGACGCCGAGTTCAACCTGCGCTCGTTCGAGTGCCTGGGCGCGTGCGACATCGCGCCGATGGCCTCCATCGACGGCCACTACGTGGGCCCGATCGCCCTCGACGAGGTCCCGGCCGTCGTCCAGCAGATCCGCGACGGCGAGGAGCCGCTGCCCGCCAAGCAGCTCTCGCGCCGCAAGTGCGTCGACCCCAAGGTGGCCCCGCGATGACCGACGTCCTGCTGTTCGACAACATCGACGAGCCCGACCTGCACACGCGCGAGGTCTACGAGCGCCGCGGCGGCTACGCCGCGATGCGCACCGCGCTCGGGATGTCGCAGCGAGGCGGTGCTCCACGAGATCGACGCGTCGGCGATCCGCGGCCGTGGCGGCGCCGGCTTCGCGATGGGAAAGAAGGCATCGTTCCTGCCCAAGGGCAACATGGACAAGTACCTCGTCTGCAACGCGGACGAGTCCGAGCCGGGCACCTTCAAGGACCGCGAGCTCATGCAGAAGAGCCCGCACATGCTCGTCGAGGGCATGGTCATCGCCGCCTACGCGATCGGCGCCACGCGCGCCTTCATCTACATCCGCGGCGAGTACGAGCTGCAGGCCGACCGGCTCGAGGCGGCCGTGGCCGAGGCCGTCGCCGAGGGCTACCTGGGCGACCGCATCCTCGGCTCGGACCACTCGCTCGACGCTGTGGGTCCACCGCGGCGCCGGCGCCTACATCTGCGG
Source organism: uncultured Actinomycetes bacterium (assembly GCA_963787065.1). Lineage (GTDB taxonomy): Bacteria > Actinomycetota > Thermoleophilia > Solirubrobacterales > Solirubrobacteraceae > JAOPZW01. Next base: position 34,614 of record CAWBBQ010000004.1, read on the forward strand.
CGAGGAGACCGCGCTGCTGGACTCGCTGGAGGGCAAGCGCGGCAACCCGCGCCTGAAGCCGCCGTTCCCGGCCAACCAGGGCCTGTACCAGGGCCCGACCCTGATCAACAACGTCGAGACGCTGGCCACCGTGCCCCACATCATCCGGATGGGCGGCGACGAGTACGCCAAGATCGGCGTGGCCAACTCGACGGGCACGAAGCTCGTCTCCGTATCGGGCAACGTCACCAACCCGGGCAACTTCGAGGTCCCGCTGGGGATCTCGTCGCGCGAGCTCATCTACGGGCTGGCCGGCGGGCCGCCCGAGGGCCGCGAGGTCAAGCTGTGGTTCCCCGGCGGCTCGAGCTCGCCCGTCCTGACCAAGGACGACCTCGACCTGCCCTACGACTTCGACTCGATGGCCAAGGCCGGCTCGATGCTCGGCTCGGGCGCGATCATCGTCGTCGACGACTCCAACTCGGTCGTCGACGTGGCCATGAAGACGGCGAAGTTCTACCGCCACGAGTCGTGCGGCAAGTGCACGCCGTGCCGCGAGGGCACGAACTGGACGGTCAAGATGCTCGAGCGCATCGAGCACGGCGAGGCCACCCCGATGGACCTCGACATCATGGCCGGGGTCTGCACGAACATCATCGGCAACTGCCTGTGCGTGCTCGGCGACGCGATGGCCATGCCGATCGGCTCGATGATCGTCAAGTTCCGCGACGAGTTCGAGGCCTACATCGAGGCGGCGCGCGAGCGCAACGACGCTGGCCACGACCGAGGAGGCGCCGCCCGAGGCGCTGATCCAGGGAGCCGCCGCCTGATGCCACGTCCGCGGCAGCGGATGGTGACGTTCTCGATCGACGGCCGCGAGGTCTCGGCGCCGGAGAACATCATGCTCGTCGACGGGGCCAAGTACGGCGACGTCGAGATCCCCGTCTTCTGCTACGAGCCCAAGCTCGGCGCGCCGGTCGGCGCCTGCCGCATGTGCCTGGTCGAGATCGAGGGCATCCCCAAGCTGCAGACCGGCTGCTCGACGCCGGTCAAGGACGGCATGGTCGTCCACACCCAGACCGAGCGCGTGCGCGTCGCCCAGGAGGCGGTGGTCGAGTTCCTGCTCATCAACCACCCGCTCGACTGCCCGGTGTGCGACAAGGGCGGCGAGTGCCCGCTGCAGGACATCTCCTTCGGCTGGGGCGGCGGCCGCTCGCGCTTCATCGAGCCCAAGCGCCACTTCGCCAAGCCGCTGGCGCTGTCGCCGCTGATCGCCATCGACCGCGAGCGCTGCATCCTCTGCTACCGCTGCGTGCGCTTCAGCCAGGAGATCAGCGAGGACTACCAGCTCGATCCTCCAGGAGCGCGGCGCGCACTCCTACGTGGCCACGTTCGACGGCCATCCCTACGTCGCCCCGTTCAGCGGCAACATCGTCGAGCTGTGCCCGGTGGGCGCGCTGACCTCCCAGCCCTACCGCTTCCGCGCGCGCCCGTGGGACATCGAGGGCTCGGGCTCGGTGTGCACGATGTGCCCGTCGCAGTGCAACGTGCAGTTCACCGTGCGCGACGAGCGCGTGCTGCGCGTCCTCGGCCGCGACAACCCCGAGGTCGACGACGGCTGGCTGTGCGACAAGGGCCGCTTCGCCTACCAGGCGGTGCACGTCGACGAGCGCATCACCCAGCCGATGGTGCGCGACGGCGGCGAGCTGCGGCCCGTGTCGTGGGAGCGCGCGCTGAGCGAGGCGGCCGCCGGGCTCGGCCGGGCGCGCGGCCGCGTCGGCGCGATCGCCGGCGGCGAGACGACCAACGAGGAGGGCTTCCTGCTGCAGCGGCTCGTGCGCGAGGCGCTGCGAGTCCAACGACCTCGACTCGCGCCCGGGCGGGTCGCTGCCGCGCGAGCTGCACCACGCGCTGGGCACGCCGCGCCTGCAGGCCACGGTGGCCGACCTCGAGTTCGCCCACGCCGTGCTGATGCTCGACTGCGAGCCCGTCGACGACGCGCCGATCCTCGACCTGCGCATCCGCAAGGGCATCCGCCGGCACGGCGTCAAGCTCGCCGTCGCCTCGAGCCGCCCGTCGTCGCTGGACGCCGGCGCCGCCGTGCGCACGCGCTTCGCCCCCGGCGCCGGCGAGGCGCTGCTCGTCGCGCTGGACGCGGCGCTCGGCGTCGGGGCCGGCCAGGGCTCGAGCGCCGACGTCGCGCGCCTGGCCGCGCGACGCCGGCGCCGAGGGCGGCGCCGTGCACCGCGCTGGCCGAGGCGATCACCGCGGCCGGCGAGGACGTCGTCATCCTCTACGGCGAGCGGCTCGTGTCCGGGCCACGCGGCGAGCACGCCGCGCGCGCGCTGCTCAACGTCGCCGGGCGCCTGGGGCTCACCGGCGGGCGCGCCGGCGCGGGCCTGCTGTGCGTGCCGGCCGGGACGAACGGCCGCGGCCTGGCCGAGGTCGGCGTGCTGCCCGGCTCCGGCCCGGGCTACGCGCGAGCCGGTCCGCGACGGGCCGCGACAGCGCGCAGATCGCCGCGGCGCGCCGCCGCCGGCGAGCTCGGCGCGCTGTACCTGCTGCACGTCGACCCGCTGCGCGACCTGCCCGGGCGCGAGACCTGGGCGCGCGCGCTGGACGCCGCGACCACCGTCGTCGCCCACGCCGCGCTTCCTGACCGAGGGCATCCGCGAGCACGCCACCGTCGTCTTCCCGGCCGAGTCCTACGCCGAGAAGGAGGGCACGCTCACGCACCCCGACGGGCGCCTGCAGCGCCTGCGCCCGGCGATCGGCCACCAGGGCGAGACGCGCGCCGGAGTGGTCGGTGCTGGCCGAGCTGTCGCGCCGCCTGGGGATCGACACGGGCGCGCTCACCGGGGCGATGGTCACCCAGCAGCTCGTCGACGCCGTCCCGTTCTACGCCGGCCTGACGCTCGACGAGATCGGCGGCCGCGGCGTGCGCTGGCACGAGCGCCCGGAGGCCGCGAGCTTCCCCGCCGCCGAGCTCGGGCCGTTCTCGCTGGAGCCGCCGCCGTCGGTGGCCACGACCGACGACGGGCGCTTCCGGCTGGGCACCTACCGCTCGGTGTGGGCCGCGCTCGAGGTCGAGGTCTCGCCCGCGCTGAAGTTCCTGCACCCGCGCCAGCGCGTGGAGGTCTCGCCGGCCGACGCGCAGCGCCTCGGCGTCTTCGAGGGCGAGCGCGTGGTCGTCGGCTCCAACGGCGACGAGCGTGTCGGCCACCGTCAGCCTGCGCGACGCGGTGCCCGAGGGCAGCGTGTTCCTGGAGACGGCGCTGCCCGGGGTGTCGGCCTCGGCGCTCGAGGGCCCGCTCGTCGAGGTGCGCAAGGCATGAGCGTCACGCTGCCGCCGCTGGCCGAGGTCGGCTACGCGCGAGCCCTGGTGGATCCAGATCATCAAGGCGATCGTGATCTTCGCCGTCGGCCTGCAGATCCTGCCGGTCATGATCGTGGCCGAGCGCAAGATCCTCGGCCGCTTCCAGAACCGCTACGGCCCCAACCGCGTCGGCCCGTTCGGCATCCTGCAGCCGCTGGCCGAGATCGTGAAGTTCGCCGACCAAGGAGCAGTTCCGCCCGCGCACGGCGGTCGCCTGGCTGTTCGCCGCGGCGCCGGTCATCTCGATCCTGACCGCCGTCGCGGCGTTCGCGATCGTGCCCGTTCGGCGACACCGTCGACATCTTCGGCACGCAGGTCGGGCTGTACGGCCTCGACGTGTCGATCGGGCCGCTGTACCTGTTCGCCTTCGGCGCCGTCGCCTTCTACGGGATCATGCTCGGCGGCTGGGCCTCGGGCTCGAAGTACTCGTTCCTGGGCGCGATGCGCGCCGCCGCGCAGCTCATCTCCTACGAGGCGGCCCAGGGCCTGGCGCTCGTCGGCGTGCTCATCACCGCGCAGTCGCTGTCGTTCGTGGACATCGTCAACGCCCAGCAGGGCATGTGGTACGTCATCCCGCAGTTCGTCGGCTTCATCATCTTCCTGGCCGCCGGCTTCGCCGAGACCAACCGCCCGCCGTTCGACCTCGTCGAGGCCGACGCCGAGCTCGTGCAGGGCTACATGACCGAGTACGGCGGCACGCGCATGGTCGCGTTCCTGTTCGCCGAGTACCTCAACCTGCTCGTCATCTCGCTCGTCGTGACGACGGTCTACCTCGGCGGCTGGCTGCTGCCCTTCGGCATCGACCCGCCGACCTGGGTCGACCCGTTCGTCGTGCTCGCCAAGGCGTTCGCCGTCGTGTTCTTCTTCTTCTGGGTCCGCGCCACGCTCCCGCGCCCGCGCTACGACCAGCTCATGAGCCTCGGCTGGAAGGTCTTCCTGCCGCTGGCCACCCTGAACACCCTGGCCACGGCGGTCGCCGTCGTGGTCTTCGACTAGCCGTCCCCCAGAGAACCGAGACCCACATGCCCTGGCATCCCGGTGACGACGCCATCGTCGTCCAGCGCGCCCCGCAGCCCGGCGGCGCGGGCGGCGCCTACCGCGCGTTCGGCGAGACCCTGCGCGGCCTGAAGACGACGTTCATGCGCGTCGTCGAGGGCCCGACGACGATCCAGTACCCCGAGGAGAAGGTGCCGGTCTACCCGCGCTTCCGCGGCCGCCACCGCCTGCACCGCTTCGAGGACACGGGCCTGGAGAAGTGCGTCGGCTGCTCGCTGTGCGCCGCCGCGTGCCCGGCCGACTGCATCCGCGTGGTCGCGGCCGAGAACACGCCCGAGCACCGCATCAGCGCCGGCGAGCGCTACGCCGCGGTCTACGAGATCAACCTCTCGCGCTGCATCTTCTGCGGCTACTGCGAGGTCGCGTGCCCGTTCGACGCGATCACCATGGGCCAGGACTACGAGATGTCCGACTACCACCGGCCGGACCTCATCTTCACCAAGGAGATGCTGCTGGCCGAGCCCTTCGAGCGCACGCCGCTGCGCGCAGAGGGCGAGTAGCCTCCGGCGCCGCAATGGCTGAGGTCCTCTTCTTCATCGCGGCCATCGGGGCGATCGCCGGCGCGGTCGGGGTCGTCACCCTGCAGAACCCCTTCTACAGCGTGCTCGCGCTGGTCTTCCACCTGCTGTCGCTGGCCGCGCTGTTCCTGCTGCTGCAGGCGCAGTTCGTCGCCGCCGCGCAGGTCGTCGTCTACGCGGGCGCGGTGATGGTGCTCTACGTGTTCGTCGTCGCCTACGTCGGCGCGGCCGAGCCCGCCCACCTGCAGACGCCGATGGGCGGCGGCCAGCGCGGGCTGGCCGTCGCCTTCGCGCTGGCGCTGTTCGTCGAGCTGGTCGATCGCCCTGCTCGGCTCGGGCGTGGCGGCGATCGACTCCGACGGCCCCGTGGTCGGCGCGCTCTTCGGCTCGCCGGAGCAGATCGGCGAAGCGCTGCTGACGAAGTTCCTCGTCGCCTTCGAGATCGCCTCGTTCATCCTGCTCATCGCCGCCGTGGGCGGGGTCGTGCTCGCCCGCCGCCGCGGCGGCATGCACGAGGAGGAGCAGCGCGTGAGCGCGATGGCCTTCCTGCGCCCGCCCGGGCGTGGGCACGATGGCCGAGGCCGTCGAGGGCCGCACGGGCACGCCGCAGCGCGAGCTCAGCCCGACCGCGGGCGCGGCGCCCGGCGCCGGGCCGCCCACGGAGGGCCGTCCGTGAGCCTCGCCTGGTACCTCGTCGTCTCCGCCCTCGTCTTCTGCATCGGCGCGGCCGGCGTGCTCACGCGGCGCAACCCGCTCGTCGTCCTGCTGTGCCTCGAGCTGATGCTCAACGCGGCCAACATCGCGCTGATCGCGTTCTCGCGCATGCACGGCAACGTCGACGGCCAGATCTTCGCCATCATCGTGATGGTCGTCGCCGCCTGCGAGGTCTGCATCGGCCTGGGCCTGGTCGTGGCCATCTACCGCCGCCGCCTGCCGATCGACGTCGACGAGCTGCGCGAGCTCTCCGGGTGAGCTGATGCAGACCTCCGCCTGGCTCATCCTGCTGCTGCCGCTGCTGGGCTGCCGTCGTCCTCGGCCTCGGCTTCCGCGCCTGGCCGGCGCGCGTCGTGGGCGCGATCGGCACGCTGGCCATCGCCGCCGCGTTCGTGGCCTCCGTGGTGACGTTCTTCGCCCTCCAGGACCGCGGCGAGGAGGAGCGCCAGGTCGTCTTCACGGCGTGGGACTACGCGAACTCGGTCGGCGTCGACGGCACGCTGTCGATCCTCATCGACCCGCTCAGCGTGTTCATGGCGCTCGTGGTCAGCGGCGTGTCGACGCTGATCCACCTCTACTCGGTCGCCTACCTGGCCTCGGACCGCGGCTACGCGCGCTTCTTCGCCTACCTGAACTTCTTCGTGTTCTCGATGCTGGTGCTCGTCCTGGCCGGCAACTTCCTGATCCTGATCATCGGCTGGGCGTTCGTCGGTGCGGCGTCGTACCTGCTGATCTCGTTCTGGTACCGGCGCACGACGGCCACCGAGGCCGGCATCAAGGCGTTCGTCATCAACGTGCTCGGCGACGTCGGGCTCGTGCTCGGGACGTACTTCATCTTCAAGCACACCGGCACGCTGGACTTCCTGGGCACCTTCGAGGCCGCCGGCGAGGAGTTCAGCCGCAACGAGGGCGACCTCGTGGCCGGCCTGGTCCTGCTGCTCGTGGGCGCGTTCGCCAAGAGCGCGCAGATCCCGCTGCACACATGGCTGCCCGACGCCATGGAGGGCCCGACGCCGGTCTCCGCGCTGATCCACGCGGCCACGATGGTGACGGCCGGCGTCTACCTGATCGCCCGCATGCACCCGCTGTTCGAGCTCGCCCCGACGGCCGCCGCGGTCGGCGCGATCATCGGCGCCGTCACGCTGCTCGTGGCGGGCACGATCGGCCTCGTCGTCACCGACCTCAAGCGCGTCATCGCCTACTCGACGATGTCGCAGATCGGCTACATGGTCATGGCGGTCAGCGCCGGCGCCTACGTCGCCGGGCTGTTCCACCTGATGACGCACGCGTTCTTCAAGGCGCTGCTCTTCATGGCCGCGGGCTCGGTGATCGGCGCGATGGGCGGCGAGCAGTCGCTGGACCGGATGGGCGGCTTCCGCCGCGCGATGCCCTTCACCTACGGCTGCTTCGTCATCGGCGGCCTGGCGCTGTCGGGCATCCCGCCCTTCTCGGGCTTCTTCTCCAAGGACGAGATCCTGCTCGTCATCGGCGAGGAGGGCGGCTGGAAGTGGTCGCTGTACGTGGCCGGCTACGTCGGCGCGTTCCTGACCGCGGTCTACACGTGGCGGATGATCTTCCGCGCCTTCTGGGGCGAGCCGGTGCCCGAGGCGCTCGAGCTCGAGCGCGGCCACCTGCATCACCCCGAGCACCCCTACAACCCGGCCATCGGCCCGGAGGAGGTCGAGGACACCGACGTCGGCTTCCCCGGCCCCGAGCACCACATCGCCGAGGACTCGCCGCCGATGAAGGCGGCGATGGGCGCGCTCGCCGTCCTGTCGGTCATCGGCGGGGTCGTGGCCATCCCGAAGGTGACGACCTGGCTGGACGCCTTCCTCGAGCCGACGTTCGCCGAGTCGGCCATCGAGCACGACACGAACAACGCGCTGCTCGCCTTCGGCCTCGTGCTGGGCGCCGCGCTCGGCGTGGCGGGGATCTACGTGGCCTACGTGGTGTGGGTCCAGCCGCCCGGGGACGAGCGCCGCGTGGCAGGCGCGCTTCGCCGGCCTGCACCGCCTGTTCGTCAACAAGTGGTACTTCGACGAGCTGATCGACCGGCTGATCGTCCGCCCGGCCGGCTGGTTCGGGCGCTGGGGCCAGCAGACGTTCGAGCGCGTGTTCGTGACCGGGACGCTGATGGGCGCGACGACCGGGCTCGTGCGCGCCGGCTCGGCCGCCGTGCGCGGCGCCCAGACCGGCTTCCTGCGCGCCTACGCCGCGCTGCTGCTGCTCGGCGTGGTCGGCGTCGGCCTCTACTTCCTGATCCAGAGCCGCATGAGCCTCTCGATCCTGCTCTGGCTCCCGCTGGCCACCGGTGTGATCGGCCTGTTCCTGCCCGCCGCGGTCAGCCGCGTCGCGCTCGTGGCCGGCACGACCGGCACGCTCGTGCTGGCCATCGCGCTGCTGATCGACTTCGACGCCGGCGCCGGAGGACTGCAGTTCGTCACCGACGAGGTCTGGATCGCCGAGCTGGGCATCCACTACAAGCTCGGCGTCGACGGCCTGAACCTGTTCCTGATCGTGCTCACCGCGGTGCTCTTCCTGGCCAGCACGCTGTGGGCGTCGATGAGCGAGTGGGACCGCCCGGGGCTGTTCTACTTCTGGCTCGGCCTGGCCGAGAGCGGCGTGCTCGGCGCGCTGATGGCCCAGGACCTGGCGCTGTTCGTCGTCTTCTTCGACGTGATGCTCGTCCCGTTCCTGTTCCTGACCGGCGCGTGGGGCGGCCCGAACCGGGTCCAGGCGATCATCAAGCTGTTCATCTACACGCTGGTCGGCTCGCTGCTGATGCTCACCGCGGCGATCGCCACCGGCGTGCTGGCGCCCGCCGAGGGCATCACGTTCGTGCTCAGCGACCTGGCCCAGCAGCGGCTCGGCGAGGGCTCGCAGGACTGGATCTTCCTGTGCTTCGCCGCCGCCTTCCTGGTCAAGATGCCGGCCTTCCCGCTGCACGGCTGGATGCCCGACGGCTATCGCGCGATGCCCATGCCGGTGCTCGCGGTGTTCTCCGGGGTGCTGTCGAAGGTCGCCGCCTACGGCTTCCTGCGCGTCGTGCTGCCGCTGTACCCCGACGCCGCCGCGCAGTTCCAGGACCTCATGCTGGTCATCGCGCTGGCCTCGATCCTCTACGGCTCGGCGATGGCCTTCACGACCACCGAGACGCGCCTCGTGCTCGGCTACTCGTCGGTGGCTCAGCTCGGCTTCATCACGCTCGGCGTGTTCGCTCTCAACGCGCAGGGCGCGCAGGGCGCCGTGCTGCAGGCCGTCAACCACGGCCTGGTGGTCGCGCCCGCGTTCTTCATCGTCTGGCTGCTCGCCGCGCGCGCGGGCGGCTCGGAGGACCTGCGCTCGATGGGCGGGCTGGCCTTCCGGGCCCCGGTCCTGACGACGATGTTCCTGATCGTCACGTTCGCGGTGCTGGCCATGCCGGGGTCGTCGAACTTCGTCGGCGAGTTCTACATCCTGCTCGGCGTGTTCCAGGACAAGGTCGTCATCGCCATCGTCGCGTTCGCGGGCGTGGTCATGGCCAGCGTGTACGCGCTGCGCATGTTCATCCGCGCGATGCACAACCGCCTCGGGCCACAGGCCGAGTCGCGCGAGATGACGGTGGCCGACGGCGTCGTGCTCGTGCCGCTCGTGCTCCTCATCCTCGCCCTGGCGCTGTATCCGCAGATCGCGCTCAGCAAGGGCGAGCGAGCGGTGACGGCGGCGGTCGCCGCCGCGCAGGAGGCGGCCGGCCAGCCCGCCCAGGCGAAGGTGGGCCCGTGAAGGCCCCGACCATCGACTGGGCCGGCCTGTCGCCGCTGCTCGCCCTGCTGGGCGGCGCGACGATCGTGCTGATGCTCGGCCTGCTGCGCCCGCGCGTCGTGCGCGAGGTGCTCGTCCCGCTGCTCACGGTGGCCTGCTTCGGCGCCGCGATCGGCCTGGGCGTCTGGCAGCTCGGCGAGCGCGTCGACCTCATCGAGGGCTCGATGCGCATGGACGAGCTGACCGTGCTGCTGACGTTCGTGTTCTGCGCCGGCGGCGCGGCGTCGGTGCTGCTGGCCTGGCGCAGCGTGGCGGCCCGCGAGGCCGGCCACGGTGAGTTCCACGCGCTGCTGCTGACGTCGGCGGGGGGCATGTTCGTGCTCGTGGCCGCGCAGAACCTCGTGACGCTGTTCCTGGGGCTCGAGCTCCTGTCGATCCCGCTGTACGTGCTGTGCGCGACCGAGATGCAGCGCGCGACCTCGCTCGAGTCGGGCCTGAAGTACCTGATCATCGGCTCGGTCGGGTCGGCCACGCTGCTCTACGGGCTGGCCTTCATCTACGGCGCCACCGGCTCGACCGACTACGTGACGATCGGCGAGCGGGTCGGCGACGTGGTCAGCGACCCGCTGCTGCTCACCGGCATCGCGCTCACGCTCGCGGGGATGGGCTTCAAGGCCTCCGTCGCACCGTTCCACCAGTGGACGCCGGACGTCTACGAGGGCGCGCCGACGCCGGTCACCGCGTTCATGGCCGTGGCCACGAAGGCGGCCGCGTTCGGCGTGTTCCTGCGCTTCTTCGACGTGGCGCTGATCGACGCGCAGGTCGACTGGGGGCCGGCGCTGGCCGCGCTCGCCACGATCACGATCGTCGTCGGCAACGTCGGCGCGCTCGGGCAGTCCTCGCTCAAGCGCCTGATGGCGTGGTCCTCGGTGGCCCAGGCCGGCTACATGCTGGCCGGGGTCGTGGTCGGCACGAGCCTCGGGGTGCGGGCGACGGTGTTCTACCTGGCCGTCTACATGTTCATGAACCTCGCCGCGTTCGCCGTGATCGTCATCCGCGAGCGCTCCACGCACCTGGGCGACGACATCCGCTCGGTGACCGGCCTGGGCGTCGAGCAGCCGCTGCTGGCCGCCGTGATGACGATGGCGATGCTCGGCCTGGCCGGGATCCCGGCCACGGCCGGGTTCATCGGGAAGTTCTACCTGATCGATGCCGCGGTGGCCGGCGGCTACACCTGGCTCGGCATCGTGATCGTGATCGGCTCGATGATCTCGCTGGCCTACTACCTGCGCGTCATCGCGGCGATGTGGATGCAGGCCCCCGAGCCCGCCGTCGCCGTCACGGGGGCCACCGGTCAGCCCGTGCTGGCCGGCGGCGCCGCCGACGCCGACGCCCCGCGCGCCCAGCCCGAGGCGTGGCTCGTCGCGCTCCTGTTCGGCGCGGCCACGCTGTTCTTCGGCGTCATCCCCTCGCCGCTGTTCGAGCTGGCGGTGCAGGCGGGCGCGGCGTTGACGAACCTGGTGTAGGGCCTGCCCGCGCAGGGCGCGACCGGCCCGCATCGAGGAGAGGGGTAAAGCCTCACCAAGCGACGCCAATCCACGCATGCCGCATGCCATGGGTTTGCCTCTTCGCGCGCGCCCACCAGCGGTCCGAGGGCGACTGATACCGCATGGCGTCGTCAATCGCCCTCGGACGACACCCGAGCGCCGCTGGATGACCGCCCGCAGAACGACGACGGCGCGCCCGGCACCTCGTCCGCCGAGGACAGCGATCCCGACAAGGCGACGGGCGATCCGAACGCCGCCGGCTGAGCACCGCGGACCGGCGCGCGACGCGCCGCCCGGCGGCCGGGGAGAATGCGCCGATGCGCATCTCCGCGAAGGCCGACTACGCGGTCCGGGCGGCGGTGCAGCTCGCGGCCACGACCGACGGCGAGCGACCGACGAAGGGCGACACGATCGCCCGCGCACAGGGAATCCCGCTCAACTTCCTCGAGAACATCCTCGGTGACCTGCGCCATGCCGGGCTCGTCCGCAGCCAGCGCGGCGCCGACGGCGGCTACTGGCTCAACCGGCCCGCCGACGAGATCACCGTGGCCGACGTGATCCGGGCCGTCGAGGGCCCGCTGGCCTCCGTGCGCGGCCAGCGACCGGAGGACATCGAGTACGGCGGCGCCGCCGTCTCCCTGGCGCAGGTGTGGATTGCGGTGCGCGCGAGCCTGCGCGCGGTGGCCGAGCACGTCACGCTGGCCGACATCGCCGCCGGCACGCTGCCCCCGCACGTCGCCGAGCTGGCCCGCGACCCGGAGGCCTGGATCACGCGCTGACGCGGCGCGATGCGCGCGTCCTACGCCGCGTGCGGCTGAAGGCTCACGGCCGTGCCGTCGACCAGCCCGTGCTGGTAGGCGTAGCGCGCCGCGGCCGTGCGGTTCGGGACCCCGAGCTTCCGGTAGATGTTGTTCAGGTGGAACTTGACCGTCTGCTCGGTCACCCAGAACTCCTTGCCGATCGCCTTGTTCGAGAGCCCGCGAGCGATCGCCTCGAGCACGTTGCGCTCGCGATCCGTCAGCCCCGACTCCGCGGCGCCGTGGGCGGCCTCCGGCTCCGGGGCGGCGAGCGTGAACACGGTCCCGGCAACGGCTTGGCGGATCCCCGCGGCGAGATCGCGCGGGTCCACTGTCTTGAGGATGAAGGCCGTCGCCCCCGCTCGCAGCGCCACGTCGATCCTGCCGGAATCACGCTCGCCGGAGAGCATGATGACCTTGACGCGTGGATAGTTCTGGCGGATCAGCCCGAGACAGGCAATGCCGTCCATGTCCGGTAGCTGGGAGTCGAGCAGCACGACGTCGGGCTCCTTGCGCTTGAGCGTCGCAAGCAGCTCCGCCGCTGTCAGCGCCTGACCAACGACCTCGATCTCATCGGAGGCCTCCAGCGCGCGCCGGACGCCCTCGAGCGTCAGGCGATGGCTGTCGACCAGCAGCACCTCAAGAGACATCGTAGACCCCCACCCCTTATCTCCAAGGGTCCCTTACCACCCTCGAAGACCTTGCTCTGCGAACCCAGGTGTGCACCCGGACCACCCCGCAGGAAATATCGCCCAGGCTCGTGCTTCCGATAAGAGCAAAGCCAGCACATGTTGTGCTGATTCGCACTCGGGTTGGCGCAACGCTGGTGGCGTCTTCGGACCGACCCCAGGAGCTAGGCCGCGCAGCAGCGCGGCCGTTGCGCAGGACGCCTCGAACCCGAGCGAACCGTGCGCCGGCCCTGACCGTCAGCCGGACCGGTCGGCGCCGCGGCCGCCGTGGGACAGCGCGTGCCACGGCAGCAGCGCGCGCCAGTCGGCCAGCGCCAGAGGACGCACCGGCGGGTCGTCGCCCAGCGACAGCGCGACGATCGCCAGCCCGAGCGCGACCGCGGCCCGGACGACGTCGCCCGCCGCCTCGACCGCCGCGCTCACGCTATGAGCAGCGATCGCCGCCCACACGCTGGTGAGCGCAGCGGCCGTGAGCGGCATGACCGCTGCCGCGAGCAGCACGATGAGCAGCGAGCGTCTCACAGCGCGCTGAACGACTCCATGATGTTGATCACCGCGGGCCCGAGGATCACGATGAAGACCACCGGAAAGATCAGGAAGATGAGCGGGAAGAGCATCTTCACCGGCGCCTTGTGGGCCCGCTCCTCGGCGCGGGCCTTGCGGCGCTGGCGCATCTCGATGGCGAGGCCGCGCATGATCGATCCGATCGAGACCCCGAGCGTCTCGCCCTGGGTGACGGAGCGGACGAACGAGCGCATCGCGGGCGTGTCGCAGCGGTGGAGCATGTTCTCCAGCGCCTGGCTGACCGGCAGCCCCATGCGCTGCTCCTGCTGCGCCAGCCGCAGCTCGTCGCCCAGGGGGCCGGCGATGCGCCGCGATGCCGTCTGCAGCGAGGCGCTGAAGCTGAGGCCCGCCTCGACGGTCACGACGAGGAGGTCGACGAGATCGGGCAGCGCGTCCTCGATCTCCTCGCCGCGACGCGCGCCGCGGCGCGCCAGCAGGTAGCCGGGCATGAACCACGCCGCTGCGGCCAGCAGCGCGGCCATGAGGATCCCGTTCGCGGTCGGGCCGGCGCTGAGGACCCACAGGAGCGCGAGGGCGGCGCCGCCGCTCAGCCGGTAGCCCACGAACGCCTCGGGCTGCGCCCGGTAGTAGCCGGCGGTCAGAAGCTGACGGCGGATCTTGTCGAGGTCGATGCGCGAGGTCCCGCGCGCGGCGAGCTCGCCGAGCGCCCCGGCGCCGCGGCTCACGAGTGAACCGGCGCCCGGCCGCCGCTCCGAGCCTCCCGGCACGTCGCCGCGCTCCAGGCCATAGCTCGCGACGTCCTCGAGTCGCTTCAGCGCGCGCAGGCGGGGGACGGCGGCCGCTCGCGCCATGAGGCCCGCCGAGGTGCCGAGGAGGATCACGCCGATGACGAGTGCAAGGACCATTTCAGATCTTGATCTCCACGATCCGCTTGATGGCGATCGCGCCGATTGCCGTCATCACGAGCGCACCGCCGATCAGGACACGGCCCACGCCGGTCTGCAGGAGCGGATCGAGGTAACCGGGGTTGAGCAGTGAGATGACGAGGGCGAGACCGAACGGCAGCGCGGTCACGACGATCTGGGACATCCGCCCCTGGGCGGTCAGGCTGCGGACCAGGCGGCGCAGCGCGTGGCGTTCGCGGAGCGACTCGACGACGCGGTCGAGGACCTCGGCCGTGTTGCCTCCGGCCTCCTGCTGAAGCGCCGCCACGACCGCCACCTGGGTCACGTCCTCGGTTCGCATGCGCCGGCCGACGCGCAGCAGCGCCTCGTCGATCGGCACGCCGAGCTGCTCGTCGGTCTGCGCCCGGGCCAGCTCCCGCCGGATCGGCTCCGGCGCACCGTCCACCACGGTTCCCAGGGCCCCGGTGAAGCTGTGCCCGGCGCGCAGCGCGGAGCCGAGCACCTGAAGGTTGTCGGGCAGCTGCTCCTCGAAAGCCCGCCGCTGGCGCCCGGCGCGGAAGCGAATCACCACGAGGACGCCGCCGGCGAGCGCAAGCGGGAGGAGCAGCAGCTGGGCGAGCCCCAGCACGAGCAGCAGCGCCGCGGAGGCCAGGCTCGCGAGGCCCGTGATCAGCGCGATCTCGGCGGCTGAGCGCTTCATCCGCGCGACGTCGACATCTTCGGCGAACCGCTGCCACCGCTCCCCCGCGCTCAGCCGGCGGTCAAGGATGGACGCCATCCGCCTGATGGTCGTCGAAGGACGGTCGACCGGCTCGTCGAGCGCGGGTGCGGCGGCAAACGACGACAGCCGCTCGCGCAGGGCCGTGCCCGGCCGGCGGCGCACCAGCAGCCCCGCGGCGAACGCCAGCAGCAGCGCGCACAGCGCCGTCACAGCCGGAACGGCGGAGGCGGACAGCCAGAAGCTGTCGGCCCGGCGGCGCTCGCGCCCGGCTGGCACAGGGCCGGGCAGCGGCGCGAGATAGTGCGCGACCGCCCGTGGCGCGCTCCCGCGGGCGAAGGCCTCGACCCGCACGGGCGAACCACCGCGCTGCTGCGAGTCGTAGCGGACCAGGAACTGCTTGGCCAGGCGCTGGCCGAGCGCGTCGAACACGGCGCGCAGCGCCTTCGGCGAGCGGGTGAAGGTCGCCGTGCCGCCGGTCGCGGCGGCGAGTCTCCTCAGCGCGCCCGGGTCGAACGCCCCGGAGCGAAGGCCGACGCCGAAGACGCGGATCCCGTGCCCGCGCGCGAGCGCCCCGACCTGGGGCTCGGTCGTGCGGCTTCCGGTGTCGGCCCCGTCGGAGAGCACGACGACAGCGCCCGCCTCGATCCGGCTGCGGTCGATCAGGCTCACGGCGCGGGCCACCCCGTCGTTGATGAACGTGCCGCGCCCCAGCGCGGGTGGCCGGGCGAGCGCTGCGTCGATCGCGCGCCCGTCCGTGGTGGGCGCGAGCAGGGTCTCGGCGCGCTCGTTGAACGTCACGACGCCGAGCCGCTGCCGCGGGGCGCGGCGGGCGGCGAAGGAGCGCGCGGCCGCCATGGCGCCCTCGATCGCCGCACCGCGCATGCTGTTGCTCGCGTCGATCACCAGGATCACCCCGAACGTGCGCTCGCCGGCGGCGTCGCCGGGGACGACGCGAAGGCGCCTCACCCGCTGGCCGTTCTCGCGCACGCCAACGCTCGTCGCCGCCGGCCTCACGCCCTCGGGGAACGTGAGCACCCACGCGCGCTGCGGGAACGCCTCCCGGTCTCCGACGGCCGCCAGGCGGGCGCCCGGCGCCGCGCTCGCCTCGGTCGCGCCGAGGGCGAGCGCGCCGGCCAGGACCAACGCGACGCCCAGTCGCCGGCTCATCGCGACGCCCCCGCAGCCAGCGGCTGAAGCCCCGGTGCCGAGTTGCTCGTCGCCATCGAGGCAGGCAGCTCGACCCCGCGCTTCTCGAGCTTCTGGACGAACGTGGGGCGCAGCCCGGTGTGCACCAGCCCGCCCACGACGGTGCCATCGCCGGTGACATCGTCGACGCGGAAGGCGAAGAGGTCCTGCATGGTGATGACCTCGGCCTCCATGCGCTGCACCTCGCTGATCGCCGTCACCCGGCGCGAGCCGTCATTCAGCCGCTCGAGGTGCACGATCAGGTCGAGCGCCGAGGCCACCTGCTGGCGGATGGCGCGCACCGGCAGGTCGAACCCGGCCATCAGGACCATGGTCTCGATGCGCGACAGCGCGTCGCGCGGTGAGTTGGCGTGGACGGTGCACAGCGACCCATCGTGGCCGGTGTTCATCGCCTGCAGCATGTCCACGGCCTCGGCGCCGCGGACCTCGCCGACGATGATCCGGTCCGGCCGCATGCGCAGCGAGTTGCGCACGAGCTCGCGGATCGGTATCTCGCCCTCGCCCTCGATGTTCTTGGGGCGGGCCTCCAGCCGGAGGACGTGCCGCTGGTTGAGCCGCAGCTCGGCGGCGTCCTCGATCGTGACGATCCTGTCCCCGTTGGGGATCGTCGTCGACATCGCGTTGAGCATGGTGGTCTTGCCGGAGCCCGTGCCTCCCGAGATGAGGATGTTGAGCTGGCCGCGGACGCACCGGTGGAGGAAGTCGACGCTCTCGGGGCTGAGGCTCCCCATGCCCACGAGGTCGTTGAGGTCCAGCCGCCGCTTGCTGAACTTGCGGATGGTCACGAGCGGCCCCGTGAGCGACAGCGGCGGGATCACGGCGTTGACGCGCGAGCCGTCGAGCAGGCGGGCGTCGCACAGCGGGGAGGACTCGTCGATGCGGCGGCCGACCTGGGCCACCATCTTGTTGATGATGCGCCGCAGGTGCGACTCGTCGACGAAGCGCACCGGCGTCTCGTGGAGGCGCCCCTTGCGCTCGACCCAGACGTCGTAGGGGCCGTTGACCATGATCTCGGTGACCGTGTCGTCGGCCAGCAGGCGCTCGAGCGGGCCGTGCCCGAGGATGTCGTCGGCGATCTCGGAGACCAGGCGCTCGCGGTCGCTGCCCGCGATCCCGGCCTCACGCGCGAGGCGGCCGCGCAGGTCGGCGGTGACGCGCTCGCGCAGGACGGCCGCGTCCACGTCGCTGTCGAACAGCCGCGGCCCGAGGTCGCCGATGACGGCCATGTGAACGCGGTTCTTGACCTCGGCGAAGGGGTCTCGCTGCTGCGGCGCGTCGACCGTGGCGGGCGCGCCCAGGCGCTCGAACAGGTCCATCACCGGCTCCTCGACAGCCTGCGGGCGCGGCGGGACCGCTTGCCGGCGGCGGGCGCGGCGAGCGGGGCGGCGTAGGCGTCGGCCAGCGCCCTGAAGGCACGGGCCGCCCCGGAGCGCGGCCGGGCGAGCGTGATCGGCACGCCCTCGTTGACCGACCACGCGATCTCGCGATGGCTGGGAATCAGCACGTCCGGACTGCGTCCGGCGATCGCGGCCAGGTCGCCCGGCGCCAGCCCCACCCGGCTGTCGGCGCGGTTGAGCACCAGGCGCGTGCGCTGGCGATCGAAGCCCATCCGCTCGAGCGTCTCCAGACCGAGCTTGGTCGCCTTGAGCGCCAGCGCGTCGAGCATGCCGACGAGGCAGACGTCCGTCGCCATGTCGATCGCGGCGAGGGTCTCGGAGGTGAATCGTGGCGGCGTGTCGACGATCACGAAGTCGCTCATCCCCCGCAGCACCCCATAGACGTCGCGCAGCAGCTCGGCGCTCACGGCCGCGGCCTCTTCCGGCCGCGTCGGGGCCAGGAGGACGCGGGCGCCCGTGTGATGCCGTGTCAGATAGGCGTCGAGCTTCTCCGGGTCGAGCGCGCCACCGGACTTGGCCAGGTCGTAGAGCGTGCGCTCGGGCTGGATGCCGAGCGCGAGCCCCACGTCTCCGAAATGCACGTCGAGGTCGACCACCGAGACGCGCTGGCCGGCGGTGGCCAGCGCGACGGCGAGGTTGCAGGCCGTCAGCGTCTTGCCGACCCCGCCCTTGGGGCCGAGGACGCAGATCATCGAGCCGAGCGGACGGCCGCCGGCCCCCATCCCGCTATGGCGGCGGGCGACCGCCTTCTGCAGGCTGAACGCCACGTCGGCCGGCGTGCCGGCGCCGCCGAGCGTGACGATGTCGTCCGCCCCGGCCTCGAACGCGCGGCGGACGAACCCGTTCGGAGAGCCCGCCGCGAGGACGACGACCGGCCGGCCGGGGCGCTCGCGCACGGCGCCCTCGATGAACGGCAGCACCCCCTCCGGCTCGTCGCCGCAGGCGACGAGCACGACGTCGGCCGGCGACTCGTCGAGCATGCTCCAGCTGCCCTCGTAGACGTCGAGGGCGCCGACGACCTCGAGGCCGCCCACCGGCAGCGACTGCTGGACCAGCGCACGGTCGGCGCCGGAGTGCAGCGCGACGACGGCGCGGACGGTCTGGGTGCTCATCGGTTCCCTCCCTTTCGGTTCAGCGGCACCGGCTTGGCGCGGACCAGCACCTTCTCGAGCGTCACGACCTCCGAGCGCGCCTCGCTGGCGCCCGCCGCGGGCCGCAGCGTGAGCCACAGGACGCCGTTCTCGGCGGCGTACGCGACGTGTGACGCCAGGCGCGCCGGCACGCGCAGCACCGCGTTGCCCTTGCCCTGCTCGCCGGCGCCGCCGGCGCGCAGCACGAGGATGTCGTCGAGGATCTTCTTGACCACCGGCACGTTCACGCTTGCGCCGCCGGCCCCGGTCCCCGAGCCCTCGCCGTTGAAGCCCACGAGGACGTCCACGTGATCGCCGGACTGCACCGGGCCGGCCAGCCCGTGGACGGCGTCGACGGGGACGGCGATGGCCCGATCCGCGGCGCCGAGCTTGATCGCCACGGGGTCGCGTGCGGGCGTGAAGTCGCTTGCGTTGAGCTGCTGGCCGGCGAGGATCTCCCCGACGGCCACCTGGCCGCGGATCTTCGCCGGGTCGGTGACCGCGCCCTCCGCGAGCTCGCTCTTGCGGACGTGCACGAAGCGCACCATCTTCTCGGTGGTGAGCACCTGGGCCGAGCTGCCCTTCGCGATCAGGCCGTTGGCCACGAGCACCCGGGCGGGCTCGCCCTCTCCCGCGATCGAGGTTCGGTAGTGGTTGAGGAAGGTGACCAGGACGGCGGCGGCCAGCAGCGCCACCCCGGCGGCGACCGCGACGGTTCCGCGCCGGGTCGAGAGCAGCCCTCCTCTCGAGCCGACGGACGCGTATCTCCTGATGAGCGGCATGTCTATCGATTCCTCCTAGTGGGTCAGCACCGCGACGCAGCTTCCGAACCCGTTCAGGTCGCAGGCCTCGTCATCTGCTTGTCCGACGTTCAGTCGGTCGACGTACTTCAGGAAGTGCCCGACGACGTAGCCCGCGTCGGGCACCGGGTCGTCGCCCTGGCCGGCGCACGGGTTGGCGAAGCCGCTGCCCTGCCCCTTCCAGCCGGTGACGTAGAAGTCGGCGAACTCGACGACGGGGACCGTGCCGCCGCCGCTGCCCGCGAACGCCCCGAACGGCGTGAGGAAGACCTGCACGAGCCGCGGGTCGCCCGGATCGACGTTGAGCAGCCCCTCCGCCGTCCAGTACGACGCCCAGCGATTCGGGTTCGTGCACGTCGTCGCCTGGGGGCTCCCGAGGATCCGTTCGTTCAGCCCGGCGGCCACGTCGTTGACGCGAGCGCCGGCCTCGATGGCGACGCACCTCCAGGGCTCGGGACCGCTCCACAGCGCGGTCGCGCTCGCCGGGCAGCTCTCGCCCTCGTTGCGCACGTACCCCCGGCTGCATCCGCGCGCGATCTCGTCCTTGAACTGGGAGACCGCCGGGTCGCAGTCCAGCGCCTGCGTGCGGCTCGAGTTGTCGCCGTTGCCCGCCAGCCGCATCGCGACGGGCGGCTCGTCCCGGGACAGGGCGTCCTGGAGGTTGCCGAGGATGCGCACGTCGACGACGAGCCGTCGCCGGCAGGCGGGGTCGCCCGCGTCGCAGCGCGGAAACGAGTTGGCGTTGAGCTGGATCGGCGCGCCGTCGGCGTCGACCTCCGTGACGTTGAGCGCCCGGATCGGCCCCGATACGGAGTCGATCGCGCTGAGCGTGCGGTGCACGACGCCGAAGCTGCCCTTGCACGCCGCGTCGTTGCCCTTGGGCGTGCAGTTCGCCGTGCCGACCTGGCCCTTGGTCCTCTCCCACTCGAGCTCGATCTCGATCTGGCCGGCGTTCACCGCGACGGGGATGTCCGCGCCCGTGCGCCAGCGCCTGGCATCGGTGTCGTAGGCCAGCGGGTAGGAGGTCTTGTCCCCGACCACCTTCGCGGTGACGTTCGCGCCGAGGTCGGCGACAGGGTCCGTCGCCGAGCCGAAGTCGACGTCCGCGTCGATGCCGATCCGGCACGTGTCCGGGGCGGCTACGAAGTAGCCGTCCGGGCAGCCGCCCGGGGTCAGGTCCACGTCGCGCGCCCTGGGGGGATCGTCGGCGGCCACCGTCCCCTCGGTGGAGTAGCCGCGGATGAGGTTGACGCCGCGCTGCGCCGCGGGCGGCTCGTAGCACTCCACCAGCGGCTCGCCGCATGTCGTCGAGCTGCTGCCGCTGAGGATCACGCGCACGCCGATCCGCGCGCGATCGATGTCGACGGTCATCGGCGCCACCGCGTTGTTCCAGATCGCCAGCCCGTCCTGCACGCCGACGCGGGCCAGCGGCGCGGAGGCGAGCACGGCGCCGGTGTCCTCGGCCACCAGCTCCACCCGCCCGGCCCTCGGATTGACCTGGGGGACGGCGACCGGCAGGGCACCGTCGCGCTTGCCGGCCTTCTTGATCTCCACGCGCGCGTGCGCGTTGATGAACGGCACCACGTTGGCGACGTCGAAGAACCAGGGCAGGTCGGTCTCCGTGAGCTTGACGTCGATCATTCCTGCGGCGCACGGCCCCGCGGGGTTGACGGTGGAGTCCACGTTGCCGGGCTGGTTGAACCACGTCGGCGAGTTGACCAGCATGTGCACCTTCTCGCGCGGCGTGCCGCCGATCTGGGCGTTGAACGCCCCCGTCGTCGCGACCCCGCCGTAGCGCTGTGCCTGCGCGATGATCGGCGTGTCCGAGCACGGGTTGCGGAACTCGCCGGCGGCGGCGAGGGCCGCGGCGTCCGCCTGAACCTGCAGGTGGCGCCGATGCTCGAACCAGTTGCCGACGTCGATCACGAACGACGCGAAGAGCACCAGCACCGGCAGCCAGAGGGCGAACATCACGAGAACGCCGCCGTCCTGCCGGCGGACCAGGCCGCCGAGGAGCTGTCCGGGCCTCACCATGAGCACCCCGCGGCATAGTTGGTCGGCTTCGCCTCGAGGCGCATCGTGGCCTTGCCGGTGATGGTCGTGGAGGTGACGCCGCCGAGCGCGTTGCCGATCAGCGGGAGCCAGTTGAACTGCGCCGTGACCTTTGCCTCGACCGGATCGCCGACCTTTGGGTCGGCCGTGAGGAAGTTGATGCAGACCTTCGCGCGCCCGGCCGTCGGCACGCCGGATGGATTCGTGTCCTCGCCGTTGCGCA
Source organism: uncultured Actinomycetes bacterium (assembly GCA_963787065.1). Taxonomy (GTDB): domain Bacteria; phylum Actinomycetota; class Thermoleophilia; order Solirubrobacterales; family Solirubrobacteraceae; genus JAOPZW01. The sequence goes on from CAWBBQ010000004.1 coordinate 55,987, forward strand.
GCTCGGTCGTCGTCGCCTGGCTCTGGATGAACTGCTGGAGCGTCAGCGAAGTGCCGGGATTGCGGTTGACGGCCGCGAAGCGGGCGGCCTCGTTGGCCAGGTGCGTCTCGTCGATCCAGTAGTTCAGCGCTCGGCCGAACTCCGTGATCCCGAACAGCAGGAGCATCAGCAGCGGCACGACCAGCGCGAACTCGACGAGCGCCGAGCCGGCGTCGTCGCGGATCAGGTGCGGGCGGGGCATGCGGAGTCGGGTGAGAGAGGAGGCCGGGAGCGGGCGCGAAATGGGCGCGCGACGGCCCCGCTCGACGCAGCGACGTCGAGCGGGGCCGGTTGCACGTGCGCGTAGCGCAGTCGCGATCCGCTGGGCGGATCAGCCGCCGGCGACGCCGTCGATACCGGTCTCGACGGTGTCCAGCGCGGCGTCGACGTCGACGCCGAGGAAGCCGAGCACGACGATGGCCGCGACCGAGACCAGCGCGAGGATCAGGGCGTACTCGACCATCCCCTGGCCCTCCTCGCGATCGCGGACGTCCTGCAGGCGCAGCCACAGCGACGCGCGGATGCGGTTGAACATGATGTAACCCCCTGAGTGGGACCGGCACGTCGTTCATGACGTGCGATTGACCGTTGATGCCCCGACGGTCTCGACCCCTTCACGGAAGTGGGCGGAAGTTCGATCTCGTCGTTGCTGGCAAAACCGTACGGGCGCCGGGGGCCCGCGCCGCGGGCCGAACGATCAGTCACGACCCAGGCCCTTGGTTCAGTTGCGGCCTGAACCTTCGGTCGGCGCGAGTCGCGGTGGCCGCCGGGATAGTCACGACCATGCCTCTTCTTCTCTCTCCCAGCCCGTCCCCCCGCGTACGCCGGGTACGCGTGCTGAACGACCAAGGTCCGGTCGTGTGCGAGCGCTGCGACATGGCCGACACGTTCGCCACGCGCCTGCGCGGACTGCTGGGCCGAGACGAGCTGCCCGCGGGCAGCGGCCTCCTGCTGCGGCCCGCCGGCTCCGTGCACACGTGCTTCATGCGCAGGCCGATCGACGTCGTCCTGCTCGACGCCGAGCTGCGCGTGGTGCGGACCGTCTCCGCGCTGCGACCGTGGCGGGCCACGGGCGCGCGCGGCGCGCGGGCGGTCCTGGAGCTCGCGGCCGGCCAGGCCGCCGAGCGCGGAGTGCGGGCCGGGGACATGCTCACGCTCGTCCCGGCGGCGGGCGCAGATGCCTGACCACAGCCTCGCCGCCGCGCCGGCCACGGCCGGTGCTCCCGCGCCCGCCGTCGGGGCCGCTCATGCGCTCGTGCCCGCCGGTCTGGCCGTCGTGCTCGTGCTCGCCGTGCTCGCCCGCTTCGGGGCGACCCCCGAGGGTGCCCTCGCCGGCGCCGTCACCGCCGTCCTCGTCGCGCTGTCGGTGATCGACCTGCGCGAGCGGCGGCTGCCCAACCGGATCGTGCTCCCGGCCGCTGCGGCCACGCTGGCGGCTCAAGCGCTGCTCTTCGAGCGCGGAGTCGAGTGCGCCGTCGCCGCGGTCGCCGTCGCGCTGGCGCTCGCGCTGCCGCTCGTCTTCGACCGCCGGGCGATCGGGCTGGGCGATGTCAAGCTCGGGCTACTGCTCGGCGGGGCGCTCGGCAGCGACGCGGTCGCCGCGCTGGCCGTCACCGGTGTCGCCGTGACGCCGGTGGCCGTCTACCTGCTCCTGCGCCACGGCTCGGCCGCCCGCCGCGCGACCATCCCTCTCGGACCCTTCCTCGCCGTCGGCACGATCGCCACGATGCTGATCGTCGGGAGCACGACATGACCGAGCACCCCCCCGGGCAGAGCGCGCGGACGTCACGGCGTCCCTCGGCGGGGCGCGCTCCGTGGCGAGTCGAGGGAGCGCGCCCGTCGTTCTGGCGGCGCCCTCCGGGCGGGCGGAGGTTCTGGCTCGTGCTCGCCGCCCTGCTCGCGCTGAACTTCGCGATCAGCAGCCAGCTCGACGACGAGCCGGCGCACCCGGAGGTGACCTACAGCTTCTTCCTGAACGCGGTAAAGCGCGGCGACGTGCGGAGCGTCACGGCCCGCGGCGAGACGATCGAGGGCATCTTCAGGCGCCGGATCGACGCGCCTGGCCCCGAGACGCCTGCATCCTCGCGCTTCCGGACGATCAGGCCGGCGTTCGCCGATCGCGACGAGCTGCTCGATCGGCTGATGCGCGGCGACGTCGTCTTCAGCGCCCGCCCCCTGCGCGAGCCGCGCCCGCTCTGGCAGGCGATCGTCTTCGGCTTCGGACCGACCATCCTGCTCGTGGGCCTGTTCTTCCTCCTCATCCGGCGCGCGGCCGGGCTCGGAGGGATCGGGCGCTCGAAGGCCCGCCGGTATGCGCCGCAGGAGCAGCGCACCAAGTTCAGCGACGTGGCGGGGATCGACGAGGCCGAGGAGGAGCTGGTCGAGATCGTCGACTTCCTCAAGAGCCCCGAGAAGTATCGCCGGCTCGGCGCGGCGATCCCGCGAGGCGTGCTGCTGTCCGGGCTCCCGGGCACGGGCAAGACGCTGCTCGCCCGCGCGGTCGCCGGCGAGGCGGATGTCCCGTTCTTCTCGCTGAGCGCCTCCGAGTTCGTCGAGATGGTCGTCGGCGTCGGCGCCAGCCGCGTGCGCGACCTCTTCGCTCAGGCCAAGAAGGAGGCGCCGGCGATCATCTTCATCGACGAGCTCGACGCGATCGGGCGCGCCCGCAGCTCCGGCCAGCAGCTCGCCGGCCACGACGAGCGCGAGCAGACGCTGAACCAGATCCTCACCGAGATGGACGGGTTCAGCGGGTCGGAGGGCGTGATCGTCCTGGCCGCGACGAACCGGCCGGAGATCCTCGATGGGGCGCTGCTGCGCCCGGGCCGGTTCGACCGCCGCATCGTCGTCAACCCGCCCGACCACGCCGGCCGCCGGCGGATCCTCGAGGTGCACACCCGCAGCGTCCCGCTCGCCGGCGAAGTCGACCTCTCGCTGATCGCCTCGACCACGCCGGGGATGGTCGGCGCCGACCTGAAGAACCTCGTCAACGAGGCCGTCCTCACCGCCGCGCGCCGCAACCGCGACAGCGTCCAGCCCGACGACTTCCGCGAGGCGTTCGAGCGCGTGGTGCTCGGCGCCGAGCGCCGGATCACGCTGTCGGCGGAGGAGCGCGAGCGAACGGCGTACCACGAGGCGGGCCACGCGCTGCTGGGGATGCTCGAGCCGGGCGCGGACCCGGTGCGCAAGGTCTCGATCGTCCCGCGCGGGCATGCGCTCGGGATCACGATGCAGACGCCGGAGGCCGACCGGTACGGCTACGACGCCGAGTACCTGTACGGGCGAATCGTCGGCGCTCTCGGCGGCCGCGCCGCCGAGGAGCTGCTCTACGGTGACGTCACGACGGGCGCCGAGTCCGACCTCGAGCAGGTGACGCGGATCGCGCGGATGATGGTCGGCCGCTGGGGCATGTCGGAGGCGATCGGGCCGGTCTCGGTGCTTCCGGCCGGCTCCGAGGACGGAGGGTTCCCGATGCCCGCAGGCGCCGCCGCGTCGGAGGCCACGCGCCAGCTCGTCGACGTCGAGGTCCGGCGCATCGTGGATGAGTGCTACGTGCGCGCGCTGGCCGTGCTGCGCCAGAACCGATCCCGTCTGGAGCTGCTCGCTCGCGAGCTGCTCGCCCGCGAGACGCTGGACGAGACCGACGCGTACGGCGTGGCCGGCTTCGGGCCCCGGTCGTCCCTCGGCTCGGGCGAGCCGACGCTCGCGCGCCAGTCCGAGGCCTGCTGACACCCGCCCGCGGGCGCGCGCGCCTTCAGGCCGCCGCCTGCGCCTGCGCCGGCGCCGGCGCGGCGCGCGGGAAGCGCCGCGCGTCGCCGTCGCTGCGCACGTAGACGATGTCGCCGGGCGCGACCTCGAGCTGCTCGACCTCGGACCGGGTGAGCTGGGCGGCGAGCTGTCCCTCGCCGGCCAGCGCGAGCTCGAGGCGCACCTCGAAGCCGAGGTGCACGACGCGCGTGACCTGAGCCTGCACCGCGCCGCTCTCGGGCTCGGCGCCGACGACGAGGTCGTGCGGGCGCACGAGCCCGCCGCCGAGCCGCGTCACCGGGCCGAGGAAGCCCATCACGAACTCGTTGGCCGGCGCGTCGTAGAGCTCGCGCGGCGCGCCGGTCTGCTCGACGCGGCCCTCGTTGAGGACGGCGATCGAGTCGGCCAGCTCCATCGCCTCCTCCTGGTCGTGCGTGACGAGCACGGTGGTCACGTGGACCTCCTCGTGCAGCCGGCGCAGCCAGGCCCGCAGCTCGGCGCGCACGTTGGCGTCGAGCGCCCCGAACGGCTCGTCGAGCAGCAGCACCTTGGGCTGGATGGCCAGCGCTCGGGCCAGCGCCATGCGCTGGCGCTGGCCGCCGGAGAGCTGCGACGGGTAGCGAGACTGGTAGCCGGCCAGGCCGACGGTGCCCAGCAGCTCGTCGACCGTGTGGGCGACCTCGTCCTTGGGCCGCTTGCGGATCCGCAGGCCGAAGGCCACGTTCTCGCGCACCGTCAGGTGCTTGAACGCCGCGTAGTGCTGGAACACGAAGCCGATGCCGCGTCGCTGCGGCGGCACGCGCGTGACGTCGACGTCGTCCACGACGATCGTCCCCTCGTCGGGCTCCTCGAGGCCGGCGATCGCGCGCAGCAGCGTCGACTTGCCCGAGCCCGAGGGCCCGAGCAGCGCGGTCAGCGAGTTCGGAGCGATCTCGAGCGAGACGTCCCGCAGCGCGGTGAAGTCGCCGAACGACTTGGTGATCCGGTTGACGGAGATCATGCGACCTGCCTCCTTCGGTCCAGCAGCGTCATGGCCAGCAGCACGACGAGCGCGAGGCCCATCAGCAGCGTCGACGCCGCGTAGGCGCCGAACACGTTGTGGTCGTCGATGTAGCGCGAGTGCACGAGCAGGGTGAGCGTCTGCGACTGGCCGGAGACGCCGGCCGAGACGACGATCACCGCACCGAACTCGCCCAGCGCGCGGGCCACGGTGAGCACGACCCCGTAGATCAGGCCCCAGCGGATCGACGGCAGGGTGATCCGCCAGAAGCTCTGCCACGGGGACGCGCCGAGCGTCGAGGCCGCCTGCTCCTGCTCGAGGCCGATCTCGTGCAGCACCGGCTCGACCTCGCGCACGACGAACGGCAGCGTCACGAAGATCGTGGCCAGGACGATGCCGGGCAGCGAGAAGATGACCCGGATGCCGTGGTCGGCGAGCGCGCCGAACCAGCCGTCGACGCCCCACAGCAGCACGAGCGAGACGCCGACGATCACCGGCGAGACGGCGAACGGCAGGTCGACGATCGCCTGCACGAGGCCCCGCCCGCGGAAGCGCCCGCGGGCCAGCGCCAGCGCCGTGACCACCCCGAAGACGACGTTCAGGGGCACGACGATGGCCACGACGGTCAGCGACAGCGACAGCGCCGCGATCGCCGCCGGCGTGGTGATCTGCTCCCAGAACGCGACGAAGCCGTCCTCGAACGTCCGCAGCAGGATCATCACGATCGGGATCAGCAGCAGCATGACGAGGTAGCCGAGCGCGACCGTGCGCAGCGTGAGCTGGGCGCCGCGTCCGAGGCTCACGAGGCGGCCTCGCGGCGTCCGGCGCGCTCGCCGGCCACGCGCAGCACGATGAGCACGACGAACGCGATGGCCAGCAGCGCGACCGAGACGGCGGCCGCGTTGACGGCGCGGTCGATCTCTATCTGCTTGGCGATGTACTGCGAGGCGACCTCGGTCTGGCGCGGGATGCCCCCGCCGATGAGCACGACCGACCCGAACTCGCCGATCGCACGCGCGAAGGCCAGCCCCGCGCCGGTCAGGATGGCCGGGGCCAGCGCGGGCAGCACGATCAGCCGGAAGATCGTCCAGTTGCCGGCGCCCAGCGACGCCGCGGCCTGCTCGGCCTCGCGGTCGACCTCGATGAGCACGGGCTGGACCGAGCGCACGACGAACGGCAGCGTGACGAAGGCCAGCGCGATGACCAGCGCCGGGCGGGTGGCGTTGAGCTGGACGCCGATCGGGCTCTGCGGCCCGTAGAGCGACAGCAGCACGATCGAGGCGACGATCGTCGGCAGCGCGAAGGGCAGGTCGATGACGGCGTTGACGACGCGCTTGCCCGGGAACTCGTCGCGGACGAGCACCCAGGCGATCAGCGTCCCGAGCACGGCGTTGATGACGGCGACGATCGCCGACACGCCGAGCGTGACGAGCAGCGCCGCGCGCGCGGCCGGCGCGTCGATCGCCGCCCACAGGCCGCCGACGCCGTTCTCGACCGACTTGGCCAGCACGGCGGCCAGCGGCAGCAGGACGATGATGCTCAGCCACAGCATGGCGACGCCGAGCCCGAGCGGGCCGATGGCGCCGACGCCGGCGCGCGACGGCCGGCGCCCGCGGGTGCGGGCGCCGGCCAGGGATGCGGGAGCGCCGGCCACGTGCGAGAGGGTCAGCTCGTCGCCTGGTCGTAGATCTTGGCCACCGAGCCCTTGTCGGGGTCGAAGAACTCCGCGTCGACCTTCTCCCAGCCGCCGAGCTGGGCGATGGTGTGCAGCCGGGCGGGGGCGGGGAAGTCGCCGGCGAACTCCCTGGCCACCGCCGCGTCGACGGGACGGAATCCGGCCCGCGCCCACTCGCGCTGGCCCTCGGGCGTGTAGAGGAAGTCCACGAAGGCCTTGGACTGGGCCGGGCGCTTGGTCGTGTTGACGACGGCGACCGGGTTCTCGATCTTGAACGTCTCCGGCGGGGTGACGTGGTCGACGTCCTCGCCCCGGCGCTCGATGAACAGCGCCTCGTTCTCGTAGCTGAGGAGCACGTCGCCCGTGCCCTGGAGGAAGGTCTCGGTGGCCTCGCGGCCCGACTTCGGCTGGACCTCGACGTGGTCGCCGATCAGCTTGCGCAGGTAGTCCAGGCCGGCCTCCGGGTCCTGGCCGCCGTCGCTCTTGGCGGCGTACGGCGCGAGCAGGTTCCACTTGGCCGAGCCCGAGCTGAACGGGTTGGGCGTGACGATCTCCAGGCCCGGCTGGAGGAGGTCGTCCCAGTCGCGGATGCCCTTCGGGTTGCCCTTGCGGGTGACGATCGTCACCACGGAGCCGAAGGCGACGCCCTTGTGCTCGCCGGCGCTCCAGTCCTCGTCGACGAGGCCGGCCTCCACGAGGCGCGTGACGTCGGGCTCGACCGAGAAGTTGACGACGTCGGTCGGCAGGCCGGCGGCGACCTTGCGCGACTGGTCTCCCGACGCGCCGTAGGACTGCTCGAACGCCACGTTGGAGCCGCGCTCGGTCTTGCCGAAGGCGGGGATGACGCGGTCGAAGCCGACCTTGGGGACGGCGTAGGCGACGAGCGAGAGCGTGGCCTTCGCTCCGGAGGAGGAGGTCGACTCGTTCCCGCCGCCCACCTCGTCGGAGGCGCCGCCGCAGCCGGCGACCACGAGGGCGGCGACGGCGGCGAGCAGCGAGGGAGCGATTCTGCGCGTCATGTGGAGCGGTTCCTTTGCGTCGCGGACGGGCCAGTACAAAGCCCATAAACCTTGTCGGGTTTGCGCAGAATAGCGAAGTCGACTCTTTCGGTTGACAAAGTGGGGATGGCGGACCTGTGCGCCACCGCCGCGAGGCGCCTCGGAGGAATCAGGGCTCAGGCGAGATGGACGACGGCGAGGGCATCCGGGGTCGCGCTTCCGGCCGATGCGAAGACGTCGGCGGCGTCGATGGACCCGCGCTGCTCGCCCAGCCCGGAGCGTTCCTCGATCGCGCGGTGGCGATGAGAGCTGGTCGCCGCGCCGCCACAGCGCGCGACGGAACGTGCCGCGGTACGCCGCGGTCAGACGGCGGGCGCCGGCGACCGCACGATGTCGTCCCTGGTGCTTTCGACGATCGCTTCGAGCTCGCCCCGCTCGCGCTCGGGCACGCCGAACTTCGCGAGCGTCTGGTGGAAGTCGTCCATGAAAGCGTCCCACTCCTCGGCGGAGATGAACAGATCGCGGTGAGTGTCGAGCATCGAGCGCCCCGAATAGGTCTGCGGGCCGCCCGCCGCCCAGCACACCTGCTCGGTGACGTAGTACTTGAACCCCTGGGCCGAGACGCGGTGGTGCGCCTCGTCGACTCGCGGGTTCGCGTTCAGCCGCGGGTCGACCATGATCCGATCGATGAAGTCGTCGACGACGACCGCGATGGAGTAGACGCCGCCCAGCCGCTCGTACAGCGACTGTGGCTGCTCACCCTGCATCGCGCCTTGCTCAGTTCCGGGCAGGTGCGTGCTCATGATTCGCCCTCTCCCGCGGCGCCTCGCGCCGCTCCGGGGCCGGCCAGACCTGACGCCTCCGCAGCCCACGCACCCCAAAGGGACACGCAACGCCCACATGAAGTCGAGTCGCGTTCTTCGCCTCCGCGCCAGGGGCCGAAGGCCACATGTATCTCACCGCGACGCTACACCTGCCGCAGCGGTCCGGTCAACGCCAGTCTCCGATGCCCCGGACCGGTAGAGGGGCGGGTCGTCCTCCATTGCGAACCATGTCCGTTGACGCGCCACCGGCCGGAGCCGGCCACCGCCGCGGACCCCGCTAGCATCGCCGCCCCGTGACCCACCCGGTCGAGACCTTCACCGACGCCGAGCGCGCGCGCCTGGCCCCGCATGTCACCGACCTCGACCGGCCCGTCTTCGCGCTGGTCAACCTGCCCGAGACGGTCAAGGGTGCGATGTTCGCGCGCTACTCGCGCTACGGGGGCACCCTGCGCCGGATGTTCCTCGACGAGTTCGCCGACTCGCTGCCCGACGACCCGCCGGCGTGGGACACCGGCGAGGGCGAGCGCGCCGCCGCCCTGTACGAGCGGATCTTCCTGGGCTACGGCGACGACTCGGTGGCCCAGCTCGGCGGCGTCCACGTGGCCTGCGAGTGGGTCTCCAACGTCCTGACCAAGATCCTCCAGCGCCCGCGCCTGGCCGCCTACCTCGAGCAGTCCACGCGCTACATCGCCTACGACGCGCCGATGCCCGGCGGCGGCTACCGCTACCTGCGCGACCCGTCGCTTGGGCCCGAGTACGCGCGCGCGATGGACGAGGTGTTCGACCTCTACGCCGCCAGCCTGCCGCGTGTCGCGGCGTGGGTCGACGCGACCTTCCCCGCCCCCGACGGCGAGCCGACGGCCGCGCACCGGCGCGCCGTGCAGGCCAAGGCGCTCGACCTCCTGCGCGGGCTGCTGCCGGCGGCGTCGCTGTCGCACATGGGCATCTACGCCAGCGGCCAGACCTACGAGGGGCTGATCCTGCACCTGATGGCCCATCCGCTGCCCGAGGCGCGGCGCTGCGGCGGCATGCTGCTCGACGCGGTGCGCGCGGTGATCCCGAGCTTCGTCACGCGCGTCGACCGGCCCGACCGCGGCGGCGAGTGGGTCGGCTACCTGCAGGAGCGCGAGCGCGCGGCCGAGCGCTGGGTGGCGCGGCTGGGCCTCGACCGCCCGGCCGCCTAGGAGGAGGCGCGCTCATCGGTGCGCCTGCTGCACGTCGACGGCGACGAGGAGGCGCTGCTCGGGGCGCTCCTCTTCGAGGCCGCCGGCGTGGGCGAGGAGGAGGCGCGCATCCGCCTGAGCGCGCTGGGCGCCGACGAGCGCGCGCGGATGCTGACCGACCTCGTCGGCGAGCGGCGCAACCGCCGCCATCGCCCGGGCCGCGGCCTGGAGGCGCTGCGCTACCGCTTCGAGATCGTCTCGGACTACGGCGCCTTCCGCGACCTGCAGCGCCACCGCATGCTGACCGTCCAGTGGCAGCGCCTGACCCCGCACCTCGGCGCCGAGGTGCCCGAGGAGGTCGAGGCGGCGGGCTGCGGCGACGCGATGCGCCGCGCCTTCGAGGTCTCGCGCGGCGAGTGGGAGCGGCTGACCGGCGCCGGCCGCGAGCGCGAGGCGCTCTACGCGCTGTGCCTGGGCTACCGGATCCGCTACGTGCTGGACCTCAACGCGCGCGAGGCGATGCAGCTCATCGAGCTGCGCTCGGGCCGCGAGGGCCACCCGTCCTATCGCGCCGTCGCGCACGAGATGCACCGCCTGATCGGCACCGTGCACCCGGCCGTGGCGGGCGCGATGCGGTTCGTCGACACGTCGGCCGAGCCGCGGCTGGAGCGCATCCTGAGCGAGATGCGCACGCAGGCGAAGCTGGACGCGCTGGCGGGCGGCATCGACCCGATGGCGCCGACGGGAACGCTTGGCGTAGTGGATCCGATCGAGGCGAAGGCGGCGGTCCGCCGCACGAGGGACATCGACGGCTGGTTCGCGCCAGAGGCCGGCTTTCTCTTCGCGCTGCTGAGCCGCGCCCAGCGTGAGCACGGCGATCTCAGGCGATGTCGCGGAGATCGGCGTCCATCACGGCAAGAGCACCGTCCTCCTGCGCCGCCCTGCTCGATCGCTCCGGCGAGCGACTGGTGGTCTGCGATCTCTTCGGCCGGCAGGCCGCGAACGTCTCGGACTCCGGGCGCGGGGAATCGCGAGATCTTCCTCGCCAACCTCAGCCGAGCACTTCGGAGACACCGCCTTCCTCGACGTCCACGAGAAGTCGTCGACACGACCTGACCGTCGACGATGTGGGAACCCGGCTGCCGGTTGTTCCACATCGACGGTGGCCGATTCGTGCAGCGAAGCTCTGGGGGACCTCCGCCTGGCGGCCGCCTGTACCCGTGCCGGGGGCGTGATCGTCATCGACGATGCCTTCGCACCGACGTGGCCCGGAGTGACGGAGGCGATCCTGGACCTTCCTGCGCGAGCACGAAGGCGAGTTCGTGCCGCTCGTGCTGGGCTTCAACAAGCTCGTGCTGACGAGAGCGGGCGACGAAGCGCCGTATCGGAAGCTGCTCGAGGACGCGAGCCGTGCTCGGCACGTACATCCCACGGCCGCCGAACGTGCTCAAGCGGGTCACCCTGAGCGGCGCCGACACCTATGTGTTCTACGTGCCGGGCCCGCGCCGAAGGGTCGTCAGCAGGACTGGCCTGTATCGCTGGTACTTCCAGCGAGCCGACTTGATGCCGAGTTGGGCACAGCGGGTCGGCGAGAGCGCTCGGCGTGCCCTGGTGAGCCGGCGGCAGTAGCCGTCACCTTCCGGCGGGCGGCCGACGGTCAGGCCACGCGCCGCAACGCGACGTTGGCGCCGCGCCGCGCCATCTCGAAGCTGCCGTCCGCGGCCAGGAACTCGTCGGCCGCACGGCGGCAGCCGCCGTAGTCGAAGTAGTCGTCGAGGACGACGTAGCCGCCCGGCGACACGTGCGGCCCGACGCGCTCCAGGCACGTGCGCACCGGGTCGTACCAGTCGCTGTCGACGTGGGCCAGGGCGACCGGGCCCTGCGGATGCAGCGTGTCCTCGAACAGCCCGCGATGCAGCGCGATCCGCGTGCCGTCGACGGGCTGGCCGTGGCGGTCGAAGGCCGCCTCGACGTGCTCGTAGAGGTCGGCCATGTAGCCGTAGTAGACCTCGCCGCCGATGCCCTGCGAGCGACCCGCGGAGATGATCGCGTAGCGGTCGTGCGCCTCCGCGGGTCGTCCGGCCCCGGCGGCGGGATCATCCCGAACACGTCGAAGCCGTGAAAGCCCGGCCGGGCCCCATCAGCGTGGCCAGCACGATGGCCGAGCCACCGAGCGCGACCCCCGCCTCGATGAAGTCGCCGGCCACGCCGTGGCGGTTGACGTCTCGCGCGCATCGCTCGAGCATCAGCAGTCGCTCGGGCACGAGATAGGTCAGGTGCTCGGCGCGCACGCGCCGGCTGACCGGCGTCAGGCGCGCCTCCTGGCGTACGCGCCTTCCGCGGTCGACGATCCGGCGAAGCACCGGCGTATCCAAGCACGGCGGTGGCCGCGGCGACCGGCGCTCGTATCATGCGGCCGCGATGGCACAGGGCACCGACGAGGTCATCGCGTCCGCCGAAGACGCCGAGGCGGCTGCGGGCGCGCTTCGGCGACCGCAGCACGAACCCGAGCCGCGTGCGGCTCGACGCGTTCGCCAAGCGCGCCGCGGAGTCGCTTCCGGCGGGCGCGCGGGTGCTCGACGCGGGGTCGGGCGAGGGCGCGTACCGCAGGCATTTCGCGCACGCCGCCTACGAGTCGGCCGACTTCAAGAGGTCGAGAAGGCCTACGGCGCCGTCGACCACGTCTGCAGCCTCGACGACATCCCGGTGGCGGACGAGCGCTTCGACCTCGTGCTCTGCACCCAGGTGCTCGAGCACCTGCCTGAGCCAGGCGCCGTGCTGGACGAGCTGTACCGCGTCCTGCGCCCCGGTGGGCGGCTGTGGCTGAGCGCGCCGCTGTTCTACCCCGAGCACGAGCAGCCCTACGACTTCTACCGCTACACATCGTTCGGCCTGCGCCACCGTCTGGGCGAGGCCGGCTTCGAGGTCGAATCGCTGGACTGGCTGGAGGGCTACCTCGGGACGCTCTCATTCCAGCTCACGACCGCCGGCCACGCGCTGCCACGGCGGGCGGCGTCCTACGGCGGCGGCCTCGTCGGGCTGGCCTGCGCCGCGGTGGCGACGCTCGGGCGCCCCGTGTTCGGGGTCCTGGGCAGGACATTGGCCCGTCTCGAGCTGCGCCATCGGCACACCGCGAGCGGCCATCCCAAGAACTACGCCGTCGTCGCCCGCCGGTCGGACTCGCCGACGCGCTGACGGCCTTTACGGCGCCGCCGGCGGATCGGACCTACCTCGCGACGCGGAAGTACACGGTGCGCTCCCGCGAGCCAGCGCCGGCTGCGTCCGTCGCCGTCAGGCGCGCGCGGTAGCGGCCGGATGCAAGCGTCCGACCCCGCAGGCGGCCGGAGAAACGCGCCGAATGGCGGCCGGCCTTCTTCCTGACGACGCGAAGCGTGCCGGACCAGCGGTGGCGATAGCAGCTGCGCTGCTTGCCGCGGGCGCGCCCGGGACGGCACGTGGAGCTCTGGCTGCGTGCGCTGCGCCGGCCGCGCAGGCGACGCTCGACGACAATCTTCACCGTCGCCGGCTCGGACAGCCGGAAGGCGAACGCGTTCGTGCGCGGGTGACGCGAGCGCCGCGCGGTGCGTACGCGGCGCGCAGTCGGCGCGAACACCGGGTGCTTGATCCGCACCCCGTCCAGGTGCGGCGCCTGGTTGGCCGCCACGGCGGCGGCCGTCGCCTGCGCCGGCGACGGGCCCGACAGCGCGACCAGCGTCACCCGGTCGGAGACGCCGAGGCTCAGGTTGCCCGCACTGAGCCCGACGGCGTGCGAGGACAGCGACCCGTCGGCGCCCAGGCGGTGCACGCTCGCGGCCCTGATCGGCGTCCGCACCGCCAGGTTCACCGGCTGCTCGGGCACAGGCAGGTCACGACGCGCGGCGCGATCGTCGGCCGCGTTGGGGCGCGCGCCGGTGTCGTAGCTCGAGCGCTCCTGCCACAGCGCGAGATAGAACGTCCCGTCGCGCTTCTGCAGCAGCGTGTGGTGCACGCGGTCCGTCGCGCCGCTCAGGGTGTAGTCGAGCGCGCCGGGCGAGAACGCCGGGCCCGGGTCGCGGAGCAGACCGATCACGCTCTTGACCGCGCGGAACGCGGGCTTCTCGACGCCGTTGTTGCGCAGCAGGCCGAAGTTCGAGTCGCGCAGAGTCTTGGCGGCGTCCGGCTTGGCGTCGATCAGCTCGTAGAGGTACGTCCGCGGGATGCCCCGGTTGAAGTACTCGAGCAGCAGCCGCGGCATGTACTTGCCGGCCGCCGCCTCGGTGACCGGCCGGTGGCCGGTGTCCGTGCCGTTGAGCGCGTTGTGGTAGCCGGTCTCGGTCACCATGATCGGCAGCCCGCCGCTCGGGGCGCGATAGCGCGGCATCAGCTTGTCGATGGTCGTGCCGTAGACGTCACCGCAGGTCGGGCATTGGCCGCCCGGGTACGGGTGCCAGTTGCCGTAGTCCATCGAGGCGCTCAGGTCGCCGAGGTCCTGGGGCCTCCACGTCGGCGACGGGCCGATCACCGCGATGTGGCGGGTGGCCGGGTTGCCCTTGATCGTGGAGTGGAGCGTCCGCTGCGCGCCGATCGTCTGCGTCGTCCACGGCGGAGTGCCGGCCGCGAACGTCTGGATGTCGGGCTCGTTGGCGCCCTCGAAGGCCTCGACGCCCCCGCCACACCAGGCGCTGATGTCGTCGAGCTTGGCCCAGTCCGTCGTCGCCGTGGTCGACGTCCGGATGCTGGTGACGAGGCTGAAGCGGATGCCGATCGCCGCGAGGTCGCGGCAGCGGGCGTAGAAGAACGTCCCCGAGTTGGCGGCCGCGTAGGTGTACGCGTTGTCGCGGACGTGGCGGACGCCGAGCGAGGCGAGCTTCGGCTTGATGATCGATCCGTAGCCGGAGTCGTAGACCGTGCCCTGATAGTGCAGTCGCACGTTTACGCCGATCGAGTCGACGAAGGCGTCGGCTGGGCGGGCCGCCTCCGGCGCGGCCTGGGCGGTCGCCGCTGGGCCTTGCGCGACGAGCCCGAGGATCCCGCCGAGAAGCAGCGCGAGCCCGGCGCGAGCGCGTCGCGCGGGGGCCGAGAGCAGTGGACTGGGCGTCGTCTCAAGCGGTGGGCGCAAGGCAAGCTCAGGGGAGGAGATGAGGGTTCGATCCGACGATCCATGCAGCGCAACGAGGGCCGAGCCGGATTCATTCCCGCTCTGGCTGCGGCCGCCGCGCGGTGAGGATAGTGCGCAGTCCGGCGCATGCCTGCCATCGGTACGTGACCGATTCGGACTCGGACACAGGGTAGCCCGATCGCCGAAGCCGGAAACCCTTGCGATCCGAAGTCGGCCGTTAGGCGGTGCACGCCGCCGCCCACCGTGCCGGACGCTCCGGACACCGGGAGCGTGCCGCGCCCGGTCTCGGCAGGAGCGGCGTCGGCTCTCAATCGCGACCGCGCTCCCCTCAGCGGCGCAGCGAGGACCGACTGCAGCGGATAGAAGGTGCTGAAGCACTCTCGACGGCCCTGCCCGCCGCCGTGCGGTGCGAACCGTCCTTCGCCATGCTGCTGCGATGACCGCGCCGTCGCCGGAAGGCGAGGCCCCCCTGGGACGCGACGAGATCCGCCGACGCGCGGCCAGCGGCGTACTGGCCGTGGCCGTGAGGAACGTCGCGGTGCGCGGTCTCGGGCTGCTCGGGACGATCGTTCTGGCACGGCTGCTGCCGCCGCGCGACTTCGGGCTGCTCGCGCTCGGATTCACGCTCGTCGTCTTCGGTCACGCGCTGGCCTCCGGCGGGCTGGGCGCCGAGCTCATCCGGCGCGAGCGCGCGCCGTCGCGCCAGGAGCTGGCCTCGGTGCTCGGCTTCCAGCTCGCCATCACCGGGACGATCGCCGCCGCAGCCGTGGTGGTCGGCATCCTCGTGGGCGGAGCGGCGGGGGTGGCGTCGGTCATGGCCGTCTCGGTTCCGCTGGTCGTGCTGCGCACGCCCAACCAGATCTTGCTCGAACGTGAGATGCGCTTCTCCGACCTGACGTTCGCCGAGGTGGCAGAGACGGGCGTGTACAACGCCCTGGCCATCGGCCTGGTGGTGGCCGGGCTGGGGGTCTGGGGGGTCGCCGCGGCCACGCTCGCTCAGGGCCTGATCGGCTCGGTGCTCATCACGCGTCGCGGGCCGGCCGGCCTGCTCGCGCCCCAACTGCACCGTGGCGCGATCGGACCGCTGTACCGCTTCGGGGTGCGCTTCCAGGCCGCCGCGCTCGTGGCCGCCGTCCGCGACTACGGGATCAACGTGGTGATCGCGCTGACCGCCGGCGTCGCCGCCGTGGGCATCTGGTCGCTGGCCTTCCGGCTGTTCCAGACGATCCTGCTGCTGCTTCAGGCGGTGTGGCGCGTCTCGTTCTCGGCGATGTCCCGGCTCACCCACGCCGGCGAGGCCGATGCGCGGGTCCTGGAGCGAACGCTGCGCCTGATGTCGATCGCCGTGGGGGGCCTCGCGGTGCTGCTGGGCGGGACCGCCCCGGCGCTCGTGCCGGCGATCTTCGGGCCGGGCTGGTCCGAGACCGTCGACGTGCTGCCCCTCGGCGCCGCGGCGCTGATGATCTCGGGCCCGATCTCGACCGCGCTCGCCGGCTTCCTCTATGCGCAGGGGGAGGCCGGGGTGATGCTGCGCTCGGCCGCGGCACAGGCCGTCTGCTGGCTGGGCGGCGCAGCCTTGCTCGCTCCGAGCCTCGGGGCCACCTCGGGTGGCGTCGGGATGCTGGTCGGAGCGCTCGCCACGGCCGCGACCCTGACCCACGCCGCCCGTCGTCACGTCCGCGGTGCCGAGCCTTCGCATCATGCTCGTCCCGGTGCTGGCCGCGGCGTTCGCGGGCGGCGTGGCGTGGCTCGTCGCGACGGCGGTGTCCCCGGCGCTGCCGGCGCTGCTCGCCTCCGCCGCGGCCGGCAGCGCGGTCTACGCCGTGATCCTCCTCGGCCTGCGCCGAGAGGACGTGACGGTCGCTCACCCGGCTGATCGCTCGCGCGCTGCGCCGCCGGTAGCGGCGGGCAGGTCGGCGACCAGGCCGGCGGCGATCTCACGCGCCTCGTCGATCCCCGCGGCCCAGTGGGCGTTCGACGAGCTGTGGGTCCACGTTTCCCAGAAGTTCCGGATCTTGCCGTGCCGATCGGGCAGCACGACGTGCGGTATGCCCATCAGGACGCACAGGATGTGGCCGTGCAGCCGGTCGGTGATCACCACCGCCCCGCCGGCCAGCATCCGCGAGCCGCGACGGACGCTCCAGCGGGCGAACGCGTCGTACGCGCTCAGGGCGGGCGCGCCCGATGCGGGCGCGAGCTGGCGACCGCCGTCGGTGGCTCCGGTGGCGAGCGACGAGCAGCCCGCGCAGCCCGTGCCAGCGCAGGAGCTCCGCCGGCCGCGACGGCGCCGACGAGCCAGTCGACGTCATCGGTGCCGCGATCGGCGCTCGCGCGCTCGCGATCCTCACGGGCCTGGCGGACGACGGGCCGCTCGGGCGCGCGCGGCACCGGAGCGGAGCCCAGCGCGAACGCCATGTCGGGGGCGAGCACGACGTCGGCGTCGAAGGTCGCGGCCAGCCTCTGGCTGTGGACGTCGCGGACCACGATGACCACGTCGCCGTGCGCGGCGATCGCGCGGCGAGTCTGCTCGAGAGCGCCAGGATCCTCGAAGTGGATCGACTGAGCGAGCTGGACGATCCGCCGGCCGCGGAAGTCGTGCAGCAGGCGCAGCCGAAGCTGGTGGTGGGTGTGGTAGAGATCGCCGAAGTTCCCGCCGCCGTGGATGCACAGCGCGCCGTCCCCGAGCCGGCGATCGAGCACCGCCGGACGGTACGTCGCGCGATCGCACGCACCCGTGACCGCCACGCCGAGCTCGTCCAGCGCCGCTCGCTCCCCGAGCCAGATCGCCTGATCGCCGACGTTGAGATGGCGAGGGAAGTCCGCGATCACGCACGACCGCGACCCGCCGAGCGCCCCCCGCAGCGTCCCCAGGACAGCTCCGCGAAGCTCGGAGCGCAGCCGCTCGTCACGGCCGCCGTCCCGCTCTCGTGGGTGCTCCGAGGGGCTCGGGCTCACGCCGCGTTCGGGCCTCGCAACCGGGCGGACCGAACGACGCCGACGAGCATCCCCAGCGACCAGCTCGCGCCCCGGGCCACGCCGATGGCGCTGCCGTGCTTGAGCGCCCCGAGGGTGAGCACGACCCCGTGGTCCCAGAAGGACCGCAAGAGGATGCGGGAGCCCCGGCGCTCCGAGCGCTCGCACCATCTTCACCTTGTAGGCCCCGTTCCCCATGCCCGTACCCGAACCGCAGGCGCAGCTCGGCGCCCGGGTCGCGCCACTGCTCGTGCGTCACGAGCGCGTCCGGCTCGTAGGCGCCGGGATGTCCGCCGGCCAGCATCCGCCAGAGCATGTCGTGCGTCCTCGCCCGCCCGGAACTGCGCCCCCGCGCCGAGTCGCTCGTCGAAGCCGCCCAGGTCGAGCACCAGGTCGCGGCGGAAGGCCATGTTCGCGCCGTGACCGATCCCGTACGGGTCGCGTACGCCCTGAAACCGGGCCCGACGCAGATCGGCCTGCACGGAGCTGCCGTGCTCGGCACCGCTGCTCGCCGCCACGCGACCGGTCACGAAGGCCACCCCGGGCTCGCGGAAGCGCCGGCGAAGGGCGTCGAGCCATGCCGGGTCCGGTCGGCAGTCGTCGTCGGTGAAGGCCACGAGCGAGGTCCGGGCGTGCCGCAGGCCGGCGTTGCGGGCGCGGGCCAGGCCCGGTCTGTCGACCCGCACGCACTCCAGGCCGGCGTTCGCGGCCACGTCTGCGGGTCTCGGACCCGATGGAGGCCGAGTCGACGACGAGCGCGTGGTCGCCGGGGCGCAGGGCCGCCCGGACCGCGGGCAGCGCCGTGGCGAGCTGACCCGCGCGGTCGCGCGAGCACACGATGACGGTGAACGCGTCGCCCGCGGCGTTCACGTCGCCACGGGGGTCGCCGAGCCCGGCCCGGACAGCGGACGGTCGGCGTCGCCCGCCGGAACCGGGCGCGCCGCCAGCTCGGTCAGGTACCG
The DNA here is from genome assembly GCA_963787065.1 of uncultured Actinomycetes bacterium. GTDB lineage: Bacteria > Actinomycetota > Thermoleophilia > Solirubrobacterales > Solirubrobacteraceae > JAOPZW01. The sequence continues at coordinate 74,463 of CAWBBQ010000004.1, forward strand.
ATGGTCCCGCACGAACGCTCGGTGGCCCCGCATCCAGGCTCGAGCGAAGGCGCTCAGCGTGCGACCGCCGCGCACGTATCCCTTGAGCCCGGCGGCCAGCGTGACGGTCTCCAGGAGCGCGAGGCGATCCAGGCGGCGCTCGGGGATGAGCGCGTGGGCCAGCAGCGCGTAGACGTAGTCGTCGTGGAGCTCGGCGGTCAGCATGTCGCGATCCTCGTGCAGCGCCCGGGCCTCCGGTGCCCAGGTCATGGCCACGCCGGCGCGCCGCCAGATCGCCCCCATGAGCACGTCGGTCCCGCGGCGCATGCGCTCGTTCCAGGGCCAGCGCAGCCCGTAGGCGCGCGGATACAGGAACAGCGACGAGTTGATGAAGTGCGGTCGCTCGCCGACACCGGCCGGCCGACCGTAGCCGATGCGCCGGAGCACCATCGGGCCCGTCGGCTCGGGCGAGTCGCCCCACGTCATCGCGCCGGCGACGACCCGTGGTCCGCTGCCCCGGTCGTAGGCATCGACGAGCGCCCGCGACGGTCTGCGGCTCGACCTCGACGTCGTCGTCGACGCTCACCAGCAACTCGGACTCCGCCACCCGGACACAGAAGTTGCGGGCCGCCGCGATCGTGCGCCCGTCGTGGCTGCGCAGCTCTGCCCACGGGTGGCGGGCGCAGACCAGCTCGACCTCGGAACGCCGTTGCGGACCGCTGGAGTCGCATACCCAGGCGGTGAACGCCGTCTGCTCGCGGGCGGCCGCGAGGTGCTCGAGGCACCGCTCGAGCGACCGCGGACGGTCTCGCGTCGGGATCACGACTGCGGTTCGGTGGTGCGCGGTCATCGTGCGTCGCGGGCGCCGGCGGCCGGTCGCTGGCGATAGCAGGCCAGCACCTGCTCCGCGGTGGCGGACCACGGAAACCGCCGCGCGGCCGACAGCGCCGCCTGCCGCGCCCGGGCGCGATCCAAGCCCCGCGTGCGCGCCAGCGCATCGGCCAGCTCGCCGTCGCGGTAGGCCTGAAGCGCCGGCGGCGCGGCGACCTCGCCGGCGGTCGTCCCGGCCGGCGCGACGACCGGGAGCCCGAGCGAGAGCGCCAGCAGCAGCGCGCTGCTGGAGAACACGTCGCGGTAGGGCAGCACGGCCACGTCGGCGGCGAGGTGGAGCTCGCTCACCCGCTCGTCGGGGACGTGGTCGAGGAGCAGGACGATGCGGGGGTCGTCCCCGGCCGCCGCGCGTACCGCCTCCCCCGCGCCCGCCGGCAGCGGCCGCCCGGCCACGATCAGGCGCAGGTCGGCGTCGGGCAGGCCGCGAAAGGCGCCGACCAGCTCGGGGATCTGCTTGTAGGCGCGTACCAGGCCGAAGGTGAGGAACACGTGAGCGTCGTCGGGGATCCCCAGCTCGCCGTCGCGCCTGCGCTCGATCGCGCTGGCTGGCCGGGAACTGGCCCTCGAGCGTCCCGTGGTAGCCCACCGTCACGTGCTCGACGTGGTAGGCGTCG
>CAWBBQ010000005.1:0-108980 GCA_963787065.1 uncultured Actinomycetes bacterium
GTGACCGCGGCGCGGACCTGGCCGGCTCCGCTCGCCAGCGTCACGCCGCCCAGGTACAGCAGCGCGGTCGGGGCGAGCGCGATCTCGAGATAGGGCAGCGGGGCGGCGTGGTCGAGCCCGGCGTGGTCGACGACGGTGTAGCCCGCGATGCACGCGGCGACGCCGAGGCCGAGCCACGCGCCCCGCCCGGCGTCCCGTCCGCCGCCGCCCCCGCCGCGCACGAGCAGCACGCCGGCGGCGACGGCCAGCACGCCGATCACGGCGCCCGCGGCCGGCACGGCGCCGAGCGCGAGCGCGCCGGCCACGAGCACGATCACCGGCGCGGCGCCGCGCGCCACCGGATAGACGACGCTCATGGGCGCGCGCTGGTAGGCCGCGCCGAGCAGGACCAGGTAGCCCAGTTCGAAGGCCACCGACACCGCCACGTAGGGCGCCACGGCGGCGTCGACGTCCCAGGTCAGCGCCGCCGGCGGCGCGCAGGCCAGCGCCCCGGCGGCCATGGCCACGGCGAGCGCGGCCGGCGACTGCGACGCCTGCGCTGCGAGCAGGTTCCAGACCGCATGGGCGACCGCGGCAGCCAGGGCCAAGGCCAGCGCGTCGAGCGGCACCGCGGCGCGCTACTTCAGCAGCCGCGAGAGCCGGCGGTCCTTCAGCACGCGCCCGCCGGTCTGCTCCTGCGGGCAGTAGGACATGACGTAGTCCTCGTAGTGCACGGCCTCGAGCGTCGCGCCGCAGCGCGGGCACGGCTCGCCCTGATGGCGATGGACCTGCAACGGCATCGGCAGCTTGTCGGGGATCGGCAGGGCCACCACCCGCTCGTAGTGCTCGATGGCGCCATCCAGGCAACGCGCCGTCGCGTCGCGCAGCGCATCGGCCTCGTCCTCGTCAAGGTCGTCGCCGCGCTTGAACGGGGACAGCATCGCCGTCCACAGGATCTCGTCGACCCACGAGCGCCCGATGCCCGAGATCACGCGCTGGTCGCGCAGCACGGCGTGCAGCGGCCGGGCGCCCTGGCCGGCGAGCAGGCCGGCCAGCGGCGGCGGGTCGGGCCACGCCTCGGGACCGAGCGTGGCCAGCGCCTCGTCGTCCTCGAGCTCCGACGCGCGCAGCACCTTGACCCACGCCGCCTGGCGGGTGCCGAACTCGCGCAGGCGCAGCTCGCGCAGCGCCTCCTCGCCGGGAGCGGCCGCGATCCGCAGCAGCAGCCGCGACGTGCGGTCGCGCAGCGAGGCGCGCTTGTCGAAGAGCTGCAGCCGTCCGGCCGACATCAGGTGCACGAGCACCGAGAGCTCGCCGGCCACGTCGATGACGACGTGCTTGCCGCGCCGCCGCACGCCGGCGATGGCCGCGCCCTCGAGCGCATGCAGGGGCGGGTCGAACGTCTTCAGCGCGTTGATGCCGGGCGCGAGCGCCGACTCGATGACCGCGCCGCGCAGCGCATCATCCAGCCGCCGTGCGGTGATCTCGACCTCGGGGAGCTCGGGCACACCACCACTCTACGAGCGCATGCGCGACAGGACGCGCCCAGCGGCGCGCTCCCGGTAGCTTCTTGGCGGATGGCGGGGCGACTGGCGATCGTCGGCGGCGACGCCGGCGGCATGAGCGCGGCGAGCACAGCGCGGCGGCGCGACGCCGACCTGGAGATCGTGGCCTTCGAGCGCGGCCCCTACACGTCCTACTCGGCGTGCGGGATCCCCTACTACGTCGGCGGCCTGTTCGACGACAGCGATCGCCTGATCAGCCGCTCCCCGGACGAGCATCGGGCGAAGGGGATCGACGTCCACGTCCGCAGCGAGGTCACGGCGATCGACCTCGACGCGCGCACGCTGACCGTGTGCGACCGGCACACGCACGAGGAGCGCACGGAGGGCTTCGACCAGCTCGTGGTGGCCACCGGCGCCGAGGCCGTCGCCCCGCCGGTGCCCGGCGCCGAGGCCACCGAGCCGGCGCGGACGATCGATGCCGCCGAGCGCTTCCATGCGGCGCTGTCGCGCGGCGGCGAGACCGCGGTGGTCATCGGCGGCGGCTACATCGGCCTGGAGATGGCCGAGGCGCTGGTCGAGCGGGGCCTGCGCACGACGCTCGTCGAGGCCGCGCCGCAGGTCATGGCCACGCTCGACGCCGACATGGCCGACCACGTGCAGGACGCCGCCGAGGCCGTCGGCATCCGGGTGATGACGGGCACCGCCGTCGACGAGGTCGTGATCGGTCGCGGCGGCGCGCCCGCTGCGGTGCGCGCGGGCGGCGAGACCCTGCCCGCCGACCACGTCGTGATGGCCACCGGGGTGCGCCCGGCCGTCGCGCTGGCCGAGGCGGCCGGTCTGGAGCTCGGCCCGAGCGGCGCGCTGCGCGTCGACGACCACCAGCGCTGCCCCGGCCACGACGGCGTGTTCGCGGCCGGCGACTGCGTCGAGTCTTGGCATCGCATCCTGCGCGCGCCGGTGAACGTCCAGCTCGGCACGCACGCCAACAAGCAGGGCCGCATCGTCGGCGCCAACGCGACCGGGGGCGATTTCGCCTTCCCGGGCGTGATCGGCACAGCGGTCACGCGGCTGTGCCGCTACGAGGTCGGGCGGACCGGCATCTCCGAGCGGGAGGCGTGCGACGCGGGGATCGAGGTGGTCAGCGCGACGGTCAAGGACCGCACGCGCGCCGGCTACTTCCCAGGCGCCGGGCCGATCTGGGTCAAGCTCGTCTGCGAGCCGGGCAGCGGACGGCTGCTCGGCGGCCAGATCGTCGGCGTCGAGGGCGCGGCCAAGCGGATCGACGTGCTCGCGACGTGCGTCTGGGCCGGCCTCGAGGTCGCGGAGATCGAGCTGATGGACCTGAGCTACGCGCCGCCGTTCTCCGGCGTCTACGACCCGCTGCTCGTCGCCGCGCGGGCGGCGGTCAAGGCGCTGGCGTAGCCAGGCCGGGCGCTCGCGAGCCCCGTTACAAGCGTGTTGGCCCCCGTAGCCGTGGAGGGCTGGCTCGCGTCGACCGGGGTGATGGCACCCATGACGCCTGCGCGTCACATCCCTAGCGTGACGGGCCGTCCCATCCGCTCTCTCCCGAGGTCCCGCATGTACGGCTCAACCGCCTATGTCATCCGCCTGGCCACGAACGACGACGACGCCGCAGCGGTCGAGCGGCTGGCCGCCCTCGACTCGGCCCGCCCGCCCAGCGGCCGCATCCTCGTCGGCGAGGTCGACGGCGCCCCCGCCGCCGCGCTCTCCTTGTCCGACGGCCGCGTCGTCGCCGACCCGTTCACGCGCACCGACCTGCTGGTCGTGCACATGCGCCTGCGCGCCCAGGGCATCCTCGCCCACGAGCGCGAGCCGTCGCTCTCCGCTCGCGTCCGCGAGGCGCTCCAGCCGCGCGCGGCAGCCGGGCCGCACCCGGCCTGACGTCGCCGCTCCGACGCGCCCGCCCGCGTGTGGTGAGCTGGGCCGATGGTCACCATCCGCGCTGAGCGCCCCGAGGACCGCGACGGCGTCCGGCGCGTCGGCGAGCGCGCGTTCGGGGCCGATGGCCCCGAGGCCGGCCTCGTCGACGCGCTGCGCACCGATGGCGCTCACGTCCCCGACCTGTGCCTCGTCGCCGTCGACGGCGGCGAGGTGGTCGGGCACGTGTTCCACAGCCGTGCGCGGCTGAGCTCGGGCCACGACGTGCTCGCGCTCGCGCCGATGGCCGTCGTGCCCGACCGCCAGCGCGAGGGCGTGGGCTCGCGTCTGGTGCGGGAGGGCCTGCGGCTCGCCGCCCAGACCGACTTCCCGCTCGTCGTCGTGCTCGGGCACCCCGGCTACTACCCGCGCTTCGGCTTCGAGCCGGCCCGGGAGCTGGGGATCGTCGCGCCCTTCGACGTGCCCGCCGAGGCGTGGATGGCCCTCCGGCTTCCCGCCCACCGCCCGCAGGTGCGCGGGACGGTGTCCTACGCCGACGCGTTCGGGCCGTGACCTGACGGGCGGCCCCGCCCGGCCCGGGGAGCGCGCTAGCCGATCCGGTCGAACTCGCGCGGGCGCAGGAGCACGACGAGCTCGCCGCTTGTCCCGTCCATGCGAACGGCGGCCAGCCCGCCCTTCTTCAGCGCGATGCGCCCGCCGCCGAGGTCGTGCACGACCTGGCTGAAGTCCGGCTCGTGGCCGACGATGAGCACGCGCTGTTCGTCCCCGGCGATGGCCAGCAGCTCGAGGGCGTCGTCGCGGTCGAAGCCCGCGGCCAGCGGCGCGTGCTCGATCGGGTCGCAGCCCAGCGCCTCGCAGGCCAGCAGGGCCGTGTCGCGCGCGCGAACCTTGGGACTGGTGAAGACGAGGTGGACCTCCACGCCGAGGGCGGCGAGCGCGCGTCCCGCCGCGCGGGCCTGGTCGCGTCCACGCTCGGTCAGCTCGCGCGCCGCATCGTCCTTGGAGTCGTGGGGCTCGGCCTCGCCGTGCCGCAGGAGCCAGAGCTGGCGCGCCATCGCGGCCCGGAGGCTACCGCGCGCGCGAGTACACCCGTGTCGCGGTGCCGTGAATCGTGCGTCCGTCGGGCCGTTTCCACGCGACCCGGTAGCGGCGTCCCTCGCGGAAGCTCACGCGCCGGGTGAACACGCCGCGCGCGTTCGTCGTCGTCGCGAAGAGCGGCCGCCACGATCCGCGCGACGAGTACTCGACGCTCACCGGGACCGGGCCGGTGGCCGGCCGCACGAGGCCCCAGAGCGAAACGCCAGACCCCTCGCGCAATGCGGCCAGCGGCAGGCGGAAGCCGCTGAGCGCCGGCTTGGCCTTGCCCTCGTTCGTGCGCAGGCCCGACTCGAAGCCGGCGTAGCGGGCCTGCCCGGTGGCGCCGGCCACCGGCGCGTCGTCGCGCAGCAGGTACTGCGAGAAGGCGACGACGCGCGGCGTGCCGTATGCGATCCGCTCGGAGATCGAGCGGTAGTCGGACTGCCGCGAGAGGCTCACGCCGGCGATGCGGTCGGGGAAGGACTGGATCCCGAACTCGGTCAGGTGGATCGGCAGCCTGCGGTCGATCGCCCCCGCGGCGCCGGCACGATCGAGGGCGGTGACGAGGCGATCGATGACCCCGATCGTCACGTCGTTGGGCTGGCTGGGGCGGAACAGCGGCCCGCCGGCCGTCGTGTAGGCGTGGTGCGCATAGCCCGCCGCGCGCAGCTTGGAGCAGTCGCGGTCCCGGCGGTAGCCGCTGTCCAGGCACAGGACGCCGCGCAGGAAGGTGAGCGGAGCCACCACGTTGCCGGTGCCGCGCGGCGACGTCTCGCCCAGCAGCAGCGGTGCCGCGCCCAGCCCGGCCGCGGCCAGGCCGCGCTGGGCGGCCAGGAACAGGTTGCGGTAGATGCGCGGCGACAGCGGCGTTTGGCTGCGCGCGGAGTACTGGGGCATGAGGAACTGGGGCTGGTTGGGCTCGTTCCACACCGACCAGCGCGAGACCTTCGTCCCGTAGTGGCGCCCGGCGGCGGTCACGAAGCGGCCGAACTCGGTCGGGCTCGGGCGCGTGACGTTGTCGCGCGCGCCGTTGGTCGCCCAGCGCGGCACCGGCCCGGAGAGGGTGACGAGCACCTTCCAGCCGCGCGCCGCCGCCCCCTCGATCATCGCGTCGTAGCGGGTCCAGTCGTAGTTGGCCGGGTCGGTGCCCTCGAAGGACGGCTTGACGCGCGCGTCGGCCTGCGGGGCGACGTCGCGCCAGTACAGGACGATCCGCACCGAGTGCACGCCGAACGAGTCGATCTCGGTGAAGGCCCGCTCGCGCGTCTGGGGGTCGGCGAGATCGACGGGCGCCTCGAACGTCATGCTCTGCGAGCGCGAGGCCGACGCGGTGGCGGGCAACGCCACGGCCACGAGCGCACAGAGCGCGAGGGTGAGGGGGACGGTTCGGGGCATCGGCTTCCTGCTGCGGGGGCGGGGTGTCGCCTACAACCGCCGGCCACCGGTGAAGGTTGCGGTCGGCCGGCGGCGGAACCACTAGGTTGTCGCGCGTGACCGTCGCTCCTGCGCCGGACGACATCGTCGCAAGCCATGCGGAGGCCGCGTCGAACGAGCGCCCGCCGCTGCTCGTGGTCGGACCGCTGCTGGCGTTCCTCGACGAGCACCGGATCGGTGCCGGCGACCTGCACGCCGAGCCGGTCGGCGAGGGCCACTCGAACGTCACCTACCTCGTGCGCCGCGGGGACCGCGAGGTCGTCCTGCGCCGCCCGCCGCGGCCCCCGCTGCCGCCGAGCGCGCACGACGTGCTGCGCGAGGCGCGGCTGCTGCGCGCGCTGCAGGACACGAGCGCGCCCGTCCCGCGCGTGCTCGCGGTGGGCGAGGACGAGTCGCTGATCGGAGCGCCGTTCTACATCATGGAGCGGCTCGTCGGCGAGGTCATCACCGAGCGCCTGCCCGACGCGCTGCGGGCACCCGCGGAGCGCCGGCGAATCGCCGAGGAGCTCGTCGACGCGCTCGTCGAGGTCCACCGCGTCGACCCGGCGCGGCACGGCCTGGAGTCGTTCGGCCGGCCGAGCGGCTACCTGGAGCGCCAGGTGCGGCGCTTCGGCGACCTGTGGGAGCACAGCCGCACGCGCGACGTCCCGGCGGTCGAGCGCGTCGGTGCGTGGCTGGCCGAGCGCGTGCCCGAGTCGCCCGCGGCGACCATCGTGCACGGCGACTATCGCCTGGGCAACGTGATGTTCGCGCCCCAGGCCCCCGCCCGGCTGATCGCCATCTTCGACTGGGAGATGGCCACGCTCGGCGATCCGCTGGCCGACGTCGGCTACCTGTCGGCGCTGTGGAGCCAGGCCGGCGACCCGCCGGCCGGGTTGTTCGATCTCAGCCCGGTCACGCGCGAGCCGGGCTTCCCGACCCGCGAGCAGCTCGTCGAGCGCTACGAGCAGCGCTCGGGACGGACGATGACCGACCTGCGCTGGTACACGACGCTCGCGCTGTGGAAGTCGGTCGTGTTCATGGAGGGCAACTACCGCCGGGCGATCGACGGCCTCACCGACGACCCGTTCCTGAAGTCGTTCGGCGAGGGCGTCGTGGAGCTCGCCGCGCGCGCCGAGGCGGTCGCCTTCGGCGACGGCGGCTAGTGCCTGCGGATCGCTAGTGCGGGCGGTCGCGCTTGGTCAGCTTCCGACGCGCCTCGTCGATGCGGGCCTTGGTCTTCGGGTCGCGCGCCATGCGCTTGGCGTCTTCGGTGAGCTTGCGGCCCTGCTCGCTCTTGGCAAATCGCTGGATACGGTTCATGAGGGAAGCCATTGTCACCGGATTTTACCGGACCGACCCGCGCTCCCCCGCTCGATGCGGCGGCGCAGCTCGGCGCCGCGGCCCGCCGCCACCGCGCGCGGCGCGCGCGCGCGCCGCGCGCGAAGGATGGGGCGTTCACCCGATGCGATGGCCCCGGAGCGCGCGTAGGGTCGCCACCGCCGGGTCGACCCACCTGCCGGAAGGAAGCACGGGATGCCCACCACGACGAGCGTTCTGTCCGATCTGCATCTCGAGGTGATCCTGCTCCCCGGAGCGGTGCTCCCGGCCGATCTGGCGTACCGGGCGCTGCTGGAGACGCTCGGGGACGAGGTCGAGCCGATGGCCAAGGAGCTGGAGGTCTACGCCGGCGAGGATCCCCCGCCCGACTACACGCTCGCCGTCGAGGTCGAGGGAATCCTGCGGACCGCCGAAGCCGCGGGATTCGACCGCTTCCACCTCGTGGGCTACTCAGCCGGCGGCGCGGCGAGCCTCGCCTTCGCCGCAAGGCACCCGGAGCGGCTGCGTAGCCTCGCGTTGATCGAGCCCGCCGAGGCGGCCTCGCCCGCCGCGCCCTGACCCGCCGCCGCTGTTCAGCTCCGCCAGGCTCGATCTAGACTCGCGCCGTGCAGGCGGCTCGTCCCGACGATCGCGTTCGCCTGGCGGAGCTGATGGCGGCGCTGTCGCTGGCGACCGACCTCGGTCTGGGCCGGCCTCTCGAGTACGAGCTCGGGGTGTGCCTGGGGGCACTCGAGCTGGCGGATCGGCTCGGCTGCTCCGCGGAGGAGTGCTCCGACGTCTACTACGTCGCGCTTCTGGCCCATCTGGGCTGTACCGGAGCCGCGCGCTATCTCGCGAGCTGGGTGGGGGGCGACGAGATCCACTTCCAGCGCGGCGTGCAGGTTCTCGGCCCGGTTTCGGAGCCGTCGGAGGACTTGCGGTACTTCGTACGTCGGCTGGCGGACGACAGGCCGCTGCACGAACGCGCGCGCTTGCTCGCCAAGATGCTGGCCGGAGGCGAGAAGCAAGCCGAGCTGATGGCGGCGAACCTGTGCGAGGGCGCGAGCCTCCTCGCCCGGCGCCTGCAGATGTCCGACGCGGTGGCCCGGGCGCTCGGACAGCTGATGGAGCGCTGGGACGGCAAGGGATTGCCGGGAGATGTGGCGGGAGAGGAGATCTCCCGGCCGCTGCGCATCGTCCGCGTCGTCCACGACCTGGTCGCCATCGCCCATGCGCGCGATCGGGCGGCGGCGATCGCGGCGCTCGAGCGGCGCCGCGGGCGCGGCTACGACCCGGCGGTCGTCGACGTCGCCCTCGCCGAGCCCGACGCGCTCTTGCGCGCGGCGGACGTTCCCGATCCCTGGGAGGGCGTCATCGACGCCGAGCCACAGCCGGTCGCGACGATCTCGAGGGCCGGGCTGGCGTCGGTCGCCCGGGCCTTCGGCGAGTTCACCGACATCAAGCTCGATTTCCTGTATGGGCACTCCACCCGGGTGGCCGAGCTCGCCGCGACGGCGGGCCAGGCGCTCGGCTGCTCGCGGGCCCAGGTTTCGGAGCTGCGCGCTGCGGGCTTCCTGCATGACGTCGGCAGGGTGGCGGTGCCCAACGGGATCTGGGACAAGCCCAGCGCATTGAACGCCGCCGAGTGGGAGCGGGTTCGCCTTCACCCCTACCACACCGAGCGCGTCCTGGAGCGCTCCGGCGCGCTCGCGCCGCTCGCCCTGGTCGCCGGTTCGCATCACGAGCGGCTGGACGGGTCCGGGTACCACCGCGGGGCCGCCGCCGCCCAGCTGAGCGTGGGCGCGCGCCTCCTGGCCGCGTCCGACGCCTACGACGCGATGACGCACGATCGCCCATACCGGCGCGCGCTGCGCCCCGAGGAGGCTCGCTCCGAGCTCGCCGAGATGGTCGGCGCGCGGGCGCTCGAGAAGCGGGTGGTGGACGCCGTGCTGGAGGCGGCGGGCGCTGCGCCGCTGAGGGTGCGTCAGGGCTACCCGGCCGGGCTCAGCGAGCGCGAGGTCGAGGTCCTGCGCCTCATCGCGCGGGGCCGAACGAGCAAGGAGATCGCCGAGGCGCTGGTGATCACGGAGAAGACCGCCGGCCACCATGTCGAGCACATCTATGCCAAGGCCGGCGTTTCCACCCGCGTCGGTGCCGCCTTGTTCGCCATGCAGCACGACCTGGCCGAGTAGCCGCGGCACGCGAAGGATGGGGAGTTGTCCCGATGGCGTGGGCGGATCGCGGGCGTAGCGTCGTGCGAGTCGATCGACCCTTTCTGGAGGTGGCCATGCCCACGACACCGACGGTGACATCCGGCCGGCACCATGAGGTGCGAGGGACGCGGACGGTCAACGGCGTCCGCCTCCACTACGAGGAGCACGGCGGCGGCGCCCCGATCCTCTGCATTCACGGGACCGGCAGCTCCGCGCTGGCGTGGAGCGACGCGGTCCGGGTGCTGGCGCGACTCGGCCGCGTGATCTCCTACGACCGTCGCGGCTGCACGCGCAGCGAGCGCCCGGAGCCCTACGACCACACCAGCGTGGCCGAGCACGCCGACGACGCGGCCGCGCTGCTCGACGCGCTGGCGGCCGCGCCGGCGGTCGTCATCGGCCGCAGCTACGGGGGCACCGTGGCGACCGACCTCGCGCTCCGCCATCCCGGCCTGGTGCGGGCGCTGGTCGTGCTCGAGGGCGATGCGCCGCGCGAGCTCGCGCCGGCGACGGCCGCATGGGTGGACGCGCTGGCTGACCGGCTGCGCGAGGCGGCAGCGCAAGCCGGTGTCGACGCGGTCGCCGAGGCGCTCATCAGCGAAGTGCTCGGGGAGAGCGCGTGGCGCTCGTTCCCGGAGGAGCTCCGGCGGATGTTCACCCAGAACGGCCCGGCGATCCTCGCCGAGGTGCAGGGCGAGTGGTGGTTGCCGGCCGACGCCGCCGCGCTCGCCACGATCGAGCAGCCAACGCTGCTGGTGGCGGCAACCGACTCGCGCCCCGAGCTCCACGAGCCGACCGAAGCGATGGCAGGACGTCTTGCCAACGCTCGCACCGCGCTGGTCAGCGGCGGCCACCTGATCGATCCGGCAGCGCCAGAGGTGCTCGCCTTCATCGAGGAGGTGCTCGAGATCCGGTAGTCGCAGCTGCTTCGGGCGGAGCGAGCGCGTCCCCACAGGGGTGCGAGCTCGCGAGCCGGACTTGCGAGCGGGACCTCATCCCCGCTCGATGCGGCGGCGCAGCTCGGCGCCGCGCCCCGCCGCCACCGCGCGCGCCGCGCGCGTCTCGGTCAGCTCCACGCCTCGGGCCTGGGCCAGCTCGATCAGCGCCTGGCGCTCCTCGCCCTCGCGGGCGCTGCGCAGGAACAGCCAGGCGAACAGCCCGAGCGTGAGCAGCGAGCCCTCGACCATCATGATCGCCCCGGCCGCGTTCTGGTCGCCGGCCGGCGACACGCCGTGGGCGCGCTCGCCGGCGGCGTAGACGTCGTAGAAGACCGCCCCACCGAAGACGAGGACGTTGCCCAGCAGGGCGCCGGTCAGCCGCACGGCGATCACGTACACGAGCCGCGCGAGGTTGCCGAACCACGCCGGCTTGGGCAGCGGGCCGAGCAGCGCCAGCCACATGTTGACGCCGAAGAGGACGAAGCCCGTGTGCTGCAGCGCGTGCACGCCCTCGTGGCGGACCGCCGCCTCGTGCAGCGCGGGCACGTGCCACAGGTAGAGGTCCAGCGCCCACAGCGGGAAGGCGACGGCCGGGTGGGCGAGCACGCGCAGGCGGTCGATCGCCCGGATGCGCAGCAGCGGGGCGAGCACCGGGCCGGTCAGCCCGAGCACGAGGGCCAGCGCGCCGAGGTCGGCGATCAGCAGGTGCTCGGCCATGTGGGCGGCGAACAGCTCCTCGCCCAGCGAGCCCATCAGCGTCAGCGTGGCCACGATCAGCGCCAGGCCGCCGTAGAACGACCACTGGCGCAGGGCGGGCACGGCCCGCGGGGTGCCGCGCAGGGCGTGGACGCGCAGCGCGTAGAGGATCCCGGCGATCGTGGCGGGAAGGAGCTGCAGCGGCGCCAGGACGACCTCCATCGTTTCGGAGCGTACGCCGCGCGGGCCTGGCGCCTGTCAACCCGGGCGCGCCGGCGCCGCGCGCAGGGCGGCGAGCGAGCGGCGTCCGTGCTCGGCCCACACCGGGAAGCCGAGCGCCTCGTTGCGACGGATGCCCTGCTCGTGGCGGGCCACGGCCTCCTCGGGGCGCCCGAGCGCGGCGGCGAGGCCGGCGAGCAGCCGCTGGGTCGACCCGTAGCTGGCGATCGCCCGCCCGGCGGTCGGCGTGCGGTCGGCGTAGGGCAGCAGGCGCTCGTACACCGGGTCGGCCAGCGCCGCGTCGGCGAGGATCGCGATCGCCTCCGCGCACTCGCTCATCGCCGACGGCCAGTTGGCGTCGAACGGCAACGCCGCGAACCCGTCGGCGGAGACCACGGCCAGATGCTCGCGCGCCTCGTCCCGCCGCCCGGTGGCGGCCAGCACCCACGCGTAGGAGCTGCGCCACGACATGCCCGCCGGCGAGGTGGCGATCTTGTCCTCGAAGAGCCCGAGGTTGACAGCGTCCCAGTCGCCACGCAGGGCGATCTCCTGGTAGATCAGCATCTCAGCGAACAGGTCGGCGTTGCGGTCGCCCGCGCGGCGGCCGGCGTCCCGCGCCCGCTCGCGCAGCGCCGCGCCCTCCGCGTAGCGCCCGTCGTGCACGGCGACGACGGCGTCCCAGAGCGGCGTGTACCACGTGAAGCCGGGCAGGCGCAGCTCGGCGGCGAGCTCTCCGTGCCGACGGACCTCCGCCCGCCACTCCGCCATCTCCGCCGCCTCGTACAGGTCGACCACGCGCCAGTTGCGGGCCTGCAGCTCGAGCTGGCGCTCACCCGCCGCGGCCGCCACCGCGATCATCTCCTCGGCCGCCGCGAGCCGCTCCCGAAGGCAGTCCGGGCGCCACAGCGCCACGTGGCGCGCGTTGAGCGCCGCGGCCACGGCGCGCGCGTCGCGCGCCGCGCGCGCGACGGCGACCGCCTCGGCGCTGAGCGCCTCGCTGCGGTCGCGCGACGGCGCGTAGTAGCGCTCGACGGCCAGGCGCGCGAGCAGCTCGGAGCGCAGCAGCGGCTCGGTCTGGCCGAGCGCGTCGAGGGCCTCCTCGAGCAGCGCGATCGCCGGCTCGTCGAGGTCGATGATCGCGATCCCCAGGCCGGCATGGCCGAGCGCGGCGCGCGCGAGCAGCGGACGATCGCCGGTCGCGCGTGCCGCGGCGGCGGCGTCCGTGAAGCACGCGCGCGCGGCGCCGGGCTCGCCCGCGCGCAGGAGCGCGTCGCCGCGCGCCAGCAGCAGCGGCGCGCGCACAGCGCCGCCTCCGTCGCCCTGCCCGTCGCCGGCGTCGAGAGCGTCGATGGCGCGCGCGTAGAACTCCGCGGCCTCCTCGTAGGCGAGCATGGCCAGCGCACGCTCGCCCGCGCGACGCAGGGCCTCGGCCGCGCGCGGGTCGGCGGCTTCGGACAGGTGATGGGCGATCTCCTCCAGGTGGCGGTCGTGTCCGTGCGCGGCCAGCGCCTCGGCCGCGCGGCGGTGCAGCCGCGCGCGCCGCAGCGGGTTGAGCTCGGCGTCGACCGCCTCGCGCACGAGCGCGTGCGAGAACACGAAGCCGCGCTCGTCGCCGGCACGCAGCAGGTGCGCGTCGAGCAACTCGTCGAGCGCGGTCTCGACCTCGTCCGCCGGGCGCTGCGCAACGCTCTGCAGAAGGCCGGCGTCGACGCGCTGTCCGAGCACGGCGGCGACGGCCAGCAGCTCGTCGGCCGCCGGGCCCAGCCGCGCCAGGCGGGCCCCGACGGCATGGCGCACGCTCTCGGGCACCGCGGGGTCGTGCTCGGCCAGCCCGCGCAGCACCTCCTCGACGTAGAACGCGTTGCCCTCGGTGCGCTCGTGCACGGCGGCCGCCACGCCCGCGGCCGCCCCGGCCCCGAGCCAGGCGGCGGCCAGCTCGCCCACCTCGCCGGCCTCCAGGCCGCGCAGCGCGACCCGCTCGGCGCCGCCGTCGCGACGCAGGTCGGCCAGCGCTCCGGCCAGCGGCGTGCGGCGGCCCATCTCCGTGTCGCGGTAGGTCCCGATGGCCAGCAGCGGAGCCGGCCGGGAGCTGCGCAGCACGAAGCCGAGCAGCAGCAGCGTCGGGCGATCGGCCCAATGCAGGTCGTCGAGGACGAGCACGAGCGGGCGGCGCTCGGCCAGCCCGCCGAGCACGTCGTCGACCGCAGCGAACAGGCGGTGGCGGGCGCCCGCGTCCTGCGCGGCGTCGCCATGGGCGTCGCCGAGCAGGCGGTCGAGCTCGCCCGCCGCCGGGCCGGCCAGCGCACGGGCCGCCTCGGCGCCGACGTGACGCAGGACCTCGGTGAACGGCTCGAACGCGGCCAGCGCCTCCTCCGAGCTGCGCCCGAGCAGGACCGTCGCAGCGCCGTCGGCGCCCGCCGCGCGCGCGAAGCGCAGCGCCAGGCGCGTCTTGCCCACGCCGGGCTCGCCGGCCAGCAGCACCAGCCGCCGCGTGCGCGCGGCGCGCACGCCGTCCCACGCGGCGGCCAGTCGTGCCAGCTCGCGGGCGCGCCCGACGAACGTCCCCTCGTCGGCGCGGGCCAGCGCGGCGGGCAGCGCGACAGTGGCCGCGGCTCGCGAGCCGCCCTCGGCGCTCAGCGCCGCCAGCCGTCGCCCCGCGCCCTCGGCCAGCGGGTCCAGGGCGACGGCGGCGCGCGCGTGGCGGACCGCCGCGGCGAGATCACCTGCCGCCTCGGCCTGCGCCGCGAGCAGGTCGTGGGCCTGAGCCCGGCGTTCGTCGTGCGCGCGGCGCAGCTCGTGAGCCCAGTCGTCGTCGATCCCGGGCAGCAGGGCCCCGTCGCCCGCGGCGAGGGCCTCGGCGGCCCGGCCGGCGGCGAGCAGCGCGGCCAGCTCGCGCACGTCCACCCGGGCGTCGAGCGCGACCGTGGCGCGCGTGGCCACGAGCCGCTCGGACTCCGCGCCGAGCGCGCCGCGCAGCTCGGTGAGGGCCGCCCGAAGGCTCGTCCGCGCGCTCTCGTCGAGCACGTCGGGCCAGAAGCGGGCGGCCAGCTCGCCGCGCGCGTGAGCTCCCGGGTGCGCGGCCAGGTAGGCGAGCACGGCCCGCGCCCGCCGCGACCGCGGCGGCGCGATCTCGCGGCCGTCGGCGTCCAGCGCGAGGCCGCCGGCGAGGCGCACGCGGAGCATCGGCTGCTGACCGTACCGCGGCGCCCGGGGGAGATTCACGGTCGGCGAGCGGTGCGGGAACGGTCGCGGACGAGAATCCCCGCCATGACCGTGCTGCGCATCCGTGACGTCCGCCTGCTCGCCGGCGCCGTCGGCCTGTCCGCGTTCGGCGACTTCGTGCTCTGGGTCCCGGTCGCCCTGCACATCGAGGCGACGACCGACTCGGCGCTCGCGGTGTCGGCGTTCTTCCTGGCCCTGTTCGGACCGGTGGTCGCCTTCGGCGGGATCGCCGGGTGGCTGGCCGACCGCGTCGAGAACACGCGCCTGCTCTGGACGGTGTCGCTCGGGCAGGCCGCCGCGGTCGGCGCGATGGCGCTCGTCACAGGGTCGCTCGTGGCCATCCTGGCCCTGACCGTCGTGCTCGGCGCCGGCATCGCGCTGGCCGGGCCGGCCGAGTTCGCGCTCGTGCCCGCCGCCGCGGGCGAGGAGCGCGTCGCCGAGGCCAACGGGATCGTGGAGACCGCGCGCTACATCGGCATGACCGCCGGACCGCTGCTCGGCGGCGTGCTTGCCGCCGCCGACCTGCTCGAGGTCGCCCTCGTGCTCGACGCCGCCACCTTCGCCGCCGTCGCCACCGCCGCGCTCGCCCTGCGCGCGCGCCGTGACCCGCGCGCCGCCGCCCCGGTCAGCGGCGACAGCGGCCGCGCCCGCGACGGGCTGCGCCAGCTCGCCGGCGACCCGGTCCTGCGCGTCACGCTCGTCGCCGCCGTCGGCGCGCTGCTGTTCTTCTCGATGTCGATCAGCGCCGAGGTCTTCTACGTCACCGACGTCCTGCGGGCCGGCGACGCCGCGTACGGGCTGCTCATCGCGAGCTGGACGGTCGGCATGGTGGCGGGCGCGGTCGGCCTCGCGCGACGCGTGCCGGCGGGTGCGCTGGCCGTGGCCGCGCTGGCCGGCGTGGCGATCCAGGGCGCGGGGATCGCCACCGCCGCCGCGGCCGGTGTGCTGTGGGCCGCGTTCCTGGGGTTTACGCTCGGCGGCGTGGCCCACGGCATGAAGAACGTCCTGATGCGCACGCTGATCCACCAGCGCGTCCCCGAGACGCTGCGCGGCCGCGCCTTCGCCGCCTACAACGCCGCACGCAACGCGGCCGAGCTCGGCGCTTTGGGCGCCGGCGGCGTGCTGGTCGGCGCGATCGGCGCCCAGCCCGCGCTGCTGCTCGCGGGCGCCGTGCCGCTGCTGATCGGCGTCGCCGCATTGCTCTTCCTCATCACGCCCACCACGACCAGGAGGATCGCCCATGCCCCGCTCGAAGCCTGAGAGGATGACGTCATGAGCGCACCGACCGCCCACGCTGCGATCGCGGGCGCCGCGATCGACGACCTGCCCCAGCTCTGGGACGGCTTCGCCAAGCTCGTCCGCGCCGGGCTGGACATCAGCGCCTTCGGCGTCCAGATCATGGACATGCCGCCGGGCCACGTGACCAAGTCCCACGACGAGGCCGACACCGGGCAGCAGGAGCTCTACGTGGCGCTGCACGGCGCCGGCGCCGTCGTCGCCGGCGAGCAGCGGCTGCCGCTCGATCCCGAGCACCTCGTGCGCGTCGACGCCGGCGTCGACCGCGTGCTCGAGGCCGGGCCCGGCGGACTGCGGGTGCTGTGCGTCGGCGGCGTCCCGGGCGGCGCGTACGTGGCCCCCGAGTGGACCGGGGACGACTGAGCGCAGCGCACGTAGGCTGGCGGGCGTGATCCGCCACCCCCGCGTCCAGCGCCACCTCGATCGCCTGCGCCCGGAGCGCGATCCGGTCCTGGCCGACATGGAGGCGCTCGCCGCGCGCGACGAGGTCCCGATCGTCGAATGGGAGACCGGGCGCCTGCTGGCCACGCTCGTGGCCGCCAGGCGCCCGGAGCTGGTGCTCGAGGTCGGCACAGCGATCGGCGTGTCGACACTGCACATGGCGCGCGAGCTGAGCGACGGCGGGCGGATCGTGACGATCGAACGCGACGCGCGGCGGATCGTCACGGCACGCGCGTTCTGGACCCGCGCCGGCGTCGAGGAGCGCATCGAGCCCATCGAGGGCGACGCGCTGGCCGTGCTCGGCGAGCTGCCCGGCCCGTTCGACCTGGTGTTCCTCGACGCGACGAAGACCGAGATCGGCGACTACCTCGCCCTGCTCTCCGGCCGGCTGGAGGCGGGCTGCGTGCTCGTCGTCGACAACCTGCTGATGGGCGGCGACGTGGCCCTGGGCGACGATGCCGAGACGGCCTGGAGCGTCGAGGCGCTGACCGCCGCGCGCGCGGCGACGGCCGAGCTCATGGCCTCGCCCGACTGGCTGTTCTCGCTGCTGCCGGTGGGCGACGGCGTCGGGCTGGGTGTGAGGCGCGCGCGCTGATCGTAGGCGCCCACAGGGTCTTCGAGGGTCCCTTCGCCACCCCCTACGGCAGGATCAGGTGAACGTCGCCGAACTCGTGCCACAGGTAGCCGGCCTGCAGCGCGGCGGCGTACGAGCGCTCGATGAGGGTGGAGCCGCCGACGGCGCGCAGCATGCTCAGGTGCGGGGCGTCGGGCTCGTGCCAGCCGGTGAGCAGGCCGTCGACGACGTGCACGCCGCGCGCGGGCGTGACGAGCATCCGCGTGAAGCCCTCGCCGGCGCGTACGCCGCCGCCCGGCTCGCCGACCGTCTCGAGCGCGCGGACCACCGTGGTGCCGACGGCCACCACGCGCCCGCCGCCGCGGCGGGTGAGCTCGACGAGCCGGGCCGTGGCCGGCGGCACGCGGTAGGGCTCGGGCACGGGCGGCTCGCCCTCCTCGGGCGAGGAGACGCCGGCGTGCAGGACGATCGGCGCGACCGCGATCCCGCGCGCGACCAGCGCGGTGATCAGGCCGGCGGTCAGCGGCCGCCCGGCACTGGGCATCTCGCTGCTGCCGGGCTGGAGCGCGTAGACCGTCTGGTAGGCCGACAGCGGCCAGGCGCGCGGCACGTGGCGATAGCGGATCGGGCGGCCGTGGTCGGCCAGGTAGTCCTCGATCCGCGCCGGCAGCGTGAGCGCGGCGGCCCAGAGGCGCGTCCCCGACAGGTAGGGCGCCACGAGCGTGGCGCGGCCGCCGGCCGGCAGCTCGAGCACCTCGCCCGCGCGCCCGTCGCGCACGCGCGCGCCGGCGCGGCGCAGCTCGACGAGGCGATGCGCGGACCCGGGCATGGGCACCGAGACGTGCAGGTCGACCTCGTCGCCGCCCGCGCGACCCGCCCGCAGCGCGGCGGGCAGCGTGGCCGACGTGTTGATCACGACGAGGTCGCCGGGAGCGAGCACATCGGGCAGGTCGCGCGCGCGGCGGTGGTCGAGCCGCCCGGACGCGCGCCCGGCCACGAGCATCCGCACCGCGTCGCGGGCCAGCCCGCGCGCCTCGGGCGGCTCGTGGGCCTCGAGCACCCGCGGCAGGGCGAACCCGGCGTCCGCGGGCAGTGCCTGCCTCACGCCGTCACCGGCGCAAGCTCGCGCGCCGACCAGCGCCCGCTCCCCCGCCGGCCCTCGATCAGCGCCAGCAGGCCGGGCACGCTTTCCTCGGCCGGCGGGCGGTCGGAGATGTCCTCGCCGGGGAACGCCTCCTGCTGGAGCTGGGTGCGCATGTCGCCCGGGTCGACGGCGTGGACGCGCAGCGCGGGACGCTCGGCGGCGAGCACGCGCGTGAGCTGCTCGAGCGCCGCCTTGGCCGAGCCGTAGCCGCCCCACCCGGGGTAGGGCTCGACGGCCGCGTCGGAGGTGACGTTGACGATCGTCCCGTGGTCGCCCAGCAGCGGCAGCGCGAGCTGGATGAGCGCGAGCGGCGCGAGCACGTTGACCGCGTAGACCCGCTCGAGCTCGGCCAGCGGGTACGCGTCGAGCGTGGGCTGGGGGCTCGGGCCGAGCACGCTGGCGTTGTTGACGAGCAGGTCCAGGCGCGGCCCGGCGGCGTCGATCAGCGCGTTGCGGTGCCAGGCGTCGGACACGTCACCGGCCAGCGCGGTGACTTCGGTCCGGAGCGCCAGCTCGCCCCGCGCGCGCTCGAGCGCGTCGGCGCCGCGGGCGTCGACGACCAGCCGCCAGCCGCGGGCGCCCAGCGCGCGAGCAAGCGCCAGACCGAGCCCGCGCGAGGCTCCCGTGACGAGGGCGACGGGCGCGACGGCGCGGGCGGGGGACGGATCGGTGGGCATGTCGCCCACGCTACGCCCGTCGCCTCGGCCCAGCCATCGGGAATCCGGACTAGTCCCCTCGACCGAGGTCGCCGTGACGGACCGCGTAGACCGCGGCCTGCGTGCGATCGGTGAAGCCGAGCTTGCCGAGGATGTTGCTCACGTGCGTCTTGACCGTGCGCTCCGAGACGCCGAGCTCCAGCGCGATCAGCTTGTTGGGCAGACCGCGGGCGAGCTCGGCCAGCACCTCGCGCTCGCGCGGGGTGAGGCGGTCGTCGGGCTCCAGCGGCGGCTCCTCGGCGCCGAGCTGCTCCACGAGCCGGGTGGCCACCGCCGGGGCGAGCAGCGCCTCGCCGCCGTGGATCGTGCGGATCGCGCCGACGAGCTCACGCGGCTGGACGTCCTTGAGCAGGTAGCCGGCCGCACCGGCGCGCAGCGCCGGCAGCACGCTCTGATCGTCGGCGAAGCTCGTGAGAACGAGCACGCGCGTGGCCGGGCTGTCGTGGCGGATCCGGCGGATCGCGTCGATGCCGCCGAGCCGCGGCATGACGAGGTCGACGAGCGCCACGTCGGGCGCCGTGCGGCTCACCGCGGCGACCGCCTCCTCGCCGTCGGCGGCCTCGCCCACGACCTCGATGTCGTCGTGCAGCTCCAGGAAGGTGCGCAGGCCCTGGCGTACCACGGCGTGGTCGTCGGCGATCAGCACGCGGATCACGCGCCCACCTCGAGCCGGATGCGGGTCCCCGCGCCGGGACGCGAGTCGATGGTCAGCGTCCCGCCGAGGGCGCGCGCCCGCTCCTCCATCGACGTCAGCCCGAGTCGCCGGGCACGCAGCGCCGGGGCGGCGGGGTCGAAGCCGGCCCCGTCGTCGTCCACCGTCAGCGCGACGCCGCCGTTGCGCGCGTCGAGGCCGACGGCGATGTGCTGCGCACCCGCGTGCCGCAGGGCGTTGTTGACCGCCTCCTGGGCGATCCGGAAGACCTGCGACTCGGCCGCCGCACCGAGCCGCGCCGTGCCCCCCACCCGCAGCGCGATGTCCTGGTCGTGGACGCGGCGCAGCACGCCGATGTGCTTGCCCAGCGCCGCCGCCAGGCCCTCGTCGGCCACCGCGGCGGGGCGCAGCTCGAAGATCAGTGAGCGCAGCTCGTCCATCGAGCCGTGCGCGAGCTGCTGGGCGCGCTCGAGCTGGACGCGCGCCGCGGCCGGGTCGCGCTCGAGCAGCTCGGCCGCCGTCTCGACGGCCAGCACGACGCCGAACAGCCGCTGGCTGACCGAGTCGTGCAGCTCGCGGGCCACGCGATTGCGCTCCTCGACGATGCTCAGCTCGCGGCTTCGCTCGAACAGGCGCGCGTTCTCGATGGCCACGGCGGCATGCGCGGCGAGCATCTCGATGAGCCGCTGGTCGGCCTCGTCGAAGACCTCGGCGCCCTCCTTGTCGGTCAGGTAGAAGGCGCCGATCACGCCGCCGCGCGCGACGATCGGCACGCCGAGGAACGAGCGCATCTCCGGGTGCGCCGACGGCCACCAGCCGCGGAAGCGGGTGTCCTGTCGGATGTCGGGCGTGCGGTACGGGCGCTCGGACTCGAGCATCGCCCCCAGCAGCCCGTGCGTGCGCGGCAGCGGGCCCATCTCGGCCACGAGCTCGTCGGTCATCCCCGACGTGATGAAGCGCTCGAAGGCGCCATCGCCATCGGGGACCCCGATCGCCGCGTAGCGGGCGCCGGCCAGGCCGCGGGCCGCGTCGACAAGTCGCTGCAGGACGGCCTCGACCGACAGCTCGGCGGCGATGGCCAGCACCGCGTCGCTCATCGCCTGAAGGGCCGTGCGCTCGCGGGGCTCGTGCATCCCAGGTCACCATACGACCGCGACGATTCAAGTGCCGCGGCCCGGCGCCCGATACGACGATCGTGCGCCTGTTCGCCGCTCGACTCGCCGTGGCCATCCTGGCCACCATCGGCCTGCTGCTGGTCATCGGCGAGCGACTCGTGGCCGGCCAGGTGCGCGCGAGCTTCGTGCAGGAGCAGTTCGACAAGCATCGCGCCGACGCGCGCTCGATCGAGCACGCGACGGCCGGGGCGACTGACGGCGAGCGTCCGCTGGACGAGGCCCAGAAGATCGTCGAGTGGGTCGCGGCGCGCCCGTCGATCGAGGGCGTCGAGCTGATCGACGCGCGTGGCGTGGTCGTCGCGGCCGGAGCATTCGCGGAGCTCGGGAGGACCGAGACCGGCCCGTCCGCGGAGGTCGCGCGCGGGGCGCCGGCCTACCGGGGCGCCGAGCGCGAGGCACGCGGGTCCGGCGGGAGCCTCGAGTACGCCGTTCCGCTGCGATTCGGCGGTCGGCGCTACGCGCTGGAGGTCAACCAGCGCGGCGAGATCCTCGGCGACCGGCTCACGCAGCTCGATCGCCAGATGATGATCGCGGGGCTCGGTGCGCTGCCGCTCGGCCTGATCGTCTTCTTCCTGCTCGGGGGCCGGGGGCTGATCCTCCACCACGGCCGCGCGATCGAGCAGTCGGTCAGGGACGGGCTGACCGGACTGGGCAACCACTCCGCCTTCCAGGACGGCGTCGCGCGCGAGGTCGCGTCCGCCCGGCGCTACCGCGAGCCGCTCGCGCTGGCCATCGTCGACGTCGACGACTTCAAGTTCTGCAACGACAAGCTCGGTCACCAGCACGGCGATCGCGTGCTCCAGGGGGTCGGAGCGGCGCTCGCCGACGGCCGCGCTACGGACACCTGCTTCCGCGTCGGCGGCGACGAGTTCGCCGTCCTGCTGCCGCGCACCGACCTGGCCGGCGCGCGGCTGGCGCTCGAGGCGGCCGCGGCGCGCGCCAACTCGGCCGTGCTCGGCGTCCAGCTCAGCGTGGGCATCGCGATGCTCGACGCGACGTCGGGCGGTCCCGCTCTCATGCGCGAACAGGCCGACGCGGCGGTCTACGAGGCCAAGCGGTCATCGGCCACGGCGATCGTGGCCTTCGACGACATCGCCTCGACGGCGTCGGTGTCGCACCCGGACAAGGTCCAGAGCCTCCGCCGGCTCATCGAGGACGAGCGCATGGACATCGCCTTCCAGCCGATCTGGGACCTCGATCGCGACGAGATCCTCGGCTACGAGGCCCTGGCCCGACCGTCGGCGCAGTATGGGTTCGATGGGCCCGGCGAGGCCTTCGAGCTCGCCGAGCGCACCGGGGTCGCCCACCAGCTCTGCACGGCCGCGCGGAACAGCGCGCTCGCCCACGCGCGGGGGCTGCCCGAGGAGGCTCTGCTGTTCGTCAACATCTCGCCCAAGACGCTCGAGCACGACATGCTCGCCGGCGACAGCCTCATCGACGCGGCGCGGGCCGCCGGCCTCGAGCCGGACCGGATCGTCCTCGAGCTCACCGAGCACGCGACCACCCGCCTGCGCCAGGTCGTCCGCGAGGTCTCGCGGCTGCGGGGGCTGGGCTTCAGGATCGCCCTCGATGACGTGGGCGCCGGCAACGCGGGACTCGAGCTGCTGTGCAACGTGGAGGCCGACTTCGTCAAGCTCGACCGCTCGATCGTGGCCAACGCCGCCCACGACCGCTCGGCCCAGGGCGTGCTCGAGGCGATCATCGCCTACGCGCGCAGGACCGAGGCCTTCGTGGTCGCGGAGGGGATCGAGGACGCCGCGCAGCTCGAGCTGGTACGCCACCCCTACTCCCCGTCCGATGACTCCCTGGGCGGGGTCAGGGGCGGCCAGGGCTACCTCCTCGGCCGCCCGGCGCCCGGTTTCCAGCCGGCCGCGGTCTCCGCCGCCGGCTCCTGATCAGGCGGTGGCCTGCTCGACCTGGATCGTCTCCAGGCCGATCGGCTCCACCGGGCGGTCGCGCCCGTCGGTCTGCGTGGTGCCGATCTTCTGCACGACGTCCATGCCGTCGGTGACCTGGCCGAAGACGGTGTGCTTGCCGTCGAGCCAGGGGGCCTCCTCGGTGGTGACGATGAAGAACTGCGAGCCGTTGGTGTTCGGCCCCGCGTTGGCCATCGCCAGCGCGCCGCGCACGACCTTGTGCGGGTTTATCTCGTCCTCGAACGTGTAACCCGGGCCGCCGGTGCCGGTGCCCTCCGGGCAGCCGCCCTGGATCATGAAGTCCTCGATCACGCGGTGGAAGATCAGGCCGTCGTAGAAGCCCTGGGAGGCGAGCTGCTTGAAGTTGCCGACCGTCTTGGGGGCGTCTTCATCGAACAGCTCGAGGGTGATGTCGCCCTCGCTGGTGCGCATGGTGGCGGTCGACACGGGGATGTCTCCGATCGTTCGGGGGTCAGTGGGTCGCCCGGGAGCGTTCGCCAGGAAGTCCCGTTCGACGGCGCTGCCAGCCAAGGACGCAGACCCGAAGGAACCCTCTACGGATTTCGAGTGGTCGAGGATGCAGCATGGCGGTGATCGGCGGGCGGGAGCTCCGGCGAGACGTTTCCGGGTGGCCCACGAGTTCAGCCGTAGAGCTTCAGCTCGGAGAAGCG
This sequence comes from uncultured Actinomycetes bacterium, assembly GCA_963787065.1. GTDB lineage: Bacteria > Actinomycetota > Thermoleophilia > Solirubrobacterales > Solirubrobacteraceae > JAOPZW01. Next base: position 23,064 of record CAWBBQ010000005.1, read on the forward strand.
CACGCGGGTGCCGCTCGCCGGAGGCCTGGTGATCCACAGCAGCAGGGTCTGGTACTTGCTCGTGCCCGCGCCCAGCACGATCCGCTCGGGACCGTCACCGCCGGCGCCGACGTTCGCGCGGTCTGTGATGTGGGCCCAGCGCGAGTCGAGGATGTTCGGCGGCGGCGTCGCCTCGTCGGTGGCGTAGACCTCGACGCGGAAGCCCGGCGTCGGGGTGGTGATCTCGACGCGCCGGACGCCGCGCGCGCGGCCGAGGTCGAGCGCGTAGCCGATGCCGATCGGCGCCGCGCCCGGGGCCGTGTCCACGTACCACGAGGTGCCGCCCTCGCCGTCGATCGCCTTGCCGGGCGCGCCGGTGGCCAGCGCGCGACCGTACGGGTCGTAGACCGACGCGTCGCCGGCCTGCAGCTCGATCCGCTCGGCCGGCGGCGTCGCCGGCCTGGTGTCCGCGCCGGTCGAGCCAGGGGTGGTCGACGAGCCGGTGCCGGAGCCCGACCCGGTCGACGGAGACGGCGTGGGGGTCGGCGTCGGCCTCGGGGTGACGCTCGGCGTGCTCGTCGAGGCCGTCGGGGTGGGGGTGACCTTGGGCGCCGGCGACGAGCGGGTGGACGGCGGCTTGACCTTGGGCAACGTGCCGGTCTCGCCGTCGGCACCCTCGGGCGTCGTCGGCGTGGTCTCCGTGGTCGGCGTGGTCGGAGCGGCGGCCGGCGGGGCCTGGGCCGCCGGGTTCGACGCGATCGGGCCGGGCCGGCCGGGATCCTCGCTGAGCGCCGCGTATGACGCCGCGACGGCGCCGGCGACGAGCACGAGGACGAGTCCGAGGACGGTCATCGCCGCGCGCCAGCCCGGGCGCTCGCCCAGCGCCCCCGCGGCGGCGCCGCAGTTCAGGCACCACTCCTGGCCGGGCTCGAGCGCGGCGCCGCACGACGCGCAGGCGCGCGTCCCGGGCTCGGCGGCCGGGGCATCCTGCGGCCCCGCGGCGGCGGGCTCCTGCGGGGTGCCGTCATCGGCTGCGCGCTCTCGCTCGAGCAGCTTCACGGCCCTCAGGGTTGCACACGCCGCGGCGTGGGCGCGTAGTGAAGTGTTAGCGCGCACCCGGGCCACCCGGGCCGCGGGTGCGTCGAGGCCGACCGCCGACGCGGCCGAGCGGGGAGATCCGCCCGGCCGCGCAGCGGCCGTTACTTGGCGACCGTCGTGGTGGTCGTCTTCGCGTTGTCGGCCCGCAAGATCCGGCAGAGTGCCGCCATCCCCCGGACGGCCTGCGGGCCGGCCGCAGGAGCCCGCGCGCGCTCAGTCGCGGGCGAGCTCGAGGCGCAGCGCCGCGCCGTTCAGCGCCGTGCCGTCGACCGCCGCGACGATCCGCTCGGCCTCGCCGCGCGGCACCGAGAGGAGCGAGAAGCGCTCGAGCACGCGCACGTCGCGGACGGCCTCGCCGTCGATCCCGGCCGCCGCGGTCACGGCGTGGATGAGGTCGGCGACCTCGATGCCCTCGGCCCGCCCGACTCCGGCGATGACGCGCGCGTGCGGCTCGTCGCCATCGCGCGACAGGTGCGGCTTGGAGTGCCGCCGCGGACGCTCGCTGACCGGCGCCGGGGGCGTGTGGGCGCCCTCCGCCCACGGGGTGATGCTCGTGCCCACGTGGCGTTCGATGGCCTCGAGCTCGCGGTGCTGGCGCGGCTCGACGAACGTGATCGCGCGTCCGGAGCGACCGACCCGGCCGGTGCGCCCGATGCGGTGCACGTAGACGTCGGGCGAGGTCGGGACGTCGAAGTTGACGACGTGCGTGACGGTCGAGATGTCGAGCCCGCGGGCGGCCACGTCGGTGGCCACGAGGATCGGCACGCGGCCGCCCTTGAACGACAGCATCACCCCGTCGCGCTGGCCCTGGGACATGTCGCCGTGCAGCGCGCGGATGTTCAGCCCGCGGTCGCGGAGCTTGCGGTAGAGCTGGTCGGTGCGGATCTTCGTGCGCACGAAGACGATCGCCTGGTCCGGGCGCTCGGCCGACAGCACCTCGGTGAGGCGGTCGGCCTTCTCGTTGGGCTTGACCTCGAGCGCGAACTGCTCGACCGAGTCCACCGTCAGCCTGGCCGTCTTGACCTTGATGTGCACGGGGTCGTACAGGTAGCGGTCCGCCAGCGCGCGGATCGGCGGCGGCATCGTCGCGCTGAACAGCGCCGTCTGGCGGCTGTTGGGCGTCATGTTGAGGATCCGCTCGACGTCCTCGAGGAAGCCGAGGTCGAGCATCTCGTCGGCCTCGTCGAGGACGACGAAGCGGCACGAGTGCAGGATCAGCGACGCGCGCTGGGCGAGGTCGAGCACGCGCCCGACGGTCCCCACGACGACCTGGCCGCCGGCGCGAAGCTGGGCCTGCTGGGAGCGGATCGGCGCGCCGCCGAACACCGCCACGACGTCGACGCCCTTGCGCTGGCCGTACGTGCGGATGGCCTGGGTGACCTGGATGCACAGCTCGCGCGTCGGGGTGAGGATGATCGCCTGGACGTCGTTGACGCCCGGATCGACGTGCTCGAGGATCGGTAGGCCGAAGGCCGCGGTCTTCCCTGAGCCGGTCTGCGCCTGCCCGATGACGTCGCGCCCCTCGAGCATGGGCGGGATCGCCTGCTCCTGGATCGGGCTGGGCTTCTCGTAGCCGACGTCCTGAAGCGCCTGGAGCGCGCTGTCGGACAGGCCCAGGTCTGCGAATGCGGTCACGGCCCCTAGCTTACGAGGTGGAGGGGCACTGGCCCGACGGCGAGACCGCCCTGTCCACTCGACCGCTACGGTTCGCGCCCATGAGCGTCACCGTCGTCGGATCGATCGCATTCGACGCCGTCCGCACCCCGTTCGGCGCACGCGAGCGGATGCTGGGCGGCGCGGCGACCCACTTCGCCCTCGCCGCCTCGTTCTTCGACGAGGTGCGGGTGGTCGGCCCGGTCGGCGACGACTTCGGCGAGGACGACATGGCCGTGCTGCGCACGCGCGGCACGGTCACCGACGACGTGGAGCGCGTGGCCGGCGGGCGGACCTTCTTCTGGAGCGGCGAGTACGGGGAGAACCTCAACTCGCGCGAGACGATCACCACCGAGCTCAACGTCTTCGAGCACTTCGACCCCAAGCTGTCGGACGGCGCGCGCGAGAGCGAGGTGCTGTTCCTGGCCAACATCCAGCCCGAGCTCCAGCTCAAGGTCCGCGAGGAGTGCCGGACGGCGAGCTTCGTGGCCATGGACTCCATGGACCTGTGGATCAACATCGCCCGCGACGCGCTGGAGCGCACGATCCGCACCGTGGACTGCCTCGTGCTCAACGACGAGGAGCTCGAGATGCTCACCGGCCGCCGGACCACGGTCGCCGCCGCCTCCGAGCTGCTGGGCTGGGGCCTGAAGGCCGTGGTGGCCAAGCAGGGCAAGTACGGCGCGACGCTGTTCACCGAGGAGGACGTCTTCTCGCTGCCGGCCTATCCGCTCGAGCAGGTCGTCGACCCGACCGGCGCCGGCGACTCGTTCGCGGGCGGCTTCGTCGGGTACGTCGCCGCCCAGCAGGGCGAGGAGGTCGGCCACGAGATGCTCAGCCGGGCGATGGCCTACGGGACCGCGCTGGCCTCGTTCAACGTCGAGGAGTTCGGCACCGATCGGGTGGCCCGGCTGACGTCCGACGAGATCGCCGAGCGCGTGAGCGACCTGCACCGGATGACGGCCTTCTCGCCGGCCCCGGTGGCACTGCGCGGCTGAGCCGCCGAGCGGCGCCGCGCCGCCTAGCGCCACGGCCGGACACGCGCGTGTGCGCGCGTGTCCGGTCGCGAGTAGCATCGCCGCGCATGGACTGGGCCTTCGTCTACATGATGTTCGTCCTCAAGCTGCCGATCGTCGCGCTGATCCTGATCGTCTGGTGGGCGATCCGCTCCGAGCCGGAGACCGCCGACGCGCCCGAGGGCGGAGGCGGCGGCACGAAGCGCCCGCGCGTCCATCCGCGCCCGCCGCTGCCGCGCCATCCGCGCCGCGGCCCGCACCACGGCTCGCCCGCACCGGCCCCGCCGCCGCGCACGCGCGCCGTCGTGGCCCGCGCCCGGCGCGTCGACCACGCATAGACCGCGATCTTCCGCTCGCCGGGCGACCTCGCGGCGCCCGTTGGGGTCCTCCCTCCCTGCCACACTGGGGCCATGACCGCCGCCACGTCCGTGCTCTCCGACGGGACGATCCGCCGCCTGGTGCAGGCCGGGCACATCCGCATCGACCCGTGGGACGACCGGATGATCCAGCCCGCCAGCGTCGACCTGAAGCTCGGCCGCTCGTTCCGCGTGTTCCACAACCACCGGATCACCGCGGTCGACCTCGGCCACCCGCCGTCCGAGCTGACCGAGCCGGTGACCGTGCAGGAGGGCGAGACGTTCGTCATCCATCCCGGCGAGTTCTGCCTGGGCGCCACGGCGGAGTGGGTCGAGCTGCCCGACGACATCGTCGCGCGGATCGAGGGCAAGAGCTCGCTGGGGCGCCTGGGCCTCGTCGTACACGCCACCGCGGGCTTCTGCGATCCCGGCTGGAAGGGCACCCTGACCCTCGAGCTGGCCAACTTCAACTCGGTGCCGATCATCCTGCGTCCCGGGCTGCCGATCGCCCAGCTCTCGTTCATGACGCTCGACCGACCGGCCGAGAAGCCCTATGGCCACGCCGACCTGGGCAGCCACTACCACGGCCAGGTCGACGCGACCGAGAGCCGCTACGAGGGCGGCCCGGGCTCGAGCGCGCCCGCGGCGGCGGCGAACGGCGCCGTGGGATAGGGTCGCGGCCCATGCTGAACGCCTTCCTGCTGCTGGCGGCCGAGGTGGCCGAGGAGGCCGAGTCGTCGAAGACGGCGTTCTACGTCGCGGGCGGCGCCTTCGCGATCTGGGCCGTGCTGCTCGGCGTGATCGGGCTGCGACAGCCCGAGTTCCCGCGCGGCCCGTCGGGCGCGCGCGGCGTCATGGCCATCAGCGCGCTGCTCGCGCTGGCCTCGGTGGCCACCGCCGTGCTCACGTCGTAGGGAACGACTGGACCGGCGGTCCAGGGCTGTGCGCCGATCGGGCCAGGGTCGCGGCGAGCGGGGGTCAGCAAGCGGGCAGGCGGGTAGCGCAAGTCCCTGCGGGCGCGTGCGGCGACGGAAGCGCCCGGCCCCCGATGCGTAGACTCCGGCCGTCGTGGCTTTGACCCAGGAGACGTGATGAGCACCGAGACCCAGGCGAGCGGCGGGGACGTGGCCCAGAACGGCCGCGAGACCCTCACCGTCACCGACAACCGCACGAACGAGACGTACGAGATCGAGATCACCGACGGCTCGGTCCGCGCGATGGACCTGCGCCAGATCAAGGTCGACGACGACGACTTCGGCCTGCTCACCTACGACCCGGCCTTCACGAACACCGCATCGTGCCGCTCGTCGATCACCTACATCGACGGCGACGCGGGGATCCTCGAGTACCGCGGCTACCCGATCGAGCAGCTCGCGGAGAAGTCGACGTACCTCGAGGTCGCCTATCTGCTCGTCCACGGTGAGCTGCCGACCCAGCAGCAGCTCGACGCGTGGACGAACGAGATCACGATCCACACGTTCGTGCACGAGAACGTCAAGGGGTTCATGCAGGGCTTCCGCCACGATGCGCACCCGATGGGGATGCTCGTCGGATCGGTCGGCGCGCTGTCGACGTTCTATCCGGACGCCAACCAGATCAAGGACCCCGACAACCGCCACCTGCAGACGATCCGGCTGATCGCCAAGATGCCCACGCTGGCGGCCTTCGCCTACCGCCACACGATGGGCCAGCCCTACGTCTATCCGGACAACGACCTGCGTTACCCGGGCAACTTCCTGAACATGATGTACAAGATGACCGAGCTCAAGTACGAGCCGGACCCTCGGCTCGAGCGGGCGCTGGACATCCTGTTCATCCTCCACGCCGACCATGAGCAGAACGCGTCGACGAGCGCGGTCCGCAGCGTCGGCTCGACGCAGGTCGACCCCTACTCGGCCGTGGCCGCCGGCGTCGCGGCCCTCTACGGTCCGCTGCACGGCGGCGCCAACGAAGCGGTCCTGCGGATGCTGCGTCGGATCGAGACGCGCGACAACATCCCCGGCTTCATCAAGGGCGTGAAGGACGGCGACGAGCGGTTGATGGGCTTCGGCCACCGGGTCTACAAGAACTACGACCCGCGGGCCCGGATCATCAAGACGGCGGCCGAGGAGGTCTTCGACGTCACCGGCAAGAACCCGCTGCTCGACATCGCCATGGAGCTCGAGCAGATCGCGCTCGAGGACGACTACTTCGTCTCGCGCAAGCTCTACCCGAACGTCGACTTCTACTCCGGCCTGATCTACGAGGCGCTCGGGCTGCCCGTGTCGATGTTCCCGGTGATGTTCGCCATCGGGCGGACGAGCGGGTGGATCGCCCAGTGGCTGGAGCTCGTGCAGGACAAGGAGCAGCGGATCGCCCGCCCACGTCAGATCTACACGGGCGAGCGCACGCGCGACTACGTGCCGGTCGACCAGCGGTAGTCCGCTCGCAAGCGGGTGTGACCCAGGGCACAGGCGCGCGCGGCGGCCGCCCCTAGGCTCGGAGATGTGGTCGTGCATCTCGACAACGGGGTCGAGGTGGTCATCCGGCCCATCCGCCCCGACGACAAGGCGCTCCTGCTCGAGGGCGTCGCCCAGCTTTCCGACGAGAGCGCCTACCGGCGCTTCCTCGGCCCCAAGCACGAGTTGTCGCTGCGCGAGCTGCGCTACTTCACCGAGGTCGACTTCGCCGACCACGTCGCGCTCGTGGCCGTGCGCTCGGACGAGCCGGAGACGATGGTGGGCGTCGGGCGCTGGGTGCGCATCCCCCGCGACCCCGAAGCGGCCGAGGTCGCCTATCTCGTGGCCGACGAGCTGCAGGGCCACGGGCTGGGCACCGCCCTGGCCGACGCACTCGCGGACTCGGCGCGCGCACGCGGGGTGCGCCGCTTCGTGGCCACGATGCTGCCCGACAACACCGCCGCCCGCCGCCTGCTCGCGCACGTGTCCGACGACGTGCGGACCCGGATCGTCAACGGGGTGGCGCAGGTGGAGGGCCGGCTCGCCGCGTAGGCTCCCGGCCGGTGGCCCGCTACACGCTGACCGTCCGGCGCCGCGGCGCCACCGAGCGCGAGCGCTTCACCAGCCTCGACGAGGCGCTCGACGCACTCCAGGCACGGCTCGACGCGGTAGGTCCGGGCGAGCGGCGCGGCACCGAACGCGGGCTCGCGCGCGAGTACGAGGCCGGCCAGCAGGTCGCGGTGCGCGGCGAGGTCACCGGCTCGCGCGGTGTGCGCGGCGGCGTCGACGTGCGCGGCGACGGCTCGTGCGAGGCGTACACCGGCCGCTGGCGCCGGCGCCTGATCCAGCCGGCCGCCGGCGAGAGCGCCTACGCCGCGCTGCGGCGCGCGCTCGCGGGCTGAGGCCGGCCGGTCACAGCTCGGGCAGCACGAGCGCGCCGCCGTTGGCGCGCAGCCAGCGCCGCGGCGCGCGGTAGTCCGGCCGGTGGCGCTCGAGCAGCGACCAGAAGCGCCGCGAGTGGTCCATGACCACGAGGTGGCACGCCTCGTGCCAGATCACGTAGTCGAGCACGGCCTCGGGCGCCAGCAGCAGCCGCCAGTTGAAGCTCATCGCCCCGCTGGCCGAGCAGCTTCCCCAGCGGGTGCGCTGGTTTCGGATCGTCAGCCCGGCGTGGCGGCGGCCGAGCGCGGCCGTGGCCGGGACCAGGCGCCGCGCGACCTCGTCGCGCGCGGCTCGCCGGTACCAGCGCTCGAGCGCCGCCCCGGCGTCGGCGGCCGGGACGAGCAGCTCGCCGTCGCGGCGATGCACACGGGTGCGACCCGGCTCGGCGCGCAGGCGCAGCGCGTCGCCCAGGTAGGGCACCGTGCCCGGCGCGCCGGCCAGCCGGGCTCGGGCGGCGGCCGCCTCGGCCAGCCGCCGATCGATCCACGGGCGCAGCTCGGCCACCGCGACGGCGGCCTCCCGCCGGGACGCGCGCTCGGGCAGCACGACCTGCACCCCGCCCAGCGGCTGCACCCAGACGCGCACGCGGCGCGCGCGCGGCGAGCGGCGGACGGTGTAGGCGAGCTCCTCGGACACGGCGTGGGCAGGGTACGACGCCGCCAGGACGGGCGCCGCCGAGGCAGCCCGCGCCGCGTTGGCATGATCCGGCCGATGGCCCGCTCGCTCGTCCGCATCCCGCCCGGCGTCCGCCCGCCGTTCGAGGTCTACCTCAACGGGGTGCCCCAGCAGCTCGGCCGCGACTACTCCGTGCAGGAGGGCGCGCTGGTGTTCCGCGGCGAGCTGCGCAAGGACCGCATCAGCGGCTGGCGCTGGTTCCTCGGCGCGTGGGGCGTCGGGACCTACCGCCAGGACGACTCGGTCGACGTGCGCTACGAGCGCGCCGACGGCAGCCCGGCGGTGGCGGAGAAGCTCGACATCGAGGTCGTGCCGTAGAGCTCGCCCTCCCACGGGCGCAGCAGCTTGAGCGCGCTGAGGATCGCGCGCGTGGCCGGCGAGCGGTTGAGCGTGTAGAAGTGGATCCCGGGAGCGCCGCGGGCCAGCAGCTCGGTGCACTGCAGCGTGGCGTAGGCCACGCCGAAGTCGTGCACGGCCTCGGGCTGGTCGCCGCGCGAGTGCAGCTCGCGGTGCAGCCGGCGCGGGATCGACGCGCCGCACAGCGAGGTGATGCGCTCGAGCTGCTTGACGTTGGTGATCGGCAGGATGCCGGGGACGATCGGCACCGTGATGCCGATGTCGCGCGCGCGGCGGACGAAGTCGAAGTACAGGCCGTTGTCGAAGAAGAGCTGGGTGATCAGGAACGCCGCGCCGGCGTCGACCTTCTGCTTGAGGTAGAAGAGGTCGTCCTCGGCGCTCGAGGCGTGGATGTGCGTCTCCGGGAAGCACGCCGCGCCGATGCTGAACGGGTAGTCGGAGCGGATCAGGTCGACGAGGTCGCGCGAGAACTCCAGGCCGCCGGGGGTCTTCGTCCACTCCTCCTGGCCGGCGGGCGGGTCCCCGCGCAGGGCGAGCACGTTGTCGACCCCGACCGCGGCCATGTCGTCGAGCGTGGCCCGGAGCTGGTCGACGGTCGAGCCGACGCAGGTGAAGTGCGCCATCGCCTCCAGCCCGTGCTCCTCCTTGATGCGGTGGACGATCTCGATCGTCTTGCTGGCCGTGCTCCCGCCGGCGCCGTAGGTCACCGACACGAAGTCGGGGCGCAGCGTGCGCAGCTCGGCGATCGCGCTGAACAGGTTGGCGAGCCCCTCCTCCGTCTTGGGCGGGAAGAACTCGAAGGAGAACACGGGACGGCCGCGCTCGGTCAGGAGCTCGTCGATGCGCACAGCCACACTGTATGCAGTCGAGAGGCGGCGACCGGGTCAGGCCGTGGCGCGCCAGCGCTCGGCGGCGTCTTTGGCGTCGCGTTCGGGCGCCGCGCGTCCGGTGACCTCGAGATGTCGCAGGTAGCAGAGCGTCTCCTGCAGCCACCACGCGGCGTGGCCGGGCGTCGGCGGCGGCCCGTGCACGCCGGGCACGGCCTCGAAGGCGCTGATCGGACCGTCGGCGCGCAGGACCTCGAGCAGCCGCTCCAACCGCTGGGCCACGAGCGCGCGGTTGGCCTCGATGTGCGCGCCGACGTCGGCGAACGTGCGCCCGTGGCCGGGCAGGCAGAGCCGCGGCCCGAACACCTCGACGCGCTCCAGCGAGGCCAGGAACTCGCCGACCGGGTCGGGCGTGTAGCCGTAGTCGTAGTAGAGCGACACGCGGCCGAGCAGGTGGTCGCCGCTGATCAGCAGCCGCCGTTCGGGCTGGAACAGGCAGACGTGCGAGGGCGCGTGGCCCGGCGTCTCGATGACCAGCCAGGCCCCGAGGTCGCTGCGGACCTCGACGCCGGGCAGCAGCGGCCGGTGCGGCTCGATCAGCGCGGCCAGGCCCGAGCCCTGGTCGCGGCCGCTCTGCGCCCAGGCCTGCAGCGGCGCCTCGGGCACGCCGCTCTGGCGCGCCACCTCCAGGCGCGCGGCGAGCGCCGCGTCGGGGTCCTGCGCGGTGCGCGACATGTGGCCGTGGTCCGGATGCATCCACAGCTCGCAACCCGACCGCTCGACGATCGTCGCCGCCTGGCCGTAGTGGTCGATGTGCGCGTGGGTGCAGACGAGCAGCCGCACGTGCTCGAGCCGCAGGCGGACCTGCTCGAGCGCGCGCTCGAGGTGGGCCAGCGAGCCGGGCTCGTGCAGACCGCAGTCGAACAGCACGATGCCGTCGCCGGAGGCGACCGCCCAGGCGTTGCAGTGCGGGATGCCGGGCCACGGGAGCGGCAGGCGCAGGCGCCACACGCCGGGCAGCACGCGCTCGCCGCGGCCGACCTCGCGCCTGTGCGTCCGGGAGGGCATCGCGGCGCGCACGATACGCCGCTCGAGGCGGCCTGAGAGGCCGCCTCTGATAGGACGTAGGGCATGGGCAAGCGCAGCCGCGCCCGCGGCCGGGTGGAGAAGCTGTCGGCCCCGACGAGCGACTACCGCTCGCCGGGCGGCGACGTGCTGACCCTGCGCGGCGCGATGACGCCCAGCACGCGGCGTGAGTACGCGACCGCGCTGGCCGGCAGCCCGCTGTCGCAGGAGGACGCCTGGCAGCGCGGGGTCGAGTTCCTGTTCGAGCGCCTGGCCGTGCGCTGGGAGATCGCCGAGGTGCCGACCGAGGGCCAGAAGGCGCTGCTCATGCGCTACCGCGTGGCGACCCAGGACGAGCGGCGCTTCGTGCGCGACGCGCTGCGCGAGCACCTGGCCGAGCACTTCCCCGAGCTGCAGGCGCCGTGACCGCGCTCGACCCGCGGCCGTTCGCCGACCTGCTCGCCGGCTACTGCCTCGACGTCGAGCCCGGCCAGAACGTGCTCGTGCGCTCGACCGCGCTGGCCGCGCCGCTGCTGCTCGAGCTCCAGCGGGCGATCCTCGAGCGCGACGCGTGGCCGCTGCTGCGCATCGAGCTGACCGGCCAGGCGCGCGGCTTCTACGAGCACGCGCTGGACCGCCACATCGACGACGTCTCAAGGCTCGCCTACGACGAGGCGCGCAAGGCCGATCGGATGCTCGGCATCCAGGCCCCGGGCGACACGCGCGAGCTCGCGGGCATCGACCCCGAGCTGATCGCCCGCCACGCGCGTGCCCGGCGTCCGCTGCGCGAGGCGACGATGCGCAAGCGCTGGTGCTCGACCCTGTGGCCGACCGAGGCGCTGGCCGAGCAGGCCGGCATGGCCTACGACGACTTCGCCGCGTTCGTGCGCGGCGCGCTGTTCCTCGACCGCCCCGACCCGGTCAAGGCGTGGGGCGGGCTGCGCGTCTTCCAGGACCGCCTGATCGCCCGCTTGGGCGGCGCGCGGGAGCTGCGCATCGAGGCCGAGGGCACGGACCTGCGCCTGCGCGTGGGCGGGCGCACGTGGGTCAACTCGGACGGCAAGCGCAACATGCCAAGCGGCGAGGTCTTCACCGGCCCGCTCGAGCGCAGCGCCGACGGACACGTCCGCTTCACGGTCCGCTCGGCGCCGTCCGGGGTCGACGTCGACGGCGTCGAGCTCGAGCTGCGCGGCGGCGAGGTCGTCGCGGCGCGTGCCGCGGTCGGCGACGAGTACCTGCAGCGTGCGCTGGCCACCGACGACGGCGCGCGGCGCCTGGGCGAGATCGGCATCGGGACGAACTTCGGCATCGACCGCCCGACGGGGACGATCCTGTTCGACGAGAAGATCGGGGGCACCGTCCACCTCGCCCTCGGGCGCTCCTATCCCGAGACCGGCGGCAAGAACCGCTCCGCCCTGCACTGGGACCTGATCTGCGACCTGCGCCGCGGCGGCCGGCTGAGCGCCGACGGCGAGACGCTGATGGAGGACGGGCGCTTCGCGCAGGCGCCCGAGTGATGGTCGGACGGCGGAGCCGGAGCGGTTGGCGCTTGCGGACCGGGGCCGCGCCCGCCACGATCCGCCGGTGCACGCCGACCGATCCTCGCACGAGCCGCGACGCCTCGACCCCGCCGAGCGCCGCGGCTCGCCGCGCGTGGAGATCTCGGTGGGCTGCACGCTGCAGCGCCGGACCGGCTCGCCGATCGTGGCCACCACGCTCGACCTCGGCTCCGGCGGGATGCGGATCACCAGCGACCGCCCGCTGCGAATCGACGAGGAGCTCGACTTCGACATCCTGCGCGGCGGCCTGCGCCTGACCGGGCACGCGCGCGTCATGCGCCAGCACGAGCGGCGCGTCTACGCGCTGCGCTTCGAGCGGCTGCCCGTCGTGACGCGCGAGGCGCTGCGCGCCCTGATGGCCCAGCCCGCCACCGACTGAACCGCCGGAGGTCTCCGGGGATCCGCATGGGTTCCCAGGAGACCGCTGACCTCACGCTCGCCGACTGGGCCGTGCGCCGCAGGAACGACAGACCCGCTAGTGGGCCACCGGCTCGGGCGCTCGATCCGGTCGGTCGAGCGCCTGGATCATCACGGCGCCGATCACCACGGCGCCACCGACCAGCGTCGCGGTGCCCGGCTGCTCGCTGAACGCCATCCACACCCACAGCGGGCCGAGGACGACCTCGAGCAGGGTGATCAGCGCGACCTGCGCGGCCGGGATGAGCCGCGCGCCGATGGTCAGGAAGACGAGCCCGAGGCCGATCTGCCCGGCGCCGAGCGCCGCCAGGGCGAGCAGGTCATCGTCGCTGACGCCCCAGTCCCCGATGAACGGCACGAAGGCGGCGACCAGGATCACCTGGGCCAGGCACGTGGCCGGCGCCATCGAGACCTCCCGGCGATGGCGCGTGATCACGATGGCCACCGCGAAGGCGAGCGCCATGACCAGCGAGAGGCCGTCGCCCAGCGCACTGCCGCCGCCCGGAGCGCCGATCATCAGGCCGACGCCGGCCAGCGCGACGACCATCGCCAGGGACGAGCGCGCGGTGATCGGCTCGCCGAGCGTCAGGCGCGCGAGCAGCGCGGCGAGCACAGGAGCGATGGCCTGGATGAAGAGGACGTGGGCGACGGTCGTGTGGTTCAGCGCGACGATGAACGCGCCGGACGCCACGGCCAGGCACACACCGAAGCCGATCCCGCCCCACCCCGCCGAGCGCCACGCCTGCATGACGCGACCACGCTCGGTGACGGCGACGTAGGCGAACAGCACGAGCGCCGCGAACGCCGCGCGACCGGCCACCTGGGTGGCCACGCCGGCCGACAGGTCGCGCTGCAGGACGCCCGCCGAGGACCACGCGAGCGCGGCCAGCGCGACGTGGACCTGCCCGCGGCGGTGCTCCGCACGGGCGTCGAGAACCGCCGCTGTGGCCATGCCTGCAGTCAACCGCATCGCGTCGGGTTGAGGCCGGGGCGTCGGGCCTGGCAGACTCGCGCCCCATGCTCAACCGGCACACCAAGATCGTGGCCACGCTCGGCCCCGCCACCGACGAGCCCGGCGTCCTCGACCAGCTCGTCTCGGCCGGCCTGGACTGCGCGCGCCTGAACTGCTCACACGGCACGGCCGACGACCTGCGCCGGCGCGCCATCGAGGTGCGCGCCGCGGCCGACCGGGCCGGACGCCCGGTGGCGCTCATGTTCGATCTTCAGGGACCGAAGCTGCGCCTGTCCTCCGAGACCGAGCAGCGCATCGTCGAGGTCGGCGAGCGCGTGACCTTCGCCGGCGCCGAGGTGGCGACGCAGCCCGACCATGTCAGCGTCGACTTCGGAGGCTTCGCCGAGCTCGTGACCGACCGCTCGGAGATCGTCATCGGCGACGGTGTGCCGCGGCTGCTCGCCGAGTCGGTCGAGGACGGCACCGTCACCACGCGCGTGCTCTCGCGCGGCCCGCTCAGCCCGCGCAAGGGCATCACGGTGACCTATGCGCGCCCGACCCTGCCCGCCATCACCGACAAGGACCTGGCCGACCTCGCGCTGGCGGTGGAGATGGAGGCGGACTTCGTGGCCCTGTCCTTCGTGCGCTCGGGCACCGACATGGACACGTTGCGCCAGCTCCTCGACGAGCAGGGCTCCGAGGCGCGCACGATCGCCAAGGTCGAGAAGGTCGAGGGCTACGAGCGCCTGGACGAGATCATCGCGTCCTCCGACGGGATCATGGTCGCCCGCGGCGACTACGGCGTCGAGGCGGGCGTGGCCCGCGTGCCGCTCATGCAGAAGGACACGATCGTCCGCAGCACGCAGGCGGGCAAGCTCGTCATCACGGCCACGCACATGCTCGAGTCGATGGTCGCCTCGGCCGAGCCGACGCGGGCCGAGGCCGCCGACGTGGCCAACGCGGTGCTCGACGGCACATCGGCCGTCATGCTCTCGGCCGAGACGAGCGTCGGCGCCCATCCGGTCCAGGCCGTGCTGGCCATGGCCGAGATCGCCGAGGCGGCGGAGGAGTCGCCGCTCATCCACGGGGCCGCGCACGTCGTCGAGCCGAGCGGGCCGGACGCGGCTGTCATGCACGCCGCCATCACGCTGGCCAGCGACGTCCACGCGTGCGCGCTGATCGTGCCGACGGCCACCGGCGGGACGGTGCGGGCGTGTGCGAAGTACCGCCACCGCAGGCCGATCATCGCGCTGGCCCACAGCCAGCGGGTGGCCAACCAGCTCGCGCTCGAGTGGGGCGTGCGAGCCACGACGATGGACGTGGCCGGATCGGTCGACGAGCTGATCGACGCGGCGCTCGACTGCGCGCGCGACTTCGCCGAGCTCACGCCCGGCGACCGGGCCGTGCTGACCGCTGGGCGGCGGACCGGGACGCCGGGCGCCACGAACCTGATCACGCTGCGCGAGATCCCGTAGGGTCAGCGGCCGCGGACGCGATCCGGCGGGCCCGAGGACGCGTCGACCCCAACGAGAGGTGTCCCATGAAGGTCGTTCACTGCGAGTGCGGCACAGACGTCGAGGCCGAGACCGACGACGAGCTCGTGACCAATGTCGAGCAGCACGTCCAGGAGCGCCATCCCGAGATGGTGGGCCAGATGTCCCGCGAGCAGATCCTGGAGATGGCCCACGAGCACTAGGTGAGTGCCGCCGCGGGCCATCCCGGCGCGCACGCGACGATGGGGCGTTGCCCTCGCCGCGTGCGCGACCTGGAGCTAGGACGTCAAGCGGTCCATTCGCTGCGGAACCAGAACGCGGCCTGCGAGCCGGTCCAGTAGTAGACCTGAGCGATGTAGCTCGTCTGCCAGCCGATGAGGTGCGCCCCGGGGGGAGCGCTGCTGTACGTCCAGTAGCAGACGTACATCCACCAGCGCCCGTACCAGATGTCGGCCTGCCAGGGGGTACAGCCGAGGAACCCGCTGTTGCCCACGACCGCCGCCGACCGGGCGGCCGGCGTGCCTGACGAGGCTGCGGCCGCCGCGCGCGCAATCGCCCTGGGCGCTCCCGGAGGTGGCTCGATGGCTCCCGGCGCGCCGGGAGGCGGTCCGCTGGGCGCGGCAGCACCCGGATCGAGAAGCGGGCCACCCGCGGGCGCGCCCTGAGGGCTGGGAAGCGCCTCCGGCAGAGCCGCAGCGGGCGCCGCCGGGCTTACCGCCGGTGCGACGCACGCGGCCTTGAGCCCCTTGACGCGAAGACGTCCGCGACGACGCGTGATCGTGACGCGCGTGTCCGCGCACTGCTGTCCGCTGCTGGTCAGGTAGATGGCCGCACACACCGCCCTGCCCCGTCTCGGCGCGCGGCAGCGCGCCGTGATGCTCGCGCCGCCGAGCTTCCTGACCTCACGCTGCAGACGCTTCTCCGCGCTGACCTTGGTCAGTCGCGTGCTGCCCTGTGCCTGTGCCTGTGCCGGCACGGCGGCAGCCAGCAGCCCCGCGGCGCCAAGCGCCACGGCGATGGTCCTGCGCATGCTCCCCCCTCCAGGCACCGTCAGGCGCCGTTGTTGTCCATCTCTCCGCTTTCTGGAGGGTGGAAGCTAGGAAGCGCCGACCTGCAAGTCAATGCTCGAGTCGCGGTATGCGAGAACCCGCAGGGCCGCTCGTCGCGATGCCGCATCGAGCATGGCTTCGGGCAATCGCCTGGTCCGCCCTCAACGAGGCAGGCCGTCTGCGGCACCGCGTCGTGCTCCCCGACGCGGCACGGAGCTCACTCACCGGTCAGCGTGGCCAGCAGCGAGCGCGGGCCGCCGTGATCGCGGTGCTCGCACAGGTAGATCCCCTGCCAGGTGCCGAGCGCCAGGCTGCCGTCGCTGACCGGCAGAGACAGCGACGGGCCGAGCAGCGCGGCCTTGACGTGCGCCGGCATGTCGTCGGGGCCCTCGAGCGTGTGCGTCCAGCCCGGCATGTCCTCGGGGACGGCACGGTCGAACCACGTCTCGAAGTCGCGGCGCACGTCGGGCGACGCGTTCTCGTTCAGGGTCAGCGAGGCCGACGTGTGGCGGATGAACAGGTGGCACAGGCCAACGCGCAGGTCGCGCAGCTCGGGCAGCGCCTCGACGACCTCTCCGGTGACGAGGTGGAAGCCGCGCGGGCGGGCGCGGAGGGTGATGTCACGGTGCAGCCACATGAGCGGGCAATCGTGCCACGCGCATGTCGACGCCCGCGCCGCGGAAGGGCACGCCCTCGGCCTCGAGCAGCGCCCGCTGGCGCTCGCCCCTGGCCAGCGAGCCGTCGGCGCGGACGACGCGGTGCCACGGCACGGAGGGATCCGAGCAGCGGTGCAAGACCGTGCCGGCGAAGCGCGGGGCGCCCGGCGAGACGTCGCCGTAGCTGCGCACGAACCCCTCGGGGATCGCCCGCACGCGGCGCAGGACCGCCTCGTCGCCCGTCATCCCGGCCACGATACGGTGCGAGCGATGACCGACCGGCTCCCCCTCCGGGACGCGAGAGGTCGCCGGGCACGCCACCCACCTGACGTGGGTCGACACGCCGCCGCACACGGCCGGGTCGCACGCTCTTCTGGCAGACACGATCCCGCCACGGGTGCAGGATCTTCGCTCCCGGCCTCTATCGGTGTGACGGTCGAGCTGACCGTGGGGGCAGCTACCGCAGCCCCGGCATCTGGGCCGGGTACAGCGAGACCGGGACGTCGAGGTCCAGCGCGGTGCGCAGGATGCGGTTCTGCTCGGCGGTGTGGGCGGCGGGGTAGCCCTCGCCCGGCGAGGCGCGCTCGGGCCGGCCGATGTAGCCGAAGCGCAGGTGGTGGGGGAGGATCTGCATGAGGCGCGGGGACATGTGAGCGCGCGCGCCCATGTTGCGCGGCTCCTCCTGGACCCAGACGACCTCGGTCAGGTTCGGGTACGTGTCGATGAGCTCGCGGAGCTGCGACTCGGGGAACGGGTAGAGCAGCTCGACGCGCCCCACCGCGATGCCCTCGTTGCCCTTCCGGCTGGGATGGCCCATCAGGTCGTAGAAGATCTTGCCGGTGCACAGGATCAGCCGCTTGACCTTCTCGGCAGGGACCCGCGGCTCCCCCAGCACGGGGAAGAAGCGGGTCTCGGAGAGGTGCTCGATGCGATTGGTGGCCTGTGGCAGGCGCAGCAGCGACTTCGGGGTCATGATGACCAGCGGGCGCTGCTTGGCCACCTTGGCCTGGCGGCGGATCAGGTGGAAGTACTGCGCCGGCGTGGTCAGGTTGGCCACGCGCAGGTTGCCCTCGGCGGCGAGCGTGAGGAAGCGCTCGAGCCGCGCCGAGGAGTGCTCGGGGCCCGAGCCCTCGTAGCCGTGCGGCAGCAGCAGCGTCAGCCGCGACGTCTGGCCCCACTTGGCCAGGCCGGAGACGATGAACTGGTCGACGATGACCTGGGCGCTGTTGACGAAGTCGCCGAACTGCGCCTCCCACACGACCAGCGTCTCGGGCGCCTCCTGCGAGTAGCCGTACTCGAAGCCCAGGCACGCGACCTCGCTGAGCGGCGAGTTGTGCAGCTCGAAGGCGGCCTGGGCCTCGCCCAGGTTCTGGATCGGCGACAGCGTGTGGCCGGTCTTTGCGTCGTGCAGGACGAGATGGCGCTGGGAGAACGTGCCGCGCTCGGCATCCTGACCGGTCAGGCGCACGGGCACGCCCTCCGTCAGCAGCGAGGCGAAGGCGAGCTGCTCGGCGTGCGCCCAGTCGATGCCGCCCTCCGTGCCCAGCGCCTCGCGCCGGCGCTCGAGCTGCTTGACGAGCTTGGGGTGCACGGTGAAGCCGTCGGGCGCGCTGAGCAGCTCTTCGTTGAGGGCGCGCAGCCGCTCGGCCGGGACGGCCGTGGCCACCTCGGGCGAGGGCGAGCGGTCGAGCTGGTACTCGCCCGTGGCCTGATCGACGGTGCCCGCGTCCTCGGCGTCGCTGATCTGCTCCTTGAGCTGCTGGTGCAGCCCGGTGAGCCGGTCCCAGACCTCCTGGCGCTGGCGCTCGACGTCCTCCTGGCTGACGACGCCGCCCTCGACCAGCTTCTCGGCCCACAGCTCCGTGACCCGCTTCTTGCCCTTGATCCGCGCGTACATCTCGGGCTGCGTGTACGCGGGCTCGTCGGCCTCGTTGTGGCCGAAGCGACGGTAGCCGATGAGGTCGATGACCACGTCGCTGCCGAACTCCTGGCGGAAGGCGAAGCCCAGGCGCACCGCCGAGATGCAGGCCGCGACGTCGTCGGCGTTGACGTGGATGATCGGCGTGTCGTAGCCCTTGGCGAGGTCGGACGCCCAATGCGTGGAGCGCGAGTCCTCGGGGTCGGTGGTGAAGCCGAGCTGGTTGTTCTGGATCAGGTGCAGCGCGCCGCCGACCTTGTAGCCGTCGATGGCCTGCAGGTTCAGCGACTCGGCCACCACCCCCTGGCCGGGGAACGCGGCGTCACCGTGCAGGATGATCGGCACGGCCGCGTTCGTGTCGCGGCGCGCGTGCGGGCCCTGGCGGCCGGTCTGGGCCGCGCGGCTGGCGCCGAGCACGACCGGGTGCACGTACTCCAGGTGCGACGGGTTGGACTCGAGGTTGACGAGGATCGAGTCGCCGTTGGGCAGGGCGTAGGTGCCCTGTGCGCCGTGGTGGTACTTGACGTCGCCGGTCCCGCCCTGGGGCAGCGAGGTGACGGCCTCCAGCGTCGAGGCGCCCTCGAACTCGGCGAAGATCGTCTCGTAGGGGCGGCCGAGGTTGTGGGCCAGCACGTTGAGCCGGCCGCGGTGGGCCATGCCCACGACGACCTCGCGGGCGCCGTGCGCGGCGGCGAGCTGGATCATCTCGTCGAGCATGGGGACGGTCATGTCCAGGCCCTCGATCGAGAACTGCTTCTGACCCAGGTAGGCCTTGTGCATGAAGCGCTCGAGCGCATCGACCTCGACCAGCCGCTGCAGCAGCGCGCGCTGCTCGTCGGTGGTCAGCGGCTTGCGGTACTCGCCGGACTCGATCTTCTCGCGCAGCCACACCCGCTGGCGGTGGCTGGTGATGTGCTCGATCTCGTAGGCGATCGTCCCGCAGTAGGTCTCGCGCAGGTGCGGCAGGGCGTCGGCCAGCGTCGCCCCGCGCACGTACATGCGCAGGATCTTCGCCGGGATCTTGGCCATGATCTCCGGCGTCAGGCCGACCGTGTTGGGGTCGAGCGCCGGATCGCCCTCGGGCTCGGAGGCCAGCGGGTCCAGGCGAGCGCCGAGGTGGCCGTGGGTGCGGTGGGCCTTGACCAGGGACGTGGCCGCCTGCACGGCCTGGAGGATCGCCTGGTCGGGGACGCCGTCGGCCGGCGCCCTGGTCCGCGCGGCGGCCGCCGCGGCGGCGGGGGCGGGCGGCGCGGGCGTCGTCCCGAGCTCGAGCCCCAGCGACGAGAAGACCCCGTCGTAGAAGCCGTTCTCGCCCTGCAGGTAGGCCTCGACGATGGCCAGGAAGCGCCCCGACTCGGCCCCCTGGATGACACGGTGGTCGTAGGTCGAGGTCATCGTCATGACCTTCTCGGCGCCGATCATGTCGCCGATGCTCTGGAGCCCCACCGGGTAGCCGATCGCGCCGGTGGCGACGATCGTGCCCTGGCCCACCATCAGCCGCGGCACCGAGGCGATCGTGCCCAGGCCCCCGGGGTTGGTGAGCGAGATGTTGGCGCCGGTCAGGTCGTCGGCGCTCAGCGTGTTCGTGCGCGCCTTGTCGACGAGGCCGTCGTAGGCCCTCTTGAACGCCGCGAAGCTCAGCCGCCCGGCGTCACGGATGACCGGGACCATCAGCGTGCGCGATCCGTCCTTCTTCTCGACGTCGACGGCGATGCCGAGGTCGACCTGCCCGTCGTCGACGCGGTGCGGCCGGCCGTCGACGTCGGTGAAGTGGTGGGTCATCACCGGCATGTCGCTCTGGGCGGCGAGCGCGATCGCGTAGGCGATCAGGTGGGTGAAGGAGACGCGCTGGCCCGAGTCCTTGAGCTGGCGGCGGCGGCCGTCCATCGTGGTGACGGTCAGCGTGCGGAACGAGGTCGCGGTCGGGATCGACCGGCTCTCGTCCATGTAGCGGGCGAGCATCCCGGCGCTGCCGCGCAGCGGCTGGGGCTCACCGCCGGGGGCGGGCGCGGTGGTCGGCGTGGCCGTGCCGACGCCGTCGCCGTTGGCGGCGATGGCCAGCACGTCGGCCTTCGTGATCCGGCCTCCGGGGCCGCTGCCGGTCACCGAGCTCAGGTCGATCCCCTCGGCCGCCGCCACGCGGGCGGCGACGGGCGAGACCTTGGCGTCGTCGGGCAGCGGAGCGGTCGGGGCGGGCGCGGGCGCGCCGTTGCCGGCGTCGGTGGCGGGCTCGGCCTCGCGCGCCGGCGCGCCCGGCGCGGCGCCGTTGGTCGCCGTGGTCATGCGGGCGATGACCTCGCCGACGGTGACGGTGGCGCCGGCGTCGACGAGCACCTCGGTGATCGTGCCCGCCGTGGGCGCGGGCAGCTCGACGTCGACCTTGTCGGTGGAGATCTCGGCCACGGTCTGGCCGTCCTGCACGACGTCGCCCGGGGCGACGTGCCACTCGAGCAGCGTCCCCTCGGTCACCGACTCGCCCGCGGTGGGCGTGACGATGTCGATCGTCTGGCCCGTCGCGGCCTCGGTGCGACCGTCGACCTCGGCTTCGGCCTCGGCCTCGGCTCGGCCTGCGGCTCTGCTTGGGCCCGCGGCGTGGCCTCGGCCTGGGT
The DNA here is from genome assembly GCA_963787065.1 of uncultured Actinomycetes bacterium. Lineage (GTDB taxonomy): Bacteria > Actinomycetota > Thermoleophilia > Solirubrobacterales > Solirubrobacteraceae > JAOPZW01. The sequence goes on from CAWBBQ010000005.1 coordinate 44,123, forward strand.
GGCCGAGGCGCCGTCGCCGTCACCGTCCTCGCGGGCGGCCGCCGTCGGCGGCTCGGAGTCGCGCTCCGGGGCCGCGCCGTTGGAGCCCGTGGCGATCTCGGCCAGCACGCCGCCGACCTGGACGGTGTCGCCCTCGGCGACGTGGATCTTGACCACCGTGCCCGCGGCGGGGGCGGGGACCTCGGCGTCGACCTTGTCGGTGGAGACCTCGACGAGGACCTCGTCGGCCTGCACACGATCGCCCTCCTGCTTGTGCCACTCCAGCACCGTGCCCTCGGTCACCGACTCGCCCATCTGGGGCAGGGTCACCTGGACTGTCGTGTCGACCGCCATAACGCCTTGGTCTGACTCTATCGTGCGCTCCTTCGAGAAGTGGGACCCACGTTGCCCCGTCGCCAAGCCCGCACCGTCGCCGTCCTGACCGCCATCGCGCTGCTCCTCATGCTCGCCGGCTGCGGGGGCGACGACGACGCCTCCCCCGCCGCGCCGCAGGCCACGGAGCAGGGCACGACGGGCGACGCGGGCGGGCGCGTCCGCGTCGTCGCCTCCGGCCTCGAGGTTCCCTGGGGGATCGCCTTCCTGCCCGACGGCGACGCACTGGTCAGCGAGCGCACCACCGGGCGGATCGTGCGCGTGCCCGGCGGCGGCGGCGAGCCGCGCGAGGAGATGGTCGTCGAGGGCGTCGACACCGGCGCCGGCGAGGGCGGGCTGCTCGGGCTCGCGGTCTCGCCCGACTACGAGCGCGACGGCCTCGTCTTCGCCTACTTCACCGCCGCCGACGACAACCGCGTCGTGCGGTTCCGCCTGGGCGAGGCCCAACGCCCGATCCTCACCGGCCTGGAGCGCAGCACGATCCACAACGGGGGGCGCATCGCCTTCGGCCCCGACCGGATGCTCTACGTGGGCACGGGCGACGCGGGCAACAGCTCGGCGTCGCAGGATCCCGAGACGCTGAACGGGAAGATCCTGCGCATGCGGCCCGACGGCCGGGCGCCCGACGACAACCCGTTCCCGGGGTCGCTCGTCTTCTCCGTCGGGCATCGCAACGTCCAGGGCCTGGCCTGGGACGGCGACGGTCGCCTGTGGCAGGCCGAGTTCGGCCAGGACAGCTTCGACGAGGTCAACCTGATCCGTCCCGGGCGCAACTACGGCTGGCCGGAGGTCGAGGGCCGCGGCGACACCGCGGGCGGGCGCTTCACCAACCCGCTCGTGACGTGGTCGACGGCCGAGGCCTCGCCCAGCGGCGCGGCCGTCGCCGACGGCGCGCTGTACGTCGGCGCGTTGCGCGGCGAGCGCCTGTGGCGCGTGCCGCTCCGGGGCGCGACCACGGGCACGCCGCAGGCGCTGCTCGACGGCGAGTACGGCCGCCTGCGCACGGTGACCGCCGCCCCCGACGGCGCCCTGTGGGTGACGACGAGCAACCGCGACGGCCGCGGTAGCCCGCGCGACGGCGACGACCGGATCCTGCGCGTGCAGCCCGACTGATCGACTCGGCGCTAGGCTCGCTCGCATGACCGTCACGCCCACGTCCGAGCGGCCCCGCCTGCGCCCCTCCGACCCGCTCGACCTCGACGCGCTGCTGTCCGACGAGGATCGCCTGATCGCCGAGACCGTCCGCCGCTTCACGGCCGACCGCGTGCTCCCCGAGGTCGACCGCTGGTACGAGGAGGGAACGTTCCCGCGCGAGCTGGCCACGGAGATCGGCGAGCTGGGCCTGCTCGGGATGCATCTGACGGGCTACGAGTGCGCCGGCGCGAGCGCGACCAGCTACGGGGTCGCGTGCCGCGAGCTCGAGGCGGCCGACAGCGGGCTGCGCAGCTTCGTCTCCGTGCAGGGCTCGCTGGCCATGTTCCCGATCTGGGCCTACGGCTCGGAGGAGCAGAAGGAGCGCTGGCTGCCGGGCATGGCCCGCGGCGAGCTGATCGGCTGCTTCGGCCTGACCGAGCCCGACGCGGGCAGCGACCCGTCGGCCATGAAGACGCGCGCGCGGCGCGACGGCTCGGACTGGGTGCTCAACGGGACGAAGATGTGGATCACCAACGGCGGCCTGGCCGACGTCGCGGTGGTGTGGGCGGTCACCGACGACGGCGTCCGCGGCTTCCTCGTCCCGCGCGACGCCAAGGGGTTCACCACGCAGGACATCCACCGCAAGCACTCGCTGCGCGCGTCGGTGACCTCGGAGCTGGTCCTCGACGACGTGCGCCTGCCCGACGAGGCGCTGCTGCCCGGCGTGACCGGCATGCGCGGCCCGCTGTCGTGCCTGAGCGAGGCGCGCTTCGGAATCATCTGGGGCGTCGTCGGCGCGGCCCGCACGTGCTACGAGTCAGCGCTGGGCTACGCCAAGAGCCGCCCGCAGTTCGGGCGCCCGATCGCCGGCTTCCAGCTCACCCAGCAGAAGCTCGTGGACATGGTGCTCGAGCTGCAGAAGGCCCAACTGCTCGCGCTGCACATCGGCCGCCTCAAGGACGAGGGCCGGCTCGCGCCGGAGCACGTCAGCATCGGCAAGCTCAACAACGTCCGCGAGGCAATCGACATCGCCCGCACGGCGCGCACGATCCTCGGCGCCAACGGCATCAGCTCCGAGTACCCCGTCATGCGCCACGCGGCCAACCTCGAGTCGGTCCTCACCTACGAGGGCACGAGCGAGATCCACACGCTGATCCTGGGCCAGGCGCTGACCGGGGAGAAGGCGTTCGCCTAGCCGCGCGGCCGCGTCACGATCTCGGCCGCCACACGTGGATGATGTCGCGCATCGAGATGATGCCCGCGACCTCGCCCCGGGAGAGGACGACGAGGTGGCGGAAGCCGCCCTCGGCCATGGCGTCAGCCGCGTCCTCCAGCCCCCAGTCCCCGTCCGCGAACGTCGCCTTGGAGGTCAGGTGGGCCCCGACCGTCTCGCTGTCGGGATCCTCGCCGGCTCCGAGCGAGCGGACGAGGTCGCGCTCGGTCACGATCCCGGGCCCCGGCTGCTCGGGGTCGATGATGACCAGCGCACCGACGTTGTGCTCGACCATGAACCGCGCCGCCTCGCGCAGGCTGCGGCCGGGGGTGATCGTGAGCACGTTCCCCGACATCGCCTCTCGCACCTTCACGCCCGCTGTCCTCCTCGTTGGGGACGTGCGTCGATCACGCCCGCTTCCGGCTGTTGCCGCGACCATACGCAAAGACGAGCGCCCGGTGTGAACAGCAGCCGAGATTGCGCGGGCCGCGCCGCCGTCAGCGGCGGCCGCGGCGCGCCCCGGGCGTGGCGTCGAGGCGGCGCCGGTCGCGCTTCGTCGGCCGCGCGCCGCCGCGCGCGTCGGGCTGCGCCGCGAGCCGGCGCTCGGCGGCCTGGCGCTCGCGCGCCGCGCGGCTCTCGGCCGTCTCCTCGTAGAGCAGCTCCGCCTCGCTCGCGGGCCCGCGGCGGCGCGCGGTCGCGACGACGACCACGCTCAGGCGGACCTGGCCGCGCGTCAGCTCCAGCCGATCGCCGGGCGCCACGCCCTTGCTCGGCTTGGTCCGCTGGCCGTTGAGCTGGACGAGGCCGCCCTTGACCGCATCCACGGCCAGCCCGCGGGTCTTGACCAGCCGCGCCGCCCACAGCCACGTGTCGACGCGGACGGGCTCGTCCGGCGCGTCGGTCACGCCGCGCCCGCGCTCCGGCGGCGGCTCTCGCGCACGAACTCCCACGAGCCGACGAACGGGCCGATCGCGCCGATCACGGCCACCGCGAAGCCCACGCGCAGCGGGATGACGTGCGCGCGGACGGCGGCAAGGCTGAGCAGCACCATCGCTATCCAGCCCACCCCGTGGGCCATGCCGAACACGAACTCGAGCCCGTGGAGGCCGGGCACGAGCCAGACCACGAGCAGCACGAGGTAGACCGCCGAGTGGGCGAACGACAGGAGCTCGAGCGTCCGGTAGGAGACGCTCGCGCGCGCGCGCCGCGGGGCGGCGGCCTCGGTCCGCGGACCGGTCTCGTCGAGCGTCATCGCTCGGCCACCAGGCGCGCCATCTCGCGCAGCTCGGCGTCGGCCTCGGGCGGCCAGTCCTCGACGTCGGCCGGCCACCACGCGTAGCTGTCGTGCTCGTGGTCGGGCGTGACCTGCGCGCCGGCCGGCAGCCACGCCGAGCCGACGAACATGACGACGCCGTGGGGCAGGCGCAGGAGCAGCTCGCCCCGCAGGCGCTCGGGCTGGACCGACCACTCCTCGAGCAGCTCGCGCGCGAGCGTCCCGACCGGGCTCTCGCCGAGGTCGACGGCGCCGCCGGCGCCGAGCGCCCAGCGTCCAGGCCACGAGGCCAGCCACTGGGCCCGGCGGCCCGCCAGCCAGCGCCCGTCGCTGTCGCGCGTGAGGCATAGCGCGGCCAGCGCGCCCGACGCGTCGTCCTCGACCAGGCGCAGCGCCCACCGCATCGGCTGCAGGCTCAGGCACAGGCGCCCGTCGCCGTCCTGCGCGTGCTCGACCAGCCGGGCGGCCAGGCCGTCGTGGCTGGGCGACCCGCGGTCGCGCAGCGCGGCGATCGCCGCGTCGGCGGCGACCACGCGCTCGGGCGGCGCGGCGAAGTGCTCGTCGGACCAGCGGACCTCGATCTCGTCGGCGCTCCACGGGCCGCGGGCGAGCAGGACGGGGGCGGCGGGCATCGACCCTCAGGGTAGGTCAGCGCACGGCGTCGGCGGGCGCCTCGTGCCCGGGCCCGCGGCCGCGAGATCCGTGGGGGCCATCGAACAGCGGGTCGTAGTCCTCCGAGAGCTGGGCGCGCAGGTACGCCAGCCCGTCTGCCGACCCGTCCTGCAGCGTGGCCAGCACCGCCCAGGCACGCACGCGCGCCTCATCGACCGGGACGCCCTCGCGGTCGGCCATCCGGCGCACGAACTCGTCGGCCCCGAAGCGCTCGGGGCGGCGCGAGGGCTTGTCCAGGGCGCGGGCCAGCGTGGGCGGGAGCTGTGCGGCCAGCATCCGCGCCTCGCGGCCGGTTACGCGCTCGGCCAGGATCCTCAGGGCGGAGTGCGCCGTGGCCTCGGCCTCGATCGGCCCGATCCCGGCGCGCGAGCCCACGGTCTCGAGCACGTCGTCGGCAGCGTGGCGCCGTACGCGGTGCCCCGGCCACCACGCGCGCTCGCCGAACAGCGAGGTGAGTGCGGGGACGAGCAGCGAGCGCACGACGAAGGTGTCGATGAGGATGCCCGCCGCCATCACGAACGCGAACTCGCGGAACGAGCGCAGCGGCACGATGGCCAGCAGCACGAACGACGCCGCGAGCGCGAGCCCTGCCGCCGTGACCGCCTTGGCCGCCGCCGGCGTGGCCACGGCGATGGCCTCACCCACGCGCACCGTGCGCGCCACCTTCCAGATCCGCCCGGCGACGAACACGTTGTAGTCCGAGCCCAGCGCCACGAGCAGCACCGCGGCCGCGAAGGGGACGTAGTAGGTCAGGTCGTCCTGGCCGAGGACGACCTCGAACAGGTAGGTGGCCAGCCCGAGGCTGGCCAGCAGCCCGAGCACGCTGGCCGCCACCAGGTACAGCGGAGCCACGAGCGCGCGCATGAAGGCCGCAAGCAGCAGCAGGTTGACGAGGATCGCCACCACGGCGACGCGCTTGAGATCGTCGGCCATGCGGCTCACGGTGTCGTCGGCCAGGGCGGTCTCACCGCCGAAGCTGACCGCGGCGCGCGGGTCCAGTCCGGCCTGGCGCAGCAGCGCCGGCATCCGGTCGCGCATGTCGCGCAGCCGGTCGATGGCCGGGGCGGCGAGCGGGTCCTCGTCGAGGACGACGGCGAAGCGGGCGTCGCGGCCGCCGCGCGCGACGGTGACCGCGGGCGCGCCGCCGAGCTGCTCGCGCGGCCCGATGACGGCCGCCACGCCGGGCTGGCGGGCGATGAGGCCCTCCAGGCGGGCGAGCTCCGCGCGACGGGCGGCGATGCCCGGCTGCCGCACGCCGACCTCGGTCGGCGCCAGGATGCCCGCGGCGAAGCCCTGCTCGGCCGCGTCGGCGGCACGGCGGACCTCGCTGTCCGCGGGCAGCGCGCGGATGAACGTCAGCCCGAGCGAGAGGTCGCGCGCCGAGGCCGCGGCGAAGCCCAGCGCGACGATGGCGGCGATGGCGATCGGCAGCGCGACGGGCCGCGAGGCGGCGATCCGCGCGATCAGCAGCCGCCACGGCGCGGTGCCGTGCTCGCGCGCCAGGCCCGGCGCCCGCCGGGCCGCCGTCACCGGGCGGGTCAGGCGCATGAGCATCCGGGCCAGCGGGCCACGGCGCACGCGCGGCGTGTGCGGGCCCTCGTCGCCGGTCGCGGTCGGGTCGGCACCGGGCGTCGCCGGCTCGGGCTCGGCCGCCGCACGGGCCGCCTCGGCCCGCACCTTGCGCCCGAACAGCCGCACCCCGAAGATCGCCGTCAGCGCGGGGACCAGCGTGATCGAGACGACCATGCTGATCAGCGTCGTGAGCGCCAGGCCGGGGCCGAAGGCGCGGAAGAACTCGAGCTTGCCGGCCACGAGCGCGGCGGTGCCGGCGGCCACGATCAGCCCCGCGGTGAAGACGATCGGCGCCACCTCGACCACGCTCTCGCGCGCCGCCGCCAGGCGAGGCCGGCCCTGGCGCAGGCGATCGCGCATCTCCGAGAGGAAGAAGATCGCGTAGTCCGTGACCAGGCCGAGCAGGAGGACGACGACGATCGGCTGGACTTCCTTGGGCACGGTCACGCCGGCGCGCTCGCCCGCCCACGGGAGCACCCGCACCGCGATGGCGAAGGCGACGGCGGCCGTGAGCAGCGCGACCAGCGGCGCGCCGATCGAGCGGAAGGCCAGCCCGACGATCACGGCGATGAGCACGACGCTCGCCGCCTCGATGATCGGCAGGGCGTCCTCGATCTCCTCGAACTGCGCCAGTCGCGCCGGTGCCGCGCCCGTCACCCCGACGACCGATGCGCGCTCGCCGCCGAGCGCACGCCGCGCGTAGCTCCGCGCGACGTCGACGCGGTCGTCGAGGGCCAGGTCGGGAGCGAGGAACAGGTAGGTGATCGCGGTGGTCGAGCGCTCGCCCTCGCGCGCGGCGGGGCCGGCGTTGACGATCGGCAGCGCGGCGCGGACGCCGCGCAGCGCGGGATCGCGGCGCTCGCGCACAGCCAGGGCGGCAGCGAGCTGACGGCGCTGGGTGGCGGCGTCCAGGCCGCGCGGGTCGCGCTGGACGACGGCGACGTCGGTGGCCAGCGGGAAGCCGAAGCGCTCGGTGGCGCCGGCCTGGGCCCTGCTCGCCGCGCCGTTCCTCGCGGCCAGGTCCTCGAGCGGCGTCGTGGGCGCCGAGGCCAGGTCGGGGAGCGAGATCGACGCCAGCACGACGGCGGCGATCCAGGCCAGCGGAACGAGGTGGCGCAGCGCGACGACGACGGCGGCATAGCCGCGGGCGAGCAGGTGCCGGCCGGTGCGAGGCGTCATGGTGTCTCTGGGCCTCCGAGTGCCTCGCGGCCGCTCGCGTCACGCTCGGGGTCTGGTTGCGTCATGGCCGTCATGCCCGCCTCGCGGCCGGGCCACACGCGGCGCTACATTCCAACGCATGGGTGCCGAGGCCAAGAACTTCGAGGCGATCGTCAAGGCCAAGGCGGACCACAACCGCCACTGCCCGTTCCCGCCCCACACGGTGCGGATGAACCCGTTCGAGATCGAGCGGATGCAGTGGGAGGAGGGCGACACGATCGCCGGCCTGGTCCTCGAGGCCGACGCCAAGCTCGGCACCGGCGCGTTCCGGCTGGTGTGCGACGGCATGGAGCCGCCCGAGCTCGAGATCGAGGAGACCGAGGTCGTCACGGCGCCGGCCGAGCCGCTGGTCGTGCCCGCCGGCCCGTCGCGCGAGGGCGACCCGCGCTTCTAGCGGGTCGTGCCGTTTGTCGCCCGCGTCCGGTGGACACACCGTCCCCACGCGCACACACCGGTCGAGGAGGCCAGACATGCCGAAGGTTCCCCAGCCCGTCACCGACGACAGCGTCCGGGTCCGTCAGGTCAACCACTACCAGTTCACCTGGGTGTCCGGCGAGCCGGGACAGAGGGGCACGTTCACGCTCCAGCTCGTGCTCGACGAGGGCGCATGGGAGGAGATCGTGACCGTCGACGCCGACGACGCCGACGTCCTGCAGGACCTGCTGTCCGAAGCCCACACGGTCTACTTCGACATCGGGCGCAGGACGTTGATGTTCGGCACGGTGCCGGTCGGCACGGCCTGAGGCGGACCGCCGGCCACTCATGCCGTCCCTGATGGGCCGGGCGCGCCCGAAGCCGAGCGCCGGCGTCAGCCGATCTGCAGCTCGCGGCCGTCGAAGGCGCGCGCGAACAGCTCGACCTCGCGCCCGGCGGCCCAGCGGGCGACGCGCACGTCGCCGTCACTGAGCAGCCCGAGGCGGACGACGCCGTCGTCGACCGAGACGTCGGCCGAGCGCACGATCTGGTCCCGGCTGCGCTCGAGGTCCTCGGCCAGGCGCAGCAGCGTGGCCATCCGGTCGAGGCGCTCGTCGTCGCCCTTGGCCGCCAGCGCCGAGAACGGCCCGAGCGACGGCGTGCCCTTGCGGTGGTAGCGCACGGCCTGGCCGACGAGCGCGACCTCGCGCTGCTCGAACCCGGGCAGCCCGGCGTTCAGGACGAGGTAGCGCGAGTGCTTGTGGTGGTCGTCGTAGTCGACCGTCATGCCGATGTCGTGCAGCAGCGCCGCGGCCCACAGCAGCTCGCGCTCGACGGGATCGCCCGAATGCAGCCCGGCCGCCGCGAGCTCGTCGAACAGCCGCAGCGCGAGCGCGGCCACATGGGCCACGTGGGGGTTGCGCGCCGGGTCCATGTCGTACTGGGCGGCGAGGTTGACCACGGTGGCCTGGCGGACGTCCTCGAACAGCGGCGGGTCGCCGGCGCCGGCCAGGTGGCGCTCGAAGAACACGCCCTCGCGCAGGCCCGCCTCGGTGACCTCGATCGCCTCGAAGCCGCCGGCCTCCAGGACGGACTGCACCACCACCGCGCCGGCCAGGATCAGGTCGGCGCGCGACGGCTTGATGCCCGGCACCTTCGTGCGCTCGTCGGGGGGCAGCGCGGCGAGCTCGTCGACGAGCGCGTCGAGCGCGTCGCGGCGCAGCACGAACCCCTGCACGCCGAACTCGGGGATGCCGGCCTCGCGCTGCGCCGCGGCCGCCAGGTTGCGCATCGTGCCCCCGATGCCGACGATCCGCGAGCCGGAGCTCGTCAGCCACGGCGCGCTCTCGAGCTCGGCGGCCACGTGCTCGCGCAGCTCGCGAAGCTGCTTGGCCTTGGCCGGCTTGTCGTCGGGCAGGAAGCGCTCGGTCATCCGCACCGCCCCGAGGGGCCACGAAGCCAGCTCGCGCGCGTGGCGCGAGGCGACGTGGACGAGCTGCATCGAGCCGCCGCCCAGGTCGAGCGTGACCCCGTCGGACAGCGTCGTCGAGTTGACCGCGGCCAGGTAGCCGTAGCGCGCCTCCTCCTCGCGCGACAGCACGCGCACGCGCATCCCGATCTGCTCCGCGCGGCGCAGCAGGTCGTCGGCGTTCGTGGCGTCGCGGATCGCGCTGGTCGCCACCGCGTCGACGTCCTCGGCGCGCAGGCCGCTGGCCTCGCGGAAATGCGTGAAGACCTCGATGGTGGCCTGCGCGCGCCACATGCCCGCGTCGCCCAGCTTGCCCGTCGCGGCCAGGCCCTCGCCGACGCGCACCGCCTCGTAGATCTCGTCGGTGCGCTTCCACCAGCCGTCGCGGGCGGTGAAGACGACGAGCCGGAACGAGTTCGAGCCGAGGTCGACGACGGCGACGCGCTTGGGGTCTCCGGCGTGGGCGCTCAAGACGCGCGACAGCGTATACCGCGCCCCCGACCTCAGTTGGGCTGCGGCCCTCTTCGCTACGCGGGCTGGGCCACCGTCGCGCCCGGGACGGCGGCGGCCGGCCGCGACTGCGCCGCGCCGGCGCCGACGGTGTCCTCCGCGGCCACGCCGAGCACGCCGGCCAGCGCCGCCACGCACGTGCCGTCGAAGGCGCTGCCCGATTCGGCGTGCAGCAGCGCGAGCGCCCGCTCGGGCGCCCACGCGTCGCTGTAGACGCGGTCGGAGACGAGCGCGTCGTAGACGTCGCAGACGGCGAGGATCCGCGGCCCGAGGGCCAGCTCGGCCTCGCTCAGCCCGCGCGGGTAGCCGCCACCGTCGAGGCGCTCGTGGTGCTGGCCGACGAGCCGGTGCACCCCGCTTGGGAACCCGCCGAGCTCGCGCAGCAGCCGCTCGCCGGCCTCGGGGTGGCGCTTGACCGCCGCGTACTCGGCGTCGGTGAGGCCGCCCGGCTTGCGCAGGATCTCGCCGGCCACGGCGAGCTTGCCGATGTCGTGCAGCAGCCCGCCGACGGCGAGGTGGCGCAGCGTGGCGGGCGGCAGGCCGAGCGCCTCGCCGACCTGCACGGCGAGCAGCGCGACGCGACGCGAGTGACCCTCCGTGGACCCGTCGTGCTCGCTCAGGCGCACCATCAGCGCCCGCACGCGCGCGCCGAGGTAGGTCTCCTCCGAGGCGACCACGTCGGCCGCGCGCAGGTCGCCGACCAGCGGCCGCGACGCGCCGCCGCGGCGGACGTCGAGCGCGGCAGGGATGCACAGCAGCACGACGCCGGCCAGCTCGAGCGCATGGCCGAGGTAGAAGCCGAAGGTCGCCGGGACCGACGTCAGCGTGGCGATCGAGGCCAGTGCGAGCCACGCGCACCCGACGGCGACGACGAGATCGGCCGAGCGGCGCGTGAGCGCGAATGTGCGCAGCGCGCGGTTGGCCAGCAGGCCGAAGAGCGTGACGCCGAGGGTCATGAGGACGATCGCAGCGGTGCTTCCCGCCGTCGGCACGGCGGGCACGAGGGTGGGCCACAGGAGTCCGCTGGCGCCGAGCGCCAGCACGGCGATGCCCAGCCCCGCCTGCAGGGCGAGCAGCGGCGCCATCCGCCGCGTGGAGCGAAGGCCCGGAAGCGCGGTGAGCGCGAGGACGGCGGCGCCGGCGGGCAGTGAGAAGCCGCCGGCCAGGGCGACGACGCCGTTCGGTCCGACGAGCACGCCGGGCGTGGCCAGCCCGTGCACGGCGAGCATGGCGGTCATCGTCGAGAACGCGGTGCCGATCAGCGCGGTGCGCCCGTCGCGGCGGCGCAGGCCCGCGCGGGTCAGGCCGGCGGCGGCCACGGCGGCCACGAGCGCAGCGACGAACACGGCGGCGAAGTGCTGGCCGCCGCCGACGGCGACGGTCGTGGCGCCGAAGCTCTCCAGCGCAGCGCCGGGGAGGATCGCAGCGGCGCCCATCAGGACGAGCAGGCCGGGACGGTGACGGGACATCGAGCCGGTGATCGGCTGGTGCCGCCTGTCACTTGAGCGCGAGGCCGCGGGCTGGACGGCTCTCAGCGGCGGCGGCGCACGCGCAGGGTGATCCCGACGCTGGCTCCACGCGAGAAGAAGCTGCTCGAGGGCACGACGACCCGGTACACGCCCGACCGCCGGATCGGCGTGCGCAGGCGGTAGCTCGAGAACGCGCCCGCACTGCGCAGCAGCACGACGGTCACGTCGCCGAAGCCCCCCGCGCGGTCGCGCCGCTGCAGCGTGGCCACGCTCGAGGGCCCGATCGGGAAGGCCGGCGAGACGAAGCCGGAGAAGCGCACCACCGTGCCCTTGCGCGGCCTTCGCGTGGTCGATCGGATCGACACCTGGCGGCGCAGGGCGACGAGATATCCGCGTGATGCCGCGCGCGCCGCGGTGGCGGTGGCCGGCGCGACGACCGCCCAGTAGGCCTTGCGGACCGGCGCCACGGTGAACGCGAACTCGCCGCCCGGGCCGGCGGTGGCGGTCTGCGCGACCGCGTAGTCGCCAGGGAACGGCGCTCGCCGCTCGTGGAGCCTGACCGTGCGCCCGGCGTCGGCCGCGCCGCCCGGCAGCGCGCCGCCGACCGAGAAGGTCTGGCCGCCGAGCAGGCTGCGCGTCGAGAAGCTGGGCGTCACCACGGGCGTCTGCGCGCTCGCCGGCCCGGCCGGCGCGAGCGAGCCGGTCACGAGCGCGGCGACGGCCCCGCTGTACAGCGCCGCCAGTGGCATCGCGCGAGGCGGGCGCTCGCTCAGGAGCGCTCGATGATCTCGACGCGGTAGCCGTCGGGATCGCGGACGAAGCAGATCCGCGATCCGCCCTCGCGCACCCGGTAGGGGGGCTTCTCGGGCTCGATCCCCTGCTCGCCGAGGCGCGCCAGCGTCGAGTCGAGGTCCTCGGAGGTGATCGCGATGTGGTTGTAGCCGGTGCCGAGGTCGTATCCGTCGACGCCGAAGTTGTGCGTCAGCTCCAGGCGGGCGCCGTCCCCGGGCAGGCCCATGAAGACGTTCATCGCCTCGTCGCGAATGGGCATGCGGCGCAGCTCCTCGAAGCCCAGCGCCTCGTAGAAGGCGACGGAGCGATCGATGTCGCCGATGCGGTAGCAGGTGTGGATGAGCTCGGGGGGCATGGTCGTCCTCGGGGCCGGCGGGTCATCGCCATGATCGCATGGGTAGGGTCGAGCCATGGTCGTCGAACGCTCCATGAACTCCCAGTACCTGTCGAACACCTACCTCGTCGGCCAGGAGGGCGGCGCCGGCTTCTTCGTCGACGCCGGCGGCCCGGTCGCGCCGCTGATCGCCGCCGCCGAGCGCCACGGCATCACGCCGACGCACGTCCTGCTCACCCACCATCACGGCGATCACGTCGAGCAGCTCGGCGAGCTGACGGCGCGCTGGCCCGACCTCGAGGTGCTCGCCCACCCCGACGAGCCGATCGACGGCGTGACCGGCACGATGAGCCCGGGTGAGCCGGTCCGCGTCGGCGACCTCGAGGTGGTGCCGCTGCACACGCCCGGCCACACCGGCGGGATGCTCTCGCTGCTCGTGGAGGGCAACGTGTTCACCGGCGACACTCTGTTCAAGAACTCGGTCGGCGGGGTGCGCGCGCCGGGCTCGACGAGCTACGAGGACCTACGCCGCTCGATCATGGACACGCTGATGGAGCTGCCACCCGAGACCGTCATCCGGCCCGGTCACACCGAGCCGACCACCGTGGCCGGCGAGTGGGAGTCCAACGCCTTCATCCGCGTGTGGCGCGGCGTCGACCCCGAGGGCGACGAGCCGTGCACCGCGCTCGGCGAGCAGGCCACGCTGGTGCTCCTCGGCGATGACTACGACGGCGGCCACAAGGCCTGGGTGCGCTGGCCCGACGGGCGCGACGACATCGTCCCCGGCTCGCGGGTCGAGCGCGGAGGGTAGGAACGGGTCGACGCCGCCTGCGGCCACCCGGCGCCTCGGACCGCTCCAGGCCGGCCCGCGCCCGGCGGCCGGCGCACGCGTCAGAGCCGCAGCCGCCGGACCGACTCGCAGTTGGACACCTGGTCGCCGGAGTCGACGAGCGCGCGGTCGCGGCCGGGGCCGCAGTTGACGCGGTCGACGCCGTTGAAGGCGGAGTTGATGTCGTCGGCGCCGCTGCCCCCGCGCAGGCGGTCGTCGTCGAAGCCGCCGTTGAGGCGGTCGTTGCCCGACCCGCCGTCGATCGTGTCGACGCCGCGGCCGCCCTCGATCTCGTCGTCGCCCGGGCCGCCGTCCATGACGTCGTTGCCGAAGCGGCCGAAGATGCGGTCGTCGCCCGCGCCGCCCAGCAGGCGGTCGCTGCCGCCGGCGCCCTCGAGGTCGTCGTTGCCCCCCTCGCCGCGGCAGGTGTCGGCGCCGGACGTCCCCAGCAGGGTCTCGGAGGCGTCCGAGCCGCCCTGCCCGCACGGCCGGCTGACGATGTCCTCCTCCTCCTCGATCGTCTCGCAGCCCGTCGACCGTGCGCGGTCGGACTGGAGGTTGACGTAGAGGACGTCGTTGCCGGGCCCGCAGTCGACGGTGTCCTTGCCCGAGCCGCCGCGGATCTCGTCGTCGCCGTCGCCGCCGGCGATCGTGTCGTTGCCGCGTGCGCCCTCGATGGCGTCGTCGCCCGGACCGCCGTCGATGCGGTCGTCGCCGAAGCGCGTCTCGGTGATCTGGTCGTTCCCCGGCCCGCCGAACAGGCGGTCGTCGCCGTCGAGGCCGTCCAGCGCGTCGTCCCCAGTGCCGCCCAGCAGGGTGTCGTTGCCCGTGCCGCCGTTGAGGCGATCGGCGCCGCCGAGCCCGTTGAGGCGGTCGTTGCCGCCCAGGCCGGTCAGACGGTCGGCGCCGGCGCTGCCGGTCAGGTTGTCGGTGCCCGGGCCGCCGTCGCGGTCCACCGCGACCGCGGAGGGGACGACGACGACGAGCAGGACGAGCGCGCCGGGCAGCGCGCGGAGGCGAGGGAGGTTCATGCCTCGAATCCCTAGCGGATCGCGACCCGGCGTGGCCTCGTGCCTACGCGGATGGTCGATGCGCAAGGGAGCGTCCGTACCATGACGGCCATGGCCAAGGATCCGATCCCCACCTCGCGGCTGCGTCGCTCGGCGACCGTGGGGCGGCTGGCCGCCGAGCAGGCGGCGCGCCAGCTCGGCACCCGCGCCGCCAACGTCACGCGCAGCGAGGAGCGCGCCAACGAGGCGCTGGCCAAGCGCCAGGTCGAGACGGCCGAGCAGATCGTCGCCGCGCTGGGGACGATGAAGGGCGCGGCGATGAAGCTCGGCCAGGTCATGTCGTTCCTCGATGTCGGCCTGGTTCCCGAGGAGTACCGCGAGCAGTTCCAGGCCAAGCTGGCCGAGCTGCGCGACGCCGCGCCGAAGGTCTCCTTCAAGGACATGAAGCGCGTCATCGAGGCCGAGTACGGCGACAAGCTGGAGAACGTCTTCGAGACCTTCGACCCGGTGCCGATCGCGGCGGCGTCGATCGGACAGGTCTACCGGGCGCGGCTGGACGACGGGCGCGACGTGGCCGTCAAGGTCCAGTACCCGGGCGTCGGCGCCGCCGTCCGCGCGGACATGCAGAACCTGGGGATGATCCTGCGGCTGATGAAGTCGATCGCGCCCGGGCTGGACCCGAAGGCGCTCGCCGAGGAGATCCGCGGGCGCATCGACGAGGAGCTCGACTACGAGCTCGAGGCCCAGAACCAGCGCACGCTGGCGCGGATCTTCCGC
Source organism: uncultured Actinomycetes bacterium (assembly GCA_963787065.1). Lineage (GTDB taxonomy): Bacteria > Actinomycetota > Thermoleophilia > Solirubrobacterales > Solirubrobacteraceae > JAOPZW01. The sequence goes on from CAWBBQ010000005.1 coordinate 59,180, forward strand.
GGCCACCCGTTCATCGTCATCCCCGACGTCGTCACCTCACTCTCGCACGAGCGCGTGATCGTCAGCGAGTTCGTCATCGGGCGCGGCTTCGAGGAGATGAAGCAGCTCGGCCAGGACGAGCGCAACCGCATCGGCGAGATCATCTTCCGCTTCTACTTCGGCTGCATGTACCGCCACCACCAGTTCAGCGGCGACCCTCACCCGGGGAACTGCATGCTGCTCGACGACGGCCGGATGGCGTTCATGGACTTCGGGTTGTTCAAGCGCATCCCGGCGCCGGTGGCCGAGTTCGAGCTCGACACGCAGCGGCTGGGCATCCAGCGGCGGGGCAAGGACCTGATCGAGCTGCTGCACCGCGGCGGCTTCATCGCCGACCCGTCGTTCTACGACGAGGACGGCATCCTGGCGCAGTTCGACGACTTCACGTGGTGGTACACCCGCGACGGGGAGGTGCTGCTCGAGCCCGAGGTCGCCACCGAGGTCATCATCCAGATGTCGGATCCCCGGTCGCGCTACTTCGGCAAGATGCGCCACGAGACGCTGCCGCCCGACCACCTCTTCGGCCGCCGCCTGGAGACCCTGACGCTGGCCGTCATGTCGCAGCTCTACGCGCAGGCCAACTGGCACCGGATCGCCCGCGAGTGGATCTTCGGCGATCCGCCGGTCACCGAGCTCGGCGTCCAGGAGGCTGCCTTCTACGCCGGCGGTCACACCGCCGCGGCGTGACGCGCCAGGCTGCGGGCCTGCGGCTCGGCGCGCTGGCCGCCGCGCTGGTCCTGTTCGTCGCCGCAGTGGCCCTGAGCGGGTCGCTGTCCTCCGATCGCGTGCGCGACTGGGTCGACGGCTACGGCGCGGTCGGCCCGGCCGTCTTCATCGCCGTCTCGGCCTCGCTGACCGTCGTGCTCTTCCCCGGCCCCGTGCTGGCCGGCGCCAGCGGGCTGCTGTTCGGCACGGCCCTGGGCACGCCGGTGTCGATCGTCTCGGCCACCCTGGGCGCCACGCTGGCCTTCTCGATCTCCCGCTGGTGGGCGCACGACGCCGTCGTCGCCCTGGCCGGCCCGCGCGTGCACGCACTGCGGGCATGGGTCGGGCGCCGCGGGTTCCTGACCGTGCTCTATGCGCGCATCGCGCCCGGCGTGCCGTACACGCTGGTCAACTACGCGGCCGGGCTGACGCCGATCGCGCTGGGCGCCTTCGTCGCGGCCACGGCGATCGGGGTCGCGCCGCGCGCCTTCGCCTACACCGCGCTCGGCGGCTCGCTCGGCGACCTCACCTCACCGGAGGCGCTGGTCGCGATCGCCGTGCTCGTCATCATGGCGCTCGTCGGGCTGGCGCTCCTACGCCGCGACCTCAGAGCTGCTGGATCTGGATCAGGCTCGTCGTCCCCGGCGAGCCGCTCGGAAGCCCCGCGGTGATGCCCACGCGCTGCCCGGGCTTGCACCAGCCGAGCTCGAGCACGCGCGCCGCCGCGCTGGCGATCAGCGCCTCGGTCGTCTCCGTGCGGCGCATCGAGGCGGCCCGCACGCCCCACATCAGGCCGCAGCGGCGGACCGTCTCGCGCCCCGGCGACAGCGCGTAGATCGGCACCGTCGGCCGGTGGGCGCTGATCAGGCGCGCCGATCGTCCCGACAGCGTGGGGATGACGAGCGCGGCAAGGTTCAGCTCGCTCGCCGCCACGCACGCGCTGTGGGCGAGGGTGTAGGCCGGGTCGCGCGTGTCGCGGCGCACGCGCAGGTCGTTCCAGCGGTCGAAGGGCGCCTCGACCTCGGTGATGCGCGCCACCGAGGCCATGACCTCGATGGCCTCCACGGGGTACTGGCCGACGGCGCTCTCCTGGGAGAGCATCACCGCGTCGGTGCCGTCGAGGATCGCGTTGGCGATGTCGGCCACCTCGGCGCGCGTGGGCCGCGACGAGTGCACCATCGACTCGAGCATCTGCGTCGCCGTGATCGAGGGCCGGGCCAGCGCGCCGGCGATGGCCAGCAGCTTCTTCTGCACGATCGGCACGCGCTCGATCGGCAGCTCGATGCCGAGGTCGCCCCGCGCCACCATCACGCAGTCGGACACCTTGAGGATCGCCTCCGCCCGGTCGACGGCCTGCGGCTTCTCGATCTTGACGACCAGCGGCGTTCGCGTGTGCTCGCGCACGAAGATGACGTCCTCGGGCCGGCGGACGAAGCTCAGGGCGACGAGGTCGACGCCGATCTGCGCGCCGACGCGCAGGTGCTCGAGGTCCTCCTCGGGCACGGCGGGCAGGTCGGTCGCCTCGCCCGGGATGTTCACGCCCTGGCGCGATGCCACCGTGCCGCCCACCTCGACCTCGGTGTCGATCTCGCCGTCGCCCTCGCGCACGGCGGCCACGCGCAGACGGATCGAGCCGTCGGTCAGGTACATCACCTCGCCGGGCGCCACCGACGAGGCCAGCCCGGGCCAGGAGATCGTCATCCGCTCGGCGTCGCCGGGCTTGCCGTTGTCGGGACCGCACACGAAGGTCAGGCGATCGCCGATCCCGAGGTCGGCGGTGCCTCCCTCCAGGGCGCCGATGCGCAGCTTCGGCCCGGGGAGGTCCTGGAGCACGGCCACCGGCCGACCGACCCGGCCGGCGGCGTCGCGCACGCGCTGCGCCATGCCGGCGTGTTGCTCCGCCGTGCCGTGGCTGAAGTTCAGCCGCGCGACGTCCATGCCGGCCTCCACCATCCGGGCCAGGACCTCGGGATCGCTCGACGCGGGGCCGATCGTGGCGACGATCTTCGTGCGGCGATCCATGGCGCTGGGGACGGTAGTCCATGCGCGCGGCGCGCGCGGGGGCTCGGTCCGCCGCTTCAGCCCTGCAGGAACGCGAGCACCGCGAGCACGCGGCGGTGGTCGACGTCGGACGGGGGCAGGCCGAGCTTGCCGAAGATGTTCGAGACGTGCTTCTCGACGGCGCCCTCGGTGACCACGAGGGCGTCGGCGATGGCGTGGTTCGTGCGCCCCTCCGCCATCAGGCCGAGCACCTCGCGCTCACGCGGGGTCAGCTCGTGCAGCGGCCCGTCCTCGGTGCGACCGCCGAGCAGCTGGGCGACCGCCTCGGGATCCATCGCCGTGCCGCCCTCGGCCACCCGGCGCACGGCGTCGACGAACTCGCGCACATCGGCGACCCGGTCCTTGAGCAGGTAGCCGACGCCGCCGCGGCCGTCGGAGAGCAGCTCCGCGGCGTAGGTGCGCTCGACGTACTGGGAGAGCACGAGGACGGGCAGCCCGGGGTGCTGGGCGCGCGCCTCGAGCGCCGCGCGGACGCCCTCGTCGGTGAACGTCGGGGGCAGGCGCACGTCGACGATGCACACGTCGGGCTTGTGGCCGTTGACGGCCCGCACGAGGCCGGGGCCGTCCTCGACGGCGGCCACGACCTCGAAGCCGCTGTCGGTCAGCAGCCGGCGGAGCCCCTCGCGCAGCAGCGCGAGGTCCTCGGCGATCACCGCGCGCATGGCAGCTCCGCGTGCAGCAGGGTCGGCCCGCCCGGTGGGCTGGCGATGCGCAGCGTCCCGTCCAGCGCCTCGACGCGCTTGCGCAAGCCGCTGAGCCCGGCGCCGGCGGGATCGGCGCCGCCGTTCCCGTCGTCGGCGACCTCGACGACGAGGTGCTCGTCCTCGTGGTCGATGCGCACCACAGCGTGCGACGCGCCGCTGTGCTTGACCGCGTTGGTCAGCGCCTCGGCCACGACGAAGTAGGCCGCGGCCTCGACCGCCGGGGTGACGTGCGACGGCACGTCCGCGCTGACCGAGGTGGGCAGCGGCGTGCGCGCCGCCATCGCGCGCACTGCCTCCGCGAGCCCGCGCTCGGCCAGCAGCGCGGGACGCAGGCCACGGGCCAGGTCGCGCAGCTCGGACAGCGCCAGCTTGGCCTCGCCGCGCGCCTTCTCGACGAGCTCGCGCGCGCCCTCGGGGTCGCGCTCGAAGCGCTCCTCGGCCATCCCGAGGTCGAGGGCGAGGGCGACGAGCCGCGCCTGCGCGCCGTCGTGGAGATCGCGCTCGACGCGCTGCAGCTCGGCCTGCGCCGCCTCGACCGCGCCGGCGCGGGTCTCGGTCAGGACCTCGACGCGCTCCTCGAGCTCGGCCGAGCCGGGCCCGAGCACGATCGCCGCCAGCGCGCCGGTGGCAGCGGCGCTGCCGCGGATCAGCGCGACGGTGAGCGGGATCGAGACGACGCCGGCGAGGAAGCCGATCGCGGCCCACCACCAGGTGTCGAGGTTGAAGCTGCCGAAGTCGCGCGCGGGCTCGATCGCCCACCACCACAGCGGAAGCGTCAGCCCCCACAGGGTCAGCGACCAGCAGGCCACGGCGACGGTGGCGCCGATGACGCCCACCGGCAGGAGCAGCAGGTGCCAGCCGAGGTCCTTCCAGGTCTGGGCGTCGGCGAACAGCGCCTTGAGGCGATCGACGACGCGCCCGCTGACCGGTGGCGCGTAGCGTCCGCGGAGCGGCGCGCCGAGCACGAGCGCCGCGCGCTGGCGCTCGCCCCACGCCATCGCGCGGCAGACGACGATCGTGGCCAGGGCGATCGGCAGCCCGATGAGCGTGATGGCCAGCCCGAGGGCCGTGGCCCAGCCGGTGACCGCCACCGTGAAGGTGACCACGCCGGCGGGGAAGCCGAGCAGCAGGTAGGTGGTGTCGAGCGAGAGTCGCCGCGCCCACGAGGCCAGCCACTGCGTGTGCGACCGATCGCCGAGGGCGAGCGACGGGGAGTCGGATGCGAGCTGATACATGCCGTGATGATCGGCGCCCGCGGGCCCTCGGACCATGGCGCGGTCGGGCCTTGGATGATGCGGCCAGCGGGCGGACGATGCGATGGGGCTAGCCCCCCTCTGCGCCCTCCCGCGTCGTCGCGATCGCCCGCAGCCGGCGCAGCGTCGTTTGCAGCGCGCGCAGCTCCATGGCGCTCTTGTACCGGACTCGCGGCCCGGAGGTCGCCCGTGTCCAGCGCCCCCACCCGCTGACGCCGCATCCCCTGCCGCACCACCCGATCGCCACCACACCGCCACCGCAGGCCGCTCCGAAGGTGCGAGACGCGTGGTCAGTCCCGGAAGCGCGGCTTCTTACCGACTCCCTCCGGCCCCGCCTCGGGACCCGGGCCTCGGGCGCTCCGGCGGGGGCGGCGTCTGCGGTGTGTGGTGTTGTGGAGCAATGGTCGCCGACCAGGCCGCGCTCGTTACGGCGGCTGGCCCGTGGACCGCGGGGCGGGTGCCCGGCGGGCCGGTGACGGCAACCGGAAGCCCGCGCGTACGGCCTGCACGGGCGGTCCGTCAGCGGCGCTCGATGCGGCGCACCAGCCGCCACGCCGAGGGCAGCACCGCGGCGCCGACCATCGCCTTGATCAGGCCGCCGACGATGAAGATCTCGAAGCCGTTGTGGATCGTCCACGACCACGACTCGCCGACCGCGAGCTTCAGCCCGGTCAGGCCGAACGCGAAGACGATGAGCTGGCAGGCGACGAAGGCCAGGAACGCGGCGACGACGCGGCGATCGGCGCCGCGCTCGGCCAGCGCGCCGACGGCGGCGGCGGCGACCACGAAGCCGATCAGGTAGCCGCCGGTCGGGCCCCAGACGACGCCCCAGCCCTGCTCGCCGTCCGCGTAGACGGGCAGGAACAGGCCGAGAGTGACGTACAGGGCGAGCGCCGAGGCGCCGCGATGGGCGCCGAGCGTGGCGCCGACCAGACCGACGGCGAGGGTCTGCCCGGTCACCGGGACCGGCGACGGTGGGATCGTGAACGCGACCTGCGCCAGCAGCGCGGTGAACAGCGCGCCGCCGAGCACGAGCGCGGCGTCGCGGACGCGCGCTCCTGGGATGGCATCGGCGAGGACGGCGTGCCGGGGAAGCGCTCCGGCGGTGGAGAGGACGGGCATCGCAGGGTCTCCCGGCGTGGGGGCGGCGGTTCGGGGCGGCACCCTATCGACCCCGCCGGGCGACCCGGCGCCCGGCCCGCGCCGGGACGCCGAGCGGCCGATGCGCTGCGTTCAGGGCGGCGCTCTCCGGGCCCACATCGGCCGTCGGCTAGCGTTCGCGCCACGCAGCTCGCCGACGACACCCGCAGGCGCGTGGCGCTGCTCGCCGCGATCATGGGGTCCTTCGTGGTCCTGCTGGACTCGACGGTCGTCAACGTCGCGCTGCCGGCGATCGAGCGCGACCTGGGCGGCGGGCTGGCCGGTCAGCAGTGGGTCCTCAACGGCTACCTGCTCGCGCTCGGATCGCTGATCCTGATCGGCGGCTCGCTGGCCGACGTGTTCGGCGAGCGCCGGGTGTTCGCGGTCGGCGTGGGCGGGTTCGGCGCCGTGTCGCTGGTGTGCGCCCTGGCGCCGAGCATCGAGGTGCTGATCGCGGGACGCGTGCTGCAGGGCATCTTCGGCGCGCTGCTGACCCCGGCCGCCCTGGCCGTGATCGTCTCGGTCTTCGCGCCGGCCGAGCGCGGCGCGGCGATCGGGAGCTGGACGGCGTGGACGGGCATCGCCGCGGTCGTCGGGCCGCTGGCCGGCGGGCAGATCGTCGACTCGTGGTCGTGGCGCTGGATCTTCGCCATCAACGTGCCGTTCGTGCTGGTCACGCTCGTGCTCGTGGCGCTCGCCGTCCCGGCCGGGCGCGGTGGGGCCGAGCGCCGCCACGTCGACGTCGTCGGCGCCGTCCTGTGCGCGCTCGGCCTCGCGGGACCGGTCTACGCGCTGATCCGCCAGCCCGAGCTCGGCTGGGGCGCGCCGGGGGTGATCGTCCCGCTGCTGGGCGGCGTCGGCTTCTTCGCCGCCTTCCTGGTCTTCGAGTCGCGCACGGCCCACCCGATGCTCGAGCTGAGCCTGTTCCGGCGGCGCAACTTCACGGTGGCCAACGCCGAGACGCTGCTCATGTACGCGGGGCTTTCGGTGCTGATGTTCTTCCTCGTCCTGTTCCTGCAGCAGGTCGCCGGCTACGACGCGCTCGAGAGCGGCCTGGCGCTGATCCCGCTGACGGTGGTCATGTTCGTCCTGTCGCGCGAGGCGGGCCGGCTCGCCGACCGCATCGGGCCACGGCTGTTCATGGGCGCCGGCCCGCTGGTGGCGGCGGCCGGGATGCTGCTCCTGCTGCGCCTCGACGCGGACGTCGACTACCTGACGGACCTGCTGCCCGCCGTCGTCGTCTTCTCGCTCGGCCTGTCGATGACCGTTGCCCCACTGACGGCGACCGTCCTGGCCGACGCCGATGAGGAGAACGCGGGCATCGCCTCGGGCGTCAACAACGCGATCGCGCGGGTCGGCGGGCTGCTCGGCGTGGCGGCGCTCGGCGCCGTGGTCGCCGCGCAGTTCACCTCGAAGCTCGACGACGGGCTGGCCGGGCAGCGCCTGAGCGCGCCGGCCCGGCAGGTCGTGGCCCAGGCGCGCGAGCGGACGCTCGTCCGCCTGGAGCCGGCCGGCCTGCCCGATCGCGAACGTGCGCTGATCGCGCGCGTGACCGAGGACGCGTCGGTCCAGACCTTCCGCGTCAGCATGGGCATCGCGGGCGGGCTGCTCGTCGCGGCCGGCGATCATCGGGCTCGTGGGCATCGTCAACCCGCGGCGCGAGCTGCGCGCATCCGAGTGCCCCGCCGGGCAGATCTGCGGCGCGCCGCGCGAGGCCGGACAGCCGCGCCGCGCGCCAGGCCGCACCCCGGCGCCGGCCGCGGCGGTCGGCCGCGGTGGCGGGCCCTGAGCCGGAGGACCGCGGCTCAGGCCGCGAACACCGTCAGGTCCGGCGCCGGCGGCGATGCGCGGCCGGGCACCGAAGGGTGATGGGCCACACGGTCCGGCGCGGACCCACGCATGTGATGGGTTTGCGCCGGATGGCGAGGGCGGGCAAGACCCACGGAGCCACGCGAGGGCGACTGACCCCGCATATCGTCTCCAACCGCCCTCGGGCCGCGCGCCGCCCGGCGGCGCCCGAGGTCCACCTCCCGCGGCGCCCGAGGTCCACCTCCCCATCGGTGCGGCTGTTCGCGCCCCGCGCGTGACTCAGGCCGCGAACAGCGTCAGGTCCGGCGCGCGCTCGCCGCGCAGCACCGCGAGGTCGACCTCCACGCAGGCGATCCCGCGCGCCGCTGCCAGCACGCGCGCCTGCGGCTTGATGGCCTGGGCTGCGAGCACGCCGCGGCAGTCGCCCATCGCCGGGTCCAGGCGGATGCGCTCCAGGTAGCGAGAGAGCTGCTCGACCGCGTCGATCGTGGCCACGCGCTTGATCTCGACCGCGATCCAGCCGTCGTCGCCGTCGCGGCACATGAGGTCGACCGGCCCGATGTCGGTCGGCCACTCGCGGCGCACGAGCCGGAAGCCCTCGCCGCAGCTCTCCGGCGCAGCGGCCAGCGCCTCCTGCAGGTCGCGCTCGACGCCGTCCTTCTCGAGCGCCGCGGCCTCGCCCATGTCGTGCGTCACGTCGGAGACCACCTCGGCGATCCGGATGTCGAGCCGGTCCTCGGTCGACCCCGCGCGCTTGCGCACGACGATCACGTCGCCCTCTTCCTCGATCACCGTGGGCGGCGTCATCCAGTTCTGGGGCTTGTAGCCACCCGTGTCGGCGTGGACCATCACCGAGCCGTCGGACTTGATCATCAGCAACCGCAGGGCCTCGGGGAGCACGGCCTGCAGCCGACCCGAGTAGCGCACCTCGCAGCGAGCGACGATCAGGCGCATGAGCGGGGACCCTACGGCTCGCGGCAGACGCTGCATCGTCCATCTGCCACGGCGAATACGATCCTCATGCAATGTCCTATTGATGTCCTCCTATACTGACAGTATGAGGACTGTGCAATGACGAGCCTTACGCCCAGCCAGCGTCTTGAGGCTCTCGACGAGCGATCCGCGGCGTTGAAGCACGCCTTTCTGGAGGCCGCCGAGGCACTCGACCGCAGCGACCATGTGCCTGGCGAAGTGACCGAGCGCCTCAAGGAGCAGACGCGACAGGTCTCACGACTTCCGGACGGGATCATCTCCACCGACCTGGACCGCGAGCAGCTCGACAGCGCCTGGCGGGCGCTGTGGCAGATGCGCGAGCTTCTCGACCAGGCAGGCGACGAGGTCGACCTCGACACCCTCGATGGACTCCTGGTCGCCGTTGAGCGCTTTCGGCACGTCGTCCGCGACGCGCTCGACGAGTACGTGCCGGGCATCGGCGAGGACACGGCGATCGTCGTCGGGCAGCTGCGCGAGTGGCTGCCAAGTGTGCCGAAGTCGGCGCTCGCGGAGCTCCTCGGGGTACAGGCGCGCACCGTGACGAGGTGGCAGGCCGACGCTCGGCGACCGAGCTATCGACTCGGCATCGTGGCCAAGCTGGTGGCCATCCTTCGTCACTCCTGGACGCAAGAGGGCGTTCGCGCGTGGTTCTACCGTCCGCGCGAAGATCTCGATGGGCGTCGACCTTTCGATCTGCTCGACAAGCCAGAAGACGCTCGAGCCCTCGTCTCTGCTGCGCGCTCGACACGATCGATGTATGCCAGCTGAGCGGCCCAGTCATGTCATGGTGGACTGCGTGGCCTATCGAGCCACGTCCTACGACGTTCCATTCTGGGCCGGTCCGAATCGCCGTGACGGCCGATGGAACATCGCCGGCACCAGGAGCGTTCAGTACCTTGCGCAAGACGCCGACGCCCCATGGGCCGAGTTGCTCCGCGGCGAGAATCTCCGCACGGAGCACGATGCAGGCATGCTGTCGGCAACGATCTGGCAGATTCGCGTGGTCGAACAGCCGGTTGCTGACTACTCGAGCTTCGACATCGCCGAGGCCGCTGGGTTTCCGCCCGAGGCCTTGGTCGACGACGACTGGGAGCGCTGCCAGGCGGAAGCCACCAGAGTCCAGAGCCTGGGATACCGGGGAATCCTGTCGCCGTCTGCCGCGTTGCCGGGAAGCACCTCGCTCACGCTGTTCGGCCCCCGGGTCAAGGTGCCTTGGAGCACCACGGTCCGAACGGCCTCGACGCTGCCCGCGCAACCGCTCGCGACCGGGCAGCCGCCTGCAGGACTCGTCGCGCGTGTGCGCTTCCGCGGTCAACAGCATCCGCTGTTGACGAGCTACCTCGCGCGCCGCCGCCCCTAACCGCGTTGGCACCGGCCGTCGAATACCCCTGGTGCGCATAAGCTGGCCTGATACCTGCAAGCATGGATCATCGTTTGTGCTGATGTCATAGGGGTGGGATCCTTGAGAGGTCAAAGAAGAGGGAGCCCCCAGATGACCTCCACCGCCACCACCACCGACGCCATCACCATCCGTCCCGCCCGCGAGGACGACACGGACGCGTTGCGCCTCCTGGCTCAGCTCGATGCGTCGCGCCTGCCCGTCGGCGACGTGCTGATCGCCGAGGTCGACGGCGCGCCGCGCGCGGCGATGCGGATCCTCGACCGCACCTACGTCGCCGATCCGTTCTATCCGACGCGCGAGCTGATCAGCCTGCTCGACGTCCGCGCCCGCCGGCTCAGCGGCGAGCGCCACGGAGCCGCTCGCGCGCACACGCGCGCGCGTGGCAACGTGGAGCGCGCTCTGGCAGCGCGCCTCCGCCACCCATCCCGCTCAGTAGCCGCCCGCAGGCCCGGACCGGTCGATCACGCTCCGGTCCGGGTCCCGGCCGTCCGCAGCGCGAGATCGGCCGTGCGCTGACCCAGCGCGAAGCGGCGGTCGGGCGGCTCGACGCCGGCGATCCAGCGCTCGACGCGCTCGGCCAGCGCGGGCCCATGCTTGAACCCGTGGCCCGAGCCGCCGCCGAGCAGCCACACGCGGCCGTCGTGCGCCGGGTGCGGCGCGACCACGAAGTGCGTGTCGGCCGTCATCTCGTACTGGCACGTGCGCGCGCCGACGAGCGGCGCATCGGCCAGGGCCGGGAAGCGTCGCGCGAGCACCTCGCGCGCGCGGCGCTCGTGTTCGGGCCGCGCGACGCGGTCGTCGCGGTCGACGTCGAACGGCGGACCGTCGGTGTCCGAGCAGACCTTGACGCCGCGCCCGTCGAGGTCGCCGAGGCCGTAGGCCGCGGCGTCGTAGTCGACCCACCCCGGGACGCCGGGCGTGGCCCAGCGGGCGTCGGCGCCGTAGTAGAAGACGTCCTGCTGCGTGATCCGCAGGGTCAGCACGCCGGCGAACAGCGAAGCCAGCCAGGCGCCGCAGGCCCACACCACGCGGTCGGCCTCGAGCCGGCGCCCGTCGTCCAGCACGACCGCGGCGCCGTCGGGACGCGCGGGCGTCAGCAGGAGCTCGGCGCCGGCGGCGATCGCCTGCTCGGCCAGCACGGCGACCGCCTGGCGCGCGCGCAGGATGCCCGCCTCGGGCTCGAGCAGCGCCCACGGCACGTCGTCGCCGGCGAAGCTCGGAAACCACGCCGCCGGGTCGACGCGCTCGCACGGGATCCCCAGCGCACGCAGGGTGCGCTCGCTGGCCGCTTCCCAGCCGTCGTCGCGATGGGCGAGCCACAGCAGCCCCGCGGGCACCACGAGCGCGGGGTCGATCTCGTGCCACAGGGCCCACGCGCGCCGCGCCGAGATGGCGTGCCACTCGTCCCTGCCGTGCCCGCAGCGGATCAGGCGAGACTCGTCGCCCGACCCCGCGCGGACGTGCCCGGGCGCGACCGCCTCGACCAGGGTCACCCGCCAGCCCTCGAGGGCGCACTGCCGCGCCAGCGCGGCGCCGAACACCCCGGCGCCGACGACGATCACCGACCGCTCCACGCGGCGCGACGTTACCCCATGCCCGAGGCGCTACCGTGGCGCCATGTCGACCACCGCCCCGTCCACCCGCACCATCTCCTCGATCGTGGCCGGCCGCCCGGTCGACGACGGCCCGGGTGGGACGGCGCGCTCGGTCAACCCCGCGGACACCGACGACGTCGTGGCCGAGGTTCGCCTCGGGGACGCCTCGACGCTGGTCGCCGCCGCCGAGGCGGCGCGCGCCGCGCAGCCCGGCTGGGCGGCCACCCCCGCCCCGATCCGCGGCCGGGCGATCCAGCAGATCGGCCGGCTGGTCGAGGACAACGCCGAGGCGCTCGCGCGGCTGGTGACCCGCGAGATCGGCAAGCCCTACCCGGAGTCGCTCGGCGAGGTCCAGGAGATCGTCGACACCTGCAACTTCTTCCTGGGCGAGGGGCGGCGGCTGTACGGCCAGACCGTGCCGAGCGAGATGCCCGACAAGCAGCTCTTCACCTTCCGCGTCCCGGTCGGCGTCGCGGCCATCGTCACGGCGGGCAACTTCCCCGTCGCCGTGCCGTCCTGGTACCTCGTCCCCGCGTTGCTGTGCGGCAACGCGGTCGTCTGGAAGCCGGCCGAGTACGCGCCCGCCATCGGCGAGGCGCTGGCCGAGCTGTTCCTGCACGGCGGACTGCCCGAGGGCGTCTTCAACCTCGTGCTCGCCGACGGCGCGCAGACGTTCGACGGCCTCGAGCGGTCGCTCGACCGCGGGCTCGTCGACAAGGTCGGCTTCACCGGCTCGAGCACGGTCGGCGCGCGCATCGGCGAGCTGTGTGGACGCCACCTGCAGTCGCCGTGCCTGGAGCTGGGAGGCAAGAACCCGCTCGTCGTCATGGACGACGCCGACCTCGACCTGGCCGTCGAGGGCGCGCTGTTCAGCGGCTTCGGCACGGCCGGCCAGCGCTGCACGTCGCTGGGCACGGCGATCGTCGACGAGCGCGTGCACGACGAGTTCCTGGCCCGATTCGCGCGCGCCGTCGAGGCGGCGCCGGTCGGCGACCCGACCCGCGAGGTCCTCTACGGCCCGATGATCAGCGAGCGCTTCCTGCGGCGCTTCGAGGACGACGCGCTCGGCCTCGTGCGCGACCATCACGCGCTGCACGGCTCGACCGGCACCGGTCGCATCACCGCCGCCAACCCGCGCGCGGGCTTCGTCGGCGAGGACCCCGAGCGCGGCCTGTTCTGCCACCCCACGATCGCCAGCGGCGTGCGGGCCGACGACGAGCTGGCCAACACGGAGACGTTCGGCCCGCTCGTCGGCGTGGCCCGCTTCGCCGACTGGGACGAGGCGATCGCGCTGGCCAACGGCCACGGCTACGGCCTGAGCAGCGCGATCTACACCTCCAACCCACGCCACGCCTTCCGCTTCCGCGAGCGCGTCAGCGCCGGCATGGTCAGCGTGAACAACTCGACGAGCGGGGCCGAGGCGCACCTGCCTTTCGGCGGCAACGGCCGGTCGGGCAACGGCTCTCGCCAGTCGGGCGTCTGGGTGCTCGACCAGTTCACCCGCTGGCAGTCGCTGAACTGGGACTACGCGGGCAAGCTCCAGAAGGCCCAGATGGACGTGGCCGACGTCGAGGCCGACCTCGGCTTCCGCCTGCCGGGCTGACGGGCCGATGCTCGGACGCCGCCGCGCTCGCCGGGCCGACGCCGCGAGCGGCGAGCCGCGAGACGACGTGACGTCGGTCGTCGTCGTCGTGGCCGAGGACGACCCGCTGCCCGGGCGGCAGGCGACGTGCGACGAGGCCTGGGGCGCGCTGCGACGGATCGTCGCCGAGGCGCTGATCCTCCAGGACCGGGCCGAGGAGCTGCTCGTCGAGCTGCGCGACGAGCGCGACCTCGGCCGCGTGGCGCCGCCGTGTGGGGCCCTGATCGGTCGCTTCGTGGAGCTGTGCGAGGCGCTCCCGTCGTGCGGCGACCCCGCGATGGACCGGCACACCGCGGTGCTGCGCACGATCCTCGACCACCACGTGCTGATGCTCGACTCGTCGCTGGCCCTGCTCGCCGCGGAGTGGCGCTCCGAGCGCCTGAGCGCGCAGCTCGACCGGATCGACGGGCTCGGCGCTCCGGCGCGGCGCCTGGAGGCGGTCCGCGCCGAGATCCTCAGCCGCGGCCCGCAGCCCCCGACCGGGCGGCGGTGAGGACGAGCGGGTTGCCCGCCGGGTCGCGCAGGCGCAGGCCGCCGTCGACCGGCTCGGGCGCCAGGCCCGCAGCCCGCAAGCGGTCGGCCAGATCGCTCAGCGCCGGCTCGCCGGGCAGGATGATCGTCATCGCCTCGAGCGTGGCCGTCCCCGCGGGCGCGGGCTGCGCCCCGCGGCTCTCCCACGCGTTCGCGCCGATGTGGTGGTGATAGCCGCCCGCGCCCAGGAACGCCGCCTGCCCGCCGAGCTGCGCCATCAGCCCGAAGCCGAGCACGTCGCGGTAGAAGGCGACCGCGGCCGGGACGTCGGCGACGCGCAGGTGCACGTGGCCCATCACGGTGCCGCGGGCCAGGCCGTCGAACGCGGCGCGCGCGGGGTCGTCGAGCTCGGCCAGCAGCCCGTCGACGTCGAGCGGCTGCGTCGTCAGGCGCTCGCCCACCAGTCCCTCCCACACCTCGCGGGGCCGGTCCCGGTAGACCTCGATGCCGTGCTCGTCGGGGTCGCTGAGGTAGATCGCCTCGCTGACGAAGTGGTCGGAGACGCCGACCAGCGGCACCCGCCGGCGGGCGACATGGGCCAGGTAGCGCGCGAGATCGACGCGTTCGGGGACGAGCAGCGCGAAGTGGTACAGACCCGCGAAGCCCCGGGCGGGACGGGCCCCGGGCAGCTCGTCGAGCACCAGCAGAGCCTCGCCACCGGCGCCGAGTGTCGCCCGACCGGCGGTGCGTTCGTGCACGCCGAGGCCGATCGCCGACTCGTAGTAGTCGATCGAGCGGCCCAGATCGGCGACGCTCAGGCGCACCGCGCCCATCCTCGTGTCCGGCGGGATGTCCGCGACGACCGGCGCCTCGGTCGCGGCCAGCTCCTCGGGATCGCGCGGTTCCATGCCACGGACTCCAGCACACCGGCCCCGTCGCCGGGTGCCCGCGCCCGTGCGGCGGCTAGAGCGACTCGAGGTAGGCGACGATGTCGTCGACCTCGGTCGGCGACAGGTTCAGCGGCGAGACGGCCGAGCCGGTGTTGTAGAAGTCGACCACGGCCTTGAGCGTCGGGAACGCGCCGTTGTGCATGTACGGCGCGGTGGACGCCAGGTCGCGCATCTGCGGCGTGTCGATGAAGGCCCTGCCGGCCTGGCGCGGGTCGGGCTCGCAGCCCTCGGGCGGGTTGGTCACGTCGCATTCGGCCGGCACGGGCGGGGCCGGCGCGCCCGTGTCGTTGCTCACGCGCGAGGCGGGCTCGGTGCCGTAGGGGGTGGTGAACGTCACCTGCGGGACGCCCGTGTTGTGGATGCCCTTGTCGGTGAACGACGGGCCGCCGTGGCACTCGATGCAGCCGGCCTTGCCCTGGAAGAGCTTCTCGCCGCGCAGCGCGGCGGGCGACAGGGTGCCCTGGTCGAAGTCCGTCGTCGGCGCGGTGAGCGTCCTGACGTAGGCCACGAGCTTGGCCGTCAGCTCCCCCGCCTTCTGGGTGCAGGCGTCGCTCGTCGCCTCCGAGCCGCTGCACTCACCGGTCACGAACTGCTTCATGTGGCCCTTCACCGGGCGCAGGATCGCGGCGTCGAGCGTGCTGACATCGCCCTCCCAGAAGTACGGCGCGGTCTTGGCCAGGTCCCATAGCGCCGGGGGGTCGCGCGGGCCGTCGAAGTCGCTGGGCGGCGGCGGCACGGGCTCGTCGGCGAGCTCGTCCACCTTCGCGTCGTGGGTGATGATGCCGAGCTTCGAGCTCGACGAGCCCTCGGCGTGGCAGGTCTGGCACGACTCCCCGGCCTCGTAGAGCGACGCGTCGCGGAACAGCCTGCGTCCCTCGGCGGCCAGCTCGTCGGCGGCGGCGGCCGAGGTCGTCGCCGCGGTCGCGTTGAGGATGCGGCCCTCCTCGCCGCCGGCGAACTTCACGTCGCCGTGGTTCATGTCGGAGCTCGCCGGCGGCGGATCGTCCTGGGAGAGCGCGGCCACCGCGAGGCCGGCGAGGACGACGGCGACCACGGCGGCCAGCACCCGGATCGGCTTGCGCATCATGTCGTCCCACCTCCGAGGTTGGCAGTCCGAGCGTCCTTCGGCAAGAGGCCGCACGGGTCCTGTGGACGGACGGCCAGCCGGCTGCGGTAGTCGGGGCTCGCGGCGTGGCAGAGCGCGAAGACCTCGGCGAAGTCGCCCGCGCCCGTGGCGTAGTCCGACGCCTTCGCGCCCGGCCACCAGGCCGCGTCGCCCGCGCCGCGGGCGCGCAGGTAGGCGGCGCGGTCGCGGGCCGACAGCCGCCCCGTGTCGAAGGCGTGTCCGATCTCGTGGGCGAGGTCGTGGGCGATGCGGTGCGGCGCCGCCGTCGGGGCGACGAACAGCGTGATCGTCCGCGCCGTCGTGTCGATGCGCCCGCGCAGGCCCTCCGCGGGGCCGGCCACGCGCAGGCGATAGCCGACCTGTGCCGGGGTGACGTTGACCAGAGCCTGCGCGCGGGTCACGACGGCGCGGGCGGTCGCGGCGTCGGCCGCGCTCAGGCGCACCGGCGCCCGGCGGTCCCCAGCGCCGCCCGGCCCGAGCGGCGTGAGGGCCAGCGCCGCACCCGCCGCCAGGAGCAGCGCGAGCATGGCGCGCGCCGCGCCGGACGGCGCGAGCCCGCCCGCGCACCGCGGCGCGACCCGTGCCCGCCGGCGTGGCCGCCGACCAGCTCATCGCGCGCTCCGCAGCAGTCGCCTGGCCGTCGCGTCGAGCGCGCGGCCCGTGCGCAGGGCGACCGTCACGCGCGTCACCCGGCCGGCCTTGCCCTGGGTCAGGCGGACGTCGCCGTAGCCGGCGGGCCCGAGTCCGACGAGGCCCCGCACGTCACCCCGCGCGTCGCGGGCCAGGGTGCCCAGCGCCCGGCGGAACGCGGTCAGGCCTCCGCCGACCGCGGCACGGTCGGGTGCGCTGCGCATCCGGGCGCCGAGCAGCGTGAACGCGGTCACGCGGCCGCCGGCGAGGCGCAGCTCGACCACGCCGGGGTAGGTCCAGCGCTCGTTGCGTCCGCTGCGAGCTCGCCTGGCCGGAGCGCCGAGGCAGCTGCGGGCGCCGGCGGCGTCGAGGCCGAGCAGCGGCAGCGCGCGGCGCGCGGCGGCGCCGCTGCCGGTGCGCGTCAGCCAGCGCGTGGGCGAGCAGATCGCGGCCTTCGTGCGCGCGGCCGGGGTGCGCGGGGCCGGGACGGGCGGTGGCGGGCGTGGCCCGCGGGACCCGAACCGGAGCCCCGGCCGACGGCGTCACCGCCGGCGGCGCGGAGCCGCCGCCGCTCTGCCCGAAGCGCGCGATCGTGCGGAAGCGCGCGGTCACCGTGCCCGCCGTCCACGAGAGCGTGCCGCCGCCCGTGGCCCGATCCAGCCCGCCGCCCCACGAGAACGCGCCGTCCACGGAGCCGATCCGCGCCGTCGCCGTCTTCCCGCCGGCGGTGATCGTCACGTCGTCGGCCAGCGCCTCGGCGCCGAGGCGGGCCAGGCCCGACACGCCGCCGTCGGCGCCGACCGTCGCGCGCAGGTCGGCGACGCGGAAGCCGAACGACCGCGGCGCGTGCTGGCCCTTGGGGGTGACCTGCACGCGGTCGCCGGCGCGCATGGCCAGCGCCGTCTCGAAGCCGCCGCCCGACAGCGGGATGTCGTCGGCGCGGTCGACCTCGGCTGCCGTCGCGCAGCACGACCAGGTCGACGGCGTCCATCTCGCGCAGGCCCTCGGCGCTCAGCGTGCCCGTCGAGGTGTCGGCCACGAGCAGCGGCGAGCGCGCCGGGCGCGGCGCGCCGGCCGAGACACTCGACACGCGGGTGACCGATCTCGGCGCCGCTCTCGATGAACCACAGGTTGCCCTTGTCGTCGAGCATCGGCGCGTCGGTGAAGCTGTTGCGCGCGGTCGGGCGGAAGGCGGTCCGCATCTCGATCTCCCCGTCGGCACGGACGGTGGCGGAGGCGATCTGGTCGCCGTACTCGTCGGAGACGAACGCCTTGCCCGCACGGTCGAAGGCGATGTCGGCCGGGGCGAGCGAGCGCTTGAAGTCGTTGACCGGCCCGTCGGCCTCGACCATCCCCTCCGACGTGTTGCGGCTCGGCCTTGGCCGGGTCGAGGTAGCCGACCTTCTCGGTCGCCTCCTCGGTGAACCACACGCGGCCGCGCGGGTCGATCTGCACGCTGTGAGGCAGCGAGGTCGTCGCCGGGTTGGGCAGCGGGCAGGCCGGCGGCCCCGCGCACGGGGCGGCGCCGGGGGTGAACTCCTCGACGCTCGAGGGGATCTCGAAGTGGTCGATGGCGGCGATCGCCGACTCGGTGTACGGGCGCGCGGTGTCGAGGGTCAGCCGGCCGATCCGGTTGCTGATGCCCTCGCTGAAGTAGACGCGGCCTTCGCCGTCGAGCGCGATGCCCAGGGGCATCAGGCAGCCCTTGCCGCAGCCGAAGTGCGTCTCGTTGAGCTTGCGGCCCTCCGGGGTCACGCGGATCACGCCGATGCGGTCGGCGGCCATCTCGGTGAACCAGGCCACGGTGTTGCCGCCACCGTCCTCGAACACCTCGAGCTGCAGCGGCTCGCGCGACAGCGGGCCGGGGACGATCGGCGGCAGCGGCTTGCGGCACAGGTTGTTGCACGGCTCGAGCTTGAAGACCTCGATGCCCTCCGTGGAGCCGGGCCGCGCCTTGCTCGGGTCCAGGCGCGCGATCGCGTTGCCGGCCACCAGCGTCGTCCAGACCATGCCGCGGCCGTCGATGGCGACGTCGGCCGGGCCGAGCAGCGCGTCGGTCTGGTTGGCGGGCGGCGGGTTGGCCGGGTCCTTGAGGCCGCCGGGCAGCGGGAAGCGCGCGGGCGCGCCGTCGCTGATCGCCCCGTCGGTCGGGATCGAGGCGGACGAGCTCGTCGCTGCCCTCCATCGTCACCCACACGCGGCCGTCGCCGTCCAGCGCCTGGTGCAGCGGCAGCGAGCCGGCCCCGCCGACCTCGAGGCTCTGGGTGCGCGGGCCGTGGTCGAGCGCGATCGTCATGCCCGTCTGGTCGCCCATGTCGGGGTCGCCGAGCCACAGCGAGAAGGCGTCGTCGCTGGGCGTGAGGCTGATCGTCTCGCTCGCGCCGGCCGCCACCGGCCACGCCCTCGCCCAGGTCGGACCACGCGAACGCGCCCCAGTCGTCGGCGCCGAGCGTGCGCTCGCGGCCCTTGAGGTCGACGGCCTCGAACCTGTGCTCGAAGCCGTCGAGGTTGGTCACCCCGACCTTCAGCTCGGCGCCGGGCGCGAGGCGCACCGAGCGACGCGAGACGTAGGCCTCGTTGTTCATCAGCACGACGTCGACGTCGGCGCCGGCGCACGCCGCTGACACCGGCGGGCAGGCTGTCGCGCGAGCGCATCGCGCCGACGAGCGGGCGCAGCTCCGTCGCCTTCGTCGCGGCGTCCGACGCCGAGCCCTCGAGCTGCCCCTCCGGCCCGAGCAGCAGGCCGAGCTCGCGATAGATCTGGCTTTCCGGCGCCTGTTCGGCCAGCTTGGCGATCGCGCCGGCCTTCGTCCGCGCCGAACGTCGCCTCCGCGGCCGCCAGGCGGCCGTCGCCGGCGGGCAGGATCTGGGCGAAGGTCTCGTGGCCGGGCTTGAGGTTCGGGTCGAGGATCGCCCTGACGAAGCGGGCCGGCGGCATCCTCACCTTCAGCGTCTGCGTGGTCAGGCGCGTCTCCTCGCCGGCGCCCGCCGGATGGAAGCGGCTCTTGGCGCTCGTGCCGGTGAAGAGGTTGGGCTGGGCCAGGCCGGTGAGCACCGAGTGCTGGCCGATCTGCGTCCGGCCGTCGCGCAGCAGCGTGGCCGGCGCGAGCTGGCCCCCGAAGCTCGATCCGACCTCGGAGATGTGCCAGGTGATCGTGAACGGCTTGGTCGCGTCCTCGAAGTCGAGCAGCCAGGTGTCGAGCATCGCGTGGTCGCCGAAGCGCACCTCGCGGACGTCGACGTTGCCTTCGGCGGGCACGCGCCGGACCCGCTGCGCCATGTTCCAGTTCAGCAGCGGCATGCCCTGGTAGGCGCGGTCGTCCGGGACGGCGGGGGCACCGGAGCCGTCGAGGATGCCCAGCGCGCGGCTGACGGCCTGCTCGGCGCCGGTCGTGTCGTCCGGCCGGATGGCCGCGAGCGAGTCGAGGGCGGCGGCCAGGTCGTCCTCCGGGCTGGCCGTCGAGCCCAGGCCCAGCGACGGCAGGAAGGCGAGCGACGGCTCGAAGCGCTTGGCGGTCACGACGGGCGGGCCGGCGAGCTGCGACGTAGGGGTGTCCGAGCTCGTGTTCACGATCTCGTCGCCGAGCGAGTCGGTCAGGCTCCGGGCCGCGGCGGGCCCGGCGCAGACCAGCAGCGCGGCGATCGCCAGCGCCCCGGCCGCAGACCGCGCAAGACCCCTGAGATGTGCGATTCCCATTCTCCCTTGACCGTCCGGGCCGAAGGAGCGACGGGCGGACCCCTCCGCGCCGTGTTCACCCCTGCGGAGATGATCAGGTCACGCGCGAGATCCCGCATGGGAGAACTGCGTAGTTCCGCGTGCGGGATCGCGCAACGGGGCTGGACGCGGCCTGGACGGACCCCAGCCCGGTGACGCACAGCGGGCTCCGGGCCCATCCGTAAATTCGTGCGAACGTGGCTATCGTTGTCGCCATGAGCGTCGAGCGCGACACCTGCGACCTGCTGTGCCTGGACCTGCCCAAGGCGGAGGGGCTCCGCCGATCGCTGCCGTCGATCGAGGATCTCGAGGCCGCGACGCTGCCCTTCAAGGCGCTGACCGACCCGACTCGGGTCGCCGTGCTCCTGGCGCTCGCCGACGGCGAGACGGCGTGCGTGTGCGACCTGGCGTGGATCGTCGGGCGCGACGAGAAGCTCGTCTCCCATCACGTCCGGCTGCTGAAGAGCCTCGGCGTCCTGCGCTCGCGCCGCGACGGCCGCATGGTGATGTACGAGCTCACCGAGCTCGGGTCCGGCCTCGTCGGCGCCTACCGCGCAGTTCGGGTGGGCGCGGCGTGAGCCCGGTCGAGCTCCCGATGGCCGCTCCGACGCCGTCGGCTTCGGCTCCCGTCGCCGATGGCCACCGGCAGGATCCCGCGGCCGGCCGGCGCTTCCGCGTGGAGGGGATGGACTGCGCCGCCTGTGCGAGGACGGTCGAGAGGAGCGTCACCGCGCTCGAGGGCGTGCGGTCGGCGGACGTGTCGTTCGGCGCCGGGACGCTCGTCGTCGATGGCGACGCGCCATCGGAGACGATCACCGCCGCGGTGAGCCGCGCCGGCTACCGCGCCCGGCCTGCGGACCGCGCCGTCGCCGCCCCGCCGTCGAGGCCGTTCTGGCGCCGGGACGTCCGAGCGTTCTCGACGACCGTCTCGGTCGCGCTCCTGCTCGTCGCGGCGATCGCCTCGCTGGCCTCCGCGCCGCGCGCCGTCGCCGAGCCGCTCTACCTGCTGTCGATGGCCGTCGGCGGCTGGCCGATCGCGCGCGCAGCGCTCGGCGCGCTGCGCCGCCGCTCGCTCGACATGAACGTGCTCATGGCCCTGGCCGCGGTCGGAGCGGTCGCAATCGGCGAGTACGCCGAAGCCGCCTGGGTGCTCGTGCTCTTCGCGGTCGGGACCGGGCTCGAGAGCCTGGCGCTGGAACGCAGCCGCCTCTCGGTCGAGGCGCTCATGGAGCTCGCGCCCGCGCAGGCGCGGGTCCTCGTCGGCGGCCGCGAGCAGCTGCTCGACGCCGGGGAGGTGGCTCCAGGCATGCGGTTCGTCGTCCGCCCCGGCGAGCGGCTCGCGCTCGACGGCGTCGTGGTCTCCGGGGCATCGAGCGTCGACCAGTCGCCGATCACGGGCGAGTCGGTGCCGGTCGACAAGCAGCCGGACGACGAGGTCTTCGCGGGCACGCTCAACGTCCAGGGAGCGCTGACGGTCCGCGCGACGAGGCCGGCGGCCGACTCGACGCTGTCGCGCGTCGCCGCGCTGGTCGAGCACGCCCAGGCGAGCCGGGCGCCGGCCGAGCGCTTCATCGACCGCTTCGCGCGGATCTACACCCCGCTGGTGTTCGTCGCCGCCGTCTCGCTGGCCACGGTGCCGCTCACGTTCGGCGGAGACTCCGACACCTGGCTGTACCGGGCGCTGGCGCTCCTGATCGTGGCCTGCCCGTGCTCGCTCGTCATCTCCGTGCCCGTCGCCGTCGTGTCGGCCGTGGGCGGCGCGGCGCGTCGGGGCATCCTGATCAAGGGCGGCCAGGCCCTGGAGGACCTCGCCGAGGTCCGGACCGTGGCGATCGACAAGACGGGGACCCTCACGCTGGGGTTGCCGCAGCTCGGATCCGTCGTGGCGCTCGACGGCATCGATGAGCAGGAGGCGCTGCGCCTCGTCGCGGCCGTCGAGCACCACTCCGAGCACCCCCTGGCAGCCGCGCTCCGCCGCGCGGCGCGCGACCGCGGCATCGACGTCCCGACCGCGGAGGGCTTCGAGGCGCTGCCCGGTCGCGGCGCGCAGGCGACCGTTCAGGGCGGCGGCGCGCTCTGGGCGGGCGGGCCGCGGTTGGCCCTCGAGCGCACGGGCGCTGTCCCGACCGAGTTCGACGCGCTCCATGAGCGCGGCGAGACCGCCGTCGCGCTCGGGGAGGGCCGTCGGGTGCTCGCGCTGTTCGGCCTCGCCGATCAGCAGCGCCCCGACGCCCCGGGACTGAGCGCCCGGTTGCGCGCCGCCGGCGTCCAGCGCATCGTGATGCTGACCGGCGACTCCGAGCCCGTCGCTCGTGCCGTGGCGGCGCGCGCCGGGCTCGACGAGTACCGCGCGGAACTGCTGCCCGAGGACAAGCTACGAGCGGTCGAGCGCCTGGGCCGCGAAGGAGCGGTGGCGATGGTCGGCGACGGCGTCAACGACGCCCCGGCTCTGGCGGCCGCGCGGGTGGGGGTGGCCATGGGCGCCGCGGGCAGCGATGCCGCGCTGCAGAGCGCCGACGTCGCGCTCATGAGCGACCGACTCGACCGCCTTCCCGAAGCGATCGGTGGCGCGCGCAAGGCGCTGTCGATCATGCGCGTCAACGTGGTCGCGTCGCTTGTCGTGAAGGCGCTCTTCGTGCTGCTCGCGCCGTTCGGCTACGTGACGCTCGTCGTCGCGGTGGCGGCCGACATGGGCATGTCGCTGCTCGTCACGCTCAACGCGCTGCGGCTGCTTCGCGCTCGGGACGAGCGCAGTGTCGAACGGACCCTGGGTGATGTCGCCGGGTGCTCTGACGACTGCTGCCGCTCGTGATCGGTGACGAAGCGTGACGAGGATCGCGCCCAGCTTCCGGGTGGGTCCGCTGGCGGCGCTTGCCTCGTTCGTCGTTCTGCTGTTCACCGCCTGCGGCGCGTCCAGCAGCACACCGACGGAGAATCGCGATGCGGTGGCCAACCACATTCACGGAGTGGGGGTGAACCCCGCCGACGGCGCGCTGTACGTCGCAACGCACAGCGGCCTGTTCCGTGTCCCTCGCGGACAGCGGCAGCCGATGCGCGTCGGCGACCGGCGACAGGACACCATGGGCTTCACCATCGCGGCCGGCGACCTGTTTCTCGGCTCCGGACATCCGGACTCGCGCGACGATCTCCCTCCGCTGCTCGGCCTGATCCGCTCCGAGGATCGGGGGCGCTCATGGACGCCGGTCTCGCTGCTGGGCGAAGCGGACTTCCATGTCCTCCGCGCCAGCGGCCCGACGGTGTACGGCTTCGACGCGACCCAGGGTCGGCTCCTGGCATCTGTCGACGCAGGCCGGACATGGGACCAGCGCCGGCCGCCCGCCCCCCTGATCGACCTCGCCATCGACCCGGCCGATCCACAGCGCCTCGTCGCCTCCGGGCCCGACGGGCTGTACACGTCGCCGGACGGCGGCCGTGGTTGGAATCCGATGCGCGGCACCCGTCCCGGGCTGCTGGCCTGGACCGACACGCTCGTGCTCGTCGACGGCGACGGCCGGTCGTACCGCTCGAACGACGGCGGTCGCACGTTCGCCGAGCTCGGCGACGTCGGCAGCCAGCCCACCGCGCTGGCGACGTATCGAGACGAGCTGTACGTCGCCACGCACCGCAACACGATCCAGCTGTCGCGCGACGGCGGTCGCACCTGGACGGCGCGGGCGCGCCTGGACCCGTGAACTCCAGGGACGGCCGCTCGCGAAGGCCCTCGTCGGGTCGTTGTCGAGGTGCGACCTAGCGCTTGCGCCGCGACCGCTTCGCGCGGGAGCTGGACCTCTTGCGTGCCGCGCGGGTGGGCTTCCTGCGAGCCTTGCGTGCCAGTCGCCGTCTGCGCACCCGCCGTGCCCGGCGCGAGCCGACGCGAGCGCCGTTGGTGGCGCTGGCGGCCGGCCCCCCGGTCGGGGGAGCGATGGTGGGGGGTCCGGGGGTCTCGGCCGCCCCCGCCCCGGTCTCGCCGCCCTGCGTCGTTCCTCCGCCGCCGGCGTCGGGGTCGAGCACCACGACCTCGCGGGTCTCGGTGTGGAGGATCTCGTTGGTGATCCAGTGGCGCCATTCGACGGAGAGGCCGAAGGTGTCGCCCGGTCGCGACCCGGCAGGGGGGCGCAGGCGCATGTCGTAGCGCTCGGCGGCGCCGAACCCCAGGAAGTCGGTCAGGACGGTGACCGGCGGGCTGGGGGTGACGGACGTGTCGCGCAGCGTGCGCCCGTCGTGTGCGACGACCTCGGCCTTGAGGCCGCCGTGGAAGCGGATGATGGTCGGGAAGTAGCTGGCGTTGTTGATGCGCAGCAGCGCGGGCCGGTCGGGCGGAGCGGTGGCGGCGATGCGCCCCACCGTCTTGACCGGCGTGCTCGGCCACGGCGCGTTGAGGTCGGCCCCGAGCAGGTAGAAGTGAGATGGCTCGAAGCGGTTGAGGCCGACGTCCTCGCCGTCGAGCCCGGCGGCGTGATTGAGCTCGTGCCAGCGCGGATCGATCGCGTAGGGGACCATGAGCGTCTCGGCGCGCGGGTCGTAGCCGACGGGGTCGTCGACGAAGGCCTTCCCGCGCCCCTCCGGCGGGTCGATGATCAGCGGTCCGAACATGCCGAGCTGGACGTGCAGCACCGTGTTGACGTGGCAGTGGTAGAAGTACGTGCCCGCGGTGCCGGTGTTCGGGTCGCCGGCCACCCCGGGGTCGGCGCGGAACTGGTAGGTGTACTCCCCCGTCACCTCGAACGACGTGTGGCCGGCGCCGTCGTTGCGCGGGTCGGGCTCGATGCCGTGCAGGTGGATCGTGTGGGCGGCCTTGGAGGGCTTGAGCGTCACGTGGACGATGTCCCCCTCGCGGGCCCGGATCGGCGGCGCCGGCAGCCCGCGCCCCGACGTCTCGTCCTCGAAGCTCCAGATCTCCGACTCGTGCCCGTCGGGGAAGCGCAGACGGTCGTTGAAGAACTTGCGGAAGAACGCGGCGTCGGGTCGCTGGCGGAACTCCGTCTCCGGGCTGCCCTCATGCGGTTGGTTGGTGCTGAACTCGACCTGGGTGTGCAGCTCCGGTGTGGGGCAGCCGTTGGTGTCTGTGTGGCTCATCGCGCCTCGTCTCGGTCAGGGCTTCAGGATCCAGTCGGTGACCATCCCGCCGGGGTAGAGCCCCCCGCCGGCGGTCTGCGACATCTCGGCGTGGCAGTGCATCGGGTACACGTAGTCGCACTGCTGGTCGGCCAGGACGGCCTCGAGCGCGTCGGCCGGCGGCTTCAGAGGAAGCATCACCGCCTTCGTGCCGAGCGGGTCGATCTCGACGACGTCCTCCCAGTGCTGCAGGAGGATGTGGCCGTCGGCGCTGATCCGGGGCGACGAGCGGCTCAGGACCTCGTTGTTGATGGCGACCGTCCAGACATGGTTTCCGTGCCAGTGCGGCTGGTGGACGGCGATGCCGGTGTTGACGACGCGGATGAGCTGCCCGGTGCCCGCGCCGGGATCGCCGAAGTCGCGGACGTTGACCCGGCGGCCGTGACCGGAGGGCTTGGTGTCCTCGTGGGTGCGGTGGTTCTCGTCCTCGTCGGGTGAGTGGCCGACCGAGAACACGCCGCTGCGGTCGTTGATCGTGAAGTAGCGCGGGACGGACGGGGTCTTGGCCGCGTCTATCGTCGCACCCAACCGCGCGCGACGCGCCCACTCCGGGTCGATGTCATGGAAGATCCACACGAACTGGCGCTCGAACTCCCCCTCGCGGCCGTCGAACGTCCACGGCGCACCGGCCGGCACGACGACGAGCACGCCGAAGAGCCCGAGCACGCGGTTCACGGGCGCGTTCGTCGTGTCGTGGTAGACGTAGGTCCCCGGGCCCGGAGCGGGGAAGTCGATGTCCTGCGTCGCGGTCGCCGAGCCTGCCGGCCCGAGCGTGACGTCGACGACGCCGGCGATCGTGAAGGTGTGCGGGTCGGCGAGCCGGTTGGTGATACGCAGCCGGACCTGGCTGCCGGTCTCGGCGACGATGACCCGCCGCGGGAAGAAGCTCGACCAATGCCGGCGCCGGATGTGATGCAGCCCGACGCCTCTGGGATCGACGCCGGCGGCGCTCGGGGACCCCTCCTCGGGGATCCGGGACGGGTCGAGCAGCGGATACGTGCGGCTGGCCACCGGGCCGACGCGTCCGTTGAGGAACAGCTGCGGCTCGATCGCCAGGCTCGGCGTCGGGTCGCCCGCCGGCGCCCCGCCGTAGCCGCGCGTGTAGACCATCGTGCCGTCGACCATGGGCACGTGACCGTCGTTGATGTACATGAGCAGCCGGTCGCTGGCCTCCTGGGCGCGGGCCGGGTGCGAGCTGCGCGTGAGGACGATGCCGGCCGCCCCCGCGCTCGCGAGCCCGCCGGCGACGAAGCCGCGACGGGTCAGTTGAGCGCCGCGAGGTGTCACGGGATCGGGCGCTCGCACAGGCTCGGGCGTTGGCTTGGCCGCCTGCCGGCGTGGCCGAGCGGGCCGCAGCGTCAACGCGAGTACAACGGCTGCGGCGATCGGCACCGAGACGGCAAGTCCGAACAGCGCGTCGCGGAGTAGGTGCAGCGCGGGCGACAGGGCGTGCGCCTCATCGGTCGCGAACAGCAGCGCATGGAGCGGGTTCCCGGCCGCCAGCACCACCGCGCCCATGCTGCCGGCGCCACCGGCCAGCAGCGCGCCTCGCCAGCGCGCCGACAGGCGCCGCTCGGGATCGACCAGTCGGAGCGCCAGCGCGCCGCCGAGCCATACCGCGGCGAGGACTCCGGGCAGCGCGAGCGTGCCGTCGCGCAGCGCGTGGACCAGGAGACCGGGCTCGGAGCGTTCGCGTCCACCCTCGGCGCTGTGCAGCAGAACGAGCCAGAACCCGGCTCCGTAGGAGAGCGCCACGGCGAGCGCGACGATGGTGAGAGCGGGGATCCGCACCGAGAACAGCACGATCAATCCTTCCTTTGACTCGGCAGCGAGCCGAGCGCGATCGGAATCGGCGCGGCGCGGCCCAGGTCGTCGAACACGACGGTGAACCTCGTCCGCGCGGCGGGCACGATGAACGTCAGCCGCTGGCGGAGCTTCTGGCCGGCGGCGATGGAGCCGGGCGGCGGATTCGGGTTGGTGGCCGAGATCGTCGTTCCGGCGTCCGGCAGGCGCAGGCGGAACTGTCCGGGCGAATAGGCGATCCTGCGCCGCAGACGGTTCGTCAGCGTCACGGAGACGCGGATCTGGTCCGAGCGTGCCTCCGGATCGGCGTGGCCAGGCCCGTGCGGCCGGCCGGCGATGCGCTCGACGCGCTCCACGGCGATCTGGCCGAAGCTCGAAGCCGGCGCCCATGCCCCGCCGGCGGGTGCCTCACGCGTGGCGATCGGCCGGGGGCCGTGCTCGCCGGACACCAGGACGGTCAGGCTCAGCGCCCCGCCGGCGACCGCCAACAGTCCGCACGCTGCCAGGACGGCCACGGCGACGCGCACGGGCGAACCGCCGCCCACCCGGTCGGTTGCCGGCGCGACACCGACGGCGGCGTGCATGCCCTAGCGAGCCCCGGGAGCGTTGATCGTCCGTCGACGCACCACGCCCGGTGCGCCGGTGAGTCGACGCGAGCGAAGCGGCTGTTGCGATACGAGGTGCTGTGCCATGGGTGCCGGGAGCGATGGCGAAACGGTCTGAGGATGTTCAGGCCCCGGCGCTGTGACGGCATGAGTACTTTGCGCATGCTGACCGGTGAACTCGTCGCGCGAGGGCCTGCTGGTTCCGCGCCACGAGCCTGCGCGATGCGGGGCGGTTACGCCAACGTCTGGGGCCTCGACGGTGGGTGGATGTCCGGGGCGCCGGGCAGGACGTGGCGCCGCGGCGACCCGCAGCGGGTCATCGTCGGCCGCCGCCGGTCCCGACCGCCGGCGCGCGCCCGGTGAGGCGGAAGCTCACCTGGGCGTGCTGCTTCGACAGCCGCCGCGCGTCCGGCCCGACCCTGACCTTGAGCACGTAGGCGCCGCTCCCGATGCGGGCCACCGCGGCGCGGCCGGGCTTCCAGCGCAGGTCGACAGGGCCGCCGCGGCGGAGCTTCACGCGGCCCTTGAGCGCGACCGTCGTCCGCTTGCCCGTGACCTTCAGCAGCTGCAGGTCGACCATCCGCGTGTCGGCCGGCGTGAGCAGCTCCATGCGCACCCCGCGCGAGGCCAGCTCGCCGAGCGACACGCGGCCGCGCACGCGCAGCCCCCGCGGGCCGCTCACGCTCCTGTTCACCGACGCGGCCACCGCGGCGCGCAGCGACGCGGGGCTGTCGACCTGACCGCCGCCGCGCTCGAAGACGCCCGGCTCGGGCTCGCCCGGCCGCGCGAGCTCCGGCGGGTCGAAGATGATCGACTCCTGCGCCTTGCAGCTCAGGCCGTTCAGCGGCTTGATCGGGCACGAGCTGTCGGACATCACCCGCATCAGGCCCCACATGCCGGCCTGCGTGAACGGCCGGCGCATGTCGCCGTAGAAGAAGTCGCCGACCGTGCGCATGAGCCCGCCGGCGCCGCCCTCGAGCTCGGCGTCGAAGGTCTCCAGCGCGCCGACGCCCTGGTTCATGACCATCTGCGACTGGTCCACCTCCGGATCGAAGCGCCAGTGGTGGCCGCCGAGGTTGAACACGTGCGCCTGCTCGCTGCCCGGGGCGACCATGAAGTGGACCTTGGTCGGGTCACCGCCGTAGGCCCGGAACAGCGGCGTGCTCGGGTCGCCGTGGGCCCGCGAGCTGAACGCGGTGGCGTCGTCGACGCGAGCCTCGCTGCGGTAGTTGACCATCGCCGGGCCGGCCACCGCGTCGGGGTAGGGCATGAAGTTGCCGCCGATGATCGGGTCGTCGTCGGCCATGATCGCGGTGAAGTCGCGGTAGCCCGGCGTGCCCGGCACCTTGACGTCGACCGAGGCCCCGTACTTCGTCTCCGCGCCGCTCTCGGGGTCCGAGAACGTGGCCCCGGCCGGAGCGACGACGACCGCGCCGTACAGGCCGTCGGTGCCGCTGTCGTTGCCGCCCCGGTCGGACACCGGCGCGCTGCCGATCTTGCGGTCGTCGGCGTGGAAGCGGTACGTGCGCTGGCCGCCGGGCGCGACCGTCTGCTCGGAGTTGAAGCCGACGTTCACGCCCGAGGACTCGAGCGTCTTCTCGAGCTCGGCGACGTGGAACGAGGCCCGGCGCGTGGCGCGCTCGTTGTTCAACGTGACGGTCAGGCAGTCGCCCGCCGCGGCGTGGGCCACGAGCGGCTCGGGCGCCCTGTCCCCGCTCTTGACCTCGGCCGCGACCTCGCTGGGCACGAACGCCGCCTGGCGCCCGGCCACGTCGCCCGGCAGGTCGACCGCGCTGATGGTGAGCGCGCGCTCCGGCGCGTCGCTCGGGCACGGGTCGCCGGCGTGGCCGGCGCTCGGCGGCCGGCCGCCGGTCTTGTCGGGCAGGCTGAACGAGCCCTGCGGCACGCTGCGGCCGGGCAGCGGCTGGAGGTCGGAGACCTGCCGGGGGAGCACACGCAGCATGCCCCAGGCGCCCTGGCGCGCCCGGCGCCCGACCGAGTTCTCGTACAGGTAGTCGCCGGCGCGCTGCTTGCGGCCGCCCGCGCCGCCGTCGAGGATCGCGGTGAAGCGCTCGGAGACGCCGTAGTGCAGCGTGTCCGTCGGCGTGGCCTTGACCTTGCCATCCGGGCCGCGATAGCGGTTCTCCAGGAAGAAGCGATGGCCGTCGATGTGCAGCTGGTCGATGGCCGGGCCGGCGTTGATCGTGCGGACCACGAACGGGTCGCCGGCGTAGGCGCGTGGCAGCGGCGTCACCGGGTCGCCGTGCGTGTAGGAGCTGTACAGCAGCGACGGGTCGGGGTTGGCGCGCAACCGGTCGGCCCATGGCTCGGCTCGCAGGTTGAGCGTCGAGTCGGTGACCGAGTTGTCGTCGATCGTCCACAGCGCGAGCTCGCGGAACGCGCCCTCGACCAGCCCCTTGGCCAGCGGGCTGCTCGTGCGGATGTCGACGTAGGTGCCGGAGTCGACCTCCTCGCCGGTCTTCGGATCGTGGTAGGTCGAGCCCGGCGGCTCGACGATGAGCTGGCCGACGAGGCCCTGGCCCCACGTGTGGATGCCGTCGACGTGGTCGTGCCAGAAGACGTTGTCCAGCTGCACGTCCGGGAACCAGCGCGACTGGGCGAACTCGGTGCCCGCCCACTGGCCGGCCGCGTGCTCGTGCTCGAGGGCCTTGGCCAGGGTGAACGTCGTCCCGTCGACGGACTCGATCTGGCGCACCTCGATGCTCTCGGTGCCCTGGCCGATCGCGATCCACACGCCCGGGCGCAGCTTGGCCAGGCGCTCGCCGCGCGCCGGGTCGGGGTTGCGCAGCTCGAGCGTCCGCGAGCCGGCGCCCGCCGCGGACGCGAGCTGGACGTCCTCGAGCTTGTACGGCCGGATCGACTGCTCGTAGGACATGCCGGAGATCACGCCGTCCGACGCCTGGGTGTCGAACTGCACGTGGTGGATGTGCATGTTGATCTTCGAGAAGTTGGCGAACGTCTTGGCGTCGGACATCTCGCTGGTCAGCGTGACCCCGATGCAGTCGCCGATGTTGCCGCGGATGGCCAGCGGCTCGGCGGGCTTGGTGCCGTTGAGCACGCCCTCCTTGTTCTTGGCCAGCACGAAGAGCTTGCCGCCGACGTCCTTGGCCGTCCTGGTGACGGGCACGGCGACGTCGACGCCGACAACGTTGAAGTTGCGCGACGGGGCGTTGGCCGGGCAGATGCCGTCCTTGCGGCCCGCCCACGGGTCGGGGCCGGAGCCCGACTTGGGCTGGTCGGCGCGCTCGCCGAGGTACGGCGCGCCGGAGTGGCCCTTGGGCGCGAACGGCGGGCGCTTGCCGATGTGCGGGCGCATGAGCGGGTACGCCGGGCGCCCGTTGGTCGGGTTGAAGCGGATCTTCGGGCGGTCCTGGTCGCCGACGACCTCGTCGCCGGGCATCAGGCCGGGATGGCCGTCGACCTTGTCGCGGTCGCGCTCGCCGGGCAGGTTGTTCCACGCGCCCTTGTCCTCGGGCTCGCCCAGGTACAGCGGCTTGTCCGGGTTGGTCTCGTCGACCTGCCAGTCCCAGACGGTGGCGTCCTGGTCGTTGAGCGTGACGCCCTGCGTCGGCAGCTGCGGGCGGATCCAGTCGTCGAGGTTGTCCCTGGTCAGCGTCGTGCCGTCGGGCATCGCCTTGCCGATCAGCTCGCTCGAGTCGACGGGCGTCGGATGCGCCGTGCGGTCGGGCAGCGGCTTCAGGTCGGGCTGGGCCGTGTCGAAGACGCGCCAGAAGCTCCACATGCCGCCGATGTAGTGCTTGCCGATGTGGCAGTGGAAGAGGAACTCGCCGGCGCCCTGCTGCAGGCCGCCCGCGCCGCCCTCGATCTCCAGGTCGTAGGACTCGCCCGGGCCGAAGGACTGCGAGTCCAGGCGCGAGGAGGCCGAGTCCTGGGCCTTCGGCGTCTTGTCCAGGCCGGTGTCCTGGTAGTCGTAGCTCTTGTCCGAGTGCGGGTTCAGCCGCCAGCGGATCGAGCCGCCGTGCAGGTGGTAGACGTGGAAGACCTCGCTGCCCGCGTGCAGGATGCGGATCTTCGTCGGGTCGCCGGTGTAGCTGCGCGGCATCGGCGTGGCCGGGTCGCCGAACGCGTAGGAGCTGTAGCCGTGCGAGTCGCCCTTGGGCTGCCGCTCGAGGCGGTGGTAGAACGGCTCGGAGCGGTAGTTCATCGCTCGCGAGCCCGGGCGATAGGCCTCGGTGTGCGGGTCGACGCGCGGCAGGTTGCCGCCGCCGGCCGTCGGGATGTTCTCCTTCTCGTTGCCGACCTCGTGGTGCAGGAGGTTGTACTCGCGGAACGCCTTGCGGCCGTCGCCCGGCACGATCGAGGCCTGCCAGCCCGAGTCGATCGGCTTGCCGGTCGTCATGTCGACGTACGTGGAGCCCTCGGGCTCGACGGTCAGCGAGCCGAACAGGCCGTGGGCCACCTGGTCGCGGTTGCCCGGGCCGGGGCGCAGGTAGTGGGCGCCCTCCATCTGCGGGTCGCGCGGCACCCAGTAGCGGTATGTGCGCGTGTCGCCGCGGCTGACGGCCGAGGACGGGTTGTTGCCGATCGCGTCGCCCGACGAGCTGACGTCGTAGGCCAGGCCGTCGATGTGGGGGCCGTAGTCGCCGCCCGAGGCGTTGTTGGTGAACGTGATCTGGACGCAGTCGCCGAGGTTGGCCCGGATGACCAGCGGCTGGATCGGGTCGTTCTCCTTCTGGCCGATCGAGACGTGGCGCGTGCGCTCCGCCTCGCGCACGGCGTCGACGTCCTTGGACAGGACGAACATCTTGCCGTTCGGGTCGTGGTCGCCGAAGCGGTTCAGCGGGATGTCGACGTCGATGGCCTGCACGTCGAAGGTCTTCAGCGGCGCCCGCGTCGGGCACGGCGTGCCGGGCGACGAGCCCGCGGTGGCGATCTGCGCGCCGCTCTGGGCGAAGATGGCCACGGGGGCGACGACGACGAGCGCGAGCGCGCCCTTGCAGGGCGTAGCGCTGGCCCGAGGTGCGCGGCCGGCGCCAGGCCTCGACGAGCGGCGCCGCCCACGGGCGGGTGCGCAGCAGCGCGGCGCTGACGAGCGCGGCGAGCGGCAGGTTGACCGACAGGGCCAGCAGCGCGTCGCGGCCGGCGTGGACGAGGTAGGGGACCTCGGGGCCGTCGTGCGTGCCGCCGAACAGACCGTTGTGCAGCGGGCTGGCCAGGCCGAGGACCGTGCTGTCGACCCAGGCCACGACCGCGGCGAGGACGACCGCCGAAAGCACCGGGGTGCGCTGGGCGCCATGGCGCTCGATCACCCGGCGCGCGACGAGCACGCCCACCCACACCGCGCAGAACGCGAGCGGCAGCGAGAGGGTCGCGTCGCGCAGCCAGTGCAGGACGAGCGACGGCTCGTTGCGCTCGTGGGCGCCCTCGAGGTGGTGCAGCAGCGTCTGCCAGAAGCCGCCGCCGTAGGCCAGGACGATCGCGAACGCGAGCACGGCGGACGGGCGCGCCAGGCGGCGCAGCGGATAGCGCGAGACCGCGCGGATCAGGAACTCGGTCATGTGCGGCGTGGCCCCCGGGAGACGCCTAGTGCTGCTTCTTGTGGAAGCCGTCGAAGGCGTTGTCCGGCGTCGTGCCGGTCTTGCCCAGGTCGACGAGGATCGGCTTGGCCAGCTTGGGATCGTCGAACTCGATCCACAGCTTCGAGCCATTGCGCGGCGCGACGAACTTCAGCTGGCCGCTGATGCTCGCGTCGGGCTGCAGGGTGCCCGGGCGGAAGCTCGCGCGGACCTCCTTGACCGGCTTGCGCTTCTCGCCCACGAGGAGGCGGAACTGGGTCGGCGAGTAGCTCGCCGTGTCGGCCAGCAGGTTGGTCAGCGTGACGGACGCCTGGACCTGGACCTTGTTCGGCGGCACGTAGTTGGAGATCCCGTGCGTGACGCCGGACAGCGACTTCGAGGTCAGGCCGTTGACCTTCTCGACGTTGTCGATGGCCACGGCGCCGAAGCTCGTCGGGATGTCCTGGCTGACGCCGAACGGGCCCTTGAGCACGGGCACCTCGGGTGTCGGCGCGCCGCGCTGGACGAGACCGACGGCGATCGTGATGCCGCCGGCGGCGAGCGCCACGACGCTCAGCACGAGCGCGATCAGCGGCACGCGGTTGACGCGCGTGCGGCCGCTCGCGGGCGGCTGGGCCGCCATCTGGCGGGCGATCATCGGGAGCCCTCCTGGTTCGTGGTCTGGAGCCACTCCCACTGGCCGACCTGCGTGCGGCAGGTCCCGTAGGCGATGGCGAGGCCCATGCGGCCGGCCCGGAGGGCGCGGCGCTGGCCTGCGGTCAAGGAAAGGCGCGTCGTGTGCCCCGTGCCGGCGGAGCGCACGACGGCGTAGCCGAGCGTCTCGACGATGCGGGCGCTCGCGCGGCGGCCCGAGGACCGGCGCAGCGTGAGCTTGGCGTAGCGTGCCTGGGCCGGCGCGCGGAAGCGAACGCTCGCGCGGCTGGCCTGCAGGCTGAACGCGCCCCGCCCGCGCGGGGGGGAGACCTCGACGCAGGGCACGGAGATCTCGACCCGCGGCTTGCGCGAGGCGACCAGCACGCGGATCGTCGCCGAGCTGCCGCCCTGGCCGCCGGCGGTCGTGGACTGCTCGGGCGCGACCCCGGCCGGAGCGGGCGGCGCCGGGACGGCGGTGAACGACCACGTCGCCCGCTCGCCGGGGTTGCCGGCCGCGTCGACCGCCCGCACCGTGAAGGTGTGGTCGCCGAGGCCCACGCCGGCGAGGTCCTTGGCCGGGCTGCACGGAGCGAGGTCGCCGTCGTCGAGCGCGCACTCGAACGACGCGCTGCTGTCGCTGCTGGAGAAGCGCACCCGCAGCGCTCCGCCGACCGCGGTGTGCGAGGTCGTCTCGTCGATCGAGACGTCCGGCGCGGTGCGGTCGATCGTGAAGAACCACTTGGCGGGCGGGCCGTCGTTGCCGTCCGCGGTGGCCCAGACGGCGAACGTGTGCAGACCCTCGGCCAGCTCGCCGGCCACGAACGTGCCCTCCCCGGTGCCGCAGGGCTGCGGCGCGTCGCCGTCGAGCTTGCACGAGAGGCCTGCGCTCCGGGTCGCGCGTGCTGAACCGGAACGTCCTGTCCTCCGGCGTGCGGCCCTGCTCCGCCGGCCGCGGCGTCGCGGTGAGCGTCACGCGCGGGGCGTTGAGCGCGGTGAGCGGCGTGGAGAACAGCTCGGCCAGACCCGGCGTGGCGACGCCGGGCGAGAGCGCGGCCGTCGGGTCGTGCGCGATGAGCAGCGCGCCGTCCGGCCGCAGGCCGAGCGCGGTCACGTTGGCGAAGGCGCCGTCGTAGGGCTCGTCGACGAATCGGCCGGCCGTCGCGGCCAGGACCGAGTCGAGCAGCTTGCCGCTGCTCGTCCCCGCGTAGACCCGGCCCGAGGTCGCGTCGGCGGCGACCGCGCTGACCGTGGCGCCGGTGGGCAGGCCGGGGATCGGCGTGGCCAGGCCGCCGTCGGGGCCGGGCGCATCGATCCGGGTCACCCCGACACCGTCGGCGAGGATCAGCGCCTGGCCCAGGTGGGCCAGCGACGGGGCACCCTCGACCGCGCTGAAGCCGACCGCCTCGGCCGTCAGGAAGAACGGAACGCTGCCCGGGTTCGACAGCCGGCGGATGATGGCGTCGCGCTTGCTGGAGAAGTCGACGTGGCCCTCGGGCGACAGGGCGAGGCCGAAGACGCGGTTGTCCCCGACGGCCGAGTAGATCTTCACCGCGCCGTCGATCTCGCGCGTCTCCGGGTTCCAGTGCATCCGCCACACGCCGCTGGAGCCCGACGTGCCCTCGGCGACGTAGAAGTTGCACTTCGACGGGTCGGTCGTGGCCGGGCTCAGCTCGCAGCCGGCCGCGTCGAACGCGATCTGGAACGTCGCGCTCGGGCGCGCCGGCCCGGGCACCGGGTCGCCCTCGGGCACGTGGACCTCCGGCGCGCAGTAGCCGGCTTCGTCGCGCATGAGGCGGCTGCCGCTCGTGGCGTCCGGGGCGTCGGCCACCCGGCACAGGCCCTCGACCGCGTCGGAGACCCAGATCGCGCCGTCGGGCGTGACGGCCACGCCGGCCGGCTCGCTCAGTCCGCGGTCGGTGGGGACGATGGGCGACGCCGCATGCGCGGCGGCCGCCGACGCCGCCAAGGGCAGCACGGTCGTGACCGTCGCGATGGCGACAGCACGAAGCAGTTGGTTGGTGCGGCGCCCCCACGGCGCACCACTCGAGTTGCGACCCCCCATGTCGGCCAGGAATGGTGCGGGTCCTAGGACGTTCGGGCATGAGCGAAGACTGCAGCCCGGGTTGCGGGATCTCGCAACGGCCGTCCAGCCGCGGTGGACGCGGCGGGCGGGAATGCGAGTTCGTGCCGCTCGCCCTGCGCGCTCCACCCTGGGCCGCGCGGCCCGGCACCCGGATCATGCTGTCGTGGGCGTGGCGCCACGCTCACGCCGTCACCGCTTCGGCACGACCGTGTTCCGGCCCCCCGGCGCGCGGTCGTGCCGTCGCCGGGGGGCAGGCCGCGGTCTTGATCGGACGCCGGGGTTGCGGTCCGGGCCCCGGGCGGAGAAGGTAGGCGGGTGACTGGGATGCCGGGGGCGGAGATCGCCCCGCGGCTCGGCGCCGCGCCGCCGCGGTCGCTGCGCCGGCGGTCCGACGAGCGTCTCGTGCGGATCGCGCGCGATGGTGACGAGCGCGCGTTCGAGCTGCTCTTCGAGCGCCACGGCCAGGCGATCCTGCGCTACTGCCGCTCGCTGCTGCGGGCGCCCGAGGAGGCCGAGGACGTTCGCCAGGAGGTGTTCGTCCTGGCCATCTCGGCGCTGCGCCGCGGCGCGGAGCCGCGGTCCTTCCGCCCGTGGCTCTATCGGATCGCGCACAACGCGTGCGTCTCCCACCTGCGCGCTCGCCGTCCGGTGCTCGTTGCCGACGACGGCGTGCTCGCCGGCCCCGACGCCGCGGTCGAGCCGGCCGACGTCCATCGCGAGGATCTCCGCCAGCTCCTCGACGACATCCGCCGGCTCCCCGAGATCCAGCGCGGCGCCCTGCTGCTGCGCGAGATGGACGGCTTCTCCTACGAGCAGGTCGGCGAGGTGCTCGGCGTGCCGCCGTCCACGGTGCGCGCCTCGATCTTCCGCGCGCGCCGGACGCTGCAGGGGCTGGCCGAGGCGCGCGACGCCGACTGCCAGGCGATCCAGACCGAGCTGTGCGAGCTGGCCGACCGCCGCGGCCGGCGCAACCGCCGGATCACCGCGCATCTGCGGGTCTGCCCGAGCTGTCGCTCCTTCCGCGACGCGCTGCGCCGGCGGCCGGCGATCCTCCGGGTGACCGCGCCGTCGGCGCCGGCCTTCGTGCCCGTCGCTCCGATCGGCGCGCTCCTCGCGCTGAAGGCCAAGCTGTTCGGCGGCGCGTCGGTCGGCGCGGTCGCCGCCGCGGGGGGCGGCGGCGGGGTGGCGAAGGTGGCCGCGGTGGCGTCCACGTGCGCGCTGCTGGCCGCCGGCCTGGAGGCCGAGCGCGCCCTCGATGCCGGGCGCGCGGACCGCCCCGCGGGCGCGCGCGAGACCGGCGCGGCGACGTACCGCGACGGCCCGGGGCACGCTCGGCGGGCCGCGAGCTCCGTCGCGGCCGCACCGGCGGCAGGCGGCGCGCGCTCCACAGCGCGGACGACCGCGCCCGGGGCCGTGGCGAGTGCGCCGCCCGACGCAGCGACCGTCGCGCATCGTCGACCGGCTCCCGACTCGAGCGACGAGCGTCCCGCGCGACGGGCGCCGCGTCCCCTCTCCTCGCCGCCGGCCGTCGCAGCGACCCCGCAGGTCACCACCTCGCCCGACGAGCGGCGGGAGGACGGCGGGGACGCCCGCGATCCCGGCGCGGAGGGGGACGCCGGGGGCCAGCGCCCGGCGCCGGGAGGCGACGAGCGCGACGAGGACGACGACCGCTCGACGACGCCGGCCTCGGGCGAGGGGGGTCGGTCCGACGACGCCGTCGTCGTGGCCGATCCACGGCCACCCTGCCGCACCCGGAGACCGGGCGGACGAGGACGACGGAGACGGCCCGCCCAACGGCAAGGAGAGCCCGGCGCCCGACCCGCGACCGCCGCGACGCCGCGACGATCCCCGCGACCCCCGGCGAGGGCGCCGCGCCCGCCGCTCCGGCCCCGGCCGGCCCCGGCGACAGCGACGGGCCCGCAGCCGGCGAGGCGGGCTCGACCGGGCCCGCGCCGGACGATGCCGGCGACGACGCGCCGCAGCCCTGATCGCGGGCGCGACGGTCCCCAATTTGGATCATCCCCACTTTTGGGGACTTGACGAGTTGCAGGATCGCGCGGATACTTCCCGCCGTCATCGCAAGGCGTGATGGACCAGGGTCGGTCCGAGAGCACGGTTTGGGGGGCACGGATAGATGACAAGACCGGGGGGTCTTCATGAGCAGCGGGATCGCTGCGCCCATTGGGGGGCGTTTTGCTACGGACACGCGCGGCCGGGATCGGCAGTGCGCGTGAGCACGAGCGCAGGAGTCTTCGCCGTCACCTTCGCGTGACGACGCTGCGCGCGCTCGACGACGTGACGGCCGCCGCGACGGCCGAGGCCGACGCCCTGATCGCCGCCGCCGGCGACGCGGCCACGGAGCTGCGCGAGCTGGTCCGCTAGCTGAGCGCCGCTCGGGACGGCGGCTCCGGCGTGGCCGAGCTGCGCCGCGAGGTCGGCGCCACGCTGCACGACACGACGCTGCAGGCGCTCGAGTACCTGGCCGGCGACGGCTACGGCGCCGAGCTGAGCGCCGACACGGTGCGCCGGGTGGCCGGTGACGCCGCCGCCGAGCTGCGCGGCACGCTGCTGCATCTCGGCGCGCCCGTGCCCTGCGAGCTGATCTCCGGGCTGAACGAGGTCGTGTCGGCCGCCCAGGGGCGCGGCGCGATCGAGGTTCACCTCGTCACCGAGGGCCTCGACGGACGCGTGCTCGGCGCCGACGCCGCGGCGCTGGTCGGGGCGGTCCGCGAGGCGCTCAACAACGTCCACAAGCACGCCCAGGCGTCGCGCGCCCTCGTGCGCTGCGAGCCGTCCTCGGCGGCGCGCGGGTCACCGTCCACGACGACGGCGTCGGGGCCGACCTGACCACCGTCCAGGAGGGACTCGGTCTCCGCCACAGCATCGCCGAGCGCATGAGCGCGCGCGGCGGCCACGCACACGTCGACAGCGAGCCCGGGCAGGGCATGAAGGTCACCTTGACCACCGCCCGCGCCGGGGAGGTAGCCGCATGAAGATCCGAGTGCTTGTCGCCGAGGATCACCCGCTCGTCCGCGAAGGCGTGATCCGCGCGCTCGAGCGCGACCCGGGCATCGAGGTCGTCGGCGAGGCCGACAACGGCCTCACCGCGATGGAGCTGGCCCGCCAGCTCAAGCCCGACGTGATGGTGCTCGACCTGCGCATGCCCGGCCTGGGCGGCGCCGTCGTCCTCGAGCGGCTGCGGTCCGAGCTGCCGGAGATCCGCGCGCTGGTCATGACGGCCAACGAGTCGCCGGAGAGCCTGCTCGACGCGGTCGCCGCGGGCGCCGCGGGCTACCTCTCCAAGCGCACCACGGGCGAGGAGCTGCGCCAGGCGGTCATCACGACCTACGGCGGCGGCTCGGTCATCACGCCCGAGCTGGCCGGCCACCTGCTGCGCGAGTTCTCGGGCAGCGCTCGCGGCGAGGGCTCCTCGGTGCGTCCGCTGCTGGCGGCGCGCGAGCTGGAGATCCTGCGCCTCGTGGCCGACGGGCTGACCGACAACGAGATCGGCAAGCAGCTCTACATCTCGCCGCGCACCGTCCAGAACCACCTCACGCGCATCCGCGAGAAGACCGGCCTGCGCCGGCGCTCGGAGCTCGCCCGCTGGGCGGTCGAGCACGCGATCGCCTGACCCAAGCTCGCCCCGCGAGGACAGACGCTTCGGCTGTCGACGGGCCCCGCCACGGCGGGGCCCGTCCGCGTTGGAGGGGCGTGCTGGCCGG
The DNA here is from genome assembly GCA_963787065.1 of uncultured Actinomycetes bacterium. Lineage (GTDB taxonomy): Bacteria > Actinomycetota > Thermoleophilia > Solirubrobacterales > Solirubrobacteraceae > JAOPZW01. Next base: position 98,934 of record CAWBBQ010000005.1, read on the forward strand.
TACGGCGCGGCGGACCCACCCGCGGGCGGGCCCGCCGGCCGGCGAGCCGCCGCGACGGTCCTGTTCCAAGGGACCGCCCAGCGACGCCGCCGCCGTCACCGCTCAAGCTCGTCCTGACCCGAGCGGACTTGGGGCGGCCGGCCACAGGACCGGCCGTTCCGGCCCTCGAGGCTTGGGGGTGGGCGCCGCGAGGGACCGGCTGTTTGGGTGTACGCAAGGTACGACGCGTCCTTCGACGGCGGAGTTGCGTAAAAAGGTGCAATCCCGCCAGAACCGATGAGCCGTCAGCTCACGGCGCGATACCAGCGCGGCGACGTCGTCGGCGGGGGCTCGAGCGCCGCGCGGGCCACGAGGACGCTGGGCTCCGGGTCGGCGACGTGGCGCGCCAGCGCGCGCGCGAACTGCTCGTCGAGATCGTCGACCGTCTCGGCGCGCACGCCGAAGCTCTCGGCCAGCGCGCCGAAGTCGGGGGTGCGCAGGTCGACCCCGTACGGCGGCGCGCCGACCCGGCGCTGGTCGAAGCGCAGCATCCCGTAGCCGCCGTCGTCGACGATCACCGCGGTCAGCGGCAGGCGCTCCTGGGCCGCGGTGGCCAGCTCGCCGCAGGCGAACAGGAAGCCGCCGTCGCCCGAGACCGAGACCACCGGGCCCGCGCCGGCGAGCGCCGCGCCGAGCGCCTGGGGGAACGCGCAGCCCAGCGTTCCCCAGCCCAGCGGGTACGCCAGCCGCCGGGGCGCCGGGACGGCGCGGAAGCCGCCGAGCCAGTAGCCGGGGATGCACATGTCGCACAGGACGACGGCATCGTCGCCCGCTCCCTCGGCGAAGGCCTGCACGAACCGCAGCTCGGCCGGGAACTCGCCTGCCAGGCGCGCGAGCGCGCTCGCGCGCACCGCCGCCACGTCGGACCACGGCGCGCGCCGCGGGCCGAGCGCGCGCACGAGCGCGTCGCCCACGGCGCGCGCGTCGCCGGCGAGGACCACGTCGGGCGCGTAGCCCTTGGCCGCGTCGTCGGCGTCGACGTTGACGGCGACGAGCCGCGGCGGCGCCGGCATGCGCCAGTTCTGGGTCATCATGCCGTCGAGGTCGCTGCCGACGGCGACCACGAGGTCTGCCGCGTCCCACAGCGCGCCGACCTCGGGCACGTGCGGCGGCAGCGCCGCGTGCAGCGGATGCGCCCCGCCCAGGCCTGCCGCCGAGTACGTGGTCAGCAGCGGCGCGCCGAGCCGCTCGGCGAGCGCGACCACGGTCTCGCCCGCGCCGGCGGCGACGGCTCCGCCGCCGGCCCACACCAGCGGCCGCGCCGCGTCCTCGAGCAGGCGCAGCGCGGGCTCGACGTCGGCCACCGGCGGGCTCGGGGCGCCGTCGTCGCCGGCCGACGGCGCCGGCTCCTCGCCCGCGGCCGACAGCAGGTCGGTGGGGATCTCGAGGTACACCGGCCGCGCCGGCGCGCGCGGCGCCGCCGCGAGCGCGGCCGCCGGCCGCCGGCCCCAGCTCGGCGAGGGTGGCCGGGCGCTGGCGCGCCTTGGTCACCGGGGCGAACATGCCGGGCTGGTCGGTGCACTCGTGCAGGACGCCGCGGTGGACTCCGGGCCTGCGCAGCGTGGTCGGGATGTCGGTGGCGATGACGAGCACGGGCGAGCGGCTGGCCCACGCCTCCCCGCACGCGCCGAGCGTGTTGGCCGCGCCCGGCCCGGTCGTGACGAGCGCCACGCCGACACGACCGCTGGCGCGCGCGTAGCCGTCTGCGGCGTAGACCGCCGCCTGCTCGTGACGCACGCCGACGAGCCGGATCGGCGACTCGCGCAGCGCCTCCCAGGCCGCGAGGTTGTGCACCCCGGGCAGGCCGAAGACAACGTCGACGCCGGCGGCCTCCAGCGCGGCGACGAGGACCTGGGCGCCCGTGCGGGCCACCTCAGTGGTCCCGTCCGTGAATACGTGTGCCGTCCAGGCGCCCGCCGGCGCCGACCGGCAAGGACGCAGCGAGGGTGCAAGGGCGGAGCCCTTGCACCGAGCGAGGACACGGCCAGGCGGTGATCGGGGATCGACCGGCGGTGCAGGTATTGGCGGACGGGGTCACTAGTAGGCCGCCACGACGTTGCGCAGCTCCTGGCCGGCGGCGTAGCGGCGCAGCTGATCGCCCGCCAGCGCCCACGCCGCGCGCTCGGCCCCCGACGTGTCGCCCGCGCAGTGCGGCGTCAGGATCAGGTTCGGCGCCGTTCCACAGCGGGTGGTCCTCGGGCAGCGGCTCGGGCTCGACGACGTCGAGCACGGCGCGGACGTGGCCCGCGGTCAGCGCGTCGAGCAGCGCCGCGGTGTCGACCGTGGTCCCACGACCGCCGTTGACGAGCAGCGCGCCGGACCGCATCCGGGCCAGCGCCGCCGCGTCGAGCAGACCCTCGGTCTCGGCCGTCGCCGGCAGCAGGTTGACCACGACGTCGGCCTCGGGCAGCAGCGCGGCGCAGCTCGTCGACGCCGTGCGCGCCGTCGCGCGCCGTGCGGACCACGCGAGCGACCTCCACCTCGAATGGCTCGAGCCGGCGCTCCACCGCCGCGCCGATCGACCCGTGCGCCGAGGATCAGCACGCGCGCCCCGCGCACGTCGCGCTGGGCGATGTGCGCCCACCTGCGCGACCCCTGCTGCGCGGTGGCCAGCGGGCCGGCCTTGGCGTCGGCCAGGATCGCCCACAGCACCCACTCCGCCATCGCCGCATCGCGCGCGCCGCGGGCGCTGCACAGCGTCACGCCGGGCGGCATCCCCTCGACGATCCAGTCCACGCCGGCCGACAGCACCTGCACGACGCGCAGCGCGGGCAGCGTGTCGAGCGCCGGGATCTCGCCCCAGCGCGGCACGACGAACTCCACCGCGTCGCGATCGGCCGAGCCGGCGACGTCCTGCGGCAGCGTCTCGACGCGCACGCCGTCGGGAGCGGCGCCGATCGCCTCGCGCTCGGGCGCGTCGTGGACCCAGGCGATCAAGCGGCGGGCAGGACCCGGGGCCGGGCGGCGCGCAGGCGCTCGAGCAGGTCGGCGACCTCGGCGTCGTGGCCGTTGAGGCGCGTGGCGCGCTCGGCCGCGCCGATCGCGTCCGACACGCGGTCGGTGCGCGCCAGCGCGAAGGCGTGGCGCGCCCAGGCAGCCTCCGAGCGCGGGTCGAGCATCGTCGCCTGCTCGGTGGCCGTGACCTCACCGCCGAGGTCGCCGGCCAGGTGGAAGGCCAGCGCCAGGTCGAGCAGGCCCTCGACCGACGGGCCGCACCCGCGGGCGCGCTCGAGCGCCTCGATGGCCGCCCCGCGGTCCATCAGCCGCAGCCGCAGCCGACCCACCCGCTCCCACGCGTCGGCGTCGTCGGGTGCACGCGCCGCGGCGCGATCGGCGGCCTCGGCGGCCAGGTCGATCGCGCCCATGTCCTCGTAGATGCGCGCGGCGAAGCGGTGGGCGGTCGGTCGGTCGCGATCGACGCGCGCCCAGTCGCGCACCGCGCGGCCGGCGGCGGCCAGGTTGCCCGACTGCCAGAAGGCGAGCGTCATCAGGCGCAGCACCGAGGCGTTGTCGGGCTCGGCGTCGCGCGCGTAGATCAGCCGCTGGGCGGCGAGCTGGTAGTCGCCCTCGGCCATCGCGTGCTGGGCGGCCGTCATGAAGCGCTGCACGCGATCGGCGCCCGGGTCGGGCTTGGAGAAGTCGACGAACTGCAGCGAGCCGGCCGGCACGGTGCGCACGCCGACCTGGAACTTGATCCGCGCCCACTGCTGAACCTCGTCGGCGGCGCCGTTGAGCGAGTCGCCGGTGAAGTAGATGCCGGTGACCGAGCCCACGCCCCACTCCGGATAGGTGAGGCAGCGCGCGTAGCGATGCACGACGGAGTGGTCGGGGACGCGCGCCCCGAACGGGTCGTGACGGCGGCGATCCTCCTCGTCGGCCTGACGGCGCTGCTCCTCCTCGTAGCGGCGCCGGCCCTCCTCGGCCCGCGCGCGGCGCGCCGCGGCGGCGCTGACCTTGACCGCGTTGCGCGACACGCGACCGCCGCGCGATCCCTCGGCCAGCGACTCGAGCTGGTCGGCCGCCTGGTTGATCGCCTTGAGATGGCGCTCGTGCTCGAACTGCTTGCCCGGCGGCGCGATGTCCGGGTGCCAGCGCTTGGCCATGCGACGGCGCGCGAGCTGCACGTCGCGCTTCTCGAACGGCGCCTCGAGCTCGAGGAGCAGCAGCGACTGCTCGATGTCCAGCACTGTGGCCATGAACACCCGAGGGTACCGCTGTCAGTCGACCAACTTGCGCGTCATGAACCGGATGGCCAGACGCCACGAGACGAGCGCGAACACGGCCAGAGCGGCCAGATGCCAGAGGTCGGCGGCGCCCTCGAACCCGAAGACGGCGTGGCGCACGAGCTCGACCGTGTGGTACAGCGGGTTGACGTTCGCGGCGACCTGCGCCCACTCCGGCAGCCCGTCGATCGGGAAGAACGTGCCGGCCACGAGGAACAGCGGCGTGATCACCGTGCTCGTCACGTAGCTGAAGTTGTCGATCGACTTCAGCACCGCGGCGATCAGGATCCCGAAGCACGCCCAGCCCAGGCCGGCGACGAAGCCGATGAAGGGCACGGCGAGCATGCCCAGCGCCGGATCGAGGCCGAAGACCATGGCCACCACCATCGGCATGCAGCCGAAGACGCCGGCGCGCGTGGCGATCCACAGGGCCTCGGCGGTCACGAGCTCCTCGGTGTCCACCGGCGCGGCGAGGATCGCGTCGTAGGTGCGCTGGAACTGGTACTTGACGAACGTCCCGAACATCGACGGGAAGACCGACGAGAACAGCACCGCGGTGGCGACGATGCCGGTGCCGACGAACTCGACGTAGTCCAGCCCCTGCACGCGCGAGACGAGCGAGCCGAAGCCGAACCCGAAGGCGAGCAGGTAGATCGTCGGCTCGACGGTCGAGGAGAACGTCGTCGAGCGCCAGAACGAGCTGAAGTTGATGACCTCGCGGACGAGCACGCCGGCCAGCGCCGGGCGCTCGAGGCGGCCGAGGCGGCGCGCGCGGCGCCGCGCGCGCGGCCATCAGGCGATCTCCTCGCCGGTGAGCAGCACGAAGACGTCCTCGAGGTTGGCCGGGCGCCGCTCGCCCTCGTACGGCGCCCCGTCCATGCCGAGGATCGTGACGCTCGTGCCCGTGCGGCGGGTGCGCAGCCCGTCGGCCGCCGCCGACGTCTCGACCTCGGCCAGCCGCGCCGGCGGGCCGTAGACCTCGACCGCCTCGCGCCCGGCGTGGCGGGCCACGAGGTCGCTCGGGCGGCCCTCGGCGACGGCGCTGCCATGGGCCATGATCGTCACCGTGTCGGCCAGCCGCTGGGCCTCCTCGATGTAGTGCGTCGACATCAGGATCGAGACGCCCTCCGAGCGCAGGCCGTCGATCAGCGCCCACAGCTCCTGGCGGACCTGCGGGTCCAGGCCGACGGTCGGCTCGTCGAGCAGCAGCAGGCGCGGCGTGGTGCACGAGCGCGCGCGCGATCAGCAGCCGCCGGCGCATGCCGCCCGACAGCTTGTCGACGCGCGTGTCGCGCCGGTCGCGCAGGTTGGCGATGCCGAGCGCGCGCTCGATCGCATCGCGCCGGCCGGCTCGGGGCACGCGGTACAGGTGCGCGAACACGCGCAGGTTCTGCTCGACGGTCAGCGTCGTGTCGAGGTTGTCGAGCTGGGGGACGACGCCGCACTCGGCGCGCGCGATCTTCGACTCGCCCGGGCAGCCGGTAGCCGAGCACCTCGAGCTCGCCCTCGTCGGCGATGCCCTGCGCGGTGAGCAGCCGCATGGTCGTCGACTTGCCCGCGCCGTTGGGCCCGAGCAGGCCGACGCAGGTGCCGATCGGCACGTCGAGGTCGAGGCCGTCGACCGCGGTGATCTCGCCGAAGCGCTTCACGACGCCGCGCAGGCGGATGGCGAGATCGCTCACACCGTACATGACACGCCTGACGGGCTGTGCATCACGCCGCTACCCTCGGAGGCTCCATGGCCCATCAGTACATCTTCCAGATGCACCGCCTGTCGAAGGCCTACCCGCCCGACAAGACGGTGCTCAAGGACGTGACGCTCGCGTTCCTGCCCGGCGCCAAGATCGGCGTGCTCGGCTACAACGGCGCGGGCAAGTCGACCGTCCTGCGCATCATGGCCGGCCGCGAGACCGACTTCCGCGGCGACGCGATGCTCGCGCCCGGCGCCACCGTCGGCCTGCTCGAGCAGGAGCCGCCGCTCGACGAGGGCAAGGACGTGCGCGGCAACGTCGAGGACGGCGTGGCCGCCACGCGCGCGCTGCTCGACCGCTTCAACGAGCTGGCCGCCAACTACTCCGACGAGACCGCCGACGAGTTCGCCCGCCTGCAGGCCCAGATCGACGCCGCCGACGCGTGGAACCTCGACACGAACGTCGAGTACGCGATGGACGCGCTGCGCCTGCCGCCGGCCGACGCCGAGGTCGAGCGCCTGAGCGGCGGCGAGCGCCGCCGCGTCGCGCTGTGCCGGCTGCTGCTCAGCGCCCCCGACCTGCTGCTCCTCGACGAGCCCACCAACCACCTCGACGCCGAGTCGGTGGCGTGGCTCGAGCGCCACCTCGCCGAGTACGCCGGGCACCGTCGTGGCCGTGACCCACGATCGCTACTTCCTCGACAACGTCGCCGGCTGGATCCTCGAGCTCGACCGCTCGCGCGGGATCCCCTACGAGGGCAACTACTCGAGCTGGCTCGAGCAGAAGCAGGCCCGGATGGCCCAGGAGGAGCGCACCGAGAAGGCGCGCCAGAAGACGATCGCCGCCGAGCTGGAGTGGGTGCGCCAGAACCCCAAGGGCCGCCAGACCAAGCAGAAGGCGCGCCTGACGAACTTCGAGGCGCTCGTCGCCCAGGAGCGCAACGTCAAGCTCGACGAGGTCCAGATCCACATCCCGGCCGGCCCGCGGCTGGGCGACGTGGTCGTGCAGGCCGAGGGCCTGCGCAAGGGCTTCGGCGACACGCTGCTCATCGACGACCTGAGCTTCTCGCTGCCGCGCGGCGGGATCGTCGGCGTGATCGGCCCCAACGGCGCGGGCAAGACGACGCTGTTCCGGATGATCACCGGCCAGGAGCAGCCCGACGCGGGGGCGCTGCGCGTCGGCGAGACGGTCGAGCTGGCCTACGTCGACCAGTCGCGCGACGCGCTCGATCCCGGCCAAGACGGTGTGGGAGGAGATCTCCGGCGGCCAGGACCAGCTCAAGGTCGGCGACCGCTGGATGAACAGCCGCCAGTACGTGGCCGGCTTCAACTTCAAGGGCTCCGACCAGCAGAAGCGGGTCGACAAGCTGTCCGGCGGCGAGCGCAACCGCGTGCACCTGGCCAAGCTGCTGCGCACCGGCGGCAACCTGCTGCTGCTCGACGAGCCGACCAACGACCTCGACGTCGACACGCTGCGCGCGCTCGAGGAGGCGCTGCTCGGCTTCGCGGGCTGCGCGGTGGTCATCTCCCACGATCGCTGGTTCCTGGACCGCATCGCCACGCACGTGCTCGCCTTCGAGGGCGACTCGCAGGTGACGTGGTTCGAGGGCAACTTCGAGGCCTACGAGGAGCACCGCCGCGCGCGCCTCGGCGCCGAGGCCGACCGCCCGCACCGCATCACCTACAAGCGGCTCACGCGCACCTGATGCACCGGGCTTGAACAGCGGCTCGGCGGGTACACCGGATCTTGGTGTCGCCGCGGATGTACAACACGGTCTTCGCCCTTCTCGGCCTGACGCTGATGGCCTGGCTCGCGGCCGTCGGGCCGAACCTCTGACCGCCCCGGCGCATCCCTCCGTGGCCGACGTCTGCATCACCGAGTTCACCGATCCCGGGCTGCCCGTGGGCGTACAGCGCCGAGCCGTTCCGGCGGCGGCTGACGTGGCTGTACGGCGACCAGCATCGAGTGGCGCGTGCGGATGGTCGGCCTGGCCGCCTCGCCCGACGAGTACCTCGAGCGCGGCTTCACGCCCGAGCGCCAGTCGGCCGCGTTCGCCAAGATCGCCGCGCGAGCACGGCATGCCGATCGACACCTCGCGTGCGCCCGCGGATGGCGGCCACGCTGCCGGCCTGCCGCGCGATCGTCGCCGCCCGGCTGCACGCCCCGGATCGCATGCGGCGGCTGCTGCGGCGTCTGCGCGTGCGCCACTTCGCCGGCGAGCTGCTCGACGAGCCCGCGACGATCGCCGCCGCGGCGCGCGACGCCGGCCTGGACCCGGCGCAGCTCGAGCGCTGGGCGGCAGGCGATGACGTCGAGCGCGCGCTGGCCGAGGACATGGCCGCCGCGCGCGAGCCGCTGCCCGCCGCGCGCGTGCTCGACAGCAAGCTCGCCAACTGGTCGGGCGGCCGGCGCTACACCTGCCCGTCCTACGAGATCGTCCGCTGCAGCGACGGCGTGCGCATCGCCGTGCCCGGCTTCCAGCCGTTCGCCGTCTACGACGTCGTGCTCGCCAACCTCGTGCCCGGGCTGGATCGCCGCGAGCCGCCGGAGGCGGTCGAGGAGGTCCTGGACTGGACCGGCACGCCGCTGGCCACGAAGGAGGTCGCCGAGGTGTGCGACATCCCGCTCACCGAGGCGCGCGAGCGCTTGGGCCGCGTGGCCGACGAGCAGCACGTCGGCTTCGACGGGTTCTGGACGCTCGACGGCCACGCCGGCTGAGGGCGTCGAGGTCCCCGCCGTGGCGACGCGCTGTGGGCGCGTCGCCACGGCGGTGAGCGCACCGCCGACCCTCCGAAGGCGTAGCCCCCCCGGACGTTGTCTCGGACGGGCCACCGGCGTGCTCTGGACCGCTGGATCGTACGCCAGCGATTTGCCGGATATCAAATGATTGGTGAGGAAGCCGTACCGCTGGGTGCGGCTGCCCGTACCTCGAGCCCGCAAACAGCGGCAGAAATCGTCTATCGCGCGAAGCTCGTGCCGGGCGCCAGGCGCTGGGCGGCGGCGGCGATCAGGCGGCCGGCGGCGTCGACATCGCCGAGGTCGACCATCTCGACCGGCGAGTGCATGTAGCGCAGCGGGATGCTGACGAGCCCGACCGGGATGCCGCCGCGGCTGAGGTGCATGGCGTCGGCGTCCGTGCCCGTGTGGCGCCCGGAGGCCGCCACCGTGAACGGGATGCCCTCCGCCTCGGCGGCGTCGTGGAGCAGCTCGAACACGTGCGGGTTGATGTTCGATCCGCGCTCGATGACCGGCCCGGAGCCGAGCGGGTGCTTGCCGAGCTCGTTGGCGTCGATGCCGGGCGCGTCGGTGGCGTGGGTGACGTCGACGACGATGGCGACGTCGGGGCGCAGGGCATAGGCCGTCGTGGCCGACCCGCCGAACGTCGTCTCCTCCTGGACCGCGGCGACGGCGACCACGTCGCCCGGCGCGCCGCCCGCCTCGGCCACCAGGCGGCCGGCCTCGTAGGCCACGAAGCATCCCAGCCGGTTGTCCATCGAGCGCGAGACGGCGCGGTTTTTGGGCAGGTCGAGCGGCTCGCCGGAGATCACGGCGGCGTCGCCGATGCGGACGAGGCCGCGGGCCTCGTCGCCGTCGGCGGCGCCGACGTCGATGTGCAGCTCGTCGGATCTCGGCCACCTTCTTGCGCTCCTCGTCGCGCAGCAGGTGGATCGGCTTCTTGCCGATGACGCCCGGCAGCGTGCCGTCCTTCGTCGTGAGCTCGACGCGCTGGCCGACGAGGATCTGCGGGTCCCAGCCGCCGATGCCGGTGAAGCGCAGGAAGCCGTCGTCGTCGATGTGGGTGACGATCAGGCCGATCTCGTCGATGTGGCCGACCACGGCGAGCGTCGGCCCGTCGCCCGTCCCCGCCACGCGGGCCCACGAGGAGCCCATGACGTCGACGCTCACGTCGCCGGCGAACGTGCCCGCCGCATCGCGCCACACGGCGGCCGGCGCCGTCTCGTAGCCGGAGGGGCCGGTCGTCGTCAGCAGCGAGCGGAGCACGGGTGGGATCGGCATCCTCGGCACCCTAACTCGGGGCTTGACGACCCAGCGGCCATCCATCAGCGCAAGGTTTCTCGCGCGGCCGCGTTGTA
>CAWBBQ010000006.1:0-6976 GCA_963787065.1 uncultured Actinomycetes bacterium
AAGTAGAAGCGGAAGACGATCTCGCCGAAGCGGTCGCGCTCGGCGTCGTCGAGCTGCTTGACGTCGCCGAAGCGGCGGCCGGAGAGCAGGTCGGTGACGAGCACGCGGCGGCTCGAGAGCCCGGTGTGCACGCGCGGCACGTGGGCGAACGGGTGGCCGCGGAAGGCGCGCTCGACGGCGCGGTGGTTCTGGGCCTCGAACTCGTAGTCGAGCTCCTCGGCGATCCGCTCGCGCAGCTCGCCGTAGAGCGCCTTGACGTCCAGCCCGGGCGCCAGCCGCTTCACGAGCGGCAGCAGCATCGAGAGGTTGCGCAGGTCGGACTCGACCGCCTCGGCGACGCCGGGGTACTGGACCTTGACCGCCACGTCGGCGCCCTCGAGCGTGACCGCGCGATGGACCTGGCCGATCGAGGCGGCGGCGAACGCCTCCTCCTCGAAGGACTCGAAGTGGTCGCCGACGCGCCCGCCGAGCTCCTCCTCGAGCAGCTTGCGGACCTTCTTGAACGGCAGCGGCGGCACGTCGTCGCGCAGCGAGGCGAGCGTCGCCTTGAACTCCTCGCGCTCGGACTCCGGGATCGCCGTGAAGTCGATCGTGGAGAGGACCTGGCCGACCTTCATCGCCGCGCCGCGGAGCTGGCCGAGCTGCTTGACGAGCTCGTGCGCGAGCGCCGCGGCGCGCTCGCCGGTGGCGGCGTCGGCCTGCTCGGGGGAGCGCACGAGGTTGGCCGCGCGGGTCCCGGCCCAGCGGGCGGACTGGCCCGCGACGAGCCCGCCGAGGCGGGCGGAGCGGCCGATCCGGGTGGAGGGAGGGGAGTCGGCCATGCCCGAGGGTACGAGGCGAGGCCTGCGGGCGACCAACCCAACTAACATTGACTGAGGAGTCAATCAACGGGAGAACCCATGCCTGAAGCCGTAATCGTCGACGCCGTGCGCACCCCGATCGGGCGCGCGGTGAAGGGATCGCTCAAGGACATCCGCGCGGATGACCTGGCCGCCGTGCCGCTGAAGGCGCTCGTCGATCGCAACCCCGGCGTCGACTTCGGGCAGACCGACGACATCATGATGGGCTGCGGCTTCCAGGCCGGCGAGCAGGGCTACAACGTCGGCCGCTCCGCCCAGCTGCTGTCCGGGATCGACCATCACGTCCCGGCCACGACGGTCAACCGCTTCTGCGCCTCCTCGCTGCAGACGCTGCGGATGGCCTTCCACGCCATCAAGGCCGGCGAGGGCGACCAGTACATCGCCGCCGGCGTCGAGGCCGTGTCGCGCTTCGGCGACTCGCCGATCCCGTTCCACCCCAAGCTCGACGGCTCCGAGGGCTCGATCTTCAACGTCTACATCCCGATGGGCCTGACCGCCGAGAACGTCGCCGACCGCTGCAAGGTCTCGCGCGAGTCGCAGGACGAGTGGGCCGCGACCTCGCAGCAGCGCGCCGTCGCCGCCCGCGACGCCGGCCACTTCGACCGCGAGATCGTCGCGGTCACGCTCGAGGACGGCACCCAGGTCACCCAGGACGACGGCCCGCGCCCCGGCACGACGGTCGAGAAGCTGGCCGAGCTCAAGCCCGCGTTCCGGCCCGACGGCACCGTGACCGCCGGCAACGCCTGCCCGCTCAACGACGGCGCCGCCGCCGTGCTCGTGATGTCGGCCGACGAAGGCGGCGGAGCTCGGCCTCAAGCCGCGCGCCCGCATCATCGCCTCCTCCGTCGCGGCGATCCGCCCCGAGATCATGGGCCTCGGCCCGATCCCGGCGGTCAAGAAGGTGCTCGAGCAGGCCGGGATGACGATCGACGACATCGACGTCCTCGAGCTCAACGAGGCGTTCGCCGCCCAGGTCGTGCCGTGCCGCGACGAGTGGGGCATCGACCCCGAGAAGCTCAACCCCAACGGCGGCGCGATCGCCCTCGGCCACCCGTTCGGCATGACCGGCGCCCGCATCATGACCACGCTGCTGAACAACCTCGACGCGCTCGACGGCACGATCGGCCTCGAGACGATGTGCGTCGCCGGCGGCCAGGGCCAGGCGATGATCGTGGAGCGTCGCCTCAGCTGCTCAGCCAGCAGGGCCTGCAGCTGACGGCGGACGGCCGGGCGCAGCCACTCGAGGTCCTGCTCGCCCGAGTTGAGCACGCCCATCCGCAGGCCGTCGAGCGCCGCGACGACGAGCCGCACGTCGAGGTCCGGCGTCGTCGTCGGCGAGCGCTCGAGCGCGCGCTCGCCGACCGCGCGCAGCTCCTCGCCCCACTCTCCGTGCACGGTGAGCGCGCCGTCTGAGCCGAGCAGCTCGACCTGGAGCCGGTAGAGCGCGACGGCGATCTCGCGTTCGCCCGTGAGCTGCTCGAGCAGCCAGTCGGCGAGCTCCTCCGCCCACGCCGAAGCATCGAAGTCCGTGTCGCCGAGGCGGTCGGCGATGGCCCCGATGCGGTCGACCTCGCGACGCGCGGTCCAGTGGAGGGCGGCTTCGAGGATGTCGGCCTTGGTGGCGAAGTGCCAGGTGGTCGAGGACAGCGCGACGCCGGCCTCCGCGGCCACGCGGCGGTGCGTCACGGCGGCGACGCCCTCGCGGGCGACGATGCGGACGGTCGCGGCGACGATCGCGTCGCGGACCCGTCTGGAGGCCTCGGCACGCGGGCCGGTCTCAGGCACGAGGCAAGGCTACAAGGTACGATCGTACTTGTAAATCGAGTACGATCGTACTAGGATCGCGCGCCGTCATGGAACAGACGCCCACCACACGGCGCTCCTTCTTCGGCGTCGCAGGCGGAGCCGCGCTGCTGTGCACGATCGGGGGCAAGGAGGTCGACGTCTCGACGCCGGGCGGGCTCCGGAAGGCCGATGCGGCGGCCGCGCGGAGTGCGCCGCCCGCGTGCCGCGGCCGCCCAGGCCGTGCCGCAGATCCAGCCGGCTCCCGGGCGGGGTCCGGCGCGAGTACTGGGTCCAGGCCGAGACCGCGCGCTGGGCGATCACGCCGACGCGCCACGACGACTGGCACAACCGCAGCCTCCCCGGCAAGAACGCCTACACGGCGTTCGTCTACCGCCTGATGACGCCCGGGTTCGCCGGCTATGCGGCGGCGCATCCGACGATCCCCGGCCCCACGCTGACCGCCGAGGTCGGCGACGTGCTCGTCGTGCACTTCCGCAACGCCGACCGCAAGCTGAACCAGGCGGTGACGATGCACCCGCACGGCGTCAAGTACGACCCGGAGTACGACGGCGCCTACATGGGCGAGTACACGCGCGCGGGCGGCTTCATCGCGCCGGGCGAGTCGTTCACCTACCAGTGGGAGTGCACGCCCGAGTCGGTCGGCGCCTGGCCGTACCACGACCACGGGCCCAACCACACGCTCAACACGTTCCGGGGCCTGTTCGGCGCGATCATCGTGCGCCCCAAGGGCGCGAAGCCGCCCGACCGCCTCTACACGCTGTTCGCCCACCAGCTGCCGCCGCCGGTCACCCGGCTGCCGGCGAACCTCCACTGCATCAACGGGCGTGCCTACGCCGGCAACACGCCGACCCTGACCGCGCGCGTCGGCGAGGACGTCGAGATCCACGCGTTCGGCATGGACTCCAACTTCCACACGTTCCACATCCACGGCCACCGCTGGCGAGATCCGGCGGGGACGTTCACCGACAACCCGGCGATGGGCCCGAACGAGTGCGTCACGGCCCGCTTCGTCGAGGACAACCCAGGTCGCTGGCTCTACCACTGCCACGTCTTCTCGCATCAGGACGCGGGCATGGCCGGCTGGTACGTCGTCGACCCTTGACACTGAGGAGAGGTATGCGCATTCTGCTCGCCGCTCTGGCGGCGGCCGCACTGCTCGCGCCCGCCGCCGCGAGCGCCCAGACGTATCCGAAGCCGCAGCAGCCGGGCCCGGTCCAGTCCAAGCCCAAGGGCCCGCACAAGACCTACACGGTCTGCAGGAATCGATCCCGCCCGCCCGCTGCGACTTCCGGACGATCCAGAAGGCCGTCAACAAGGCCCGCGCCGGGGACACGATCCGCGTGCGCAACGGCGTCTATCGCGAGGCCGTGAAGATCAACGGCAAGAAGAAGCGCTACCTGCGGCTGATCGGCAACCCCGCCCAGCCCGAAGAAGGTCCTCCTCCGTGCGCGCGGGAGCATGCAGAACGGGTTCCACGTGAACGCCGCCAACGAGGTCACCGTCAACGGGTTCATGACGCGCGACTACAAGTCCAACGGGTTCTTCTTCACGAACCTCAGGGGCTACACGATGAACCACCTGATCGCGCGCCGCACGGGCGTCTACGGCCTGTACGCGTTCAACACCGTCGGGGGCCGGATCCTCAACTCGGAGGCCTACTACGTCAACGACGGGGCGTTCTACATCGGCCAGACCCCGCCGCAGGCGAAGCCGGTGCGCACGCTCGTCTCCAACGTCTCGGGCTGGGGCAGCCCGCTGGGCTTCAGCGCCACCAACATGCGCTACGTGACGATCACGAAGAGCCGCTTCTACAACAACGCGGCGGGCATCGTGCCGAACGCGCTGGACTCGGAGAAGTTCCCGCCCCCCGAGGACAACGTGATCATCGACAACGACATCTTCTGGAACAACTTCAACTACCACCAGGGCAAGCCGCCGTTCGCGGTCCGGAGGGACACCACCGCGGCGCTCGTCCCGGTCGGCACCGGCGTCCTGCTGCTCGGCGGTCGCGGCAACCGGATCGAGAACAACCGCATCCACGGCAACTTCCTGGCCGGCGTCGCGGCGATCGAGGGCATCCTGCTGGCCGAGCACCCCGAGGCCCGCAGCCTCGAGCGCAACATCGTGCGCAACAACCAGTTCGGCCTGGGCGGCACCGACGCCAACGGCAACGACCTGATGTACGACGGCAACGGCAGCGACAACTGCTTCTCGCTCGACGGCGTGAACTCCACGTTCCCGGCGGACCGCTCGACGTTCGCGGGTTGCGGCGGACCGAACGCGTTCAGCAAGTCGGTCCAGGACGGGATGCTCGCCTTCACCGGCGAGAACGCGCTCAACGGGTGGGTCAAGCACGAGCACCCGGCGAAGAAGGGCTACACGCCGCTCGAGGTGTTCGAGTGAGGGGAAGGGCACTGATCGCCGTCCTCGCCGGCGCCGCGCTCATCAGCGCGGTGCCGGCGCAGGGCGCGGCGAAGAAGACCGTCACCCTCGGCGACAACTACTACGCGCCGACGACGCTGAAGGTGAAGCGGGGCACGAGCGTGACGTGGCGCTGGCCCGGGTTCGACCAGGGCGGCGACGTCCACGACGTCAAGCTGCGCAAGGGCCCCAAGGGCGTGAAGAAGTTCCACTCGGAGTCGGCCTCGACGGACTACTCGTTCAAGCGCAAGCTGACCGTGCCGGGCACGTACCGGATCGTGTGCACGCTGCACGAGGAGATGCGCATGACCGTGAAGGTCCGCAAGTAGTCATTCGCCGAGCACCTTGATGACGAGCCGCTTGTCGCGGCCGCCGTCGAACTCGGCGTAGAAGATGGCCTGCCACGGGCCGAGGTCGAGCTTGCCGTCCGTCACCGGGACGATCACCTGGTGGTGGACGAGCAGGTTCTTCCAGTGCGCGTCCCCGTTGTCCTCGCCGTTGCCGCGGTGGTGGCGGAAGTCGCCGGGGTCGGGGCCGAGGTCGCGCGCGACCTCGTTGGCCGGCTCCTTCCAGCTCGGCGGCGCGAGCTTGTCGAGCCACTCGAGCGTGTCCTCGAGGATGCCGGGCTCGTCGTCGTTGATCCAGACGCCGGCGGTGATGTGCATCGCGCACACGAGCACCATCCCCTCGCGGATGCCGGAGTCGGCGACCGCCCCGGCCACGTCGTCGGTGATCCGCACGAACTCGCGGCGGCGGTCGGTGTTGAAGGTCCGGTAGACGGTATGCGCGGTCATCCGGGCATCATGCCCGCATGGACCTCGGGATAACGGGCCGCACGGCGGTCGTCACCGGCGCGAGCCGCGGCATCGGCGCCGTGGCCGCGGGCATGCTCGAGCAGGAGGGCGTGCGCGTGCTCGCCGTCTCGCGCTCGGAGGGGATCGACGTCACCGATCCCGAAGCGCCGTCGCGGATCCTGGCGGCGCTCGGCGGCAGCGCGCCGGACATCCTCGTCAACAACGCCGGCACGAGCTTCGCGCGCTCGCTCGACGAGCTCACCGACGAGGACTGGCAGGGGCAGTGGGAGCTGCACGTGATGGCCTCGATGCGGCTCATGCGCGCCTTCGCCCCGGCGATGGCCGAGCGCGGCTGGGGCCGGATCGTCAACGTCGCCTCGTCGGCGGGCAAGCGGCCGTCGCTGACCAACGCCGCCTACTCCGTCACCAAGGCCGCCCAGCTCTCGCTGTCGCGCGTGTTCGCCGACACCTGGGCCGACAAGGGCGTGCTCGTCAACGCCGTCGCCCCCGGCGCGGTGGCGTCCTCCCTGTGGGTCGGTGAGGGCGGCCTGGCCGACCAGACGGCCGCCGCGAAGGGCATGACCAAGGAGGAGGCGCTGGAGGCGCAGGCGGCCAAGATCCCGCTCGGCCGGCTCGCGACCGAGGAGGAGATCGCGAGCGTCGTCGTCTTCCTCTGCTCCGAGCGCGCCTCGATGGTGACCGGCGCCGCCTGGGCGGTCGACGGCGGCACGGTTGCAACCATCGTCTGAAGTAGGAGACAATCGCGCCATGCCACCCGCCGCCCGTATCGGAGACATGCACGTCTGCCCCATGCAGACGCCCGGCACCCCGCCGATCCCGCACGTCGGCGGCCCGATCATCGGCCCCGGCGTCCCGACCGTGCTGATCGCGAAGATGCCGGCCGCCGTCGTCGGCGACATGTGCACCTGCGTCGGTCCGCCCGCCACCATCGTCATGGGCTCGACGAAGGTCATGATCGGCAAGAAGCCCGCCGCCCGCGTGGGCGACAGCACGGCGCACGGGGGCACGATCACCGGCCCCGGCGCGCCGACCGTGATGATCAACTAGCCCAAGGTCCAGCAGACACGGTGCCGC
>CAWBBQ010000007.1:0-364009 GCA_963787065.1 uncultured Actinomycetes bacterium
GCCTCCGGCCGATCGATCGAAGACACAGGATGTAGGAGAGGCGGAGGACGGCGACGAGGATCCCGAGCCTGTCCGAGGCGGCACCTGACGGGATTGCGACCGAATGGTCGCTGGTCAGGCCGGCCTGGGCGCTGAGGACCGTCGGGCGATCAGGATGGCGGCCAGCGCGGCCGGAAGGTAGAAGAACCCGATCGAAAATCCGGCGAGGACCACGAAGACGGTGAGCAGCACGGCGGAGCCGACCTCGACTCGGCGGGCGTGGCGCGTGGCGGCGAAGGCGAGCGGCAGCAGAGCGACCAGGACGGGGAGGCCGGCGGCCACCAGGATCAAGGCGCCCTCCGTCTGGAGGAGGCTGCGGTAGTCCACCTCGAGTTCCATGGTGTGCAGGGGGCCCGGACCGGACTGGGAGACGACTGTGTGCTGGACCGGCAGGAACACCGCCGCCAGAGCCGCCACCAGCGCCAGGGCCGGCGCCACCAGGAGAACCCTTCGCATCAGCCCAGTATGCAGCTGGACGGCGTCAGTTCAGTTTCACGGACCCGAGGGGGGGGTAGAGCTCGACGGTGGCCAGCTCCTTGGCCCGGCTGCGGGCCAGGAACGGCTGGTGGCCGGCGGGGAAGCACATCACCCGGCGGTTCTGGTGGAAGAGGACGGCGCCCTCGCATCGGTCGGGGTCGACGACGAGGTCGGCGATGGTGGCCACGGTGTCGGGCTGGAGTCGGTGGTGGTGAACGGGATCGTCTTCATCACAGGGGAGCTATCGGCACAAATCGCCCAGAACTGAAGCTCGAGATTCGCGGAGGCACTAGGTTTCCCGCCACGGTGATTGGGAGGGTGCGATGAGCCAGGCTGGACGGCGGGCGTTCGTCACCGGCGGGGCGTCAGGGATCGGCGCAGCCGTCGCCGCCCGGCTGGCTGCCGACGGCGCCGAGGTGTCATCGGCGACCTCAACCTCGAGGCAGCCGAGGCCACGCCAAGGACATCGGCGCCCAGGCCGTGCACCTGGACGTGGCCGACCCGGAGTCGGCCCTGACCGCCGTCGGGGGCGCCGCCCCGCTCGACATCCTCGTCAACAATGCCGGCGATCACCGACATCGGTTGGTTCACCGATGTCACCCCCGAGCGGTGGCGACGGCTCTCGCCGTCAACCTGGAGGGCGTCTTCGCCTGCACCCAGGCGGCACTGCCGGCCATGCAGCAGGCGGGCTACGGCCGCATCGTCAACATCGCCTCGGAGGCCGGGCGGATGGGCGGCAAGACCAACGCCGTCTACGCCGCCACCAAGGGCGGGGTCATCGCCTTCACCAAGTCGATCGCCCGCGAGAACGCCCGCTACGGCATCACCGTCAACGCCGTCGCCCCCGGGCCGATCGAGACGCCGCTGCGCGCCGAAATGGACCCCCGGCCATCGAGATCATCACCCGCGGGCATGCTCGCTCCGGCGCCTCGGGCAGCCCGAGGAGGTCGCCGCCGCCGTCGCCTTCCTCGCCTCCCCCGAGGCGTCGCTACATCACCGGCGAGACACTGGGCGTCTCCGGCGGGATGATCCTCGGCACAAACGTCTGACAGGAGCGCGGCCCGCACCGGCTCGACTTGGCCTGAGCGCAACCGGCTGCGCTGGACGCCCTTCCTCAGCACGACCGGTCGTGCTGAAGGCCCTGGACGGGCATTCGAACACGACTGGTCGTGGTTAGGGCGCCCCGTCGGTCAGGTCGGTCATGTGGAAGCGCGAGGGCTCGTCGGGCATCATCGCGACGGCGTCGGGGTTGACCGCGTAGACGCCGGCGTTCACGAAGAACCCCAGCGTCGGCTTCTCGCGCAGGCCGGTGACCCGCGTTCCCTCGACCTCGACGACACCGAAGGGCACTTCGAGCGCGTAGCGCCGGACGCCCACGGTGATCGTGTTCTGCT
The DNA here is from genome assembly GCA_963787065.1 of uncultured Actinomycetes bacterium. Lineage (GTDB taxonomy): Bacteria > Actinomycetota > Thermoleophilia > Solirubrobacterales > Solirubrobacteraceae > JAOPZW01. The sequence continues at coordinate 1,911 of CAWBBQ010000007.1, forward strand.
CCTCCGCGTGGAAGCGGAAGAGCGCTCCCAGGTTGAGGTTCGTGAGCAGGTCGGCGTTCATGACGATGAATGGCTCGTGCAGCTCGTCCCGGGCGAGCATCAGCGCGCCGGCCGAGCCGAGGGCGAAAGGTTCGCGCACGTAGCGGATGTCCAGCCCCAGCTCCGTGCCCGACCCGAAGTGCTGCTCGATCGCCTGCGCCCTGTAGTTGACGGCCAGGAGGACACGGCGAAAGCCGGCCTCGGAGATCTGGGCGAGCGTCGTCTCGAGCAGCGGGCGCTCCGCGTCGCCCACGGGGAGCATCGGCTTCGGCGTGCTGTCGGTGAGCGGACGCAGCCGCAGTCCCTCGCCGCCCGCCATGAGCACCACCCGCGGACGGTCCCGCTGGCCCTCGGACTGGACGACGTCGTGGATGAAGGCCACGTCGATGACGCGCCCGTCGTCGTCGAGCAGCGGGATCTGCTCGATGGCGTGCTCGGTCATGGTGCGCAGCAGCGCGGCGGGGTCCGTGCCGACCGGGGCCGTGATCGGCGTCCGATGGATCACGTCGTCGAGCGGGTCGGCGAACGTCGCCCCGCGGAGCAGCGCGCGGCGAACGTCGCCGTCGCTCACGGTTCCCAGGAGGCGGCGCTGCTCGTCGACGACGAGCGCGATCTCCACGGCGCCGGCGTCGATCGCGACGACCGCCTGGCGCACGGTGACACCCGGGCGCAGCAGGAGCTTTTCGAACCGCTCAGCGTCCATCGCGCACACTGTAGTCGAGGTCTTTGGCCCGGCTCCGCGCGGGAACGCCGACGACGATCGCGCCCTCGGGGACGTCGGCGACGACGGCGGCGCCGACGCCGACCAGCGCGCCCGCGCCGATCCCGATCCCCTGGCGGACGGCGGCTCCGAGCCCCACGTGCGCGGCGCGACCGACCGTCACGCCGCCCCCCAGGACCGCGCCGCTGGCCACGTGCACGTGATCGCCGATCACGCAGTCGTGCTCGACAACCGCCCTCGTGTTGACGATCGCGTTGCGACCGATCCTCGCTCCCGGACCGACGATCGCGCCGGCCAGGAGCACGCTCCCGGGGCCGACCTCGGCGGTCGGCGCCACGATGGCGGAGGGCGAGCGAACGACGGGCAGGGCGAAGCCGAGCCCGGCCACGTGCTCGTACAGCTCCGCGCGCGGGACGTTGTCGCCGATGGCGCCGACCGCGATCACCGCGCCCTGCACACCATCGTCCAGGAGCGCCGGGAGGCGTTCGTCACCACCGACCACGGGCACGCCGTCGATCCGCGTGCCGTGGAGCTGCGCCCGCGGGTCCGTGCAGGCCACGGGCTCCAGCGCGCCGCCGGCGAGCGCCGCCAGGATCGAGCGCGCGTGACCGCCGGCGCCGACCAGCACCACGCGCACGCTAGTGGTCCTTCGCCTGCCACGGCGCCGGGAGCGGCACTAGGCCTCCGGCACCAGGTGCTGCTCGGAGAGCGCCCTGTCGGCCGGCACGTCGCACGCCAGCCGCCGGCCGACGAGCCCAGGCAGCCGGGCGGGGGCCAGGCCGCCGGCCGGCCGCTTGGCCGTGACGTCGTCGGCGCGCACCAGGTCGCCCGCGCGCAGGTTGCGCGCGGCGACGAGACTGCGGCGGGCGACGGCCATGACGTCGCGCTCGCTGGGCTGGGCGACCTTGACGCCGTCGCCGAGCGCCGAGCGGACGGTCCGGACGCGCTCGACGAGGTCGGCGAGCTCGGCGGGGGTCAGCGACAGCGCGTGATCGGGCCCCGGCGCGGCGCGGTCCAGGGTCACATGGCGCTCGATGATGTCCGCCCCGCGCGCGACTGCGGCGAGGCTGACGTCCAGGCCGAGGCAGTGGTCGGAGTAGCCGACGACGAGGTCGCCGAACGCCTCCCGCAGCGTGTCGATCGCTCGCAGGTTGGCCTCCTCGGCGGGCGTCGGGTAGCTGGAGACGCAGTGCAGCAGCGCGATCTGCTCGGCCCCGCCCCGGCGGACCGTGGTGACCGCGGCCTCGATCTCGACGAGGTCGGCCATGCCCGTGGAGATGAGCATCGGCCGGCGCCGCCGGGCGAGCGCCTCCAGGAACGGCAGGTTCGTCAGCTCCCCGGACCCGACCTTGAACGCCTGGACGCCGAGGCGATCGAGCAGCTCGGCCGAGCCCTCGTCGAACGGGGTCGACAGGAAGGTGATGCCCCGCCCGCGCGCGTGCGCGGCGATCCGCCCGAAGGCGGCGGCGTCGAGCGCCACGCCCGCGAGCATCGCGCGCTGGTCCTCGGTTCCCGTGCGCTCGCGCTGGTACTGGGCGGGTCGTCCGCCGGCGACGACGACGGCCTGGGGATCGAAGGTCTGGAACTTCACGGCGTCGGCGCCCGCGTCGGCCGCCGCGTCGACCAGCTCGAGGGCGCGGTCGACGTCGCCGCCGTGGTTCACGCCCGCCTCGGCGATGACGTAGACGGGCGCCCCGGCGCCCAGGTGACGGTCGCCTATCCGGAAGCCGTGCGCGGCCATTCGGCGGCGCATTCTATGACCCATACACTCGCGGACCGTGACTCGTGCCAAGCGCCGTCGCGTCGTCGTCGTCACCGGCGCGCGGGCCGAATACGGGCTCCTGCGATGGCTGATGGGCGATCTGCGCGCGGACCCGCGCGCGGAGATGCGCGTCGTCGCGACCGGCGCCCACCTGTCGGACGCGCACGGGGGGACCATCGACGAGATCGCGGGCGATGGCTTCGAGGTGGCGGCGGCGGTCCCGTTGAACCTCCACGACGACGCGCCGACCACGGTGGCCGGCGCGATCGGCGCGGCCACCGCCGGGATGGCGGCCGAGCTCGAGCGCCTGCGCCCCGAGATCATGGTCGTCCTCGGGGATCGATACGAGATCCTGGGCGCCGCGACCGCCGCGACCGTGCAGCGGATCCCGATCGCCCATCTGCATGGTGGTGAGACGACCGAGGGCGCCTTCGACGAGGCCTTCCGGCACGCGATCACGAAGATGAGCCACCTGCACTTCACGGCGGCCGAGCCCTATCGCCAACGGGTGATCCAGCTCGGCGAGGACCCCGCCCGCGTCTGGAACGTCGGGGCCCTCGGCGTCGAAGCCGTCACTCGCATCGAGCGCCTGAGCCGCGCAACGCTCGAGGAGCGGCTCGGCGGCTTCGAGCTCGGCGAGCGGCCGCTCGTCGTCACCTATCACCCGGCGACGCTGGACGTGTCGGGGCCCGGGGCGGCGGTCTCCGCGCTGACCGCGGCGCTGGACGAGTTCCCCGACCGCCAGGTGGTCGTGACCGGGTCCAACGCCGACCCCGGGGGGAGACTCGTCGACGAGCTGTTCGCGTCCTGGGCCGGGCGCCAGTCCCAGCGCGTGCGCTGCGTCCCCAACCTGGGCCAGCAGGGCTACCTGTCGCTCGTCGCCCTGGCCGGCGCGGTCGTCGGGAACTCCTCGAGCGGGATCATCGAGGCGCCGGCGGTCGGCGTCCCGACGGTGAACCTCGGCTCGCGCCAGGCCGGACGCCTGCGCGCGCCGTCGGTCCTGGACTGCGCCGAGGAGCGTCCCGCCATCGTCGCGGCGCTCACCGCGGCCCTGGGGTCGGCCTGGCCGCCGTCGTCCCCGTACGGCAGCGGTGGCGCGTCGGCGCGGATCCGCGACATCCTCGTGACCGAGCCCCTCGACGGGATCCTGCGCAAGCGGTTCTTCGACCTCCGTCACCCCGCCGCGGGGTGACGTCCGGTCACGCGTCGAGCCCGTAGATCCGGGCGATCAGCCGCATGGTCTCGATCGCATCGTCGAGCGTCGCGACGCGTGCCGCGCCCCCCGAGCGATATTCGACGACGGCCTGCGCCTGCGCGCGAAAGCCGGGCTTGAAGTCGCGGTCCCACTGCTCGGACGCGATCGGCTCGGGGGCCGCCGTGAGGGCCTGCGCGACCCCGCTCTCGAGCGGTCGCAGCTCCCAGCGCCGTCCCGGGACGGTGACCGACGCCGACCACGGGCCCGGCGCGTGCCAGACGGCCTCGTACAGCCCGGAATCCCCGCTCGAGAAGCGGACGTGGGCGACGACGACCCCGGGCTGCTCGGGATCCCAGGCGACGACCTTGTCGACGGACTCCACGCTTCCGCGGCAGAACGTGCGCAGGTAGTCGACGAGGTGGATCGAGTTGGCGTACATGTAGTTGCGCACCACGGCCTCCGGGGTGCCGAGCTCTGCGGCCCGCGCCTGGCTCTGCTGGTCGGCAACCCGCACGAAGCGCGGGCCGGATGAGCGCTCGAGCTCCTCGAGCACCGCGCGGGTCACGCCGTAGGCGCGACGGTTGAGGGCGACGAGCACGGTCCGGCCGGCCGCCGTCGCCTGGATGTCGAGCGCGTCGGCGAGGTCGTGTCCCGGCGGCTTCTCGAGCAGCGGCAGCCACGGGTACGCCAGGCACGCCGTGCTCACGGCGTTCATCGACAGCTCGTTGACGCACACGACGACCACGTCCGCGGCCGTCCGCTCGTGCAGCTCGGCGACGGAGTCGGCCACGACCGCAACGCCGAACTCGCGGGCGAGCAGCTCGGCCCGCGACCGTGTCCGGCTGTGCAGGCCGACGAGCTCCACCCCCGGCACGTCGGCGAAGGCGCGCAGGTGCTCGCGGGCCGTGTAGCCGGCGCCGACGACGGCCACCCGGCACGGCGAGCGCGCGTCAGGCAATGGGAAGCTCCCGGTCCAGCGGCAGCGCGTCGTGGCCGGGCCTGACCGGCACGTGGCCGCCCTCCTGCGACACGTACGCGGCGATCAGCGTGGCCAGGGCGCTGCGGCCGTCGTGGCCGTCGGGGTGGTCCTCGCCGGCCAGCAGCGCGGCCAGGACCGCCCGCGACGGCCCCACCGAAGTGGCGGGAGCGAAGCGCAGCGCGACGTCGGTCGACGGCATCGCGTAGCGGACGGTGGGCATGTCGCGATCGTCCGCCGAGCGCTGGGAGAGCCACATGGCGCCGGCCAGCTCGTCCGCGACCAGCATGCCGGCGCGCCCGGCGTAGACGACACGGAGCCCGTGGCCCTGGTCGGCGCCGGCGTCGAGGTAGAAGCGGCGCCCCGAGGCGGTCTCGATCCGGACGCACCCCGCGCGGTCCACGAACTCGGGACCGCGCGGATTGGGCACCCGATCGGGGCTGAGCCACGCGGTGACGGTGTCCGGCGCCTCGCCGGACATCCACCGGAACAGCTCGAAGTAGTGCGTGCCGTTCATGGCCAGGCCGAAGTTGCCGGTGACCGCGGTGATGCTCGTCCAGCCCCCGAACGCGGGGTCCTCGATGACCTCGCGCGCCCGCAGGTACTGGTCCATGAAGCGCATCTGGTGGTTGATCGCGAGTCCGGTGCCGGTGGCCGCGCAGGTCTCGAGCATCCGGTCGCAGTCGGCCAGCGAGGTTGCCATCGGCTTCTCGCACAGGACGTGGGAGGCGCCCGCATGCGCGGCCATGCACGTCAGCTCGGCGTGGCTCGGGGCGGTGGTCGCCACGACGACGCACTGCGGCCGGACCCGGTCGAGCATCGCGGCCGGGTCGGTGAAGACGACGCGCTCGGGGAGCCCATGCGCGGCGGCCGCCGTCGCCGCCGCCTCGCCCCTGCGGTCGCAGATGCCGACCACCGCGAGGCCCAGCTCCGCGAGGACCTGCAGGTGGCGCCGGCCCATCGAGCCGGCGCCGACGACCGCCGCCCGCACGCCGCGCTCAGGTGCCACGCACGCCGTTCTATCAGCCGGCGCCGGCCGGGCCGCCCCCGACGCGGCCGTCCCCGGTTTGTACGATGCGCAGCCGCCCGGCTCTGCCCCGGGAACCTGCGGTACCCGACCTCTGCGCAGTGACGCTCACCATCATCCACACGCCGACCCCCCGTCGCTCCTGCGCGGACGACGTCCTGTGAGCGGAGCGCCGGACATGACGATCGAGCGATTGGGCGCGCGGTCGGACCCGCAGGTCTTCGCCGACTGCGCCCGCCTCCACGTCGAGCTGATCCACCACGGCGCCCTGCCGCTGCTGGGCGAGCGCTTCATCGCCGAGCTCTATCGCGGCCTGGCCGGCGCCCGCCGCTCGGGAGTGTGGCGCGCCGTCCGCGAGGGGCGGACCGTCGGCTTCCTCGCGGGCTGCGCCGACATCCGGCGGGCGGCGCTGGCCGTGCTGGTGCGGCGCGGGCCGCGGCTGGCCGGGCTGGGCACCCTGCGGCTCGCCCACCGCGGTGTCCGGCGCATGGCGTTCGCCGCCATCCGCTACGTGCCCCGGCGCGGCGGCGACCGCGAGGCCGCCGAGCTGCTCGCCATCGCCGTCGATCCGGCGGTGCAGGGGACGGGCGCGGGACGGCGGCTGGTCGCGCGGTTCGAGAAGGCGCTGCGCACGTGGGGGATCGAGCGTTACGCGGTCAGCACGAACCGCGACGAGGTCGGCTCGAACGCGTTCTACCGCGGCCTTGGGTTCGAGGACGCCGGCCTGATCCAGCACCACGACCTCGTCCTCCAGGCCTACCGGAAGGCGCTCGCGTGACACAGGCGACCCACGTCCCCTGGGCCCGCCCCGAGTTCTGGGGCGGGGAGGAGGAGCTCGTCGTCGAGGCGCTGCGCTCGACGTGGGTGTCCGGCGGCCCGTTCCTCGACCGGCTCGAGCGCGAGCTCGCCGAGATCCTCGGGACCCGGCACGCCTTCGCCGTGACCAGCTGCACGTCCGCCGTCCACCTCGCCTTCCTGGCCCTGGGGCTCGAGCCCGGCGACGAGGTCGTGCTGCCAGGGTTCGGCTTCCTGACCGCCGCCAACATGGCCCTGCTCATGGGCGCCCGGCCGGTGTTCGCCGATGTCGATCCGGCGACCTGGTGCGTGACCGCCGAGACGATCGAGCCCTGCCTCAGCGCGCGCACGAAGGTGATCGTGCCGGTGCACACGTACGGCAACGTCTGCGACGTCGAGCCGATCGTCGAGCTCGCCGCCGGACGCGGCATCACCGTGGTCGAGGACGCCGCCGAGGCCCTCTTCTCCTCCTGCCGCGGGCGGCAGGTGGGGACGATCGGCGACCTCGGCGCGTACAGCTTCCAGGCGACCAAGACGATCACCACGGGCGAGGGTGGGCTGGTGGCCACCGACGACGACGACCTCGTCGAGGCGCTCGGGCTGTACCGCAGCCATGGGATGGACGGCACCCGCCGCTACTGGCACCGCGTCCCCGGCCACAACTTCCGCCTCACGAACCTCCAGGCCGCGCTCGGCTGCGCTCAGCTCGCGCACCGCGAGGCGATCGTCGCCGCCCGCCAGACGCTGCACGAGCGCTACGTCGAGGCCCTTTCGGACATCGACGGGGTCGTCCTCCAGCAGGCCACGCCCGATGCCGAGGTGGTCCTGTGGGCGATGACCGTGCGGCTCGACGAGCGCGCGTTCCCCGCCGGCCGCGACGCGGTGATGGCGGCCATGGCCGAGGACGGCATCGAGACGCGCCCGGGCTTCTATGCGCCGGCGGCCATCGGGCTCTACGGCGACGTGCGACCCGTCCCGGCGGCCGAGGCGATCGCCGCGTCGGCGATCAGCCTGCCGAGCTTCCCGTCGCTGAGCGAGGCGGAGATCGCGCGGGTCTGCGAGTCCCTCGAACGAGCCGGGGCGTGACGCGCGATCGCGGGCAGGGCGACGTCCTCGCCGAGTACCTCGCCCTCACCCCGGCCGCGCTGGCCATCGAGCGGTCGGTCGAGGTCCGTCACTACGTCGATGCTCCGTTGCCGCGACCCGTGCTCGACATCGGCTGCGGCGACGGCCTGTTCGCCTCGATCGCCTTCCCCGGCGGCATCGACACCGGGATCGACCCCGATCCGCGGGAGCTGGCCTGCGCGGCGGCGCTCGGCGCGCACCGCGAGCTGCTGCGGTGCGCCGGCGATGCGGTGCCCCGTCCGGACGGCAGCTTCAACACGATCGTCTCCAACAGCGTCCTCGAGCACATCCCCGACGCGGCGGCCGTCGTTCGCGAGGCGCACCGGCTGCTCGCCTCCCGGGGGCGCTTCTACTGCACGGTCCCGACCGACCGCTTCGAGCGCTACTCGGCCGTCTCGCAGGTGCTCGTCGGGCTGCGGCTGCACCGCCTGGCCGACCGCTGGCACGGCTTCTACAACCGGTTCTGGAGGCACTGGCACGCCTACCCCGTCGACGGCTGGCGCCGCATGGCCGCCGACGCCGGCTTCGAGGTGCTCGGCGCCGAGCCGTACGGCCCGCGGCGGATGTGCCTGCTGGACGACCTCGTCGCCCCGCTCGGGCTGCCGGCCAAGATCCGCAAGGGCAGGACCGGTCGCTGGGTGTCCGACTCCGCGCTGCGGCGGGCGCTGATCCGGCTGGCGGTGCCGCCCCTGCGCCGGCTGCTGCGCGGCGCCGAGCGCGATCGGGACGGCGGCCTCCTGTTCCTGACGCTCGTGCGCCCGTGAGGGTCTCGGTCGTCCTGCCGACATACGACGAGGCGGGCAACATCGTCCGGCTCGTGCGCGCGCTGCACGACGTGCTCGCCGACGTCGAGCACGAGATCATCGTCGTCGACGACGACAGCCCGGACGGCACGTACGACCTGGTCGAGCGGACCTTCGCCGACGACGAGCGCGTGCGGGCGCTGCGGCGCACGACCGACCACGGCCTGGCCACGTCGATCCGCGCCGGCGTCGAGCTGGCCGGCGGCACACAGGTCGTGGTGATGGACACCGACTTCACCCACGACCCCTACGAGCTGCCCACGATGCTGGCCGTCGCCGGATCGTTCGACATCGTGTCGGGCTCGCGGTTCTGTGCCGGCGGCCGGATGCAGGACACGGCTCACTACCTGGCCAGCCTGTACTACAACCGCGTGCTGCGGGTCGTCTTGCGCACGCAGGTGCAGGACAACCTCGGCGGGTACTTCACGATGCCGCGCGAGAAGCTGATCGCCCTGCCGCTCGACCGGATCTTCTTCGGCTACGGCGACTACTTCTTCCGGCTGCTGTTCTACGCCCAGCGCGCCGGCCTGTCGGTGGTCGAGCTGCCCGCGGTCTACCGCGCCCGGACCGCGGGCGTCAGCAAGTCCAACTTCCTGGCCATGCTCTCCGGGTACGCCACGGCGGCGCTTCGCCTGCGACTGCGCGAGCGGTCCCGGGGCGGCCGTGGCTGAGCCGCGGGTCGTCGTCGATCTCGGCACGGGCTGGCGCGGCGAGGCCGCGATGCTCCTGCGCGAGGGCGATGGGGATCTCGGTGACCTGCTCGCCCGTGCGCTGGCCCGGCGCCCGGAGCTCGACGTGGTGGTCGCAGTCGACCAGCGCCGGATGCTCCACCCGCGGACGTGGCGGCTGCTGCGCTCGCTGCGGGCGCGCGCGGGCCGGCCCATCCGCGTGTTCTGCGCCCATCGCCTGGAGTCCCCGGCGGCCGCCGTGATCGGTTCCTTCCCGCTGTTCCAGCCGCTGCTGAGCGCGGTGATGGTGCTCCAGCTGCCGGTCTACGCCTACCGCCAGGTGTGGCGCCAACTCGTGCGGAGCGACGAGCGCGACGTCGTGGGGCACGGGGCGGGCCGGGGCGCGGGGGGCCTGGTCTACTGGCTCGACTACGCACGGCGCGCAGACCGCTGCGGCGAGCGCGGCGTAGCCCACGACGAGTACTTCGGCGTGCCGCTCTCCGTGCACTGCTGGCCGCTGGCGCTGACCGCGATCCGGCGGCTCGGGTTCCGCCGGCTGCTCGGGCTCAGCGCGGCGCTGATCCTGCTCGGCGCCGGGCTGTTGCCCGGGCCGCTGGCCGTCGCGTGGGCGCTGCTGCTGGCCGTGGCCACGTTGCTGAGCACCTGGGCGATGCTCAGCGTCCACTCGGGCACCTGGGAGCCGCTGGCGTGGGGCCTGGCCACGCTCGCGCTGGCCGCCGGCGTGCACGGCGAGCCGGTCGTGGCCGGCGTCCTGCTGGGCGCCACCGCCATGACCCACCCGGGCGTCGCGGCGTTGGCCGCCGTCTCGACGACGCTCGCCGGCGGCCAGGCGCTCGGGCTGTGGGGGGTGGTCCTGACCGGGGCGGTCGCGCTCGTCACCTGCTCGCCCTTCGCGGTCGCCTACCTGCGCTCCGGGCGCTTCCTGGGCCGCGGCGGGGCGCTGAACGTCTTCGAGCGCCGGTGGTCGCTGGTCAGCTCGTATCAGCTGGCCGGCTGGCTGGGCTTCGTCGCCGTCGCCCTGCTCACGACCGACGGCCGCTCGCCGGAGCACGTCGTCCTGCTCGCCCTGCCCGCGCTGGCGCTGTACGTCAACACCAAGCTCTACTGGTGGTTCTCGCAGTACACGGTGATCTCGTTCATGCTCTTCGTCGGTCTGCAGGACGTGCTGCTGCGGCCCGGTTGGTGGTCGGCGATCGCCTTCCTGCTCGCGGCCAACCCGGTCCCGCGCCACCTCGTGCTCGCCACGCCGGGCCTCCTGCGCGGGTTCGACCTGACCCCGGCGCGCATCACCGCCGTCCGCGAGCGCGTCGGCACCTCCCTGCGGCCCTCGGACGGCGGGGCGACGGGGTTCGAGGTCGGAACGGTCACCGACGAGGTCAGCTACGCCACCGCGGCGCTGGCCTACCTGCTGGCCGAGGATGGCCAACCCGTGTTCAACTCGGGCTACGCGGAGGTCGGCAGCTCCCTGCTGTACGAGTCGTGCACGCGCTTCATGGCCCCGGGGACCGATGCGACGAGCTTCCGCCGGGCGACGATCGACGCCGGCGTGACCACGTTCGTGGCCTTCACGCCCGCCTTCGCCCGCGACCTCGAGGCCTGGGGGGCCACGCCGCGCACGGTGCTGCGCGGACTGCGGGTGTCGCCGCGCTTCGGCGGGCCCGTCACGGACGTGCACGTCTTCGACCTGCCCTGGTCCTCGTCGCGCTGGTCGCGGCTTCCGCTGGTGGAGCTCGCGCCCAACCGGGTCGCCCTGCGGACGATGCCGGACGAGCGCCTCGTGCTCCCGCTCACCGCGTTCGCGGGCTGGCGCGCCCGCCAGGACGGCGAGGAGGTACCGATCGAGGTCGACCCGCTCGGCCTGGCGGTCGCGACGACCGGCGCGGGCGAGGTCGAGCTGCGCTACCGCTACCGCCACTACCTGCGACGCTGATCCGCGGGCCGCGTCCGCGGCGACCCGGGGAGCTTCGGCCTAGACTCGCGGGGCCTCCGGTGGCGCCGGAGCCGTCCCATGCGCACCACCCTCCGCAACCTCATCGAGCTCATCGAGCTCATCGACGACCGACAGCGGCGGCGCTGGGCCGTGGTCGTCGCGCTCGCCGTGTTCGCCAGCGGCCTCGAGGCGCTGGCCGCGGTGATGATCTACGTCCTGCTCAACGTCGCCAACGGCGACCTCGACGTCCCCCTCCTCGGCGACCTGCGCGAGCGCTTCCCCGGCACGGCCGAGTCGACGCTGATCGGCTGGATCGCCGCGGTCATGGTCGTCTTCTTCCTGCTGCGTGCGGGGGTGCTGCTCGCGCAGGCCTACCTGCAGAACCGCACGGCCAACGAGGCCGGCGTGCTGATCTCGCGCCGCCTGCTCATGGGCTACCTGCGCATGCCCTACTCGTTCCACCTCCTGCGCAACTCCGCGGAGTCGATCCGGACCGCCTACCAGGCCGTGCTCGAGGTCGTGGGGTTCGTCTTCGTGCCGACGGTCATGCTGCTGTCGGAGTCGCTGGTGGTGCTGGCCATGCTGCTCGTCCTGCTGATCACCGTCCCGGTCCCCACCCTGCTCGTGATCGGCGTGCTGACGCCCGTCGTGCTCGTGCTCATGCGCAGCGTCCAGCCGCACATCGCGGCGAGCGGCGTCGCCGCGCAGGAGGCGCACGAGCACAACCTGCGCGGGATCCAGCAGAGCCTGAGCGGCGTGCGGGAGATCAAGGTGCTCGGCCGCGAGCGCTTCTTCGAGCGCAAGTACGCCGAGAGCCGGCTCGCCCTGGCACGGGCCGTGTACCGGCGCGCCGCGCTGACCGAGGTGCCACGGATCACCATCGAGACGCTGCTGATGCTCCTGATCGTGGGCTTCGTCGGCATCACCGCGCTCAACGGCGGCTCGCTGCAGGAGTCCGTGACCGTCCTGGGCCTGTTCGGCTACGCGGCGCTGCGCGTGATGCCGGGCCTCAACCGCGCGATCGCCCAGCTCAACAGCCTCAAGTTCGGTCGCGCGGCGATGGACCAGGTGATGGCCGACCTGGCGATGATCCAGGCCGAGGCCCCACCGCTCCCGGACGCCGGACCGCCGCTGCCCTTCGAGCGCGCGCTGCGCGTGGAGGGGGTCTCGTTCCGCTACCCCGGCGCGGATCGCGACGCGCTGCGCGACGTCGACCTCGAGGTCGCGCGCGGCGAGTCGATCGGGATCGTCGGGCCGACCGGCAGCGGCAAGTCGACGCTCGTCGACCTGATCCTCGGGCTGCATGCGCCCACCGCGGGGCGCGTGACCTGCGACGGCGTCGACGTGCACGCCGACGTCGTGGCCTGGCAGCGCAACGCCGGTGTCGTGCCGCAGACGGTGTTCCTGCTCGACGACACGCTGAGGCGCAACATCGCCCTGGGCCTCGACGACTCCGAGATCGACGAGGACGCGCTGGGCCAGGCGATCACGCTGGCCCAGCTGGAGGAGTTCGTCGCCTCGCTTCCGGACGGCCTCGACGCGATGGTCGGCGAGCTCGGGGTCCGCATCTCGGGCGGCCAGCGCCAGCGGGTGGCGATCGCCCGGGCGCTCTACCACCGCCCGGCTGTCCTGTTCTTCGACGAGGGCACCTCGGCGCTCGACCATGCGACCGAGGACGAGCTGGTCCGCGCCCTCGACCGCCTGCGCGGGGAGCGCACGATCATCACGATCGCCCACCGCCTGTCGACCGTGCGCAGGTGCGACCGCATCGTGATCGTCCGGGACGGGCGCGTCGCTGACGTCGGCCGCTACGACGATCTCGCAGAGCGCAACGCGGAGCTGCAGCAGACCCCCGCCTGATCCGGTGAGTCGCGCCGGGGTCGGCGGGCCTCGGCCGTACAATCCATGCCTCGCAGGGCCCGGTAGGCGTTGCGTCCGGGTCGACACCAGCACGGAGGACCACGCTTGTTGCGGCCAATCGACTTTCCGGACTTCGCGCGCCCCGAGGTGGACGTGCAGTCACGCTACGGGCTGCCGAGCGAGGTCCGGTTCTGCACGCGCTGCGTCATCAGCAACCAGCGGCCGCGAATCACCTTCGACGAGGAAGGCGTGTGCTCGGCGTGCCGCTATGCGGAGTTCAAGCACAACGTCATCGACTGGCAGCAGCGCGAGGCCGAGCTGGGCGAGCTGTGCGACCGCTTCCGCCGCGGCGACGGGCGCTTCGACGTGATCGTGCCGTGCAGCGGCGGCAAGGACAGCGGCTACGTCGCCCACGTCCTCAAGCACCGCTACGGCATGCATCCCCTGACCGTCACCTGGGCGCCGCACTGGTACACCGACGTCGGCCGACGGAACCTCGACTCGCTGATCCACTCGGGCATCGACAACGTGTGCTTCACGCCCGACGGCCAGGTGCATCGGGTCATGACGCGCCTGGCCTTCGTCAACCTCGGCGACCCGTTCCAGCCGTTCATCTACGGCCAGAAGAACTTCCCCCTCCAGTGCGCGGTCAACTACGACATCCCGCTCGTGATGTACGGCGAGAACGGGGAGGTGGAGTACGGCGGCGACATGAAGAACGCCACCAGCCCCACCCACGACACGTCCGAGGACCTGGTCAAGCACTACTTCTCGGGCGTCGAGCCGGAGGACTGGGCGCGCTACGGCGTCGGTGAGCACGACCTGCAGGTCTACCGCGGGCCGGCGCCCGAGCGCATCGCCGCCGGCGGCGTCGAGTGCCACTTCATGGGCTACTACCACAAGTGGACCCCGCAGGAGCTCTACTACTACTGCTCCGAGCACACCGGGTTCTCGGCCAACCCGGACGGCCGTTCGGAGGGCACGTACTCCAAGTACGCGAGCCTCGACGACCGGCTCGACGGCTTCCACTACCACCTCGGCTTCATCAAGTTCGGCATCGGCCGGGCGACTGCGGACGCGGCGCACGAGGTCCGCGACGGGCACATCGAGCGTGACGAGGCGCTCGCGCTCGTGCGCCGCTACGACGGCGAGTTCCCGGCCCGCTACCACGAGGACTTCCTGGCCTACACCGGGCTCACCGCCGCCCAGTTCGACGAGGTCGTCGACGCCTGGCGCAGCGAGCACCTGTGGGAGCGCGACGAGGGCGGGTGGAACCTGAAGCACGCCGTCTGGCACGAGGAGCACGCCCTCGTTCCCTGATGGACACCGCGGCCACGCTGGCGCTGCTGAACGAGATCGAGACGCGCGCGCCGGTGGCCGACTGGCGCGTCGGGAGGCTGCGGATCTGGCCGTTCGTCCGCGAGCGCATCGTGTGGCACGCCAACGCGGACAACGCGCCGCTGCGGGCGCGGGCGGGTCCGCAGAACCCGGTCCGGCGCCGGCTGCGCCGCGTGGAGCGACTCGGTGGCGAGCTGGCGCGGTACGCGGCGGCGAGCGCGCGCGATCGCGCGCGCACCGCGTCATTGCGCGATCCGGCGGACCTCCTCGTGCTGGCCGACAACGTCAGCCGGATCTCGCTCGACGGCCGCTGGTACGACCGGATCTGCCAGCCGTTCGCGGAGCTCGCCGCCGAGCTTCGGATGAGCACGCTGCAGCTCGATCCCCACCACGTCTACCGGACCCCGAGGCACGGGCCGTCGCGCTGGGTCCAGCCTCGGATGGACGCGCTGGTCATCGCGGGGCGCCTGTTCGCGGGCCGGGCGCCGGCACCCGATCTCCCCGGGGCGGCGACCGTCCGCGCGCTGCTGGCGGACCACGGCGTCTCGCTTGCCCCGCTCGACGAGCGTGAGATGCAGGTCGCCGCGCGCCAGATCCGCCTGACCGCCGACTGGCTGGCGCGGATCATCTCGCGGGTGCGCCCGCGCGCCGGGGTCGTGGTCGACACGTACGTCGGCTCGATGGCCTTCCATCTCGCCTGCCGGGAGGCGGGGATCCCGTCGATCGAGCTCCAGCACGGCTGGCAGGGCGACCTGCACCCGGCGTACTCGCGCTGGAACGCGTTGCCGCCCGGCGGGTACGAGCTGCTCCCCTCGGTCTACTGGGTCTGGAGCGAGCAGGAGCGCGAGGTGATCGACCGCTGGGCCCGAGGCTCGGCGGGTGGGCATCGCGCCGTGGCCGGGGGCAACCTGTGGCTGGCGAGTTGGGTGGACGGCTCGTCACCGCTTGTGCCGCGCTACGACGAGCGCGTCCGCGCGGCGTTCGCGGATGGCGACGTCCACGTCCTGTGGACGCTCCAGCCGGGCCTCTCGGATGCCGCCCAGCTCGAGCTGCTGGCGCGGGCGGAGCAGGCGTCGCCTCCCGGGTGGAGGTGGTGGCCCCGGGCGCACCCGACGATGAACGCCCGCGAGCGGCGCTCGGCGAGTGAGGTCGCGTCGCGTCTGCGCCAGGGCGTGCGCGCCCTCGACACGGCGACCGAGCTGCCGCTCTACGCCCTGCTGCGCCATGTCGGGCTGCACGTCACCCATTCCTCGGCGGCTGTCATCGAAGCGACGGCGTTCGGCGTGCCGAGCGTCCTGACCGGCCCCCAGGCGCAGGTGTACTTCGAACGCGCGATCCGCTCGGGCTGGGCCCGGGCGGCCGGGCCGGGCGACGCGCCTTCGGCGGCGGAGCTCCTCGCGGCGCTGCACGCGGCGGCCGCCGCCGCGCCATCCCTCCGGTCCCCGGACGTCCCGGACCGCAGCGAGGCGGCGGCGGCGCTCGGGTCGATCGTCGCGTCAGGCGCCCGCCCGGCCTGACGCCCGCGCGCGGCGTCGCGGGTTGGCGGCCGTGGACTGCCCAGGAGGCCGGCGACCGAGCGCCTGCAGCACCCGCTGCCTGGCCTGCATGAGGCGAACGACGTAGGCGGTGTCGGACGGGAAGTCGTGGTGCGAGCGGGGCGGGTCGGCCATGATCGCCGCCCACTCGCGTTCGCTGAAGCCCAGCTTCTTCAACAGGTAGTCGCGGTCATGGGCGAGGTCGCGCGGCGGGTAGACCGGCGCCTCGAGCTCGGCCAGCGCGCGCTCGCGGGTCGTCTGGCCCGAGCAGATCTGCGCGGAGAGGTGCGCGCGCCGCTTGTCGACCCCGAACTTCACGGGCAGGTAGTGCGCCTGGTAGAAGCGGGTGAACAGCGACTCGAAGTGCTTTCCGCCGTAGCTCTGCCAGCCAAGCTCTCGCTCCAGCGCCTCGATCGCCCCGCCGCGGCTGTAGTCGAAGTAGTTGAGCAGGCTCAGGTAGCGGATCCCTCGAGCGCGCTGCCACCACTGGATCTGCAGCATGCTGGCCGTGGGCAGCGTGCGGAGCGGCAGCTCGCCGAAGCGACGGTGGATCGCCTTCAGGTTGCGCAGGTCGGATTTCCGGTGACCCCACGTCGTCGGCATGATCGACTCGGTCGCGTGGTTCGTCCCGCTCACGATCCACCCGATGCCGCGCTCCAGCGCGACGCGGTGCATGAGCGCGGTGATCGCGTGGTCGGTGATCATCTCGATGTCGACCACGGACGCCCGGAAGAACGCCCGCTGGATGTCCCGGAACTCGGCCCAGTCGACCACGTGGGTGACCAGGTCCAGCTCGAGCGTGCGCACGACACGCTCGATGTTGTGCACCGCGACCTCCGCGTCCCACGAGTTGTCCAGGTGCACGGCGACCGGGCGCAGCCCGAGCCGCCGGACCTCGAGCGCCACGAACGAGCTGTCCACGCCGCCGCTGAGCCCGATCACGCAGTCGTACGGGGCGCCCGCGCCGTCGCGCCGGATCCGCCCCACGAGCTCGGCGAGTGGACGGGCTCCGGCCTCGGTGCCGAGCACCTCGGCGGCCGTGAAGCGCTCGTAGTAGGTGCAGTGGTTGCAGAAGCCGCGCTCGTCGAACGTGATCTCGGCATCCGAGGTGTCCATCACGCAGCGCGCGCACATCCGGTGGCCGCTCGCGCTCATGCCACCGCCTCGTAGCACTGCAGGAGCCGTTGCCCCCAAGCGTCGATCGAGAAGCGCTCGGCGACCGTCTGCCTCGCCGCCTTCGACGCCTCGCGCCACGCCGGCTCCGGGAGGTCGAGCGCATCGTCGAGGGCTCGGGCGAAGGCCCGCCGGTCATGCGCCGCGGCGATCCCGTTGCGCCCGGAGTCGATCAGGCGCTCGGTGCCCTCGACGGCCGAGACGATCGGGACGACCCCGTGCGCCATCGCCTCGAGCAGCGCGAAGTTGCCGAACACGAAGTCGGCGGGCAGGACGAAGAATCGCGCGCGGCGATAGGCGGGCTGGGGATCGCCGAACGGCTCGCAGCGGCACGAAGGCAGTCCATCGAGCGCCCCCGCGACGGCCTGCTCGACGGCCGCCACCCGGGGCCCCGGATCGCCCTCCGAGAAGCCGAGGACCTCGCAGCTCACCGGGCGCCGCCCGGCGATCTCGGCGACCGCTTCGGCGAACCACTCGGGGTTGCGCTCGGGCACGAGCCGGTTGACCCACAGGAAGTCGACCGTCCGGTGGCCGTCGCCGGCGGCCCCGGCGTCCGGGATCGGGATCGCGTTGGGCAGCAGGAACGTGTTGCGCACGCGCCAGCGCGCGAACGCACGCTCCATGTAGGGCTCCTTGAGCCAGACGCAGTGGGCGAGCCGGTAGCAGGCGTAGATCGAGAGGCGGACGGCCAGCGGGTAGACCTTGCGCTGGCACTCGTGCAGGTCGCCGCGCTCGACGGCCAGGATCCGCACGCCGGCCAGGCGGCACACCACCGCGTAGACGAACGCGAAGCGCCCGGCGACGTACAGCTCCACGTGATGCAGCCGCCCGCGGTGGGCGCGCAGGTGACGGGCGAGCTGGCGCGCGCGGGCCACCGGCCCGTCGGCGATCGCCTCGATCGTCGCCGAGGGGTCCGAGGCGATCGAGCCGCGGTCGCGGTGCAGGGTGAGCACGTTGACCTCGAAGCCGTGCTCCTTGAGCCAGCGCGTCTGGTACAGCGTCTTGTGGCGGACGCTGTCGATCCCCAGGATCGTCACCACGTTGCGCCTCATCCGACGCTCTCCGCGAGCTCGCTCTCCTCGGGATACGTGACGAGCACCGCGCGGTACGGGCCGACGAAGACGAACAGGCTCCCGGCCGCGACCGCCGACGCCCCGCCGTCGCGCACCGCGGCGGCGAGATGCGCCACCGACCCCGCGCCGCCGTGGGCGATCACCGGGACGTTGACCGCCTCCGCCACGCGTCGGATCAGCGAGACATCGTAGCCCTGCCCGGTTCCCTCGCGGTCGACCGACGTGAGCAGGATCTCGCCGGCGCCGCGCCCCTCCATGGCCCGCGCGTGCTCCACGGGGTCGATGCCGGTGGCGCGGGCGGCCCCGTGCGTCACGACCTCGTAGCCGGCGCCCCCGTTCGAGCGGCAGTCGATCGACACGACGATGCTCTGGGTCCCGAACCGGGAGGCCGCCTCCCCGACGACCTCGGGGGCCTCGACGGCGACCGCGTTGAGCGCGACCTTCTCGACGCCGACCGCGAGCACGTCGTGGATGTCCTTGACCGACCGCAGGCCGCCGCCGTAGCAGAGCGGCGCGAAGCACTCGTCGGCGATGTCCGCCACCGCGCGCAGGCTCGGGCCCCGGCCCTCAACGGTGGCCGAGATGTCGAGGACGACCAGCTCGTCGACCTCCTTGTCGTTGAAGATCCGGGCCGTGTTGATCGGGTCGCCCACGTACGTGGGGTCGCGGAAGCGAACGGTCTTGCAGAGCCCGCCGTCTCGCCACAGCAGGCAGGGGATGACGCGCGTCTCGCGCATCTATGTCACTCGCGCGAAGCTCGACAACAGGCGGAGCCCGGCGCCGTGGCTCTTCTCGGGGTGGAACTGGACTCCGTGGATGTTCCCGCGCTGCACGGCGCAGGCGAACTGCCCGCCGTACTCGCTGCGGGCGACGACCAGCTGGGGGTCGTGACAGCGGATCTGGAACGAGTGCAGGAAGTAGAAGCGGTCGTCCGCCGTGGTCTCGTCGAACAGCGGGCATCCGTTGTCGGGGGTGACCGCGTTCCAGCCGATGTGCGGGACCCTGAGCCCTGGTCGGTCCGGGAGCGCCACGGTCTCCGCGTCGATCCAGCCCAGGCCCTCCGAGGTGCCCTCGTCGCTTCGCCGTCCCAGCATCTGCATGCCGAGGCAGATGCCCAGCAGGGGGACCTCCTGCTCGAGGACGCGACGCTCGATCAGCCCGATCAGCCCCGTCGCCCGGAGCCGACCCATCGCGTCGTCGAAGGCGCCCACGCCCGGCAGGATCAGCCCGGTCGCGCGATCGATGAGCTCCGGATCGGCCGACACGGTGACGTCCCACCCGCCCTTGCGCAGCATCTTGCGAATCGAGCCGACGTTCCCGACTCCGTAGTCGATGACGACGATCACATCGGGTCCTCGCCGCCGTGACGGCGGAACACGTATTGGTTGCAGCCCAGCCGTCCGCCGACGGTGTCCAGCGCGACGAGCTCGAGGCCGCGCCGGCGGCAGAAGCTCAGGACCTCCTCGGGCCGGGCGACCTCGAACGGGTACCCGCCCACCCAGTCGACGACATCATGGCGTGCGCTCATGCCCCGCCCGCGGCGCCCGGAGAGGGCGGCCCGCAACGCGTCGGAGTCTCCGGCGGCGATCGCGCCGGCCACGGAGCGCAGCCCGAAGAGGACCGCGCAGGCCTCGACCAGCACCCGGCGGCGCGCCGGTGACCCCTCGACGTAGGCCTTCTTGACCACGCGCCACGCTCGGCTCCGCCAGCCCTGGTCGTTGTAGATGGCGATGAACAGGCGCCCGCCGTCGGCCACCGCGCCGCAGACGGTGTCGAGCGCCGGCCACATCGAGCCCGTGTGGTGCAGCACGCCCCACGAGAGGACGACGTCCCACGGGCCGAGGGCGTGCACGTAGGCCGGGTCGGTGGCATCGCCTCGCTCCACCGTCCAGTGCTCGGCCTCCGGGATGAAGCGCCGCTTGAGCTCGCGGGTGCAGGCCACGCTCCCCTCGTCGTAGTCGAACGAGTGGACGCGGTCGGCGCCCATCCGCGTGGCGACGAGCGACGACAGGCCGCTCCCCGACCCGACGTCGAGGAAGCCCAGGCCGTCGAGCCGCGCGAGGCCCAGCATGCCCGCCATCGCCGCCTGGGCTGAGGCGATGCGGCGCTCGTCGACGACGGCGAGGAACTCACGCCAGTTCTCGCCGAAGGCGAACCGGGCATCGTCGCGGGGTCGAGCCTCGAGCTGGGGCACGCGGCCAGGCTAGAACATCGTCAGACTGGCGACCCGTGGCGGCGAGCCCCTCTCCGGACCCCGTGCTCGAGCGCTACCTGGACGCCCTGCGGGGCACGGGGGTGGACCCTCCCCGGTACCTCACCTACGTGCAGCGGCTGTTCGACGGCGTGCCGCTCGCCGGCCGACGCGTCCTCGACGTGGGCGGCGGGTCGGGCCTGATCAGCTTCTACGCCGGCGTCCGGGGAGCTGCTGTGGTCTGCCTCGAGCCGGGAGCGGAGGGATCGAACCCCGCGATGGACGCCGCCTACCGCCGGCTCGATGAGCGCCTGGGCGGCTCGGTCGACGTGCGGCTGGACCGCACGACGCTCCAGGAGCTCGAGCCTGCCTCCGCGGCCTTCGACGTCCTCGTCCTGCACAACTCCGTCAACCACCTCGACGAACGGGCCTGCGCCGGGTTGCCCCGCGAGCCCGCCGCCAGGCGGACCTTCGTACGGCTGTTCTCGTCGCTGCGCCGGATGTCCCGGCCGGGCGGCGACATGATCGTCTCCGACTGCGCGCGCCTGAACCTGTTCGGCCTGCTGCACGTGCGCAACCCGTTCGTGCCCGACATCGAGTGGCACCTGCACCAGCAACCGCGGGTCTGGGCCCAGCTGCTCGCCGAGGCCGGCTTCCTCGAGTCGCGGATCCGCTGGAACCCCATGACGCGCGCCGGCCGGGCCGGAGAGCTGGTCCTGGCCAACCGGCTCGGCGCCTTCGTGACGCAGAGCCACTTCACGCTCAACGCGAGGGCCGGATGACCCGACGGCGCTCGAGCCAGGGCGGCCAGTGCGAGCGTCGCGGCTATCGTGCCGGTCGGTCAGGCAAGCCGAAAGGACGGGCCACTCAGTGCAGCTGCTGGTCACCGGCGGAGGGGGCTTCATCGGCTCCCACCTCGTAGAGCGCCTGGTGCGCGACGGTCATCGCGTCCGGGTCATCGACAACTTCACGACGGGACATCGTCGCAACCTGCGTCCCGTCCTGGACGACGTGGACCTCGTCGAGGGCGATCTGCAGAGCTACGAGCGCGCGCACGCCGCCGTCCGCGGCTGCGACATGGTCCTGCACCAGGCGGCGATGCCCTCGGTGCCGCGCTCGGTCCAGGATCCGCTGACCAGCAACGCGTCCAACGTGATCGGCACCCTCAACGTCCTGCTCGCCGCTCGCGACAGCGGCGTCCGGCGCGTCGTGTTCGCGTCGTCGTCGTCCGTGTACGGCTCGGTCCCGGACCTGCCCAAGCACGAGGGCCTTCCGACGCTGCCGATCTCGCCGTACGCGGTGGCCAAGCTCGCCGGCGAGGGCTACTGCCGCTCGTTCGCCGCGGTCTACGGCCTCGAGACGGTGGCTCTGCGCTACTTCAACGTCTTCGGGCCCCGCCAGGATCCCCAGTCCCAGTACTCGGCGGTGATCCCGAACTTCATCACTGCGGCGCTGCGCGGCGACGTCACGACGATCTACGGCGACGGGGAGCAGTCGCGCGACTTCACGTACATCGACAACGTCGTCGAGGCCAATGTCCTGGCCATGACCGCGGCCGACGTCGGGGGACGGACCTACAACATCGCCTGTGGCGAGCGCATCACCCTGAACCAGCTCGTCGCGGCGATCGGCCGGGCGCTGGGACAGCCGCTGGAGCCCGGCCACGAGCCCTCGCGGCCCGGGGACGTACGCCATTCGATGGCCGACATCTCGCAGGCGCGCAAGGACCTCGGCTACGAGATCGCCGTTGACTTCGAGGATGGGCTGGCCCGGACGATCGAGCACTACGTGGCGATCGGCGAGTCCTCCGCGCGCGCCGGGGTGTGAACCGGTCGCGGCGCGTGGCGCGGCCCGCGCCGCGCGAGGCGCTGCGCCCCGAGGCCGGCGAGCAGGGCCAGGACCCACACGAACTCGCCCCTGTGGCGGTACGCGGTTCCGAGGTTGCCCTCCGTCAGCGCGTACATCAGCAGCACGGCCGCTCCGCAGAGCAGAGGGAACGCCAGCACGCGCCGTCGTTCCCACGCCGCGCTCAGGCCGATCACGGCCAGGGCCAGGAGCGGATACCAGACGACGCTCTCGACGCGGGCCAGGCGCACGCCGGTGGTTCCGCTCGAGGCCTCCCACGGCCAGGGCCGCAGCGCGACCACGGTGACTCCGGTGGGGAGGCAGGCCAGCTCACCGGCCAGGCCACTGGCCTGGCACTCCGCGACCGCGCTCTCCGCCAGCTCGGCGTTCGCCGCCCGCTGATCGCCGACGTCCCAGCTGGAGGCCACGAACGGCGCACCCGCGACCCCCATCCCGAAGGCGATCGGGATGCAGACGAGCATGACCGTCGCCCCCGCGACGCGCACGGGACGCTGCTCGCGCGCGCTCACGAGCATGGCCAGGGCGATGGCCACGAGCGCCACCTCGAGCGTGTGCAGGCGCAGGAACCCCAGCAGCACGAGCAGCCCCACCGCGGCCGATGCGAGCACGGCCAGACGGCGCCCGGCGCTGCGCGAGGCGAGCGCGACCACCAGCCCCAGCCCGCTGAGACAGGCCCACACCGCCGCGTCCTTCATGATGATCGAGGACCAGAGGACCTGCGAGGGCAGCAGGGCGATGACGAGCCCGGCGAAGAGCGCCCAGCGCCGGTCGACCACCTCGAGCGCGAGGCGCGCGGTCAGCGCCGCGGTCGCCGCACCGAGCAGGCCGACGTACAGCTGACCGGCCAGCTTCACGGGACCGAGGACCTCGTACAGACCCGTGACCGGGACCAGCAGCGTCGCGGTCCGCTCGTAGAGCCACACCGGATAGGAGCCGAGCCGGTCGAGGGTCCCGTCCGCGGCCGCCTCGGCCAGGCGTGAGTACGAGGCGTCGTCGAGGAACAGCGAGCCGCCCCAGCCGACGGCGATCGTCACGGCGGCGACGACGCGGACGGCGAGCGCCACGACGAACGCGGCGAGCACCGGGTGACGTTCGGCCGCGGCCAGGGGACGGTGGGACGACCGGACGCTCGGCGATGCGCTTGGGGCGTGTGCGTTCGACGTCTGGGTCATGCAACCGTCGCTGCGCCCTGTGAGCGCACGCGCAGGAGCTGCTCGTACAGGATCGTCATCCGGTCGATGAGCGCCTCCTGACCGTAGCGTGTGCAGGTGCTCGTGGACCGCCGTCCGTCTCTCGGCGCATCGGATGGCCGACGTGTCTACGCCCGAGGCCGTGAACCCGATGGCTGTCGGCGCCGCTCGAGCGCCACCAGGCAGCGAAACGCCATCAGAGGCGCGAGCGGAGCGAGCGCCCGCTCCAGTGCCGCGGCGGGCCGCCGGAGCGAGGGAGCGATCAGCGGGCGCTTCGTGAGCCCGCCCGACAGCGGGTAGCGGAGAAGGGCGAAGCGCTCCCGCGCCACCACCTCGAGCTCCGGGAAGCGCCGCTCGAACTCGTCGAGCCGGCGCCAGAAGAGCAGCGTCGGCAGCGCCTGATTGGAGTCGAACGGCCGGTCGCTGCTATGCCCGTCGTCCCCGAAGGGATCCACCGCCGGGTCGGTCAGCTCGTGGTGGAAGGCGCGATAGAGACGCGTCGAGAGCGGGGAGCAGTAGGGCTCGACCATCACCAGGCGCCCGCCCGGGCGCAGCACCCGCGCCACCTCGCGAAGGCAGCGTGCGGGGCGGGGAAGGTGGTGGACGACGTCGACCGCGACGAGGTTCGCCACCGAGGCGGTGTCGTACGGCTGACGCTCGGCGTCGACCACCGCGTCGGTCCACGGGCTGCTCGACACGTCCGTCGCGATCGTCGCCGGCCGGAACTCCTTGAAGGAGCCGATGCCGCACCCGAGCTCGACGGTCGGGCCGTCGCCGGGGGCCAGCCATGAGGCGATCATCCCGAACCACTCGCCGTAGAGCTCCCGCACGAAGGGGCGCTCGTCCCAGGCGCGCCGCTGAGCTGCGAGCGTGCTCAGGAACTCGTCCGCGGCGGCTGTCATTCGTCGATCGGGCGAAGCCACAGGCGGCGGTAGCCCGCGATGGCCAGACGGAAGAGTCGAGCTCCCTCGGAGAAGCGGTGGATGTTGGTCTCTCCGTAGCGCCGTGCGCCGTAGCGGACGGGCACGTTGACGATCTTCAGGCCCAGGAGCGACGCCCCGAGCAGCAGGTCGAAGTCTCCGTACGGGTCGTCTTCCCCGAACTCGTGGCGGCGTCGCTCGAGGCGCTGGTAGTCGTCGCGGTGGAGCGCCTTCGTGCCGCAGAGCGTGTCCTTGACGTACTGCCCGAGCACCACGCTCATGAGCGAGGCGAAGAACTTGTTGCCGAGCATGTTGAGGAAGCGCATCGCGCCGGGCTCCATCCCGTAGACCAGCCGAGTGCCGTTGACCATCTCGCCGCGCCCGCTGGCCACCGCGTCGTAGAAGCGCGGCAGATCCTCCGGCGCGACCGTCAGATCCGCGTCGAGGATCATCAGGATCTCGTGCCTGGCGGCTGCGAACGCCTCCCGGACGGCGTTCGCCTTGCCCTTGCCGGTCTGCACGAGCAGGCGCATGTCGCGCTCGGGCCGGCGCGCGATCTCCTCCCGGATCCGCTCCCGCGTGTCGTCCGTGGAGCCGCCCTCCACGAAGATGATCTCGGTCGCGCGCCCCATCTCGGGTATCCGCTCGGCGATCTCGGCGATCATGCCGGCCTCGTTCCTGCACGGCACCACGACGGTGACCCCGAGGTCCTCGGGGCTCCGGGGGGCCGGGCGCCCCACGGTCCACGAGGTCAGCGCCAGCTGCCGGACCACCGGCAGCCGTACGAGCAGGCCGTTCGCCAGCCGCGACAGCAGCGGAAGCCGGACGGGCATGCAGCAGCTCGCTGCGGCGGCCGACGACGTCGAGCCCGGCCAGCTCGAAGAGGTTCGCGAGGTCGCGCGGCGCCACCCAGTTGCGGATCGGCCGTCGCGCCCGCAGTCCGAGCCGCGCGAGGACCGACAGCACCGGACGCCAGGCGTTGCTGTAGGTGCTGACGACGACTCGGGTCCGCGGATGGCAGTGCGCGGCCACCGTGCTGAACAGCGCCTGGAGGTCGTCGACGTACGGGACCAGGTCCGACAGCACGATGTAGTCGAACGTCTCGCTGAGCTCGAGCGTCTCGCCCGACGCGCACACGAACTCGAGCTGCGGATGGCGGGCGCGCGCGGCCTCGACCATCTTCGAGCTGACGTCGACGCCGAGCCCGTAGGAGGGCTCGAGCGCGGCGAGGAGATCGCCGCGACCACTGCCGATCTCGAGCACGCGGTGCTGCGGCGGGACGATCGCCTGGAAGATCCGGCAGACGAATCCGTGGTATCCGCGCGTCTTGCCGAGCCAGCGATCCTCATCGTCGACGAAGTCGTCGAAGTACGTCGCGATCCCGAGGTAGCCGTCCGGATAGCGGGGCGCCACTCCGGGCTCGACGCCGGGGGCCGGGCCCGGGCGGGCCGCGAGGCGCCGCGCGAAACGTGTACCCCGCTCGGGCATCGGCGGAGTATGCCATCGGCTCCTGCGAGAGCCCGGACGTCCACCCGGCCCGCAGACCGCGTCGCGCCGCCCACGTCCACCCGGCCCGCAGACCGCGTCGCGCCGGCCCATGCTTCCCGAGTCGATGAGAGCCTCTACGCTCCGGCCGGATGCAGCGGGAGGGTGCCTCGGGTCGCGGCTGGGCGTTTCCGATCGCCGCGGTCGCCGTGGCGCTCGGGTTCGTGCTGATCAACGCCGACGTCGCCAGCCGTCAGGGTGTGATGTTCGGCGGCGACACGTCGCGCTACACGCTTGGCGCCGACCGGCTGCTCGCCGGCGACGGGCTCGACTACCGGCAGCGGATCTACTCAGGCTATGTGGCGCTCGTCGCCCTCGCCGACGCGTCGAGGTTGGGTCTCGACGGCGTCGTCGTCGTGCAGGTGCTCATGGCCGCGCTCGCAGCGCTCGCGCTCTTCGATCTCGGGCGCCATCTGGCTGGTCGGTGGGTCGGCCTGGCGGCCGCGGCCCTGTACGTCACGAGCCTCGACTTCACGCGGTTCACGGGCTGGCACGCCTACATCCTCACGGACTCCTCCTACACGTCGGCCGTGGCGATCGCGACCTGGGCGGTGCACCGGGCGGGCCTGCGGCGCGGGTGGTGGTTCGTCGTCGCCGGGCTGCTCGTCCTGTTCGCCGCCAGCCTCCGACCGCAGGGCTGGATGTTGATCCCGGTGGCGGTGGTCTACTGGGTCGCGCCCCGTGTGGTGGGCGGCTGGCGACGCGTCGCAGTCGCGTCCGGCGTCTTCGCGGTGTTCGGCGCGATCGTCCTGTTGTCGCCGGGGCTGTCCGCGAGCACAGCGGACGCAAGCCCCGGCCGGGCGCTCCGCACGGGGCTCGTGATCTACGCGTCTGCGGATTGGCGGATCTCGATGCCGCGCGAGGAGCCCTCGAGATCTCGCGGGTGGGGTGATGTCGCCCACTACGCCCGACGCCATCCGGTCGCGAGCGCGAAGACCGCTGTCGCGCGAGTCGCCGCGGAGGTCGCCCACGTGCGCCCGTTCTACTCGGCGAAGCGCAACGCGGTCATCGCGATCTACCTGATCCCGCTCTACGCGCTCGCGCTCATCGGCGTCGTCGTCGCCTGGCGGGACCAGGGCGTCCGGCTCGCGGCGACGCTCGTGTTCCTGCACCTCGGGCTCGTCATGGTGTTCTTCGCGGACTACGACGGGCGGTTCCTCGCCCATGTGCTGCCCCTGATCGGACTGCTCGCGGCGCTCGGCGGTGGCTGGATCGCCGGCCGCGTCCTGTCCGCCCGGGCGTGACGGCGCAAGCGCGGCGCTCGGTCCGAGGGCGCCGGCACGACCCCCGACCTCGCCGCGAACGGCGGTCCCGCTCAGGCCGCCGCCGCGCCGTTGGAGCGCTCGCGCAGGAGTTGCTCGTACAGGGTCGTCATGCGGTCGATCAGCGCCTCGTGACCGTAGCGCGAGCGCACGTGCTCCCGGGCCGTCGCGCCCATCGCCCGGCGCAGGGCTCCGTCGCTGCTCATCCGGAGCAGCGCCCGCGCGAGGCCGTCGACGTCCTCGGGGTCGGCGAGCAGCCCCGCGCCGGGCACCACGACGTCGGCCACGCCGCCCGCGCGCGTGGCGACCAGCGGCCGTGCTCCCGCCGCCGCTTCGATCAGCGCCACCGGCGTGCCCTCGTTGTCGGAGGTCAGGACGGCGACGTCCGTGCCGCCGACGATCGCGGTCAGATCGCGTCGATAGCCGGCGAAGTGGACGTGCGCCGCGCAGCCCAGCGACGCGGCCAGTCGCTCGAGCTCGGGCCGCAGCTCGCCGTCGCCCACGATCGCGAGCGTGATCGGCGCGCCCTGCTCACGGGCACGCGACACCGCGCGCAGCAGGACGTCCACGCGCTTGATCGCCACCAGCCGGCCGACGAAGGTCGCCAGCACCTCGTCGCGCCCGACGCCCAGCTCCCGCCGGAAGGCGCCCGCCGGGCTCGGGCGACAGGCTGAGGAACGGGTCGAGCTCGAGTCCGAGCGGCACCACGCGTGAACTTTGACCGCTCCGCCACCCGCAGGCGCACGAGGTCGTCGACCGTGGCGTGGCTCACGCCGATCAGGCGATCGCTGCGCCGGGCCATCGCCTGCTCGAGCACGCGGTAGAAGCCGGAGACCGGGCGGCTGAAGTAGCCCTCGAGCACGTGCCCGTGGTACGTGTGGACGACGATCGGCCGTGGGGATCGGCAGGCGACGGCGGCCAGGCGTCCGATCATCCCGGCCTTCGCCGTGTGGGTATGGATGACATGCGGCCGGAAGCCGCGCGCGATGCGCGCCACCTCGCGCAGGGCGCGCAGGTCCTGGAGCGGTCGCAGCTCGGGCGTGAGGCTGTCCAGCACCACATGCCGGGCGCCGTAGCGCTGGGCCAGGTCGTCCGAGGACTCCTCGCCGGACTGGACCCGGCCGCTGACCAGCAGCGTGGGGAAGCGCGCCTGGTCCATGCGACCGCTGAGCAGCGAGACGTGGTAGGCCGGCCCGCCGAGGTTCATCCGCGCGATGACGCGCAGGACGCGGATCGGCTCGCTCACAGCTGCTCGGCCGCGTGGGGCGCCATCCGGTTGAACACCACGAAGCCCAGCACGGTCAGCCCGGCGAGGATCCCCGCCGGGACGAGCAGCCACCCCGCGCCGCCGATCGCCTCGGCCGCGCTGGGCGTGTCGGGCCCGAGCAGGAGATGGCGGAACTCCTGCACGAGGACGGCCAGCGGGTTGCTCATCATCACCTTGGTCAGCGTGTCCGAGTACTCGATGACGCGCTCTATCGGATAGAGGATCGGCGTGGCGTAGAACAGCGCCTGGGAGATCACGTCCCAGATCGGGCGCACGTCTCGGAACGGGACGTACAGGGCGGACAGCAGCATCCCGACACCGGTGCCGAAGACGACGAGAGCGACGATCGGCAGCGGCAGCAGCAGCCACGTCCAGCGTGGCTGCACCCCCGCCGCGGCGACGAACACCGCGACGGTGACCAGGTTGAGCAGCAGGCCGAACGAGGCCAGCAGCGCGACCGACAGCGGGATCGCCATCCGCGGGAACGCCACCTTGCGCACGAGCGTCTCGCGGTCGACCATCGAGGTCACCGCGGCGCCGGTCATCTCGCTGAACGTGAAGTACAGGACGATGCCGGCGAGCAGGGCGAGCGGGAAGTTCTCCACGCCCTCGCCGACCGCGACGACCTGGCTGAAGACGAGGTAGAGGATCCCGAACAGCAGCAGCGGGCGCAGCAGCGACCACACGTAGCCCAGCACGGAGCCGAAGAAGCGCAGCTTCCAGTCGGTCACGGCCAGCGTGAGCGCCAGCTGCACGAGGCGCCCCGGATCGCCGGTGGTGGCCGCCGGCCCGCGCACCCGGTAGGCGTCGGCGCTCACGAGGTCACCCTCGAGACGGTGACGTCGACCTCCGGCTCGCCGACGTAGAAGGCGTGCGGGATGTCGACGATCCCGCCGCTGACGCCGGTGCCGGTCACCACGAACGACAGCGCCTCGGCCTCGTCGGCGGTCAGCGGCGAGCGACCGGGGCCGGCGCGCAGGACCTTCGGCACCACCGAGTACCGCCCCGGGGCCAGCCAGGTGTCGAAGCTCACGCTCGCGTCGACGACCTCGCCCGCCGCGTAGGACCCGGTCGGCTGGCCGTTCCAGTCGCTCGAGAGCGCGAGCACGTGCCGGTGGTGATCGTCGGAGACCACGAAGCCGAAGACGGGCTCGCCGGCCGGCTCACCGAAGCGCACGCGCATGCACAGCGCGCCCGGGTGCCCCTGCTCGAGGACGTCCGTGCGCCGGCCCGCGGCGTCCTGCAGCCACAGGTCGACGACGGCCGCCTGCCCCCCGCTGGCCGCCGCGCTCGCCGCGATCGACTCGACCGGCCGCGGGACGCGGCGCGTGGCGAAGTTCAGCTGCAGGTAGCGCTCGGTCACCTCGTCGGGGTCCCCGATGTGCACCATGCGCCCGCGCTCGAGCAGCAGCGCGCGGTTGCAGAAGCGCTGGACCTGGCTCATGTCGTGGGTGACGAGCAGGATCGTCCGGCCCTCGTCGTGGGCGCGGTTCAGCGCGTCGTGGCACTTCTGCTGGAACGCGGCGTCGCCGACGGCGAGCACCTCGTCGATCAGCAGCACGTCGGCGTCGACGTGCACCATCACGGCGAACGCAAGGCGGACGTGCATGCCCGACGAGTAGTTCTTGAGCTTGAGGTCGACGAACTGCTCGAGCTCGGCGAAGGCGATGATCTCGTCGTAGCGCGCTCGCGCCTGCGTCGGCGTGAGCCCGAGCATCGTCGCGTTGATGAGGACGTTGTCGCGGGCGGTGAGGTCGGGGTTGAAGCCGACCCCGAGCTCGATGAACGGCGCCATCCGGCCGCGCAGCCACATCTCGCCGGCATCGGCGCGGTAGATCCCGGCCAGGCACTTCATCAGCGTGCTCTTGCCGCTTCCGTTGCGTCCGACGATCCCGAAGAACTCCCCGCGGCCCACCTCGAAGGACACCTCGCTCAGGGCCTCGAGGCGCTCGAAGCGCCGGCGGCGCGTCGGGTGCACGACGCGCTCCTTCAGCGTGTGGACCTGCTCGTGGGGCAGCCGGAACGTCTTCGAGACGCCTGCGGCGCGGACGGCCAGTGCCTCGGGCAGCGCGTGCTCCACGCGACACAGGGTAGAGCGGGGTCCTGCCGCGACGGCCCGGGACGGGCAGCCGGATAGGGTGCGGACGGCGCCCGGCTATGCCCAGCATCTCGTTCTGCATGACGACGCGCGGCGCCCTGCCTCGCGTCCACGGCCTGCTGGCGCTCGTGCGCCCGTACGTCGACGAGATCGTCCTGGCCGTCGACGGCAAGGGGAACCTCGACGTCCTCGACGCCTGCGCCGACCTGGCCGACAGGCAGGTGACGTTCGAGTACGCGCCGCCCCCGTGCCGGATGATCGGCTGGCTGCAGCACCAGTGCAGCGCCGATTGGCTGCTACGCCTCGACGACGACGAGATCCCCAGCCGCGCTCTGCTCGACGCGCTGCCCGAGCTGACCGCCGATCGCCGGCCCACGCACTACGGGCTCACGCGGCGATGGCTGTACGGCGACGCGGAGACCTGGCTGCTCAGCCCGCCATGGCATCCCGACTATCAGCTGCGCCTCGTGCGCAACGTCCCGGGGATCTGGCGCTTCACCGGGCTCATGCACGACGGCGCGATCGTGCTCGGCGAGCGCCGGTTGGCCGACCTGCCGATCTACCACGCCGACCTCCTGCTGCTCGACGTGGACGCGCGCCGGCGCAAGGCCGAGGTCTACGAGCGCCTGCGCCCCGACCACATGGCCGAGGGCGTCCCGGTCAACGCCATCTACGCCCCCGAGGACTGGGAGTCGCTCGTCACCGAGCCGGTCCCGGCGGAGGACCGGGACACCATCTCCTCAGTCCTGCGGGCGCCGCCGTCGCCACCACCGTCGGGACGCGAGGTCTCCGTGCCGTCGTTCACCGCGGCCGACATCGACGCGTTCAACACCACGCGCTCGATCGGCGACGGCGCCTACCGCGCGCGCATCGAGCTCGTGCGCCCCGTGACCCGCATGCCGGTCGGCATGACGCGCGAGCAGGAGGTCGTAGTCGAGAACATGGGCGAGGAGCGCTGGCCGTGGGGGCCGGACGCGGAGCCGCCGATCCGGCTCGGCTACCGATGGCGAAGGTACGGCGATGTGGTGGCCGAGGGGCCGCGCACGCCGTTCACCGAGACCGTCGTCCCGGGTGCGCGAACGCTGGTCAAGCTGGTGGTCGATGCCCCCGCCTCGCCGGGCGATCACGTCCTCGAGATCGATGTCGTCCACGAGCATGTGCGCTGGTTCGACTGCGGGGCCACGCTCGAGGTGCGCGTGGAGGACGTCGCCCCGACGGGCCCGCGCCGGCTGGGCGCGATGCGCGCCTACGTCGATCAGGCGCGCGCGCACGCGATGCCGATCGCACCCGCCCTGCGCCACTACCGGCGCTGGTCGGCGGCGCTCGATCCCGAGCGTACGCCGCTCGCCGACGGCCGGCCGTGGCTGACCTTCGGCGCCCAGCGCGTCCTCGAGGACACGCTGCGTGCCGACATGCGCGCCTGCGAGTTCGGCGCGGGCGGATCGACGCTCTACCTGCTCGAGCGCACCGCGGCGCTGACGACGATCGAGTGGGACCGCGCGTGGGCGGCGAGCGTGCGCGACGCGGTGCGCCCCGGGCGGCGGGACGCCTGGCGACTCGAGGTCGTCGAGCCCCAGGTCGACCCGGCCGGGCGCCGGCTCGACCCCTCGGACCCCGAGAGCTGCGTCTCGGCCTCGCCGGCGTTCGTGAACCACTCCTTCCGGGCCTACGTGCAGGCCATCGATCGCTTCGACGACGAGGCCTTCGACGTCGTCCTCGTGGCCGGCCGGGCCCGGCCCTCGGCGCTGCGCCACGCGCTGAGCAAGCTGCGCCCGGACGGGCTGCTCGTCCTCGATCACGCCGAGCGTCCCTGGTACGGGCCGGCGCTCGCCCTGCCCGACCCCGCCGACTGGACGCGCGAGGACCACGCCGGCCCGGGTCCGTACGCCGAGCGCTTCTGGACCACGACCGTCTATCGCGGGCGCGGGCGCCGACCAGCGGCATGACGGGTCGCCGTCGGCTCGCCGTGCCGCGCTACCACCATCGCCACGAGCGCGCCTTCGGCGCCGATGGGCTCGACCTCAAGCTGGCCATGCACGTCCGGTCGACCGGCGGGTTCTTCGTCGAGGCGGGCGCCAACGACGGCGTCACGCAGAGCAACACGCTGCTGTTCGCGCGCTATCGCGGCTGGCGCGGGCTGCTGATCGAGCCGGTGCCCGAGCTGGCGCGCCGCTGTCGCGCCGCGCGGCCCGAGAGCATCGTCGAGCAGGTGGCGCTGGTCGCCCCCGATCACGGCGCGGCGACGGTCGCCATGCGCTACGCGAACCTGATGTCGGTCGTCGAGGGCGCGCGCGGCAGCGATGCCGACGACCGGCGCCACGTGGCGCTCGGCGAGCAGCGCCAGGAGATCGCCGGCTACGAGCTCGAGGTCCCGGCCCGCACGCTCAGCGCGATCCTCGACGAGCACGGCGTGGAGCGGATCGACCTGCTGTGCCTCGACCTCGAGGGCTACGAGCCCAACGCGCTGCGCGGGCTGGACCTCGATCGCCACCGCCCGGCGTGGCTGCTCGTCGAGGTCTGGGACGGTCCGGCGATCGACGAGCTCCTGGCGCCCCGGTATGAGCCGGTGGCCCAGCTGTCGCACCACGAGGTGGCGGAGCGGCCACACCGCGACGTGCTCTACCGCCTGCGCTCCGCGGTCAGCCGCGCTTGAACGCGTGGTAGCCGAGCTTCTTCTGGCCGTCGTAGGTCAGCAGCCCGCCGTGCGTGGTGACGCCGCCGTTCGGTTGGGGCGCGCCGTCGTACAGGTGGATCCAGCCCAGACCGTAGCTGTCGACCTGCCTGGCGATCCTGAACCCGGCCGTGATCCACCGCGCCTGCACCTCGCGCGTGGTGTGGAAGTTGAACTCGGCGTCGACCGCATCCGTCGGGATCGTGAACTCCGACAGGAAGAAGCGCAGCCTCTCCTTGCCCCGCGGTCGCGCGAGGGTGCGGTTGACCTCGCGCTGGAAGCGGCCGAGGTCGGAGAAGTCGACCAGCTGCTGTGAGGAGGGTGGATTGCTGAGCCGGGGCGTGCGGAACGTGAACGGGTTGTGCCCGTAGAGGTCCATGCGCGGCGGCCGACCGTTGCGCAGCCGCATGTACCTGACCCAGTTGGGCGCGCGGATGTCGCCGGTGGTGAACGTGTTGCCGCCGATCACGAGGTTCGACTTGCGCTGCGCCTTGATCTGCCCGTAGGCCGCGTCGAGCAGGCGCGCATAGCGTCTCGGCGCGTACTGCGCGGCGGCCGAAAGCGGCTTGTCGGGCTCCTGCGGCGTGAGCGGCTGGAAGTTGGAGCGGCGCGAAGGCTCGCCCCAGATCATCCAGTGGCGGACGCTGGGGTAGCGCCGCGTGGCCGCGCGGGCGAAGGCGGCGAAGTCCGCGGGGTTGTCGGGCGCGAAGATCGCCGACCGCCCGCTGTTGGCCCACGCGGGCGCCCCGTGCAGGAGCAGCAGCACCTGCATGCCGTAGCTCTTCGCCTCGCTGATCGTGGCGTCGAGCTCCGCGGGCCAGCGATAGGCGGGGTCGGCCGGATCGCGTGGGTTGGCCGGCCGCGTCGGCGCCACGACCTCCCAGCGCAGGCTCGTCTGGTAGATGTCGACGCGCAGGTCCTTGTAGATCGGGAACTGCGAGACCCCGTTGACCTGCGTCGGTCCCCAGAAGCCCTTGTGGAGCTTCGCGGCGGATGCCGCCGGCGGCACGAGCGCGGCGCAGGCCAGGCCCGCGGCCAGCGCGATGGCGGCCAGGGGGATACGACGGGTCATCCGGGCACGCGAAAGCACTCATCCTCCGTTCCGTACGAGAAGCGG
Source organism: uncultured Actinomycetes bacterium (assembly GCA_963787065.1). Lineage (GTDB taxonomy): Bacteria > Actinomycetota > Thermoleophilia > Solirubrobacterales > Solirubrobacteraceae > JAOPZW01. The sequence continues at coordinate 36,079 of CAWBBQ010000007.1, forward strand.
GCGAGTATGGCAGCCCGCCTGTCCTGCGAACCCGGCTTCGGCGCCAAGGTTGCGGCGCCCCAGCGCCACGGCGCTCGACCCTTCTGCATGCGGCATCCTTCGCAGCGCGCATGCTTCGTCGCTTCCGTCCCGAGGTCTCACCACGCGCGTACTTCATCGCCAGCGCCGCGGCGCTCGTCGCGCTGACGCTGATCGTCTTCACCGGCACCGCGGTGCGCGTCACCGGCTCGGGCCTGGGCTGCCCGGACTGGCCCAACTGCTACGAGGACGGCCGCTTCGTGGCCGAGACCGGCAGCCACTCGCTGATCGAGTTCGGCAACCGGATGCTGACGAGCCTCGTCGGCATCGCGGCGGCCGCCGCCGGGCTGCTCGCGTTCTTCCGCGTGCCGTTCCGGCGCGACCTGACCATCCTCGGCGTGCTGCTGCCGATCGGCGTGCTCGCCCAGGCGATCCTCGGCGGCATGACCGTCTGGTACGGGCTGGCCCCCGGCTACGTGATGGGCCACTACGCGCTGTCGATGGTCATCCTCGTGGCCTCGGGCGCGCTCGTCTGGCGCGCGCGGCCTGGATTCGAGTCGGCCGAGCGCGCGGCCGACCTCACGACCGCCCGGGCGGTGTGGGGCCTGTTCGTGCTCGGCGCGCTGACCATCCTGGTGGGGACGGCGGCCACCGCGGCGGGCCCGCACGCGGGCGGCTCGGGGACGGGTGACCTCGTCAACCGGCTCGACTTCCGGGGCGCCGACACGCTCGGCTGGCTGATCAACCGCCACGGGCTGCTGGCCACCGTGCTCGGCCTGGCCGCGGTGGCCACCTGGTGGCTGGCCCGCCGGCGCGCCGCCGATGAAGCGCTGCAGCATCGGCTCACGCGGCTCTGCCTGCTCATGGCGCTGCAGGGTGCGATCGGGGTCGTGCAATACCGGCTCGAGCTGCCGGCCGAGGCGGTCTGGGTGCACGTCGCGCTGGCCACGCTGCTGTGGGTCGGCATCGTGCTGGCCGCCGTGCAGGCCGGCTCGCCGCGGCGCGAGCCGAGGCGCGCGGGCGCCGCCGGGGCCGGGAGCGCGCCGGCGTCGGCCGCGCTCGGCCGCGAGTCGGTGCGCTGACGACCGGCGTTCGGAACCCGCCACACCGCGCGGAACCCCCGGGGTGACCGTCGTGGCGCCGTCCTGGCTGCGCGACGACCCTACGCCAGGCCGAGGTGTGCCGCGGCGGCGGCCACCGCTTCGTCGTCGATGGCCAGCGTCTGCACGCTGTGCATGGTCAGCAGGCCGATTGCTCGGTCAAACAGCGTGACTTGGATCCAGCTGGCTTCCAATGTCGACCACCAGCGCAGGCCGGCAGCGTCGGGATGGCGCTCGAACTGCGCGATCGCGTAGTCCTGTGTGACCGAACGCCGCCCCGTCGCCACGATCGAGGGCCGCAGCACCTCGGCGCCCAGGACCCCAGGGTCGTCGAGATCGACGAGCTCAGCGCTCTCGGCCAGCCGCAGCTCGGCCATAGCGAGCTGCCGGCCCGAGCGGACGAGCAGATCGGGCCGCACATCCCCGGTCCCACGAAACGGTGCCAAGGTCTCCGCGACCGCCGAGACGGCGTCCTCGGCCAGGTACAGGCACCCATAACGATCCGGCGCGTCGTGGCGCGCGGTGCCCTGAAACGCTCGCGGGACCCAGAGCGCGCCGCCGGGCTCCCCGGCCGGGGCGGACGGGTCCCACGGCAGGACGCGCCAAAGCCTCAAGCGAAGCTGCCGGCGCGCTCGCTGGCGATCGCGTCGAGCACCGGGCCGGTCTGGCCGCGGCGAATGAGATCGAGTGGACGCCGGCCTCCAAGGCTCGGGTTGGCCCCCAGCAGCCAGCGCTCGGCCGCCTCCGTCGCGTACAGGCGCAGCAGATTGGCCATCACCAACTCGAGCAGGTCGACTCGGCCCGCGTTGACCTCGTCGATCCCTTGGCCACGACGCCAGCGCGTCACTTGCGCCGGGCTGACACCCAGCAGCTCGGCGAGGCGGCGCTGCGAACCGAAGTCCCTGCTCAGCGCCACCACCTTGTCTGCGGTCGTCACGGGCATGCCACGAGACTAGCACGCGCGCAACACATTCCGTTGCGCACGATCCGGGCCTACGGGACCTGGCCCGCCCCGAGCGCGCGCCCGTACTGGCGCTCGTAGTACGCGCGGTACTCGCCGGAGCGGATCGGCTCCCACCACCAGGCGTTGTCGCGGTACCAGTCCACCGTGCTCGCCAGGCCCTCGTCGAGGCGCACGCGGGCCTCCCAGCCCAGCGCGCGGACCTTGTCGGAGGACAGCGAGTAGCGACGGTCGTGGCCGGGACGATCGGTCACGTGCTCGATCAGGGAGCGATCGGCGCCCGCGAGCGCGACGATGCGCCGCACCACCTCGATGTTGGGGCACTCGTCGGGGCCGCCGACGTTGTAGGCCTCGCCGGGCGTGCCGTGCGCCAGGACGTGGCCGATGCCCCGGGCGAAGTCCTCGACGTGCAGCCAGTTGCGGACGTTCATGCCGTCGCCGTAGACCGGGAGCCGGTCGCCGTGCAGCGCGTTGAGGACCATCAGCGGGATGAGCTTCTCGGGATGCTGTCGCGGCCCGTAGCTGTTCGAGCCGCGGCAGATCGTCGCCTCGACGCCGTAGGTCTCGACGTAGGCCGACACGAGCAGGTCGGCCCCCGCCTTGGTCGCGCTGTACGGCGAGGACGGGCGCAGCGGCGACTCCTCGGTGAACGATCCCTCGTCGGTCGACCCGTACACCTCGTCGGTCGAGACCTGCACGTAGCGCACGCCGTGCCGGCGAGCCGCCTCCAGCAGGGTGTACGTGCCCCGCGCGTTGGTCTGCACGAACGCGTCGGGCTCGGCGATCGAGCGGTCGACGTGCGTCTCGGCGGCGAAGTTGACGATCGCATCCGCGCCGTCGATCGCATCGGCCACCGCGCCCGGGTCCTCGATCGCGCCGTGGACGAAGTGGTGCGCGACGTCGCGCAGGCTCGCGCGGCGGCCCGCGTAGGTCAGCTTGTCGAGGACCACGACGTCGTCGCCGTGCTCGCCCGTCCGCAGCCGGACGAACGCCGAGCCGATGAACCCTGCGCCACCGCACACGAGCAGCCTCATGCGGCATACCTAAGCGCATCGGGCCCGCCCCCGGGGGCGCTGAGCGCTACTCCGCGCGCACCGCCTTCGGGTCGGGCGCGTCGGCGGGCCGCGCGTCCGCGCGGTCGGCGCCGCCGGTGACCGACTCCTTGAACTCGCGCAGCCCGCTTCCGAGCTGGCGGCCGAAGTCGGGCAGGCGCTTGGGGCCGAGGACGATCAGGGCGATGGCCAGGACGATGGCAAGCTCCATCGGGCCGATGCTGGGCATTGGGTGTCAGTGCTCCTTGTGGGTTGGATGTGGCGTCAGCCGGTGCCGCCCCAGCGGGACGGGGGCCAGACGCGCGCGGCGACGCGACCGACCAGGCGCTCGGTGGGGACGGCCCCGAAGTCGCGTGAGTCGACCGAGTCGGCGCGGTTGTCGCCGAGGACGAAGACCGTGCCGGGCCTCACCGTGACCGGGCCGAAGAACTCGCTGTCGATGCTCGCCGGGTCGGCGTAGGGCTCGCGCTGGCGACGGCCGTTGACCATGAGCACGCCGTCCTCGATGGCCACGCGGTCGCCGGGGACGCCGATCACCCGCTTGAGCGTCACCTCGCCGGCCCCGGGGGCGTGGAAGACGGCCAGCTCGCCCCGCTCGGGCACCGCATCGCGGTAGGCGCGCTTGTCCACGATCACGTGGTCGCCGGCCTGGATCGTCGGGGCCATCGACGCCGACGGGATCCGGAACGGCTCGGCGACGAGCGGCGCGAGCAGCAGGCCCAGCGCGACCATGGCCAGCAGCGCCACCAGGGCGGCGTTGCGCCGGCGGTGAGCGCCGCGCGCCCGTGGCCCGGCGTGCGCCCGAGGCAGCGCGGCGGCTGGGTCGCGCCGGAACCTCGGACGGCCCGCCGTCAGCGGTCGACTCATGGCAGGTTCCCGGTCAGCCGGCCCACCCAGAGCAGCATCCCGAGGATGAGCATCGTGTTCAGCGCGATACGGCCGGCCGTGCGCCCGAGCAGCGCGAGCAGCACGACGATCAGGACGATCTCGCCCGCGGTCGTCAGCAGGTCGACCGTCTTGGCCTTCTCGGCCACGTTGGCGTGTGGGCCGAGCGGCACGCCGTCGGTGCGGCTGAGCACGTACATGAGCACGACGGCCAGGTTGCCGACGACCCCGACGAGCGCCACCCGCGCGTTTCTCCATCGCAGCAGGGCGGCGCCCAGCAGCCCCTGGCCGAGGCCGACGGTGAGGAAGAACACGCCGTAGCCCCACCATTGTTCAAGGTGCGACTGGGTGTAGGCGAGGTGGACCCAGCCCGTGGCCAGCGACAGGGCGATGGCGAGAGCGAGCGCCGGCCGCGACAAGGGGGTCGGGGCGGGGCGGGCGCGGACGCTGGCCCGCCGGACCGCGATCTGCATCGGATCCCCAGCCGTCCTCAGCCGCGCGTCAGCGTCCGCTTCGCCCGCGCCCGCGACCCCGCCCGCCGGACGACGAGGTGGTCGTCGTGGTCGGGTCGGTCGTGGTCGGGCTGGCGGTGCTCGAGCTGGTCGTCGTCGGCATGCTTGCACTGCCGGTCTCCGGAAGTGGTCCGGCCTCCTCGGCGGCCTTCAGCGTCTCCTTTTGCTGCTTGGCGACGTCCGCGGCGTTCTCCTCGGCCTGCTCCTGCTGCTCCTCGAGCACCTCGTCGACGAAGTCGGGATCCGGCATGTCCTTGCACGGGTCCGCGAGGCGCGGGTCGTTGTCGTCGCGGTTCTCGCCCACCTGGAACTGGACCATCATGTCGTGGTCCTCGTGCACGAGGTTGTGGCAGTGGATCATGTACCGCCCCTCGTGCGGGCCGTACTTGGCGAGCACGCGCACCGTCTCGTTCTCGCCGACGTAGACGACGTCCTTCGGGCCCTTCTCGTAGTTGAGCGGCGGCTTGCCGTTGCGGTCGAGGATCTTGAAGTCGATCAGGTGGATGTGCACCGGGTGGAACCATCCGCCCGAGCGGTTCTCGAGCTCCCAGATCTCTACGTCGTTGAGCTTCGGGTTGGCCACGACCTTCTTGTAGCCGCTGTTGACGACGTCGTCCCAGATCTGCCCGTTGACCGTCCAGTTGCTCTTCTTGCGCTCGAAGGCCAGCTTGCGGGTCTTGACCGACTGGGAGGTCTGCAGCTTCATGACCTCGCTGTTGGGATTGAGCAGCGCGGGGATCTCGTTGTTCGAGGTGTCGGTGGCGTCGCCGACGATGTCGAAGGCCATCACCTTGTCGGTGTTCGCCTCCTCGCGGTTGTTGGGCAGGTCGCCGCTCTGCAGGATCACGCGCTGCCCGACCTTGTACTTGGCGAAGTCGATTACGACCTCGTAGCGCTCGGCGGGACCATGGCGCAGCTTGGTCGTGGGCGCGGGCTCGGGCATCAGCCCGCCGTCGGTGCCGATCACGTACATCGGGTCGCCCGTGCTCAGATTCAGCAGGAAGCTGCGTGAGATCGAGGCGTTGAGGATCCGGAAGCGGTACTTGCGCTGCTCGACCTTCATCACCGGCCACGGCTTGCCGTTGGCCAGGATGACGTCGCCGAACGCGCTGGATTCGCTGTTGTCGTCGAAGATGAGCGTGCCCTTGTTGGTGAACATCGCGTCGCGCAGGATCAGCGGCACGTCGTAGCGACCGTGCGGGATCGGCAGCCCGAGCTCGAGGTCGTCGTGCTGGATGTACATCGCCGCCAGGCCCATGTACGCGTTCGTGGCCGTCTGGTGGACCCCGTGGTCGTGGTACCAGAGCGTCCGCGCGTCCTGGGAGTTGGGGTACTGGTAGTCCTTCCACTGCTGGATGTTCGTGATGTCGCTTGCGTAGCCGTCGTACTGCGGCAGCGAGGCCGACCCGTGCAGGTGAGTCGACGTCCAGACCTTGTAGCGCAGCTGTGGGTGCACGGTCGGCAGCTCGTTGCACTGGCGGACGACGACCTTGCGCCCGCGCCGGACGCGGATGGTCGGCCCGGGCGTGACGCCGTTGTAGCCCCAGATCGGGGTCTTCAGGCCCGGGATGATCTCGACGGCCTTCTCGAGCTGGTCGAGCTTGTAGGCGTCGTAGGTGAGGTTCGCCTTGGCGATCGGCAGTTCCGGCGGTACGTCGAAGCCGACCGTGAACGGCTTGGGCAGCTTGCTCGCGGCGATGCGATCGCCGAAGGCCGACTTGGTCCGCGCGATGCGCTCGGCGGGCAGCATGAGGGCGGCGGTGCTGAAGATCCCCAGCTTCAGCATGTCTCGACGGCTGAGTTGCATCGTGTCGTACGGCTCCCGTTCGCAAGCAAGAAAGGTCGAGCTGCCAATCTCGTCCACGGACGCACCGGGCGGGAGCGGAGACGGCGCACCGTTTCGGCGTACTTCTGCAACATTTGAGCCGTTCCATGGATAGATCCTGCACACCTATGGTTCGGCTGCTGACATCGTCGCGTCACGGCGCTCGTGTCGGCCGGTCGACCGAGGTCGGTCGGCGCCCGGCGGCGTAACAGGGCGGTGAGCGGCGCCGTCGGCCCGGCGAGTGGTTCAGGGCCTGCGCGCGTCGACCAGGTCTTCGATGATGCGGAAGTCCCGGAGGTTGTGCGTGAGGAGAGGGACGTGGTGGGCGTTGGCGGTGGCGGCGATGGCCAGGTCGACTGCTCGCCGTCGGGGCTTGCCGCCGCGCTTGGCCACCGCGGCGGCCAGACGCCCCCATTCACGTGCAACCTCGGCGTCGACGGGCAGTGGGTCGAAGGTGGACTCGATGACACCGAGGCGCTGGACCCGTCGCGCGCGCTCTTGGTCGTCGGCGGCGACCAGCACCCCAAAGTGCAACTCGGCCAGAGACGCGGAGCTGATAGCGCCCTCGATATCGCTTGGACCCCCGGTGCCGATGAGCACCGATGTGTCCAGGAGCGCCCTCACCGTGCAAAGGGGTCGCCGAGGTCGGCCCCGAACCCCGCGAGGTCGTCCTCGAGCGTCTCGGGCGCCGGTGCCTCCCAGACTCGCTGAAGTTGGGCTCCGCCGACCCACTGGCGCGGCTTGGCGGGCCCGAGCCGAGCCACCGGCCGGCCCGCCACGGTCACCGTGAACTCCTCGCCGGCCTGTGCCCGCCGCAGAACCTCGCCGACGTTGTTGCGCAACTCCTTCTGAGGGATGGTCGCCATGACTGGCATGGTAGCAATTCTGCTACCAGCGACTGCCGGGTTCTACCGCCACCACGATGCGGGGCAACGGCCGCTACGCGACGAGGCGCTCGGCGAAGGTCGCGGCGAGCAGGCCGGCCGTGCCCAGGGCGAGGCCGAAGCGCCGCCCGAAGCGACCGCGCCGCCAGCGACGCGCGCGGCGGCGGAACAGGTCACGCCGGGATAGTGCGCTGGCGTAGTAGAACGGGACCGGCCGCTGCATGGCTCGTGGCGGATGACACCGCCGCCCGCGCGGCTCGTCAAACGCCCGGTGGCGATGTTGCCGCAACCTCCGGACGTTTCAGCGCTGCCGCGTCGTCACCGGCGGTGGCCTGCAGGACCAGCAGCGCAACGTCGTCGCGCTGCGGGCCCGCCTCGAAGGCGAGCAGCGCCGCGTCGACGCGCGTGGCGATCCCATCGGGCGACAGCTGCGCCGCGCGCGCGAGCACGTCGCCGAGGCGCTCGTCCCCGAAGCGCTCGCCCGCGTTGGTCGTGTCGGTCACGCCGTCGGTGTAGAGCACGATGCTCTGGCCCGGCGCGAGCTCCAGCTCGGTCTCGACCCAGCTCACGTCCTCGAACGCGCCGAGCAGCGGACCGGCCAGGGCCACCGTGTCCGCCCGCCCGTCCCGCAGCACGAACGGCGGCGGATGCCCGGCGCCGGCCACGCTGATCGCCGCAACGCCGTCGGGCCGACTCGCGATCCGCGCGCACACGACCGTGCACAGGCGCCGCCGGTCGGGGTCGACGACGAGCGTGGCGTTGAGCCGTTGCAGCACGCCGGCGGCGGACTGCTCGTAGGCCGCCGCGGTCCGCATGGTGTAGCGGGCCAGCGAGGTGATCGCGGCCGCCTCCGGTCCCTTGCCGGTGACGTCGCCCATGATCACCATCCAGCCGCCGTCGATCGGGAACAGGTCGTAGAAGTCACCGCCGACCTCGCTCGACTCGCCGGCGGCGCGGAACCGCGCGGCGACCGCCATGCCCGGCACGGCCGGCAGCGTGGGCGGCAGCAGGCTGCGCTGCAGCGTCGTGGCGATGTGCGTGCGGGTGGCGTGCAGCCGGGCGTTCTCCACGGCGATCCCGGCCCGGATCCCGACCTCGCGGGCGAGCGCGAGCTCGCGCTCGCCGAGCACCCGCCCCGAGCGATCGGTGCCCATCGTCACCAGCCCGACCACCCGCGGGCCGGCCATCAGCGGGACGACCATGACCGAGCGCAGCTCGCGCCGGCGCAGCCCGTCCAGGGCGGCCTCGTCCACGGCCCACGCGCGCAGCAGCGCGTCGTCGACCTGCCCGAACAGCCGCGGGCGTCCCTCGCGCAGGACGCTCCCGAGGTCGTCGGCACCCGCTCCGCCGGCCTCGATCGCGTCCCTGAGCGTCTCGATCTCCGCGGCGCGGGTGGCGTCCGCCGCCAGCGCGCGGCGTGCGAGCCGCCCGCGCTCGTCGGGCATGTCGACCCAGCACCAGTCGGCGATCTCGGGCACGAGCGACCACGCAGCGCGCTCGAGCGTCGCGTCCATGTCGAGCGAGGACGACAGCAGCTTGCTCGCGCCGGCCAGGAAGCGCTGGTGGTACTCCGTGCGGCGCGCGTCGGTGACGTCCTCGATGATGTTCACGGCCATGGCGACGTTGCCCTCGACGTCGCGCACCGGCGTCGCCTTGACCAGCATCCAGCGCTCCTCGCCGGTGGCGCGCGAGATGTTGCGCATCAGCACGGGCTCTGGCGCCTCGCCGGCCAGCGCGTGGCGACCCGGCAGGTCGGCGTAATCGAAGGGGGCGCCGTTCTCGTCGAGGGCGATGAACCGCCCGAGGATCTCGGCCATCGGGGTGCGCAGCACCTCGTCGGGCGAGCGGCACTCCAGCAGCCGCGCGGCGGCCTGGTTGACGTACATCAGGCTGAAGTCGGGCGCCTGGACGGTGACCGCCTCGGCGAGGTTGCCGAGCACCGCCTCGAGCTGGCGTTCCGTGCGGCTCAGCTCGGCGAACAGCCGGGCGTTGTCGAGCGCGGTCGCGGCCCGGCGAGCGAGCTCGACGGCGAGGCGCAGGTCGTCGTCGTCGTAGGGCTCCCGGCCCGCCTGGCGCACGAAGGTGAACACCCCCAGGGTGCGACCGCGGGCCACGAGCGGGGCGGCGATGCCGCTCGCGTAGCCGAGCCGTCGCATGTGCTCGAGATGCTCGGGAGCGGTCGCCACCTGCTCGAGGTGCCGGGGAGTCATGCGCGCCACGAGCTGGGCGCGGCCGGTGCGCGCGGCCACGGCGACGGGATGGTCGCTGTCGGGCCGGATCGGCCAGCGGCGCCGGGCGTCGAGCGCGCTCGCGGCGAGGTCGGGGTCGGCCGCGTCGGTCGCCGCGCCGCGCAGCGAGCCGTCCTCCTCGAACAGGTCGACCGTGGCGATGTCGGCCAGGTCCGGGACGGCGAGCGCGACGACCTGTCCGAGGCGCTCCTGCGGATCGAGCGTGGTGGCCAGCAGCTCGCTGGCGCGGGCGACCATGTTGGCCTCGATGCGCGCCTCGCGCTCCCGACCCAGGGCGGTGGTGGCCGTGCGCTCGGCGGCCTCGAAGCGCGAGCGCGCGATCGCGGCGGCGACGGCGAACAGGCTGCCGGCGATCACGACCAGGACCTGCACGACGTGCTGGGGCGCGAAGATGCCTTCGCCGGCCGCCCCGAGAGCGATCGCCAGGAAGGTGGCCATCGCCGCCCACGAGCGCCGTCGTGCGCGTGTCGGCGCTGATGGCGGTCATCAGGGGCCCGAGCACGAGCAGCGGGATCAGCAGGGCGTCCTGGCCGATGATCAGGTCGACGGCGGCCAGAACGACGATCAGCGTCGCGCCGGCGGCCGCCGCCGCGCGGCCCGGAGCCACGTACCGAGTGTCGTCCTCCACTGCGGCAGATGCTAGTCCGGGCGCAGGGCGCGGCGGCGAGCGAGCGGCGCCCGGTCACCGGAGCCGGTGACCGGGCGCGCCCGGGGAGATGAGCGGTCCCCGCTGCGCCTACGCGGCGACGGCGGGGGACCGCGCGGGCTCGAGCGCGATCTCGAGCACCTCGCCGACGGTCATGACCGGGTGGAAGGTCATGGCCTCCCGCACGTCGGCGGGGACGTCGTCGAGGTCGGCCCGGTTGCGCTCGGGCAGGACCACGTCGGTCAGGCCCGCCGCGTGGGCGGCGAGCACCTTCTGCTTGAGGCCGCCGATCGGCAGGACGCGGCCCTGGAGCGTCACCTCGCCGGTCATGCCGACGGTGTGGCGGACCGGGCGGCCGCTGAGCAGCGAGGCCAGCGCCGTGGTCATCGTCACGCCCGCGCTCGGGCCGTCCTTGGGGATCGCGCCGGCCGGGACGTGGACGTGGAACTCGCGCTCGTCGAAGGCCTCCTCGGCGATGCCGAGCTCGCCCGCGTGCGCGCGCACGTAGGTCAGCGCGATCCGCGCCGACTCCTTCATCACGTCGCCGAGCTGCCCGGTGAGGGTCAGCCCGCCGCGCGTGCCGGCCATCCCGTTGGCCTCGACGAACAGCACGTCCCCGCCCACGCCGGTCACGGCGAGTCCGGTGGCCACGCCCGGCACCGCGGTGCGGGCGGCGGCCTCCTGGAACACCTTCTGGCGGCCGAGGGCGTCGCGCACGAGGTCGACGTCGATCGTCACCGGCGCCTGCGTGGCCCCGGAGGCGATGCGCGTCGCGGTCTTGCGCAGCAGCGTCCCGAGCTCGCGCTCGAGCTGGCGGACTCCGGCCTCGCGCGTGTACTCGGCGACGATCGTGTTCAGCACGTCGTCGGCGACCTCGACCTCGTCGGGCCGCAGCCCGTTGCGCTCGCGCTGGCGCGGCCACAGGTAGTCGCGCCCGATGGCCACCTTCTCGGCCACCGTGTAGCCGTCGAAGCGGATGACCTCCATGCGGTCCAGCAGCGGGCCGGGGATCGTCTCGGCCTGGTTGGCCGTGGCGATGAACACGACCTGCGACAGGTCGAGCTCGACGTCGAGGTAGTGGTCGCGGAACGTCGAGTTCTGCGCCGGGTCGAGCACCTCGAGCAGGGCCGAGCTGGGGTCACCGCGCCAGTCGGCGCCGACCTTGTCGACCTCGTCGAGGAGGATCACGGGGTTCATCGTGCCCGCGTCGCGCAGCGCGCGCACCAGGCGGCCCGGGAGCGCGCCGATGTACGTGCGCCGGTGGCCGCGGATCTCGGCCTCGTCGCGCACGCCGCCGAGCGACATGCGCACGAACTCGCGGCCCATCGCGCGGGCGATCGACTCGCCGATCGAGGTCTTGCCGGTGCCGGGCGGGCCGATCAGGGTGAGGATCGCGCCGGAGCGCTTGTCGACTTCGATGCCGCGCTCCTCGCGCAGCTTGCGCACGGCGACGTACTCGACGATCCGGTCCTTGACGTCCTCGAGCCCGGCGTGGTCTGAGTCGAGCACCTCGCGCGTGTGCTGCGGGTCCAGGCGCTCGTCGGAGCGCGCGCCCCACGGCACGGCGATCAGCCAGTCCAGGTAGGTGCGGATCATCGACGCCTCGCCGCCGGACTCGCCCATGCGCTCGAGGCGGCCGAGCTCGCGCTCGGCGTGCTCGCGCACGTCGTCGGGCATGCCCGACTCGGCGATCTTCGTGCGGTACTCGTCGACGAAGGAGCCGTCGTCGTCGCCGAGCTCGCGGCGGATCGACTCCATCTGCTTGCGCAGCACGTACTCGCGCTGCTGCTTGGCCGCGCCCTCCTCGACGTCGTCGCGGATGCGCTTGCGCACCTGCAGCTCGGCCAGCCGCTCGCGCTGGAGCGACAGGGCGAGCTCGAGGCGGTCGGTCACGTCGATCGTCTGCAGGAGCGAGAGCTTCTGCTCGAAGGTCAGGTCGGGGGCGTAGCCGGACGTGTCGGCCAGGGCGCCGGGCTCGCTGATCGCGCGCAGCCACGTGGAGACGCGCCCGTCGTCGCCGCGCAGCTCGAGGATCTCCTCGATCGTGGCGCGGTACTCGCGCTCGAGCTCACGCGTGCGGCCGTCGACGGGGACGTCGTCGGGGTGCTCGGTGACCTCGACCCGCAGCCGTCCGGCCCCGTCGGTGTGGGCGGCCCCTGCGACGGCCCGGGTCTCGCCCGACAGCACGGCGCCGTGGGCGCCGCCGGGCAGGCGCACCCGCTGGGTGACGCGAGCGATCGTGCCGACCCCCGCGTACTCGCCCTCGTGACGGGGGACGAGCAGGACGCGCTCATCGCCGCCCGTGTCGACGGGCAGCGTGACGTCCATGGTCGGGAAGACGACGGTGTCGTCGAGTGGGATGAGAAGCAGTGTCTGTGGCATGGTCAACCTTTGTCAGGTTCAACTGTTGCTTGGCGACAGCATACCAGCGATCTCAGTCGCTCCGGCTGAGATCCACGCGGCCGCGGCGTCCGGTGCAGCCCGGCGCTCGCCGCTGCGCCGGGGCGTCGCCTTGCGCGGCTGGCTCAGGCCGCGACGGAGCTGCGCGTGGCGATCGCGCGCTCGAGCGCCGGGCTCTCCACGTCCGCGGCCACGAGCGTGGCGGCGGCGAGCGCCGAGCCCTGGCCGAGCGCGTGGCGGTAGAGGTGGGCGCGCGACAGGAGGTCGCGCATCCCGGTGCGGGCCGTGAGCGCCTCGAGGTCCGAGACCCAGCGCTGCGCCTGCGGGACGTGGTGCTCGACCGCCACCGAGCACAGCGCGTCGGAGACGTGGGCCAGCACCCAGGCCGAGGTCACGGGGCCGCGGACTGCGAGCCGCCGCGCCTCCTCGAGCGCCGGGATCGCGGTGGCGACGTCGCCCTCGGCGGCGGCGAGCAGGCCCAGCCCGGCGAGGTTGAGCCCCTGCCAGCACGTGTCCTGCACCTGGGTCCCGAGCGCCAGGCCGTGCTCGAGCGTCTCGCGCGCGGCGTCATGGTCGCCGCGCTGCATGAGCGCTCGGCCGAGGAAGCTGAGCGGCAGCGGCACGTAGGAGGCCAGGCCGGCGGCGCGGCCGTCGGCCGCCGCGTCCTCGAGCATCTCGATCGCGTCCTCGACCTCGCCCCGCAGGAGAGCGGCTCGGCCGAGCTGGATGCGCGCCCACATCTCCAGGTCGCGATCGCCGCGGTCGCGGGCGCCGACCAGCACGGACTGCAGCGGGGCGCGGCCCTCGGCGTAGCGCCCTCGGTCCAGGCGGCAACGGGCGTGGGCCATCGCGATCTCGTCCGCCAGCCGGCCGGGCGGACGGCCGACGGCCGCCTCCTCGAGCCAGCGCTCGGCGCGCTCGTAGCGCCCGGCCAGCTCCTCGACGTAGGCGAGCGCGAGGCGCGCCCGCGCCGCGACGCCGCCGTCACCGGCGCGCCCGGCGGCCTGCAGGGCGCGGTGCAGGCCGGCGGCCACGACCTCGGCCCCGTCGCGGCCGGCATCGAAGCGGGCGAGCGCGAGCGTGAGCGCCGCGCGGGCCTGCAGCGCCGGGTCGCCGACCGCGTCGGCCTGCGCCGCGGCGCGCCGCAGGCAGCCGATGCCGGTGTCGATCGCGCCGGCGCGCACCGCGGCCTCGCCGGCCTCGAGCTGGGCGAGCGCTGAGGCGCGATCGCTCACCGCGGCCGGCGCGGGCGCGGGCGCCGGGGCCGGGGTGCGGGCGGCGGCGGCGACCGCCTCGCCCGGCGCCCGGCCGAGCTCGCGGCGGAACAGCTCACGGCAGGCGGCGAGCTGGCGCGCGGCGCTGCGGGCGTCGCCGGCCGCGGCGTAGGCGCGGATCAGCAGCTCCTGCGAGCGCTCGTCGAAGGGGTCGCCCGCCACCAGGCACGCGGCGTGGTCGGCCGCCGCGCCGGGCGCGCCGGCCGCCAGGCTCGCCAGCGCCGCCTCGTGCAGGACGGCCTGCGAGGCGGCGAGCAGGTGGCGGCGCTCGTTGGTCAGCCACGCCTCGAACGACGGGCTCGTCGGGAAGTCCATGCCCTCGAGCAGCTCGCGGCCCAGCCCGGGCGCCGCGGCCGCCTCGACCCAGGTGCCCGACAGCACCGCCCGGACGTCGACGAAGGTCCCGGGCGGCAGCTCGAGCGCGACCACCGGACCGCGCAGCGCGCCTGGATCGCCGAGCAGGCGCCGCAGCTCGCTGAGGTTCCAGCGCAGCGCGCCGAGCGGGTCGTCGGCGTCCTCGAAGAGCAGCCCGGCGAGCCGCTCTCGCGGCGCGGGGCGCGCGTCGGCGAGGAGGTAGGCCAGCAGCGCCCACGCCTTGCGCCCCCGCGGCGGCGCCACGGCGCGACCGCCCGCGGCGACGGACGGCGCCCCGAGGAGGTGGATCGCGAGCGCCGCCACGGCTCGAGGCTAGCCACGAGCCGGGCGGCCATGGGGGCGGTCAGCCGCACCCTGCGGGGGCGGTCAACGCCACGCGCGATCGGTGGCGGTCAGACCGCCACGGGCGCCGGGCGCATCGGTGCGATGTTGTGGTTCAGGCGGAACAGGTTGGCGGGGTCGTAGCGCAGCTTGACGTCGATCAGGCGGCGCAGGTTGCGCTCGCCGAACGCGGCCAGGACGCGGTTGGGCCCCTCGTCACCGGTGAAGTTGAGGTACACGCCGCCGTTGGCGAACGGCCGAACGGCGCTCGCCAGCCCGCGGGCCCAGGCGATGTGCTCGTCGTCGCGCTCGGCGCCCGCCCAGAGTGCGAACGGGTGCACGACCCAGGCGGCGTCTCGGCGGGCCAGCGGCCAGTCCTCGCCCTGGCGGGCGACGGCGCCGCCCCACGGCACGAGGAACGTCTGCGAGGGGCCCCTGGGGATGACCAGCGAGTGCTCGGCGATCGCGTCGATCGCCTCGTCGGACATCGCGCTCAGGTGCTCGGCCGTCCACCAGTTGCGAAAGCCCGGCGGGTCGTCGATCGAGCACTGGAAGTCGGCGTAGGGCACCCGGTCGACGAAGTCCGCCTCGACGGCCTGGGCCCGCAGCGGAGCGATCAGGCGCTCACCGGCCTCGAGGTCGTCCCCCGACCAGCACAGGAGCGTCACCGCGATGCGCTCGTCGTGCAGGTGGGCGGGCACGTCCTCCTCCGGCGGCGCGGTGATCCACGCGAACGCGGCGCCGAGCTCGTCGGGCGCGTCGAGCATGACGTCGCGCAGGCGGCGCAGGGCGCCCGCGCCGTCCTCGGCCCGGTGCAGCAGCAGCCCGGCGACGACCTGCGGCCCGACCCGCTCGAGCCGGAATGTCAGCGCCGTGGCCACGCCGAAGTTGCCGCCGCCCCCGTGCAGCGCCCAGAACAGCTCGGCGTGCTCGTCGGCCGACGCGCTGACGACCTCGCCGGCGGCGGTGACCAGCTCGACGGCCGCGAGCGCGTCGCAGGCCAGGCCGAAGCGGCGCTCGAGCCAGCCCGAGCCGCCGCCGAGCGTGAGGCCGGCCACGCCGGTCGAGGACACGCGCCCACCGACCGTGGCCAGGCCGTGCTCCTGCGTGGCGCGGTCCAGCGTGGCCCAGGTGGCGCCGCCCCCGATGCGCCCGAGGCGCCGCGCGGGATCGACGGTGGCCTCGGCGAGCGGGCGCAGGTCGGCGACCAGGCCGCCGTCGCACAGCGACATGCCCGCCACGGAGTGCCCGCCCCCGCGCACGGCGAGCGGGGCGCCCGCGTCACGGGCGGCGGTGACGGTGGCCGCGACGTCGGCCGCCGAGGTGCACCGGACGATCGCCGCCGGCCGGCGGTCGATCATCGCGTTGAACAGCGTGCGCGCCTCTTCGTAGGCGTCCTCGCCGGGGAGCAGGACGGGTCCGTCGACTCGGCGCGCGAGCTGGTGGAGCGTGGTGGTCTCGATCATGGCCGCGATGCTGGCGGGCGGACGTGTGAGCCGGCGTGTGAGCGCGGCGAGCTCGTGCGCCGCGGCTGATCGGGCGCGTCCAGCAGCGCGCGCAGCGCGAGCGCGTTGCGCACGGCGAAGCCCTCCCAGTCGTTGTTGAAGTACGCGAAGACCTCCGCGCGCCGCGCCATGCCGCGCAGCCGCTGCGCCCATTCCTCGAGCTCGGTCGCGGAGTAGTTGCCGCGCCGGCCGCGCGCGCCGTGGTGGAAGCGCACGAACGTCCAGTCGGCGGTCAGCTCGAAGGTCTGGAATGGGCGCTCCGGGTGATGGCCGATGGCCAGGGCGACGCCGTGCGCGCGCAGCAGCTCGTAGACCGGCGCGCAGAACCAGCTCGGATGGCGGAACTCGAAGCAGTGCCGGCCCTCGGGCAGCGCGTTCAGCGCATCGTTGAGCACCGCTTCGTCGCGGGCGAACCACCCCGGCAGCTGCCACAGGACGGGCCCGAGCTTCGGCGTCCCGACCAGTGGCTCGATCCGCTCGTAGAAGCGCTCGATGCCCTGATCGAGGCCGCGCAGCTTCTTCATGTGGATCAGGTACCGGCTGGCCTTGAGGGCGAACACGAAGCCCGGCGGGGTGGCCTGCACCCAGCGGGCGACCGCGTCGCGCGAGGCCAGCCGGTAGAAGGTCGAGTTGACCTCGACCGTGTCGAACTTCTCGGCGTAGCGCTCCAGCCAGCGCGACTGCGGCAGGCCCGGCGGGTACAGGACCTCGCGCCAGCTGCGGTACTGCCAGCCGCTGCAGCCGACGCGGACCGGCCTCACAGCGCCTCGCGCAGCGCGCGGGCGTCGGCGAACAGCGTCTCGCGCAGGTCGCGGTTGCGCAGCGCCGCCGCCGGATGGAACATCGGGAAGACGTCGCGACCGTCGCGCTGCACGACGCGTCCGTGCGCCTCGGTGATCTTCACCCCCTCGACGAAGCGCCCGAGCGCGTGGCGCCCGAGCGGGACGAGCAGCCGCGGCGCGATGACCTCGAGCTGGGCCTCGAGCCAGGGGAGATGGTGGGCCACCTCGTCGGCGCGCGGGTCGCGGTTGCCCGGGGGGCGCGCCTTGACGACGTTGGTGATGAAGACGTCCCCGCGCCGCAGGCCGGCCACCTCGAGCAGCTCGTCCAGCAGCTTGCCCGCGCGGCCGACGAACGGTCGGCCGCTGCGGTCCTCGCTGGCTCCCGGCGCCTCGCCCACGAACACCACGCTCGCCGTGGCGCTGCCCTCGCCCGGCACGAGGTTCGTCGCGTGCTCGCAGACCTCGAAGCCGCACGGCACGTGGTCGCGGACCTCGGCGGCGATCGCGTCCAGCAGCGCCTGGCGACCGCGGCTCATGCCGGCACCCGCTGGCCGAGCAGCTCGCGCATCCGCTGGGCGGCCACGGGCGCGTCGCTGCCGCGGTTGTTGTTGAACATCACGCGCACCTCGGACGCCTGCTCGGCGAGGTGCTCGGCGCGCCGGGCGATCTCCGCCAGCTCGTCGTCGCCGTAGCGGTAGGCGAAGCGCTCGGCCACCTTTCGCCCGCGCAGGTAGCCCTCGAGGTTGCGCCCGTGGGCGCGCAGGTAGGCCACGTCGTCGCGCGTGGCCGCGTCGAGCGCGGGGATGATCGTCGGCGCGTTCGAGCCCTCGGGCCCGTCGAGGCACACGAAGGCCGCGTGGTGGTCCTCGTACCAGCGCAGCGTCTCCGCGGCGCGGTCCTCGTGCAGCCAGAAGCGGTTGCGCAGCTCGATGGCCACCGGCGCGGTCGCGTTCAGGCGCTCCACCAGCGGGGCGAGCTCGTCGAGCTCGCGGTCGCGCGGTCCGAAGGCGGGGGAGAGCTGCAGCAGGAACGTGCTGAGCTTGTCGCCCAGCGGCGCCACCGCCTCGGTGACCGCGCCGGCCAGCGCCGCCTCGAGGCGCGGCGTCAACTGCACGCGGCCACGCTCGTTCGTGGTCGCCCGCTCGCGCAGCGCCGGAGGCAGCGAGCGCAGGTCGGCGGCGTGCCGGCTCAGCATCCGGTGCACCTTGACGTCGAAGGTGAAGTCGTCGGGCGTGACCGTCGCCCACGAGTGCACCGCGCGCGCGCTCGGCACCGCGTAGAAGGTCGAGTTGACCTCGACGGCCTCGAAGCGCTCCGCGTACCAGGGCAGCCGATCGCGGGCGGGCAGGTCGTCGGGATACCACTCCTCGACGAAGCCGGGGTCGGCCCAGCTCGAGGTGCCGATCACGACGCGGCCGGCCATGGCACCGAGGTACCCGGCCGGCCGCTCGCGGCAACGGTCCTACGGCGCGGCCGAGATCGCCTCGACGAGGTCGCCGACCTTCTCCTCGTCGATGTTGGTGGCGATGTCGGCCTGGCTGATGATGCCGACGCACTGGTGCCCGTCGATGACCGGCAGGCGGCGCACCTTGTGGTCGATCATCGTCCGCAGCGCGTCGTCGATCGCGTCGTCGGCGCCGATCGTCACCGTCTCGGCGTCGCCCTGACCGAGATCTCCGGCCTTCGTGCTCGCCGGGTCCTTGCCCTGCGCCAGCACCTTCACGACGATGTCGCGGTCGGTGATCATGCCCTTGAGGCGGTCGTCCTCGCCGCAGATCGGCATCGAGCCGACGTTGAGCTCGGCCAGGCGCTTGGCGGCGTCGAGCACGCTGTCGTTCTCGCCGACACACTGGCAGTCCGGCGTCATGATGTCCCGCGCGGTCTTGGCCACGAGCGTTGCCTCCTTGGTTGATTGGGGCGGGTTGCCGCCGTCGTTACCCGCAGACGGGCTGGGACTCCCCGAAACCTGAGCGGGCGTGTTCGCCGGCCCGCGGGCCGCCGGCGCTCCAGCACACTGTGTCGGTGTCCATCCGCTCCCTTCTGCTCGCCTGTGCCGCCGGGCTGGCGCTGGCCGACGGGTCGATCGTCACGCTCGCGCTGCCCGAGCTCCTGTCCGAGCTCGACACCTCGGTGCCGGGCGTCGCGGCGGTCATCGGCGTCTACACGGTCGTGCTGGCGGCGGCGGTCGTTCCGCTCGAGCGCGCGGCGGCGGCCCTCTCGGCGCGGACGATCGGCGCGGGAGGCCTGCTGCTGTTCGCCGTCGCCTCCGCGGCGTGCGCCGCGGCCGGCGACCTGACCGGGCTGCTCGTGGCACGGGCGGCGCAGGCGCTGGGCGGCGCCGCGGGCCTCGTCGCCGCCTTCGCGCTGCTGGGCGGCGGCGCCACGCCCGGTCGGCGGGCGTGGGTGGCGGCCGCCGTGCTCGGCACCGCGATCGGCCCGGCGCTGGGCGGCGCGCTGACCGAGCTGTTCTCGTGGCGGGCGATCTTCGTGTTCCAGGCGCCGGTCGCGGGCGCGGCGGCGTTGGCCGCGCTCGTCGGGCCGATGCCCGAGCACCTCCCGGCGAGCGGGCGCCGGGGGCGGTTCGCGCTGCGCCCGGTGCTGGCCCTCGGCCTCGTGTCGGCCGCCCTCAGCGCGGTGCTGTTCCTGCTCGTGCTGCTGCTCGTGGCCGGCTGGAGCGTGTCGCCGCTCCGCGCGGCGGCAGCGGTCACGGTCATCCCGCTGGCGGCGGCGGCCGGCACGCGAATCCGGGGCTCGGCGCCCGGGCGCGCCGCCGTCGGCAGCGCGCTGGTCGGAGCGGGCGTGCTGGCCATCGCGTGGCTGCCCGGCGCCGACGTGGCCTGGACCGTGGCGCCCCAGGCGATCGCCGGCGTGGGGATGGGCATGGCGCTCACCGCGCTGGCCGGCGGCCTGCTCCCCGAGCGCACGGCCGACGACGCGGCCCGCACGCTGGCCGTGCGCCACGCCGGGATCGCCCTCGCCCTCGCCCTGCTCGCCCCGGTGGTCTCGGGCCAGCTCGACGCGGCGACGCAGCGCGCCCGTGAGCAGGGCGTGGCTCTCGTGCTCGACGCCCCGCTCGACCCGCAGGACAAGCTGGCGCTCGCGCCCGCGCTGCTCGAGGGCGTCGACGAGCGCGACCCCCGCGATGGCCTGGCCCGCGCCGCGGCCCGGGAGCGCCTTCGCTTCAGCGGTGAGGATCGCCGCGTGTTCGACCGCCTCGCCGAGCGCGCGGACGAGACGCTGACCGCCGCGGTCGCGGACGCGTTCGACGAGGCGTTCCTGGTCAGCGGAGCGTTCGCGCTGCTCGCTGCGGTCGTGGTCGCGCCCTGGCCGCCGGGGCGCCGGGCGGCGCCCGCGTTCGCGGCGGCCGCGCTGCTGGTGGTCGGCGCGCCCCTGGCGTACCTGGGCCTGCGCGCCTCGCTGGCGCCCGAGCCCGTCGCCATCCAGGACCCGTGCGAAGCCGAGCGCGACCCACCGGAAACGGGCGGCATCACCGGCGTGCTGCAGGACCGGGCGCTCCAGCTCCTGGACGCCTCGGCCTGCCGGCTGGGCTCCTCGCGCGAGGAGCTCGTGCTCGCCCTGGCCGACGCCGACGAGGCCAGGCGCTTCGAGGACGAGCACGGGGTCGATCCGCGCTCGGTGGGCGGACTGCTGCAGACGCTGCTCGGCGGCTGAGGCCGGGATCAGCCCGGTGGTCCACCCCCGCCGGGCCGCTGGAGGTCTCTGGTCATCGCGATGCGGCGATGGGAGACCTCGGATCGAACGGGACGGTGGTCATCGTCGCGCACCCCGCTCGTGGGTCCGGGGCGGGCGCGCGCGAAACGCGCGCGCCGGCGCAGGTTGACGAGCTCCTCGCGCAGCACGGCCTCCCATGGGTCGCGCTCGAGGGGGCGCGACGAATGCAGGCCGGGCAGCTCGCTGGATGGCGGAAGGTTGGACATGCTGGCCTCCTGGTCGGGGGGCGGCCATACCCTCTCCGATCGATCGGCACGCCGTCGGCCCGCGTCATCTGCCATACACGGGAGGATGCGCACATGCGTGCCGGCGACCGCGACGTCCCGATCACCCACCCGTCGAAGGTGCTGTTCCCGGATGGGACGACGAAGGCCGACCTGGCCGAGTACATGCGTGACATCGCGCCGGTCATGCTGCCGCACGTCCGTGGTCGCCCGCTGTCGTTGCAGCGCTTCAACCAGGGGATCGAGGGCGGCGGCTTCTTCCAGAAGGAGCTGCCGCGCGGCGCACCCGACTGGGTGTCGCGCGTGGAGGTGCCCAAGCACGGCGGCAGCGTCTGCCACGCGCTGGCCGGCGACCCGGCCACGCTCGTCTGGCTGGCCAACCAGAACTGCATCACGCCGCACGTCTCGACCGCCCGCGCCGACCGCCTCGACCGCCCCGACCGGATCGTCTGGGACCTCGACCCGTCGGGCGCGGACGAGTTCGACCTCGTCCGCCGCACGGCGCTGGAGCTCGGCGAGGTGCTGCGGGACGCGGGCCGCGAGCCGTTCGCCATGACCACGGGATCGCGCGGGATCCACGTCGTCGTGGCCATTCGCCGCCGCTACGACTACGAGCGCGTGCGAGACGCCGCGCTCGCTGTGGCCGAGACGCTCGTGGCCCGCAACCCCGACGAGCTCACGACCGCCTTTCGCAAGGAGAAGCGCGAAGGGCGCCTGTTCGTCGACGTCAACCGCAACGGCTGGGCGATGACCACCGTTCCGCCCTACGCCGCGCGCCCGCGCCCCGGCGCGCCGGTGGCCGCGCCGCTGCACTGGGCCGAGCTCGACGACGCCGCGCTGTCGGCCGATCGCTGGACGCTTCACACGATCCGCGACCGGGTGGGGCGCGACGGCGACCCGTGGGCCGACATCGCCCAGACCGCGGGGGCGCTGCCGCGGTCGGCCGGCTGACCATCCCAACGCGCATGGACCGGTGCGCCGGTGGGGGAGAATGGCGCCATGGAGTCGCTTCGCGGCCGCCTGCTCGTCGCCTCACCGAAGATCATGGACCCGAACTTCCGGCGGACGGTCGTCCTCATGGCCGAGCACGGCGAGGACGGCGCCATGGGCCTCGTGCTCAACCGGCCGGCCGAGACGACGGTCGCCGAGGCGGTGCCCGACCTGGACTGGCTGGCCGCCGAGGGCGCGGACGGGGTCTGGGTCGGCGGGCCGGTCGAGCCCGGGTCGGTGATGGTGCTGGCCGAGTTCGACGATCCCGGCCAGGCCGCGCTGCTGCTCGAGGACGACCTCGGCTTCGTGCCCGCCGACGTCGCCGAGCGCGAGGGCTTCGCCGGCGCCGTGCGCCGCACCCGCATCTTCGCGGGCCACGCCGGCTGGGGACCCGGCCAGCTCGAGGCCGAGCTCGAGGAGGACTCGTGGATCGTCGAGCCGCCGCACCGCACGGACGTCTTCACCACCGAGCCCGAGGCGCTGTGGTCGGCCGTGCTGCGCCGCAAGGGCCGCGAGTACGTGCTGCTGGCGACGATGCCCGAGGACCCGTCGCTGAACTGAGGGCGAAGCGGTCACCGCGGCGTGACCCCCGCTCTGGTGCGACATATCGTGCTACGCTCGAAGCGTGGCCCGGTCGCTGCACGTCCGCCTCGACGAGAACTCGGAGGATGCGCTGAGCATCGTTCGCGCCGCCGAGGGCGGCAGCGACTCCGCCGCCGTTCGCACCGCCCTCCGGGAGGCGGCGGACCGCCGCCGGCGCCGTGCCGCCCTTCACGCCGAGGTGCAGGCCCTGCGGGCGGACGAGCAGGACGCCGAAGAGATGCGCCTCATCCGAGAGCACATGGCGGCGCTGGCTCCGGACTTCCGCGACTGACGGTGGTCCGCGGTGAGGTCTTCAGGCTCCCGGCTCCACGGGACGCACGCGGAGCCGAGCAGCGCGGGGCGCGGTATTGCGTCGTGGTCCAGGCCGACGAGTTCCTGCCCTTCAGGACGGTCCTGGTGGCGCCGACGTCGACCGGTGCGCGCGCGACGACGTTTCGCCCCACGATCGACCTGGACGGGACGCCGACGCGTGTTCTCGTCGAGCAGACGACCGTCGTAGACCCCGAACGCCTCGGGCGGTCGGCGGGGCGCCTGGACGCGGACGAGTTGCGCGCGATCGATGACGCACTCGGACTCATCCTCGGGCTCTGAGGCGTTGGCAGGCCACACCACGGCGTCACCCGACACCCGGAGGGGCGCGCAGCGCGCCTCGCAGGCGCCGCTCGTACTCCTCGCGCGCGATCAGGTGCGCCCCCAGGCGCAGCGTGTGCGGCGTCGGGAGCTGGACGTCGGCGAAGTGGCAGCCGCGCGCCGCGAGATGGTCGAGCGTGCGCACGAGCAGGACGTTGCCCGCGTGCGGCACCCAGTGGGTCATCGACTCGAGCATCGCCGCGCGGCCGAGCAGCACTGCGACGAGCCCGGCCCCGAGCCGCACGCCGTCGTGGAGCTCGAAGCTGTGCGCGTGGCCGGCGGCGTGCAGCCGCCGGTACAGCGCCGCGAGGCGCGGCGTGATCCACACGCTGTCGTCGGGCGAGCGCGGCCGGGCGCAGGCCTCGACCACGGTGTCGAAGTGCTCGTCGACCCGCAGCGCCCACGCCGCGTCGTCGCGCAGGCTGCGGCGCACGCGCCGGCGCAGGGCGCTGCGCGAGCGCTCGTCGAGCTCGAACAGCGTGCGCTCCTCGGCGGCGTAGAAGGGCAGCGACCCGGCCTCGGACTCGGGATCGTCCATCGGGAAGAAGCCCGCCGCGTAGAGAGCGAGGGCCTGGTCGACGTCGGAGCTCAGAATCTGCCGGGGCGGGGAGGGGCGGCGAGGGCGCGTCGGTAGCGTACGCCGCTTCCGACGAGGGGATTCAGGTTTCGATGAACGAGGTCCTTCCGGGCGTGCTGCATTGGACGACCTTCCACGAGGGCATCGGGATGCCGGTGCACTCGCACTTCGACGTCGCGGCGGCGGCGCTGATCGATCCGCGCGTGCCCGAGGACGGCGTCGAGACGGTCGCCCGCTACGGACGGCCGGAGCGCATCCTGCTCTCCAACCGCCACCACCTGCGCCACAGCGAGCGCTTCGCCGAGGTCTTCGGCTGCGCGATCCGCTGCCACGAGGCCGGGCTGCACGAGTTCGGCGAGGGCACGGACGTCCAGGGCTTCCGCTTCGGCGACGAGGTGGCTCCGGGCATCACCGCGCTCGAGATGGGCGCGCTGACCCCGGAGGACACCGCGTTCCGCCTCCAGGCCGGCCCGGGGGCACTGCTGTTCGCCGACGGCCTGATCCGCGACGGCGACGGCGCGCTGAGCTTCGTCCCCGACAGCCTGATGGGCGACGACCCCGAGGAGGTCAGGCGCGGCCTGCGCGAGTCGCTGCGCGCGCTGCTCGACGAGGACTTCGACGCGCTGCTGTTCGCCCACGGGGAGCCGCTGCCCAGCGGCGGCCGGGAAGCGCTGCGCGAGTTCGTGGGGTGACGCGCGGCCAGGTGCTGCGCCTGGCGCTGTCGCCCCCCTACCCGCACGGCGACGTGCTCGGCTGGCTCGCGGCCCGCGCGGTCCCCGGGGTCGAGGAGCTGTCGGCGGGTGTGTACCGGCGCACGCTGCGCACGCCGGGCGGCATCGGCGTGGTGGCGCTGGCGCCGCACGACGACCACGTCCGCGCGACGCTGCCGCCGGCGGCCGCGGCCGACACCGCCGACACCGTGCGCCGCTGCCGTGCGCTGCTCGACCTCGACGTCGACCCGGCCCCCGTGGCCGCCGTGCTCGACGCCGACCCGGCGCTGAACCCCGCGCTCGCGCGTCATCCCGGCGTGCGCGTCCCCGGAGCGGTGGACGGCTTCGAGAGCGCGGTGCGCACCGTGCTCGGTCAGCAGGTCACGCTCGCCGCCGCGCGCACGCTGGCGGCGCGGATCGCGGTGGCGTGGGGCACGCCGCTGCACGCGGCCGACGGCAGCCTCACGCATGGCTTCCCGACGGCCGAGGCGCTCGCCGAGGCCGACCTCGGGACGATCGGCATGCCGGGTGCGCGGCGCCGGGCGCTGGTCGAGCTGGCCCGCTGCGTCGCGGGCGGACGGCTCGAGCTCGGCCCCGCGGCCGACCCGGGCGAGGCTCAGCGCCGGCTGCTGGAGATCCCCGGCATCGGGCCCTGGACGGCGTCCTACATCGCGCTGCGCGCGCTCGGCGACCGCGACGCCTTCCCGGCCGGGGACCTCGGCCTGCGCCGCGCCGCGCGCCGCCTCGGACTGCCGTCGGATCCCGCGGGCCTCGCCGCTCGCGCGCGCCGCTGGCGACCGTGGCGCGCCTATGCCGCCCACCTGCTGTGGGCGGCCTACTAATAGATTGTCGGATGTCGCAGACCCACGGAGAGGCCCCATGAGCACCGACATCGACCCGCAGGAGACGCGCGAGTGGCTCGACGCCCTCGACGCGGTCGTCGCCCACGACGGACCGCAGCGCGCGCAGCAGCTGGTAGGGCAGGTGATCGATCGGGCGCGTCGCGTCGGCGCGCCGCCGCCGGACGAGGGGCCGACGCCCTACGTCAACACGATCCCGACCCAGCTCCAGGAGCCCTATCCGGGCGACATGGACCTCGAGCACAAGATCCGCTCGGCCATCCGCTGGAACGCGATGGCGATGGTCACGCAGGCCAACAAGGTGTCCTCCGAGCTCGGCGGCCACATCGCCAGCTTCCAGTCGGCGGCGACGCTCTACGAGGTCGGCTTCAACCACTTCTGGCGCGCGCCGACCGAGGAGCACGGCGGCGACCTGGTGTTCATCCAGGGCCACTCGTCGCCCGGCGTCTACGCGCGCGCGTACCTGGAGGGCCGGCTGACCGAGGAGCAGCTCAAGGGCTTCCGCCAGGAGGTCGACGGCAACGGCCTGTCGTCGTACCCGCACCCATGGCTGATGCCGGACTTCTGGCAGTTCCCGACCGTGTCGATGGGCCTGGGCCCGATCATGGCCATCTACCAGGCTCGCTTCATGAAGTACCTCCAGGGCCGCGACCTGGCCGACACCGCCGGGCGCAAGGTGTGGGCCTTCCTGGGCGACGGGGAGACCGACGAGCCCGAGTCGCTCGGGGCGATCTCGCTGGCCGCGCGCGAGCGCCTGGACAACCTCGTGTTCGTGGTCAACTGCAACCTGCAGCGCCTCGACGGACCGGTGCGCGGCAACGGCAAGATCATCCAGGAGCTCGAGACCGTCTTCCGCGGCGCGGGCTGGAACGTCGTCAAGGTGATCTGGGGCCGGCGCTGGGACCCGCTGCTCGACGCCGACCGCGACGGGCTGCTCGTGCAGCGCATGAACGAGGCCGTCGACGGCGAGTACCAGACCTACAAAGCGCGCGACGGCGCCTTCGTGCGCGAGCACTTCTTCGGTAAGTACCCCGAGCTGCGCGAGATGGTGGCCGGGATGAGCGACGCCGAGGTGTGGAACCTCAACCGCGGCGGCCACGACCCCTACAAGGTCCACGCGGCCTACGACGCCGCGATGCGTTCGAGCGGGCGCCCGACGGTGATCCTGGCCAAGACCATCAAGGGCTACGGGATGGGCGAGTCGGGCGAGGGCCAGAACATCACGCACCAGCAGAAGAAGATGACCGGCGCGGCGCTGCTCGCCTTCCGCGATCGCTTCGACATCCCGCTGACCGACGAGCAGGTCGAGTCCGGTGCCTTCTACAAGCCGCCCGAGGACAGTCCGGAGATGCAGTACCTGCGCGAGCGCCGCGCCGCGCTCGGCGGCAGCCTGCCCACGCGCCGGCGGCGCGCCGAGCCGTTGACGGTCCCGGGGCTGGACGCCTTCGAGGCTCAGCTCAAGGGCACCGGCGACCGCGAGATCTCGACCACGATGGCCTTCGTGCGGATCCTCAACACGCTCGTGCGCGACAAGCAGATCGGCCGCCACGTCGTCCCGATCGTGCCCGACGAGTCACGCACGTTCGGCATGGAGGGCATGTTCCGCCAGCTCGGGATCTTCTCCCAGATGGGCCAGCTCTATCAGCCCGAGGACCGCGAGCAGCTCATGTTCTACAAGGAGGACAAGCGCGGCCAGATCCTCCAGGAGGGCATCAACGAGGCGGGCGCGACGTCGTCGTGGATCTCCGCGGGCACCGCGTACTCCAACCACGCGGTGCAGACCATCCCGTTCTACATCTTCTACTCGATGTTCGGCTTCCAGCGGGTCGGCGACCTGCTGTGGGCCGCGGCCGACAGCCGCACGCGCGGGTTCCTGCTCGGCGGGACGGCGGGCCGCACGACGCTCAACGGCGAGGGCCTGCAGCACGAGGACGGCCACAGTCACATCCTGTCGTCGACCGTCCCCAACTGCATCTCCTACGACCCGACGTACGGCTACGAGGTGGCGGTCATCGTCCAGGACGGCCTGCGCCGGATGGTCTCCGACCAGGAGGACGTCTTCTACTACCTCACGCTGATGAACGAGAACTACGCCCACCCGGCGATGCCCGAGGGCGCGGCCGAGGGCATCCTGCGCGGGATGTACCTGCTGCGCGAGGGCGGGGACGGCGAGCACCGGGTGCAGCTGATGGGCTCGGGCACGATCCTGCGCGAGGTGCTGGCCGCCGGCGACCTGCTGCGCGAGGACTGGGGCGTGGCGGCCGACGTGTGGAGCGTCACCTCGTTCACCGAGCTGCGCCGCGAGGGGATCGCGGCCGAGCGCTGGAGCACGCTCCACCCGACCCAGCCGGCGCGCCGCTCCTACGTCGAGCAGGCGCTGTCCGACCACGGCGGGCCCGTCGTCGCGGCGACTGACTACATGCGCACGTTCGCCGACCAGATCCGCCCGTTCGTGCCCCGCCGCTATCGCGTCCTGGGCACCGACGGGTTCGGCCGCAGCGACTTCCGGGCCAAGCTGCGCAGCTTCTTCGAGGTCGACCGCGGCCACGTCGCCGTGGCCGCGCTCAAGGCGCTGGCCGACGACGGGGCGATCGAGGCCGGCACCGTGCAGGAGGCGATCGAACGCTACGAGATCGACCCCGACGCGCCGCTGCCCTCCCTGGTCTAGGCGCGAACCATGGCCGATCTCAAGGACGTCCACGTACCCGACATCGGCGACTTCGCCGACGTCCCCGTCATCGAGGTGATGGTCAACCCGGGCGACACCGTGGCCGCCGAGGACCCGCTCGTCACGCTGGAGTCCGACAAGGCCACCATGGACGTCCCCGCGCCGTTCGGCGGCGTCGTGCAGGAGCTGAAGGTCAAGACCGGCGACACGGTCTCCGAGGGCTCGCTGCTGCTGACGATCGAGATCGACGGCGCCAACGGCGCCCAGCCCGACGAGGCCGCGGGCGTGTCGGAGCCGGCGCCCGAGGCGGGCGCCGCCGACGCCGTGGCGACGGCGACGGAGGCCGAGGACGCGGCCGAGGATGCGCCCGCGGCCGAGGTGAAGGAGCCCGCGCGCGGCGCCGCGGAGCCTGCCCCCAGCGGCGGGGCCCGGCCGGCCCCGGACGAGGCGGAGCCCGCCCCGCCCGTGGACCAGACGCCGGCCGCGCCCGCCGGCGAGGCGTCGGCCGGCCCGGTGTACGCGGGCCCGGGCGTGCGCCGCCTGGCGCGCGAGCGCGGCGTCGACCTGGCCAGCGTGACGGGCAGCGGTCGCAAGGGGCGGATCCTCAAGGAGGACGTCGAGGCCTACGTCAGCGCGCCCCAGCCGGCCTCCGAGCCGGCCGAGGCCGCCCCCGCGGCCACGGACGGCGCGGGTCTCGGGCTGCTGCCGTGGCCCCAGGTCGACTTCGCCAAGTACGGCGAGATCGAGCGCGTGCCGCTGTCGCGCGTGAAGAAGATCTCGGGGCCGAACCTGCACCGCAACTGGGTGATGATCCCCCACGTCACCCACTACGACGAGGCGGACATCACCGACCTCGAGGCGTTCCGCAAGCAGGCCAACGAGGCCAACGCCAAGTCCGGCGTCAAGGTGACGATGGTCGCGCTGGTGATCTCGGCCGTCGTCGCGTCGCTGAAGGCCCATCCCGAGTTCAACGCGTCGCTCGACGGCGACGAGCTCGTCCTCAAGCGCTACTTCAACATCGGCTTCGCCGCCGACACGCCGCAGGGGCTGCTCGTGCCCGTGATCAGGGACGCCGACCAGAAGGGCATCCTCGACCTCGCGCGCGAGCTCGGCGAGCTTTCGGGCCGCGCCCGCGACGGCAAGCTGGGGGCGACCGACATGCAGGGCGGCACGTTCTCGATCTCGAGCCTGGGGGGCATCGGCGGGACCGCCTTCACGCCGCTCATCAACGCGCCCGAGGTGGCGATCCTCGGGGTCGCGCGCTCGGAGACCAAGCCGCGCTGGGACGGCAGCGCGTTCCAGCCGCGCCTGATGCTGCCGCTGGCGCTGTCCTACGACCACCGGGTGATCGACGGCGCCGAGGGCGCGCGCTTCACGGCCCACCTGGCCGGGGTGCTCACCGACCTGCGCCGCGCGCTGCTGTAGGCCCACGAGGAGAGACGACATGAGCGAGCCCGTCGAGATCCACGTGCCCGACATCGGCGACTTCGCCGACGTGCCGGTCATCGAGGTGCTCGTACAGCCCGGCGACGAGGTCGCGGTCGAGGACCCGCTGATCACGCTCGAGTCCGACAAGGCGACGATGGACGTTCCGTCCCCGGCCGCGGGCACCGTCCGCGAGCTGCGCGTCGAGGTCGGCGACACCGTGTCGGAGGGCGCGCTGATCATGACCCTCGACGGCGTGCCGGCCACGAACGGCCAGCCGGCGGAGCGCGTCAGCGAGGAGGCCGACGAGCAGCCGGCCGAGCAGACGGATGAGCAGCGGGCCGAGCAGCCCGCCGGCGACGCCCCGGCCGGCGGTGCATCCGAGGCGGTCGAGGTCCACGTCCCGGACATCGGCGACTTCAGCGACGTGCCGGTCATCGAGGTGCTCGTCGGCCCGGGCGACCAGGTCGCGGCCGAGGACCCGCTGATCACGCTGGAGTCCGACAAGGCGACCATGGACGTCCCCTCGCCGCAGGCGGGCACCGTGCGCGAGCTGCGCATCGCGGTCGGCGACACCGTCTCCGAGGGGGCGCTGATCCTTGTGCTGGAGGGCGAGCGCAGCGACGGCGGCCGCGACGGGCAGGCCGCGCCCGCGCCGGCGACGCCCGAGCCGTCGGCCCGCCCCGATGCCGACCACCAGGCCGAGGTCGTCGTGCTCGGCGCGGGCCCCGGCGGCTACACCGCGGCCTTCCGCGCCGCCGACCTCGGGCTGAAGACGATCCTCATCGAGCGCTACCCGAAGCTCGGCGGCGTCTGCCTGAACGTGGGCTGCATCCCGTCCAAGGCGCTGCTGCACGTCGCACGCGTGATCGCCGAGGCCGAGGAGGCGTCCGGGCAGGGCGTGAGCTTCGGCGACCCCGAGATCGACCTCGACGGGTTGCGCGGCTGGAAGACCTCGGTCGTCGACAAGCTCACGGGCGGCCTTACCGGCCTGGCCCGCCAGCGCAAGGTCGAGGTGGTCCAGGGCGTTGCGACGTTCACTGGGCCCAACGTGTTGTCGGTGCAGGGCCCGGACGGCGCGACGACGGTGTCCTTCGACACGTGCATCATCGCCGCCGGGTCGAGCGCCTCGCGGCTGCCCGACCTGCCCGACGACGAGCGGATCATGGACTCCACCGGCGCGCTGGACCTCGTCGACGTCCCGCAGCGCCTGCTGATCGTCGGCGGCGGGATCATCGGGCTGGAGATGGCGACCGTCTACGACGCGCTGGGGTCGAGGATCACGGTCGTCGAGCTGCTGGACGCACTGATCCCGGGCTGCGACAAGGACCTCGTCCGCCCGCTGCAGAAGCGCATCGAGAAGCGCTACGAGGCGATCCACCTGGGGACACGGGTGTCCTCGATCGAGGCGTCCGACGACGGCCTGCGCGTGAGCTTCGAGGGCGACGGCGCCCCCGAGGCGCAGACGTTCGACCGCGTGCTGCTCTCGGTCGGCCGGCGGCCGAACGGGGCGACGCTCGGAGCCGAGGCGGCGGGCGTGCAAGTCGACGAGCGCGGCTTCATCGCCGTCGACGAGCAGATGCGCACCAACGTGCCGCACATCCTGGCCATCGGCGACATCGTCGGCGAGCCGATGCTCGCCCACAAGGCCACGCACGAGGCCAAGGTGGCCGCCGAGGTGGCCGCCGGCCACACGGTCGCCTTCGACCCGCGCTCGATCCCGTCGGTGGCCTACACCGACCCGGAGGTCGCGTGGACCGGCCTGACCGAGACCGAGGCCAAGGAGCGCGGGATCGAGGTCGAGAAGACGAGCTTCCCGTGGGCGGCCTCGGGCCGCGCGCTGTCGGTCGGGCGCGACGAGGGCGTGACCAAGATGCTGTTCGATCCCGAGACCAAGCGCCTGCTCGGGGCGGGGATCGTCGGTCCCAACGCGGGCGAGCTGCTGGCCGAGGCCGTGCACGCGATCGAGCTGGGCTCGGACGCGGAGGATCTCGCGCTGACCATCCATCCCCACCCGACGCTGTCGGAGACGCTCGGCTTCGCGGCCGAGATCGCCGACGGCTCGATCACCGACCTGTACGTGCGGCGCTGACCCGTCCCGCGCCCGGGAGCCTCATGCCGCGCTGCGCCGCGGCGGCCAGCGCGGCGCCGAAGACGAGCATCATCACGCCGTAGACCCCGGCGACGACCGCGGCGCGCGGGCCGAAGGCCTGGC
Organism: uncultured Actinomycetes bacterium; assembly: GCA_963787065.1. Taxonomy (GTDB): domain Bacteria; phylum Actinomycetota; class Thermoleophilia; order Solirubrobacterales; family Solirubrobacteraceae; genus JAOPZW01. Next base: position 67,502 of record CAWBBQ010000007.1, read on the forward strand.
CGGCGAGGGCGGCCGCGACCGCGAAGTCGCGCAGCGCGACGCAGAACGCGGCCGCGGGCTGACCGGTGCGGCGCAGGACGAGGACGGCGGGCACGACCGAGGCGGCCAGGAACAGCCCGCCGGCGAGCGCGGCCTCGCCGAGCTCGCCGGTCCCCGAGGCGCCGCTCAGCGCGGCGTAGACGAGCAGCGCGACCGTCAGCGCGGCGCCGGCCGCGAGGTGCGGGTCGGCGCGGCCCAGCCCCGGGAGCGCGCCGCGGGCGATGAGACCGGCGGCGAGCGGCACGAGCACGACGAGCGCGAAGCTCGACAGCAGGGCGCCGGTGTCGAGGTCCGCGCTCGCGCCGAGCAGCCCGAGCACGAGCGGGCCGCCGATCGCGCTGGCCGCCAATGACCCGGCCACGGCGGCCAGCGCGAGCACGGCGTCGCCACCGGCCAGCGCCACGAGCCCGACGGCGGCGACCTCGGTCGGGGCCAGGCCGAGCGCGAGCAGGCCGTCGCCGACGGCCGGCGCGAACGGGCGCCCGAGCGCCCAGGCGATCGGCGTCAGGACGAGCGGCGGCACGACCGACAGCGCCAGCACCATCCCCGGCCGGCGGCGCAGGCCGGCCAGGCGCCGCGGGGCGATGCCCAGGGCGGTGAACGCTACGAGCACGGCGAGCAGCAGGTCCGAGCGCTCGGCCACCGCGTCGGATGGCGCCGCGAGCGCGGCGGCGACCGCCACGAGCGTGAGCGGCAGCACGGCGGCGGCGACGCGATCGGCCAGGCGGTTCACCGCGGCATTGTCCCGGTGCGCAGCGGGACCTCGCCCTGCGGCCCGGGGTGGCATGCTTGTCCGCTCACTCGCAGCGTCGGAGGAGCATCGATCGTGGAGCAGTCAGCGGCCGACCTCGGCCTTCAACCGTCGGCGTCCTACAGCCTCACGCTGCGCGTCCGCATCCCGCAGCGGCCCGGCTCGTTCGCGCGCGTGGCCGGCGCGCTCGGCGACGCGGGGGCGATCCTGGGCGGCATCGACCTGGTGCGCGTCGACGGCGGCCACGTGATCCGCGACGTGACCGTGGCCTGTGCCGACTCGGCCCATGGCGAGGCGGTCACCAACGCGGTGCGGGCGCTGGAGGACGTCGAGGTCATCAGCGTCTCCGACCGCACCTTCCTGCTGCATGTGGGGGGCAAGATCGAGGTCAACGGGCAGGTGCCGGTCAAGACCCGCGACGACCTGTCGATGGCCTACACGCCCGGCGTGGCGCGCGTCTGCTCGGCGATCGCCTCAGACCAGTCCAAGGCCTGGACGCTGACCATCAAGGCCAACACGGTGGCCGTCGTGACCGACGGCAGCGCCGTCCTCGGCCTGGGCGACATCGGCCCGCACGCGGCGATGCCCGTGATGGAGGGCAAGGCGATGCTGTTCAAGGAGTTCGCCGGCGTCGATGCCTTCCCGCTGTGCCTGGACACGAACGACGTCGACGAGATCGTCGCGTTCGTCAAGGCGGTCTCGCCGACCTTCGGCGGGATCAACCTCGAGGACATCGCCGCGCCGCGCTGCTTCGAGATCGAGCGCCGGTTGCGCGACGAGATCGACATCCCCGTCTTCCACGACGACCAGCACGGCACCGCGATCGTGGTCCTCGCCGCGCTGCTCAACGCGCTCCGGGTGGTCGGCAAGCGCGCCGAGGACATCAGCGTGGTCATCGTCGGCGCGGGCGCCGCGGGCATCGCCTCGGCCGAGGTCATCCTGGCCAACGGCGTCGGCCGGCTGACCGTCTGCGACATCGACGGCGTGCTCTACCCGGGTCGCCCGGGACTGGATCCGGTGCGCGCCGAGATCGCGCAGCGCACGAACCCCGAGGGCCGCCGCGGGATGGCCGACGACGTGCTCGTCGGCGCCGACGTGGTCATCGGGGTATCCGGGCCGCGGTCCATCTCCGCCGCCGCGGTGCGTCGCATGGCTCCGTCGCCGGTCGTGTTCGCAATGGCCAACCCGGTCCCCGAGGTGCAGCCCGAGGAGGTCCGCGACGACGTCGCCATCATGGCCACCGGCCGCTCGGACTACCCGAACCAGATCAACAACGTGCTCGCCTTCCCGGGAGTGTTCCGCGGTGCGCTGGACGTGCGCGCGCGCGAGATCAACGAGGAGATGAAGGTCGCGGCCGCGCGGGCGATCGCCGGCGTGATCGGCGACGACGAGCTGCACGCCGAGTACATCATCCCCAGCGTGTTCAACCGCCGGGTGTCCGAGGCCGTGGCCGAGGCCGTCGCCGATGCCGCGGTGGCCACCGGCGTCGCCCGCCGCTCGCGCGAGGCCGCCGCCGAGGAGCGCCAGCCCGTCATCGGCTGAGGAGCCGGTCGGCGCGGCCCGCGGCCGAGGTCAGTTGGCGTCGGCCAGGCCGAGCGCGTCGGCGAGCAGCGAGCTCGCGGCCTCGACCGTGCGCAGGCACGGTGCGTCGATGCCAGTGAGGTCGGCCAGCTCGACGACGGCGCCGATGATCGCCGCCAGCTCGAGCGGCTTGCCGGCCTCGAGGTCCTGGAGCGTCGACGTCTTGTGCTCGCCGACGCGCTCGGCGCCGGCCAGGCGCTTCTCGATCGAGACGTGCGGATGGGCGCCGACCGCCTCGGCGATCTCGAGCGTCTCGGCCATCATCCGGGCCACGAGCTGGCGCGCGTTGTCGTGGCGGCAGATCCCGGCCATCGTGGAGCGCGTGAGGGCGCTGAGCGGGTTGAACGCCACGTTGCCCATCAGCTTGACCCAGATCTCGTCGCGGACCTCGCTCTCCACCGGGCACTTCAGCCCGCCCTCGATCATCGCGTCGGAGAACCGCTGGCAGCGGTCGGAGAGCGTGCCGTTGGGCTCGCCGATGGTGAAGCGCGTGCCCTCGAGGTGGCGGACGACGCCGGGCGCCTCGAGCTCGGTCCCCGCGTAGACGACGCAGCCGATCGCGCGCTCGGGGGCGATGACACGGCTGACCGCGCCCTGCGGGTCGACGGTCTCGATCTGACGCCCGGAGTAGGGCCCGCTGACGCCGTGGAAGTACCACCACGGGATGCCGTTCTGAGCGGCGACGACAGCCGTGTCTTCGTGCATCAGCGGCTCGAGCATCGAACCGGCGTGCTGGTAGGAGTTGGCCTTCAGGCCGAGGAAGATGACGTCCACCGGGCCGATCTCGGCCGGGTCGTCGGTGGCGGGGGGATGCGCCTCGAAGTCGCCGCGATCGGACAGCACGCGCACGCCGTGCTCCCGCATCGCCTTGAGGTTCTCGCCTCTGGCGATCAGGTGGACCTCGGTCCCACCGCGCGCCAAAGCGGCTCCGACGTAGGCGCCAATGGCGCCGGCACCTAGGACAGCAACTCTCATCGGCGCCATGCTAGCCATAAACGAGAGGCAATTCGTTCAGACTTACCTCTCTATGTGCATTTATGTATGAGACGACGGTCATCGTCTATGGGAGGTCCTAGAGCCACCCCGCCCGCCGGAAGCGGCGGTAGAGAGTCGCGCAGATCACCAGGATCACCACGAGCACGGCCGGATAGCCGTACTCCCAGCCGAGCTCGGGCATGTGCTCGAAGTTCATGCCGTAGATGCCGGCGATCATCGTCGGGACGGCGAGGATCGCCACCCAGGCCGAGATGCGCCGCATGTCGGCGTTCTGACGGACCGTGACCTGGGTCAGGTTGGCCTGCAGCGCGCTCGACAGGAGGTCGCGGAAGGCCTCGCCCCGCGCGCCGACGCGCAGCAGGTGGTCGTGGACGTCGCGGAAGTAGTCCTGCAGCTCGGGAGCGATCAGGTCGAAGTGGCCGCGCGCGAGCCGGTCGACCGGCGCGGCCAGCGGGGCGACGGCGCGCTGGAACTCGAGCACCTCGCGCTCCAGCCGGTAGATCCGCTGCGTCGGGTTACCGGCGAGGTCCTCGGCGAAGACCTGCGACTCGACCTCCTGGATGTCGATCTCGAGGCCCTCGGCGGCGGGCTCGTAGTCGTCGACGACCTTGTCGATGACGGCATGCAGGACCGACCCGGGCCCGCAGCGCAGCAGGTCCGGGCGCCGCTCGACGGTCTCGCGCACCCCGTGGAGGTCGCTGCCCTCGCCGTGACGCACGCTGATGACGAACGCCTGGTTGGCGAACAGCATGATCTGGCCGGTGCGGATGACCTCCTCGCTGTCGACGTACCTGATCGTCTTGAGCACGACGAACAGCGTGTCCCCGTAGACCTCGAGCTTGGGCCGCTGATGGGCCTTGATGGCGTCCTCGACGGCGAGCTCGTGCAGGGCGAACTCGCGCTGGACGGCGTCGAACTCCTCGGCCGTCGGCTCGTGGAGGCCGAGCCAGACGAACTCGGAGCCGTCGCTGCACGCGGCGCGAGCAGCGTCGGCTATGTCGACGGTCCCCGCCCGCCGCTCGCCGTCCTCATAGACCGCACAGTCCACGAGCATGGGCGACGTCTTCCCATCGAGGTGCGACCTCATCCGCGCTCCGGGGCGACGTCCGCTCGATGGTTGGGAAATGATCGCTCGACCGGCTGTCCGCTGCGGCGGTGGTCCTCCGCGGGCGGCGATGGGACGCGCCCCGCAACCCAAGGCGCTCGCGGGACGCTTCGCCGACACGCGTCCGGAGGCGCTCATCGCCGCGCTCCCACTCGGCTTGCGGGAATGGCGGCTATCGATCGGCCTGTTTGCGGTCGATGCGACCGCGCCAGATCGGCCTCCGGCCCGCAAGTTATCCGCGCCGGCGACGTTCTCATGAACGGTCGGTTCCTCCTCTTCCTCGCCGACCGATGCGGTCACGGCTGAGACGCCGGTGACCACAGCGCGGGTGCCGAGTGGGGCTCGGCACCCGCTTCGTTCTCCGGGGTCGGCCGCAGCGGCCATGGTGTCCGCCGCGGCCATCCCTTGGCAGGCGCGTCCGCCGTCGGACACTCCACGTGTCGCTCGACGGCGTGGGGGTACCTCTCGGCGTGCCGGATAGACCACTCAGCGGTAGATCCGGCTGAGCTACTTGTCCAGGCCAAGCCACCCGTCGACGGGCACACCGTTCGCTTGGAAGCGCGCGGGTCGGTGGTTCGCGACCGTGTTCGTGGCGGTCTTGGCCAGTGCGCTGGCGATGTCGGCGCCGGCGGTGGCGGTGGATGCGCCCGGTGGCGGCGCGGTGGAGTCGGTTTCGGGTGCCGTGGCCGACGCCGGATCGGCGGCAACCGAGTCGGTGGCGACGTCGACCTCGACGAGCTCGGCACCGGCGCCCGAGCAGACGTCCTCGCCCGAGCCGGCGACGGCGCCCTCGCCCGAGCCGGCGCCGACGTCCTCGCCTGAACCGGCGGCGGCGCAGACGTCCTCGCCCGAGCCGGCGCCGACGTCCTCGCCCGAGCCGGCGCCGACGTCCTCGCCCGAGCCGACGGCCGCCCGCAGCCGGCGCCCGAGCCGACGGCCACCGCGCAGCCGGCGCCCGAGCCGACCGTGAAGCCCGCACCGGCGCCCGAGCCGACCGCGAAGTCCCCGCGAGCCGGCGCCCGAGCCGGCCGCCGACCGCGCAGTCGGCGCCCGAGCCGGCCGTGAAGTCGGAGCCGGCGCCGGAGCCGGAGGCGGCCGTGGGTGCGGTGGGCGCGGCGAGTGATGCGGTGAGTGGGGCGGTGGCGTCTTCCGAGCCCGTGGTCGAGGCGGCGGGCGTGGCGCCTGCGGCCGGGTCGGAGGTTGCGGCGGGTTCGGAGCCGTCGGCGCCGACTGCGGTCGTGGAGCCCGAGCCGGATGTGGCGGCGGTGGTTCGTGAGCCGGTTGAGCAGGCCGCGGTGCCGTCGAGCGGGCCGGAGGTGCCGGTGGCCGGGGCCGTGGAGTCGGTGTCCTCGGTGTCGGAGCCGTCGGTTGGGCGTCCGGTCGATCCGCCGGCGCCCGCGGAGGTCGTTGACGGGGTGGTCGCGGCGGTCGATCGCCCGGCCGCGCCCCCCACTCCGTCTGTGTCCGACGTCCCGACGCCGAGCATCCAGCCGGTCGCCGAAGCGGTCCAGCCGGTGAATGACGCGGTGGTCGCCCCGGTCGCCGGGACGGTGCAGCCGGTCGCGAGCAGCGTGGTCGCTCCGGTTGCTGAGACGGTGTCGCCGGTGACCGACGCGGTGGTCGCTCCGGTCGCCCAGATCGTCCAGCCGGTGACCGACACGCTGGTCGCCCCGGTCGCCCAGATCGTGCAGCCGGTCGCGAGCAGCGTGGTCGCTCCGGTCGCCGAGACGGTCCGGCCGGTGACCGACGCGGTGGTCGCTCCGGTCGTCGAGACCGTCCGGCCGGTCACCGACACCCTGGTCGCTCCGGTCGTCGAGGCGGTCCAGCCGGTGGCGAGCAGCGTGGTCGCCCCGGTCGTCGAGACCGTCCAGCCGGTCACGGACGCGGTGGTCGCCCCGGTCGCCCAGATCGTGCAGCCGGTGACCGACGCGGTGGTCGCTCCGGTTGCCGAGACGGTCCGGCCGATCGCCGACGCGGTGGTCGCTCCGGTCGCCGGGACGGTGTCGCCGGTCACCGACGCGGTGGTCGCTCCGGTCGTCGAGACCGTCCAGCCGGTGGCGAGCAGCGTGGTCGCTCCGGTCGCCCAGATCGTGTCGCCGGTGGCGAGCAGCGTGGTCGCTCCGGTCGCCCAGATCGTGTCGCCGGTGGCGAGCAGCGTGGTCGCTCCGGTCGCCCAGATCGTCCAGCCGGTCACCGACACGCTGGTCGCCCCGGTCGTTGAGACCGTGCGGCCGGTGGCGAGCAGCGTGGTCGCCCCGGTCGTCGACGCGGTCCGGCCGAGCACCGACACGCTGGTCGCTTCGGTTGTCGAGGCGGTTCGGCCGGTGACCGACACGCTGGTCGCTTCGGTCGTCGAGGCGGTCGCGCCGGCGACGACGGCGTCGCGGGCCTACCCCGCGACGATCACGCACGCGGGTTGGCCGGTGGCGCCGGCGCACTCGGTCGACGGCGGCGGCTCGATGCAGGGTCCGGCCGTCGACGCTCCGATCCTTCCGGCCGCCCCGGGGTCCGCGCCGGCTTTGCAGCCGACCGCCGCGGCCGGCGCCCGCCGGTCGTCGTTTGCGGTGTCGGCGTGGTCGGCGGAGGGGCTGGGGTCGGCGGTGGGCTGGCTGCGCGTGCCGGAGGTTGGTGTGTCGCCGGTGGTTGGGGCGCTGGCGGTGTCGGCGGGTTCGGTGGTGGCGGTGGCCGCTGGTGGGCGTGCGCGGGTCGAGGCGGGCGCGGCCGGTGGTCGTGGTGGCGCGCGCGGTGTTGCCGGGGCGACGGGCGTGTCGGGTGCCGCGGGTGGGTTTGGCGGGTGGTTTGGTGGTTGGGCGGCGTTGCTGATCGTTTTCGCGGCGCTGGCTGTCGCGGCCGCTTGTCGTCGGCTTGATGTGGCTTCGGTCGCGTGGCGGCCGGTGTTGTTCGTCTGTCTTCTGGAACGGCCTGGCTGAAGCCCCCTTCCGGGGTTGTGGCTGACCGCGTCCGGGCGTCTTGCCCGTGGCGTCGTGTATGGGCCGATCTGGAAGGGAGCTTGTCGTGGTCGTCTGGATTTGTGCGTGTGGGTGGCGCACGGCAGTATTGACGGTGATCGCCGGGGCGCTGCTGTTGGGCGTGCCCGGGACGGCGGTCGGGCAGGAAGGCGCGACCGGGAGCGGCGCTGTGGCCCGTGTCGGGCTGCTGGCCGAGGGGGTTGGGATGGGGGATGAGCCGAGCGTCAGGGTCCGCCGCGTGCAGCGTGTGCTCGCGCGGCGCGGGTATGGGCTGGGCGCGCCGGGTGTCGATGGGCGCTTCGGGCCGTTGACCGCGGCGGCGGTGCGGCGGTATCAGGCGCGCAACGCGCTGGCCGTCGACGGGGTCGTCGGGCCGCGGACGCGCCGCTCGCTCGCCGCGCTGGCCGCCCGCCAGCAGCGAGCGTCGCAGCGACGCGCGAGCGCCGACGCGCGCGGCGAGGACCGCCGCACGCCGGCGCGCCCAGCAGCGGCCGGCCACGCGGCCGACACCCGGCCGACACCCGGGCCGATAGGGCGGCGCCGCCCGGGGCGAGCACGCCGCCGCGGCCGGCCGCCGCGGGTCGCGACGCCACCGCGATCGTGATCGCGCTGTTCGCCGCCGTCGTGTCGCTGATCGCGATCCTCGCCGTGTTCGGCGCGCGCCGCCGGCGCCCCGCCCGCCGCGCCGAGACCAACGCGGTCGCCATCGCCCGCGAGGTGATGCTCGAGGGCCACAGCCCCGACCCCGCGATCGGTGACTTCCGCGGCTTCGCGCTGGCCAGCGCGCTGCCCGACGGCGCCGACCCCGGCCACACCCGCTTCCTCATCGACGACCCACGCAAACCGACCCCGGTCTGGGTGTCCTCGACCGACGTGACCCGCACCACCAGCGACCTGCCCGCCAAAACAGCGGTCATCGGCTACGTCACCGTCCCGCCCGGCAGCAACGACCAAGACGAGCAGGCATTCACCGACATCGAGGCCATCTGCCAGACCCACGACTGGCACCTCTCAGAGATCGTCCGCGACCACGAACACACCCGCATGCTCGAACGCCCCGGCCTGAGCTACGCCCTACGCCAGATCGCCGCCGGCCACGCCAACGCACTGGTCATCAGCGACGTGCGCCGCCTGACCCGCTCGATGCACGACCTCGGCGCCCTGCTCGAATGGTTCCGCGAAGCCCACGCCACCCTGATCGCCCTCGACCTCGACCTCGACACCACCACCAGCCACGGCGACCACATCGCCAGCACCCTGATCACCCTCAGCCAATGGGAACGCGACCGGATCGCCAAACGCACCCGCAGCGGCCTGGCCCGCGTCAAAGCCGAAGGCCACACCACCGGCCGACCCGCCGTCGCCGACCACCCCGAACTGCTCGCCCGCATCGCCGCCATGCGCCACCAAGGCATGACCCTCCAAGCGATCGCCGACCAACTCAACAACGAACACGTCCCCACCCTCAGAGGCGGCACCAAATGGCGACCCTCAAGCGTCCAAGCCGCCCTCGGCTACAAACGCCCCCACGCCCGCCACCCCAAAGACCAACTCCCCCCCACACACCCCCAACAACAACACCACCACCAATAACGCAAACCCCACCCACGTCACGCGACCCGCAGCTGTGGGCGGCATCCGGGGCCGGACCGGCACTCCCTTCCTGCCGGCCGGTCCCGCGATGCTGCCAGCGCGCCGGGCAACGGCGTGTTCGTCCGCGAACCGCGGACCGCGCGACGGGGGAGCTTCCCGCCCGCGCGGCGTCCTTGTGGGTGCCTGAGGTGCGCGGCCCGGGCTTCCTGTCCGGGCCGCGCCCTTGTTCGGCCGCGTGGCCGCAGTGGGGGGTCTGCGGCGAGCGGCCCGACAATTCTCCCCGCTCACCGCTCGGAAATGCGCCCGTTTGCGCAACGGGCCGGCGGGGATCTAGTATCCGATTGGTTACTTCGGGGAGACACGCCGGTTGACTTCCGCTGTGACAGCGCCGCAAGACCCGCCTGGCCCGCGCCGGGACGCGAGCGCCACGCGCCGGCGGATCCTCGATGCGGCGCTCGCCGAGTTCGCCGCGCACGGCCTCGCGGGCGCCCGGGTGGAGGCGATCGCGCGGCGATCCGGGGCCAACAAGCGGATGCTCTACGCCTACTTCGGGAGCAAGCGGACGCTGTTCGCCGAGACCCTGCGCCGGAAGCTGCGCGACCGCGCCGGCATCCTCGCCGCCTCACCGGACCGCCTGGAGGACGCGCTGCCCGAGTGGGCCGACGCGACCGCCGCCGACCCGACGTGGGTGCGCCTCGTCACCTGGGAGGCGCTCGAGCGCGGCGACGAGCCGCCCGCCGCGGCGGCCGAGCGCCGCCGCGAGCTCGGCGCGCTGCGCGACTGGCTGGCCGGCGGGAGCGGGGAGCGACGCCTCGACGAGCGCCTGGCACCCGATCAGGCGCTGCTCGCCGCGCTCGCCGTGGCCGTCTTCCCGGTCGCCTTCCCGCAGGTCGCCGAGCTCGTCACCGGACAGCACCCGCGCAGCGAGGCCTTCCGCAGCGCCCATCGCTCGTTCGTGCGCGAGCTCGGCGCTCGCCTGGCGCCGCCGGACCCGGAGGCGGGCCGATGATCGGAAGCGTGCTCGCCGTCGTCGGCTCGTCGCCCACGTCGCAACGAGTCCTCGAGACGGCGGTCGACCTGGCGCGGAGCGAACGCGCGCGGCTGACGCTGATGCTTCCCGTCGCACCTCCGTCGTGGTGCGTGTGCTTCTCTCCCGTGCCGCCGAGCCAGGTGCTCGCCGACGTCCAGGGGGCGTGCGGCGTGGTGCTGCGCCGCCTGGCCGGCGAATGCGCGCTCGACGTGCCGGTCACCACGGTCATGCCCGTCGGCCGCCTCGAGCAGGCGGTGCTGCGCGAGCTCGAACGCCGGCCGCATGATGTCGTGGTGCTCGCGGAGGGTGGCCGCCGCCGGTGGCGTCGGGGCGACCCCGTCGCCCGCTTGGCCCGGCACTGCCCCGTGCCGCTGATCACGGTCGCACCGCTGCCCGAGGGGACGCCGAGGACGGTTGAGCTCGGGGCGCGCTCGGCTCGCCGCGTCGGCGTGCAGGTCCCTGCCAACCCCTCATGAGCGAGCCGGCCCCGGGCGCGGCGCACGAGGTCGTGCGCCAGAACCACTGGGTCACGCTCGCGCTGCTGACGACCGCGGGGATCGCGTTCGCGCTGATGCAGACGCTCGTCGTGCCCGCGCTGCCCTTCTTCCAGCGCGAGTTCGACACGAGCGCCAGCCTGGTCACGTGGATCGCCACCGGCTTCCTGCTCAGCTCCTCGGTGCTCACGCCGATCCTCGGCAAGCTCGGCGACGCTCACGGCAAGGCGAAGCTGCTCGTCATCTCGCTGGTCATCTTCGGCCTCGCCTCGCTCGGCGCGGCGCTGGCCTGGAATCTCGGCTCGCTCGTGTTCTTCCGCATCGTGCAGGGCACCGGCGCCGCGGTGTTCCCGCTGTCCTTTGGCATCATCCGCGACGAGTTCCCGCCCGAGAAGGTGGGCGTGGGCATCGGCACCGTGAGCTCGGTGTTCGGCGCCGGGGGCGGAATCGGCCTCGTGCTCAGCGGCGTCATCCTCGAGCACCTCGACTGGCACTGGCTGTTCCTGATCGGTGGGATCCCGGTGCTGATCTCAGCCGCCCTGATCGCGCGCTTCGTGCCCGAGTCGCCGATCAAGACGCCGACCCGCCCCGACTATCGGGGGGCGGCGACGCTGTCGGTCGGGCTGGTGGCGCTGCTGCTGGCCGTCAGCCAGGGCAACGCCTGGGGTTGGGCCTCGGCGCGCGTCGTCGTGCTGTTCGTCATCGCGCTCGTCGTCCTCGTGGGGTGGGTCCGCCTCGAGCGGCGCACGCCTGAGCCGCTGATCGACATCGCCACCCTCCGCCGGCGCGGGATGGCGCTGACCAACCTGACGACCTTCCTGATCGCCTACGGGATGTTCGCCTCGTTCATCCTGCTGCCGAACTTCGTGCAGATCCCGCGCGGCCTGCCGGGCGACGTCGCCGCCGAGCTCGGCTACGGCTTCGGCGCGTCGCCGATCGAGGTCGGGCTGTTCTTCGTGCCCTCGTCGCTGGCCATGATGGTCACCGGCCCGGTTGCCGGCGCGCTCGGCGCGCGCTTCGGGCCGGAGCTTCCGCTGCGCGTCGGCGTCGCCCTCGTCGCCGCCGGCCTCGCGCTGTTCGCGCTCCTGCACGAGGAGCGCTGGATGTTCTACATCTGGATGACGCTGCTGGGCATCGGCATCGCCAGCTCGTTCGCCGCGCTCGGCGCCCTGGTCATCGCCAACTCGGGGCCGGGGGAGACCGGGGTGGCGACCGGGATGAACACGATCATGCGCACGATCGGCGGCGCCTTCGGTGCGCAGATCGCGGCGTCGATCATCTCGGCCAACACGCTCGGCGCCACCGAGATCCCGCTCGAGCGCGGCTTCACCATCGCCTTCGCGATGAGCGCCGCGGTCGCCCTGCTCGCGCTGCTGCCCGCCCTTGGGCTCGTCGTCCCCGCCCGGCGGCCCGCGCCCGCCGCCGCCCGGTAGCCGCAGTTCCTACGTCGAAGTGGCCGCGGCGGGCGTGCCGGCGAGCGCGAACGCGTCGGCGATCAGCTCGTACGACCGCCGGCGGGCCTCGTGGTCGAACGTGATCGTGACCACGATGACCTCCTCGACCGCGTACTCGTCGGCGACCTCCTCGAGGCCGGCGCGCACGGCCTGTGGCGTGCCCACGACGGCGCGTCGCCCGGGATCGCCGGCGCCGTCGCCGTGCGACTCGAGGAAGCGCAGCGCCTTGTCCGGCGGCGGCACGGCGACGAGCCGGCCCTGGCGCAGCAGGGCCAGCGACATCCGGCTGCTCGACGCCAGACGCTCGGCCTCCGCGCCGTCGTCGGCCGCGACGGCCCACACGGCGACGGTCGTGCGGGGCGCGGCCAGGCGTGCGGAGGGCTGGAATCGGTCGCGGTAGAGCTGCGCGATCTCGGCGCCGCGCGGATTGATGAAGTCGGCGAACGCGTAGGGCAGACCGAGCTCGCCGGCCCAGATCGCGCTCTGCGGCGAGGACCCCAGCATCCACATCGCGGGCTGCTCGGGCCGGCCGGGCAGCGCCTCGACCAGCCGGGAGAGCGCGTGGCCGGCGGGGAACGCGTCGTCGAAGTAGGCCATCAGCTCGGCGAGCTGCTCGGGGAAGTCGTCGGGCGCCGCCTGGCGGCGGTCGCGCTGCAGCGCGAAGGTCGTCAGCGGGTCGGTGCCCGCTGCGCGGCCGATCCCGAGGTCGATCCGTCCGGGGAACAGACCGGCCAGCAGGCTGAAGGACTCGGCCACCTTCAGCGGCGAGTAGTGCGGCAGCATCACGCCGCCGCTGCCGACCCGGATCCGAGACGTCGCGGAGGCGATCGGGCCGATCAGCACCTCGGGGCTCGGACCGGCGAGCATCGGCCCGCCGTGGTGCTCGGACACCCAGTAGCGGTGATAGCCGACCGCCTCGGTGTGCCGGGCCAGGTCGATCGTGTTGTGCAGCGCCTGCGCACCGGTCGATCCCTCGGAGATCGGCGACTGGTCCAGGACGCTGAGATGGACGATCTCGGACACGGGCGATCCAAGCTAGCAATCGGGTGAGGTGGGCTTGGCGGGTTCCAGCGCGTCCCGGATCTGCGTCGCGACGCTGGCGGGGCGCTGGGTGACGTCGGCGTAGGTGAAGCGCAGGATCGTGTGGCCGGCGAGCTGGAGGGCGTTGGCGGTGGCGCGGTCGGCCTGGAAGGCGGAAGGGGTGGAGTGGGCCTGCCAGCCGTCGGTCTCGACCACGAGGCGCTGGGTCGGCCAGAGGAAGTCGACACGGCGGCCGGCCAGCGGTTGCTGGGTCAGCGGGCGGGGGATCCGGTGGCGGTCGCAGATGGTGAGCAGGCGGTCCTCGAGGGTCGACTGGGTGGGCGCGGCGTCCTTCTCGACGAGTCGTCTGAGCGCCCGTGAGCGCTTGCGTTGGAGCACCTCGGGCATCGAGGAGGGGTGCAGCACGCGCCTGAACTGGGCCTCGCGCAGCGCCCGGACGAGGTCCTCGTCGGTGAGCTGGTGGGCAAGGTCGGCCAGCGTTCTGGCCGGCGAGGTCACCGGGATCTGGTGGTGCACGGCGAGGTCGGCGGGCGCCAGCCGCCCGCGATGCACGATGACGCCCGGGGTCCTGCGCCGGGCGCGGACCGTCACCTCGGGCTGCGGGCGCTCACGATCGATGATCTCCCACAGCGCACCAGCGCTGCGATGACTGAGCACCGCGCCCGGGCCGCACGCGAGCACCGCCGCCAGCCAGCGCGCCTCCCGCCGCGGCGCCCGATGCCCGACCGCGTACACCCCGGGGTGAAGCCGCAGCAACCAGCCGGCGGCGAGGCGGCGATCGACCTGGCGCTCGGAGAGGCCGTTCGCAATGAGCTGCGCGCGCGACACCACCCCGTACTGGCGGCCCGCCAGCCCGGCGATCGCCCCATCGATCCCATCCGAGGTCCCGTACCCACCCATACGGTAGGTAGGAGACCCCGCACCCAACTCGCCCCCCAGGCCCGGAGCATCCGAGGTCCCATACCCATCCATACGGTAGGCAGGAGACCCCGCACCGAGCTCACCCTCGGCGCGGGTCAGCGCGCGGCGAAAGAGGCCCGCCACCGGCCCCCGGGGCCATCCTCCTCGATGCCCGATTGTCGAGCGCAAGCGCCCAGCGAACCGCCCGTCGAACGAGGTCCCAGGTCTCCAACCCACCCACACGGCAGGCACAAGACCCCCAGACGACGATCCCGGGTCGAGTCAGGCCCCGCTGGCGCTCCCCGCGCGATCGCCGGCGCTGACGAGCAGCGCCGCTCCGATCGCGCCGCCGAGATCGCCGAGGGCGGCGACCTGGACGACGGGCGGGTTGGCGTCGTCGAACAGGTGGGGGAGCATCGCGTCGCGGATGCGCCGGGCGTAGGGATCGCCGAGCCGGATGCCGAGGCCGCCGCCGATGACGATCGCCTCGACGTCGAGCACGTTCTGGACCGACGCCACGCCGGCGCCGAGCGCCTCGACCGCCTCGTCGACCAGCCGCACGGCGAGCTCGTCGCCGTGCTTGAGCGCCCGCTCCCAGACGCCGCTGGCCAGGCGGGTGCGCCCGCGCTGCTCCATGATCTGAAACAGCTTGGTCTTCGCTCCCTTGGACTCCGCGTGCCGGGCGCGGCGCTCCATCGCCGCGCGCCCCGCGTAGGCCTCCATGCAGCCGCGTCGGCCACAGCCGCAGCGCTCGCCGCCGATGCGCACGACCACGTGGCCGATCTCGCCGGCGGTGCCGCGGCCGACCCAGGGGCGGCCGTCGAGGACGATCCCGCCCCCCACGCCGGTGCCCCAGAACACGCCGAGCAGCGAGCTGAAGGGCCGTCCCGCGCCGAGCTCGGCCTCGGCGTCGGTCGCCACCTGGACGTCGTTGCCCAGCCACGCGCGCGTCCCGAGCGCCTGCCCGAGCGCGGCGCCGAGCGCAAACTCGTCCGCCCAGCCGGGCAGGTTCAGCGCGCTGCCGACCGTGCCGCGCGCGGCATCGACGTCGCCGGGCGAGCCGACGCCGACACCCGCCAGGGCATCGGTCTCGACGCCGCCGAGGCCGGCGGCCTCGGTCATCGCGGCGACCATCGCGTCGGCCACGTCCTGCGGCCCGCCGGTCGTCGGTGTGGGATGGCGCGACTGGCCGAGCACGACGTGGTGCTCGTCGACCACGACCGCCTGGATCTTCGTGCCGCCCAGGTCGATGCCGCCACGCAGGACGCCCTCGTTGCTCATGGGAGAGTTCTACCCCGCTTGACCGCCGAGGTGCGCTGCGGGAGGCTGGCCTCGTGGCCGACCTCGCCCTCACCGACCTCCCGCCCACCACGACATGGACCAACTGGGTGGGAAACCAGTCCTTCACGCCGGGCTTCGCGGCGGCGCCGCGCGACGAGGAGGAGGTCGCTGCGCTCGTCCGCCAGGCGGCCGAGCGCGGGACCGGAGTGCGCGTCGCGGGCGCCGGGCATTCGTTCACGCCGGTCGTGCAGACCGACGGCCTGATGCTCGACGTGGCGGCGCTGAGCGGGGTGACCGCCGCCGACGCGCAGCGCAAGCGCGCGCGAGCGGGCGCGGCCACGCCGATCCGCGACTTCTACGAGCCGCTGTGGTCGGCCGGGCTCGCGCTGCGCAACCAGGGCGACATCGACACCCAGCAGATCGCCGGGGCGGTCTCGACCGCGACCCACGGCTCGGGGATCGCCAACACGAGCCTGTCAGGCGTGGTCCGCGGCGTGCGGCTCGTGACCGCGTCGGGCGAGCTGCGCGAGATCGGCGAGGACGAGCCCGAGCTGCTGCGCGCCGCGCAGGTGTCGGTGGGGATGCTCGGCGTCATGACCGAGCTCGAGCTCGAGGTCACCGATGCCTACCGGCTCAAGGAGCAGGTCGACGTCTGGCCCTGGCCGGAGGTCATGGAGCGCTGGGACGAGCTCGTGCACGAGCACCGCCACTTCGGCTTCTTCTGGCTGCCCAGCGAGGAGTCCGGGGCGCTCTACAACCTCGAGTCGCACGGCCGCAAGATGGCCGATCAGTGCTACGTGAAGATCTACGACGAGCCCGCGCCCGACGAGCCCGACGACGCCACGGAGGGACGCCGGGTCGATCGCTGCTACCGGATCTACCCGATGGTCTACGACCCCAACTTCCACGAGCTCGAGTACTTCGTCCCGCTCGAGCGCGGGGCCGAGGCGCTGGTCGCGATGCGCGAGCTGATGCTCGCCCGGCTGCCGGAGTCGGTCTATCCGCTCGAGGTCCGCACGGTCGGGCCCGACGACGCGTTCCTGTCACCGAACTACCACACGCCGACCACGGTGATCTCGGTCTCGGGCAAGCCGGGCACCGACTACTGGGACTACCTGCGCTCGGTCGATGCTCTGCTGACGCAGTTCGACGCCCGCGTGCACTGGGGCAAGCTGCACTTCCTCACGCGCGAGCGGCTGCACGCCCTGTATCCGGAGGCCGACGAGTTCATCCGCATCCGTCGCGAGCTCGACCCCGACGGCGTGTTCCTCAACGAGCACCTGCGACCGCTGTTCGCGTGAGCCTGAGCCTGAGCCGCGCGGCCGCGGCAACTCACGCCGCGCCGCCCTCGAGCACCGTTCCGTCGTCGATGTGGCGCCGCACCCCGCGCGCGTCGACCGTGACCGCCCCGCGCGCGACGACGCCCGCGCCGAACGTGACGTCACCGCGCACGACGAGGCGATCGCACGCCGCGAGCGAGGGCGGACCGGCGGGGAAGCGCGCCTCGAAGGCGGTCAGAGAGCGGAAGTACGCGGGATCGAGCTCGACGAACGGCGGTTCGTCGCCGCGCCCGGGCACGGGCAGGACGCGCGCGTCGTCGGCCAGCTCGTAGACGTCCGAGCGCAGCACGAGCAGGTCGTCCGTCGTCTTGACCGGGGCGAAGCGGCTGCGCGGCACGCCGATCGCGCGCGCGCCGTCGAACACCCCGATCGCCGCGCCCATCGCCGTCTCGAGCTGGATGACGTCGGGACTTTCCGGGTCGGCGGGATCGACCGTCTTGCGGTTGACGATCAGCGGCAGGCCGAGCCCGCCGTCGCGCGCGCCCAGCACCTCGGCCAGCGTGGGCAGGTGGATCCACAGGTTGTTCGTGTTGTAGAAGCGCCATCGGCCGACGTCGCGGAACGAGTCGGCGTCCTCCGGCGGTGTCTGGGCGGTCTCGCGCAGCACGAGCCGTCCGTCGCGGCGGGCGATGTGGCCGCCCTTGCGGTCGGCCTCGGTGCCGACGACGACCTCCATCGCGAACGCGACGCGCTCGGCGGCCAGCCAGCTCACGATGCGCGGCTCGACGACCGCGCCGAGGTTGTCGGCGTTGGAGACGAAGGCGTGCTCGTAGCCGCGCTCCAGCAGCCGGTCGAGCATCCCGGAGGTCGACAGCGCGACGTAGAGGTCGCCATGGCCGGGCGGGCACCACTCGAGCTCGGGGCTCGCCGGCCAGCGCACGGGCCGCAGGTCGCTCGCGCCGATCTTCGGCACCCGGTGCTGGAGGAAGTCGGCCGGCACGTCGGCGGCGAGGGCGGGGTGACGGTCGAGCGCCCGCAGGCTGTCGGCGCGCGTGTGCGGACTGTTCATCAGCACGAGCGGAAGCCGCACGCCGTGGCGGCGGCGCACGGCCAGCGTCTGGCGCGCGATCAGGTCGAGGAACGACAGCCCATCGCGCGCCTGCACCAGCGACTTGGCGCGCGTCATCCCCATGCTCGTGCCCAGCCCGCCGTTGAGCTTGACGACGACGGTGCGGTCGAGCGCCTCGCGGTCGACCTCGTCGGGCAGGTCGGCGGCGCGCGGCACGTCGCGCACGGGCTCGAGCTCGGCGGTGGGCAGCGTCCCGGTGTCGCCGGAACGCAGCCGGCCGAGGTGGTCGAGGAAGTCGGCGATCGCCGCCCCGGGCATGCCCGCGTCGCGCATCCGCTGCTCGGCGGCGCGCGCCGGATCGGGCGCGCCGCTCATCCGCCCGCCTGCGCAGCTGCGTCACCCAGCAGCCGCGCGGGCGGGCCGGGGACGACCTCGACGGCGTCCGACGGCGGCTCGGCCCCGGGCGGGAACAGCGCGAGCACGGCCCCGCCGAACCCGCCGCCGACGATGCGCGCGCCCGCCGCGCCCGCGGCTCGCAGACGGTCCACTGTCCGCTCGACCTCCGGGACGGACACCTCGTAGAGGTCTCGCAGGCTGGCGTGCGAGGCGTCGAGCAGCGCCCCCAGCGCGCCCAGGTCGCCGCCGCCCAGCGCCGCCACGGCCTGCTCCACGCGCGCGTTCTCCTCGATCACGTGGCGCACGCGCCGGTCCAGCGGCGCGGGCAGCGAGGCGGCGTCGGAGGCGCGCGCGTCGCGCAGCGAGCCGACGCCGAGCCGGTCGGCGGCCTCCGCGCACTCGCGACGGCGCGCGTTGTAGCCCGACCCCGCGTGTGTGTGGGCGACGCCGGAGTCGACGGTGACCAGGCGCCAGCCGTCGAGCTCGAGCGCCACCGGGGTCACCTCGAGCGAGCGCATGTCGAGCCTGACGGCCCGGTCCTCCTGGCCGAACAGCGCCGCGAGCTGGTCGAGCAGCCCGGTCTGGGCGCCGACCCAGTCGTTCTCGACGCGCGAGCACAGTCGCGCGAGGTCGCGGCGGTCGGGCTCGTCGAGCCCGCTGTGGGCGAGCAGCGCGAGCGCGAGCGCGACCTCGAGCGCGGCCGACGACGACAGCCCGCTGCCGCGCGGCACGTCGCCCGCGACGGACAGCTCGCCGCCGCGCAGCACGTGGCCGGCCCGGCCCAGCTCGGCGGCGATGCCACGTGCGAACGCGCGCCAGCCGTCGACCGGGCGCGGGTCGCCGACTGCGAAGCGGTCCTCCTCGCCGAGGTCGAGCGCCCGCACCACGAGCTCGTCGTCGTCGCCGCCGCGGAGCTCGACGGTGACCCCGAGGGCGATCGCGAAGGGCAGGCACAGCCCGTCGTTGTAGTCGGTGTGCTCGCCGATCAGGTTGACGCGCCCGGGCCCGAACGCCCGCACGATCTCAGCCATCCGCTCGCCCACAGTCGTCCACGGCGTCGAACATCTTGCCGGGACGCGGCGCACGATGGCTGTCCGCCACGACCACGCCGGCGCGCGCGCTCAACGCCCGCGCGCGCCTTCAGGGGCGCAGCTTGGTCACGAACGCGTCGATATCGCCGGCCAGCGTGCCGCGCACCGGCGCGCTGACCGGGAACCTCGGTGAGTCGGTGCGGCCCGCGAGCAGCACGTCGCCCGCGGCGTCGACCGCGATGCCGCTCGCTCGCTCGTTCTCCTCCCCGCCCAGATACGTGCTGTAGACGAGCGCCCGGCCGCCAGGGGCCAGCTTGGCCACGAAGGCGTCGATCGCGCCGCCGAGCTCGCCCTGCAGCGCCGAGGCGGTGCGCAGCGCGCGGGAGTCGGTGGAGCCGGCCACGTGGACCGCGCCGTCACGGCCGACGGCCACCCCGAGCGCCTGGTCCTCGGCGTTGCCGCCCAGGTAGGTCGAGAACCGCAGGCGCCGGCCGCCCGGGCCCAGCCCGGCCACGAAGGCGTCGTCGCAGGACTCCTTGGGACCGCCCGGCAGGTTGCACGAGCGGTTGTCGATCGTCCGCTGCACGGGGCCCGCCGTCGGGAAGTCGGGCGACGCCGTGGAGCCGGCCACGTACGCGCGCCCCCGACGGTCGACCGCGATGCCCGCCGAGCGCTCGTTCTCGCGCCCCCCGAGGTAGGTGCTGTAGCGCAGCGAGCGCCCGTCACGGGTGAGCTTGGTGACGAACACGTCGGAGCACGGCACGCCCGGCGGCGGGCCGCACGCCACCCGGCTGATGCGCGGCTGGCGAGCCTTGCGCGTGGGGAAGTCGGACGACCGCGTGGTGCCGCTGACGTAGGCGCTGCCCGCGGCGTCGACCGCGATGCCGCCACTCGTATCGGAGCGCCGGCCACCGAGATAGGTGCTGTAGGCGATTGCCCGGCCGCTTGGGCGCAGCTTCGTCACGAACACGTCCAGCGGACAGGGGACCTGCGTGTCGCATGGCCGGCTGCGGGCCGTCCCGGCGAACGCGTTGCGCGTGGGGAAGTCGGCCGAGTCGGTGTTGCCGGTGACGTAGGCGCTGCCCGCGCGATCGACGGCGATCCCCCAGCCCTCCTCGTTCGTGGTGCCGCCGAGGTACGTGCTGTAGACCACGGCGCCCCGCGGGTCGAGCTTGGTCACGAAGGCCTCGGTGCACGGTGCGTCCTGGCAGCTGCGCCCGCGCGGGCGCTCCTGCAGCGCGCGCCGCGTCGGGAAGTCGGGTGACAGCGTCCGTCCGGTGACGTAGGCGTTGCCGAGCCGGTCGACGGCGATGTTCTGCGCGACATCGACCGCCGTGCCGCCCAGCAACGTGCTGTAGAGCAGGCGGCCCTGGGGGCTGAAGCGCATGACGAAGGCGTCCTGGACGCCGCGGAACGCGCGTGCCCCGGTGCCCGACCGCGGGAACTCGGTCGAGAAGGTGAAGCCCGCGACGTACGCGTTGCCGCGGCGGTCCACGTCCACGTCGAAGGCCTCGTCCCACGCCGGTCCGCCGATGTAGGTGCTGTAGCCCAGCGCCGGCGGCCCCGCCTGCGCGGCGCCGGCCGTGGGCGGCGGCGCGATCCCCAGCGGCCGGTCCCGGTCGTACGGCCCGAGCGTCAGGCCGACCGAGCCGTCGGCCGCCACCCGGTATCCGGCCTCGACCGCGCGCCGCTCGCCGCCGACCTCCTGCCAGGCGATCGGCGGGCGCTCGACGATCGCGCCACCGGACGCGTCCGGCCGCACCCGCAGATCGCCGGTCGCCGGGTCGACGGAGGCCGCCGCGGCGCCCTGGAGGCGCAGCCGGATGGCGCGCGGGTCCGCTCCCGCGGCAACCGCGTAGTGCGCGGCGACCCACGGCCCGCCGCCGCCCACGCGCGCGTCCAGTCGAACGTCGATGCCGGGATAGAGGCCGCGGTAGACCACGGCGCCGTAGGTCGGCAGCGCATGGGCGCGCCCGCGGCGAACGTCGTTGACGACCGCCGCGCGGCGTTCCACCGGCTGCAGGGCCGCGGCGCCGGCTCCCTCGTAGCGCACGCGCACGACCCCCGTGGGCCGGGCGAGCACGACCTCGCGGGCGGCGAAGAACACCGCTCCGCCGCCGACGCGTGCCTCGTAGCGCACGCGCGGGTCGCTCTGGCCGGCGTTGGGAACGATCGCCGGCCCATCGGGCTTGGCCAGGCCGGCCAGCGATGGCGTGGCGACCCCTGGGCCTCCCGTGGCCAGCATCGGCAGCGCGGCCGCGGCCGCGGCCAGGGTGGCGGCCAGCGCACCGAGCGCGAGCTGGGGGCGGCTCGCTGCGGGGCGGAGAGCAGCTGTCTGCGGATGCATCGTGGCCTCCCGGCTACTGCACCCGCACGGGGATGCGCTCGACGTTGTTGACCGCCATGCCCTGCAGGTTCCAGACGGGCTCCAGCGGCTGCACGTTCCCCCTGGCGTCCGTGGCGCGCGAGGACACGATGTACTCGCCCCGGCGCGCCACGTTCCAGGTGAAGCTGAACGGCGTCCACGCGAACGGCCCGACCTGGGGCTCCAGCGTGGCCGGGCGCCACGTCCGGCGGTCGTTCGTGCTCACCTCCACCTTCGTGATCGCGCCCCGCCCGGACCAGGCCATCCCCTTCAGGACATGGCTGCCCCGCGGGACGAACCGCATCCGCGAGATCGCGTCGGGGAACCCGGGCCCCTTCAGCGCCGACCGCACCGCCTTGTGGCGGAGCGCGCGGCCGCCGTCGCTCGACGAGCTCTGCAGGCGATAGACCTGCTTCTGCTCGACCCCCTGGTAGGTGTGGTCGATGACGGTGATCGACCGCAGCCACTTGACGCTCGCCATGCCGTACCAGGTGGGGACGACCAGGCGCAGCGGGAAGCCGTGCGCCGGCGGCAACGGCTGGCCGTTGGCCTCCCACGCGAGCAGCACCTCGGGCTTCATTGCCTCGTCGATGGGCAGCGCGCGCTCGAAGGCATGGCGCGTCCCGAGGTCGATGCCCTCGTCCCAGCCGGTGAAGACGACCTCGGTGGCGTCGTCGAGGAGGCCCGCCTGCTCGAGGATCGGGCGCAACGGGGTTCCCGTGTACTCGTAGACGCCGATCGCCTCGCTGAACCACGGCACGTAGATCGCGCGCGGGTGGCTGAAGCTGCGGCCGGTACCGGCGCATTCGAGGATCGTCGGCTGAGTGACCGCCGGGCGCTGCTTGATCTGGTCCAGGCTCAGCGTCGTCGGGCGGGCCACGCGCCCGCCGATCGTGATCGAGTAGCCGGGCGCCGTGAGCTGGGGGACGTCGAAGTGGATCAGCAGGTAGTGCGAGCCCAGCGGCGTTATCGGGCGGTCCAGGAACTCCGAGTGAAAGCCGTGGCAGCGGAAGGCGAGGACGGTCTCCTCGTAGGACACGAGGTCGGCCGTCGGCGGCGGCCGGTCGGGCGTCGGGCGTGGCGGCTTGTGGTCTGCGGCGGCTGGTCCCTCGGCAACGAGGGCGGCGGCGGCGGCGCCGGTGAGCGTCAGCGCCGCACGCCGAGTCAGGCCGGCCGTGTCGGCCGACGGTCCCTCCGACATGGCGAGCGGTCCTTCCTGGGGGTTATCGCGTTGCGGATCCTGGTCGAAGCTCGCACCCGCGCGGGACAGGGAGCAACACGACGTTGGTCGTACGACCCTGGGCTACATCGCGCCACCCGATGACGCTCGATGGCGGCCAGCCGCCGCCGTTGCAAATCGCTCCTGGATCTGCGCAGACTCCGGGTGACGCCCGATCGCAGCGGCTGAAAGGAGAGCGCCGTGCTCTCGTCGCGCAGGATCTTCGCCCGCCGGATCGCGGTCGCGGCCCTCGCCGCGCTGGTCCTCCTCGGGATCCTGGCCCAGGAGGCGAAGGCGGCGAAGCGGATCGATCCCCCGCGCGTCATGACGCGCAACATCTACGCCGGCGCCGACTTCAACGCGGTCGCGCGAGCGTTCGCGGAGCTCGACCGCAACGACCCCGCCAGCGTCCAGCGGCTGCTGGCCGCCGGCGCCGCCACCTTCACCCAGGTGCTGGCCACCGATTTCCCCGCGCGCGCGCACGCGCTCGCGCGCGAGATCGACGCCGCAGACCCGTACCTGATCGGGCTGCAGGAGGTGACGCTGTGGCGCAGCGGCCCGCTCAACCACCCGTCGTCCGCGACGCGCGTGGAGGCCGACCACCTCGAGATCCTGCTCGCCGCGCTGCGGGCACGCGGCCTTCGCTACGCCGTCGCAGCGCAGCAGCAGCAGGTCGACGCCGAGGCGCCGGCCGGCGCCCCGTACCTGCGCGACATCCGGATCACCGACCGCGACGTGGTGCTCGCCCGCACGGACCTGCCCCGTCGCGTGTTCAGGGTCGCCGAGGCGCGGGGCGGCAACTTCGCCGCGGCGATCACCCTTCCCGGCCTGCGCTTCACGCGCGGCTGGGCGTCGGTGGACGTCGAGGTCCTGCGCCACCGCGCGCTGCGCTTCGTCACCACCCATCTCGAGCCGGCCAGCGAGCCGGTCAAGCTCGCCCAGGCCGCCGAGCTCGTGGCCGGGCCGCTCGCGACCCGCCTGCCCGTCGTCCTGACCGGTGACCTCAACAGCGATCCGCGCGGCACCCCCGGGCTCCCGCCGCCCGGCGCCTACGACATCGTGGTCGCCGCGGGCCTGCGCGACACCGGCAACACCGCGAACACCTGCTGCCACGCCAGCGACCTGCTCAATCCGCTCCCGACGCTCGTCTCACGGATCGACTTCGTGCTGACCCGGCCCAGCGTTCCCCCGGGCCTCCTGTCGAGCCGCCTGGTCGGGGCCGACCCGGCGAATCGGGCGCCCTCGGCTGCCGGCCCCCTGTGGCCGTCCGATCACGCCGGGGTCGTGGTCGGTGCGTTGGCGAGCTGGGGCGCCGGCATCGCCGTCGATCCGTAGCCGCCCGCGCCGCGACGGGAAGAACGACCGGCGCGGCCGCCGCGGCGACCCTCGCACGCAGCGAGCGCGGCGGCGCGCCGGCGTCCCCCGTGGCCCGGACCTCCGTGCCGGGACGGGCCGAGTGGCGCCGCCCGCCCGCCCCACGGGCGAGCGGCGCACGGACGCGGTCAGATGCGAGCGTGACCGCGCGAGCTGGCGAAGAAGGCGACGAGGGCGAGCACGCCCAGGACGAAGAGGATCGGGTGGACGATGGTCCCGCCGGCGATGGCGATGATGAGCAGGACGACGCCGATGACGAGCCACAGCATGGGAGCTCTCCTTGCGAACGGGGTTGGTGCTCGGGTCCGAGCGCCGCGGACGCTAGGCCGCGGGGGCGCCGGGCGCCGCCCATGCCGTCGTCGCGCCGACGTCGGCGCTCAGACATGGCGGGCCGGGTAGACATGCGCTATGGCCAGCCCCCGGCCCAACCTGATGAGCATCGTCGACGCCGACGACGACCTGGCCGAGCTGCTCGACCCCAGCGAGCTCGAGCGGGCGCGACGCGACGCGCTCGCCCGGGTCCAGAAGCTGTCGCCCGGGCAGTGGGACCCGGTCGCCTCGCTGGAGTCCGACGTCCACCACCGCGGCTTCATGATCGCCGACGGCCTGATCAGCCGCGACGTCGAGGTCCTCGGACGCGGCTGCGTCGAGCTGCTCGGCCCGGGCGACGTGATGCGACCGTGGTCGTGGGACTCCGAGGGCTCCCATGTCCAGGCCGAGGTCGGCTGGACGGTGCTCGAGCCGACGAAGCTGATCGTCCTCGACCATGGCCTCGTCAAGCGGATCGTCCCGTGGCCGCAGCTCGGCGTCGAGCTCTTCAACCGTGGCACCCGGCGCGCGCACCACCTCGCCGTGGCGCTGGCCATCGCCCATCACCAGCGCATCGACGACCGCCTGCTGCTGACGCTCTGGCACCTCGCCGAGCGCTGGGGGCGCGTCCACAGCGACGGGATCGTGCTGCCCCTGCCGCTCAGCCACCAGCGCCTGGCCGACCTCGTCGGCGCGCACCGCCCGACGGTCACCGGGGCGCTCGGCGACCTGGCCAAGGCCGGCGCCGTCGACCGCCGCGACAACGGCGACTGGGTCCTCCACGGCGCGCCGCCCGAGCAGCTGCGCCACCACAAGCTCGTGGCCGCGCTGACGTGATCCGGGCGGGCATGTTGACGGGCAACCCGCACCGATGGCTCCGCACGCGCTTCGGGAACAGTAGGCAGACACAAGACATTCCGGCCGCTCATCCAAAGGACTCCCATGGCTGCCCATAACATCCTCATCCTGGGCGCGTCGTATGCGTCGCTTCTCGCCTCCAAGCTGCTGCTCGCGGGCCACGACGTCACGCTGGCGTGCCTGTCCGAGGAAGCCGAGCTGATCAACAGCGATGGCGCACGCGTCCGGGTGCCCGTCAAGGGACGGCCCGAACTCGTGGAGATCGATTCGCGGAGTCTGCCCGGCCGGCTCTCCGCCGGCGTTCCGGAGGCGGTCGATCCGGCGCAGTACGACCTCGTCGGGTTGGGCATGCAGGAGCCGCAGTACCGCTCGCCGGATGTGCGCGACCTGGTGGCCCGAGTGGCCGCGGCGGATGTGCCGTGCCTGTCGATCATGAACATGCCACCGCTGCCGTTCGTGGCTCGCATCCCCGGCATCTCGGCCGATGAGGTGCGTGACTGCTACACCGACCCGAGCGTCTGGGACGGCTTGGACCCGGCTCTGGTGACCATGTGCAGCCCCGATCCGCAGGCGTTCCGTCCGCCTGACGAAGCGGCGAACGTGCTGCAGGTCAGCCTCCCGACCAACTTCAAGGCAGCCCGGTTCGAGTCAGACGAGCACACCGCCATCCTTCGCCGGCTCGAGGCGGATGTCGACGCCGTCCGCTTCCCCATCGACGCGGGCAGCATCGAGCTGCCGGTCAAGCTCCGCGTTCACGACTCGCTCTTCGTGCCGCTGGCGAAGTGGAGCATGCTCCTCGCCGGCAACTACCGCTGCATCCAGCGCGACGGCGTGCGCTCGATCCGCGATGCCGTGCGGTCTGACCCCGAGGCGGCGCGCGGCATCTACGACTGGGTGGCCGATGTCTCCAAGGCGCTGGGTGCGGCCGACGACGACCTCGTCCCGTTCGACAAGTACGCCGCGGCGGCGGACGGCCTCAGGAAGCCATCGTCCGTGGCGCGAGCGGTCGACGGCGGCGCGCCGCACGTCGAGCGTCTCGACCGGCTCGTGAGGACGATCGCGCTGCAGAAGGACATGCGGTCCGATGCCCTCGACGAGATCGTCGCTCTGATCGACGCCAAGCTCGAGGCCAACGCGCGCGTCGCGGCGTGAACGCTGGGCACGGCGCTGACCCGAGCCTGGCGACTGCGCGGGAGGGACGCGCCTAGGACGCCGACGTCTGCTCCGGCGGCTCCCGCAGGAAGCCGGCGATCGCCGAGGCGAACGCCTCCGGCGCGTCCCATGGGATCCAGTGCGAGGCCTCGACGCGCTCCAGCCGCGCCCCGGGGATCTCCTGCGCCAGGCGCTCGCCGTCGGCGATCGGCTGCCAGGGGTCGTGGACGCCCCACAGCACGAGCGTGGGCGCGGCGACCTCGCCATGGCGATCGACGAGCTCCATCGTGTGATTGGTGTTCAGCGCGCTGGCGTTGCGGATCAGGCTGATCTTGCCCTCCTCGTCGGCCCAGGGGGCGACGATGCCCGCCCTGAACCCGGCGGTCAGCCGGGTAGCGTGATGGATGCCGTCGGGCAGCCCGGACGCCACGAACTCGGCCACCTCGGCCGGCTGCTTGTCGCGCCACATCGGGTTGCCCAGCGCGATCATGTCGTCGATCGGCCAGGAGTCGTACGCCACCGCGTTGGTGAGCACGAGGCGCTGCACACGGTCGGCGTGCTCGATGGCGGCGATGAGCGCGACGCCGCCGCCGGTGTCGTGCCCGACGAACGTCGCCCGCTCGATGCCCAATTCGTCGAGGAAGCGAAGGATCGCGGCGGTCTGGGCACGCAGCGAGCGGTCGAAGCGGTCGCGGCGGTCCGAATAGCCGTGACCGAGGAAGTCCGGGGCCAGCAGGCGGCAGTGCGGCGCGAGCAAGGGGATCACGTCGTGGTAGAGGAACGACCACGTCGGGATGCCGTGCAGCAGCACGACCGGCTCGCCCTGGCCGACGTCGGTGTACGCCAGGTCGAGGTCCAGCGGGCCGAGCCCCCCGAGCGTCAGCCGATTCTGGCGCTCGCGGAACTCCTCGTGTGGCTCGGGCACGAACCCCTCCGGCGTCATACCCGCCCGGTGCCCTGTGGGTTGGCCCGCACGCCGAGCGCGTCGAGGGCCAGTCGGGTGGCCACGCGCGCGGACTTGTTGGCCGGGTCGTAGACCGACGAGCACTCGGTGATCACGTAGGCGTCGACGCCCTGGCGCACGAATGCCCGGATCATCTTGATCACCTCGCGCGGCGTCAGGCCGCCGCACTCGGGGGTGGTGACCCCGGTGGTGAAGCCCTGGTCCATGACGTCGAGATCGGTGTGCAGGACGACGCCCTCCGTTCCGTCCCAGGCGATCTCGAGGATCCGCTCGATCGTCTTGTCGATCCCCCACTCGTCGATGTCCCAGATCGTGATCATCTGGATCCCCGTGCGATCGACGTACTCGCGCTCGACGCGGGGGTTGAGGGGCCCGTTGATGCCAACGAGCGCGAGGTTGCGCGGATCGACGTTGGGCAGCTCGGCCGTCCGGCTGACCGGGCAGGCGTGATTGAGGCGCTCGCCCGCCACGTCCTCAGCGGTGTCCATGTGCGAGTCCATCTGGATGTAGCCCATCTTGCCCTCGATGAGCTTGCTCATGGCGCTCGTGACCGGGATCGGGCACGAGTCGTCGCCACCGAGGACGATCGGGAACGCCCCGGCCTCATGGATCTCGCTGATGCAGCGCTCGGCGCGCTCGAACGTGCGCTTCGCGTTGCCGGGCACGATCGACACGTCGCCGCAGTCGGTCAGGTGCAGCGCGTCGAACAGGTCGACCTGGAACTCGCCGTGGTAGCTCAGGTAGTGCTCGGTCGCCCGCCGGATCGACCGCGGGCCGTAGCTCGCGCCGGGGCGGCAGGTGTTGGTGCCTTCCCAGGGCAGTCCGAGCACGGCCGCCCGGACGCCGCTGCGCTCGAGCTCCTCGCGGACCGGCGGTATGACCTGCGCGCCGAGGAAGGTCGAGATGCCCGAGATGAGGCTGTTCGGGAAGTCCTCGTCGCCCTCGCGCCGACCGAACGTCACGTAATGATCACGACTCGAAACGGCCACGTCGGCCCCCTTCTCGTTGATGGACCCTGCCTGCGCTCGCGCCGCCGGCTCAGAAGAACCTCAGGTACTCGCGCTGCTCCCACTCGGTGACCCGTTCGTGGAAGCGATGCCACTCGTTGCGCTTGTAGCGGGCGTAAAGCTGGTGCATCGTCTCGCCGAAGACCTCCGCGGCCAGCGCGTCGCGCTCGAACTCGCCGATCGCCTCCAGGAGCGTCGCCGGAAGCGGCCGGGCGTCGAGTCGCTCCGCGTCGTCCGCGGTGAGGTCGTATGCCGGCCGGTCGAGCGCCTCACCGGGGTCGATCCGGCGCTCGAGCCCCTCCATCGTGGCGCCCACGGTCATGGCCAGCGCCAGGTAGGCGTTCACCGACATGTCGCAGGCGCGGTTCTCGATCGCGTGGCGGCGCTGGGGAAGCCGGATCATCGCCGACCGGTTGTTGTGCCCGTAGGTGATGTGGGTCGGGGCCCACGTGAGCGTCCCGCCCTCGAGGTCGGCGACCGTGCCGGTCAGCCCCTTGTACGAGTTGACCGTCGAGCAGGCGACCGCCGTCAGCGCGGCGCCGTGCGCGAGCAGTCCGCCGATCGCCGGATACACCGGGTCGCCCCAGCCGCCGTCCTCACCCGTGAAGAGGTTCGCGCTCGTGTCGTCGATCGGCGTGAGGCTGTGGTTGATGTGCGCGCCGTTGCGCCAGTCGCCGTCGGTCGGCTTGGCCATGTACGTGACGATCAGCCCGTGCCGCTTGGCGATCTCCTTGAGCATCACGCGCAGGAAGGTCAGCCGATCGGCGGCCTGCAGCGCATCGCTGTAGTGGAAGTCGAGCTCGAACTGGGAGAACGCGCCCTCGCAGACGACGTTGGAGAGGCCCCAGTCGAGCGCATCCAGGGCAGCCGCGACGTCGCGCAGGAACGCGAGCCCGTCGAGCGAGTGCTCGGCGTCGTAGCCGTAGGCCTGTCGCCTGATCGGCCGGCCGGCGATCGTGACGTCGTCCTCGCCGAACGCCTTGACCAGGCGACCGTCGATCTCGCGCAGGACGATGAACTCCGGCTCGAAGCCCGCGTGAACGTGATAGCCGGCCTCTGCCGCACGCTGGACCTGGCGCTTGAGGGCGAGCCGAGGGCAGACGTTGTACGGCCTGTCGTCCCAGAACAGGTCGGCGAAGACCCACGCGACCCTCGCGTCCCACGGGCAGACGACGACGCTGTCCAGGTCGGGCAGCGCGACCTGGTCGAGGTCGGCGGGCCCCAGCTCGGGGACCATCGAGACCGAGTGGACCGCGAACTGCGGCCCGCGGCCGCGGCAGAGCTCCTCGAACTCGCGCACGGGAACCGGCTTGGTCTTCGGCACGCCCAGCAGGTCGATCCAGCAGGAGAGGACGAACTCGACGCCCGACGCTCGCAGCGAGGCGGCGACCTCGTCGACGCGGTCGGCCGCCGGCAGGGCCGCCTCGAGCGACTCGGGGTACAGCGACGGCACGGCGAGCGACATGCATCCTCTCTTCGTCGGGGGTGATGTGGTCGGCGGACCGACCACTCGGTCACGACAGCGCCGACGCAGCCTCAGCGGAGGCCGGGTAACGCTCGCGGTAGGCGGCCGCCGCGGACTCGAAGCAGCCCATCGGCGCGGTCATCAGACCGGCGCCGATCTGCCCGCCGTCGCGGCCGGCGACGCCGACGTCCATCACCGGGGCGATCCCCGAGGACACCACGCGCTCGACGTCGATCCCCGTCGGCGTGCCGCGGAAGGCGAGCGCCGGGATCCGGTACATCGGATGCTCGCCGACGGTGATCTCGTACATCCGCAACGTGTTGGCGATCATCTCCTCCGGGCTGCCGCCCTGGTAGTCCTGCAAGGGGAACGCAGCGGCCTGGGCGAAGCCGCCGAGGCCCACCGTCTCGTTGATGATGCTCTCCCCGCCCATGAACTCGATGTCCTCGGGGCCGTGACCCTCGAACAGCTTGGCCTCGACCGCGGGAAGGTCGGAGCGGAACCAGTCGTCGCCCATGCCGCTCACCCGGATCGCGAAGTCCCGGCACGAGAAGGTCATTGCGGTCACCACGCTGCTGGCCTCGATGTCCCGCGCCGCGTCGGCCGTCGCCTTCGACGCCGCCATCGACAGACGCAGGAAGAAGTAGTCGTTGCCTGACATGAACTCGACCGTCTGGCGCGTCTCGTCGGGGTGGCGGCTGCTCACGTCGAGCAGCGGGCCGAGCAGCTCGCGGGTGAACAGCAGCGTCGCCGCCGCGTTGCGGCTGTGCAGCTCGTCGCCCATGTTCAGCGCGCGGCGGATGATCGGGCGCAGCGCGATCCCGTCGCCGGCGGCGCGCAGCGCCTCGGCGAGCACCGGCGCCACGACGTCCTGCACGAAGATCAGGCTCTGGCGGACGTCGTCGTCGTAGACGCCGTAGTTGAGGCGCTTGCGCGAGGAGCCCTCGAACGAGTTGCAGAACGCGACGTTGCCGTGCTCGCGGTTCTCGACGACGAACACGGGCATCGACGCCGTGTAGATGCCGGCCAGCGATCCCACGCATCCGAAGTCGTGGCACACGCCGAGCCTGATGCGCCCGTCGCGCAGCCTGGCGTCGGCGTCGGCCGGATCGGACGCGAGGCCCTCATACAGCGCGCCGCCGATGACCGCGTTGCGCTGGCCGCCGGTGTAGTGCTCCCAGCCCATCGGGGGACCGGACGTAAGGATCGTCTCGGCGGTCATCCCGGGCACGACGTCGACTGCCGCGCGGACGTCGGTGAGCACGGGGTCGGCGCTGGTCATGCGGTCCACGGCCAGCCGGTTGGCCCGCTCGCGCTCGGGCATCGTCGCCGCCCTCAGGTCCCGTCGACGCGCGCGCCCGTGGCCGAGCCGGCGGCGGCCGGCTCCGCATCGGGCTGCAGCGGCGACGCGCTGGCGGTCACCGGCGTGACGTCCTGCTCTCCCTCGCTGCCCTCGAAGACGTACGGGGGCTCGGGGAACAGGCGCAGGGCCAGCGGGTAGAAGATCGCGACGATCACGGAGCCCACCGCGAACCCGATGTCGGTGCCGTCGGTGAGGTCCGTGCCGGGTCCCACGAACCAGGCGGTGTTCGTGAACAGCATTCCGACCGAGGCGCCGACGAGCCACGGGCCCACCGCTCGCCAGTTGAGCCCGCCCTTGAACCAGTAGCGCCCGCCCCGCTCGCCGCGGTTGAAGACCTGCAGGTCGTCGGCGTGGTAGTAGCCGCGCCGGTGCACGAAGCCGATGATCATGGTCACGATCCACGGCACCGAGAAGACGGCCAGCAGGCTCAGGAACGTCGCGACGCTGTCGATCAGGCCGGTGTAGAAGTAGCCGAGGTACACGAGCACGGTGGCCACGACGCACGCCAGGCCGGTCGCCTGGATGCGATTGAGCCGCGGGATGATCGAAGACGTGTCCAGGCCCGTGCCGTAGGTGTTGATGACCGCCTGCGCCGTGCCGGAGGCCAGGCCGAGGTAGATGAGCGCCGGCACGTACCAGAGGGGGGCCGCGTCGACGAGCCCGAAGACGTAGAGGGTGTCGGCGTCGGCCTTGCCCGAGGCGAACACGGCCGCCGCGGTGTACGTGCCCCACAGGAAGGAGCCGCCCATCCCGATCAGGCCGCCGGTGAACATCGCGATGAGGATCGACCGGTCCGAGAAGCGCTTGCGCGAGATGTGGCGCGTCCAGTCGCCCGCGTATGGGCCGTATGACGTCACGGTCGACAGCGAGATCAGCGCCGACAGGAGCCAGGTGGGCCAGAACGAGCCGAGCGCGTAGGCGTCCGGCGTCCCGCCGTAGCTCGCGTCGAAGTCCCCCGCGTAGACGAAGATCCCGACGATCACGAGCAGACCCGCGGTGGGCACCATGAAGCGCTGGACGCCGACCATCATGTTGTGGCCGTAGATCGAGATCACCGTCACGATGACGCTCAGCACCCCGTAGCAGAGCACCCGCGTGACGGCGCTGTCCTCCAGGCCGAAGAACCGGTCCAGGCCGCCGACGAGCGCGTCGCCGCCGGTCCAGATGCTCAGCGCGGCGAACGCGACCGAGGCGGAGGCCTCGAGGAACGTGCCGATCAGCCGGCCGACCACGCCGAAGTGAGCGCCGCTGGAGACCGGGTTGTTCGTTCCGGCGCGCGGCCCCATGAGGCCCATCGGCGCGAGCAGCAGGGCACCGACGAGGCTGCCGACGACGACGGACGTGAAGCCCGACCACCATCCGAGTCCGAAGGCGATCGGAAACCACCCGATGATGAACAGGCTGAACGTCAGGCTGCCGCCGAAGAGGATGAAGGAGAGGTTCAACGGCCGCGAGACGCGTTCGTCCTCCGGGATGTAGCCGATGCCGTACTGCTCGACGCGCGTCATGCGATCGTCGAGGTCGGCCGGGTCAGCCGCGTTCAGATCCGTCGGATCGGCAGCGTGCTTCAGCTGCTGTGACATCAGAAGAACTCCAGGTAGCGGTCGTACTCCCACTCGGAGACGGTGTTGTGGTAGTCCCACCACTCGGCCGTCTTGAGCTCGGCGTAGGAGGTCCTGAGCTCGCTGCCCAGGACCTGCTCGGAGAGGGGGTCGGCCTGGAACGCCTCGACTGCCTCCAGCAGCGTCCGCGGGAGAACGCTGACCCCCAGCTCGGCGAGCTGCTCGTCGCTCTGCTCATACATGTTCAGCCGGATCGGATCACCGGGGTCCAGCTGCTCCTCGATGCCCTCCAGGCCCGCGCCGAGCAGCATCGCCGCCGCCAGGTACGGGTTGACAGCGGTGTCCACGGCGCGGGACTCCACGCGACCGCCACCCATCGGCACGCGCAGCATGTGGGTGCGGTTGTTCGCGCCGTAGGAGATGTACACGGGCGCCCACGTGAACCCGGTCATCGATCCGCTCTTGATCAGGCGCTTGTACGAGTTGACCGTCGGGGCCGTCACCGCGCTGATCGCCGGCGCGTGGCGCAGGACGC
The DNA here is from genome assembly GCA_963787065.1 of uncultured Actinomycetes bacterium. Classification (GTDB taxonomy): domain Bacteria; phylum Actinomycetota; class Thermoleophilia; order Solirubrobacterales; family Solirubrobacteraceae; genus JAOPZW01. The sequence continues at coordinate 100,685 of CAWBBQ010000007.1, forward strand.
CGGCGATGAACTGGTAGGCCAGCGTCGACACGCCCGCTCCGCGCGGGTCGTCCTCGGCGGCGAACATGTTCTCGCCGGTCTCGAGGTCGGCCATCGACATGTTGAAGTGGCCGCCGTTCCCCGTCCGGTCGCCGTAGGGCTTGGGCATGAAGGTCGCCTCGAAGCCGTGCTTGCGAGCCAGGAGCTTGGTCATCATCCGCCAGAGCACGAAGCGGTCGGACATCTGCATGACGTCGGTGTAGGAGAAGTCGAGCTCGAACTGGCTGTTGGCGTCCTCGTGGTCGAACGAGTGGACGTCCCACCCGAGCTGGTTCATGTACCGGATGAGCTCGTCCATGAAGGGCAGGTTCTCGAGCAGGCCGGTGATGTCGTACGCCGCACGGGCCAGGACGTCCTTCGGGTTGGCGGGCGTGATCCCGCTGCCCTCTCGGCGGACGAGGAAGAACTCGGTCTCGATGCCCAGCTTGAACTGCAGGCCGTGGGCGGCGAGCCGGTCGGTCTGGCGGCGAAGGACGTTGCGACTGTCCATCGGATAGGGCTCGTCGTGATAGTGCAGGTGCCCCGGCGCCCAGGCCACCGTCGGCTCCCACGGCAGCACCGTGATCGCGTCCAGGTCCGGCCATACCGAGAGCTCGTCGTCGTCGGGGCCCTGCCCGAGCCCGTCGATCGCCGCCCCGGTGAACAGCTCGGAGCCGCGCATCATGCCCGAGAAGTGGTCGATCGGCACGGCCTTGGCCTTGAGCACGCCGTGAACGTCGACGTAGGACGACAGGCAATACGCCACGCCCCGCTCGCGGAGCTGGTCCCGCGTGCGCTCCCAGCGCTCGTCGACCTCGCGGCCGGCGACGACCCCGCCGGCGTTGCGCGACACCTCGTGCTCGACGCTGCTCACGTTCCCTCCTCGTCCGGTCCATGCAGACCGGCGGCAACCTACGGTCACGCGAGGGTCACGGATATCCACGGAACCTATGAACATCCGGGCCTGGCTTGCCCGGAATCGTGGAGTCCGGCCGGTCAGCCGCCGCGGACGCCGAGTACGCGCGCGGCCTTCAGCGCCACCTGCAGGTCGAGCGCATGGGCCCTGAGGTCGACGTCGATCAGCTCGGCCGCCTTCTTGAGCCGGTAGCGCAGCGTCGAGACGTGGATGTGCAGGCGGCGCGCCGCCTCCTCGAGCGTGCTGCCGGCCTCGAAGTAGACCTCGAGCGTCCGACGCAGGTCGGAGGTGTGGGTGCTGTCGTAGAGATCCAGCGGATCGACGTAGCGCGAGATGAAGTCGACGATCACCTCGGGACGCGTCGACTGCAGGAGCATGCTCTCGAGGCTGCTCACCCGGAAGGAGAACACGTCGCCGGGACGGCCGAGCAGGCGCAGCAGGTGCAGGCCGCGGCGCGCGGCGAGGTACGAGCCCCGGTAGTCCTCGAAGCGCTCGCAGCGCGTGCCCACCGCCGTGTTCAGCGCGGCGGCGGGAAGCCTCAGGCTCAGCATCGCCCGCAGGTCGTCCTCGAAGCGCTCCTCGGCGTCGCCGCCGGCGTCCGGCGCCTCGGGCACCACGATCACCACGGCCCCGCCGCGCAGCGCCACGAGGTTCTGGGCGCTCCAGCGCCGCGCGCAGTCGGCGATGGGGGCATAGAACGCCTCGGGGTCGATGGGTGGCGTCGTCGCGCCGGGCGCCGCCGGCGCCGCCTCGACCAGGAACACTCGCGACGGGCACGCGAGGTCGTATCCGAAGGCGAGCGCGCGGCGGACCACGAGATCCTCGACGGCCGTCCCGCTGAACAGCTCCTCGAGGAGGCCGCCACGGAGGCGCGTCTCGACCTCGACGGCGGTTCGCTCACGCAGCAGCTCGAGCGCCACGAGCAGCGCTCCGTACTCCACGGCGGCGCGCTCGACGTCGCCGAACGGACTGGCCGTGCGGGCGATGATCCAGGCCAGCGTGTCGCCGTCGACGACCGCGGGGGCGGCCACGAGATCAGCGTCGCCGGACCGCTGAGCGACGGTGCGGGGCGGCTCGCCCACGGCGCCGTCCGGCCGCCAGTCGATGCTGCAGTCCGCCGGCCAGCGAGCGAGGATTCGCTCCTGGGGCGCGACCACGAGCATCTCGGCGTCCATGAACGAGCTCAGCGAGCGCACGACCGAGTCCAGACCGCGTCCCTCGAGCACCGCGAGCGCCAGCGTCTCGTGGACGGACAGGATGCGCTCGAGCCGGGCGTACTGGTCGCCGGTCTCCGACTGCTGCCGCTCCAGCCGCGAGATCGCCTCACGCTGGCGGTCGTGGAGGTGCGCGTTCTCCAGCGCCACGGCGCCGTAGCGTGCGAGCGTCGCCATCACGCGATCGCGATGGTCGTCCTCGGCGCGGGGGCCGACGCCGGCGAGCACCACGTCGCGCCCGCTCGTGCCGGGCAGCGGGACGACGACGGCCTGGAGGCCCGAGTCGCCGAGCTCGACACGGACGTGCTGAGAAACCGGCTCGAGGCGTCCGAGCACGGCGGTGAGCTCGGTGAGAAGCTCGTCCTCCAGGCCCGCCGCGCGCAGGATGCAGGGGCCGGACGAGGTGACCGCGGCGTAGGCCGCTCCGTCGAGCCTACCGACCCGGCAGAGCGATGCCAGCAGCTCGTCGACGATCGGTGTCTCGCGCGTCAGGCCGCTGATCCGCCGCGCCAGGTTGGTGAGTGCCTCGAGCTCCGCCAGCCGGTCGCTCAGGGTGGAGTCGGTGGCAAGGTGGGCGGCGAACCGCCCCAGCGCCGTTCCCGCAGAGCTGGCCAGCACCCGCAGGATCCGCCGCTGCTCCGGGGAGGGCTCCACGTCCGGCGAGCGCCAGCCCACGAACAGCCCGCCGGCCGCGCCGTTGGCCACGGGCAGCGGCTCGGCCAGCCAGGACGTCAGCCCGGCGGTGGACCCGACTGAGGCGAACACCTCGCGGCTCCACGTGTCGAACACGCTCGGGTCGGGCTCGGCTTCGTCGCGCAGCCGGACGGCCGCGAGCCGCGCGCCGCCCTGCAGCTTGATCATCCGCTCCTCGCTGCGCGCACCGCGGCGGAGCTCGACGGCGATCGCGTCCGGCCCTTGGTCGAGCAGCGCGATGAAGCACGCGTCGGCGGACAGGATCTCGGGTGTGCGGTCCAGCAGTCGCTCGCGGACCTGCTCGGCGTCTCGGGCGGTGACGAGCTCCGTGCCCAGCTCGGACAGCCGCTGGTACTGCAGCAGGAGCTGGCGCTCACGCTCGTGCATCCGGACCTTCTCGATGCCGAGCGACGCCTGAGCGGACAGCGACGTGATCACGCGCGAGTCCCACGTTCCGGCCTCGCGGCGTACGAACACGGCGAACGCGCTGGTGCCGCTCGGGGCCAGCGGCAGGACGAGCGCCTCGCCCGAGCCGTGCTCGACGACCTCCCACTCGCCGCGCTCGGCGGCGCGCCGGATCGCGGGGGCGAGCGCCTCGAGCAGGACGCCGGCGGCCTGATCGTCGATCCGCAGCCGCACCGTCGTGGCCGGCATCGCCGGCCCCGACGCGCTCACGACGGCGCTGTCGGCGGCGAGCAGGTCGAGGCCCACCTGGGCGGCTTCGGCCATGATCGACTCGACCTTCGTGCGTGGTGCCATCGCGAGCCGCAGCCGTCCGAAGGCGCGCTCCTCGCCCAACCGCTGAGCGCTCTCCGACGCCAGCCTGGACACCTGGATGGAGACCGATGCCTGCGACGAGAAGACGTCGAGGACGCGCAGGTCGTGGTCGGTGAACGTCTGGCGCTCGAAGCGGCTCAGGCAGATCACACCGGAGACCGTTCCCTTGTAGATCATCGGCATGACGAGCGCGCTCTCGGGCTCGACCGGCACGCCCGGGATCGGCTCGAACCCAGGCTCGCGCGTGATGTCGAGGAACCGACGCCCGGCGCCGCCGAGCGCGGCCGTTCCGAGAATGCCCTGCCCCTTGCGCGGGCGGTAGGCCGCCACCTGGTCGGCGTACGGATCGCGGACGACGACCGGGACGAGGTCGTCGTGCTCGTCGTCGGCGAGGTAGATCACGCAGGAGTCCCACGGGATCAGCCGCGCGAGGTTGTCGGCGATCGACGCCAGCGTGGCCTGGTAGTCGGGCTGCGAGCCGATGTCCCGCAGCGCCTCGAGGATGGTGTCGAGCTCCTGGACGAGCTGCGCGGTGGCGTCCTTGGCTCGGCGGGCCTCCTCCAGCATCTGCAGGCTGTCGATCGAGGCGGCGGCCTGGTCGGCGATCATCTCGGCAAGCACGTGCATGCTCTGCACGGAGGCCACGTACTGCTCGTGGGGCACGACCTTGACGTCTCCCAGCGCCTGCACGTACTCCTCCGGGGCGACCCCGATCTCCTCCGCGGTGCGGGCGTAGGCGTCGGGATCGGGCGGGGTGGTGAGGATCTGCCCGCACAGGAAGTAGCCGAGCACGTGGCCCTTCGGGGCGATCGGGATCGCGCAGTCGTAGAGCCCGTTCCAGCACCGGAAGATCGCCGGCCGGGACGTGTCCGCGGCCTCGCGCATCGCGCAGAGATCGCACTCCGCGCAGCGCGGGCCACCGACCGGAGAGGCCCGCGTCAGGTCCTCGCAGAAGGTCAGCCGGTGCGTGATCGCCGTGGCGTTGACCGCGTCGGTGTCGACGATCACGGTCGGCAGGCCGAACGCGCGAGCGAAGGTGTCCTGGATCGACTGCAGCGTCTCGACGCTGATGAGGTCGGTCAGCTGCCACGGTGGCGCCGAAGACGGGATCGATCGTCCCTCGCGCACCTCGATCGCGGCCTCCATCGGCCTACCGTATCGCCAGGTGCCAGCGCGCCACGACGATCGAGAGGGTGGTAGAACCGGCGGCGCGTGCGCCGCGGGAGCGCCACATCGACCGAGCAGGCGTCGTGACGGCGCCCGCGCTGGGGCGCTTCGACGCCGGCGACGTCGTGCTCGGGTGCGGGATCACGCTTCCCGACGCCGTGCTCGTCTATGCGACCCACGGCGAGCTCTCCGCCGCGCGCGACAACGTGGTCGTCCTTCCGACCCGCTTCGGCGGGCGCGAGAGCGACAACGAGTACCTGATCGGCCCCGAGCACGCGCTCGATCCGGGGCGGTACTTCATCGTCGTGCCCAACATGCTCGGCAACGGCGTGTCGACGTCGCCGTCGAACGCAGCCGCGCCGCTTCATGGCGCCCACTTCCCGCTCGTCACAATCGCCGACAACGTCCGCCTCCAGCACCGCATGCTGCGGGAGGTCTTCGACGTGCGCGGCGTCCAGCTCGCCGTCGGCTGGTCGATGGGCGGCCAGCAGGCCTACCACTGGGCGGCGCTGTATCCGGAGCTGGTGCAGCGGCTGGCGGTCATCTGCGGGGCGGCTCGCACGACGCCCCACACGCACGTCTTCCTGGAGGGGATGCGCTCCGTGCTGTGCGCCGATCCGGCCTGGCCGCAGGACGGGTCCAGCGTCGTCCCCGTCCGCGCCCTGCGCGCGCTGGGCCGCGCGTGGGCCGGCTGGGCGCTCAGCCAGGCGTGGTACCGCCGGCGCGGGTGGGAGCCGCTCGGCTACACGACCCTCGAGGACTACCTCGTGCGCTATTGGGAGGGGACGTACCTGGCGCGCGACGCGGGCAACCTGCTGGCCATGATCCGGACCTGGCAGGCGTGCGACGTCGCCGACAACGAGGTCCATCGCGGCGACTTCGAGGCGGCCATGGGCGCGATCGTGGCGCGGGCGGTCGTCATGCCGGGCCGGACCGACCTGTACTTCCCCCCGGAGGACTCCGAGGCCGAGGTGGCGCTGCTGGCCGACGCTCGGCTCGAGGTGATCCCGTCCGACTGGGGCCACTACGCCGGCGGCGGACGCGACCCGGCCGACACGGCGTTCATCGACCGCCGGCTGGCCGCGCTGCTCGCCGCCTGAGCGCCGGGGCCCCGGCTCAGGCGTCCGCGCCGAGCGTGGCCCACGTCGAGCCCGGGCGCACCGTGTCCAGGCGGTAGTCCGTGGTGGGGCGCTCGAACAGCGTGCGACCGAGCTCGCGTGCCGCGGACATCGGGTCCAGTGGGTCGCGCAGCACGTCGCCGCGCTTGTTGCCGATCCCCCGCACGACGCCGACGAGCTCGGAGTGCATGTAGCGGGCGTACTCCTGAAGCTCCGCGACGACGCCGAGCGCCGCGCCCGGATACGTCTCCTCGGAGGAGACCACGAGCGCCAGCCGCTTGCGCGCGAGGCCCTCGACGTAGCGATCGGACTCCGGCTCGGAGGCTGCGATGAAGCAGAACATGCGATCGAAGAAGGTCTTGAGCTGCCCCGAGATCCCGTACCAGTACAGCGGCGTGGCGAAGACGAGGCCGTCCGCGGGCAGGACGCGGTCGCGCAGCAACGGCGCGTAGCCGTCGTCGATCGTGCAGCACCCGGCGTCGTCGCGGCAGCGGCGGCAGTCGCGCAGGAAGTGGCGCAGGTGGTCGTCGAGATGAACGAGGTCGCCGTCGTGGCCGGCCGCCCGCGCGCCCTCCAGCGCAGCGTCGCCGAGCAGCCGCGAGTTGCCGTCGCGGCGCGGGCTCGAGCTGATGACGAGGACCTTCACGGCGCGGGAGCGTAGCCCGGCGTGCGCGGCGACGAGTCGCCCGGCCGGGGCAGCGCGCCGGCGAGCCGGCCGTCGGCCTTGTCCGTCAGGGCCCAGACCGCGTCGATCGCCCCGGGCTGCTCGCCAGAGACCTCGAGGCGGAACTGCAGGAGGTCGCCGCGGTACTCCACGCGGGCGACCTCGAACGGCCGCACACCGTCGGCGGTGCGCCGAAGCTCGGTGCAGAGCACGAGAAAGACGGCAGAGCGCGGCGGGATCCCGAAGAGGTCCGCCTCGAACTGACCGCACTGGCTCGTCTCGATCGACAGGGTGGAGCGCGCGAGCTCGATGCCGTGGTCGGCCGGCACCAGGTCTCCGGCCAGGCCACCGGCGGCCCGGGCCGCCTCCTCCAGCCAGCCCACCTCGTCCGCGCGAAAGAACGAGTACGTGATGGCCAGCGGGACGTCGCGCACGGTCAGCGCGGTGGTCAGCCGCAGGATCGGCGCGCGGCTGTCGACGTCGAGCTGGCGGCGGATGAACGGCTCCACCCGGGCGGTCCGGACGTCGAGGACGTCGATGACGACGTCGGGGCCGCGCGGGACGACGAGCAGCCGCGACAGCCCGCCCGCCCGCGTGTCGAGCTTGGGCTCGGCCACGAACGTCCCGCGTCCCCGGACGCGGATGACCTGGCGGTCGTCCTGGAGGATGGCCAGCGCCTGGCGCACGACCACGCGGCTGACCCCGTAACGGCGCGCGAGCTCGGGCTCGGAGGGCAGCGTGTCACCCGGACGCCAGGTGCCCGATTCGATGTGCTCCTTCAGGATCTCCTGGAGCTGGTAGTACAGGGGCACGAAGCTCGACCGGTCGAGGACATCGCCCTCGGCTGCTTCTCGGCCGCTGTCACGTGCCCCTGACATGTCGTGACTGTAGGACAACCTCGGTGGGATCGGTGGACCGCCTCGGCCCCAGCTTGACAGGCCCGGCGGTCAAGCTGTATTCACTCGTCCGCTTGTTCTAACAACCAACCAGGTTCGACCCAACCAATGGACGCCAATCAGGCGGGTGGCGCCGCATCATCCGAGGAGCGACGACATGGGCATGTTCCACAGCCACGGCAACGGCAAGGGCCACCGCCACGGCGGTCCCAAGCCGAGCGGCATCGACCGCGAGTCGCTGCGCGGGATGCAGGCGCTCAAGCGCCTGGCCGACATCAAGGACCGCCGCGAGCGTGAGCAGCTCGAGCGCGGCCTCGACCTCGGCCTGGAGGCTGCCCCGTCGATCAACGACCGCACGATCTCGACCTTCGCGCGCGGCCAGCAGCCTGCGTTCGCGGGCATCAACACGTTCCTCAAGGCGCCCTACGTCGAGAACATCCGCGACGTCGGCAAGTACGAGGTGGCGATCGTCGGCGCCCCGTTCGACATGGGCACGACATACCGCGCCGGCTGCCGCTTCGGCCCGCAGGCCGTGCGTCGCATCTCGGCGCTGTACGACTCCTACAACGCCGACATGGCGGTCGACCTCTACGAGGAGCTGAACATCTGCGACGCGGGCGACGTGTTCGTCATCCCGTCGAACATCGAGAAGTCGTTCGACCAGATCGACCGGGCGGTCTCGTTCATCCACGAGCAGGGCGTGTTCCCCGTCGTCATCGGCGGCGACCACTCGATCGGCTACCCGGACGTGCGCGCGATCGCCCCGCACATCGAGGGCAAGATCGGGATCATCCACCTCGATCGCCACATCGACATGCAGGAACGCGACATGGACGAGCGGATGCACACCACGCCGTGGTTCCACGCGTCGAACATCCCCAACGCGCCGGCCAGCAACCTGGTGCAGATGGGCATCGGCGGCTGGTACGGGTCACGGCCCGGGATGAAGGTCGCCCGCGACCGCCAGAGCACGGTGATCACGATCTCCGACGTCGAGGAGCTGGGCGTCGAGAAGGCGGTCGAGGTCGCGCTCGAGTGCGCCTGGAAGGACGCCGAGGCGGTCTTCCTGTCGTTCGACATCGACTCGATCGACGCCGGCTTCGTGCCCGGGACCGGCTCGCCCGAGCCCGGCGGGCTGCTGCCGCGCGAGGCGCTCAAGGCCCTGCGGATGGTGGCCCGCGAGGGCATCTGCGGCATGGAGGTCGTCGAGATCGCCCCGCCATACGACGTCTCCGACATGACCGCCCAGCTCGGCTGCCGCGCGATCATGGACGTCCTCGGCACGCTCGTCGAGGAGGGCCATCTCGGGTCGCGGCGGACCGAGGAGGAGGGGCGCGAGCAGATTCGGCTGTAGTGCTGTCGAGAACACGGGGGTGAGACCCGACATCCCGGGCCAACGTCGGGGATCGAGCGAGCGCCGAGGTATCAGCGCGCGTCCCGGCTGCTCTTGAATGACGCCCGCTGCCGTACGCAGCCAGATCGTCACCGACAGGACAGACCGTGATGAACCCGTACCTGCTGGCCGCCCTGGCCCAGGCCCGCTCGGCCGACCTGGACCGTCGTCATGCCCGCCCCGAGCAGGCCCCGAGCGGCCGTACGCCGCGCGTGGCGCGTCTCCGTCGCGCGCGCCGCCGCATCGTGCTCGGGTGGCCGATCGGAACGCCGCTCCGCAGCGGCGAGCGGCCCTAGCCCGCCGTCGGCGCGGTCCTCGCGCTCGGAGCGCGCTGTGCGATGCCGAACGAGGGTTCGGTGAGCGCATCCACACCGAGCGAGCCGTGTGGGACGGTCGGATCGTGCTCGCCCGCGTCGCATCCTCCGGCTGGTCGAAGCTGGCCGTCGAGCTGCAGCACCTCGAGTGGATGGAGGAGCGGATCGGCGGCTACCCGGGTGGCGCGATATCGGGACGACTCGGTGTCGACGGCGGACTTCATCGCGCTCGCCTCGCACGTGGCCGGCCGCGACCTTGAGAGCTTCCTGCGCCGCTGGCTGTACGGGACGACCACGCCCCCCATGCCGGGGCATCCCGACTGGACGGTCGACCCGGTCGGACAACCCGCGCCCGCGTAGCGCGCGCAGGCCGCGGGCCTTGACCGACGCGCGCGGGCGGCCTGAGCCGCGGGCCCGGAGCAGCGCCCGGTCAGGTCAGCTTGCGCTCGCCCTCGCGCCGCACGCGCAGCCACAGCCCGCCGTAGCCGTCGAGCTCGACCTTGAGCGTCCCGTCGCGCCGCGGACGATGCCGGGCCGTGGTCAGCAGGTCGTCGACCCCGGCGATGCCCTCGCCCAGCGGCAGCTCGGTGGTCACGCCCCGCGACGACAGGTTGTGGACGGCGACCACCGTGCTCCCCTGCCAGTCGCAGCGGTGGGCGAAGACGCTCGGGGCGGCGGTCTCGAGGAGCGTCGACTCGCCCCAGCCGAACTCGGGCGTCTCCTTGCGCCGGCGGATCAGGCGCTCGATGAAGTTCAGCAGCGAGCCGGGGTCGCGTCGCTGGTCGGCCACGTTCACCTTCTCTGGGCCGAACGCGCCGTCGGGCTGCGGGCGCACCATCGCCTCGGGCGGCGCCGCGGTGAAGCCGCCGTTGTCCTCGGCGGACCACTGCATCGGCACGCGCACCGCATAGCGATCCGGGATCTCGAGCTCCTCGCCCATCCCGATCTCGTCGCCCATGAACAGCACGGGCGTCCCGGTCAGCGACAGCATCAGGCTCCACGCCATCCGCAGGCGCGGGCCGTCGCCGCCGAGCATCGTCGCCACCCGCCGGCGCAGGCCGTGGCCGTACATCTGCATGCCCTTGTCGGGACCGAAGGCGGCGAACACCTCCTCGCGCTGCGGGCCGGTCAGCTTGTCGAGGCTCAGCTCGTCGTGGTTGCGCAGGAACGTCGCCCACGCGTTGTCGTGCGGCACCGGCGGGAGGCTGCGGATCATCGACTCCAGCGGCTCGGCCTCCTCGCGCGCGAGCGAGAGCCACAGGTTCTGGTTGAGCATGAAGGCGAACTGCATGTTGAGCGCGTCGCCGTCCTCGTCGCCGAAGTAGCGCGCCAGGTCCTGCAGGCCGGCGTTGACCTCGCCCAGCAGGACCGCGTCGCCGCGCCGTCGCCCGACGAAAGCGCGCAGGTCGCGCAGCCATCCGTGCGGGCTGCCGTCGGTCTCCTGGGCGATCCCCTCGAGCTCGAGCAGGAACGGCACCGCGTCCATGCGGAAGCCCGACACGCCGAGCGCCAGCCAGAACCCGACGATCCGGGTGATCTCGTCGCGGACCTCGTCGCTGGCCACGTTGAGGTCGGGCTGGTGGCGGTAGAAGCGGTGGAGGTAGTACTGGCCGCTCGCCTCGTCGAGCTCCCAGTTGGAGGTCTCCTTGTCGGGGAAGGCGATGCTCTTGGGCTCGTCGGCCGGCTCGTCGCGCCATACGTAGAACGAGCGCCTGGGCGAGTCCTTGTCGGCGCGCGCCTCCTGGAACCACGGGTGCTGGTCGGAGGTGTGGTTGACGACGAGGTCGAGGAGCACGCGGATCCCGCGGTCTGCCGCCGTGCGCATGAAGTCGACGAAGTCGCCCAGCGTGCCCAGCCGCGGGTCGACGTCGAGGAAGTCTGCGATGTCGTAGCCGTCGTCCCGGTTGGGCGACGGGTAGAAGGGCATGAGCCACACGCACGTGACGCCCAGCCCGGCCAGGTAGTCGATCTGGCGCGTGAGGCCGCGGAAGTCGCCGACGCCGTCTCCGTCGGAGTCGAGGTAGATCTCGACGTCGAGGCAGTAGATGACCGCGTTCTTCCACCACAGGTCGCCGGTCGGATCCAGGCGCTTCATGCCGGGCCCTGCAGCGCGGGCAGCACGTGCTCGCCGAAGGCGTCGATGAACGCGTCCTGATGCTGGCCGACGTGGTGCAGGTAGAGCTCGTCGAAGCCGAGCGCCGCGAGCTCCTGCAGCCAGGCGGTGTGCCGCGCGAGGTCGGAGGAGACGAGCACCACGTCGCGCACGTCCTCGGGCCGGACGCGCGCGGCGGCCAGGTCGAAGTGCTCGACGGTCTCGATGTCCCAGCTGAGGGGCGGGCCGAAGACGTTCGCGCGCCACTGGTCGTAGGCGATGTCGAGCGCCTCCTGCTCGCTCGGGGCCCACGAGAGGTGGACCTGCAGGGCGGTGCGCTTGCCCTCGCCGCCGTTGGCCCGGAAGGCGTCGAGGACCGCCCGCAGCTTGTCGAGCGGCTGGTTGACGGTGACCAGGCCGTCGGCCCAGCCCGCCACCCAGCCCGCCGTCTCGACCGACACCGCCGGCCCGATGAGCACCGGCTGCTCGTCGGGCAGCGTCCACAGCCGCGCGCGGTCGACCACCACGCGGCCGTCGTGCGTGACCTCCTCGCCGCGGAACAGCGCGCGCATGACCTCGACGCACTCGAGCAGCCGCGCGTTGCGCTCGTGCTTGGCCGGCCAGCGCTGGCCGGTGATGTGCTCGTTGGACGCCTCGCCGGTGCCCAGCGCCGCCCACAGGCGCTGGGGGAACATCTCGTTCAGCGAGGCGATCGCCTGGGCGACGATCGCCGGGTGGTAGCGCTGGCCTGGGGCGTTGACCACTCCGAACGTCAGCTCGGTGGTGGCCAGCGCGGCGCCGAGGAACGACCACGCGAAGCCCGACTCGCCCTGGCGCTCGCTCCACGGCGAGAAGTGGTCGGAGGACATCGCGGCCGCGAAGCCGGCGCGCTCGGCCCGGCGGACCGCATCGAGCAGCTCGCTCGGCTCGACCTGCTCGTGCGAACAGTGAAATCCGACCCGCGGCATCGCGGGACCGTAACGGCTGCGGCGATCAGGCGTGTTCCGTCCCGGCGAACAGCCCGACGAGGAGGCCGAGCACGAGCGAGCCGGCGGCGGCGCACTGCCCGCGCTGCTCGAGCGCGGAGATACGCTCGCCGATCAGCGTGCGGGCGTGATCGTCGATCCCCACCGCCTCCTGCAGCCGCAGCACGGCGTCGAGCGTGAGGCCCGGGGTCTGGACGGCCAGGAAGTCGTCGATGCGGTCGAATGCGGTGGCCAGGTGATCGGTGGACATGGGGTGTGGGTCGCCGGGCGAGGCTGGGGTCTGACACGCCCGCGCCAGCGTCACGGTCACCACGCGATCGCCGTGCGCATGGAGCCCTGCCGACGCGCCGGTGCGCTCTCGGCCGGCTCCTCCGCGGCGTCGGCGAAGCGCGCGCGGGCCGGCTTGCCCCCGTCAGATCGCTGCCCGGCGATGCGACCCGCATGGCGTGACCGACGACCACCCGACCTGCCGCGCGACGATCCGCGACGGCCACGTGACGCTGAACGCCTGGACCCCCGGCCTGCGCGGCCGCGGCCCCGAGCCGAGCGGGTTCCGCTCGATCACCGCTGCGCTGTGCGACCTGGAGATGCTCGGCGACGGCGAGCTGCTGGTGCGCCCGGTGCCGCGGATCCCGTGGACGAGCGCGGCCGAGGGCGCGCTGCTGGAGTGGGCGGCGCTGGCCGGCTACCGGCGCGTGTGGCTGCCCGGGCGCCTGGTGCAGTTCGACGACGCGGCTCCGCCGATCGCGCACGCCGCGGTCGACTGCCCGACGTGCGGTGCGCACTGGGAGGACGCCGAGCTGTCGTTCTGGGAGAACGTGCGCCGGTGCGGCTGGTTCCCGGGGACGTGCCTGGCCTGTGGCGGTTCGCTGCCGGAGTGGTCGGTGGCGGCGGGCGAGCGGCGCCGCGATGAGCTCGCCGACATGGAGCGCCATGCTTGAGCAGACCGCCGACCGTCCTGTCCTGGCGCCGGCTTCGACCCCGGCACGCTGCCGGCGAGGGACCACCACGGCGTCGCTGCGCAAGGGCAGGCCGGTCCCGTACGTCTCGCACCTGGCGGTCGCGTCGCTCTTCCTCGAGATGGGCGGCACCGAGGACGAGGCGATCGCACGACCCGCTTCAAGGCCGCCGTCGCCGAGCGCCGGGGCGAGGGTCGTGCGGACCGCTACGGGGAGATCTGGGCCGTGATGCACGACCTCCAGCACGACGAGTCCCACCCGCCTGTCAGAACCCGCGCGCGCCGAGCGACCCGTCAGGCATGCACGTCAACGCACACCTCGACGTCGACCTCGTCGCCGTCCAGCAGACCGACCAGGTCACCGTCATGCTCGAGCTCCTCGCGCCCGAGGGCGCGGTCGGGTCCGAGCGTCCGCCCGCGGCCGTCCAGGTCGTGCTCGATCGCAGCGGCTCGATGGACGGACCGCGCCTGAACGCCGCCCGCGCGGCGCTGACCGCGCTCGTCGACCGCCTCGACCCGCGCGACGCCTTCGGGCTCGTCGGCTTCGACCACGAGGTCGAGGTCGTCGTCCCAGCCGGCCCGCTGGCCGACAAGGCCGCGGTGAAGGCCGCGATCGAGTCGCTGTGGGCGCGCGGCACGACGAACCTCTCCGCCGGGCTGCTGCGCGGCGTGCAGGAGGCCCGGCGCGTGGCCGGCCCCGCCGGCGCCACCCTGCTGCTCGTCTCCGACGGCATGGCCAACGAGGGGGTCGTCGAGCCGGGCCGCCTCGAGGCGGTGGCCGCCGGCGCCCACCGCGGCGGCGTGACGATCTCGACCATCGGGCTCGGGCTCGGCTACAGCGAGGAGGTGCTCGCCGCCGTGGCACGCGGCGGCCAGGGCAACCACGTCTTCGCCGAGGAGGCCGACGCCGCCGGGCCCGCGGTCGCCGGTGAGGTCGACGGGCTGCTGAGCAAGACGGTCCAGGCGGCCTCGCTGCTGATCTGCCCGACGACCGACGTCCAGACCGTGGCGATCTTCAACGATCTGCCCTCGCACGCGGTGCAGGACGGCGTGATGGTCGAGCTCGGCGACCTGTGGGCGGGCGAGCAGCGCACGCTACTGGTCGGCCTGGGCGTGCCGGCGATCGAGGCGCTCGGCCTCGCGCGGATCGCCACGCTCGAGCTGCGCTACGTGACGATGCCCGAGCTGTCCGAGCAGACGGTGACGCTGCCGGTCAGCGTCAACGTGGTGCCCGGCGACCAGGCCGCGGGCCGGGTGCCCAACCCGAAGGTTCGGACGGAGCTGCTCTTCCAGCAGGCGCAGGAGGCCAAGCGCCGGGCGGCCGACGCGATCGACCGCGGCGACGATCGCGCCGCATACGACCTGCTCGCGCGCGCCGGCGCCAGCCTCGAGGGCGTCGACGACGCCGAGCGCGCCGTGATGATGGACCTCGCGTCCGACGTCGGGGCCGGCTCCGCGGCCCGCGCGGCCAAGCGCAGCCGGATGGAGCACCACCGCAAGAGCCGGAAGCGCGGGAGGGGTATGTGAATGTCAGAGCATGGCCACGGGGAGCGACACACGTAGCGTGGGAAAGCATGAGGGGGAGCACCTGCGCCGGTTCCTGGCCGCGCGCGACAAGGGCGACGTGGCCGCGATGCGCCACTGGTGGGAAGAGCTCGTGATCGACTTCAACGACCGCATGGACGGCCTCGTCTTCCTGGCCCACCGCGGCCGGCTCGACTCCGAGGAGCACGAGAACGCCGTCGCGCTGGCGATGGCGCGCTTCTCGCTGCGGCTCATCAACACGTTCGAGGGCGTCTCGATGGGCGAGCTCGTGGAGGCGTGCAAGACGCTCGCGCGCAACATCTGCATCGACGTCCAGCGCGCCGCGATCCGTCGTCGCGAGCGTGAGGGCCGGTCGATCGACTCGGGCTGGGACGCCGACGCGGAGGACCGGTCGATGACGCGCTGGGAGGCCGACGAGGCCG
The DNA here is from genome assembly GCA_963787065.1 of uncultured Actinomycetes bacterium. Lineage (GTDB taxonomy): Bacteria > Actinomycetota > Thermoleophilia > Solirubrobacterales > Solirubrobacteraceae > JAOPZW01. The sequence goes on from CAWBBQ010000007.1 coordinate 115,858, forward strand.
CCGATCGGTTCGATCGTGAGGAGCGCAGCGCCGATACCGTGGACTTCCTCGACTGGGCGTTGCCTCGGCTCCCGCCGGACCAGCGCCGCGTCACCGAGCTGACGCACCACGGCGCCACCATCCCGGAGATCATGGATGAGCTCGGCATCACGCAGGCCAACGCCTACCAACTGCGCTTTCGCGGCTTGCAGAAGCTCAAGAAGCTCAAGGAGCAGTACGACGCATGAGCCCCACCGACCAGGTCCTCAGCGACTTCATCGACGCCTGGAACGCCGGCGCGCGCCCGTCCGTGCGCGAGTACCTGTCGCGCGTGCCGGAGGGCGCCGCGCGCGACGAGCTGGCCGAGCAGATCAGCACCTGGCTCGAGGTCGCTCCCGCGCCCGAGTACTCGGAGGCGACCCGAGCGAAGATCCGCGCCGAGCCGGTCGTCCAGCACGTGCTGTCGGCGGTCGGCGACGACGCCGGGCTGTGGCCGCAGGTCATCCCGCAGCTGCGAGCGCGCGCCGGCCTGTCGGTCGGTCAGGTCGCCGGCCGCATCGTCGCCCGCTTCGGGCTGGGCAGCGGCAACGAGCAGCGCACCGCGGACTACGTGCAGCGTCTCGAGCGAGGCGAGCTCGAGCCGACCCGCGTCTCCCGCCGCCTCCTCGACGCGCTCGCCGAGCTGCTCGGGGTGAGCCCGGGCACGCTCCGCGACGCCGGGACGTTCGGCGGCGGCCTACGCCCGGCCGCCGCGGGCGGCACGCTGTTCCGAGCGGGCGAAGACGCCGGCGACTGGGTCGCCCACGACATCGAGGCCCTCAGCCGCGCGGCGATGACGCCGGCCGACGCCCCGATGGACGAGCTCGACCGGCTGTTCGCCGGCGGGCCGGAGGGGTGAGGGGTCTTCGCCAGGCCTTCGTCGTGTTGGATATCTCGGATATACTCTCCGCGTGGGAAAGGTCCTCGTCTCCTTCGACGACGCGCTCCTGGCGCGCATCGATCGCGTCGCGCGGTCGCGCGGTCTCTCGCGGAGTGCGTACCTGGCCGAGCTCGCCGAGCGCGACGCGGCCCGGGCCGAGGGCCCCGGCCGCAGCCCGGCCGTGCGCGCCGCCCTCGCGGAGCTCGACCGGCTGTTCGAGCGATCGCCGAGCGGCGATTCCACGGAGGCCATCCGCGCCGAGCGACGCGCCCGGTGATCGAGCTCGTTCTCGATGCGTCGGTCGTCCTGAAGTGGTTTCGCAGCGAGGGTGAGCGGCACCGGGAGGCCGCGCGCGAGGTGCGCGACCGCTTCGAAGCCGGCCGGTCGCTGGCGTTCGCGCCGCCGCTGCTGTTCATCGAGATCCTCAACATCGCAGGCCGCCGCTGGCGCTACGCGGCCGAGCCGCTCGAACAGCTCGCCGCCACGCTTCCGCGCCTCGGCTTCGAGCTCGTCGACCCCGACCTGCGCACGATCGCACGCTGGACCGCCCGCGGACTCACGGCGTACGACGCGGCCTATCTCGCCGTGGCGGAGCAGACCGGGGCCCGGCTGATCACCGACGACGACGAGATCATCCAGAAAGCGCCGGAGCTCACGACCAGCCTGGCCGCGAGCGTCGACCAGGGCTGACGGCCACGGCCGCCGGAAGCTGCGCGCGCCGTGGCGCCGGGTCGCCCGGTACGCTCGCCGCGCATGTCGACGGCGATCGATCCCGCCGCCGTCCGCGCCGGGCGCGTGCGTGGGCGCTACTTCCGCGAGAACTTCGCCCAGGGCGGCTTCGACCTCGTGCAGGTGGTGCCCGAGCTGGTCACCAACGCCGACGCCGCGATCGCCGCCGCCGGCCGCGCTCACGGGCGCATCCAGCTCGCCTTCGGCCCTCCGGACGCGGGCTTCATGGCCGACTGGCGGCGCGAGCTTCGCCGGCTGCGCGTCACGGGCTTCCCGGTCTGGGGTCAGGAGGTGCGCTGCACCGACGACGGCGAGGGCATGGACGCGGCGATGGTCGAGCGCCGGCTCGGGGCGCTCGGCGTCGTGCCCGAGCAGGGCGGCCAACGAGGGCTGTTCGGCCGCGGCCTGCGCGATGTGTGGCTGGCGCAGGGGGGCGGGCGCATCGAGGGCGTACGCGAGGGCCGCGCCGTCGAGTCGTGGTTCTTCCCGGCGCCCGGCGACGACCCGTTCGCCTACGTGCACGTGCGCGACGACCGCGCCACCGAGCAGATGCGCGGCACGCTCGACGTTGGTCACAGCGGCACGCGGGTGACCGTCCCGCTCGCGGTCGACCGGCTGCCGGCGCCCGGGCGGCTGCGCAGCCTCGTGGCCAACCTCGTGCAGCTGCGGCCCGTGCTCGAGGACCCGGCGCGCGAGCTGTGGCTCGAGCTGCCCGATCGTCCGGCCGAGCTCGTGGTGTTCTCGCCGCCGGAGCCCGATCCGGAGCGTCCGGTGCTGTTCGACCGCGAGGTGGCGGTGACCGCCGATGTGCGGGCGCGGATCGTCGTGCGTCGGGCAGCGCGACCGATTGCCCACTCGCCGCAGCGGGCGGTGCGTCGCGGCGGCCTGCTCGTGCGTTCGGGGCGCGCCGCGCACGAGGTGACCCTCGGCTCGGTCGACAACCTGCCCGGCGCTCGGCACCTCTACGGCGAGGTCATCTGCGAGGCGCTCGAGGAGGTGCAGCGCGCGGCGCTCGACTCGCCGCGGCCGCAGCTGGTGGTCAAGGCCGATCGGACGGGGCTGAACGAGCACCATCCCCTCGTGCAGCGGCTCTACGCCGCGATCGACGAGGTGCTGCGCCCGATCGTCGCCGCCGAGGAGCGCCGCGCCGGCGCTCACCTCGTGCACGCCGCGAGGGCGATCCGCGCGCGCGACGAGGTCGGGCTGCGCGAGCTCAACGACGCGCTGCGCAGCGCCTTCGATGCGCCGGGGTCGGCGGGCTTCGCTCCCGGGGACAGGCCGGCCGGCGCCGCGCCGGCCACCAACGGCGGGCCGCCGGACGAGGCCGCCGCGGCGCCGGACGCTGCGCCGCCGGCTCCCGATGGCCCTGCTCCCGCCGAGTCGCCGCCGGTCGCTCCGATGCGCTTCAAGCAGATGCTCCTGCGCCTGCATCCCGGCGAGCAGCGCAGCGTGTCGCTGCTGTTCGATCCGGGGCGGATCGGCCCGGGCACGGCGGTCACGGTGATCGCGGACACGGGGCTGCGACTCAAGCTCTGGGCCGATGTCGTCCCGGAGCCGCATTCGCGCGGATGGTCCCGCCTGACCGGCACGCTGCGCGCCCGGGCCACGGTTCCCCCCGGCTCGCGCCTCGCGATTCTGGCCGAGGCGGGCGAGCACAGCGCCGAGCTCGAGGTGCTGATCGTGCGCCACCACGCCAGCGGCTGGGTGCGCGAGATCGCCCGCAAGGACGAGGACGCGCAGGTCGAGGCGCACTTCGATCCCGAGTCGGGCGTGGTCACGGTCTTCGAGGGCCGCCCGGAGTTCCGTGCGCTGCAGCGCGCGGCCCGTCGGTCCGGCCTGCCAAAGCGTCGCGTGCAGGAGTACGTCCCCTACCGGATCCTCGAGGTGGAGGCGGCGGCCAACGCCGTCTATCAGTGGGCGGCCGAGCGACTCCTCGAACGCCGCTTCGCGGGCGAGCGACCGATCGACCCGGCCGAGTACGCGCGCGCGGTCCGCTTCGAGGCCCAGGCGCTGCGTCACCGCGCGCACGAGCGGCTCATGCGGGCCTTCCTGGATCCCGAGATCTTCGACGGCGCCGTGCGCGTGGTCGCTGACGCGCCGGCCGCGGCACAGGGACGCCTGCTCGACAAATAGGAGTTTGCAGCTAGGTGAGGAGGCGGTCGATGGCGCCGGCGACGCCCCGGTCGACGATCGCCTCCGCGCGCAGCCCGGCATCGAGCTGCGTGCCCTCCAGCGCGGGCGACAGGTAGGGCAGGCGCTTGAGGCGGCCGAGGCGATCCTCGAAGTCGCGCAACCCGAGCCGGAAGAACGCGCTGATGTGCAGCCGCTCCTCGATCTCGGCCCTGAGCTGGTCGGCGCGGGCCTCGGACGCCAGGCCGAGCTGCTTGAGGCGGTAGACGACGACGATCGGACTGACGCCGTAGTGGGCGCCGATGATGACCGCCTCGTCGAGCGTCGGCGCACCCTCGATGACCTCCTCCATCCCCTCCCGCGGCACCAGGAACTCTGCGGCGAACGCGTTGGCCTGGATCTCGTACGGGTTGGTGGTCTGGCCACCGAGCGTGGCGAACGTGTCGACCTCGAGCCGGCCGTCGTGCTCGCACCACGCGTGTCCGAGCTCGTGCGCGAGCGTGAAGCGCTGGCGTGCAGGCCACTGCGACCCGTTGACCCACAGCACGGCTCCGTCATCGCTGCGATAGCACGCGCCCGCCACCCCGTCGGGAAGGGCCGCGACGACGACGGGCAGCTGCGCGCGCTGCTCGACGACGGTCAGCAGGCAGTTCAGCGGCGCCGCGGGATCGAGACGAAGCGCCTCGCGCGCCTCACGCGCGCGCGCGGCGCCGCGGTTGGAGTCGTGGCTGGGCATGGGGCAAGAGTGGTCATCGGCATGGTGGCGGACGGGCTGAACCGTGGGCGCCCGTACCGCCGATCCGTCAGAAGCCCGAGCCGCGGAGCGACCCTCTCGTCATGGATGCCGCTTCTCCGCTGCCCCTCGTCCTCACCCTCCACCCGCTGCTGGCGCTACGCACGCCCGAGCGAGGCTCCAGCACGCTGGACTTCGGCTACCAGCTCCGCCTCCCGGACGGGCCCGCGCTGGCCGGCGACGACCCGCTCCTGCGCGCGTTCGGGGCCTCGGTCGTCGAGCTGCTCAGCGGCTCCGAGCACGAGGAGGCGTTGCAGCACGACGCGTTCGAGCCCGGCCGCCGGCTGACCCTCGTCCAGCACGGGGTCGACGACGACGGCGACGCGATCGTCGCCGCGTGGGACGCCGACGGCATCCGCAGGGCCGGCATCGTGCCGTACACGAACGGGAACATCGTTGCCGCGGCGCTCGAGCATGGTCTGTCCGTGGCGGGCGTCGTCCTGAGCGAGGAGCGCACGCTGCTCGACGACCGCCGCCTACAGATCGAGGTCCTCGTCCACGCGCCGGCGCTCGTGCGCATCGACCTCGACTGCTGCGAGCGCGTGGCGCGCCCCGATCGCCCGCGCCGCAACCGCGTCGTGCTGCTCGCAGACGGCTCGAGCGAGCTTCGCTGGTGGGACCCGTCCGGCAACGGCGGCCCCATGGATCTGGCCGAGCTTCCCCTGTCCGCCGAGCTCGCCGCCGAGCTGCGCCGGCTGTCGTCGGCGTACGTCCGGGCCGCGGACGACGAGGACCTCACGGACGACTTCGTCGAGGGCATCGAGCGCGACTGGAACCGGTCGGCGCTGGAGATGCGCACCCACGAGCTATGGCGCCGCGCCCGTCTCGAGCTCGGCCAGCGCTACGCCATCGGCCTCATGGCGCCGGGCATGACCCGCCCGGCCTGGTCGCCGGACGAGGCGAGTGGCGACGAGGACGACGAGGACATCCCGTTCTGATGCCGGCGCGGGTGGTCGATGCGCGGCGGCCGGTTGTGAGCCAACGCGCCGAGCGGGATGCTTGCCGTCGTGGCGCCCGAGCACGACCTGGAGTTGCGGCAAGCCGCGATCTTCGCCGTGCGTGAGCTGTCGCGCCGCTACGACGACATCGTCCCGGTTGATGCGCTGCGCGCGGGATTCGGCTTCCACGGGGAGCGGATCTCGTTCGGCTCCTTCTACAGCGGCATCTTCCGCCCGCGCCAGATGCGCGGGCCGGCCGCGCTCACCATCACGACCACGCCGCCGAAGGCCGTCCGGGACGCGCCCTACGAGGACGGCTTCGACGAGGAGAGCGAGAGCTTCGTCTATCACTACCGCGCCCCGCAGATGGCGACGCCGCAGGCCGTGCGGTCGGCGGAGTCCGACAACCGAGCGCTGCGTGCAGCCGCGGCCCTCGCGGTGCCGCTCATCTACTTCCACGGGATCGCCCCCGGCCAGTACACGCCGATCGCGCCCGTGTTCGTCACCCGCGACGATCCGGCGCGGGCGCTGGTCGAGCTGCAGGCGGGGCTGCCGGTGGCGGACCTGACCGAGGCCGGCGTGACGTCAACCGAGGACGTACGCCGCTACGCGAGCCGCGAGGCACTCATGCGCCTGCACCAGCACCGCTTCCGCACGCTCGTCCTGCATGCGTACCGAGCCCGCTGCGCCGTGTGCGCGCTGCGGGAGAGCGCGCTCCTGCAGGCCGCGCACATCATCGAGGATCGGGATCCGCGCGGAGCGGCCGCCGTGGTCAACGGCATCGCGCTGTGCGCCATCCATCACATCGCCTACGACCGCAACCTGATGGGGATCGATCCGCGCGGCGTCGTCCACATCGCCGAGCGGCTGCTGCGAGAGGCCGACGGGCCGATGCTGCGCGCCGGCATCCAGGGATTTCACCAGGCCGCCATCCTCCAGCCCCGGCGCGCGGTCGATCGGCCGGACCCAGAGCGCCTGAAGGTTCGATTCGAGCGATTCAGGGCCGCGGCGTAGAGGTAGGCCGGGATCCGAGCTGGGCGGCTCAGGGCACGGTGAGGCCGGCAGCTGATCAGACGCGGACGACCTGGACGCCGGCCATGTCCTCGAAGTCGGCGTCCTGGGTGTAGACGGGCATGGCGCGGGACATGGCGGTGGCGGCGATGAGCGCGTCGAGGATCTTCGGTCTCTTGCCGCGCCGCCGCGCGTCGGCGACGATCTCGGCGAAGGCGCGTGCCGCGCCGTCGTCGACAGGCAGCGGCTCGAGCGCCTCGACCTCGCTGAGGGTCCTCATCCGCTGCGCGCGGACCCGCGGGGCGTCGGCGACCAGAACCCCGATGCGAAGCTCGGCGAGCGTGATGACCGACACGTGTCCCTCATCGGGGAGCGAAGCGAGCGGACGACCGCTCTCGCGCGCGACGAAGACCGACGTGTCGAGCAGACCGCTCACAGCTCGTCGATCCTCGCTCCGGCGGCAGCGTCGAGGTCGGCGGCGAAGCCCGGATCCAGCGGCGCGTCGGCGACGATGCGCGCGAGCTCCTCCGGCGACAGCCCGCGCTTGCGCGCGGCCACGGGAACTAGCTCCGCCACTGCTTTGCCCCTCACGGTCACGCGCACGCTCCCGCCACCCTCGACTTCGCGTAGGACCGCGCTGATGTTGTTTCGCAGCTCGCGCTGGGGGATCTCACGCATGTGCTACAAGCGTAGCAACAAGTGCGAACGCGCGACGATCCGCTCACCCTCGCCGCGAGGGTCGCCGGATCCGCACCGACCGCGGCTCGCCACCGCCGAACGCGCTGACGTGCACGAGCTCCTCCTCGTGGACCAGCGCCGCGCCGTTGGCGAAGCGCAGGTCTCGCCCGAGGCCGACTGCTTCGCGCTTTTGCGCCGGTGCCCCGACAACCGACGCGACGAACGACTCCACCGCTGCCACCGCGGGCGGCTCGCCCGCGCCCGCCTGGATGGCGTCGAGCGCGTAGCCCTGGACGAGCGGACCGTGCAGCGCGGCGAAGACGTCGGCGCGGCCGACGGCGTCCAGGACGACGATCCGGCCGCCGATCGCGGCGACCATGCCGGTCTGGCCATCGTGCAGCGGGATCGCGGCGGCGATGCCGGCGAGCGTGGCGCGGTGCTCCTCGAAGACGTCGTGGAGCGCCTCGGAGGGCGCGGCGGCACCCAGGCGGCTGGCCGTGGACGCCACCTCTTCCCATACCGCCCCCTGCTCGGCGCGGGGAACGCCGCCCTCGTTCATGCTCGCGCGCGCCTGCTCGTTCTTCAGGCGCCGCAGCGAAGGGTGCGCCGACTGGGGAGCGGGCGCGAGTGCGTCCGCGTGGCGGTGGTGCTGCCAGCGACCGCGCTCGACGCAGCTCACGGGGATCGTCACCCGCGCGCCCGAGGCGACGAGGACCGACGCGTCGAGCGTGCGGTTCTGCTGTGCCCCGAGGAGCTCCTCGCCCTCGATGAGCAGCAGCGGCGTCGCGGTGGCGTTGGTAATCACGAGGTCGTTGACCGACGCGCGTCCGGGCAGCTCCGTGACGACCGCCAAGTCGCCGGCGACCTGGCTGAACGCGCGATACGTCAGCCGTCTGGGCGGGGTGAACAGCGGGAAGACGGCCAGCGGGCCGGCGACGTCGGCGTCGCCCACCGCGGGCGGTTCGGGAAGGTACGCGCTGAGCGCGTCAAGCGTGATCTGAGTCATGGCCACCGGGTCGCGCTCGACCAACGAGATCTGACACACGCGGACCGAGGGCCGCACGCCGCCGCATTCAAGTCTCTTCGACCATGCGCCGACGAACACCCTGGGCGTCAGATCCGTCCTCCGCCCAGCGACCTGCTCACCATGCTCCGCCTCGACGACGGGGGGCTCGTCCTCTCGGCCACCGACATCACCAGCTACCTGGCCTGCGAGCACCTGTTCGAGCAGCGCCGCGGCGTCGCCTTCCGCGAGCGCCCCCGCCCGCGGCCGGCCGACGACCCGCACGGCGACCTCGTCAAGCGCCGCGGCGACGAGCACGAGGACAGCCAGCGCCACCGGCTGGCGGCCGAGCTCGGCGGCTGTGCCGACCTGTCGGGCGAGCTGGCCTACACACGCGCCGGGCTCGAGGCTGCGGCGGACGCGACGACCGCCGCGATGCGCAGCGGCGCCCCGCTCATCTTCCAGGGTCAGCTCTTCGACGGCCGCTGGCAGGGAAGGGTCGACTTCCTGCGCCGTCGCGATGACGTCTCGTCGGCGCTGGGTGCGTGGTCGTACGAGGTGATCGACACCAAGCTCGCGCGCGCGGTCAAGCCGCAGACGGTCCACCAGCTCTCGCTCTACGACCGGCTGCTGGCCTCGGTGCAGTATCGCGCTCCGGAGCTCGCGTTCGTGATCGTCGGCGACGGCACCGAGGTGGCCGTGGATCTCCGGCGCTTCGCCGCGCTGCACCGTCACGTCAGCGCGCGGGTGGAGCGGCTGGCGCTCGAGTCCGCTCGTGACACGTACCCCGAGCCGGTCGCCCATTGCGGCTTCTGCGACTACGAGCTCGAGTGCCAGCTTCGCCGGCGCGCCGACGACCACCTCAGCCTCGTGGCCAACGCGCGTCGCGAGCAGCGCGACCGCCTCGTCGGCCTGGGAATCAGGACGGTCGCCGACCTCGCTGGCGCGCCCGCCGACCTGGAGCCGGGCCGGCTGGGCGGGGAGGCCTTCGACCTGCTGCGCCACCAGGCTGCCCTGCAGGTCCAGTCCCGGCAGACCGGACTGCCGACCCGCCGCCACCTCGACCCGTCCCGTGCGCGTGGCTACGCGCGTCTTCCCCTGTCCGATCCCGGCGATGTCTTCTTCGACCTCGAGGGCGACCCGTACCTGGGCGACGACGGCGGAATCGAGTACCTCTGGGGCTGGACCACGGCCGACAGCCGCTACCAGTGCATCTGGGCACACGACATCGCGTCCGAGAAGGCGGCGCTGGAGCGTTTCGTCGACGACGTGACCGAGCGTCGCCGGAGGCACCCGGGGATGCACGTCTTCCACTACGCGCCCCACGAGGCGTCGACGCTGAAGTCGCTGGCCATCCGCTACGCGACGCGCGAGGACGAGGTCGATCAGCTGCTGCGCGGCGGCGTGCTCGTCGACCTCTACGCCGTTGTCCGCCAGGCGCTCCAGGTGGGGGAGGAGAGCTACTCGCTCAAGCGCCTCGAGCGCCATCACGACTTCGTGCGGCTCGAGCGGTCGGTCCGCGAGGGCGGCGGCTCGATCGTCGCCTACGAGCAGTGGCTGGAGACCGGCGACGACAACCTGCTCGAGGCGATTCGCGCCTACAACGCCGAGGACTGCCGTTCGACGCACGGCCTCCGCGACTGGCTGCTTCGCGACCTGCGACCCGAGGCCGAGGCTGAGTTCGGCGTCGACTTCGGGGAGCTGGCCGAACCCGAGCCCGAGGAGACGCGCGAGGCCCCGGCCTGGCTCGCGGAACAGCAGGCGCTCTCCGGCCGGCTCGCCGAGGGCCTTGGCGCCGATCCGGCCGACGACTCCCCGCCGGAGGCCGCGCGCCGGCTGCTCAGCCAGCTGCTGCTGTACCACTGGCGCGAGGCCAAGCCCGAGTGGTGGCGGCACTTCGAGCTGCGCGAACGCACGCCGCGCGAGCTCGTGGACGAGCGCGACGCGATCGGCTGCGTGCAGCGCGATCGCTCCGTCGCCCCGACACCGCACAAGCGCTCGCTGGACTACGTCTTCACCATGCCGCCGCAGGAGGTCAAGCTCGGCTGCGGCGACCTGCTCGACCCGACGACTGCGAAGACCCACAACGTCGTCGCGATCGAGGACGAGCGCGTCGTGATCCGGCGAGGTCTGAAGGCCGATCCGCCTGAGCCAGTCGCGCTGATCGGCAGCGGTCCGATCCAGACGAAGATCCTGCGCGAGGCGATCGCCACGCTGGCCCAGTCGGTGCTCGACGACGACGCGCGCTTCGCCGCCGCACGTTCGCTGCTGCGCGGGGACGCGCCACGCCTGCACGGCGGGCGCCCGTTCCGCCAGCAGGATGAGCCGACGGTCGAGGAGATGTGCGCCACCGCGCTCGATCTGGACGGGAGTCACCTCGTCGTGCAGGGTCCGCCCGGTACCGGCAAGACGTACCGCGGAGCACGGATGATCGTCGCCGCGATGCGCGCCGGCCGGCGGGTCGGCGTCACCGCACAGAGCCACGCCGCGATCCACAACCTGCTCGACGCGGTCGAGGCGCACGCGGCCGAGGAGGGCTTGGCCTTCCGTGGCGTCTACAAGGGCGACGGCTACGACAGCGCTCACGAGCTGGTCGAGGTCGTGTCCGACAACGACGCCGTCGAGGGCGACTTCGAGCTCGTCGCCGGCACCGCCTGGCTGTTCGCCCGCGAGCAGCACCGCCACGCCTTCGACCTGCTCTTCATCGACGAGGCGGGCCAGTTCGCGCTGGCCAACGCCGCCGCGGTGGCGCTCGCCACGGACTCGCTCGTGCTGCTGGGCGATCCTCAGCAGCTTCCCCAGGTCACGCAAGCGACGCATCCGGATTCGTCTGGTGCGTCGATCCTCGAGCACCTGCTGGCCGGGAATCCCACCGTGCCCGCCGACCGCGGCTTCTTCCTGCCCGAGTCCTGGCGTATGCACCCGGGCGTGTGCGCATTCGTCTCCGAGCGCAGCTACGAGAGCCGGCTGCGCTCGCGACCCGCGTGCGCGGGCCGCCGCATCGATGCCTGCGTCGGCCACCTCGATGGGGCCGGCCTGCGGTCCATCTCGGTCGAGCACGAGGGGTGCGCGCAGCGCTCCGCGGACGAGGCCGGGGTGATAGCCGCGGCCTGTCGCGACCTGCTGGCCGGCGGAGCCGTGGTTGACGATGCGGGCGTGACCCGCCCGTTGCAGCCCGCCGACATCATGATCGTCGCGCCCTACAACCTCGCGGTCAGTTGCATCGAGAGCTCGGTGCCCGACGGCGTCCAGGTCGGCACCGTCGACCGCTTCCAGGGCCGCGAGGCGCCGGTGGTCTTCTACGCGATGACCTGCTCCTCGGGCGAGGACGTGCCGCGAGGGTTGGACTTCCTGTTCAGCCGCAACCGCCTCAACGTTGCGATCTCCCGGGCCCAGTGCCTCGCGGTCCTGGTGGCGAGCCCGCGGCTGCTGGACTCGAACTGCAGGACACTGGAGGCGATGGCGCTGGTGGACGGGGCGTGCCGGTTCGCGGAGATGGCGGAGGTGGTTGAGCCGGCGCTCGGGGGTCGGTCTGTGCTCGCCGCGGTAGGCGCTCGCTCGTAGCCAGTCGGCCCGAGGACGTCGGGCAACCAACACCGCGCGGCTCCTTGCCATTCGGGGGCGTCAGCGAGAGGGTCAGCCCGTGGATCCTGACCTCCATGTCCGGATCGCGGCGATCGAGCATCTCCACGCGCTCTCGCGCCGCTTCACCGACACGATCCCCCGGAACGAGATCCTTCGGAACCTCGAGGTCGACGGCAAGCGCTATCCGCTCGTGAACCCCCAGTCCGGCATCCACCGTCCACGACGCTTTCGTGGTTCGGCGCCACTGACGATCGTCACCGCCGCGCCAAGACCCAACACGCCGTCGTCGAGGATCGCCCGAGCGAGCGGTCCGTGCTCGTGCAGATCGGAAGCCGGGCGACCGATCTCACGCCGCAAGGCCTGCGGTCCGACGTCGACGTTCGGCGCTACGCGCTCCGTGAAGCGCGTTTCCGCCTGCATCAGCACCAGTTCCGGTTTCGTGTCCTCGCCGCCTACAGGCAGCGCTGCACGATCTGCGCGCTCCGCGAGCGCTCGCTACTTCAGGCCGCGCACATCGTCGAAGACACACATCGGCGAGGCGCGGCCACGGTGCGTAACGGTCTGGCGCTCTGCGCGATTCATCATCTCGCCTACGACCGGCACGTACTCGGCATCGACCCCGGTGGGGTGGTCCATATCGCCGCCCGCCTACTGGAAGAGCACGACGGTCCGATGCTTCGCGAGGGCCTGCAGGGCTTCCACCGCCAACAGATCGCGATGCCGGCGCGGCTCGACGACCGTCCTGATCCCGAGCGGCTCGAGCTGCGGTTTGAGCGGTTCCGGGCGGCGTAGGTCCATTCGGGCGGCGTAGCCGCCGGGTGCGGCGCGGCCTCCGGGCCGACGGGCCGGCCGGCAGTCGCGTTCGGTCAGGAAAGCGTCGGGCGTTGCGGCCTGCACCACGACCTGCGGCAGGCCGCGAACAACGCACGTACGACTCCCGCGCCGCTGACGCGCCCTCTCACAACGCCGACTGGCCGAGCGGCGCCCAGAGCCCCGGCAGCGACCCCGCCGCCCGGGGGCGAGCAGGCCCACCGGAGTACGGCCACCCCCTCGCCCCACGGCGCCAACCCCCGCGGCCCACGCCTGGCACCCGCCTGGGACGACGCCCGCCGCGCTGGGAGTCTGGCGATCGTCCAGCAGTCCTTCCCGCTTCACTCCTGGAGGAGATCCCCCTCATGCAACCCCGTAACCTCGCGGCGCGAGCAGGCAGATGGAGTGCCGCGCACCGCAAGACAGCCGTTCTCGGCTGGATTCTCTTCGTCGTCCTCGCCACCGTCATCGGCGGCAAGGTCGGGCAGACCAACCTGGAGCCCGCCGCGATGGGCAACGGCGACTCCAAGCGCGGCGATCTCATCGTCGACAAGGCGAACTTCCCCGAGCAGACCTTCGAGCAGGTCCTGATCCAGGGCAAGGGCTCGGTCAAGGCTGATGATCCTCAGGTCACCGCCGCGGTCAAGGACGTCGTAGGCCGCCTCGGTCAGATCGAGGGCGTCTCGGATATCGAGAGCCCGCTCGACGCGAAGAATCGGGCCAACACCGTCTCCCAGGACGGCCGCTCGGTCGTCGTGAACTTCAAGCTGCCCGGCACGACCGCGGACGCAGACCAGGTCGAGAAGCTCGAGGAGCTCGTGGCCAAGCCGCTCGCGGCCGTCGCCTCGGTCCAGAAGGCGCACTCCGACGTGCGCGTCGAGGAGTACGGCGCGGCTTCGCAGCAGAAGGTACTCGGCGAGAAGGAAGCCGCCAACGAGTCGCGCTCGCAGCTGTACTCGCTGATCGGCACGCTGATCATCCTGCTGCTCGCGTTCGGCGCCGCCGTCGCCGCCGGCGTGCCGCTGCTGCTCGGCATCTCTGCCTTCGTGGCGACCACGGGGCTGCTGGGACCGGTCAGCCAGCTGATCCCGCTGCACGAGGCCGTCGGACAGGTCACGATGCTCATCGGCCTGGCCGTGGGCGTCGACTACGCGATGTTCTACCTGCGCCGGATGATGGAGGAGAAGGACAAGGGCCGCTCCTCGGAGGCCGCCCTGGAGGTCGCCGCCGCCACCTCGGGTCGCGCCGTGCTGATCTCCGGCTTCACCGTCATGGCGGCGATGGCCGGGATGTTCTTCTCGGGCAACCCGATCTTCGTCTCCTTCGGGATCGGCACCATCATCGTCGTCGGCGTCGCCGTGGTCGGGTCGCTCACCGTGCTGCCCGCGATGCTGTCCTACCTCGGCCAGAAGAACTGGCTGGAGAAGGGGCGCCTTCCCTACATCGCCAAGCGTCGTCACAAGACGAAGGGCGAGTCGCGGATGTGGGGCGCGATCCTGAACCGCGTCCTCAAGCATCCGGTCGTCTCGGTCGTGCTCGCCGGCGGCCTGCTCATCGCGCTGACGGTCCCCGCGCTGGGCATGCAGTTCAAGGACCCGGGCTTCGAGGGCATGTCGCGCAGTGAGCCGATCATCCAGACCTACGACCGTGTCCAGGCCGCGTTCCCGGGCGGCAGCGTCCCGGCCGTGACCGTGATCAAGGCCGACGACGTCACCAAGCCCGAGGTCCAGGCCGCGATCAAGGACCTCCACGACAAGGCGATCGCCACCGGCCGGCTGTCAGAGCCCTCCACGGTCGACATCAGCCCGGACAAGACGGTCGCCACGGTGTCCCTCGCGGTCGAGGGCAAGGGCACCGACGCCGCCTCCGAGCGCTCGCTCGCCGCGCTGCGCGACGATGTGGTCCCGGCGACGGTCGGCAAGCTGCCCAACGCCGAGGTCGCGGTGACCGGCATGACGGCGGGGTCCAAGGACTTCCTCGACGTCATGAAGGGCAACCTGCCGATCGTCTTCGGCTTCGTGCTCAGCCTGGCCTTCATCCTGCTGCTGGTCACGTTCCGATCGATCGTGGTGCCGATCAAGGCGATCATCCTCAACCTGCTGTCGGTCGGCTCGGCCTACGGCATCCTGACGCTGGTCTTCCAGGACGGCCACGGCGAGAAGCTGCTCGGGTTCACGTCGGTCGGCGGCATCACGCCCTGGCTGCCGCTGTTCCTGTTCGTGGTCCTGTTCGGCCTGTCGATGGACTACCACGTGTTCGTCCTCAGCCGGATCCGCGAAGCGGTCGACCGCGGCATGAGCACCGACGCGGCCGTCGCGCACGGCATCAAGAGCACCGCCGGAATCATCACGAGCGCCGCCGCGGTGATGGTGATCACCTTCGCGATGTTCGCCACCGGCGACGATCAGCAGATGAAGCAGCTGGGCGTCGGCCTCGCGGCAGCGATCTTCATCGACGCGACGATCGTGCGCGCCGTGCTGCTGCCGGCCACCATGAAGCTCCTGGGCAAGGCCAACTGGTACCTGCCCAAGCGCCTGAGCTGGCTGCCCAAGTTCGAGCACGAGCCCGAGGTCGCGCCCGCCGCGGCCTGACCGCTCGCACTCACAAGCCGGAACCGCGGCGCCCGCCAGGATGGCGGGCGCCGCGGCGTTTCGCGGTACAGCGCCTGGCGCTCGGCCCGGCGACCGCTCAGTCGTAGGGCGCGTAGCGGTGGTGCAGCATCAGGTCGTTGCCATCCGGGTCGGTGAAGAGCGCCATGTGGCAGACCCCTGTGTCCAGGGTCTCGCCGGCGAACACCACGCCCCTGGCCTCCAGCTCGGCTCGCGCGGCTGCGACGTCGTCGACGTGCAGCGCGGGGTGAGCGTTCTTCTGCGGCGCGAACGTCATGCCCATTCGCTCGGGCTCCCAGATGCCGAAGCACGTGTCCCCGACCCAGACCTCGAATCGCCCGTGCTCGTCCGGACGCAGCCCGAGCGTGTCGACGTAGAAGCTCCGTGAGCGCTCGGCGTCCCGGGAGGGGATACCGACGAAATCGAGTCTGCTGATCATGGGTCAGGAGCCTAACGCCAGGCGATATCACCGCCCCGGCGAGCGAGCTCGGTCGCGGGTGGAAGCCTGGTGCGGGCGCCACACCGCGGCGGCGCGGCGCCGTTCGCGTGTCGCGCGAGCGTGGGGAACCTGGCGAGCGGTAGGTCGACGAGGTCCCGGCGGCCTGCTGATCGCTCATCGGTGACGGTGCCGGCGAGCCATCGCCGTCGAAGGACCGCGGTTGTCTCGACATCGACGAGCTCGGGTGCGGCGAGATCTCGGTGCGCGCGGAGCAGGTCACGAGCCTGCCTACTCCAAGCGGTACCGCCGCCACGTCCGCCCGGCCGCGGTCGCGGCCGGCATCGCGATCGGTTCCCTGGGGGAGCGACGGTCAGTGCAGCGCCGCGGCGTCGAGGTGGTCCAGCAGCCCGATCGCCCGCGGCTCGCCTCCGTCGTGGAGCCGGATCGCGCCGCCGGGCCAGTACGGGTGCGGCGGGGTCGCGCGATGAACGAGCAGCGGCTCGTAGACCCACGAGCCGGTGTTCGCGATCTGCGGTCGCCCGCCGGGGCCTGCCCAGCGCTGCCGATCGTCGCCGGCCAGCGGCCCGCAGCGGTGCGCATGTCCGAAGATCACCCAGTCGGCGTCGACTCCGAGCCGATGGACGACGCGGGCGAGCGCGGGCATGCAAGCGCGGCGCATCTGCGCTCCCAGCAGCAGCGCGGTGAGCGGCGCGATGCGCCGGCCCAGCGGGCGCCGCGGGATGCGCGGCATCGTGGCGGCGCGCAGGAGCTCGGCCACGTCGTCGAGTCCCGCCGCCAGCGGGAGCGGCAGCCAGCGGGTGAGCAGTGCCTCGAGTCGCGTCAGCGACGGTCCACCGGCCTGCTCGTAGTCGACCGGCGTGGCGCCATCGCGCGGCAGGCGGCCCAGCAGGCCGCGAGCGGTCCCATACACGGACTCCGGCAGCAGGTGACGATCGAGGTAATGGCCGTGGGTGGCCCACACCCGCTCTGACAGCCAGACCCCCGGGTAATGGACGTGCACCCGCGCGGGCTCAAGCCAGGACGTAACGCGCGCCAGCGCAGGCGTCGCGTCCACCGGGATGCGCGCATCGACGGTCAGCGGGCCCCCGCCGGCCCGCAGCCACGGGCGCACGAGCGCCGCATCGTGGTTGCCGGGCACCACGATCACGTCCCGTCCACTCCCGAGCCGTGCGCCGACCGCCCGCAGGACAGGCTCGGCGACCTCGGTCACCCGTCGGGGATCGCCCTCGAGCAGCTCGACGATGTCCCCGAGCAACACCAGGCGATCGACGCCGTCAAGCACGCCGAGCAGCGCGTCGAGCGCCTCGTCGCGGCGCAGCACATCGTGCCCCAGCCGGGTGCCGAGATGCAGATCCGAAACCACCAGCGTGCGCACGGCGCGACGATCGCACACCACGCCCCGGCGCCACGGCCGTTCGTGGATGCGAAGGGCCTTTGCCGCGGGCAAGGCGCACGTGGCCGACTCGCACCGCCGGGCGGCCAGCGCGCGCCTCGAACGGCCCGCGGGAGGCGAAACCCGAGTGGAACCTCGACCGGCGTAGGCTCCCTCGACGGTGCCGGCTGACGTCTGCGTGGGCGTGATCGCCAACCCCGCCTCGGGGCGCGACATCCGTCGCCTGGTGGCCGGGGCCTCGGTATTCGGCAACGCCGACAAAGCGGGCATGGTCTTCCGCCTGCTCGCCGGGCTGGGGGCGGCGGGGGTCCGGCGCGTGCTCATGCTGCCCGCGGCCGACGGCCTGTCCGCCACGCTGCACCGCCATCTGCATGGGCGCCACGCCGTCACGGCCTTCGACGGCGCGGCGCCGTTCCCGGCGCTCGAGGAGCTGCCGCTTGCCCTCCACGGCACGGCCCGCGACAGCGTCGTCGGCGTGGAGCACATGTTGCGCGAGCGTGTGGCGGCGATCGTCGTCCTCGGCGGGGACGGCACGCACCGCGTGGTGGCCAAGGCGTGCGGCGAGGTGCCGCTGTGCGCGCTGTCGACGGGGACGAACAACGCGTTCCCCGAGATGCGCGAGACGACGGTGGCAGGGCTGGCGACGGGGCTCGTCGCCACCGGCCGCGCGGGCGATGGCGCGCTGCGTCGCGAGGCGGCGCTCGCCGTCGAGGTGCCGGGGACGGACGCGGACCTTGCGCTCGTGGACGTCGCGGTCAGCGGCGAGCGGTTCATCGGCGCCCGGGCGCTCTGGCGGCCCGGCGACGTGAGCGAGCTGTTCGTGACCTTCGCGAATCCCAGCGCCGTAGGCCTGTCGGCAGTCGCCGGAGCGCTGCACCCGCTCGCCCGCGGCGGCGGCCGAGGGCTCCACGTCCGCCTCGCGCGCGATGCCCGCGAGGCCGAGCGCACCGTGCGGGTCGCGCTGGCGCCGGGCCTCGTCGCCTCCGTGGGGGTCGCCGGGCACCGCGTCCTCGCGCTCGGTGAGCAGGTCGAGATCGCCGCGGGCGCCGGCACGTTGGCGCTGGACGGCGAGCGCGAGATCGAGCGCCGCGACGGCGACCGGGTGGCCGTGCGGCTGGTCGAGGGGCCGATGACGATCGACGTCGATGCCGTCATGCGCCATGCGGCGCACGCATCCCCCGTGCAACGCGCGCGGGGATAGGCTCGCGGTGACTCGTCACAGGAGGAGAGACCATGTCGGCAGTCGCGCCCCCCGGCGCCGGGGACATCACGAAGGAGCAGGTGCTGGAGGCGTATCGCACTATGCGCACCATCCGCGAGTTCGAGGAGCGCCTGCATCGCGAGTTCGCGACGGGCGACATCCCGGGCTTCGTCCACCTCTACGCGGGCGAGGAGGCCATCGCCGCGGGCGTGATCGGCCACTTGGGCCCCGACGACTACGTCGCCAGCACGCACCGAGGCCACGGCCACGCGATCGCGAAGGGCTGTGACGTCAAGGGGATGATGGCCGAGATCTACGGCAAGCAGACCGGGATCTGCCACGGCAAGGGCGGGTCCATGCACATCGCCGACATCGACCAGGGCATGCTCGGCGCGAACGGGATCGTGGGCGGCGGGCCACCGCTGGTGTGCGGCGTCGGCCTGACGGCGAAGGTCAAGGGCACCGACCAGGTCGCCGTGTCCTTCACGGGCGACGGCGGGTCGAACCAGGGCACGTTCCTGGAGGCGTTGAACCTCGCGAGCGCGTGGCACCTGGCGGTCGTCTTCGTCGTCGAGAACAACGGCTACGCGGAGGCGACGTCGAGCGCCTTCCATCAGGCGGGCGTCGACGTGGCCAAGCGCGCCGACGGGTTCGGGATGCCCGGGATCGTGGTGGACGGCTTTGACTTCTTCGCCGTCCGCGAGGCGGCGGGCGAGGCGATCCGGCGGGCTCGCTCGGGCGGCGGCCCGACGCTGCTGGAGTGCAAGGTGGGCCGGTACTACGGGCACTTCGAGGGCGACCAGCAGACCTACCGGGGGCCCAACGAGGTCGCCGACCTGCGGCGCGACCGCGACTGTCTCGACTCGTTCGGGCGCCGCGTCACCGGGGCCGGCATCGTCGAGGCCGACGAGCTGACGGCGATCGATCGCGATGTCGCGACGCTGATCGACGACGCGGTGAGGGATGCCAAGGCCGCTCCCGACCCGACCCCGGCGGATCTGCTGACCGACGTCTACGTCTCCTACTGAGAGGAGCGCACCATGGCACGGAACATCACCTTCCAGCAGGCGATCAACGAGGCGCTCGCCCAGGAGATGGAGCGCGACCCGACGGTCGTCGTCTTCGGCGAGGACGTCGTCGGCGGCTCCGGCGCGCCGGGCGAGGACGACGCGTGGGGCGGCGTGCTCGGCGTGACGAAGGGCCTGTACCCGAAGTTCCCCGACCGCGTGCTCGACACGCCGATCAGCGAGTCGGCGATCATGGGCGCCGCGGCGGGCGCCGCCTCGTCGGGCCTGCGCCCCGTCGCCGAGCTCATGTTCGTCGACTTCATGGGCGTCTGCCTGGACCAGATCTTCAACCAGGCCGCCAAGTTCCGCTACATGTTCGGCGGCAAGGCCGTCACCCCGATGGTCGTGCGCACGATGTACGGCGCGGGGATCCGCGCGGCGTCCCAGCACTCGCAGGCGCTGTATCCGATCTTCACCCACATCCCGGGCCTGAAGGTCGTCGTCCCATCGAACCCGTACGACGCGAAGGGCCTGCTCATCCAGGCCATCCGCGACGACGACCCGGTCATCTTCCTCGAGCACAAGGCGCTCTACACGGTCGAGGGCGACGTCCCCGAGGAGCCCTACGCGATCCCGTTCGCCGAGGCCAACATCCTCCGCGAGGGCTCCGACGTCACGATCGTCGCGCTCGGGCGCATGGTGCACCTCGCCGAGCAGGCGGCCGAAGAGCTGGCCGGCGAGGGCATCGACTGCGAGATCGTCGACCCCCGCACCACGTCGCCGCTGGACGAGGAGACGATCCTCGAGAGCGTCCAGAGCACGGGGCGCCTGGTCGTCGTCGACGAGGCGAACCCGCGCTGCGGCCTGGCCGCCGACATCGTCGCGCTGGTGTCGCGGGAGGCGTTCTCCGACCTCAAGGCGGCGCCGGCGATGGTGACCCCGCCGCACACGCCGGTGCCGTTCAGCCCGGTCCTCGAGGACGCGTACGTCCCCACGCCGGCGACGATCGCCGACGCCGTCCGCGCGACCACCGGCGCAACGGCGGGCAGCGCGGCATGAGCGCCGCGGTCCAGAAGCTGGGCATGCCCAAGTGGGGCCTGTCCATGACCGAGGGCCGCGTCATCGCCTGGCTGGTCGACGAGGGCGCGGAGCTCTCGGTCGGCGACGAGGTCGCCGAGGTGGAGACCGAGAAGATCAACGGCGCCGTCGAGTCGCCCGCTGCCGGGGTGCTGCGCCGGCGGGTGGCCCCGGAGGGCGACGTCGTCCCTGTCGGGGGCCTGCTCGGGGTCATCGCCGATGCCGCGGTGCCCGACGCCGACATCGACGCGTTCATCGAGGAGTTCCAGGCGAGCTTCGTCCCGGGCGAGGCCGAGGAGGACGCCGGCCCCCAGCCCGAGACTGTCACGGTGCCCGCGGGCACGCTGCGCTTCCTGCGCCACGGCGAGGGCGGCGAGCCGCTCGTGCTGCTCCACGGCTTCGGCGGCGACCTCAACAACTGGCTGTTCAACATCGAGCCGCTCGCCGCCGACCGTGCCGTCTACGCGCTCGACCTGCCCGGCCATGGAGGCTCGGTCAAGCAGGTCGGCGATGGCGACGTCGGCGTGCTCGTCGGCGCGGTGCGCGCCTTCGTCGACAGCCAGGGCATCGAGCGCGCCCACTTCGCCGGACACTCCCTGGGTGCCCTCGTCGCCGCCGAGCTGGCGCTCGCCGACCCCGACCGCGTGCTCTCGCTCGCCCTCGTGGCGCCCGCGGGGCTGGGCGAGGAGATCGACCGCGAGTACGTCGAGGGGTTCGTCGCCGCGTCCGGGCGCCGCGACCTCAAGCCCGTGCTGCAGCGCCTGTTCGCCGACCCCGACCTCGTCAACCGCCAGATGGTCGACGACGTCCTGAAGTACAAGCGGCTGGACGGCGTGCAGGAGGCGCTCACGACGCTCGCCGGGCGGCTGTTCCCGGACGGCCGCCAGGCGCGTGTGCTCGCCGGGGAGCTCGGGGACGGATCGGTGCCGGTCCTCGTGATCTGGGGCGAGGACGACGCGATCATCCCGGCGGCGCACGCCGAGGCGGCCCCCGGGCGCGCGGAGACGCGGGTCCTGCCGGCGGTAGGGCATTCGCCGCACATGGAGGCGGCCGGGGAGGTCAACCGGCTGCTCGAGGGATTTCTCGCCGGCGTGCGCGCCGGCTGACGCGAGAGGACGACGATGCTGATCCCCAAGACCATGGTCGTCGAGCAGCTCCGCGCGCGCGGCGACACCGACGCCGCGGAGCGCGCGGACAGCGAGCTCGGCGAGAAGGTCGACACCGACCAGGACGCCGGCCTGCTGTCCGAGCTCCAGGTCGACGCGGCGAAGCTGGCCGAGGACTTCGACGGCCAGTCACCGGCCGTCGGCTGACCCGGGACCGGCCCCGGCCGGCCCATCCCACTCCCCAACCGCCGCTCGCGGCCGATCCGAGCCCTGCACCAGCCCACCCGGCCGCTCCTCTGACCCAAGAACCGCGCGCCTGCGCCGGCGGTCCACTAGGTTTGCGAGCGGGAGAGACCTCGAGCAAGACGGGGAGACGAACCGTTGAAGCCTGCGCCCTTCACGTACCACCGGGCGACGAGCACGCGTGAGGCGGTGGACATGCTCACGGCGGTCGCCGACGACGCGAGCGTCCTCGCGGGCGGCCAGAGCCTGGTGCCGCTCATGAACTTCCGGGTCGCCCAGCCCGGCCACCTGGTCGACATCAACTTCGTCGACGAGCTCGACTACATCAGGGTCGAGGACGGCTGGCTGGCGATCGGCGCACGGGTGCGCCAGGCGGCGCTCGAGCGCTCGGAGGACGTTGCCCGCGCCGCCCCGCTGCTGGCCGAGGCGATCCGCTTCGCGGCGCATCCGCCGGTGCGCCATCGCGGCACGGTCGTGGGCAGCGTCGCCCACGCCGACCCTGCCGCCGAGCTGCCGGCGGTGCTGCTCGCGCTCGACGGCGAGGTCGTCCTGCAGGGTGCGGACGGCGAGCGTCGCGTCGCCGCCGCCGAGTTCTTCGTCGGACCGCTGATGACGGCCAGGGCGCCGGGCGAGCTCGTGACCGAGGTCCGCATCCCCGCTGCGAACAGCTCTGGGAACGGCGGCCGCGGCCACGCGCTCGTGGAGTTCAGCCGCCGCCACGCCGACTTCGCGGTGGCCGGCGCCGTGGTCGCCCCCGGCGCGGTCGCGCTGTTCGGCGTGTCCGCCACGCCGGTCCGCGCCGCGGAGGCCGAGCGGCTGCTCGCCGGCGACGCGGGCGCAGCGGCGGCCGACGTCGCCGCCGCGGCGACGGACGGCCTCGAGCCGGGCGACGACGTCCACGGTGGCGCGGAGTACCGCCGCCGGGTGGCCCGGGCCTGTGTCGAGAGGGCGCTCGAGCGCGCCCGGGGAGGTGCCTCATGAGCGCGGCGGACACGGTGGGGATCGCGATAACGGTCAACGGCGTGCGCTACGCGCGCGACGTCGAGCCGCGCCTGCTGCTGGTCGACTTCCTGCGCGAGGAGCTCGACCTCGTCGGTACCCATATCGGTTGCGAGCACGGCGTGTGCGGGACCTGCACCGTGCTCTGGGACGGCGAGAGCATCCGCTCCTGCATCAGCTTCGCCGTCCAGGCCGACGGCGCCGAGATCACCACGGTCGAGGGCCTCTCGGACGGCGGCACGATGCACCCGATCCAGCAGGCGTTCTGGGAGCAGCAGGGCCTGCAGTGCGGCTACTGCACGCCGGGCATGCTGCTGCGCGCCCACGAGATCCTGGCCGAGAACCCGAGCCCCACCGCCGAGGAGGTCAAGGACGGCATCTCGAGCAACCTGTGCCGCTGCACCGGCTACACGTTCATCGTCGACTCGATCCTCGACGCGGCGCAGCGCATGCGCGCCGACGCCGGCGAGCAGGCGCGCGACGGCGCCGCGGCCCCGCCCGGCGACGAGGAGCCGGCGACCGACGCCTCCGAGGTCCCCGAACGTGTCCCGGGCGGCGAGGAGGCCCAGCGATGACGCGCACCGAGCATCCCCCCACGCGGGTCCTCACCCGCGAGCGCAAGTGGGTCGGCAAGTCGATCCGCCGCATCGAGGACCCGAAGTTCCTGCTCGGCTCGGGCGGCTACATCGACGACATGAAGGTCCGCGGCATGCTCCACGCCGCCATGGTGCGCAGTGCCCACGCGCACGCGCGCATCGTGAGCATCGACACCGAGGCCGCGCGCGGGCTGCCCGGCGTGCACGCGGTGATCACCGGCGCCGAAGCGGCCGAGATCACCGACCCGCTGCCGGACTTCGGCCCCGCGCCGGACAAGCACGTCTGGCGCTGCCTGGCCGTCGACAAGGTCCGCTACGTCGGCGAGAACGTCGTCGCGATCCTCGCGGACAGCCGCTACATCGCCGAGGACGCCGCCGACCTCGTGCACGTCGAGTACGAACTGCTGGCGCCCGTCATCGACCCCGAGCAGGCGATCGAGCCGGACGCGGCGCTCGTCCACGAGCCGCTCGGATCGAACGTAGCCTACGAGCGGACGTTCACCTTCGGCGACGTCGCGGGCGACTTCTCCGCCTCCGACGTCGTGGTCTCCGACCGGCTGCGCTGGCATCGTTCCGGCGGCCAGCCGCTCGAGACCGTCGGCGCTATCGCGAGCTTCGACCGCGGCACGGGGATGATGACCGTGCACACCAACTCGCTGAGCTTCACGAGCTACCTGTTCATGCTCGCGGGCGCGCTGCGCATCCCGGCCAACAAGCTCGACATCCACCCGCACCCGGCCGGCGGCAGCTTCGGCTCAAAGCTGTTCGCGATGAAGGTCTCAGCGCTCGCCGGGATGCTGTCGAAGCTCACCGGGCGCCCGGTGAAGTACATCGAGGATCGCGTCGACAACATCACCAACTGCGACCACCACGGCTCCGATCGCGTCTACGACGTCGAGCTCGCGCTCACCCGAGACGGGACGATGAAGAGCCTGCGGATCAAGTCGCTGGACGACTACGGCGCATACATCCAGTTCGGCGTCGGCCATCACGGCAACGCGCTCGCCCAGGTCACCGGGCCCTACCGGATCGCCAGCGTTGAGTACACGGTCACCGCCGTGCTGACGAACAAGTGCCAGCAGGGCGCGTACCGCGGCTTCGGCTCGGAGGTCAACAACTGGATGCTTGAGCGGATGGTCGACCTGGCCGCCAGGGAACTCGACCTCGACCCCGTCCAGATCCGCCGGCAGAACTTCATCGGCCACGACGAGTTCCCGTACTTCATCCCGAGCGGCAACGTCTACGACAGCGGTGACTACGGCACCGTGCTGGACAAGGCGCTCGAGCTGGCCGACGTCGACCACTGGCGCGCCGAGCAGGCCAGGGCGCGCGAGGATGGGCGCTACATCGGTATCGGGCTCGTGACCTGCCAGGAGCGCAGCGTCTTCAGCGCGACGGAGTTCTGGTTCTGGTTCGACGAGCCGGCTGCACCCGTGACGTCGATGCCCGAGAGCGTCACGCTCAGCGTCGACCCCACCGGCAACTTCACGGCCACGCTGTACTCGTGCGCGTTCTGGGGCAACAGCCCCGAGACGATGGTCGCCCAGCTCGTCGCCGAGGAGTTCGACGTCGAGCCACATGACGTCAGCGTCGTCTACGCCGGCACGCGCGACGGCCTGCCGGCCACCGGACCGGGCGGTAGCCGCACGACAGTGATGCTCGCCGGCGCGGTCGAGGGCGCGTCGGAGCGCATCAAGGACAAGGCGTTCAAGGTCGCCGAGCACCTGCTCGAGGCCTCCGTCGACGACCTCGAGTGGGCCGACGGCGGCGTGCAGGTCAAGGGCTCGCCCGACAAGCGCAAGTCGCTCGCCGACATCGCGCTGCAGACCCACCTGTTCAAGCACAGCCTGCCCGAGGAGATCGAGAGCGGCCTCGAGGCCTCGAAGGTCTACGACCACCCGTACACGACGATGCCGAGCGCCGACCGCAGCAGCCTCGGCGTCTTCTATCCGTTCATGGGCCACGCCTGCCACATCCCGATCGTCGAGGTGGACGTGCAGACAGGCGAGGTGCGGTTCCTGAAGTACATCGCCGTGCACGACTGCGGGACGCTCGTCAACCCGCGCTCGCTCGCCGGGCACATCACGGGGGGCACCGTGCAGGGCATCGGCACCGCGCTGTTCGAGGAGTTCGTCTACGGGCCGGACGGCAACATGCTCACCCAGAGCTACATGGACTACCTGATCCCAACCGCGATGGAGGCCCCGGAGTTCGTGATCGGCCACCACGAGACACCCTCGCCGTGGACACCGCACGGCATCAAGGGCGGCGGCGAGGGCGGGCGCATGATGGCGCCGGCCGCCGTCGCGGCGGCGATCGACGACGCGCTCGCGCCGCTCGGCGTGCGCGCGAGGGTGCTGCCGGCCACGCCGGCGCGGATCGTCCAGTGGATCGACGAGGCGGCCAGGCGTTGAGCGCGGTCCAGCCGATCGATCTCTCCAAGGAGATCCTCGATCGGGTCGTCGTGCGGGAGCTCACGTTCATCGGCTTCCCGCGCGGGGGCCTCAACCCGGTCGCCGCCGCGGCGCGAAGCGGGCACAGCTCCCGAAGCCGACGGGGGGACTCGAACCCCCGACCCCTTCATTACGAGTGAAGTGCTCTACCAGCTGAGCTACGTCGGCGGGCGCGGGCGGGGCTCGAGCGGTCGGGCGCCGGCCCCGGGCGCACCGGGATGGTACCGGCGGTGGCGTCCTGCGCGGAGCCTACGCTTCGATGACGTGGACGAGCATCTGAAGCTCCTCGCCGAAGCCGGCCTCGCGCTGAGCGAGGCCGAGGAATCGATCCTCGCCGACGAGCGGGCCGCTGCAGCCGACGCGCTCGACCGCGCCGGCGAGCACCTGGCCGCGCTGCGCGGCCGCTGGGCGGGCATGCACGCCGGCGAGCGCGCGATCGTCGGCCGGGCTGCCGCGCCGCTCAGGGAACGGCTCGATCGGGGCCGGCGAGAGCTCAGGCCGAGGACGGCGCTCAGCCAGGGCGCTCCCGAGCGCGACGCGGAGCAGGACGTGGACCCTGCGGCCGAGGCGGCATAGCGTCCCGTTAGCCTCGCAGACCCATCCCGCCGCCCCCCTTCGACCTCCAGTCGCACTCCACCCACTCCGACGGCGCGCTACCGCCGGCGCAGCTCGTCGCGCGCGCGCACGGCGCGGGCGTCGAGTTGCTTGCGCTCACCGACCATGACTCGGTGGACGGCGTCGACGAGGCGCTTGACGCTGCGGCGGCTCACGGCGTCGGGCTCGTTCCGGCCGCGGAGCTGTCGGCGCTTGACGGCGAGCGGGAGGACGTGCACGTCCTCGGCTACGGGATCGACCACCGCGACCGCACGCTCAGCGACGCCCTCCGCGCGTTCTGCCTCGATCGCACGGCCCGCATCGCTCGCATGGCCGACGCCCTGCGTGACCTGAACATCCAGCTCGAGCTCCCCGATCGGGGCCGCGCTTCGATCGGTCGGCCTCATCTGGCCCAGGCGGCGTTCGAGCATCCGGCCAACAGCATCCGCCTTGCCGACGAGCAGATCGTGAACAGCTCGCAACTGCTCGAGGCCTATCTCATCCCCGGAGCCCCCGCCTACCGGCGCCGCACCACGCCGACCGTCGAACAGGCGATCGAGGTCATCAAGAACGCGGGAGGTCTCGCCGTCTGGGCGCACCCGTTCTACGACGTCGACGCCGACCAGCAGGTCCTCGACACGATCGATCGCTTCCGAGAGAAGGGCCTCGACGGCGTCGAGGCCTTCTACATCACCCACACCGAAGCCCAGACCCGCCTGATCGCAGATCACTGCGAGCGCCACGACCTCCTCACCACCGGCTCGGCCGACTTCCACGGCCCGGACCATCCGCATTTCCACCGCTTCCGCGCCTTTCAGACCTACGACCTGACCCCACGGCTGGGCCCGATCGCCGCCGCCGCGAAGTAGCCTGCGGCGCTGCATGGACGCCCTTCAGGCCATCGTGCTCGGGATCGTGCAGGGGCTCACCGAGTTCCTTCCCGTCTCGAGCACCGGACACCTGCGCATCGTCCCCGCCTTCTTCGGCTGGGAGGACCCGGGCGCCGCGTTCACCGCGGTCACGCAGCTCGGGACGATGGCCGCGGTGCTGCTCTACTTCCGCGCGGACCTGTGGCGGATCGCCGTCGCCTGGACGAGATCGCTCAGCGACCCGGAGATCAGAAGGACGCTCGACGCCCGCATGGGCTGGTACATCCTCCTCGGCACGATCCCGATCAGCATCTTCGGCTTCGCCTTCGCCGACCCGATCGAGAACGAGTTCCGCACGCTCGAGCTGATCGGCGTCACGCTGATCGGCTTCGGCCTCATCATGCTCTACGCCGAGTCGCGCAGCCGCCGCGACCGCGAGATCGACTCGCTCACCGCGCGCGACGGGCTGATCATCGGCTTCGCCCAGGCGCTCGCGCTCGTCCCGGGCGTCAGCCGCTCGGGCGCCACCATCTCGGCCGGGCTGCTGCTGAACTTCGACCGCACGGCGGCCGCCCGCTACTCCTTCCTGCTCTCGGTGCCCGCGGTCGTCCTGTCGGGCCTGTTCGAGCTGCGCCACATCGGCGAGGGCGGCGCCCCGGCCGGCCCCACCGCGCTGGCCACGCTGCTGGCCTTCTTCAGCGGCTACGCGTCGATCGCCTTCCTGCTGCGCTACCTCGTCCGCCACTCGATCGCCGTGTTCGTCGGCTACCGGATCGTGCTCGGCGCCGGGGTCATCGCGTTGGCCGCGGCGGGCGTGATCAACTAGGCGCGGCCACGGTCCGGCACAGCCGCGACGCCAGCGCCTCGAGCAGCAGCTCCTCGCTGGGGAAGACGATCATCGCGGCGCGCGCCTCGTCGACCAACGCGACCGCGGCGCGCAAGGCGCTCGCGCCGCGGCCCTCGGCATCCTCGCGCAGCTCGTCCATCCGATCGGTGGCGTGGACGAGCTCGCCCACCCCGTCGGCCACGCACGCCACGTCGCGGAACCACAGGCCGGCGAGCTCGAGCGCCTGATCCAGGGCGGCGCTCCGCGCGCGGCGCTGGGCGCGGCGCGCGGCCTCGGTGCCCTCGCGCTCGGCGCGCCTGCGATCGCGCTTGGGCAGCATCTCGAGCTCGGCGGCGACGCGCTCCTCGACCAGCGCCTGGGCGGCGTCACCCTCCTGCCGGGCCTGGGCCAGCAGGTGGACCCAGGGGCGCTGCTCGAGCGTGTCGTGCAGGGCGCTGCGGGCGAACGCCTCGGCGTGGGGGCGCAGCACCGGCGCGCGCGCCGCGCGCTCGGCGTCGCCCAGCCCCAGCCGAGCCGACGCGTCGGCGCTCGCCGCGTCGAGGCCGGAAGCCGTGAGCGCTGTGGCGATCGTCTCGGCCGACGGAGTGTCGAAGCGCACGTGCTGACAGCGGGAGGCGATCGTCGGCAGCAGCTGGCCCGGGCGGCTCGAGAGCAGGATCAGATGCGCGAAGGCGGCGGGCTCCTCGAGCGTCTTGAGCATCTTGTTCTGGGCCTGCTCGTTCATCGTCTCGGCGCGCTCGATGACGAACACGCGCCGGCGCGCCTCGAACGGCGTGCGCGTGGCGGCGGCCACGACCGGCTCGTCGATGTCGCCGACGAGCATCTCGGCCGCGCCGCTCGGGGTGACCCAGGTCAGGTCGGGGTGCACGCCGTGCTCGACCCGCTCGCGCGCGCCGTCGGGGTCGGGGGCGCCGTCGGCCAGCAGCTCGGCGGCGAAGGCGCGCGCCACCGCGCGCTTGCCCGCGCCGGCCGGCCCGTGGAACAGGTAGGCGTGGCTGGCCGCGCCGTCGGGCGGCAGCGCGGCGGTCAGCACCGCGCGCGCGTGGGGGTGACGCTCGGTCCCGGCCAGCACGTCTGGAAGGGTACGACGATGCGCGGGCGGCTCATCACGATCGAGGGGGTCGACGGCGCGGGCAAGACCACGCTGGCCGAAGGGCTCGCCCAGCTGCTCGCGGCCGGCGGCGTGAGCGTCGAGCTGCTGCGCGAGCCGGGGGGCGTCGAGCTGTCCGAGCGCATCCGCGCGCTCGTCAAGGACCCGGCGCTGGGGGTCGACCCGCGCGCCGAGACGCTGCTCTACGCGGCGGCGCGCGCGCAGCTCGTGGCCGAGCGCCTGGGGCCGCTGCTCGACGACGGGCGCTGGGTGCTGCTCGACCGCTTCGTCGACTCCTCGCTGGCCTACCAGGGCGCCGGGCGAGCGCTCGGGATGGAGCAGGTGGCCAAGATCAACACGTTCGCCACCGCCGGCCTGCGCCCCGACCGGACGCTGCTGCTGCGCATCGACGCGCACACGCGCGCGGAGCGTCAGGCCGGCCGCGGCGAGCCGCTCGATCGCCTCGAGCGCGAGAGCGACGCGTTCTTCGACACGATCGGCGAGGCCTACGACGTGCTCGCCGCCCGCGAGCCGCAGCGGATCCGCGTGATCGATGCCAGCGGGCCGCCGGAGCTCGTGCTCGACCGCGCTGTCGAGGCGCTGGCCGACCTCCTACCATCGGCGGCGTGACGCGACGACTCCTCCCGGCGTGCTGCGTGCTGGCGCTGGTGCTGCCCGCGGGCGCGCCGGCCCAGGACCAGACGACCCCCACGACGGCGCAGGGGACGACGAGCCTGCCCACGCCGACGACCGCCGCGCAGACGACGACCACGACCGCCCCGGCGACGACCGCCGCGCCCGCGCCCGCGCCGACGCAGCCCGCCGCCACCGCGCCCGCCGCTTCATCCTCCGAGGACCGCGACACCGCGGCCATCGTCCTGCTGCTGGTCGTCGGCGGGCTCGCGATCGCCGCCCTCGTCCTGTGGGCCGTCGCCCGCTGGCAGGCCTGGGAGCCGCCGTGGCTGCTGCGCTGGCGCCACGCCACCGGCGAGGCCGGCTGGCGCGTGGGCAACGCCTGGTCGGAGTTCACCGACTGGCTGCGGCTCGGGCGCTGAGGGTCAGCCGCGCCGGATGGCGCGCGCCGCCTTCACGCCCAGACCCATCAGCCCGGTCATCGCCCGCTCGCCGGTGCTCCCCTGCGCCGGCATGAGACC
Source organism: uncultured Actinomycetes bacterium (assembly GCA_963787065.1). Lineage (GTDB taxonomy): Bacteria > Actinomycetota > Thermoleophilia > Solirubrobacterales > Solirubrobacteraceae > JAOPZW01. The sequence continues at coordinate 146,131 of CAWBBQ010000007.1, forward strand.
GAGCTGACGCAGCATCGTGGCCGAGTCGTAGTAGGCGGACAGGCGCGCGATCCTGCCGTCGCGCAGCTCGTAGAACTCGCCGATCCGCAGCTCGACGCGGCGGCCGGTGGGCGGGATCGTCCCGGCCGGGGTCACGAACGGGCCGTCTTGGGTGCCGCGCCCGATGTGCTCGGTCGCCACGCGGCCGCCCTCGGCGAGCACGTTGACGATCTCGGTCCGCGCGTCGGGCAGCGCCGTGCGGAACAGGTCGAGCCACTCCCGGCACCCCGCCGGCCCGCTGAACGTCCGGCCGGCCGCGACGTCGACCAGCTCGAAGTCGTCGGTCACCAGCGCTGCTGCTGCGTCGAGGTCGCCCTCGTTGAAGCGCTCGAACAGCGAACGCACGACGGCGATGTCGTCCTGGCTCATGCACTGCCCTCTCGCGCGCGGTATGCGACGGAACAGCGCGATCATCGCACCGCGCCGCGGCCTGCGTGCGCGGGCCCCGGCTCAGCCGCCGCCCTGGCCGGGCACGCAGCAGGACACCTTCCACTCTCCGTCCTGCTTGGCCACCCGTCCGTCGACGGTGATCTCGTTGGGGATCTGCCGGGAGGGGCCGAGCGTGTAGCGGAACGTCCCGCCGTCGCCGTCGACCTTCATGTCGGTGATCTCGGCGTTGGCGAACAGCTTGAGCTGGTCGGAGGGGATCGTGTCGAGCGCGACCTGCATGAGCCGGGCGCAGCCGCGTCCCTTGCTCTGCGGGTTGGCGGCCACGACCGCGCGCGTGAACTGCGCCTGCAGGTCGTCCGTCATCTGCTTGCACGTGCCCGCGCCGTCGCGCTGGCCGAGCTCGCGGACGTAGCTCGACGCGGCCTTCTGGGCGTCCTCGACGTCGTTGCCGCCGCAGGCGCCCAGCGCGGGCAGGGCGAGCAGGCAGGCGGCGAGGGCGAGGCGGCGCACCGGTGCAGGCTACCCACGGCGCTGAGGGCGCGGTCTCGGCGGGCGCATCCGGGGTCGAGCGGGCGGCCACGCCACGCCCGCCGCGCCGCTCCCCGTTCCGCCGGTCGGGTCGCCATGCTCGCCCGGCGCGTCTCGATCGCGCCTCGGTCTGCGAGGTCGCGAAATGCCCGCAGGATGCGGGCCCGGGGGCGTGGTTCGAGGCGGGCAGGAGGGGGTCGCCCAGTATCCTGTGTGGTGCTCCTCAACAGTCCGTCCGACGCATGCGCGATGCTTCGTCGTCGCGCGCAAATCGAGTGAAACAGCCCGCAAACAGCGGGAAAACGCGGCACAACAGGGAGCACAGTTCGCATGGCCACCACCCCCCAGACGGCACTCGCACAGGACATTCGGCCCGGTCAGGCGCTGACCGTCCGGCGGAAGTTCACGAGTCCCGGGGTGCACCCGTTCGACACGATCGAATGGGAGCTGCGCGACGCGCGCATCGGCCACGGCGACAAGGTCGCCTTCGAGCAGCCCGGCGTCGAGTTCCCGCGCAGCTGGTCGCAGAACGCGACGAACATCGTCGCCCAGAAGTACTTCCGCGGCCAGCTCGGCGCGCCCGAGCGCGAGCGCTCGGTCAAGCAGATGATCTCCCGCGTGGCCGGCACGATCGCCGACTGGGGCCGTGCGCGCGGCTACTTCGCGACGCCCGAGGACGGCGACACCTTCGAGGCCGAGCTCACGCACGTCCTCCTGCACCAGATGGTCGCCTTCAACTCGCCGGTTTGGTTCAACGTCGGGTTCGAGGAGAGCCCTCAGGGGTCAGCCTGTTTCATCCTTTCCGTCGAGGACACCATGGAGTCGATCCTCGACTGGAACACCAAGGAGGGCAAGATCTTCCGCGGCGGCTCCGGGTCGGGTATCAACCTGTCCAACATCCGCGGCTCCATGGAGCCGCTGGCCAAGGGGGGGACGGCGAGCGGCCCGGTGTCCTTCATGCGCGGTGCCGACTCATGGGCGGGGACGATCAAGTCAGGCGGCAAGACCCGTCGCGCGGCCAAGATGGTCGTGCTCGACGTCGACCATCCGGACATCCGCGAGTTCATCTGGTGCAAGGCGCGCGAGGAGGAGAAGGCGGAGGCGCTCGCTCGCGCGGGCTTCGATATGTCGATCGACGGCACCGGGTTCCAGTCGATCCAGTACCAGAACGCCAACAACTCCGTGCGCGTCACCGACGAGTTCATGCATGCGGTCGAAAACGACGAGCAGTGGCGCACGATCGCTCGCACAACCGGTCAGCCGATCGGCGACCCGATCCCCGCGCGCGAGCTCATGCGCGAGATTGCGGAGGCCGCATGGCGCTGCGCCGACCCAGGCGTCCAGTTCGACACCACGATCAACCAGTGGCACACGTCGCCGGCCTCGGGACGGATCAACGCGTCGAACCCGTGCTTCCCGGCGGATGCGCGTGTGCACACCACGAAGGGCCTGATGCCCATCGGACAGCTTGTCGAGCGCATGGAGGCCGGCGAGGGCATCCGCGTCTACACGCACCGTGCGACGGGTGGCCAGAACGGCTCGTCCGGGCAGCCCGGTCTGGGCGTCGCGGTCTCGAGTCCTGTGGCCGTCATGCGCAACGGCGTGAAGCCGATCGTCCGCCTTCGCTTTGCCAACGGTGGCGAGCTGCGATGCACGCCGAACCACCGGATCTGGACGCAGAACCGCGGCTATGTGGCGGCTGAGGACCTCGTCCACGAAGACCAGGTGCTGCTGAGCGATGTGGCCACACCGGCCACGGATGCGTCGTGGGCGCTTCCCGTCAAGGTCGTCGCGCCGGCGAAGTCCTTCGCGCAGGGCGGCGCCGCGACCTATCGCGAGCTGCCGGAGCGGTGGAGCGAAGGGCTCGGCGAACTCCTCGGTCACCTGGTCGGCGACGGCTGCATGACCGAGACCAGCACCGTGTGGGTCTACGGCGGGGACGACTTCGCCGACGGCCTGCCCGGCTCTCACGACGCGCTGCTCCACGAGCTCGTTGGTGGCGCGTCGTGGCAGGACATGTCGAACGGGACGACGCAGATCCGCGTCGGGAGCGAGGCGGTCCGTGAGCTGTTCCGGGGCCTCGGCGTCACGACGGCCAAGGCCGCGGGCAAGCGCGTTCCCGAGGCGGTCTTCGGGGCACCCGTTGAGGTTCAGGCGGCGTTCCTGCGAGGGCTGTTCGGCGCGGACGGGTGCGTGTCGTGGACGGGCACAAACCGCTACGCCGGCCTCGGCAGCCGCAGCAACGCCCTGCTCAAGGACGTCCAGCGACTACTGAATGCCTTCGGGGTTCGAGGGCGCATCTACCGGATCACCGAGTCCAAGGAGTCGACCTTCTCGTACACGCGTGCCGACGGTACGACCGTTCAGTACACGAGCCAGGAGGGCTTCGATCTCCGTATCACCGGCAGCGATCTCGAGCGCTTCACCGACGCAATCGGCTTCTCGGTCCGGCGCAAGCAGGAGGCTCTGGAAACGCTGATCGGCGGCTCCTCGCGCTACGCCACCAAGCCCACGACGAACCTCACGGCGCGCGAGGACGACGGCCAGGAGCAGGTCTTCAACCTCACCGAGCCGCTGCACCACTCCTACATCGTCGACGGCGTCGTAGTGGCCAACTGTTCCGAGTACATGCACGTCGACGACTCCGCGTGCAACCTGGCCTCGCTGAACCTCATGAAGTTCCGCCGGCCCGACGGCACGTTCGACGTCGACGCCTTCGAGCACACGGTCGACATCATCTTCCTGGCCCAGGAGATCATCGTCGGGCCGTCGAGCTACCCGACCGAGACGATCGGCGTCAACGCGCGCGCGTTCCGCCAGCTCGGCCTTGGCTACGCCAACCTCGGCGCGTTCCTCATGGCCAACGGCACGCCGTACGACTCCGACTCGGGTCGCGCCACGGCGGCGGCGATCACCGCGCTGATGACCGGCCGCGCGTATCGCGAATCGGCCAGGGTCGCGGCCGCGCTCGGTCCCTACGAGCGCTACCACGACAACCGTGAGCCGCACAACGCCGTGATGCGCATGCACCGCGACGCCTCGTACGCGATCCCGGACGGCGCGACGCCCGACACCGCCCTGCTCGAGGCCGCCCGCGCGAGCTGGGAGGAGGCGGTGGCCATGGGCGAGGTCCACGGCTACCGCAACGCGCAGGCGACGGTCCTTGCGCCGACCGGCACGATCTCCTTCCTCATGGACTGTGACACGACCGGCATCGAGCCCGACTTCTCGCTTGTGAAGTTCAAGGAGCTCGTCGGCGGCGGGCAGATGACGATCGTCAACCGCACGATCCCGATGGCGCTCGGCACGCTGGGCTACAGCGACGAGCAGATCGAGGCGATCGAGGCCTACGTCGACGAGCACGCGACGATCGTCGGCGCGCCGGGGCTGGCGGCCGAGCATCTGCCCGTGTTCGACGTGGCCGTCGGCGAGCGCGCGATCTCCCACATGGGCCACATCAAGATGATGGGGGCGGCGCAGCCGTTCCTCTCGGGCGCGATCTCCAAGACGGTCAACATGCCCCAGACGGCGACCGTCGAGGACATCGCCGAGGCCTACCTCGAGGCGTGGCGCTGCGGCGTCAAGGCGCTGGCCATCTACCGCGACGGCTCGAAGACGGCCCAGGCGCTGCGCACCGAGGCGCAGAAGACCGCGGATCCCGGCGATGTCGTGATCCCCGAGGGATGGCTGTCGCCGGAGGCCGTCGACGCCAAGGTCGCCGCGGCGGCCACGGCGGCCAAGGCCGAGGTCGGCCCGGCTCGCAAGCGGATGCCGCGCGAGCGCCAGTCGATCACGCACAAGTTCTCGATCGGCGGCCACGAGGGCTACATCACCGCGGGCATGTACGAGGACGGCTCGATCGGCGAGATCTTCCTGACCGACATCGGCAAGGAGGGCTCGACGCTGCGCGGGATGATGAACTCCTTCGCGACGTCGATCTCGATCGCGCTGCAGTACGGCGTGCCGCTCGAGACGCTCGTCCAGAAGTTCAGCTACATGCGCTTCGACCCGGAGGGGATCACCACCAACCCGGAGATCCCGTTCGCCAAGTCGATGCCCGACTACATCATGCGCTGGCTGGCCTCGCGCTTCCTGGACACCGACACGCAGGAGGAGCTCGGCATCCTCACGCCCGAGGTCCGCGCCCGGATGATCGCCCAGGACACCGCGCTGTCGGTCGGCTCGGACACGGCCGGCCCGTCCAACGGCGGCGGCGGCGGGCACGGCAACGGCGGGCACGCCGCGAGCGCCGCCACGACCGAGGCGCCGGCGGCGCCGCCGACCGACGCGCCGGCCGACGCGCCGACCGATGTGCCGGCGGCCCAGACGCAGCCGCCCGCCGCCGCGTTCACCGACACCCCGCCGGTCGTCCCGGCCAAGATCCGTGGCCTCGATCTCGGCCCGGCGTGCAACCAGTGCGGCGGCATGATGCAGCGCACCGGCTCGTGCTACACGTGCTCGAGCTGCGGGAACAACACGGGCTGCGGGTGATGAAGAGCGACACCGCGACGAGGTTGGGCGTAACGGCGGACGGTCGATTGCGGCGGTGAGCGGTGCGGGCCGAGAGCCTGCAGCGTTCGGCCACCACAACAGCGAGCTGTTGGTCGCGCTGCACGGCTCGACGGTCAAGCGCTCCACGGACGGTGCGCGCAGCTGGGCGCCTGGCGCGCGCTCGTAGCGTGCGCGGCGCCTAACCGCGGCGCATGAGCCGCCCGACGGCGGCCATCAGCTCGTCGGTCATGTCAGGCTGGTCGGCCTCGCTGGCGCCCATGACGCAGTGGCGTGCGTGATCGTCCAGGAGGCCGAGCGCGACCTTGTCGAGCGCGGCCTGCACGGCGGAGATCTGAGTGAGCACGTCGATGCAGTAGCGCTCGTCCTCGACCATGCCCTCGATGCCGCGCACCTGACCTTCGATGCGCTTGAGTCGCTTGAGCAGCTGCGCCTTGGTCGCGCTGTAGCCGCGCGTGGGAGTTGTCGTCGGGGTGGCCATCACGCAATGATACCCCGGTGGGGTTACCCACACCAGACGCTTCGCGCTGGCTGGCCGATTCGATGGGAGCGAAGACTTTCGGTTTGCATTGATACCCCTGGGGTGTATGGTTCGCCACCACGCCGTATACCCCAAGGGTGTATCAAGGCCGCCCCGGACCGACAAGGAATCCCCGCAATGACTCCTCTCCCCAGCCCCGAGACGCACTCGACCGATACAGCGACCTACGCGGTGGCCGGCATGACCTGCGAGCACTGCCGGATCGCGGTGACCGAGGAGGTCACCAAGGTCGCGGGGGTCGCCTCCGTCGACGTCGACCTCGGCACCAAGCTCGTGCGCGTGCGCGGCAGCGCTGTCGATGAGGCGGCCGTCGTGGCCGCCATCGACGAGGCCGGCTACGACGCGGTGGCGGCATGAGTCCGTCGACGCGGCACTTCGTCCGGCACTACGTCGAGCACGTCGCGATGCTGGTGAGCATGCTCGCAGCGATGCTGCTGCGGCCCGCCGAGTACACGCACGGGACGCACGCCCCGCGTGAGGCGGTGGCGGCATGAGCCCGATCACCAGGCTCGCCGGCTTCGCCGTCGCGCTCGTCCTCATCTTCGCCGGGGCGGCGTTCGCGGGCAGCCTCGTCGACGTCCACCCCGGCCGGCAGGCCGCCGCTGCGGAGCAGCGCGATGAGATGAAGGCGATGGGCGCCGCTTCGGAGAGCGAGCCCGACCCGGTGCGCGGGCTTGCCATCAGCGACGACGGGCTCACGCTCGCCCTCGCGCGCAGCACCGCCACGGCGGACGAGCGCTCCGAGCTTGCCTTCCGCATCGTCGACCGTCGTGGGCAGACCGTGCGCGACTTCGACGTCGAGCACACCAAGCGGATGCACCTCATCGTCGTGCGCCGCGACATGACCGGCTTTCAGCACCTGCACCCGACGCAGAACGCCGACGGCAGCTGGTCGGTGCCCGTGACGCTGCGCGAGGCGGGCTCCTACCGCGTCTTCGCCGACTTCTCCGTCGACGGCAAGGCGCACACGCTGGCCGACGACCTCGCTGTCGACGGCACCGTGCGCTCCCAGGAGCTACCGGCGCCGGCCACCAGCGTGAACGTCGATGGGATGCAGGTCACGCTCACGGACCGACCGAGCAAGCCTGGCGCGGAGTCCGAGCTCGGCTTCACGGTCACGCGCGGCGGCAAGCCGGTCGCGGTTCAGGACTACCTCGGCGCGAAGGGTCATCTGGTCGCGCTGCGTCAGGGCGATCTCGCCTACCTCCACGTCCACCCCGACGAGAACGACCTGAGGTTCATGGCCGAGTTCCCGACCGCGGGCAAGTACCGCCTGTTCCTGCAGTTCCAGGTCGATGGCCGCGTGCACACCGCCGAGTTCACCCAGGAGGTCTCCCGATGACCGCCCCCAGCTCCCAGCTCGAGCTGCCCATCACCGGCATGACCTGCGCGTCGTGCGCCAACCGCATCGAGCGCAAGCTCAACAAGCTCGACGGCGTCAGCGCGACGGTCAACTACGCCACCGAGAAGGCCCGGGTCGAGTTCGACCCGGGCACGGTGGCCCCCGAGCAGCTCGTCGAGGCCGTCGAGGCCGCCGGCTATCGGGCCGCGCTGCCCTCGACCGAGCCGGCCGCCGCCGATCCGCCCACGGAGCACGATGAGGCGGCGCCACTGCGCCGCCGTCTCCTCCTCGCCGCCGTGCTGTCAGTTCCGGCGCTGCTGATGGCGATGGTCCCGGGGCTGCAGTTCGACAACTTCCAGTGGCTGTCGCTGAACCTCGTGACCCCGGTCGTGCTCTGGGCCGCGTGGCCGTTTCACCAGGCTGCGTGGGCCAACCTCAAGCACGGCGCCGCGACGATGGACACGCTCATCTCCGTGGGCGTCCTCGCGGCATGGCTGTGGTCGCTCTATGCGCTGTTCATCGGCGACGCGGGCATGAACGACATGCGGATGGGCTTCGACGTCATCCCCAAGCCGGGCGAGGGCGCCGACCAGATCTACCTGGAGACCGCGGGCATCGTCACCACCTTCCTGCTCGCCGGCCGCTACTTCGAGGCCAGGGCCAAGCGCCGCGCCGGCGCCGCGCTGAAGGCGCTGCTGGAGCTCGGCGCCAAGGACGTCGCCGCTGGTCGACGCCGACGGCAGCGAGCGCCGCATCCCGGTCGAGCAGCTGAAGGCCGGCGACCGCTTCGTGGTCCGCCCGGGCGAGAAGGTCGCGACCGACGGCGTCGTCGAGGAGGGCAGCTCGGCGGTCGACATGAGCATGCTCACCGGCGAGTCCGTGCCCGTCGAGGTCGGCCCCGGCTCCGAGGTCGCGGGCGCGACGGTCAACGCCGGCGGGCGCCTGGTCCTCCGCGCCACGAAGGTCGGGGCTGACACCGCGCTGGCGCAGATCGCGCGCCTCGTCGAGGACGCCCAGACCGGCAAGGCCCCGGTTCAGCGTCTCGCGGACCGCGTCTCGGGCATCTTCGTCCCCGTCGTCATCGCCCTGTCGGTGGCCACGCTGGCCTTCTGGCTCGGGACCGGCGAGAGCGCGACGTTCGCGTTCACCGCTGCCGTGGCGGTGCTCATCATCGCCTGCCCGTGCGCCCTCGGCCTCGCGACGCCCACGGCGCTCATGGTGGGCACCGGCCGCGGCGCTCAGCTCGGCCTGCTCATCAAGGGCCCGGAGGTCCTGGAGTCCACGCGCAGGGTCGACACCGTCGTCCTCGACAAGACCGGCACCGTGACCACCGGCAAGATGAGCCTCGTCGAGGTCGTGGTCGCCGACGGCGTGGAGCGCGACGAGGCGCTGCGGCTGGTCGGCGCCCTGGAGGACGCCTCCGAGCACCCGATCGCCCAGGCCATCGCCAAGGCCGCCCGCACGGAGCTCGGCGCGCTGCCGACGGTCGAGGGCTTCGCGAACCGCGAAGGACTCGGGGTCGAGGGCGTTGTCGACGGGCATGCGCTGATCGTCGGGCGCCCGGCGCTGCTGGCCGACTGGGCGATGCACCTGCCGGCCGAGCTCGACGCCCGGCGCACCGCCGCCGAAGCGCGCGGGCAGACCGCCATCGCCGCCGGCTGGGACGGCAACGCCACCGCCGTGTTCGTGGTCGCCGACACCGTCAAGGACAGCTCCTCGGATGCGGTCGCGTCGCTCGAGGCGCTCGGCCTGCGGCCCGTCCTGTTGACCGGTGACAACGAGACGACCGCTCGGGCGGTGGCGGCCGAGGTCGGCATCACCGAGGTCATCGCCGAGGTTCTGCCCTCCGACAAGGCCGACGTCATCCGCCGCCTGCAGGCCGAAGGCCGCGTCGTCGCGATGGTCGGCGACGGCGTCAACGACGCGCCCGCGCTCGCGCAGGCCGACCTCGGCCTGTCCATCGGGACCGGCACCGACGTCGCCATCGAAGCCAGCGACCTGACGCTCGTCTCCGGCGACCTGCGGGCCGCCGCCGACGCCATCCGGCTGTCCCGCGCGACGCTGCGGACCATCAAGCAGAACCTCGCGTGGGCCTTCGGCTACAACGTCGCCGCAATCCCGCTGGCCGCCATCGGCCTGCTCAACCCCGTCATCGCAAGCCTCGCGATGGTCTTCTCCAGCGTCTCCGTCGTCGGCAACGCCCTGCGACTGCGCCGCTTCGAGGCGCAGCGCAGCGCGTCCGCCGCCCCGGTGCCAGCCGTTCCCGCCGCCACGCCCACGAGGGCCGCGGCGTAGTGCCGGGAGAGAGGAGCCGAGATGCAGACAGCTGACGGGCACCACGGCGACCACGAGCAGCACGAGCTGCCGACCTCCGGTCGCGCGCTCGACATCGTCGCCCTGAGTGCGACCCTGCACTGCCTCACCGGCTGCGCCATCGGCGAGGTCCTCGGCATGGTCGTCGGCACGGCGCTCGGGTTCTCCGAATGGGGCACGGTCGCGCTCGCCGTCCTCCTGGCGTTCTTCTTCGGCTACCTGCTGACGAGCCTGCCGCTGCTGCGCGCGGGCCTGGCGCTGAGCGCGGTCATCCCGATCGCGCTGGCCTCGGACACGTTGAGCATCGCGGTCATGGAGGTCGTCGACAACGCCATCATGCTCGCGGTACCGGGAGCGATGGACGCCGGGCTGGGCAACGAGCTGTTCTGGGGCAGCCTGTCGGTCGCGCTCGCCGTCGCCGGGGCGGTCGCGTTCCCCGTCAACCGCTGGCTGCTTGCCCGCGGCAAGGGCCACGCGGCCGTGCACCGGACCGGCATCCACGGCGGCCCGTCGCCGCGCGTCGTCGGAGCCATCGCCGCCGTGGCGTTCGTCTTCGGCGTCAGCGTCCTCGCCGCCGAGCTGTTCGGCTCCGACGAGGAGAGCGGGCGCGACGCCGGCACCGCGCACCCCTCGCTTAGCGACGAGGGCGCCTGATGACCGTGACCGCCTACCGCCGTTGGCGACGCCGAACCTGAACTGCACCCAGCCGAAGCCAGCGAGTTGCGCGAGGTAGATGTAAGCGACTGCGTCGGGAGGCTGGGCGATGAACGCGACGGCCGCCAGCGGGACGGCCATGCCGCCCGCGTGCAGGCCGAGCGGGACGGGCTGTTGCCGCCACGGTCATCGTGCCGGCGGACCTGACCCGACCGGGGGGACGGGTTGGCAGTGGCGTTCGCGCGGGCGAACGCGCCAATCCGTTGGGCGATGAACTGTGCGTCGTCCTTGACCCAGCCCAGCAGAGCCGAGCCTCGGGTGTGCTGCCATGTCAGCCCGAGGAAGTGGAGACCGGGGACGTTGGTGACGCCGCGCTCGTGGACGACGCGTCCGCGGTCGTCGAAGACCGGCAGCTCGACGAACGAGTGGTCGAGCCTGAAGCCGGTTGCCCAGACGACCGCGTCGACGCCGAGCTCGGTGCCGTCGGCGAACCTCACGGTGGAGCCGGCGGCATCGGTCGCTCGCGGGCGGGTCCGGATGCCGAGCTTGCGTGCGGCGCGGGGACTGGAGCCGATGAGCGTCTCGCGGTCCTTCATCCGGCCGCCGATGACGACGACCTCTCGGTGCTGTGTCGCGGTGCCCACCCGCGCTCAACATGCCGACGACGCGCCGCCGGGTCAAGCGGTATCGGTCACATGCGCCCTGGGGGTGGCGACCGCGCCGAGGACGGTCGCGACCAACGCCGCCTCGGCCTGGTCTTCCGGCACTCGCCCGGCGCGCAGCTCCGCGCTGGCAGCATGAATGAGCGCCATGAGCATCGCCAGATGCCACTCGGGGGCCACGTCGGTGCGAAACGCGCCGTTGGCTTGCCCGCGTTCGATGAGGGGGAGCAGCGCGCCGAGTACGGAGCCGTGGCGATGGTGGAGCTCCTCGGGCGTCTGTGTGGCGGTGTTGATGGCGACGAGCGCGTGGTAGCGCCCGAGCGTTCGCCACGTCACGCTGACGACGCGCCTCAAGCGCGTCGGCGGGGTCGCCGCGGTCGGGTTCCGCGGCGTTGATGACAGCGGCGGCTTCGGCGAGCGCGCGCTCGGTGACGGCTGCCAGCAGCGCTTCGCGGGTCGGGAAGTGCACGTAGACGGTGGCGCGAACCACGCCCGCGCGGCGACCAATCTCGGCCATGCTGGCCTCCTGGTCCTCGCCGAGGGCGTCGACGGCGGCGTCGAGGATGCGCGCGATGCTGCGTTCGGCGTCCGCCCGCCGACGCGGCGGAGTCGCGTCGGCGGTCCGATGTGAGGCAGCCATCGTCGTCCTAGTGCACAGCGACTCGCGGAGCGAGGCGCATCTTCGGCAGGAAGCTCGCGGCCGAGGGCAGCACGAACAGGGCGACGACACCGGCGATGGCGGCGATGACGCCGGACACGAGGAACGCGTCACCGAGGCCGCTCGCGAGGCGGGCGGCGGAGACAGACGGCCCGGTGCTCGATGGCGCCGGTGGCGATGGTGACGAGCACGGCGACGCCGAGCGACCCGCCAATCTCGTGGCCGGTCGTGTTCAGGCCCGACAGCATGCCCGCCTCATCGTCGGCGGCGCCGGTGAGTACGGACAGCGCCACGGAGACCAAGGCGATTCCGAGCCCCAGACCTGCGACGAGCATGCCCGGCAGGACATCGCCGAGGTAGGTGCCGTGGCCGTCGACGCCCGCGAGAAGCAGCATGCCGCCGGCGGTCAGCGCGAACGCGGCCGCCATGGCGATGCGCAGCCCGGCGTGGCCGACGAGGTGACTGCCGAGATGCGCGCCCAAGCCGATGATGACGGCCATGGGCAGGAACGCGAGGCCGGTCTCCAGCGCGCCGGTGCCGAGCACTTCCTGCAGGTAGATCGAGGTCAGCAGGAACGACCCGAACAACACGGCGGACGCGGTCAGCATCATCAGGAAGCCGCCGCCGACGGCGCGCTCGCCGAGCCGGGCGACGTTGAGCAGCGGCTTGCGGGTGCGCAGTTCAAGCGCGGCGAACGCAGCCAGGCCGGCCAGCCCGGCGACTCCGAGACCGAGCGTCTGCATTGACGTCCAGCCGGCGCTGGCGGCCTGAGAGAGCGCGTAGACCAGCGCGGCGAGGCTCGCCGTGGCGGCCAGCGCGCCGCGGAGGTCGAGTCCGCGCCATTGCGGCCGAGCGACGTCTGCAGGCACGACCTTCATCGCGGCGAGGGCGACGCCTATGCCGACGGGCAGGTTGATGAGGAAGATGGCTCGCCAGTCGACGAGCTCGGTCAGCGTGCCGCCGAGCAGGACTCCAATCGCGGCGCCGGCGCCGCCGACGGCACCCCACACGCCGAGCGCCTTCGCGCGAGCCGGGCCCTGGAAGGTGGTGGTGATGATGGACAGCGCCGCCGGCGACAGCATCGCCGCACCCAGACCCTGGCCGGCGCGTGCCGCGAAGAAGACGGCGGCGCCTCCGGCCAGCGCCGAAACCAGCGAGGAGACGGTGAAGACGCCGAGGCCGGTGAGGAAGACGCGCCGGCGCCCGAGCAGGTCCGCGGCCCGGCCGCCGAGCAGCAGCAGGCTGCCGAAGACGAGCGAGTAGCTCGTGATGGTCCAGCCGAGGTCGCCGCCCGCGATGTTCAGGTCGGCGGCCAGGTCAGGAAGCGCGACGTTCACGGCGGAGATGTCGAGGATGACCATGAGCTGCGCGAGAGCCAGGAGGAGGAGCAGCGCCATGCCGGCGCTCTTGCGGTGCGGCTGGGTCTCGTCGCCGTGATCTTGGGCGGGGGGGTGAACCTTGTGCGAGCGCAGCTTGGGCATCAGGCTTTCCAATCGAAAGTCAGACAGTAGTGTCTGGCCTATGAAATCAGACAGCGGTGTCTGAGTCAAGTCTCGTGGTTCCCGGCCCGCGCCGAGCCGCTCGACTCTCTCAGCGCCTCGCCGGAAGCACGCGGGTGCGGCCGGCCGCACCCGGGGCGGGGTGACAGCCGGTGTCTACGCACGAGAGGTCGCGTGGAGCCTTGCACTATACCCCCGGGGGTTTACGGTCCGTGGCGACCAGCCCGACCAAGACCTCCAAAAGGACCTCCGACTCATGCGCAACCTCCACCTTCGTCGCCGGGCCGATGACGCCCCTCAGCAGCGCGAGCTACGACGCGGCGGCATGAAGCCCGCCACGCGACACTTCGTCCGTCACTACGCGGAGATGGTCGTCGCCATGTTCCTCGGCATGGCCGTCCTCGGCGTCCCGGCCGGTTGGGCGCTGGGCGCCGTCGGGAGCAGCTGGTCAGAGCTGAACACCGACGCTCCCGCGCTGATGCTGCTCGGGATGGCCGTGACCATGACACTGCCGATGGTCGGCTGGATGCGTTACCGCGGTCACGGCTGGCGAGCCAACACCGAGATGTCGGCCTCGATGGTCCTGCCCACGTTCACCGCCATCGGCGTGCTCGAGGGCGGCGTCATCGACGACATCGGCACCCTGCTCGTCATCGAGCATGTGGCGATGCTGCTCGGCATGCTCGGAGCGATGCTTCTGCGCCCGGACGAGTACACGCACCACGACGCCCACTCCCACGCGCAGCTGCAGCCTGAGCAGGCGGCGGCCTGAACTCCCGTGCAGCCGGACTTCGCGACGCAACCTCTCCCCCGGATCCCACACGTCATGAGCCCCGTCCTCGCTTTTCGCCGCTGGGCCGCCCGCACTGGCGTGGGCGGGTGCGGGCGATGCGCGACCGCGCGCGGCGACTGACGCCCTTCCAGGGCCGCCGCGCGCCCCGGCCGCCGCTCCGCCGGTGCGCCGGTCCACGCACCCACACATCCACTCATCGGGGCGCTCGCCCCAAGGAGAACTTCAAGTGCAACCAGCAGCCAACCAGCGGCGCTGGACGGCCCTTGCCGTCATCGCGCTCGCCCAGTTCATGGTCATCATGGACACCAGCATCATCGGGATTGCCCTGCCCGACATCCGCAGCGACCTCGGCTTCGGCCCCGAGGACCTCTCGTGGGTGTTCAACGCCTACGTCATCGCCTTCGGCGGCCTGCTGCTGCTCGGCGGCCGCCTGTCCGACCTGTTCGGCGCCCGGCGCCTGTTCGCGGCCGGGTGGGCGGTGCTCGCCGCCGGCTCGCTCGCCGCGGGCCTGGCCCACTCGACCGAGGTCGAGATCGCCGCTCGGGCCCTCCAAGGCGCCGGTGCGGCGCTCATCGCACCATCGGCGCTGACGCTGCTGATGATGCTCTTCGGCCATGACCCCAAGGAGCTCATGAAGGCCTTCGCCGTCTACGGAGCCGCGGCTCCGGCCGGCGGCACCGCGGGTGTCTTCCTCGGTGGCGTCATCACCGAGTGGGCGTCCTGGCCGTGGGTCTTCTACATCAACATCCCGGTGGCCCTCGTCGCGCTCGCGCTGACGCCGGGCCTCATGCCGCCCGCGGCCGCCCGCCGTGGGTCCGTCGACGTCGTCGGGGCGGTCCTGGCCACCGGCGGACTCGCCGCGCTCGTCTACGCCATCGTCCGCGCTCCCGAGCAGGGCTGGGGCGCCTCGGAGACGCTGCTGGTCGGCGCCGGCGGGCTTCTCGCGCTCGTGCTGTTCGTGGCCGTCCAGAGCCAGCGGCGCGAGCCGCTGATGCGCATGGGCATCTTCGGCGCGCCCAACCTCGCCGCCGCCAACCTCGCGCAGGTCCTGCTCGGGGCGGCGTGGGTGCCGATGTGGTTCTTCCTGAACCTCTACCTGCAGCAGGTGCTCGGCTTCGGGGCGTTCGAGGGCGGGGCCGCGCTGCTGCCCATGACCCTGGCCATCACGCTCGGCATGGTCGTGGTCGCCCCGCGCGTCATGGCGCGCGTCGGGGCCAAGCCGATGATCGTCGGCGGCCTCCTGGTGCTCGCGTCGGGTCTGGCCGCGCTGTCGCTCGTGCGCTCCGACGGCAGCTTCGCCGTCGACGTGCTCCCGGCGTCGCTGCTCGCGGCCGCGGGCATGGCGATCGCGTTCATCCCGTCGCTGCAGACCGCCATCTCTAGCGCCCGCCCCGAGGAGGGCGGGCTGGCGTCCGGCATCGTCAACACCGGCTACCAGGTCGGCTCCGCGCTCGGCCTGGCCGCAATGACCGCGCTCGCCAGCGCACAGGGCGCCGACAGGCTGGCCGACGCCGCGGCGCTGACCGACGGCTACTCGGCTGCCTTCCTCGGCGCCGCCGCCATCGCGGTCGCCGGCGGCCTGCTGGCGCTCGTGACCCTGCGCCGGCCGGCGGATCCCGGCGCCCTGGACGAGCAGCCCGAGCAGGAGCTCGTGGCCGCCTAGCATCGCGCGACCCGAGCGGGTCCCCGCGTGCGGTGCGGGGACCCGCTCCTCGTGCAAAGCACCGTTGCCGCGGGCGACTACGGCCGAGAGGCCCCACGCCGCTCGTACCACGCGCGGCCGTAGCGCGTGATGCCCGGCGGCTTGAACACCGCGAGGACGGTCGCCGCGAGCAACAGCAGCAGCGCCGCACCGGCGTGCAGCGCCGGGGAGGCGCTGCGCAGGTCGCCGAGCGCCGCGCCGGACGTCGTCGGCTCGCTCGCTCGGTCGGCCAGAGCGCCAAGCGTCCGCGTGTACATCAGCAACACGACGGTGGCGAGCACGGTCAGCCCGAGCTTGACGACGACCCAGTAGTGGCGCAACAAGCCCCACCGGCTCCCGAGCGCCGGGACGAGGCCGGTCAGCAGCGAGGCTACGCTCAGCGGAACCAGGACCAACCAGCCGGTCAGCTCCATTGCGACGTAGACGGCCCGCACCGTCTGCGCATCCCGGCTGGTCAGGGCTGCGACCGCGAGAGCGAGAAACCCAGCCACCGCGCCAGCCACCCCACCGAAGGCACGACGTGCGCCGTGAGCACGAGCTTGCGCAGACGACCGGTCATTCGTCCTCGGCAACCATGCCGGCAGCCCCGGCGAACGGCTACGAGCCGTGCTCGCGGCCTATGCGCTCATGTCCCACGAGCACGAGCTCGTCATGGTCATCATCGCCGGGCTACGCCGGGAGTCGCGATCCGTGGCTGGATGACGGTGCGCGCGTGGACGGCCGTACGCGACGCTCGCGCGACCGGCGAACGGTCGTGTAGCGTCATCCGGGTCCCTCCGGACCGGGGCGAGCATGCACGGCGACCATTCCCACTCCCAGGCCCTTCTGGCCGATGCCCCGCAGGGCGACGGCTCGGACGGTGCGCTGGACGCGCTGCACGAGCTCACGGCCGAGCTCAAGGCGTCGCGGACCCGCATCGTCGAGGCGTCGGACGAGGCGCGACGGCGCATCGAGCGCGACCTCCACGACGGCGCCCAGCAGCGGCTGGTGAGCGCTTCGCTGGCACTCGCCTCGGCGACGCGGGCCGCCGCCCGCGGCGACCTCGAACATGTCACGGAGCTGCTGGGCCGGGTTCGCGAGGAGCTCGACGCGGGGCTCTCCGAACTGCGCGACCTCGCGCGCGGCATCCATCCGGCGCTGCTCAGCGACCGCGGGCTGCGCGCGGCGGTCGACGCGCTGGCCGCACGCTGCGCCATCGCCGTCAGCGTCGAGGGAGACCTAGACGAGCGCCCGGCACCGGCCATCGAGTCGGCGCTCTACTTCACGACTGCCGAGGCACTGACCAACGTCGCCAAGTACGCCCGCGCGAGCGAGGCCGTGGTGACCATCACCGGCGGGAGGCATCAGGCCGAGGTCGAGGTTCGCGACGACGGCCTCGGGGGCGCCAAGCCCGAGAACGGCTCGGGGCTGCGGGGCCTCGTCGATCGCCTGGGCGCGCTCGGCGGCCACCTGCACGTCGACAGCCTTCCCGGCGTCGGCACACGGGTGCGCGCCGTCGTGCCGCTCTCCCCGCATCAGCCCTCGAGCGACCTGACGTGCGGCTGCTGCGCCGAAGGCCAGTGCCGCTGCAGCGCCTGAGGCGTCGCGCGCAGGCGACAAGGACCTGGCGTCAACCGCAGGCAACAGGGTCTGGGATGCGATGTCCCGCGCTGGTCGCCTCGTCGTGACAGCGCCCGAGGTATCGCCGCATGAACGTGCTCAGGAAGCGGCGCTGCGCGGCGACCGCTTGCGTCCCCGCGGCGAGGCTGTCGACACCGGCGCCGAGGATGGCCTCGAAGCGGGCGCCGAGCGCGGGATCGGCGAGGGTCGCCTGGGGGTTGAAGACGACGAAGTCGGTGAAGCCGTTGTGCGCGATGTCGAGCTGCTCGAACGGGTGCGGCCCTCGCAGGTGCGAGATGAACGCGTCGAGGTTGGGGTCCTCCATGCCCGGCTGCCTGGCGCTGACCATGATCCCGAACGGCTCGTCGAGCCCCTCCTGCACGACGCGGCCGAAGGGCGTTCCGTCGAGATCGACGCCGGCCCGCAGGCGTGGGTAGAGGAGCATCGCCTCGGCGGCGGTCGCGCCTCCCAGCGAATGGCCGAACATGCCCACCGGAGTCCCCGGCCGTGACTGTGGGACGAGCTCTGAGAGGTGACGGAGCACGACGCCGACGTCGAGCACTCGCTGAGCGAACGCGGGCGCGACGTGCGCCTCGGTCTGGCCATCGCTGAAGATCAGCGTGCCGTCGGGCTGCTCGACGACGTAGGTGTCGTGCGGATGGTCGAAGGTGACGAGCACCCAACCGCGACTGGCCAGATCGATGATCTGCGCGGTGCTGAACGCCACGAGGTTGCCGAACCCGGGCGAGACGAGGATCACGCCGCGGATGTCGCGGCGCATCGAGGCGTCGGTTGACGCGTGCGTGTCGACGTCGAGCGTGCCCGCCGGAGCCCCGACGACCTGCTCGACGACCTGCTGCACGCTGGGGGAGAGGTAGCGCGCCCCCGAGCCGGCCGCGGCATGGCGAGCCGGGTACCAGACGCGGATGGGCAGTGTCCTCGGCTTGCCGGTCGTCGCGTCGACGCGCGACGCGTCGGCCAGGAACGTCGAGCGCACACCGATCGGCAGCCCGCCGGTCGGTGCCGGAAGCGCGAGCTGCAGCTCGAGGGCCGCGAGCCGCTGGACAGGCGCCGCCGCCGAACCCGCCATCCCGGCGGGGGAGGCTGCCGCGGCGCCGACGGGGGCGGCGAGCAGGCTCGCGCCGGTCACCGCCCAGGCGAGCAGGCATGCCCACCGAATCCGAGCACCCGATCGCCGAGCCGAGCACCTCATCGCGGCCTCCTCTTCGTTGCTTCGGGCCTGCGAATGGAGACCCGACCCTACGCCACCCGCGCGGCCCTGGCGGTGGTGGATGAGGACGCGCGGCACGGGACGACACCTCGCCGCGGGCGTCCCGCGCGGGAGACCACCCTGATTCGCACCCTGACACGGCCGACCGCCTCGATTATGCTCGGCGCGAGGAGGACACGATGGCCCACGAGGGCGAGCAGCTCGTCGGCCGCGCCGCCGAGCTGGGATCGCTGGATCAGGCGCTCGGCGAGCTCGCGCAGCGGCGTCCGTCCGCCGTCGAGCTCGTGGGGGAGCCGGGGATCGGCAAGACGCGACTGCTGGCCGAGCTCGGCGCCCGCGCCGACGAGCGCGGCCACACCGTGCTGTCCGGGAGCGCCTCGGAGTTCGAGCGTGACCTGCCCTTCTGGGTCTTCGTCGACGCGCTCGACGCGTTCGTCGCCGGCCTCGACCCGCGGGCGCTCGGGGCGCTCGACGCCGACGCACGGGCCGACCTGTCGCACGTCCTTCCGGCGCTCACGACCCACGCCGCACCAGCCGGCGCGAGCGTGCCCCAGGACGAGCGCCACCGCATCCATCGCGCGGTCCGCCGGCTGCTCGAGTCGCTGGCGCTCAAGCGCCCGCTCGTGCTGCTCCTCGACGACCTGCACTGGGCCGACGGCGGGTCGATCGAGCTGCTCGCCGCGCTGCTGCGCCGCCCGCCGTCCGCGCCCGTCCTGACGGCGTTCGCCCTGCGCCCGCGCCAGGTGCCCGGCCGCCTGTCGGGCCCGCTCGAGCGTGCGGTCAGGGACGGCGTCCTGAGCACCGTCGAGCTGACCGCGCTCAGCGCCGACGACGCGCGGCAGCTGCTGGGGGCCGCCGTCGCCACAGCCGACGCCGACGCGCTCATCGAGCAGAGCGGCGGCAACCCCTTCTACCTCGAGCAGCTCGCCCGGTCCGCCGATCGCGGTGGCATCGCCGCGCCCGGCGGCTCGGACGGCCCGTCGGGGCCCGGCGGGCTCCCGCGGACGGTCGCCGCGTCGCTCGCCGCGGAGCTCTCCGTCCTCCCCGACCGGTCGCGACGGCTGCTCGAGGGGGCGGCGATCGCCGGCGACCCGTTCGAGCCCGAGCTGGCCGCGGCCGCCGCGGGCATCACCGAGGCAGAGGCCGTCGAGGAGCTAGACGAGCTGTTCGCGCGCGACCTCATCCGCTCCACCGACGTGCCGCGCCGTTTCCGCTTCCGCCACCCGCTCGTGCGCCGGGCCGTGCTCGAGGCGACGCCCGCCGGCTGGCGCCTGGGCGCTCACGAGCGCAGCGCCGACGCGCTGCGCGCGCGTGGCACGTCGGCCGTGGGCCGTGCGCACCACGTCGAGCACGCCGGCCGGCACGGCGACCTCGCCGCCATCGCCGTCCTGCGTGAGGCCGGCGAGAGCGTCGTGCAGCGCAGCCCGGGGAGCGCCGCGCGCTGGTTCCAGGCAGCGCTGCGCCTGCTCCCCGACGGCGCGCCGGCGCAGGACCGGGTGGCCCTGCTCGGGGGACTGGCCGGCGCCCACGCGGCGACGGGACGGTTCCTCGCCGCCCGCTCGGCGATGCTCGAGAGCCTCGAGCTGGTGCCCGGCGACCAGCGCGCCGCGCGGGTGCCGCTGATCGCCGTCGCGGCCGGGCTCGAGCACTTGGTCGGCCGCCACGACGAAGCACACGCGCGGCTGCTGGCCGCGATCGAGGAGCTGCCCGCAACGCCGTCGCGGGAGGGGGCCGAGCTCGCACTCGAGATGGCGATCGACGGCGTCTTCCGGCACGAGCACGAGCAGATGCGCGACTGGGCGTCGCGCGCGCTGAGCGAGGCGCGCGCCCTCGGCGACCGGCCGCTGACGGCCGCCGCTGCGTCCAACCTGGCCCTCGCCCACGCCTTCCTGTGCGCTGTCGATGAGGCCGAGGACGCGCGCTCCGTGGCGGCGGACCTGGTCGCGGCGATGAGCGACGACGAGCTGCTCGCCCGCCCCACGGCCGCGGGGAACCTGGCCGCCGCCGAGTTCTACCTCGACCGCTTCGACGACGCGAGCTTCCACGGCGAGCGCGCGCTCGCGGTCGGACGGGCGGCGGGCCGGGGCGCGGTGTTCGCCCTGCTCAACCCGGTCGTGGGCAACATCCGGCTGCTCCGCGGCGACCTGGCCGGCGCGGCCGAGCTGTTCGACGCCGCGGTGGAGATGTCGCGCGTGCAGGCCAACGACCAGATGCTCGCGTGGAACCTCGTCAACCGGTCGCTGGCGGCCACGGCGGCCGGGGACGTCAGCACGGCGCTGTCCAGGGCCGAGGAGATGGCGACCGTGCCCGGAGCCCTGGAGGTGGGACTGCCCGCGGCATGGGCCGGCATCGCGCTCGCCGCCGCGCTGCTCTCGGCCGGCGAGCCGGGGCGCGCGGTCGAGATACTCGTTGCGAACGCGGGCGGCGACGAGCTGCCGTCGATCCCCGGCATCTACCGGGCGACCGGCCTGGAGCTCCTGACGCGCTGCCTGCTCGCCGCCGGACGCGGCGACGAGGCGGCGCGCTCCGCGGCCTGCGTGGAGTCCTTCGCCGCGACCGTCGGGCTGGGCATCCCGAACGCGATGGCGCACCGCGCCGCCGCCGCCGTCGCGCTGGACGCCGGCGACCACGCGACCGCCGCCGAGCACGCGCTGGCGTCGGCGGCGGCAGCCGCGGGGAGCGGCGCCCTCGTCGAGGCGGCGCTGTCACGGATGCTCGCCGCCCGCGCGCTGGCCGAAGGGGGCGATGCCGCAGCGGCGGTGGCGGAGCTCGAGCGGGCCGCGGCCGCCTTCGAGGCGTGCGGCGCCGTGGCCCGGCGCGACGCGGCCGAGCGCGAGCTGCGCCGGCTCGGTCACCGCCGGCCGACCCGCCGGACCCGGAAGGGCACGGGCACGGGCGACGGGGCCGGCATCGCGGCGCTCACCCAGCGCGAGCGCGAGGTGGCGCGGCTGATCGTCGATCGGCGGACGAACCCGCAGATCGCGGCCGCGCTGTTCCTCAGCCCGAAGACCGTCGAGACCCACGTCCGCAACCTGTTCCACAAGCTCGGCGTCTCCTCGCGGGTCGATGTCGCGCGGGTGGTCGAGCGCGCCGACCGCGACGCCACACCGCGATAGCGCGCACAGGGGGCCGCGCGCGGGTATACGGTGGGGCCTGTGGGTCCTTCCACCGCGGCCGCCGCGAGCACCGCCGGGGCCCTGGCCGACGCGCTCGGCCGGGCCGACGTCGCGCTGCTGGCCGCCGCCGTCCTGATGCACGTGTGCGCGCAGGTCTCGCGCGGCATCGCGTGGCGCGGCGTGCTCAGCGCGTCCTGGCCGGAGGTGACGCGGCGGCGCGCCGTCGCGTGGCACCTGTGCGGCGCCGGGCTCACCGGCGTGCTGTCCGCGCGCGGCGGCGACGCGGTCCGCATCGCGCTGGCCAAGCGCGAGCTGGGCGACGCGAGCTGGCCGGCGCTGGCCGGGACGCTCGCCGCCGAGGGATCGTTCGAGGGCGTGTTCGGCCTGGTCATCGCCCTCATCGCGGTCTCGATCGGCGTCGGGACGATCGACGCGGCGTCGCCCGCGCTCGTCGTCGCCGTCGTCGCCGTCGTCATCGCCGTGGTGGCGCTGCTGGCCACCCGCTCGGCGCGCGTGCGCCGCGTCGTGCACGAGGTCGGCCGCGGCCTGGCCGTGCTCCGGCGCCCGCGCTGCTGGCTGTGCCGGGTGCTGCCGTGGCAGCTCCTCGCGCGGGCGCTGCGCCTCGGCGCGCTGACCTGCTTCCTGCTTGCCTTCGGCCTGCCCGCCGCGCCGGCGGTGGTCCTCGCCGCGTGCGTCGCGCAGGGCTCGGGCGCGATGCTGCCGCTGCCCGGAGCGGGACCGGCGGCCGTGGCGGCGACGCTGCTCGTCGCGCTTCCGATCGCCGCCGGCCATCCCGTCGACCCCGCGGCCGTCGGCGCGCTGGCCATCGTGCAGCCGATGGCGCTGACCGCCGTCGGCGTGATCGTCTCGCTGGGGCTGCTCGGCGTGCTGCTCGGCGCCCGCACACCGCGGGCGCTGCTGCGCGCCGCACGCTCGCTGCGTCTGCGCCCGGCGCCCGCGCCCGCCCGGGGCTAGAGTCGGCCCGCTCGGGCCGCTAGGCCGCGCGTCGCAGCTCGTCGCCCTGGTCCGCCCTGGTCGCGCGGGACCAGCTCGACGACCTCCGCGACCGGCCGGTGGACCGGTTCGCCGGCGGTGAGGCGCACGAGCTCGCCGACGTGCTCGATGAGCAGTCCGTGGCCCTCGAGCAGGCGGTAGGTCGTCCCGTCCTGCGTCATGTCGACCTCGATGAGCTGGCCGCGCACGGCGACGCGGAAGCGCAGGCGCTGCCACTCGTCAGGCAGGCGGGGATCGAAGCGGACCTCGCCGTCGAAGTCGCGCAGCCCGCCGAAGCCGGCGACGAGCGCCAGCCAGGTGCCGCCGCACGAGGCGATGTGGATGCCGTCGGCCGTGTTGCCGTGGAGGTCGATGAGGTCGACGGCGCACGCGTCGACGAAGTAGTCCAGCGCCGCCTGCGGATAGCCGACGGCCGAGGCGACGACGCTCTGGATGCAGGCCGACAGCGTGGAGTCGCCGGTCGTCAAGGGGTCGTAGTAATCGAACGTCCGCCGCGTCTCGTCCTCGCTGAAGTGATGGCCGACGAGGTAGGTGGCCAGGACGACGTCGGTCTGCTTGATCACCTGGTGGCGATAGAGCTCGAGCGGGTGGTAGTGCAGCAGGAGCGGGTACTTGTCGTCGGGCGTGGCGTCGAAGTCCCAGCGCTTGCGCTCGAGGAAGTCCTCGTCCTGCAGGACGATGCCGAGCTCCTCGTGGCGCGGGACGTGCATCAGCTCCGCCGCGCGGCGCCAGCCGTCGACCTCGGCCTCGGACAGCCCGGTGGCGCGCACGAGCCGCTCATGGGCCTCGGGGTCGGAGCCCTGAAGCCACTCGATGACGCGCGTGGCGCCCTCGAGGTTCTCCTTGGCCATCAGGTTCGTGTAGGCGTTGTTGTTGACGACCGTCGTGTACTCGTCGGGGCCGGTCACGCTGTTGATGCAGAAGCGCCCGCCGCGGCGCTCGGAGAAGAAGCCGAGCTCCATCCAGAGCCGCGCCGTCTCGACCATCACCTGGGCGCCGTCGCCGAGCAGGAACTCCAGGTCGCCGGTCACGTTGCGGTACTGGCGCATGGCGTAGGCGATGTCGGCGTTGATGTGGTACTGGGCCGTGCCCGCCGCGTACCAGGCCGAGGCCTCCTCGCCGCTGATCGTGCGCCACGGGTACAGGGCGCCGCGATGGCCGATCTCGCCCGCCCGGCGCCGCGCGGCGTCGAGCATCCGGCAGCGGAACTCGAGCACCTGCTTGGCCCACTGCGGGCTCGTGTGGATCAGGAACGGGACGACGTAGATCTCCGTGTCCCAGAAGTAGTGGCCCTCGTAGCCGCGGCCGGTCACGCCCTTGGCGGGCACGCCGAGGCCCTCGCCGCGCGCGGTCGCCTGCATGAGCTGGAACAGGTTGAAGCGGATCGCCTGCTGCAGGTCGGGCGCGCCCACGAGCTCGACGTCGCTGCGCCGCCAGAAGTCCTCGACGTGACGGCGGTGGTCGAACTCGACCATGTCGAAGCCCTCGCCGGCGGCGCGGTGCAGCGTGCGCTCGACCCGCGCGAGCAGGTCGCCGGCCGGCGCCTGCGCGGCCCAGTGGTACGCGACGTACTTGCCGATCCGCAGCCGCTGCCCGGGCTCGAGCTCGGCCGTGAAGACGACCTGCGCGCCGTCGCCCTCGGCGCTCGCGGTCACGTCGACGGGACATCGGGGCCTCGACGTCGTGCTCCATGCCGCAGGCCAGCCCGAGCGCGGTGTGGCGGGTCACGAGCTCCAGCGCGGCATGGTGACCGCCGGCGCGGGCCGCGACCGGCACGAGGACCTTCTCGGCGAAGCCCTTGCCGCGGCGCGGGTCGTCGGAGGCCTCGCGCGGGCCGTGGGTGACGAGCTCGGAGGAGATCGTGATGCGCGCGCCGGCGTCGAGCGCTACGACCTCGTAGTCCATGGCGGCCAGGTGGCGGTCCTCGAGCGAGGCCAGGCGTCGCGAGCGGACGAGGATGCGCTTGCCGCGCGGCGTCTCCCATTCGACCTCGCGGCTGAGCACCCCGACCTGCATGTCGAGCACGCGCTCGAAGCGGTGCAGCTTGGCCGTGGTCAGCTCGAACGGCTCGTCGTCGACGAACAGCCGGATGACCGACCCGTCGGTGGCGTTGACGATCGTCTGGCCGGTGCGGGCCAGGCCGTAGGCGTCCTCGGGGTAGACGATCGGCCATGTCTCGTGCAGCCCGTTGAGGGTCGCGCCGGCGTCGTGCGCCGGACCGTCCTCCTCGGGCGTGCCGCGCAGCCCGAGATAGCCGTTGGCCACGGCGAAGACCGACTCCAGCGCGGCCAGGTTGGCGGGCTCGAAGCTGCGCTCGACGATCTGCCAGTCATGGACCGGGTAGACGTGCTCGGAGGGACGGCGGTCCAGGCGCGCCTCGAGGCGCTCGCGCAGCAACGCGGCGCGGCCGCTCCGCGGGCTCACCGGATCACCTCGGCGGTGACGGTCACGACGGACGGGCGCGAGAGGCGGGCGATCGGCATCGGCCGACGGTAGGCGCGCCGTCCGCGCGGCGCCATCGGGGGCAGCACCCCGATCGCCGGGGCGCAGTCGGACCCGGCGCGGGTGCGGATCGCCGAACCTGCGGCGTGCTCGGTCATGCGGCGTCTCCTGTCAGGGGCCGGGCCGGAGCGAGGTCGGCCCGGGACGCGGGCCGGCCGCGGCGGTCGGGGGCGCGTGCGGGCTGGGGCTCGGGGTCGGCGAGGGTGGCGATGAGACTGCGGACGCGGGCGTCGAGCGCGGGTCCGCTCAGGCCCACGGTCGTGGCGATGTCGCGCGACCGGGTGCCGGCCAGGCGCATCGCGAAGATCGCGCGGTCATGCGGGTCCAGCCGCGCGCCCGCGTCGGCCTGCAGCCGCGGGGTGAGGGCGGGCAGCAGGGGCTCGCCCCCGGCCACCGCGCGGAGCACGTGCAGCAGCTCGCGCACCTCGGCGGCCTTGCCGACCATGCCGTCGGCGCGAGCCAGCGTGGCCGGGACGATGAGCTCGGTGCTCGGCTCGGCGACATGGAGCACGACCCGCGGACCCAGCAGCCGCGTCCTGATGCGCAGACACAGGCCGAGCTCATCGCCGCCGTGGCCCTCGAGGCCGAGCAGCACGACGTCCGGTCGGGTCCGGTTGAGCAGCGTCCACAGCGCCTGGGGGTCCGCGGCCGACCCCACGGGGACGAGGTCGTGCTGTCCTCGCAGGAGCGCTTCCGCGCCTGCGCGCACGGTCGGATGGCGGTCGAGGATGGCGACGCGGATCATGGTCGGCATCAGCGCTCGCTCCGGGCACCGAGCGACAGCTCGGCGACGTCGCGGCGGAACAGCGCGGCGGTCGTCCAGTCGGCGATCACGCGGGCGCGCCGCGAGACGAGCGGGAGCTGCAGCAGGTGGTAGCCGCGGGTCAGCAGCCAGCCCGCGAACCCGCGCACGCGGACCGTGCCGACGACGGCGATGCCGTGGCGGCGGCCGAGCGTGGCCATCTGCCCGCGGGTGCGGTAGCCGTAGGGCTGCGGCGGGCCGGTCAGGTTGCGCGCGAGGCGGCGGGCCTGGCGCAGGGCGTGCTGGCACGTGGCGGGGTCGGTCTCGCCGGGCGTGGCCGCGTTGGGGACCGCGGCGCAATCGCCGAGCGACCACGCGTGGGGCACGCCGGTGACGCGCAGCGTCTCGTCGACGGGCACTCGGCCGAGTCCGTCCAGCGGCAGTCCGAGCCGGCCGGTGAGCGGGTTGGCGGCGACGCCGGCGGTCCAGATCACGGTGTGGCTGGCGATCCGCTCGCCGCCGGCCAGCGTCACGCCCGCCGGGTCGACGGAGGCCACGGTGGTGCCGGTGCGGATCTCGATGCCGCGCCGGCCGAGCGTCCGCGTGGCGAAGCGCGCCAGGCTCTCGGGCGCCTGGCCGAGGATCCGCGGCGCGGCGTCGAGCAGCACCCAGCGCAGGTGCACCCCGGTCAGGCGCGGGTGGCGGCGCAGCGCGCCGCTGGCGAGCTCGTGCAGCTCGGCGACCGCCTCGACGCCCGCGTAGCCGCCGCCGGCGAGCACGAAGGTGAGCCGGCGGGCGGCCTGCTCGGGGGCCGCGTCGGCCAGCTCGATCTGGCGCAGGACGTGGTTGCGCAGGCGGATCGCGTCGGCGAGGTCCTTCAGGTGCAGGGCGTGTTCGCCCAGGCCGGGGACGGGCGGGACGCGGGTGACCGCGCCGAGCGCGACGACGAGCTCCTTGTAGGAGATCGCGATGCGGCCCGCGTCGGTGGCCACATGGGCGACGCGCCGCTGCGTGTCGAGCGCCACGACCGAGCCGAGCACCAGGTCGGCATGGGGGCACATGGCGCGCAGCGACACGGTGACGTGGCGCGGCTCGATGCTGCCCGCGGCCGCCTCGGGCAGCAGCGGCGTGTAGAGCATGAAGTTCGTCGGGTTGACGATCGTGGCGCCGCGGCGGCCGAGCCGGCGCGCGACGTAGCCGCCGGCGAAGCCGCCGCCGAGGACGAGCACGCCGCCGCGCGCGACGCGCGTGCGGACAGGCTCGGGATCGGGGCCGGTCGCGGGCACGGGCGCCGCGCCGATGAGGACCTCGGAGTCCATGGCGTTCTCCTAGGCCGCGTAGACGAACGGGTGGTGGAAGGCGTGCAGCGCGCGCTCGGGCGGGATCGCCAGATCGAAGCGGTCGCCGGTCCGCTCGTCGCTGACCGACACCCACACGGCGCGGTCGCCCGGGTACCAGGTCAACCGGACCTGGATGCCGTCGCTCTCGCGGACGGCAAGCTCGCGCGCTGCGTGCGCGCCGGGCGTCGTCGTGGACGTGACCTCGACGGCGTGGTCGCGCGTCGCCGTCTCGGGGGCCGGGGCCGGGGCGAGCTCGGTCGCCGGGTCATGGGTCTCGCGGCAGTGATTGAGGAGGTGATCAGCCATGCCGCCAGCTTGCGGGAGCGGCCACCCGGCGAC
Source organism: uncultured Actinomycetes bacterium (assembly GCA_963787065.1). Lineage (GTDB taxonomy): Bacteria > Actinomycetota > Thermoleophilia > Solirubrobacterales > Solirubrobacteraceae > JAOPZW01. The sequence goes on from CAWBBQ010000007.1 coordinate 173,644, forward strand.
ATCGGGGCACCACCCTGAACCCGCACCCTGAACCCGCCGCGCACCCGCATCGCGGACCCTCAGGCGGCGTATGCTAGGCGCCGGGAGGCGCCGCGGGAGGCCGGGACATGACCGCAACGGCGCAACGGCTCGTCGGGCGCGACACCGAGATGGAGGTGCTCGGTGGCCTGCTCGACGCCGCGTGCGCCGGCTCCTCGCGGTTCGCCGTCGTCACCGGCGAGCCCGGGATCGGGAAGACCTCGCTGCTCGCCGAGCTGGCCGACCGGGCGCAGGCGCGCGGCTGCCTGGTGCTCGACGGGCGGGCCTCGGAGCTCGAGCGCGAGCTGCCGTTCGGGCTGATCGTCGACGCCTTCGACGCCTACCTCGAGTCGCTCGACGGGCGCTCGTTCGACCGGGTCGCGGCCGACGAGCTCGACGAGCTGGCGACGGTCTTCCCGTCGCTGCGCTCGCTGGCCTCGACGGCGGGTGGCACCGAGACCGTCGAGGAGCGCTATCGCGCCCATCGCGCGGTCCGCGCGCTGACCGAGCGGCTGGCCGCCGGCCAGCCGTTCGTGCTGACGCTCGACGACCTGCACTGGAGCGACGGGGCGTCGGTCGAGCTGATCAGGCACGTGCTGCGGCGCCCGCCCGAGGCGGCCGTGCTGATCGCCGTCGGCTTCCGGACGGCGCGCGCCGATCCCGCGCTGGTCGCGGCGATCGAGACCGCCGGGGTCGATGGCTGGGTGACCCAGGTCGGGCTCGGCCCCCTCGCCGCCGGCGACGCCGCGACCCTGGTCGACGCGGGCCCGGCCGAGCGCGAGCGCCTGTACCGGCGCAGCGGCGGCAACCCGTTCTACCTGCTGCAGCTCGCGCGCCGCGGGGCCGACGGCGGCCCGGACGCCGACGAGACGACGATGCGGTGGGGACGCTCGCGCCGGCCGGCGTGCCCGGGGCCGTGGCCGCCGCGATCGCCACCGAGCTCGCCGACCTCGCCCCGCCCGTGCGGGACTTCGCTCGTGCGGCGTCCGTGGCCGGCGACCCGTTCGAGCTCGACCTCGCGGTCGCGGCGGCGGCGGTGGCCGAGACGGACGCGCTCGCCGCCCTCGACGAGCTCATCGCCCGCGACCTGCTGCGCCCCGACGAGGTGCCGCGCCGGTTCGGCTTCCGTCATCCCCTCGTGCGCAGCGCCGTCTACGCCACCGGCGCGCCGGGCGCACGGCTGATCGCCCACGAGCGCTGCGCGGACGCGCTCGCCGCGCGCGGCGCGGCGGCCGTCGCCCGCGCCCATCACGTCGAGCAGTCCGCTCGCCACGGCGACGCCGCCGCCCTGGCCGTGCTGCGCGAGGCCGGCGGTGCGGCCTCGGGACGAGCGCCGTCGAGCGCCGCGCGCTGGTTCGAGGCGGCGCTGCGGATCCTGCCCGAGTCGGCGCCGTCGGCCGAGCGCGCCGAGCTGCTGATGGCGCTGGCCGGGTCGCGGGCCGCCACCGGCAGGCTCGAGGGCAGCCACGCCGCCCTGCTGCAGAGCCTCGCGCTCGCGGCCGACGGCCCGCCCGGCCAGCGGGTGCCGATCATCTCGGCCTGCGCGGCGGTCGAGCAGCTCCTCGGCCGTCACGAGGACGCCCATGCCCGGCTGCGTGCGAGCCCTGGCCGACCTGCCGGCGCGCGATACGCCGGAGGGCGCGTCGCTGATGATCGACCTGGCCATCAGCGCCCTGTACCGGACCGAGTACGACGCGATGCGCGACTGGGCCGCGAGCGCGCTGGCGGCGGCGCAGCCGCTGGGCGACCCGCCGCTGACCGCCGCGGCGACCGGGATGCTCGCCTTCGCCGAGTCGTGCACCGGCCCCGTGCGCGACGCCGAGGACCACAGGGCGCAGGCCGCCGCGCTCATCGACGCGATGCCCGACGAGCAGCTCGCCGTGCGGCTCGACGCCGTCGCCCACGTCGGCGGCGCGGAGTTCTACCTGGACCGCTTCGAAGAGGCCGCCGCCCACGCGCTGCGCGGCCTGGACGTCGCGCGGGCGACCGGGCAGGGGCACTTCTTCCCGATGCTGACCCAGGCCTTGGGCAACGTCCTGTTCGCCACCGGCCGCCTGGCCGAGGCGGCGGAGACGCTCGACCGCGCGGTCGAGGCGGCGCGCCTCACCGAGAACCCGATCGTGCTCGCCTGGTCGCTCCTCAACCGCGCGTACACGGCGCTCGAGGCGGGGGAGATCGAGGACGCCGTGCGCTGCGGCGAGGAGGCGGTCGCCCTGACCGAGGGGCTCGGCGGCCACGTGGTGGGCGTCTGGTCGGGGGCGATCTGCTCGGTGGCGCTGCTCGAGTCGGGCGATCCGGGGCGTGCCGCCGAGCTGCTCGTGGCCTCGGGCGGCGGCGAGGACGCGCCGCTGGTGCCGGGCGCCTGGCGGGCGACCTGGCTCGAGTGGCTGACGCGCTGCTGGCTGGCCCTCGGCCGCCGGGCCGACGCCGAGCGCGCGGCCGCGCGCGCGCAGGCGCGCGCCGAGACGTTCGACCTGCGGCTGGCGAGCGCGTCCGCGGCCCGCGCGGCGGCGGCCGTCGCCCTCGACGCGGGCGACGCGCCGACCGCCGCGGAACGGGCGCTCGTGTCGGCGGCGCTCGCCGACGAGGCGGGCGCGCGGGTCGCGGCCGGAGTCTCGCGGACGCTGGCCGGGCGCGCGCTGGCCCAGGCCGGCGAGACCGACCGCGCCGCGGCCGAGCTCGAGCGTGCGGCGGCAGAGCTCGAGGCCTGTGGCGCGCGCCGCTATCGCGACCGCGCCGAGCGCGAGCTGCGGGCGCTGGGGCGCGCCGTGCACCGCCGTACCCGCCGCGGGCAGGCCGGCGGCGGCGTCGCGTCGCTCAGCGGCCGCGAGCTCGAGGTGGCCCGGCTCGTCGTCGACCGGCGCACGAACCCCGAGATCGCGGCCGAGCTGTTCCTGAGCGTCAAGACCGTCGAGACGCACATGCGCAACCTGTTCCGCAAGCTCGACGCCGGCTCGCGCGTCGAGGTGGCGCGCGCCGTCGAGCGCGCCGAGCGCGACGGGGACGTCGCCTGAGCCAGGCCGGGACCCCGCACCCCGAGATCAGGGTGCGGAATCAGGGTGGCGCCCCGATGAAGGACGACCCCGCGGCCGGGAGCCTGCCCGCATGGCTCGCTTCCTGCTCCATCACCGCCATGCGCCGGACGAGTGTCCGGTCGTCTTCGCCTCCTTCCGGGGGCACTGCAGCCCGCTTCGCCACCAGGCGACGCTGGCCTCGTGCCTGTCCGGGGGGCACGCGATCTGGTGGTGGGTCGAGGCGGCGAGCGATCACGAGGCGCTCGGCCTGCTTCCCCGCTACGTGGCCGAGCGCACGACCGCAACCAAGGTCAGCGAAGTCCGGATCCCCTGAGTCCGACCGGACTTCGCTGACCAATACGGAGGGAACTGTCTGATGGCAACGCATCTGTACCGACTCGGTGGGTGGGCGTTCGAGCGCCGCCGCCGGGTGCTCGTCGCATGGGTGGTGATCCTCGGCCTCGTGTTCGCGAGCGCGACCGCGTTCAGCGGTCAGACGAGCAACAAGTTCGTCGTACCGGGCACCGAGTCCCAGCAGGCCCAGGACCTGCTGGAGAAGAAGTTCCCCGGCGCGGGCGGCGCCTCCGCCCGGGTCGTGTTCGAGGCTCCAGAGGGCGAGAAGCTGACCGACAGCGAGAATCGCGACGCCGTGATGAAGACGGTGGCGAAGGCCGAGAAGGCCTCCGAGGTCATCAAGGTCGTCGACCCCTACGAGGCCAAGGCCCTGACCAAGGACGGGCGCGTCGGATACGCCGACGTCATCTACCCCGTTCCCGCGGATGAGATCAAGGACGAGTCGCGCGACGAGCTGGCCGCCATCGCCGATCCGGCCGAGAGCGCCGGGATGCAGGTCGAGTTCGGCGGCGGGATCGTCGCCGAGCACACGGAGACCAGCGCGGAGACCGCCGGCATGATGGTCGCCCTCGTCGTGCTGGCCATCACGCTCGGCTCGCTGCTCGCCGCCGGCCTGCCGCTGATCACCGCGATCATCGGCGTCGTCATCGGGCTCACGGGCCTGACCGCGATGTCCGGCGTCATCGACGTCTCCGAGACGGCCCCGACGCTGGCCACGATGCTCGGCCTCGCCGTCGGCATCGACTACGCGCTGTTCATCCTCGCCCGCCACCGCCAGAACATGGGCGACGGGCTCGAACCGAAGGAGGCGGCCGCCCAGGCGACCGCGACCGCGGGCAGCGCCGTGGTCTTCGCCGGGGCGACGGTCGTCATCGCGCTCGTCGGCCTGGTCGTCGTCAACATCCCGTTCCTGACCGTCATGGGCCTCGCCGCCGCGGCCACGGTGTGCATCGCCGTGCTCATCGCGCTGACGCTGCTGCCCGCGCTGCTGGGCTTCGCCGGCACGCGCATCGCGCGGGTCAACCGCGTGCTGGGCTTCCGGCCCGGTCGCCGCGCGGCCGACCGCGAGACGGCGAGCGTCCGCTGGGCGCGGTTCGTGACGCGCCGGCCGCTGGCCGTGGTCGTCGTCTGCCTGGCCATGCTCGGCGTCGCCGCCGTGCCCGCCATGCACATGCAGCTCGGCCTGCCCGACGGCGGCTCGCAGCCGGAGTCCAAGACCGAGCGGCGCGCGTACGACATGCTGACCGAGGGCTTCGGCCCCGGCTTCAACGCGCAGCTCACGATCGCCGTCGACGCGCCGCAGCTCTCCAGCGCGGAGGAGAAGGACCTCGCCAACAATCTCGGCAAGGAGCTGGCCAAGTTCCCGGGCGTGGCCACGGTCTCGCCGGCCGTCCAGAACGACAAGGGCGACGTGACGATCGTGTCCGTCACCCCGACCACCAGCCCGGCCTCGGACAAGACCGAGGAGCTCGTCTCACAGATCCGCGCCGAGGCCGACAAGGTCCACGCGCAGAACCCGGCCGTGACGGGCTACGTGACCGGCCAGACCGCGACGAACATCGACACCGCCGATCGCCTGAGCGCGGCGCTGCCGACGTACATCGCCGTGGTCGTCGGGCTCGCGCTGCTGCTGCTGACGGTCGTGTTCCGCTCGATCCTCGTCCCGATCAAGGCGGCGGCCGGGTTCCTGCTGAGCATCGCCGCGTCGATGGGTGTCGTCGTCTGGATCTTCCAGGACGGCAACCTCGCCGACCTGTTCGGCGTCGCCCAGCCGGGCCCGATCGTCAGCTTCCTGCCCGTGCTGCTGATCGGCATCCTGTTCGGGCTGGCGATGGACTACGAGGTGTTCCTCCTCTCGCGGATGCGCGAGAGCTTCGTCCACAGCGGCAAGGCACGCGAGTCGATCGTGACCGGATACGGACAGAGCGGCCGGGTGGTGACCGCCGCGGCGATGATCATGACGGCGGTCTTCGGCGCCTTCCTGCTCACCGACGACCCGATCGTCAAGTCGATCGGCCTGTCGCTCGCCGTCGGGGTGCTGGCCGACGCGTTCATCGTCCGGATGACGCTCGTGCCGGCCGTGATGGCGCTGCTCGGCAAGCGGGCGTGGTGGATGCCCACGCGCCTGAGCCGCGTGCTGCCCAACCTCGACATCGAGGGCGAGCAGCTCGTCAAGGGCCTCGGCGGAGCGCCGGCGACCTCCTGATCGCCGCCGCGATCCGACGTCAAGCGGGGCCCCGGTCTGACCGGGGCCCCGCTGCGTTAAGCTGCCGCCCATGCTCTTCGCCGGCATCTGCATGGCCATCTGCGTGCTGTGCTTCATCGTCGGCGGCTACCTGGCCGGCCGCTCGTGACGTAGCCCCCGCCGCGGGCGTCGCTCCGAGGGCGCCGGGGTAGGGAGAGGGCATGGAGCTTCCCGACCGGCCGGCCGTCATCGTCGCGCTGCTGACGCCCTACGACGAGCGCGGCGGGCTCGACGAGACCGCGCTGCGCGCGCACGTCGACGACCTCGTGGCTGCCGGCGTCGACGGGCTGATGCCGTGCGGGACCACGGGCGAGCAGGCGTGCCTCGGCGACGACGAGGTCGCCGCAGTGATCGCCGCGACGATCGCCGCCGCCGACGGGCGCGTGCCGGTCGTGGCCCACGTCGGGCGGCCCGGCACCGCGCCGACGCTCGCGCTCGCCCGGCGAGCGGTGGCCGACGGCGCCACCGCCGTGTCCGCCGTCGTCCCCTACTACTACCCGCTCTCCGACGACCAGGTCCGCGGCCACTACGCGGCGCTGATCGAGGGCGCCGGCGCGCCGGTGCTCGGCTACACGATCCCGTCGCACACCCATCGCGAGCTCGAGCCCGAGCTGCTGGAGATGCTCGTCGCCGACGGGCTCGCCGGCCTGAAGGACTCGTCGAAGTCGATTGAGTGCCATCGCCGGTACGCCGCCGTCGCGCGGGCCGCCGAACCGCCCTTCGCGCTCTACGACGGCAGCGCGTCGCTCGTGCTCGACGCGCTGCGCGAGGGCTCAGCCGGCGCGGTGCTGGCCATCGCCAACCTGCACCCCGAGCTGTGCGCCGCGCTCGTGCGCGCCCACGCCGAGGGTCGCGACGACGAGGCGCAGCGGCTGCAGGCCGAGCTGAGCGCGCGCGAGCGGGAGATCGTCGGCGCCGACGTGCTCGGCGCCCTCAAGCGCGGGGTGGCCGAGCGCCTGTCCGCGCGCGGCGCCGCGACCTACGGCACGACGCTGCGCTCGCCGCTCGGCGCCGCCGGGCTCGTCTCCGCCGCGCGCTGAGCCGGCCGCGCCAGGTGCACGACCACGGCCAGCGCGAAGGCGCCCGCGCCGACGGCCACCGAGATCGGCTCGAGGTACAGCAGCGCCAGCGCGGCGATCGCGGCCAGCACGCGCTCGGGCTTCCCCGCCGGGCGCACGAGCCACGCGCCGGTGGCCACGGCCAGCGCGACGACGGCCAGCGTCGAGGCCAGCAGCGCGAGCACGACCTGCCCGGCGCTGCCCTGCAGCAGCAGGCCCTCGCCGTTGGGCGACAGCACGAAGGCGAACGGCACGAGGAACGCGGGCAGCGAGTACTTCCAGGTCTGCATCATCGTGCGGAACGGGTTGCCGCCGGTGATCGCCGCCGCGGCGAACGCCGACAGCGCCGTCGGCGGGCTGACCTCGGACAGGACCGCGTAGTAGAAGATGAACATGTAGGCGACCTCGCGCGGGACGCCGAGCTCGGTCAGCGCCGGGCCGATGATCACGGCGGCGATGATGAACGAGGCGGTCACGGGGACGGCGAGCCCGAGCAGCAGCACGGCGACGGCCGACAGCAGCGTGGTGACGAGCAGCGAGCCGGCCGACACGTCGATGACCAGCGAGCTCATCTTCAGGCCCAGCCCGGTGAGCGTGACCACCGCGACGATGATGCCCGCCGCCGCGCATGTGGCGGCGATCGGCAGCACCGCGCGCGCCCCGCCGGCCAGCGCAGCCCACAGGCGCGGCGGGGTCATCGCGTGGCGGCGGTCCAGGAACGACAGCGCGAAGGCGACGATCGTCGCGTAGAACACGGCGCGGAACGGCGACAGGCCGGTGGCCAGGAGCCCGACGATCAGGAACAGCGAGCTGAAGTGGTAGCCGAAGCGCAGCAGCAGCCGCCCCAGCGGCTGCGTCTGCACGTCGGTCTCCGCCATCTGCAGCCGCCGGGCGTCGGCCTCGATGGCGAGCATGATCCCGAGGTAGTAGAGGAACGTCGGGATCAGCGCGTAGATCAGGACCTTCAGGTAGCTGATGCCCAGGAACTCCGCGATGATGAACGCGGCCGCGCCGAGCGTGGGCGGCGACAGGATCGCGCCGATGCCCGAGGCGGCGAGCACGCCGCCGCCCTGGTCGCGCGGATAGCCGCCGCGGCGCAGGATCGGCCAGGTGACGCTGCCCAGCGTCACCGTGGTCGCCGCGCCCGAGCCCGACACCGTGCCGAGCAGGAAGCCGGCGAGCGCGGTGGTGCGTCCGGGGCCGCTGCGCGAGCGCCCGAAGGCGGCGAAGCTGACGTCGATGAAGAACTGCGCGGCGCCGGAGAACTCGAGCACCGCGCCGTAGATCGTGAACAGGACGATGTAGGTGGCGGCGACGTCGAGTGGCACCCCGAAGATCCCCTCCAGGCCCATGTAGGTCTGGCCGACGATCCGCTCGATGCTGTAACCGCGATGGCCGAGCTCCCACGACACGGGGATCTCGCTGCCGTAGTAGGCGTAGACCAGGAACAGGAGGCAGATCGCGGGCAGGATCCAGCCGGTCGTGCGCCGCGCGGCCTCGAGCACGAGCGCCACCGTGATCACGCCGAAGAGCAGGTCGAGGCCGGTCGGCTCGACCGAGCGACGCACGAACTCGTCGAAGACGACCAGCGTGTAGCCGAGCGCCACGACGGCCAGGACGGCGAGCAGCCAGTCGGCGATCGCCGGTCGCTCGGGTCTGCGCTCCTCGCCCTCGGCGCGATCCGCGGTGCGCCCGCGGAAGCCGTAGACGAGGAAGGTCATGGCCAGGGCGATGGCGAGGAAGCTCGTGCGGTAGACCTGCGCGGCGACCGGGCTCAGCACCCAGTAGAGCGCGTAGAGCGACAGCCCCACGCCCGCGGCGGCGACGACCTGCGCCGGGATGCCGGTCAGCCGCCGTCCCGGGCGCTCCTCCTCGAACTGCTCGGCCAGGTCCCTGCGAGCGCCGTCGTCGAGCTCGGCGGGCTCGGCGTCGTCCGAGCGCGTGAAGCGCTGCTCGCGGGTGACGGGGTCGGGCGTCATCGGTCCTCCACGGCGATCGTCAGGTGCCGGGGCCGCGCGCCGTAGAGCGCGACGCGGCGACTGCCCACGACGAGCGTTCGCCGTCCCACCGCCGTGGCGATCAGCGCGAGCCGCCGGCGCGGCGGCGTGCGGCCCGGACGCAGGGTCAGCCAGCCGCCGTCGCGGGCGCGGCGGCCCTCGAGGCCGTAGTAGTCGAGCACGGCCGAGCGGGGCGAGGCGATCGCGTCGAGGCGGAAGCCGTCGTCCTCCCCGGCGACGAAGCGCTCCTCGGCCGCGGCGCGGTAGTACGAGTGACGGTAGGCCAGGGCGAAGCGCCCGTCGGCCGGCAGCGCCACGCGCGCGACCGTCGCGCCGTCGCGGTCGCGCACGACGACGCTGGGCTCGGCGGGCGAAACGCCGCCGGCGACGCCGATCGCCGCCGGGGTCGCCGCGCCGACCGCGGCGAGCGCTCCCAGCGCGACGAGCCGGCGCCGTGGGGCGGCGAGCATCGCCGCTACGCGCCGCCGCTCTCGTCGTAGTAGCGCTTGGCGCCCGGGTGCAGCTGGACCGGCGGCACGACGTCCTGGGCCCGGGCGGGGTCGAGGTTCTTGGCCTCGGGGTGCACGGCCACCAGGCGCTTCTTCTGGTCGAACAGCAGCTTGGTCAGGTCGTGGGCCAGGGTGTCGTCCATGTCCTGGTTGACGACGAGCAGGTTCGGCACGCCGATCGTCTCGACGTCCTCCTTCAACCCCTTGTAGGTCTCCTTGGGGATCGTCGTCGTCGCGTAGGCCTCGCCGTACTCGTCCCGCAGATCCTTCGCGTACTCGTCGGTGGGCACGAGCACGAGGTCGTCGGTGGTCGCCAGGTCGGTCAGCGGCCCGGTGGGCAGGCCGCCGGACCAGAAGAAGGCGTCGATCGAACCGTCGCGCAGCGCGCTCACCGACTCGTCCACGCCGAGCTGGCTGCGCTTGATGTCCTTGGCCGGGTCCAGGCCGGCGGCCTCGAGCACGCGCAGCGCGATCACCTCGGTGCCCGACCCCGGATCGCCCACCGACACGCGCTTGCCGCGCAGGTCGTCGATGCTCTCGATGTTCTCGCCGGCGGTCGTCCCGACCTGCGTGTAGTTCGTGTAGATCTGGGCCAGCGCCCGGATCGGGAGCTTCTCGTCGAAGGACTCGCGCCCCTCGACGGCGTCGATCGCGGTGTCGGCGAGCGAGAATGCGACGTCGCTGTCGCCGCGCGCTATGAGCTTCATGTTGTCCACGGAGGCCGACGTGGTCTCGGCCGTCGCCTTGTAGCCCTCGAGGTTGTCGCCGATCAGGTCGGCCAGGCCGCCGCCGTAGGCCGCGTACACGCCGCCGGTGCCGCCGGTGGCGATCGACAGGTTGCCGCCGCCCTCGCCGCCACCCTGCTCGCCGCCGCAGCCGACCAGGATGGCCACGGCAGTGCCGACGGCCAGGACTCCACGCGCGCGACGACGGGTGCGCCGCGCGCAGCACGATGACACCGACACTGGACCCTCCTCCTCAAGAACGTCAGTCGTCGAGCGCCTGCATACCCCGCCCCCTCCGGGGCAAACCGTCGCCCCGGGGGGCGCCGGGACCGCCGTCAGGCGTGGACGAGGCCGGCCAGCAGCCAGCGCAGCCCGGCCTCGAAGTGCTCGCTCGTGGGCGCGCGCGCGAGCTCCGCGGCCGCCGCCTGCAGGCGCGGCAGGCCCTCGGCCCCGGCGAACACCTGCTCGCTCAGGCGCCGGCGCTGGGCCGGGTCGGGCTCGTTGGCCCGGCCGACCTCGAAGCCCGCCCAGCCAAGCGTGAGGACGAGCGTCACCTGCAGCGCGGTGGCCGCCCGCGCGCCGGTGATCCCGCCCTGCTCCAGCAGCTCCAGGCAGCGCTCGCCGAGGCGGCGCGCGTTGGGGCCGCGGCCGGGGCGCGACAGGTAGTGGGCGACGAGCTGCGGGCGCGCGAGCAGCACCGCGCGGGTCGAGGCCATCACGCGCACGTAGCCGTCCTCCCAGGGCTCGCCGAGCCGCGGCGCCGCGTCGACCTCGGCCAGCACGGCGTCGAGGACGGCGTCGAGCAGCGCGATCTTGTCCTCGACGTGGCTGTAGAGCGCGTTGGGCAGCACGCCGAGCTCGGTGGCCACGCGACGCATGGTCAGCGCGCCGGTGCCCTCGCGCTCGGCCAAGGCGCGAGCGGCGGCGACGACGCGCTCGCGCGACAGGCCGGCGCGCTGGCCGGGCGTGCGGCGGGGGACTTCCATGGGTTGACGAACTGTACAACGTTCAGCTAAACTGTACGATGTACAGCAAGTCGAAGACCGGAGACGGATGTCGTCCACCGCACAGCCCACCCCGCGAGTCGACACGCACGTGGCCGGCGAGCGCGGCCGCCGCATCGCCTACGCCGAATGGGGGGCGTCCGACGGCGCGCCCGTGATCCTCATGCACCGTTCGCCGGGCTCGCGGCTGCTCGACCCGGACCCCGCCGCGACGGCCGCCGCCGGCGTCCGGCTCATCACGATCGATCGCCCGGGCTACGGCGCCACCGATCCCGTCCCCGCGCCCACGCGGGCTGCCGCCGCGGCCGACGTGGAAGCGGTCGCCGACGCGCTCGGTCTCGCCGACGTCGCGCTGGTGGGGTGGTCGGGCGGGGGACAGATGGCGGTGCCGGCCGCCGCCCGGCTCGGCGACCGCCTGCGTTCGCTGTCGATCGTCGTCGCCCCGGCTCCGCACGACGAGGTGCCGTGGGTGCCCGAGCCGATGCACCCGCTGATGGAGCTCATCCGAAGCGACCCGCCGGCGGGCTTCGCCGCGGCGAGCGAGGCGATGGCCGCGTTCACCGATCCCGAGGCGCTGCTGCTCGACGACGAGGGCCCGGCCGACGCCGCGACCCGCTCGCGTCCGGGGGTCGCCGACGCGCTGCGCGCGATGTACGCCGAGGCCGGCCGCCAGGGCGGCAGCGCGTTCGACGTCGTGGCCGGGTCGCTGCCCGACGCGCTGCCGCTGGGCGACGTGCCTGTCCCGGCGCGGCTGTGGTACGGCGACGAGGATCGCACCATCGGCGCGCAGCACGCGCGCTGGTACGCCGAGCGCCTGCCGCGGGCCGAGCTCACCGTGGTGGCCGGCGCCGGGCATCTGCTGCCCATCGACCACTGGGCGGCGATCCTCGACGGTGCGATGGCGGCAGGCATCTCGCGGGCCGGGCAACCCGGCCGGGCCGCGCACGGCAAGGACCAGGCCGTGGCTAGCGGACCCGGAAGGCGCGCACGGTGGCCGCGGAGCGGCGTCCGGCGGCGCGGGCGCTGAGCACGACGCGGTAGCGGCCGGCCTTCAGGCGAGCCGTGGCGCCGACGCCGATGACGAGCCGGTTGGCGCCCGCGCGGGCGCGGGCGGCCAGCGTCTGGGCTTCGATGTACTCGCAGTCTCCGTCCGCGCACGTGCGCCGCTGCACCTGGGCGGTGACCCTGGCCGTGCGGTCCAGCCGGAAGGTGAGCGTGAGCGGGCGCGGACGGCAGGCGCCGCGCCCGCGGCAGACGATCACGATCGGGTTGCCCGGAATGGCGATGACCTTCAGGCTCGGCACGGCCGCCGGTCGTTGCGGCGTCACGGGCTCGCCCGGGGCCTCAGGCGCCGCCGGCGGGTCGCACGCGTCGCCGATGCCGTCGCGGTCGCGGTCGGCCTGGTCGGGGTTGTGGGTCGTCGGGCAGTTGTCGGCCAGCGTGCCGCGGCCGTCGCCGTCGGGGTCGGGCCCGTTCGGCGTGGCGTCGCATGCGTCGCCGGAGCCGTCGCCGTCGCGGTCGCGCTGGGTGGGGTTGGCGGCCGAGGGGCAGTTGTCGGCGAGGTCGGGGACGGTGTCGCCGTCGGCGTCGGGGCCGTACGGCGTCCCGTCGCACGCGTTGCCGGCGCCGTCGCCGTCGCTGTCGGCCTGGCCGGGGTTGTGCTGCGCCGGGCAATTGTCGGCGCTGTCGGCGAAGCCGTCGACGTCGGCGTCGGGCGGGGGCGCGGGCAGCCCGGCGGCGCGGCCGGCGGCCTGCACGGCCGCCGACGCGTTCAGGCGGCCGCCCGTCACCGCGCGGCCGCCCAGGGCGGGCCGCGGGTCGACGCCGCCGAGGACGGCGGCTTTCTGCTGGGCGGCGTTGAGGGACGGCTGGGCCGAGCGCATGAGGGCGAGCGCGCCGGCCACATGCGGCGTGGCCATCGACGTGCCGCTCTTGAAGACCCAGGGGTCGGCGGCGCCGGCCTTGTTGGCCGACAGGGTGCGGACCCCGGGAGCGAACAGGTCGACCGTCGTGGGGCCCCAGTTCGAGAAGCTCGCCCGCGCGTCGCGCTGGTCGGTCGCCCCGACGCAGAGGACGTTGGTGGCGGGCAGGACGCACGGATAGCGGGGCGAGCCGTCGCTGTTGACGCTGTCGTTGCCGGCGGCGACGACGTAGAGCGTGTTCGGGTGCGCGACGATCGCGTCGAGCATGCTCTGCGAGTAGCCCGTGCCGCCGAGGCTGGCGTTGACGATCGGCACGCCGAGGTCGCCCGCGTAGTCGAAGCCCTGGGCGATGTCGCTCGTCCAGCCCCAGCCGTCGTCGCCGAGCACGCGCAGGGCGAGGACGCGCGCGTCCGGGGCCACGCCGACGATCCCGTGGGTGTCGGCCGCGGCAGCGATCGTGCCCGCCACGTGGCTTCCGTGGCCGTTGCCGTCGTCGGGGTCGTTGTCGCCCGTGACCCAGTCCCAGCCGCGGTGGTCGTCGACGAGGCCGTTGCCGTCGTCGTCGACGCCGTTGGTCTCGCGGCCTGACCCGCTCTCGCCCGGGTTGGCCGCCATCTGGCCGGCGAGGTCGTCGTGGGCGGCGTTGACGCCCGTGTCGACCACCGCGACCTTCTGCCCGGCGCCGGTCGCGCCGAGCGCCCACGCCTCCGGGGCGTCGATGTCGGCGTCGGCCGTTCCCTTCTGGCCGAGGACGGCCTGGCCGCTGTTGTCCAGCCCCCAGAGCTCGCTCCAGCGGAGGTCGGCGGTCGCCGCCCGCACGCGGCCGTTGGGCTCGGCGAAGTCGACGTCGGGGTCGGCGTTGAGCGCGTCGAGCGCCTCGGTCAGCCGTCCCGGGTCGGCGCGGACGATCTCGGTCGCCGGCAGGCGCGTGCTCTCCTGCAGGCGCACGTCGGCATCGGCCCGCAGCCTGGCGCGCTCCGCGCGGTCCAGGCCGGGCCGGCGCTTGACGATGATCTCGCGCACGCCCTCGCGCTCGAGCGCGGCGGGCGTCTGCGCGCCGGCCGCCGCGGGCAGGGCGAGCAGGACCGCGGATGCGGTCGCCAGCAGGCACAGCGGGATGCGCGTGGAGCGGGCCATCGGCATGGTCATCGACGGCGCGGCCCGGCTCGCGCACCCGCGCTCGGCGGACGTCCTGTCCGCGCTTGCGCGCGGGCGGCGACATCTGCCTTCGGGGCACGCGGGGTGGCGCTGGGGCCGCCTCCGCGATACAAGACAAGGGTGGCCCCGGCCGGCCCACCCGCCGCCTATCTCGACGAGATCCTGCGTCGCCTGCGCGAGGTGCTCGGCGGCCGGCTGTGGGGCGCTTGGCTCGTCGGCTCCGGTGCGCTGGGCGACTTCGACCCGCAGCGCAGCGACATCGACGTGCAGGCCATCACCCGGATGCGGGTGTCGCTGGCCGACCGCGACCGCCTGGCCCGCGCGCTGTCGCACCACGCCCTGCCGTGTCCCGCTCGCGGCCTCGAGTTCGTCCTCTATGCGCGCGACGACCTCGACGACGCCGTCGGCCCGGCCTTCAGCCTCAACCTCAACAGCGGGCCGGGGATGACCGAGCACGTCGCCTTCTCGCCCGACGCAGACCCGCGCTTCTGGTTCGTCATCGACGTTTCGATCGCCCGCCAGCACGGCCGCACGCTCGACGGCCCGCCCGCGACGACCGCCTTCCCCGACCTCCCACGCGAGCTGCTGGTCGACGCGCTGGAGGAGGCGATGGAGTGGTTCGCGCACCACGACACGTCCGCGGTGGGCACCGTCCTCGGGGCGTGTCGGACGTGGGCGTGGGCCACCGACGGGCTGTGGCGCTCGAAGGCCGAGAGCGCCGCATGGGCGCGCTCGCGGCTGGCCGACCCGCGGCCGCTGGACAAGGCGCTGGCGCTGCGCGACGACGCGTCGGCGATCCCGCTCACGCGCTCCGAGGTCGACGCCGTCCTCGAGCCGGCGCGCGCGGCGCTCGGCGCGATCGCGCCAGTCCGACGCCGCTGACGAGCACCCGTCGCGGCCGTCACGCCGGTGGGGCAGAAACGTCCCTCAACGTCCCCGCGCGCGATGCCGATAGCAATCGGGTGAAGACCGCCGTGCGCCAGGACCTTCTCTTCGGTGGAACCGCCGGTGCGCTCGTCTGCGTCACCTTCGTGCTGAGCGTGACGACCATGGGCCCGCTGCTCGGCATCGAATGGCCCGGCTTCGGCGCCGGCGGCCAAGGGCCCGAGAAGGTCAGCATCCCGGCCGCCGAGATCCGCGTGCAGCCCGCTGAGACCCGCGCGAACGAGCGTCCCCCGGCGGCCGACCGCCGCGCCGCCTCGGCCGCGGACCGTGGCGAGCGCGGAACGTCCTCCTCCGATGCCGCGCGCCGCCGCGCGCCGCGCCGCACCGACGTGCCCGCCACCACGCTGCCGCCGGCCACCCCGCCGGCCCCCGCCGGCCCGGCGGTGCCCGCCGCGGTGACCGTTCCTGCTCCGGCCGAGCCCGCGCCCGCGGCCGCCACGCGCACGCGCGCCATGACCTTGCGCGTCGCCTCGGTGGCGGTGTCCACGGCCACGGCGGACGACGCCCCCGAGCTGCGCGTCGGCCTGGCGATCACCGATCCCAAGCCCGGCCTCGCCGTTCCCCAGACGCTCACCCTGCACCTTCGCCCCGACCTGCCCGCCGAGCCGCAGCCGGCGGGCGCCCCCCTCGCGCTGCACGCGGCGATCGACGTCGTCGACGCCGCCCCCGGCGGCCCCCAGCCCCTGCAGGTGCGGGTGCGCATGGGGCTCGCCGCCGCCGACACCGCCGCGGCGACGGTGGCCGACCGCGGCGACGGCGACGGGCAGAGCAACATCCTGGACGTCAACGTGCCGCTGTCGGCGCTGGCGTCCGCGCAGGAGCAGGACGGCGCGCAGCCCGAAGGCCCGGCGCAGTCGCCCGCCGCCGAGGCGCCGGCCGCGAGTGTCCCGTCGCTGGAGACCGAGGTCCGCCTCGACCTCGTGCCCGAGGCGACGTCGGGCGACGGGTCCGGCGCGACCACCGAGGTGCCGGTGCCCAACGACGTCACCGGCCCCGAGCCCGCGCAGGAGAGCGTCCCGGTGACCGTCGTCGTCGACGGCACGGCGCCCGCCGCCGAGGAGCCCGTCCCGGCGCCCGCGCCGACCACCGCCGCGCAGCCCGCCGAGCCGAGCCGAGCCCGCGCCCGAGCCCGAGCCCGCGCCCGAGCCGCAGCCCGAGCCCGCCGCGTCCGGCTCCGAGCCCGCCGCCGTCCCCTCGCCCGAGGACGACGAGCACGAGCACCACGACGACCAGCACGAGCAGCAGCGCGAGGGCGACCATGCCCACGCGCCGGAGCTCAGCCGCTGACCCTCAGGCGCTGCGTCCGCACGGTCGGCTGACCCGCCGCCGCCGTCGCGCTGAGCTCGAGGTTGGCCACCAGGCCGCGCCGGCCGCGCAGCGCCCGCCGCAGGCGCCGCGCGCCCGCCTTCGACACCGACAGGCGCACGACGGCCGACTCCCCCGCCGGGATCGTGCGTCGCACCCGCCGCATGGTGACCGTGACCGCGCGGCGCCCGCGGCGCGGCGCCGCGCGCGGGGTCAGCGTCGCCGTCACGGTGACCCGGCAGCCCGTGTCGCAGCCGACGCGGATCGGCAGGCTGCGCTGGCCGACGACCCCGGCGGTGCGCAGCGGGCGCAGCGTGAGCTGCGGGCCCACCGGGGCGGGGAGCGTCGGCAGCTTGGGCGCCGGCGGGTTGCCGAGCGCGGGCACCGCGGCACACGGCGCGACGGCCGGGGCGGTCAGCGCGAACTGCTGGACGCGGTTGTTGTCGCTGTCGGTCACCGTGAGCGTGCCGCGGCAGTCGATGCTCACCCCCGAGGGCTTGATGAACTGCCCGGCGCCGATGCCCCGGTTGCCCATCGTCAGCAGCCGCTCGCCCTCGGGGCCGAACTGCTGGACGCGGTTGTTGCCGCGGTCGGCCACCCACAGGTTGCCCGCCGCGTCGAGCGTCATCTGCGCCGGCGAGTTGAGCTTGCCCAGCTTGGACCCGCGGCCGCCGAACTCGCCGGCCAGCTCGCCCGCAGCGTCCCACACGCGGATCCGCGCCGCGGAGTCGCTCGTGTACGTGCGGCTGCCGTCGGGCGTCACGGCGATCCCACGGACCGGGCCGACGTCGGTGACCGCGCCGAGGTAGGCGCCGCCCGTGCCGAAGCGCGCGATGCGCTCGTTGCCGGTGTCGGCCACCGAGATGCGCCCGGCGGCGTCGATGGCGAGCGCCGAGGGCGCAAGCAGGCGCCCGGGGCCTCGGCCCGGCGCGCCGATCGTGCGCACCAGGCGCCCGCTCGTGCGCTCGAACACGGCGATCCGGCTGCGGCGCTCGTCCAGCACGTAGGCGTTGCCGCCGGCGTCGAAGGCGACGGCCACCGGGTTGGGCAGCAGCGTCGGGCCCGGGGCCGGCGAGCCCCAGACCGTGGCCACCGAGCCGTCGGGGTTCAGGAGCTGCACGCGGCCGTTGACCGAGTCGGTCACCGCACGGATCCCGCCGGCGTCCGCGGCCACGCCGATCGGGCCGTCGAACTGGCCGCTGGCGCGCCCGGAGCGGCCGATGCTGCGGATCATCCGGCCGCCCCGGTCGAAGACCTCGATCCGGTCGTTGCCGGTGTTGGCCACGTAGATCAGGCCGTTCCGGTCGACCGCGATCCCGCGCGGGTAGGCGAGCTGGCCCGCGCTCGTGCCGTAGTGCCCGAATCGCGCCTTGTAGGGATAGCTCGGCGGTGCGCTGAACCGGACGATGCGGTGGTTGAGGTCGTCGGCCACGAACAGCCGGCCGGCCGCGTCGCTGGCCACGTCGTAGGGGTTGGAGAGCTGGCCAGGCATCGGCCCGGGGCCGGCGCCGACCGTCCGCAGGAAGCGCCCGCCGGTGTCGAACACGACCAGCCGGTGGT
This sequence comes from uncultured Actinomycetes bacterium, assembly GCA_963787065.1. Lineage (GTDB taxonomy): Bacteria > Actinomycetota > Thermoleophilia > Solirubrobacterales > Solirubrobacteraceae > JAOPZW01. The sequence continues at coordinate 191,458 of CAWBBQ010000007.1, forward strand.
TGCGGTCGTCGGCGACGGTCACCCGCGACCCCCGGACGGTCAGCCCCATCGGCGTGTCGAGCCGGCCGGGCGGCACGATGACGTTGCCGGGTCCGCCGCCGAGCGGGAAGCGCTGAATGCGGTCGTTGCCGGTGTCGGCGACGTAGACGAAGTTGCCGCCGACGGCGATCCCGCCGCCCGCTCCCGCGTCGTTGCCGCCGCCGGCGCCGAAGCGGAACTCGCCGGCGCCCTCGGTGCCGGCGCGCCCGAACGAGCTCAGCAGCGCGCCGTCGGCTCCGAAGCGGTGGATGCGGTTCGATCCGTCGGCCACGACCAGCGAGTTGTCGGCGGCCACGGCGACGCCGCCCACCGAGGTCAGCTCGCCGGGCCGCCTGCCGGCGACGCCGAACTGGCGCAGGAACTCGCCCGACGCGCTGAAGACCTGCACGGTGTGCGAGGCCTGGTCGCCGACGTAGATCGCCCCGTCGGCGCCGACGGCGACGGCCTGCGGGAAGCGCAGGACGCCCTCGCCGCGCTGGCCGATCTGGGAGGCGCTTGCGTACGGGCACGCCGGCTCGGCGCCCGGGCAGTCGGCGAGCGCGGGCGCGGCCATGGTCAGGAAGGCGAGCGCCGCGGCGGCGAGCACGCCCGGGGCGGAGGGGAGGATGCGGATTCCGTTCACGTGAAGGGAAGGACACGCCGGGCGGGCGAAGGTCGCGGCCGCCGCAGCGATCGGGGCGGGCGTGCAACACGGCGCCCGCCACCCCTTCGACCGCAGCGCAACGGGTCCTGCTCAGGTGGCGCAGGCGGTTGCCACACCCGGCGGCAGGCGACGTGGAGCATGCCGTCCAGAGCCGAGGGGCGGAAGCTGAACAGCGGCGTGCCTCCGCGCCTCAGCACCCGGCCGGGCGGCGTGCACGGGGCGCCGCGAATGGCGCGGGCGGCGCGCCGCTTTGGCGCGCGGCCGCTACGCGGCCTGGGCGAGCGGCGGCGACTTGATGGCGCGCAGCTCGGCCTTGATCCGCGAGATCGTCTCGGGCATCAGGCGGTCGGCGCCACCGATCGCGTCCAGCTCGGCGCCCGCGGTCGCGAACAGCTCGTCGGCGGCGGCCTCGGAGGCGTCGTCGTCGGCGAACAGGTACGCGTCCGCGCAGGCCACGAAGGCCTGCATCTGGGCCGCGCTGAACTTCGCGGCCTGCAGGTCGCGGAGCGTCTTCAGGGCGACGCCGTAGGCCTGGGAGCGCTGAGGAGTCATGGAGGAGTTCCTTGCGGAGCGGTGACCGACAGGAGCCGACACTCAGCTCATCGGCAGCGCGTGCGGGGAAGTTGAGCGATCTGTGCCTGCGCGCCATCGCCGGCTCACATCGCACGCGACTACCGCGCGACCGCGACCAGCACCGTTCCCGCCAGGAGCAGGGCGAAGCCGGCCAGGCGCGCCGGTGTCAGGCCGATCTCCTCGAGGCCGAGCACGCCGGCGCGGTCGAGCAGCGCGGAGACCACGAGCTGGCCGAACACGGTCGCCGCCACCACGCCGCCGGCGCCCAGCGTGCGCACGGTGACGAGGCTCACGGCGACGAGCACCAGACCGAGGAGGCCGCCGATCAGGTAGCCGGGGGGGACCGAGGCGACGCGGCCGATCTCGGCCGTGCGCCCGGCGGCGACGACGACCGTCCCCATCACCACGGCGGCGATCGCCGTGCTGATGAACGCGGCGCCGATCGTGCTCGTGTGGCGCGCGAGCTGGGCGTTGACCGCGGGCTGGACCGCGATCAGCCCGCCGACGGCGACGGTGGCGAGGACGGCGAGCAGCTTCTCCACGGCGCGGTTATAGCCCGCGCGCCGGTCGCTGCCCCGCGGCGCCCGCGCCGCCCGCCGGTGTACGGCTGCCCGCCCCCGCGGGCGCGCGCTGTCCCCCTGGTGAGCGGGCGGGACCCGGCCTAGGCTCGCAGCCTTCGCCCCATGCCCGCCATCCTCGGACAGCTCCTCGACGCGCGCTCACGCGCGCTCGTCGGCCGCGACCGTGAGCGCGCCGCGCTCATCGCGCTCGTCCACGACGACCGCCCCCTCGTCGCCGCCGTGCACGGCCCGGCGCGGCTGACCGAGGTCATGCGCGCGGGCGGCTTCGGCACCCTGCGTCAGATGCCCGAGAACGCGATCGACCTGCTGCTCGGGGCCAGGCCGTGAGCACCTACACGCGCCTGCTCGCAGCCGACGCCTCGCTGCGTCACGTCCCCGTCGGCGAGGAGCCCCGCCGCTCCGGAGCACTGGGTCCAGGCGCAGCGCGACCGCAGGACCACGAGCGGCGATCGCGTCGCGGCGCGGTCTCGCGGATCACGCGGGCGGCGCTCGGGCTGCCCGTCCTCGACGCCGTCGTCGTCGGGGGCGGGCCGGCCGGCCTGAGCGCCGCGCTCGTGCTCGGCCGCGCGCGCCGCCGGGTGCTCGTGCTCGACACCGAGCGCCCCGCCAACGCCGCCTCGAGCGCGGTCGGCGGCCTGCTCGCCCAGGCCGGCGTGGCGCCGGCCGACCTGCGCCGCGCCGGGCGCCGCCAGCTCGCCGACCACCCCACCGTGGAGGTGCGTCGCGACGAGGTGATCGACACGCACCCGCTGTCCGAGGGCCTCGCGGTCACCCTGGGCGGCGGCCGCGCGGTGCGGACGCGCGCGCTGGTACTGGCCCACGGGCTGCGCTACGACCCGCCCCCGCTGCCCGGCGTCGAGCCGCTGTGGGGCCGCTCGGTCTTCCACTGTCCGTTCTGTGACGGCTGGGAGGTGCGCGACCGCCCGCTGGCCGTGCACGGCAGCGGCCCGGCGGCCGCGCGCTCGGCTCTCGTGGTGGCCGGCTGGAGCCGCGACGTGGTGCTGTGCACCGACGGCCCGGCGCGCCTGAACGGCGAGCGGGCAGCGCTCGAGCGGGTCGGCGTGCGCATCCGCGAGGAGCCGATCGTGGCCCTCGACGGGCGCGACGGCCGCCTGCAGCGCATCGCGTTCGCCGGGGGCGAGGACGAGCGGCGCGACGCGCTGTTCGTGCGCACCCGACGCGACCAGCCCAACCGGCTGGCCGTCGCCCTGGGCTGCCGGTTGACCGTGGGCGGCACGATCGTCACCGACGGTGACGGGCGCACCGATGCGCCCGGCGTCTACGCCGCCGGCGACGCCGCCACCGAGCAGCTCCGCTCGGTGGCCAACGCCATCGGGTCCGGCTCGCGCGTCGCGCACGCCGTGGCCCTCGACCTCGTCTCGGAGATCGCATGATCGCCACCGTCCCGACCACCGAGCCGCTGTGCATCCCCGAGCGCTTCAACGGCCCGCCGGCCACGGCCAACGGCGGCTACGCGTGCGGGGTCGTCGCGCGCTGGGTCGACGGCGCGGCGGAGGTGACGCTGCGCCGCCCGCCGCCGCTCGGGACGCCGCTGCGGGTCGGGACCGACGCGTCCGGTCGCGTCGTCGTCCACGACGGCGACGCGCTCGTCGCCCACGCCGGTCCCGCCGACCTCGCCGGGCTGCGCCTGCCCGTTGCACCGACGGTCGCCGCAGCGCACGAGGCGATGCGCGCCCACCCGGGCTTCGGTCGTCGCCACCTGCTGTCGGACTGCTTCGTCTGCGGCCTCGAGCGCCGCGACGGGCTCGGGCTGCACTTCGGGCCGCTGCCGGGCTGGCCGAAGCTGAACGCCGCGCTGCTCGTGGGCGACGCCACCCTGCCTCACCGCCGCGACACGCTGGCCGACGAGATCGCGTGGGCCGCGCTGGACTGCGTGAGCTATACGCCGGAGCTGTCGCGCGCCGAGCAGCCGAGCCTGCTCGCCGCCATGGCCGCCGAGGTCCTCGAACCGCTGCGGATGGGCGAGCCCATCGTGGCCGTCGGCTGGCCGCTCGAGACGGAGGGCCGCCGGCACCGCGCCGCGTCGGCGCTGCTCGACGGCGAGGGGCGCCTGCTCGCCCGCGCCCGCACGCTGTGGATCCGGCTGCGCGGCCCGGACGAAGAGCCTTCCGGGGCAGTTGACCGCGAGTAGCGTGGACACGAGTCCTCGGATCGCGGTTCACCCCGCGCCGACCCGGCCGGCCCGATGCTCGCGCGCCGCCGGCGAACGGGGCCACGGCGGGTAGCCGCACCGGCCGTCCACGGGATGGCTCCCTGTCGCACGGCGTGCCCGGCGGCGAGGCTGTGGCCCATGTCGCAGGTCGCCGCCGCAGCCGTGCCGTCCATCGCCGGAGTGTCGCGCCGGCGCCTGGCGATGCTCGTGGCCGCCGGCGCGGCCGGCGTCGGCTCGCTGCTGCTGCTCGCACCCGCGCTGGCCGACCTGCCCGAGACGTGGGAGCGCCTGGCCTCCGGAGACGGCCGCTGGCTGCTGCTCGCGCTGGTGCTCGAGGCGCTCTCGTTCGTCGGCCACATCCTTCTGTTCCGCGCGGTCAGCGTCGATGCCGGCTCGCGCGTCGGCCTGCGGGCCAGCACGGAGATCACGCTGGCCGGACACGCCGCCACGCGCCTGTTCGCCAGCGGCGGGGCCGGCGGCGTCGCGCTCACTGCCTGGGCGCTGCGCCGCTCGGGCATGGAGCGCGCCGAGGTCGGCGCGCGCATGACGACCTTCCTCGTGCTCCTCTACAGCGTCTACATGGTCGCTCTGGTCGTCGGCGGCATCGGGCTCTACGCCGGCCTGCTGCCCGGCGACGCGCCGGTCGGCCTGACGCTCGTCCCCGCGGCGTTCGGCGCCGCCGTCATCGCGGTCGCGTTCGCGCTGCCGCCGCTGGCCCGCCGCGTGGAGCGGCGCGGGGGCGGGGTCGGGCCGTGGGCACGCGTCGTGCCCGTCGCCACCTCGCTCGGCGAGGGCGTGCGCCGGTCGCTGCGCCACCTGCGCCGCCTCGACCCCAGCCTGCTCGGCGCGCTGCTGTGGTGGGGCGCCGACGTCGCAGTGCTGTGGGCGTCCTTCGAGGCGTTCGGCTCGTCGCCCGCCATCGCGGTGATCGTCATGGCCTACTTCGTCGGGATGCTGGCCAACCTGCTGCCGCTGCCCGGCGGCGTCGGTGGCGTCGACGGCGGGATGATCGGGGCGCTCATCGCCTTCGGGGTCGAGCCGAGCCTGGCCGTAGTGTCCGTGCTCGCCTACCGCGGCTTCGCCTTCTGGCTGCCGATCGCCCCGGGCGTGGCCGCCTGGGTGAGCCTGCGGCGCACGGTCGCGGGCTGGGAGCGCGAGGCGCAGGCGGAGGTCGCGCTCGCCCCGGGCCCGGCCCCGGCCCTGGCGCCGGCCCCGACCGCGGCGCCCGGCGCGGCCCGGCGCGTGCGCAGCGGCGCGGCGCGCCTTCCCGAGGGCGGCTGCCCGGCCCCGGCCGCCGCCTGACGCGCGCTCGCCGGCGCCGGCGCCCGCGCGCGATGATGGCGCGATGGGCGACCGCACGATCCTGATCCTCGGTGCGCGCAACCTCGGCGGCGCGATCCTCGACCACTTCCTCGCGCAGGGCTGGAACGGGGCCGCCGTGGCGCGCAGCGACGAGACCGTGGCACGGGTGCGCGACCGCGGCGCGCTGGCCATCCAGGCCGATGCCTCGGACCCCGCCGACCTCGAGCGCGCGATGGCCGCGGCCCGTGAGCGGTTCGGCTCCCTGGACGCGATCGTCAACGCGGTCACGGCGAGCCGCCCGGCGCCGGGTGCCCCGTGGGGCGGCGGCCCGATCGCCGACGCCACGCCCGACGCCGTGCGCGCGTGGACGGCCCCGGTGGCCGAGCAGGCCCTGGCCTTCCTGGCGACGGGGGCCCGCGCGCTGCGCGGCGTGGGTGGCGGTGCGCTGATCCAGCTGACCGGCGGCTCGGCGCGGCGCGCGCTGCCCGGTCGCGGCCCATGGGCCGCCGGGGCCTTCGCCACCCGCGCGCTGACCCAGGCCGCGGCCCAGGAGCTGCGCGGCGAGGGCATCCACGTCGCGCTGCTGATCGTCGACGCCACGATCCAGTCGCCCAAGACGGCCGACCGGACGCGCGGTGCGCCACCCAACTCGCTGGCCGACATGGCGCTCATCGCCGAGGCCGCTCACTATCTGGCCACCCAGGACCCCCGCGCCCTGACCCACGAGCTCACGCTCACGCCCGCGGGCGACCGCTGGCTGCCCTGACGCCGGCCGGGCGCGGCGCTCAGACCGCGTGAGCCGCGCCGACGCGGTACGACCGCGCCACGGCGCTCGCCGGGCGCCACAGCGCGTCGTCGCCCAGGCCGTCGCGCGCGATCCGGCCGGCCGCCACGTGCTCGATCAGCGCGACGTGGGTCGCCTCGCGGTCGGGCGCGTCGTTGCCGCGCGTCATGACCGCGGCGACCTCGGCGGTCACGAGCCCGTCGGGGAAGGCCTGCACGACCTCGAGCGGGTCGTCGGGCGCCTCGCGTCGATCGAGCGTCGGATCGAGGTTGGCGACGACGACGTCGTAGGCCTCGACGGGCTGGAAGCCGCCGGCCTCGAGCCGCCGGCCATCGGCGTCGAAGACGATCGACGGCGCGGTGTACCGGACCGGGCCGTCGGTCGCGGCGGCCTTGCCCTGGAGCGCGGTCGGCGTGCCGGCGGCGGTGCGGGCCTCGGCGCGGTCGGCTTCGTATGCGGCGGTGACCCGCGGTTCGTCGAGGGCGCCGACCACGGCGGCGGCGTCGAGGTCGTCCACGGTCTCCAGCGCGCGCAGGATGCCGGCATCCTCGTCGAGCAGCAGCGGCGTCGTGAACCACGCGAATTGCAGCGCCCGGTAGACGGCCAGCTCGCGGTCGGGCCGGGTCAGCCGCGTGGCCACGATCGCCCGGCAGCCGCGAGCGGTGGCCACCATCCGCTCGCGCGGCTGGCTGGCGAACGGCATGCCGAAGCGCCGCCCGAACGTGAGGTATCCGCGCACCGAGCGCGCGGGCGTGTAGCCGCGGTCGACGTACTGCTGGGCGTCCTCGGTCAAGCCGATCGTGACCAGCCGCCACTGCAGCGCATCGCCATAGCGCCAGCGCAGGACCGCCAACGCGGGATTGGCGGAGTAGGCCCACGGGCAGCCTGGGTCAGAGAGGAGGGTGACCGAGATCGCCATGGGTGCATGCTTGCACAGGCAATCACTGGATTCGGTCTGCGCCGCCCTCTCGCCGCTGGGAAGATGGGAGAGATTCTGGGGTTGGGCGTTTGCGCCCCACCGCCAGACGGGGAATCAGCAAATCGGGTGGCGTTCGTGGACGACAGGCCGCAGGCTCAAGGAGCCGGACGTTTCAATCGGACGCCCAGCGCCGTCAAGGCGGTGCGCCTGCTCGACGTCGACCGTGAGTTCGCCCGGCGGCTCGGGGCCAACGCCGGTGAGGCGCGCGCCGTGGCCGTGGCCGGTGCCGTGGCTCTGCCGCGCGGGCGCTGGAACCCCGCCATCGCCGCCCGCCGGATCCGCGGCGGCTACGGGCTGCTCGTGCTCCGCGGGCTGCTCATGCGCGACCTCGAGGGCTCCGAGGCGCTGGGCGCCGAGCTGCTCGCCGAGGGCGACCTGCTCGGCCCCGACGACGGCACCGACGAGCGCCTGCTCGGGCTCGAGCCGCAATGGGAGATCCTCGAGCCCGCCCGCCTGCTCGTTCTCGACAGCGGATTCGCGCAGCGCATCGCGCCGTTCCCCGCGCTGAGCGCGGCGCTGGTAGACCGCGCGCACGAGCGTGCGCGGCGCACCGCCATCGCGCTCGCGCTCAGCCATCTGCCGCGCGTCGAGGATCGCCTGCACCGGCTGCTCTGGCATCTCGCCGACCGCCGCGGGCGCGTCTCCGCGGAGGGCGTCGTGCTCGCGCTGCCCGTCACCCAGGAGCAGCTCGGCCGGCTCGTGGGCGCGCGCCGTCCGACCGTGTCGCTCGCGCTGCGCAGCCTGCGCGAGCGCGGCCTCGTCCGGCGCGGGCAGGCGGACGACTGGATCCTCGCGCACGAGCCGCCGGTGCCGCCGGTGCCCGAGGCCGACGAGGCCTTGCACGCGAGCTGACCGGGCGCGCCGCGCCGCGCGGGTACGCCAGCGCCGGCGGGCGCGAGCCGCCCGCTACGCCGCCCGCCGGCCCGGGACGATGCCCTCGGCCAGCAGGCGAGCCGGCGCCTCCTGTGTGAGTCGCCGCGCGACGTCCGCGCGCCCGGTGACGCGCACGATCGCGTCGCGGCCCATGGCCAGCGTGAACGGCCGGCGCGGCGGGTGGGCGTCGGTGGCCAGCACGTCCGGCACGCCGCGACGGATGAGCTGCTCGGCGGCCGCCAGGCGGTCGGAGCCCTCGCCGCCCTGCAGCGGGTCGACGTTGGCGGCGACGCAGGCGCCGGCGCGCACCTCGGCCTGCAGTCGCTCGCCGCCCTGGCGCAGGATCCCGCGACTGCGCTCGGGATGGGCGAGGAGCAGGCCGAAGCCGCGCTCGCGCAGCTCGCGCGCACCCCGGACGAACTCGTCGTCGATTCCGTGGAAGGGCACTTCGTACAGGAGCCAGCGTGCACCCGGCGGCCCGTGGGCGATCAGCTCGAGCTCGGGCTGGGAGAGATCGCCGACCGACATCGGCTTGAGCTCGCCGCCCACGCGGAGCTCCAGCGCCACGCCGTGGGCGCGCAGCGCGTCGCCGAGCTCGGCCACGCGGTCGCCCAGCTCGTGCACGTCGACGAGCTCGACGTGCGGCGTGGCCACCACGGTCGCCGTGCCGGCCGCGGCGACGGTGGCCGCGTAGGCGACGCTCTCGGCCATCGTCTCCGGGCCGTCGTCCACGCCGGGGAGGATGTGGCAGTGCAGGTCGGTGCGAGCCACTGCCTGGCACCTACCCGATGCGCGGACGTCCATCCGCGGAGCTGGCGCCGCCCACCGGCGGCGGGTTCGGACTGCCCCACCTCGTGTCCGCAGGTGAACCGGATTCCTTGTCGCTGCGTAACGAACGACCATGGGCAGCGTTGCAGATCAGTGACGCGTGCATCGACAAACCATGATCACCCAGTCCGCCACCGACATCCGCCAGCACCTCGAGCTCCTCGAGACCGAGCGCGCCGCCGCGCTGGCCACCGTCCTGCGCGACGACGAGGCGTACATGGCCGACCTTCGCGACGAGATCCACGCGACACGCCACGCCTATGTCGGCTCGGCGGTCATGGAGATCGCCTCGTGGCGCGCGCAGCTCAACGGGCCGCAGGTCGGCTGAGCCCGGCCCCGCGCGCGACTCGCGCGCGGGCGACATGGATGATCGGCACGCCGATCAGGGTGGGCAGCAGCCAGGTCACGATCGCGCCGTCCGCGCTCACGACGAGCAGCGCCGTGACCAGCGCGATGTAGGACCCGCCCACGCCGGTGATCTGGTCGTGGCGCCAGCCGGGCCGGCGGCGGCGTGCGGCGCGGTGTCCGCGCAGCGCGAGGGCGTAGGACAAGGCGGCGAGCGGGACGAACCACCACAGCTCGTCCCAGCGCACCAGCGCCAGCCCGGCCGCCGAGAGGCAGACGGCGAGCATCGCCCAGTGATAGGCGCTGCTCGCGCCCGAGCGATGCCCTCGGCGGTCGGCCGCGACCAGGGCGAGCGGACCGAGCGCGAGCCCGGCGAGCCCGGCGGCGATGTGGACCACGAGCAGCGGATCGCGTAGGGTCATGACGATCCTGACCGTACCGTCCGAATCGGACTATTGTCAAGCCGCGTCGCCCTCACCCCCACCTCCTACATCGTGCTCGGCCTGCTCGAGGCGGCCGGGCGCAGCACGCCGTACGAGCTCAAGCAGGCCGTGGCAGGCCGCGTCGGCAACATGTGGTCGGTCCCGCACTCGCAGGTCTACGCCGAGCCCGAGCGCCTGGCGCGCGCCGGCCTGGTGCGCGAGCAGCGCGAGCAGGCCGGTCGGCGCCGGCGTCGCTACGAGCTGACGGCGGCCGGCCGCCGCGCGCTGGCGGCGTGGCGCGCCGAGGGGACGGCGACGCTGCCCGAGTTGCGCGACCCGTCGCTGCTCAAGCTCTTCTTCGGCGCTGACCCTGCGGTCGTCGCGCGCGAGCAGGTGGCCGCCCATGAGGCCAAGCTCGCCGAGTACGAGGCGCTGCACGCCAGGCTGGGCGGCGAGCCCGCGGCGCGCGGACCAGCGTTGACGCTCGAGGCGGGCATCGCCCACGAGCGGGTGTGGGTCGACTTCTGGCGAAGGCTGGCCCGCGGGCGCTGAGCGTCGCTCACTCCTGCGCGCGCAGCGCGAGGGCGAGCTCGAAGCGCGCCTCGGGATCGTCGAGCGTGTCCCCGAACAGGTCGCGCAGCTGGGCGACGCGGTAGCGGACGGTCTGCGGATGGACGTGGAGGCGCTCGGCGACGACCTGCACCTGCCCCGGATGGTCGAGCCACGCACGCAGCGTGTCGCGCATCCGCGTCGCGGCCTTCGGGCGCAGGTCGGCCAGCGGGGCGAGCACGCGGGCGGCGAGATCGGCGGCCAGCGAGCTGTCGCCGCCGTGCAGCATGAGCGCGGCGAGGTGGTCGTCGGCGGAGAGCAGCTCGGCTGCACCGAGGCGCCCTTCGAGCACGAGCGCGTGCGCGGCGCGGGCGCGGACGAGGCTATGGGCCGCGCGGGCGAGCGGGACGGCCGGGCCGAGGACGCTCGGCGCGCCGTGCAGCGCGGCCTGCAGCTGTGCACGGCGGGCCGGTGCCTCGGGGTCGGGCACCCAGGCCACGGCGGTCGCGCCCTCGGCCGCCGCGATCGTGTCGGCGCCCAGCCGCGAGGCGAGGCGGTCGGCGTCGGGCGGCTCGCCGGCGGCGGCCGTGGCGCCATCTGCCCCGCCGCCGCCCACGACGAGCGCCGCGACGGTGGTCGGCCGCGGCCAGCCCGCCGTCCGCGCCGCGTCGTGGACCTCCTCGAGGCTGACGTCGTCGCGCGCGAGCAGCCGTGCGAGCGCGCGGCGGCGGCGCTGGCGCTCGCCCTCGGCGGTCGTACGCTCCTGCGTGTAGCCCTCGATCGAGTCCGCGCTGATGCCGTCGATGTAGCTGAAGATCGCGCTGGCCAGCCGGTACAGGGTCGCGGGCTCGTGCCCGGCGCTCTCGCCGGCGGCCACGAAGCGCTCCCAGGCCAGCCGCGCCCCGATCCGGTAGGCGCTGAGCAGCGCGTCGAGGCTGCGCCCGCCGCGGAACTCGGCGCGACCGAGCTCGACGTACAGCTCGCGACCGTTGCCCTGCTCGAGGGCGGGGCCCTCGATGCCGTCGACGAAGCGCGCCAGCGCCGTGCGCACGCCGACGCGCAGCGCGCGCCCGAACGGTCCCTCGAGCGACCGCGCATAGGCGGGCACCTCGCCGGCGATGGCGGCGATCGTGTCGTCCGCGAGCTCGGGGAGAGCCGGCCGCAGGGCGGCGGCGAGCGACGGCGGGAGGTCAGCGGACATTTAGCGGCAACCTACAGATTGGCGGCGGTCAGACGTGGGGATGGTGCAACAAGTTCGCCAACCTGCGTCATAAGGTCAAAGACATGTCGAAAAGCGCCCGCATCGCCAACCTGCTCACGGTGATCCTGCCCCCGCTCGTGATCCTCGCCGCGATCGTGGTGTTCTGGAACGAGGTCGTCGGGGTCCATGACCTCGCGCTGCTGGCCGTCATGTACCTGCTCACGGCCTTCGGCATCACGGTCGGCTTCCACCGCATGCTCACCCATCGCTCCTTCCGCACGTCCAAGCCGGTCGAGTACCTGTTCGCCGCCGCGGGCTCGATGGCCGTGCAGGGCCCGGTGATCAACTGGGTGGCCGACCATCGCAAGCACCACGCGCACACCGACGAGGAGGGCGACCCCCACAGCCCCCACGTCGGCCAGGGCAAGGGGATCGTCGGTGCCTTCCGCGGCCTGATTCACGCGCACGTCGGCTGGCTCGTCACCGACCACGGCAAGGCCGAGCGCCAGCGCTACGCGAAGGACCTCGTCGAGGATCGCGGGATGCGCGCCATCAACACGTCGTTCCTGGCGCTCGTCGCCCTCGGCCTCGCCGTGCCGTTCGCCGCGGGCTGGCTGATCACCGGTGAGCTCACGGGTGCACTCACCGGCCTCCTGTGGGGCGGGCTCGTGCGCGTCTTCCTGCTGCACCACGTGACCTGGTCGATCAACTCGATCTGCCACTTCTTCGGGCGCCGGCGCTTCGACGTCGAGGACCGCTCGACCAACGTGTGGTGGCTCGCGCTGCCCAGCATGGGCGAGGCCTGGCACCACAACCACCACGCCTTCCCGCGCTCGGCCAGGCACGGTCTGCGCCGCCTCGAGCTGGACCCCTCGGGCTGGCTCATCGCGCTGATGGAGAAGGTCGGCCTGGTCACGGACGTCGTGCGGATCACCCCCGAGCGCCAGCAGCAGAAGCTCGCCTCCGCGGCGGCCGCCGCCTCGACGGCGACCACGGCCCCGACGCCCGTCGAGGCCTGAGCGCCCACGACCGCCGACGCACCACCAGCCACCCGGGACGAGACCGTCCCGGGTTGTGCCCGGCGCGCTTCCGCCCCCACACGGGCGGGTATCCGGGAAGGGCAACCCAATTTAAGGAGCGTCCATGACCACCGCCATCATCCTCATCGTGGTCGTCGCCGCAGTGATTCTGCTGGCCGTGATGTTCGTCATGCCGCGCGCCAGGGCAAAGGCTCGCGAGCGCGAGCTCGAGCAGCGCCGCGGCGAGGTCGCCGGCGCTCACCGCGACCAGGCGCAGCAGCGCGTCGCCAAGGCCGAGGCGGCCGAGCAGCACGCCGCGCGCGAGCGCGCCGAGGCCGAGCTGCACGAGGCACGCGCGCGCCTGCACGAGCGCGGGCTGGCCGACGACGAGCTCGAGACCGAGCGCGAGCGCATGACGGACGGCGACGAGACCCGCGATCGCTTCACCACCGACGACCGGGACGACCCGGCGCGCACGCGGGACGAGGAGCGCGTGGCCGCCGAGCGCGACGCCACCGTGCCGCCCGACGACCGCCGCCGCTGAGCGCCGCCGGACGCGCGCGCCGCCCGCCCAGGGGCGGCGCGCCGCCGTCCGTCCACCCGGTGTGTGCGGCCGATCCGCCGGGGTAGAATTCCTTGCATATGGCTCCCAAGACGCAGCGGGAACGTGAGGCGGAACAGCGCCAGGTCAAGCTCGAGCGCATGCAGGAGCAGCTCGACGACGGTTCGCTCACCATCCGCCAGATGACGGACGAGGAGCGCGCTCGCTTCGAGAAGAAGCGGGTCGAACGCGCGAGCGAACCGGGCGCCAAGCGCCGCACCCGCCGCACGCGATCCGCGCGCCCGCTTCCGCCTGTCCCCAAGTAGCCATCGCTCACTCGCTGCCGCACTGGCCGCCCGGCGCGGTGGCCATCCTGTCGACGGTGCGCGACGGCGCCCCGCACGCGATACCCGTCTCGACCGCGGTGCGCGGCGGCGACCAGCGGATCGTCTTCGCGCTCGCGCGCTCGCGCGGGTCCTACGCGCGGCTGCGGGTCGAGCCGCGGTGCACGCTGACGCTGCTCTCCGGCGAGGACGTGGCCTTCACGGCTCACGGGCGCGCCCGCGTGCTCCGCGAGGCGCTGCCCGGCGCGGACACCGTTGCCGCCGTCGCACTCGATGTCGACGAGGTCCGCCCGCACGGCGACCCGCGCTTCGCCATCGACGACGGCGTGCGCTGGCACTGGACGGACCCCGAGGCCGCGGCGCGCGACACCGTCGTGCACGACGCGCTCGCCGCGCTCGCGCGGCACGACGCGCCGCCGGGCGGGTAGCGTGCCGCGGCCATGAGGCTCGCAACGTTCACCACCCGCAGCGACGACACCCCTCGCGCCGGCGAGGTCCGCGACGAGCTGGTCGTCGCCTTCGACGACGGCTCGACCGTCCTCGATCGCCTCGCGTCGGGCGATCTCACGCCGGCCGACGGCGAGTCGCTCCCGCTGGCCGACGTGACCCTGCTCGCGCCGCACGTCCCGCGGGCCATCTTCTGCATCGGCTGGAACTACCGCGCTCACGCCGAGGAGCAGGGCCGCGAGCTGCCCGAGGCGCCCGTCGTCTTCCTCAAGCTCCCGACCTCGGCCGCGCCGCCGTTCGGGACGGTGCGCTGCCCACAGGTCGTGCGGCGGCTGGATTATGAGGTCGAGCTCACGGTGGTCATGGGCGCGGGCGGGCAGATCGCCGGCTACACGGTGGCCGACGACGTCAGCGCGCGCGACCTCCAGCGCCGCGAGCCGCAGTGGACGCGCGCCAAGGGCGCGGACGGCTTCTGCCCGTTCGGGCCTTGGGTGACGACGGCCGACGACGTCGACGAGCCCGAGGACCTGCGGCTGCGCACCTGGGTCAACGGCGAGCTGCGCCAGGACTCGCGCACGAACGACCTCATCTTCGGCATCGAGGAGCTGATCGGCTTCATCGCCGAGACGTGCACGTTCGAGCCCGGCGACCTGCTCCTGACCGGGACGCCGAGCGGCGTGGGGATGGCCATGGACCCGCCCCGCTTCCTGCAGGCGGGCGACGTCGTGCGCATGGAGATCGAGTCGCTCGGCGTGATCGAGCACACGATCTCGTAGGCGTCCGGGTCAGTCCTCGGCGGCCGGCCCGAGCAGCCGCTCGACGAGCACGCAGTCCACCCACTCGCCACCGATCCGCCCATGGCGCCGCTGGACGCCGACCTCGCTGAAGCCCGCGGCGCGGTGCACGGCCCGGCTCGCCTCGTTGGTCGCGAACACTCGGCTCGTGAGCTTGTACAGCCCGGCCGCCTCGGCCGCGGCGATCAGCTCGTCCAGCAGCCGCCGCCCGGCGCCCGCCCCGCGGGCGGCGGGATCGACGTAGACGCCGTGCTCGCCGACGCCGCTGTACACGCAGCGGTCGGAGTACGGGCTCACCCGGGCCCAGCCGATCACGCGGTCCTCGCCGTCGACGGCGACCACGAAGGGCAGGTCGTCGTCGAACCACTCCAGGACCTCGCGCGGCTTCCGGCCGCGGGTCTCGAACGTCGCCTGGCCGCCGGCGATCCCGGCGTTGTAGATCGCACAGACCGCGGCGGCGTCGTCGCGGCGCGCCGGGCGGACGTGCAGCGCGGTGCCCAAGGCCATCGCGGGGCTCCGCTCTACGACGCGCTCCAGCGATGCTCGATGACGCGGTCGATGAGGCCGTATTCGACGGCGTCCTCGGGGATGAAGAAGCGGTCGCGCTCCATGTCGCGGTGGACGTCCTCGATCGGGCGCCCGGTGTGGTGGGCGTAGATCTCGTCGATCCGCGCACGGGTCTTGAGGATCTCGCGCGCGTGGATCTCGATGTCGCTCGACTGGCCCTCGAAGCCGGCCGAGGGCTGGTGGATCAGGATCCGGCTGTTGGGCAGCGACATGCGCTTGCCCTTCGCGCCGCCCGCGAGCAGCAGCGAGCCCATCGACATGGCGATCCCGCAGCAGATCGTCGACACGTCGGGCTTGATGAACTGCATCGTGTCGTAGATGCCGAGGCCGGCGTAGATCGACCCGCCCGGCGAGTTGATGTAGATCGAGATGTCCTTGTCCGGATCGGCCGACTCCAGGTGCAGGAGCTGGGCGACGATCAGGTTGGCGACCTGGTCGTCGACGGCCGAGCCGAGGAAGATGATCCGCTCGTTGAGCAGCCGCGAGAAGATGTCGTACTCGCGCTCACCGCGGGAGCTGCGTTCGATGACCGTGGGCACGAGGGGCATGCCCGCACCCTAGCGAGCAGCTGTGCTCCGCCCTGCGCCGGGCGGCGCGGGGGAGGGCACGCTCAGGGAATCACCGTCGGCCGCGCATCGTTCGTCCAGCGGCGCCACGTCGTGCCGCCACCCTGCATGCCGAGCTGCGTGGGCAGCGCGGCGTTCTCGGGACACGCGCCCGGCGCGCACAGCTGCCCGGCCATGAACGACTCCGAGTCCTCCCAGCTCTTGTCGATGATGTCGGAGAACCCCTGGCGCGCCTCGTGGTGCACGGCTCCGACCGTCACCGTCGTGGCGGCGCCGCGCACGAGCCAGAGCCGCACGTGATAGCGAAGGCTCTGGCCGGCGGAGTTGCGCCCGTCCGGCCGGAACACCTGCACGTCCTGGGCGTAGAGCGTGGAGCCGGCGAAGTGCAGGCGCTGGCTGCTGCCGAGATCGAATGTGGTCCACCCGCGCGTGCGGAGCAGGTCGCGGACCTGTCCGGGGGAACGGCCGGGGAAGATCACGTTGACCGGGTCGCAGTTGTAGCTGCCGTCCGCCGGCAAGAAGACGCAGCCGCTGTTGGTCGGCATCGTGAACGGATGGAAGGTGATCTGAGTCTCACCGGCGGTCGTCGTGTCGCTGACCGCGAGCGCCGGCGGGGCGGCGGTCGCGGCCAGCGCCACGCCGGCGGCGAAGGCCAGCACGGTCGGACGTCGCAGACGAATGGCACCGTGCATGAGGTCCCTCTCGTGTCGGGTCGGGTCGAGTCGCGGTCGGCGAGGCGGGCGCCACCGAATGCTCTTCTACCGCCGGGACGCGGTCGACCGCAACCACCGTGCCGTATGCCTGACGCGCGGCTGACGGCCGACCGCCCGCATCCCTCCGACATGCCCATGCAGCCGAGGCCGAGGGCGGAGACGAGGAGGCCTTCGCTTCCGAGCTTGCGTGATCAACATCCTGGGACGGGCGAGGGCCCGGGCCCCGAGTACCCTCGCCCGGATCGCATGCCCGGCCCCGCGCTCCAGCTCACGCGCCTCACCAAGCGCTACGACAACGGCTTCCTCGCCCTCGACGGGTTCACGCTCGACGTGCCCGACGGCGCGTTCTTCGGGCTGCTCGGACCCAACGGCGCGGGCAAGACCACGCTGATCAGCGCGGTCTGCAACCTGATCCGGATCAGCGAGGGCGAGATCGGCGTGTTCGGTGCGCCCCACGACAGCAGGGCGGCGCGGCGTAGCGTCGGCCTGGCCGAGCAGGACGTCAACCTCGACCGCTTCCTCGACGTGGAGGAGACGCTGCGCTACCACGGCGGCTACTACGGCATGGCTCGCGCCGAGGCCCGCCGCCGGGCGGCCGAGATGATGGACGTCTTCGATCTGCGCGCGAAGGCCCACGTGCGCGCGCCGATGCTCAGCGGCGGCATGCGCCGGCGCCTGCTGCTGGCGCGCGCGCTCATGCACGAGCCGCGCCTGGTCATCCTCGACGAGCCGACGGCCGGCGTCGACTACGAGCTGCGCCTCGAGCTGTGGGCCTACATCCGCCGGCTGCACGCGACGGGCACGACGATCCTGCTCACGACGCACTACCTCGAGGAGGCCGAGGAGCTGTGCGAGGAGATCGCGCTGATCCGCGGCGGCCGGCTGCTGGCGCGCGACAGCGCCTCCAACCTGCGCGAGACCTGGGCGGCCGACTCGCTGGCCGGCGTCTACGTCAAGGCGATGGCGTCCTGAGCGCGCGGGCCGACCGCCACCGCGGGCTGCTGTGGCTGTCCGCGCGCGAGACGCACCGCGTGCTCAAGCTGTGGACGCAGACCGTCGTGGCCCCGATCCTGTCCTCGCTGCTCTTCATCCTCGTCTTCGGCCTGTCGCTGGGCTCGCGCATCAGCGAGATCGGCGGTGTTCGCTACGACGTGTTCATCGTGCCGGGCCTGATCACGATGGCGATGATCCAGGCCACCTACGCCAACAACTCGGCCTCGGTCTTCCAGGCCCGCTTCGACCGCTACCTCAACGACGTGCTGGCAGCCCCGATGCGCGGATGGGAGGTCAACCTCGCGCTGTCGCTCGGCGGGGTGGTGCGGGCGCTGCTCATCGGCGGCGGGCTGCTGGCCTGCATCCTGCCCTTCGTCGACGTCCCGATCCGCGAGCCGCTCGTGCTCGTGGCCGCTGTCGCGCTCGTGCTCGTCCTGTTCTCGTCGTTCGGCGTCGTCGTCGGGATCTACGCCAACTCGTGGGACCACACGGCGTTCGTGACGAACATCGTGATCCTGCCGCTGTCGTTCCTGGGCGGGGTCTTCTACTCGGTCGACGAGCTGCCCTCGCCGTGGCACGAGCTGAGCCACCTCAACCCGATCTTCTACCTGCTCAACGCGGTGCGCTACGGGTTCCTGGGATCGAGCGACGTCAGCGTGGCGCTGTCGCTCCTGGTCTGCGGCGTGCTGGCCGCCGCCGTCGTAGCGTGGAGCGCATGGCTGTTCCGGACCGGGCACCGGCTGAAGCCGTAGGCCCCGAGCCGGGCGAGCCCGAGCGTGGGATCGCCGCCCTCGACCCGGTCCCGGCGCCGCTGCTCGTCCTCACCGCGGCCACGTCGGTCCAGTTCGGCGGCGCGGTGGCGGCGACGCTCTTCGACGACGTCGGCCCGGCCGGCACCGCGCTGCTGCGGCTGGCGTTCGCGGCGATCGTGCTGGCTGCGCTGTGGCGCCCGCCGCTGCGCGGCCATCCGCCCGGCTCGCTGCGCCTGATCCTCGCCTTCGGGTTGGCGCTGGGCGTGATGAACCTGTGCTTCTACGAGGCGCTGGACCGGATCCCGCTCGGCGTGGCGGTGACGATCGAGTTCGCCGGTCCGATGGGCGTCGCCGTCGCGCTCTCGCGCCGGCGCCTGGACCTGATGTGGGTGGCGCTCGCCGCCGCCGGGATCCTGCTGCTCGCCAACCCCTTCGGGGCCGGCGGGGTCGATCCGGTCGGGCTGGCCTTCGTGCTCGCCGCCGCGGCCGCGTGGGCGGCCTACATCCTGCTCGCCCAGCGCACCGGCGAGCTGTTCCGCGGCAGCACCGGGCTGGCAATGGCGTCCGTGGTCGCGGTGCTCGTGCCGCTCGTCCCCGGCATCGGGGCGGCGGGCGCCGACCTGCTGGGCACCGAGGCGCTGCTCGTCGGCGCGCTGGTCGCCGTGATGTCCTCGGTGATCCCCTACTCGCTCGAGGTCGAGGCGCTGCGCCGGCTGCCGGCGAACGTCTTCGGCGTCCTCATGAGCCTCGACCCCGCGTTCGCCGCGCTGGCCGGCTTCGTCGTGCTCGGCCAGCGCCTCGGCGCGCGCGAGCTGGTGGCCATCGGGCTCGTGGTCGTGGCCAGCATCGGCGTGACGCGGACCGCCCCGGCCACGCCGCTCGACGGTTGAGGCGCGGGTCGGCGGCTCAGCGGCCGTTGGCGTCCAGCCACTCGCGCATCGACGTGTGATGCGCGAGGTGGCGGCCCGAGCCCAGCTCGTCGCGCAGCTCGCCGAGCAGCCCGAAGCGCTCGGCCACGACGTTGTGCTGATGGATCGTCTCGAGGTTCTCCTGGCGGGCGGAGACGAAGGTGTCGTCGGGCAGGTGGCCGAGCGACTCGGCCACTCCGCGGATCATCTCGCGCACGCAGTCCTCGACGAATCGTGGCCGGCGATGGGCCTTCTCGACGACGGCGCCCTCGTCGGAGCGCTTCATCAGCTCGTAGATCTCGCTGGACATCGAGTCCTCGACGATCTGCAGCAGGGTGCTCGCCTCGAGCTCGGTGTCGCAGCCCTCGCCGCAGCCGATGTGCAGCGTCCCCAGCCCGCGCTGGTTGTGCGTGGCCACCGGGACGGCGTCGAAGATCCGGCCGATCTCGTCGTCGGAGAAGCCGTCGGCGGTCAGCCGCTCGCGCGCGCGCCCGGCAACGATCTGCTGCGCGCACGGGCAGGCGGTCATGCCCTGGGCGGCCACGCCGACCAGCCGCCGGGTGCCGCTCTCGCTCGCCGCGGCCGAGCCGAACAGCGTGTAGATCTCCTGCGTCTTGATGCCCGAGACCGGGGCCGGCTTGTGCTCGGGGTAGCGCGCGGCGATCGTCACCTCGGCGCGCAGGGCCTCCTGGCGCTCGCGGACCTCCTCGGCGATGCGCTGGGCGAGCTGCTCGGCCTTGAAGCCGGTCTGGTTGATGATCACCTCGCCGATGACATCGTTGACGACCTCCTCGAAGCGCGACATGTGCGCGCCCTTCTGCTTGGGCCCGAGGTCGACGAAGCACTCCAGGTTGGCCGCGAAGAGGAGCGGGTGGCCGTCGTGGCCGGCGATGCGGATGATCTTCTCCACCCCGGTGACGCCGACCCGCGAGAGCGAGACGTGCACGGTCGGCCTCGAGGCCTGGACGTCGGGCGGCGTGGGGGCGGTCGTCGACTCCATCGGACTGGGGGTCAGAGTAGCGCCGTGGGTGCCCCGGCCCGCTGGACATCCCCACAGCTTGTGCTATCACTCACCAGCATTCGGCTGTCAGTCCCTCCGCCCACGCGCGCGAGGATCACAAGGCTCAGCCCCTCGCGACCAGGTCGCGGCCGCGCCACGGGCGCAAGGACAACGGAGAGGGAGAACGGACGTAGGGGCCTCGATGGGCCTGCTCGTCCCACACGCGAGGGGTTCTTGGGGAGTTGAGCACGAAGACAGAGGTTCTTCTTGCTGACGAGGCGCCCATCTGGGAGATGGACGACCTGCGGCAGCTTGTCGCCGATGGCCAGGAGCGCGGGTTCCTGACCTTCGAGCAGATCGCGGCCACGCTGGAGGAGGTCGAGGTCACCAAGGAGCAGGTGCAGGAGCTCCACAGCCACCTGGAGGAGCAGGGCATCGACGTCGTCGGCGCCGACGGCCGGCCCGCCACATCGGAGGGCCAGAAGGTCGAGGCGGCGGCCGAGGCGCGCTCGAAGGCCGCATCGGAGGCGCCGAAGAAGCCCGAGATCGACCTGACCGTCGAGCCGAGCCTCGATTCGCTGCGGCTCTACCTGCGCTCGATCGGTCGCGTCCCGCTGCTCACCGCGCAGCAGGAGGTCGACCTGGCCAAGCGCATCGAGCGCGGCGACATGGTCGCCAAGACGCAGATGGTCGAGGCCAACCTGCGCCTCGTGGTCTCGATCGCCAAGGGCTACCTGGGTCGCGGCCTGACGTTCCTGGACCTCATCCAGGAGGGTTCGCTGGGCCTGATCCGGGCCGTCGAGAAGTTCGACTATCGCCGTGGTTACAAGTTCTCGACGTACGCGACCTGGTGGATCCGCCAGGCGGTCACCCGGGCGATCGCGGACAAGGGCCGCACGATCCGCATCCCCGTCCACATGGTCGAGAAGCTCAACAAGGTCGTGCACGTCGAGCGCCAGCTCGTGCAGTCGCTCGGCCGCGAGCCGACGCCCGAGGAGATCGCCGCCGAGCTCGAATGCACGCAGCGCGAGGTGCGCGACATCCTGCGCATGTCACAGCAGCCGATCTCGCTCGAGAAGCCGATCGGCGAGGAGGACGAGAGCGAGCTCGGCGACTTCGTCGAGGACCAGACGGCCGAGTCGCCGTTCGAGATCGCCTCGGAGAACCTGCGCAAGGAGAACGTCCACCGCGCGCTGGCCGCGCTGCCCCAGCGCGAGCGCGAGGTCATCGAGATGCGCTTCGGGCTGACCGGCGGTCGCCCGCGGACGCTGGAGGAGGTCGGTCGCGCGTTCAACGTCACGCGCGAGCGGATCCGCCAGATCGAGAACCACACCCTGAAGAAGCTCGAGTCGCTGCCCGAGGCGCAGCGCCTGCGAGACGCGAGCTGAGGCCCGGTTTCTGTCGCGGCGCCGCCGACACCCGGCGGCGTCGCGGTCGCTACCCTGTCACGCGCCCGGCGGGGTTCCCGAGCGGTCAAAGGGGCCTGACTGTAAATCAGGTGGCTCAGCCTTCGAAGGTTCGAATCCTTCCCCCGCCATCATGAGCATGCCGAGAATCAGTGCAGCGGCACCGCTGGCGGCCGCCCTGGCGCTGGCGCTGGCGCTCGCCGGCTGCGGCGAGAGCGCCCAGGAGAGCGCGGCCGACCGCTTCGCCGAGACGGCCGAGAAGCAGCAGTCGACGCAGACCGCGGCCGCCGACGCGCCCGCCCCGACGGCCACGAAGCTCGAGCCGACAGCCGGCGAGCGCGACCTCGACCAGAAGCCCAAGATCCCGCGCTCCAGCGGCTCGGCCCCCGCGCAGCTCAAGGTCGAGGACCTCATCGAGGGCGACGGCGCGGCGGCCAAGACGGGCGACCAGGTCTCCGTCCAGTACGTGGGCGTGCTGTTCTCCAACGGCAAGCAGTTCGACGCGTCGTGGGACAACGACGAGAAGCCGTTCCAGTTCACGCTCGGCTCCGGCCAGGTCATCGCCGGCTGGGACGAGGGCATCGTCGGCATGAAGGTCGGTGGCCGGCGCAAGCTCACCATCCCGCCGGACATGGCCTACGGCGCGCAGGGCCAGCCGCCCGACATCCCCGCGAACGCCACGCTGGTGTTCGAGGTGGACCTCGAGAAGATCGGCTAGACCACCTTCACCGTCGCCGACGGGATGTGCCCGTCGGCGTTGACCAAGGCGCGCCGACCGGCTGTGGCTGTGGGCCCGGCGCGACCCACTCAGGCGGTATGCAGGGTGACGTCCACGGCGCGCTCCTCGACGCCGCGCACGATGCCGAGCCCCAGCGTGGGGCCGGCGTGGGCGACGGCGCGGTGCAGGTCGCCGATCGTGTGGACGTCATCGCCGGCCGCGGCGACGACGAGGTCGCCGCGCGCGAGGCCCGCATCCTCGGCCGCGCTGTTGCGCTTCACGCGCAGGACGAGCACGCCCTGGCGGTCGGGCAGGCCGACCGCGCGGCGCATGCGCTGCGCGACCGCGGCCGGGGCGACGGCGACGCCGAGGCGAGGCGCGACGCGGTCGTCGGGCTCGAAGAAGCCGAGCCAGCGAGAGACGCGCTCGGCGAAGGCGGTGCGGTCGTCGTCGGGCAGGCCGGCGGCGAGCCGCGCGGCGGTCTCCTCGTAGGCCGGTCGCGCAGCCTCGACGCGCCGGCGACCGTTCTCGGTCAGGGTGACGATCGCGCCGCGGCGATCGTCGGGATCGCGCTCGCGGCTCACGTAGCCGGCGCGCTCCAGGCGGGCCAGGCGGACGCTCAGGGTGCCACTCGTGCGCTGGACGCTGGCCATCAGGTCGCGCTGGGTCAGACTGTCGCCCTCGGCGCCATGGAGCGCGAGCAGCACGAGGTAGCTCGGCCGCGTGAGGCCGTGCTCGGCCAGCGCCTCCTCGAGCTCGGGCTCGAGGTGCGACGCGGCGCGGATGACGTTCTCGACGAGGGTGGTGGAGGAGGACTGCTCGGACATTTGCTTGCTCCAAAGCCTTGGACTCAAGGAATTAGCTTGGAGCGTAGCATCCGTGGCAGTCCGGCCAGTCGGAAAAGGAGTTCGGCATGGAGTCGTCCGCGCCCGCGCGCGTCCTCGTCGTCGCCCACAAGACCGCGGCCACACCCGCACTGCTCGAGGCGGTGCGCGAGCGCGCGGCCAAGGGCCGCACGGCGTTCACGCTGCTCGTGCCCAACGCGGCCCACGGCCTGCACGCGCTGGTCGACGCCGAGGACCAGGGGTCCAGCGAGGCCGAGCAGGTGCTCGAGCTGGCGCTCCCGCTGCTCGAGGAGGCGGCCGGCGCGCCGGTGGCGGGGATGATCGGCGACCCGTCGCCGATGAACGCGATCCAGGACGCGATCAACCTCCACGGCTTCGACGAGGTGATCCTCTCGACCCTGCCCGCGCGGGCGTCGAAGTGGCTGAAGCTCGACCTGCCGAGCAAGGTCTCGGGCCTCGGCCTGCCCGTGACGACGGTGACGGCGCGCGAGCGCGCGTCGGCGCCCAGCGACGAGGCCGCTCGCGCCTAGAAGCAGCCGCGGCCGCTTGGCGGTGCTCCAGAAAGGGGATCCCTGTGAGTACCCCGACCCTGGAAGGGAGTCCCCATGGCACCTCCGATGGCCATCGGCACCATCACCCTGATCCTCATCATCCTGCTCGTCCTGCTCGTGCTCGGCCTCTTCGGACGAGGTCGCTTCTAACGCCTCAGCCGGCCGCCGCGCCGTCCTCGCCGAGCACGTCGCGCAGTGCGCGCTCGGTGGACCAGAACGCGAGCTCGTCCCACGGCACCTCGGCCGGGGCGAAGGCTCGCACCTCGGGCGCTTCAGGCGTCGTGCTCGGCACGCCGTGCGGGACGGCGTCGAAGACGACGAGCAGCACGCGATCCTCGGCGCGCGAGTAGACGCCGACGAGCCTGCGCAGCTCGACGTCGATCTCGAGCTCCTCGCGCACCTCGCGCCGGGCGGCCTGCTCGACCGACTCGCCGAGGTCGACGAAGCCGCCGGGGAACGTCCAGCGACCGGCCGCGGGGTCGAACCCGCGGCGCAGCAGCCAGACGCGTCCGTCGGGCTCGCGCGGGATCGCGCACGCGACCGGCTTGGGGTTGAAGAACGCGGCGTAGCCGCACGACGCGCAGTGCAGCGAGCGCGGGAAGTCGACCTCGGGCGTCGCGCCGCAGCGCGGGCAGAAGCGCGCGTCCTCGAGCGCGGGGTTGAGGCTCTCGGCGTGGGAGTGCGCGCCCTCGACGTGGTCGTGATCGCCGGTCACGCCTCGAGCCCCGCGGGGACCCGGTCGGGCCGGGCGAGCCCCTCGTCGCGCGCGGCGTCGGCCACGGCGGCGGCGACCTCGCGGTGCAGGCGACGATCCAGCGGGCTGGGGACGAGCTCGAGCTCCTGGGCAAGCCGGGCGATGGCATCGGCCGCGGCGAGCTTCATTCCGGTGGAGACGACCGGCGCCCCGCACATCAGCGCGCCGCGGAAGATCCCGGGGAACGCCAGCGCGTCGTTGACCATTGCGCCGTCGGCGGCGAAGGCGGCGCCGGCGCGCAGCGCGATGCTCGGGTCGATCTCGGGCTCGGGGTTGCTGAGCGCGAGGATGACCTGGCCCTGGCGGACCTGCTCGGAGCCGATCAGCCCCGGCACCCCGCTGGAGGCCACGACGATGTCAGAGCGGGCCATGAGCTCGTCGAGCTCGACCACCTCGAGCCCGAAGGCGAGCCCATGGGCTTGCGCGGCGGGGTCGGGATCGCTGGCCAGGACGCCCCGCACGCCCGCGTCGGCCGACAGCCGCGCGATGCCGACGCCCGACGCGCCGAGCCCGATTTGGCCGACGGTCTGCGTCTCCAGACGGCGGTCGAGCCGACGGCAGGCGATGAGCATCGCGGCGAGCGTGGCCACCGCCGCGCCGTGGACGTCGTTCTGCATCACCGGCACGTCGAGCCGGGCGATGAGCTGCGTCTCGATCTCGAAGCACTCGGGCACCTGGATGTCCTCGAGATGGATCGCGCCGAAGCTAGGCGCGATCCGCAGCACGGTCTGGACGAACGCCTCGGGCGCGGTGTCGGTGATGACGATCGGGACCGCGTCGAGGCCGGCGAAGCCGCCGTAGATCAGCGCCTTGCCCTCCATCACGGGCATGGCGGCCACCGGCCCGAGGTTGCCCAGCCCGAGCACGCGCGTACCGTTCGTGCAGATCCCGACCGTGCGGCCGATCTTCGTGTAGCGCCCGGCCAGCCGCGGATCATCGGCGATCGCCTGCGCGACCCGGGCGACGCCCGGCGTGTAGACGTCGCGCAGGTCCTGCAGGCTGTCCACGCGCACGCGCGGGACGACCTTCAGCTTGCCGCCCTCGTGCGCGCTCAGCGCGGGGTCGTGGTGCTCGAGCACGCGAACCTCGTCGAGCGAGCTGAGGATCTCCGCCAGCCGCTCGGCCTGCGCCGCGTCGCGAACCTGCACGGCGATGTCGCGCACCGACCGCGCCGCGCCGATCGACACGGTGGTGACGTCGCCGATCAGCCCGTCGCCGTCGGCGATCGCCCGACAGACCCGGGCCAGCATCCCCGTCCGGTGGGGCTGCTCGATCCGGTAGACGACGTCGACGGGCACCCTGCGCAGGAGCCTACCCCTGCCCCGTTGGGTCCGGAGCGCCTCCGCGTCGGTCGCGGCTGAGTGATTCCCACCCGTGAAGCGGTGGGTAGCGCGTTCGCGACTGCGACGTCGCGCGCATCAAGCGCTGAAGCGGATCAACCCGGCCGGCCTGCTCGCACGGGCCGTGGACAACGCGTCGAGAACGTCGTCCACGTCGATGCGCAGGAGGCCGGGGTCCGGGGTGGCAGCGTGCGGATCGCCCCGGGCGCCTGCCCACAGGACGCGATGGCGCTCGCGATCCGGCGGCGGGCCCCATTCGGCTGGCGCCGTCGGCCCGAACAGGACCACGGAGGGGGTGCCGAGTGCCGTCGCCAGGTGGGCGACACCCGTGTCCCCGCAGACGACCCGCTCCGCTGCACCGACGGCCGAGGCGAGCTCGATGAGCGTCGTGCGGCCCGCCAGCACTGCGGATCGGGGCAGCCCCGCGGCCCGAGCGATCGCCTGTGCGATGTGCGCTTCCGCGGGTGAGCCTGTGAGCGCCACGTCGTGACCCGCATCTCGCTCGGCGCGCGCGACCGACGCCCAGCGTCCGACGGGCCAGCGCCTCGAAGCGCTGGCTGCGCCGGGATGCAGGAGCGTCGCCCCGCGGGCAGCGGCCGGGGCGGACAGGGAAGGGCCGGGAAGGTCGATCCGGGACGGGTCGGCCGGGACGCCGCTCTCCGTCAGCATGCGGCACCAGCGCTCCACCTCGTGTTCGCCCGCGCGCCACGTCGGTCCGGCGTGCGCGGGCATCCCGGCATGGGCGAATGCGACGAGCCGCCGCGGCTGGGTCGCGGCAAGCACGCGGTGGCTCTCCGGGCCGCGTCCGTGCAGGTTGATCGCGACGTCGGGGCGTGAAAGCGAGCGGCTGAGCGGCAGAAGACCGCGGTGGTGGGACACCTCCCAGCCGTCGCCCAGGAGGTCGACGAGCGGAGCGAGGCAGGCCGGTGCGGCGAGGAGGCGGCGATGGTGCGGCAGCGCCGCAGCGATCGCGCGCAGCCCTGGCACTGCGGTCAGCAGGTCTCCCAGCCCAAGCGCGCGTAGGACGAGGACTACGGCCACGACGGTTCGGTCGAGGGCGTCACCACGATCTCGCGCAGCTCGACCCCGGCGGGACGCGTGAGCGCGAACACGACAGCTTCGGCGACCTCCGCCGGAGGATTCAGCTGCGCGTCGGGCCCTGGCATGTACTGCGCGGGTCGGCCGTCGAAGAACGGTGTGCGCATGCCACCGGGGACGAGCATCGTCACCCCGACGCGCCCCTGCGTCTCGACCGCCAGCGCGCGGCTGAAGCCCACGACGCCGAACTTGCTGGCGCAGTAGGCCGTCGCATCGCTCAGCGCTCGCAGCCCGAGCGTCGAGGCCACGGTGACGATGCGCCCGCGCGTGCGCTCGAGGAACGGCAGCGCCGCGCGCGCGATCGCCGCGGTTCCGAGCAGGTTGACCGCCACGACGCGCTCCCAGCTTGCAGGATCGACGTCGTCGAGGCGTCCGCAGGCATCGATGCCGGCCGCGGTCACGACGCCGCGCAGGTCGCCGCTGTCCTCGCCGACGCGACGCACGGCGTCCTCGGCGGCGCGGGTGTCGGCCAGGTCGACGGCCCGGTGGGCGAAGCCATTGGAGGGTGCCCGGACGTCCAGCACGACGGGCGTGCCCCCGGCGCCGGCGACGGCATGCGCGACGGCGTCCCCGAGCCCGGAGGCTCCACCGGTGACGATGACGGTTCCCAGGTCAGCTGACGGCACGGACGGCGGCCTCCTCGATGAGTCGTGTGGTGGAACGGCCGGCGAGATGAGGCAGAAGCGCGATGCGCGCGTCCCATCCCGCCAGCGCCTCTGCCTCGGGGAGGTCGTCGACGACGTAGTCGCCGCCCTTCGCCCAGACGTCGGGACGCAGGCGCTCGAGCGCGGCCGTGGGCGTGTCCTCCTCGAAGATGAGGACCGCGTCGACCGGACGCAGCGATCGCAGCACGGCGGCGCGGTCCGCCTGGGCGACGAGGGGGCGGCGCGGGCCCTTGAGCCGGCGCACCCCCGCGTCGGAGTTCAGCAGGACGATCAGGCAGTCCCCTTCGCGGCGGGCCGCCTCGAGCGTGCGGACGTGCCCGGCGTGCAGCAGGTCGAAGCAGCCTCCGGTGGCGACGACGGTGCCGCCGCAGGACCGGGTCCGCGCAACGACCTCTGCCACATCGGCCGGCAGCCCGTCCGCGACGACGTGCAGCGCCGGCGGCGCGCTTCGCGGCGCGACGCCGGCCGCGCCGCCGGCCGCCACGAAGGCGCTGGCCGTCACGACCGCGCCGGCCACCGCCGCCTCCACGGCCAGGCCGTCGGCCAGAAGCTCGGCCGCGCGCGACGCGAAGCGGTCGCCCGCCCCGCACGGGTCGCCGCCGGTCGCGCGGTCGGTCGGGACATCCGTGCTCCGCCCCTCCGAGTCGACGAGCAGCGCGCCCTCGGCGCCCAGCGTCACGCAGACGTGGGCCGCGCCCCACCGGCGCGGCAGCGCGGCGTGCCCCTCTCCGGCGGCGAACGAGGCGGCCTCGCCCGCGTTCGGCGTGACGAGCATCGCGCCCCGTACCGGATCCGGACCGCGTCGATGCGGGTCCCATACGAGCGGGACCGCCCGCGCCGCGACCTCGAGCGTCCGGCGCATGGCCGGCTCGGCGGCGACGCCGCCCCCGTAATCGGCGACGAGGATCGCGCCGGCGCGGGCGATCGCCTCGCGCGCGGCGGCCCGCAGCGGCCCGACCTCGGAGCGCGTGCCGCCACGATCGACCCGCAGCAGCGACTGGCCACCGGCGCGCACGCGGATCTTCTCGGGCGTCGGCCCGCCGAGCCCAAGGTCCACCACGTCGACGCCGGCTGCGACGAGCGCCGAGCGCAGCCAACGCCCGGCGGCGTCGGCGCCGAGCGCGGTGATCAGCACGACGTTGCGCCCCTCCGACGTGGCGAGCACCGCTGCGAGCCCGGCGCCACCGGGCCGGCTGCGCACCTCGCGCTCGTCAACGACGGGAACGGGGGCATCCGGCGCCACACGCTCGACGACGCCCTCCACGTCGCGGTCGAGAAGCGCGTCGCCGACGACGACGAGGGGCGGGCGCCGGCTCACACCGTGACCTTCCGCCGGCGAACCGCGGCCCGAGCCCGCGCGGTCCCGGCACGCACGGCGCCCGCGGAGACGCGACGGTCGACGGCCGTGCACAGCAGGTGGATGGCGACGAGATGCAGCTCCTGAACCGTCGCGGGCGTGGCGCCGGGCACGCACAGAGCGTCGTCGCACAGCTCGGCGAGCGGGTTGGGACCGGGACCGGTCAGCGCCCACGTGCGGAGGCCCAGGTCGCGGGCCGCTTGGACCGCGGCGAGCACGTTGGCGCTGCGGCCCGAGGTGCTGATCGCAACGAGCACGTCCCCCTCGCGACCGTGCGCGCGCACCTGCCGCGCGAAGCCCTCGTCGATGCCGTAGTCGTTGCAGATGGCGGTCAGGCTGGACGTGTCGGCGTGGAGGCACAGCGCCGAGAGCGGTCGCCGCTCGCTCACGTAGCGGCCGACCAGCTCCGCGGTCAGGTGCTGCGCCTCGGCCGCGCTGCCGCCGTTGCCGGCGGCCAGCAGGCGGGCCCCTCCGACGAGCGCGTCGGCGAGCCGCTCACCCCACTGCTCCAGGCGCTCGCTCTCGGCCTCGAACGCGTCGAGCGCCCCACGCAGCGCGGCGATGTGCGCGCGCGCCGCCCCGCGGGGCGCGGCGTGCTCTGAGCCGTCGACGACTCCGCGATAGACGTCGAGCGTCGCGCTCGCGATGCGCTCCCAGTCGTAGCCGCGGCGCGCGCGCGCCGCTCCCGCGCGGCCGTAGGAGGCGCGGCGCTCGGGATCGGCCAGCAGCGCGTTGAGGGCGTCGGCGAGGCGGTCGGGGTCACGGGGTGCGACGTGCACGCCGGTCACGCCGTCGACGACGGTGTCGATCATGCCGCCCACCGCCGACGCGACGACCGGGACGCCGCAGGCCATAGCCTCGACGGGGACGATGCCGAACGGCTCGTACCAGGGCACGCACACCACCGTGTCGGCCGAGCGCAGCAGCGCCGGGAGCGCATCGCGGTCGACGCGCCCGCGCAGGTCGAGGCGGTCGTCGACTCCGGCCTCCTGCGCCAGCCGCAGGAGGCGCCGGGCCTCGGGGTCGCCCTCGAGCTCGGCCCGCTCGGGGCCGCCGGCGACGACGAGCTCGGTGTCGGGCACGCGCGCCAGCGCGCTGACCACGTTGCCGACGCCCTTGCGCTGGACGAGCCGCGAGACACACACGAGCCGGCGCAGACCCGCGCGCCGTGGCTCGCTCGGGCCGTCTGGCGTGAAGCGCCTGAGGTCCGCGCCGCACGGGATCACGGTGACGCGATCGCCGGTCGCGCCGAGCCGCATGAGCTCGAAGACCTCGTCGGTGCACGTCGCGACGATCCGATCGACCGAGCGCACGATCCGGCGCTCGATCTCGACGCGCTCGGACGGGCTGGTGTCCACGTCGCCCTGGTAGCGGCGCTTGACCACGCCGAGCGCGTGGAAGGTCTGCACGACCGGGATCCCGTGCTCGCGCGCCGCCGGCAGCGCGGCGTGGGCGGACATCCAGAAGTGGGCGTGCACGACGTCGGGGCGACTGCGCCCCCACGCCTCGCAGAGCCGGGCGGAGAAGGCGTCCATGTACGGCAGCAGGTCGTCCTTGGGAACCGGCCGTGCCGGGCCCGCGTCGACGTGCTCGATGGTGACGCGGGGGGCGAGCTTCATCCGCGCGGGCAGCGCCGGGTCGTCGCGGCGCGTGTGCACGACGAGCTCGTGCCCGCGACGGGCCAGCGCTCCGGCCAGCGCCGCGACGTGCACGTTCTGGCCGCCGGCGTCGACCCCGCCGAGCACGGCGAGCGGGCTCGCATGCTCGGAGACCATCGCGATCCTCATGCCGCGGCCCTCGCGCCGCTGACCACGTCGGCGAGCGCGGCGTCCCAGTCGGCGAGGAAGCGCTGCAGGCCGTAGCGCCGGAGCGCGGCGGCGCGCGCCCGCTCGCCGTCCGCCATCGCGCGATCGGGGTCGTCGACGTAGGCGCGCAGCGCGCGGGCGAGGACATCGACGTCGGTCGAGATCACGCCCGCGCCCTGGGGCACCGCCTCGACCGCCTCGGTGGTGGCGAGGGCGACGACCGGCATCCCGAGGTGCATAGCCTCGAGCAGCGAGAGCCCGAGCGACGTCCAGCGGATCGGGTGCAGGTACACGCGGCGGCGTGCGAGCTCGTCGTGGAGGCGATCCTGCGTGACGTCCTCGATGCCGCCGAGCGCAGCGGCGTCCATCCCGAACACGTCGAGCGGAACGGTCTGGGCGAAGCGATCGAGGAGGTCGGTGCCGGTCACCCGGGCCCGGCGGCGCGCCTCGTTGATGGCCACGGCGGCGCGCGGCAACGTGCCGGTGTAGCGCCGACCGGGGTCGACGATGCCGTGCTCGATCACCCGCGTGCGCGCGACGCCGCAGTCCCAGAACAGGTCGTTGAAGTGGGTGACGTGCACGACGAGGACGTCACCGCGATCGGCGGCCGGGTGGCGCATGTCGGCAATCCGGCCCTGAGGCGCGTTGTGCTCGACATACACGCACGGCACGTCACGCCCGGGGCGGCGCCCGAGCCAGTCCTCGGCCAGGTGCTCGAGCTCGTGCGGGCGCTGGACCAGCACGACGTCGAGGTCGGCATCGCGCAGCTCGGCGGGCTCGAGCTCGATGACGGACTCCGGCCAGTCCCACGTCCGCGCCCGTCCGCGACCGTCGGGGCCGCGGTCGGCGAGCACCGGCACGACGTACTCGTGCTCGCCCTGCACGAACGCGGTGGTCCACGAGCCGTGGACGTGCCAGAGCAGGATCCTCATGCCGCCGCCCGCTGCGGTCGGGCCGGGGCCAGCCGCTCCAGGGCGGCAAGGACCTCGTCCACCGTCACGTCGTCGAGACACGGGTGGCCGGCGACGGGACAGTCTCGTGCCCGGCAGTCGGCGCACGGCACGTCTCGATGGAGCAGCTCGTGGGCGACGGCCCACGGGCGCCAGCGCACGGCGGGCAGGGTGGGCGCGTAGAGCGAGACGACCGGCGTCCCCACGGCGGCGGCGAGATGCGCCGGCCCCGTGTTCCCGGCGATGAGCGCGTCGGCGCCCGCGATGACCCCGCCGAGCTCGGCCAGTGAGGTCCGTCCGCCCAGGTCGACCACCTCCGGCCGCGGCGCTCCGGCAACGCGTGCGGTGAGGATCGCTTCGCTCGCCGCCCCGGTGATGACCACGCGGCGACCGCCGTGGACGAGCGTCTGGACGAGCTCGGCGTGGCGCCCGGCCGGCCACGCGCGGGCAGGCACCGACGTGCCCGGGTGCACCACCACGTAGGGCCGATCCGGCGCTTGGCGCGCCACGCAGCCGTGCGCGGCGAGGCGGCCCGCATCGCCTGGCGGGAGGCCGTACCCGGCGGCTGCGGCGAGGCTGAGCGCACGTTCGACCTCGTGGATGTCCTCGTCGACGCGGTGACGAACGTCGAGCAGAGCGCCCGGGAAGTCCACGCTGATCGCCACGATCGACGCGATGCCGGCGAGACGGAGCAGGAGCGCGAGCGGAAGCGGGCTCTGGTGGAAGGACGTGGAGATGATCGCCTGGTCGATGCGACGGGCGGCGACGTCGGCCACGATCGCGTCCATCGCAGCACGCGTCACGGGCTGCGGGTGGGCGTCGATCCACGGGCAGTGGTGGCACAGGACCTCGTCGACCCCGGGCAGCAGCCCAGCGGCCGCTGCGCCCCGTGGGCCGCACAACAGCGTCACACGGTCGGCCCCGGCGGCGACGGCGCGCACCGCCGGCCCTTGCAGCAGCACGTCTCCCTCGCTGTCCATGCGGGCGTAGAGGACGTGGGTCATGCCGCGACCGCCGCCGGTCCGGGCCGTGCGCCGAGGACGAGGTCGACCGCCGCGCCGATGGTCGGCGCCACGACGTCGGCCGCCGCGATCTCGTCACGCCGCGTCTGTTCCGTCGGCACGAGCACCCCCGCCGCGCCGGCCCGGCGCGCGGCCTCCACGTCGCTGCCGATGTCGCCGATCATCGTGCAGCGCTCGGGCGCAACACCGAGGCGCGCTGCGGCCGCGAGCACGAGGCCTGGCGCGGGCTTCCGGCACGCGCAGCCTTCGTGGGCCCCGTGCGGGCAGAACAGGAACGGCCCCAGGGGGCCGAGCAGATCTTCGACGCGGCGGTTGACGGCCTTGACCTGGTCCTCGCTCACGAGTCCTCTCGCGATGCCGCTCTGGTTGCTTATGACCGCGAGCCGCACACCGGCGGCTCGCAGGCGGTCGACCGCGGCGAGCGCTCCGGGCACGCACTGGACCCGCGCCGGGTCGCGGTTGTAAGGGACGTCGATCACCAGCGTGCCGTCGCGGTCGAGCAGCACGGCCTCGGGGAGGCTCGGGGGGGCCGGCACGGGCGGCCCGAGGGCGCGGGAGGAGAGGCCGGTCTCATGCGCCCGGTGGGCCGGCGCGGCGCGGCGGCGCGCGAGCCCGCGGGCGAGGTGCGCCGCTGCGGCCGGCGGGATGAGGATGCTCGTGGCGAGCATCCGTGCGACCTCGACGCGCGACCGTGGTCCGGGCGCGATCCGCTGCCAGGCGAACCCGGCCGTCAGCGCGGCCCAGATGGCGCCCGCCGCGCTGGCCGGAGCCGGGCGTCGCGACGCCAGCCCGAGGACAGCCGCGGCTCCGGCGCCGGTCGTGACGAGGTGTGCTCTCAGACGGCCGCGGGGCGCCTGCACGGCGGCGCGCCAGTCGGGCCCGTGGAGCGCCCGCATGAGGACATCGTCGGCGTTGCCGGCCTGCAGCCGGACGCTCACGCGCCAATCGGCCGGCGGGACGGGATGCTCGACGCGTCGCCTTCCGCGGGCCAGCCGCCAGCCTGCTCGCAGGGCGCGCAGGGCGAGGTCGGAGTCCTCGCGGTAGGCGCGCTCGAAGCGTGCGTCGAATCCGCCGAGGCGGACCAGTGCGTCGCGCCGGTATGCCATGTCGGCCGTCACCCATGCGGCCTCGCTCAGGCCGCCGACGTTGCGCTCCCAGTCGGTCGGCCGTCGTCCGGCGGGCATCGGCACGTCGACTCGCCCCTGGCTCCCGGCCACCCACGGCGCGAGCCCGGCGAGGTCGTGGCGCAGCGCCCGCAGCCAGTCCGCAGGCGGCACGACGTCGTCGTCGAGGAAGGCGACCCACTCGGCGTCGCCCGCCCGCCAGCCGGCGTTGCGCGCGGCGGCCGGTCCGGCCGCCCGTCCGCGGACGACCTCGACGTCGATGCCCTGCGGCAACGAGAGCGGGCGGTCCGCGCGCGCTCGGTCGTCGACGACGACGATACGCGACGGATGCGGCCCATGTCCGTCACGGAGCGCCTCGAGGAGCGTGCGCAGAGACGTGCGTCCCGTCGTGGGCACGACGACGTCGAACGCAGCGGTCATGCCGATGACCGGTCCAGGAAGGGGCGTGCCGCACCGAGCACCGCGGTGCGGCGAAGGACGAACGGCCCGATCGCGAGCACGTCGACCGCCGCTGCCCCGAAGCACTCGAGGGCATCGCGCGGGTCGTCGGCCATCGGGCGTCCCGCGGTGTTGAGGCTCGTGTTGACGACGACCGGGACCCCGGTGCGCTCCTCGAACGCATCGAGCATCCGCGCGACGAGCGGCTCGGCGGAACGATCGACGGTCTGGATGCGGGCCGTGCCGTCGACATGTACGACGGCCGGGATGCGCCCGCGCCAGTCCGGGTGCACGTCGTGCGTGAACAGCATGTACGGGCTGGGGATCGGACCGTTGGAGAAGATGTCCGGCGCCCGCTCGGCGAGGACCATCGGCGCGACCGGGCGGAACTGCTCCCGCCCCTTGACGTCGTTCAGGCGCTCCAGGTTCTCCACGCGCCGCGGGTCGGCGAGCAGGCTGCGGTGTCCGAGAGCACGCGGGCCGTATTCGCTGGCGCCTTCGAACCATGCCACGATCGCATCGCGAGACAGCGCCTCGGCCACCGCCTCGGCGACGTCGCCGGGGCGCTCGTACGCGACGTCTGCAGCGTCGAGCCAGCTCTCCAGCTCGTCCTCGTCCCAGGACCGCCCGAGGGCGGCGCTCCTCATCGGTCGCGGGCGATCGCCCAGCTCCTGCGCCACGTGGAGCGCAGCGCCGAGGGCAGTTCCAGCATCGCCGGAGGCCGGCTGCACCCAGACCTCGTCGAAGGGCGATTCGCGCCACAGCCGCGAGTTGGCCACGCAGTTCAGCGCCACCCCGCCGGCCATGGTCAGCGTCCGCTCGCCCGTCTGCTCGTGCAGCCAGCGTGCGAGGTCGAGCAGCACCTCCTCGAGTCGGCGCTGGACGGTCGCCGCCAGATCGGCGTGCTCGCTGCCGAAGTCCTCGCCGCCGTCCGATGCGGGCGCGTAGTCCTGCCATCGCACGTCCTCGACGACGAACCCACCGTCGGGCGTCGCCCGCACGAGCTGCCGAAACTCCTCCAGCCAGCGCGGTGTCCCGTAGGAGGCCATGGCCATGACCTTGTACTCGTCGCTCGAGCGACGGAAGCCGAGGTGCGCGGTGAGCTCCTCGTAGAGCAGGCCGAGCGAATGCGGGAGCGCCTGGCGTGCGAGGACCTCGAGCTCGCCGTCACGGACGTGGCCGGCGAGGTGCGACGCGGTCTCGCCGCGGCCGTCGACGACGAGGACGGCGGAAGAGCGCTGCGCGGTTGTCAGGTACGCCGAGGCGGCATGCGCGACGTGGTGGGCGACGAAGCGCACCTTCCCCGGGTCGAGACCCGGAAGCGCGGTGGCGAGGAACAGCGGCGCGCGGCGCGCGTACAGCGTGCGCAGGTCCTCCCAGCCGTCGGCCGTGATGTCGTCTCCAGGCATCGGCGCAAGCGCGGGGTCGTACGAGTAGGCCACCGCGTCGAGGTCGGCGGCAACGAGGCCCGCCTCCGCGATGCACCATCGCGCGGACTGGGTGGGCATCTCCCAGGTCGAGAACGGCACGGGCTCCTTGCCATGCTTGCGGCGGCTGAAGCGCTCCTCCTCCGCCGCAGCGACGATCTCCCCGTCCACGACAAGCGCCGCAGCAGGATCGTGGAAGACGGAGTTGATGCCGAGGATTCGCAAAGCCGGGCGTTCATACCCGATCGGACGAAGTGGCCACCACACAACATCGAGGAGTTCCCGGCCGACCCAGCGCGGTCGGAATCGTCGTCGTCACACGCGATCGGCGTGACGTGCTGCTGGCCACGCTCGAGCGGCTGCGTCGGCTCCCTCAACGGCCGCGGGTCGTCGTCGTGGACAACGCCTCCGGTGACGGCACCACCGCTGCGGTCCGCCGGCGTTTCCCGGACTTCACGGTCGTCCGCTCGGAGCAGAATCTCGGGGCCGCCGGCCGAACGAAGGGCGCGGAGCTGCTCGACACGCCGGTCGTGGCGTTCGCCGACGACGACTCGTGGTGGGCCGACGACGCGCTCGACGTCATCTCCGGCGCCTTCGCCGAACATCCGCGGCTCGGGCTCGTCGCCGGACGGGTCCTGGTCGGCGCGGAGCAGCGACTCGATCCCACGTGCGCGCGGATGCGCGAGAGCCCGTTGGCGGCCGACCCGGCCCTGCCGGGCCCGCGGATCATCGGGTGCGTCGCGTGCGGTGCCGCGGTGCGACGCGAGGCCTTCCTGAGCGTCGGCGGCTTCGAACGGCGATTCGGGATCGGAGGCGAGGAGACGCTGCTCGGCATCGATCTCGCTACCGCCGGGTGGGCGCTCTGCTACCTGGACGCCGCGATCGCCCACCACCACCCTGGCGTCGCGCGCCCTCGCCCGGGGCGGGATGAGGTCGTCACCCGGAACGACCTGTGGGCGCTCTGGCTGCGGCGACCGCTGCGAGTCGCCGTGTGCGAGAGCGCACGCCTGGCGGCCCGCGCCCGACGCGACCCCGTGGCGCGGCGGGCCATCGTCGCCGCCGCTCTGGGAGCGCCGTGGGTCGCCCGCAGCCGGCGGCCGGTACCCGCGTCCGTCGAGCGCGACCTGCGCATCCTCGAACGCGACCGCGAAGGTCGCCGCGACGCCGTGGTCGCGCCAGAGCACGACTGAGCGGTCCGTGCCGATGCGTTCTCAGTCCTGGCCGCGCTGCACCTTGACGGTTGACAGCAACCGTTCCTGTTACGAGCGAGTCCTTCGAGGATCTCTACCAGGTCGCGTGCCTGGGGCTGGTCCGGGCGATCGACCGCTTCGACGTCGACCGCCACACCGCGTTCTCCAGCTATGCCGTGCCGACGATCACCGGCGAGCTGAAGCGCTACTTCCGCGACAAGACCTGGGCCGTGCACGTCCCGCCCGACCCGCAGGAGCTCGGTCTGAAGGTCCAGCGCATGGCCGAGCGGATAACGGTCGACCTCGGGCGCGGCCCAACGGTCAGCGAGCCGACCGACGCGCTCGCGGTCTCCAAGGAGTCGGTGCTCGAGGCGCGGCAGGCGCTCGACGCCTACCGGGCGAGCTCGATCGATGTGCCCCGGGCCGGCGACGAGGATGCCGACGAGACGCTGGCCGACAAGCTCGGCGTCGACGACGGCGGCTTCGGCCAGGCCCGAGAAGCGCGCGACGATCGATGCCCTGCTCCGGCGCCTCACACGTGATCGCGACGACCGCGACGACGGCTGGACCAAGGTCATCCTCAACCCCGGTCAGAGCAGCGGCCACCGCACCCCACTGACCGACAGCCTTTCTGACCGCGTCCTATGGGCAGCGCGGGCCTCGCGGCGCTACCCTTCGCGGCGCAGCGACTTCGCCGGAGCGCGTCGGATCGTGTGCCGGCGACACAGGGAGGTTGTCGCCGACAGGCATCCGACACCGACGATCAGCCTGCAAATACGCCCTCTTAGCTCAGTTGGTAGAGCACTTCCATGGTAAGGAAGGGGTCGACGGTTCGAGTCCGTCAGAGGGCTCTCGCAGGGAACCCTGAACGTCGCGGCGAGCCGTCAGAGGGCTTGCGCTGGGCGGTCGCAGCGAGATTGCGGCGGCCCCGGCGCCGCTAATCTCACCGATTGATGATGGGTGATCCTGGGAGCGCGCGATGAGCGTCGAGTTCCTGTTGATCTCGCTGATCGTCGTCGCCACGCCGGGAACCGGTGTCGTCTACACCCTGGCGACCGGCCTTGCCCGGGGCGCCCGCGCGAGCCTCGTGGCCGCGGCCGGATGCACGCTTGGCATCGTCCCCCACATGGCCGCTGCGATCACGGGTCTTGCCGCGCTGTTGCACACGAGCGCGGTCGCGTTCAGCGTCCTCAAATACCTCGGCGTGGCCTACCTGCTCTACATGGCGTGGAGCATGCTCAGGGACAAGGGTGCGCTCGCCGTCGACGAGGAGGACGACGTCTCGGCCTCCGCGAGGAAGACGATCACCACCGGGATCCTGATCAACATCCTCAACCCGAAGCTCACCACCTTCTTCTTCGCCCTGCTGCCGCAGTTCGTCAGCCCGGATGAGCCCCACGGGTTCCTGCGCATGCTCGGGTTGAGCGCCGTGTTCATGCTGATCACGTTCGTCATCTTCGGCATCTACGGCGTGTGCGCCGCGGCCGTGAGGGACCAGGTCATCTCTCGGCCACGGGTGTTGGAGTGGATCCGCCGCGTCTTCGCCAGCTCGTTCGTCGCGCTGGCCGCGAAGCTCGCTTTCGCCAGGCCGTGAGCGTGCCGCGATCGCGCCGGCCCGGTCTCCATGCCGTGGCGGCGATCTGCGGGGCCCGGGCGACCTGCGCTCGCGCCCGTCACCGGGCGCGAGCGCGAGCGCCTGAGGCGCTACTTCTCCTTGGGCATGAGCACCCACAGCACGAGATAGACGAGCGGGGTGAACGCGAGCGCCACCGTGAACGCGGTGATGCGGGCGACGAGGCGGTTCACCCCGTAGCGGCGGGCGAAGGCGGCGCTGACGCCGGCGATCAGGCGGCCGTCTTCCGGTCGCGAGAGGCCGTTGTGGGCGAACCAGGCGCGGGCGCCTGAGAGGGAGGCGTCGGTCGTGTGTGCGGCGGTGTCGGTTGACATGGGTCGGCTCCTGGGGACTTGGGCTCTGGGGACGCCATCTACGATCCCGGTCCGGCGCCCGTTGTCCCAGGTGGGCACCAGGCCAACTCTCGCTACCGCCAGCACCCCCACGACCTGGCGCGTTCTGGTGGTCGCCGTGCGCTATGCCTCGACCGCCCGCGCGAGCTCGTCCAGCAGCGCCTGCTCGAGCGCACGCGCTCCGCTGTCGGGCAGGAGCGCGTAGAGGGCGCGTCGCGGGGCCTCGCCGTCGACGGTGGCCAGGTGGACGCCGTGCAGCTGCGCGGCGAGCAGGCGAGGGGTCAGCGTGACGGCGAGGCCGGCGTCCACCACGGCGCGGATGGCCAGCGGGTCGCTGGCGAGGATGGAGACGTGCGGCTCGAAGCCGGCGGCACGACACGCGTTGGCCACGATGCCGTCTCGAGACGGTGCCGTCCAGGCGTCGCCGGCGAGGTCGGCGAGTCGCACCCTGCGACGCCCGGCGAGCCGATGGCCGGGTGGGAGGGCGACGATCATCGGCTCGTCGAACAGGTCCCGGCGGCGCGTGCCCGCGTGCTCGCGGCGCGGCGCCGCCGCATCCTGGAAGCACACCGCCGCGTGCAGGGCGCCGTCGCGGACGCCGGTCGCCAGGGCGTCGAGCCGTCCCTCCGAGAGCCGCACCTCGATCCCGGGCTGCTCCGTCAACAGCCGGGTCACGGCGGCGGGGACGATCGTGGCCAGGGCGCTGGGGAAGGCGCCGACCCGCAGCTCGCGGCGCTCGTCGTCGGCCAGCTCTGCGACCTGGGCGCCGGCGAGCGCGAGACGCTCGGCCAGCGCGATGGCGTGCTCGAGCAGGGTCTCGCCCGCCGCGGTCAGGCGCACGCCACCGCGACCGCGATGCAGCAGCACGGTCCCGAGCTGGCGCTCGAGCGCGGCCACCTGCTGCGAGACGGCCGACTGCGTCAGCGACAGCTCCTCGGCCGCCCGTGAGAAGGATCGCTGCATGGCGACCTCGCGGAACGTGAGGACGCGACGCGG
Organism: uncultured Actinomycetes bacterium; assembly: GCA_963787065.1. Classification (GTDB taxonomy): domain Bacteria; phylum Actinomycetota; class Thermoleophilia; order Solirubrobacterales; family Solirubrobacteraceae; genus JAOPZW01. The sequence continues at coordinate 231,045 of CAWBBQ010000007.1, forward strand.
GTCGAGACTCATCAGTGAAGCTTATGCGATGTCCGAATATGCAATTGCTTCTACTGCTGCAATGCGTGACCCTCGACAACATGTTCGCCATCGCATTGATCGACTCCGTGACCATCACGAGGCGCGCCGTGAGCGGCGCCGGCCCGACCGAGCCCGCCCGGGCGCCGCGCCCGCGGCGCCGGGCGCGCGAAGGCATCCGTCGTCCCGAGAGGATCGCTCCGCAGCGCAAGCGCCGCCTGCCGGCGCGCGCCTTCGGGACCGAAGGCAGGTAGTCCGGCGGCCCGCGGCCGGGATCGTCCAGGCCTGCGAGAGGTCGGCTCGCTGCGATGAGTTCTTCGCCTCGAGCCGGTCCTATCTGCATGACCGAGCCACGAACTCGATTCCATGAGGTGATCGCATGAGCCAGACGGTGAGCGGCGGGCCCGAGACGATGCTCCCCTCGGACGATGCGCGGATCTGCGCCCAGGCCTTCGGCTGGCCGTCTGACCCCGCGATCCTGCTCATCATGGGGCAGATGGCCTCGATGCTGTGGTGGCCCGACGCGTTCTGCGAGCGGCTGGCGCGGGCCGGGAGGTTCGTGATCCGCTACGACAACCGCGACACCGGCCTCTCCACGAGCTATGAGCCGGGGCGGCCGTCCTACGCGCTCGACGATCTGGCCGGTGACGCGATCGCCGTGCTCGACGGCTACGGCATCGAGCGGGCGGGTGTCGTGGCCATGTCGATGGGCGGCGTGATCGCCCAGCTCGTCGCGCTCGCCCACCCGGGCCGAGTGTCGAGCGTGACGGCCATCAGCTCGACCCCGATCGACGCGGGAGACGCCGTGCTCCCCGGGCCCGACCCCGGATACCTCCGCCACGCCGCCGACTTCGAGGACCTCGACTGGTCCGACCGCCAGGCGCTGGCCGAGCTCCTCGTCCGCGACGCGCGGCACGTGTCGGGAACTCGCCATCCGTTCGACGAGGAGGCGGCGTACGAGCTCGTCGCGCGTGACCTGAGCCGCACGGCGCAGCCGGCGAGCCTCGCGAACCACGCGATGCTGAGCGGCGGCGAGCTGTGGCAGGGCCGGCTCGGGGAGATCGCCGCGCCCTTCCTGGTCATCCACGGGACCGCCGACCCGCTGCTGCCCTACGCGCACGGCGTCGCGCTCGCCGGCGCGATCTCCGCGGCGAGGCTGGTGGCCGTGGACGGCGGCGGGCACGAGCTGCACGAGGGCGACTGGGACCAGCTCCTCGAGGCGATCGTGGGGCACACGGCGACCGGTTGACCGTGGTCGGCCATCGCCCTCGCCTTCGTCGCGTGCCTAGCCGGCGTCGTGGCCATCTCCGCGGCCTGAGCGTCGCAGCGCCTCGATCAGCCACTCCCACGCCGGCACGGTGGTCGGCACGGGCGACCAGCCGTTGACGATCGCCAGGAGCTGCCAGCAGCGCTCGGCGCGGGCGCCGGCGCCGGCGGCCAGCGGGTCGGCGAGCGCGGCGCGTCAGACGGGGCCGGCGCTCCATGGGGGCATGGGATTCGGGCAACGGGTAATGTCCATAATCCCGATCGGGTTTCTACACCGAAGACTCGGGTTCCACACCGAAGACAGGAGCACTCGTGTCAGTCACCGATGAGCTGATCCGGAACGCCGACGCCTACGCCGCCTCGTTCGACAAGGGCGACTTGCCGCTCCCGCCCGCCCGGAAGATCGCGATCGTCGCGTGCATGGACGCGCGCCTGCTCCCGTCGCGGCTCCTCGGGCTCGACGAAGGCGATGCGCACGTCATCCGCAATGCCGGTGGGGTCGTGACCGACGACGAGATCCGCTCGCTGTCGATCTCGCAGCGGCTGCTCGGAACGGAGGAGATCGTGCTGATCCACCACACCGACTGCGGGATGCTCACGTTCACCGACGATGAGTTCAAGCAGTCGATCCAGGCGGACACCGGCATCAAGCCCGAGTGGGCGGCCGAGGCGTTCAGCGACATCGACGAGGACGTCCGCCAGTCGATCGCCAGGGTCAAGGCCAGCCCGTTCATCCCGCGCAAGGATTCGATCCGCGGCTTCGTATACGAGGTCGAGACCGGCCGGCTGCGCGAGGTGACGTAGCCGCCGGCCGGCCGACGGCCGGGCGCGCCCGAAGGTCGCCTCGCGCCACGTCGCGCGACCCGCCGGGTCGCGACGCTACGGTGCGCCGTCGTGACCGAGCCCCTCGCCCGCCTCGACCTGTTCCGCGCCGGCCTGTCGTGGCTGATCCGCGAGCCGGTGCAGCGGGCGTCGCACGCGCTCGTCGCCGAAGGACGCGTGTGGATCGTCGAGCCGGTCGATCATCCCGAGGCGATGGAGCGTGTCGCGGCGCTCGGCCCGCCGGCCGCCGTCCTCCAGCTCCTGGACCGCCACGAACGTGACTGTGCCACCGTCGCCGCGCGGCTGGGCGTGCCGCACCTGATGGTCCCCGATGCCGTGCCGGGCTCGCCGTTCCGGACGATCCCGGTCGTTCGCGTGCCGCGCTGGCGCGAGACGGCGCTGTGGTGGCCGGAGGCGTCGGTGCTCGTCGTCGCCGAGGCGGTCGGCACCGGCGAGGCGTTCACCGCCGGCCACGGCACCGTGGGCATGCATCCGTTCCTGCGACCGCTGCCGCCAAAGAGGCTGCGCGGATTGCGACCCGAGCACCTGCTCGTCGGCCATGGGCCGAGCGTGCACGGGCCGGCCGCGGAGTCCGGGATCGAGTGGGCCTACGATCATGCCCGACGCGACCTGCCGCGCCTCGCCATCACGCTCGCGCGCATGGCGCGCCGCTGACCGATCGCGCCTGGACGGGCTACAGCGGCCCGGCCTCCCACGGTCCGGTCACCGCGATCGTCATGCCGGCGCCCGCGTGCTCGGCCGGCGTGCCATCCGACGCACCGAAGATGTTGAGGAACATCGTCGCTCCGTCGGGGCTGAAGCACACTCCTGCGACCTCGGAGTCGCTGAAGCGGTTGACGGCGAACTCGAAGGCGTCGCCGTCCGGGGTCAGGCCGATCAGCCGGTTGACGTTCTCGATGCCCGGCGCAAGCGGGTGGGTGTCGGCGATCGTGTCGCCGGTGTCGTCCTCGCACAGGAGCAGGCCGCCGCGCGGCGTGACGGTCACGTTGTCGGGCGAGTCGAGCACGGCGTCGTCGGGGGACTCGAACCACAGCGTCAGGCGCCCGTCCTCGCCTCGGCCGGGCCGGTACTCCCACACCTGGCCGAAGCCCTCGCGATAGCCGTCGGCGTTGACGTCGCCGTTCTCGGCATCGCCGCCACTCGTCGACACGAAGAACACCGAGCCGCCCTCGTACCAGCAGCCCTCGAGGCGGTTGAAGCTCGCCCCGCCCTGAGCGAGGCCCTGGTTGAACACGCTGCGCGGGTCGTCGATGACCTCGTACGGCGGGTCCGGGTCGGTGATGTCGAACCACGTGACGTGCAGCGCGTCGCCGACCGTCTGGCCCTTGCGCAGGTCGGCCTGCGGCCGGCGGCGGATGCCGAGCATCTGCAGCGTGCCGCCGTCGTGCAGGCGGCGCGGGTGCTTGGGCAGGTAGCGGTAGAAGCCGGCGCGCACGCCGGACCCCGGGTCCTCGGTCAGGTAGACGACGCCGGTGCGCTGGTCGACGGCGACGGCCTCGTGGCTGAACCGCCCCATCGCCGTGATCGGGCGCGACTGGTGCGCCTCGCCGGGACCGCGCCCGAGCGGGACCTCGAAGCAGTAGCCGTGGCGCTCGGGGAAGCGCAGGGCGGCGTCGGCGTATTCGGGTCCGCCGACGGTCTCCTCGCCGCTGATCCAGCTGTTCAGGTCGACCCCACGCCCGCCGGCGCAGTTGATCGTCGAGCCCGACAGGCTGATGTGCGAGCGCAGCAGGCTTCGCGTGCGGGGGTCGTAGTCGAGCGTCGTCACGCCGCCGCCGGCCTGCGGGTCGTACTGGCGCGGGTCGGAGGCCACGCTGCCCGCGCCCGGCGGGTTGCGGTCCTCGTGGTTGCGCATCAGCCGCACCGTGCCGCCCGGCCCGGCGAACGCCGACATGCCGTCGAGCGCGAGCGGGGTGGGGTGGCCGTCGCTCATCGGCGAGCCGATGTGGCCGAACGTCACGTAGCTGAATCCGGCCGGGAGCGCGAGCACCTCGATGCCGCGCTGGTCGGCCACCGGGGCGAGCGGCCCGTAGCCCTCACCCGGCCCGGGATGGCGGGCGCGTGCCGGTCGGCCGTCGGCGGCCCGCGCGGCCCGGGCGGCCATCCGCTCGAGCGCGACCGAGCTCAGCATCGCGCCGCCGGCGGTGACGGCGCTGCGGCGCAGGAAGTCGCGCCGATCCATCGTGGTCATGTGCCTGCGTCCTCCCGCGGCCGATGACATGACAGTCGCCACATGCCCGCGGGGCAAGGAAACCATGCTCCAGTCACCGCCCGCCGCCCCGCGGGCCGACCACTCAGGCCGCGGCCTCCTCGTCGCCCGCGGCCAGCGTCAGCTCGGGCGCGGCGACGATGCGCGCGGTCGCGTCGATCGCCTTGGGCGCGCCGAGCTCCTTCTCGGACTGCGCTCCGTGCTGCTCGAAGCGGCGCAGCTGGGGCAGCACGCGGGCCTCGAGCGAGCCGACCGACTCGTTGTAGGCGGTCGTGGCCGAGGCGAGCTGGCGGCCGAGCCGGGAGAAGGACTCCAGGAACGTGGCGCAGCGCTTGTGCAGCTCGCGCCCGGCCGCGGCGATCTCGAGCGCCGACTGCTCCACCTCGGCCTGGCGCCAGCCGTACTGGGTGGCGTGCAGCAGCGCCAGCAGCGTGGTCGGCGTCGCGATCAGGACGCCCTTGCCCGCTCCGTGCTCGAGCAGGCTCGGGTCGCGGTCCAGCGCGGCCACGTAGCACGCCTCGTTGGGCACGAAGCACACGACGAACTCGGCCGAGCGCTCGAGCTTGGCGTGGTAGGCCTTGGCCGCCAGCTTGTCGAGATGGGTCCGCAGCTGGGCCGCGTGACGGTCGAGGTGGGCGTCGCGGTCGTCGTCACCGGTCGCCTCGAGCGCGGTGAGGTACGCGTCGAGCGGGACCTTCGAGTCGACGACGATGTCGCGCCCGGTCGGTAGGTGGACGGTCATGTCGGGGCGCAGGCGCCCGTCATCGCCGCCGTCGACCACGGCCTGGGCGTGGAAGTCGACGTGCTCGGTCATGCCGGCGACTCGGACCACGTTCTTGAGCTGGATCTCGCCCCACGAGCCGCGGACCTGCGGACGCTTGAGGGCGCTGACCAGCGCCCCGGTCTCCGTGCGCAGCTTGCCGAGCTCGCCCGCGGTCGTCTCGAAGAGCTGGCGGACCGTCGCGTGGGTCGCGCGGCGCTCGCGCTCGAGGTGCTCGACCTGCGTCTCGACCTTCTTCAGGTGCTCGGTGATCGGCGCGACCGCCTGGCGGATCTCGGCCGCGCGCAGCTTGAGCTCGCCCTTGGCCATCTCGCCCTCGGCCCGCCGGGCCTCGGCGGCGAGCTTGGCCACGTGGTCGGTGGCGCCCTTGAGCACATCCCCCGAGATCGCCTGCATCTCCTTGCGAAACTCGTCGCGATTGCCGGTCAGCAGCTCGACCTTCTGCTGCGTGGCGCGCTCGAGGTCCTCCAAGCGGCGCCGGTGCGAGCTCTCGAGCTGGTCGCGAAGCTGCTCGGCGGCCGCCGCATCCGCGGAGCGAGCCCGGTGCTCGGCCTCCAGCGCAGCGCGTGCGACGCCCGCTGCCGTCCGGGCGACGGCGAGCTGATGGAGGACCAGGAGGAGCGCGACGGACAGCGCCGCGATGGCGATGAGGGCGATCATGCGTTCAGGGTCGCGGGCGCGCCGGACGACCTGACAGCGCGCATGCCGGGGGTCGGAGGCCACTCCGCACGCTCCTCGCGGGCCGGCCGTCGCGCTCGAGAACGCCGAGGCGGTGCCCGCGGCGGGCTACGGCTACCGCGCAGAACGCCGAGCGGCCCTCAGCCGCTGCACGTCATCAGGTCGCCGTGAGCCGGCCGGCGAGCCCGCCGCCCGCCGCCTCGGGTGAGCCGGCCGCGGTGACCGCCGCGGTCTCGCGCATCACGGCGCCCATCCCACCGATGGCGTGCGCCGCGCGCTGACGACCCGCTCCGCCGCCGTGCTCGAGCAGACCGCGCAGGCCGTCGAGCTCCTCCTCGCAGCCGAGCTCGTTCGCTTCCTCGCGCACGCGCGCGAGGGCCTCGTCGAGCAGCGCGTCGACCGGCCGCAGCCGTCCATCGGGGTCGGGGAGCTCGGCGTGGACACCAAAGCGCGCGGCGCGGAAGCAGCCCTCCTCCAGGATCTCGGCGGGCGGGTCGGGGCGCGGCTCCGCGGTCGCCTCGCGACGGGCCAGGCAATGGGCGAGCGCGACCAATGCGGCGAGGTCCTCGAGCGAGGCCTGCGCGTCGAGCGCCCGGATCTCGACGGTGCCGAGCCGCGGATGCGGCCGCAGCTGCCACCAGAACCACGTGTAGTCGGGCACGTCGGCCGCGCGGGCCAACAGGGCGCTGCTCGTGCAGAAGTCCTCGAAGTCGCGCATCGCGCGTGGGACGCCGGTGCGCGGCCAGGCGCGCAGCGTCACCTCCCGTGCGGAGGCCAGGCCGGTGTCGCGGCCGTGGCGGAACGGCGAGTTGGCGGCCAGCGCCTGGAGCAGCGGCAGGTGGTGGCGCAGGCCGTTGAAGGCCCGGATCGCGGTCTCGGCGTCGGGCATGCCGACGTGGACGTGCAGGCCGCCGACGGCCGTCGCCGCCGCATCGCCGAGCAGGTCGCGGATGCGCTCGTAGCGCTCCTTGTCGGTGACCTCGGCGTCGCCCTCCTGCGCGGCGGGGTGCGTCCCCGAGCCGAGCAGCCCGGCGCCGGTGGCCAGCACCGCCCTGCGCAGGCCGCCGAGCGTCCCCGTCGCCTGCCCGGCCGTGCGGCACACGTCGGTGATCAGCTCCACCTGGCAGGCGTGCAGCTCGCGCTCGACGCGGCCGTCGACCGGTCCGAGCCGCTCGAGAACGGCCCCGGAGGCATTGACCTGGGCGCCGGTCGGCCGGTCGACGAGGAACAGCTCCTCCTCGACGCCGAGCGAGAACGCGCTGCCCGAGCCGAAGGCGTGCGCGGCGTCGCTATCGCTGTGGGCGGCCAAGGCCTGTTCGGTGTGCCCGCTCGGAGCCGATCTGCAACGGGCGCAGCTCGACATGAACCGCAGTCCCCCGATCGCCGGTCGCCCAGGCGGCAAGTGCCGGCGCGGCGTTCGCTCATCGAAAGCGGCGCCACGGTGGCGCGCCCAGCGGTGAGAATGGGGCCGATGCCCTCCCGGCGCTCTCATCGGCTCGTGCCCGCGCTGGTCGCGCTCGCGCTCGTCGCCGCCGGCTGCGGCGGAGACGGCGGGGGCGCCGGGCCGGACGAGGGCGGGAAGACGGGCGAGCAGCTCACGGTCTGGATCCTCGAGAACCAGCCCGAGCGCGTGCGCGCGACGAAGGCCAACGTCGCGCGGTTCAGCCGTCAGACGGGAATCGGCGTGCGGCTGGTCGCGATCCCCGACGACGGACTGCCCACCGCGGTGCGGCGGGCGCGCGCAGGCAACCGGATGCCCGACGCGATGCAGCTGCCCATGGACAGCGTCCATGCCTACGCCCAGGACGGGCTGCTGGACTTCGCGGCGGCCGAGGACGTCGTCGAGCGTCTCGGCGACTCGACGTTCTCGCAGACCGCTCTGCGGCTGGTGAGCCGCGACGGGCGCATCGCCGCCGTGCCGAGCGATGGCTGGGGCCAGCTGCTGATCTACCGACAGGACCTGTTCGACGAGGCCGGGCTGTCCACGCCGAGGACGCTGGAGGACGTCGGGCGCGCCGCGCGCCGATTGAACCGCGACGGGATCGCGGGCATCACGCTGGCCACGGCTGCCGACGGCTTCACCGCCGAGACGTTCGAGCACGTCGCGCTGATCGAGGGCTGCCAGCTCGTCAACGACGCGGGCCGGGTCTCGCTCGCGTCGCCGAGCTGCCGCCGGGCGATCCGCATGTATGTCGACCTCACGCGCAGGTCGCCCGGCGGTGTCCAGGACGTCGACTCCACCCTTGAGGCCTACTTCGCGGGCAAGGCGGCGATGATCTTCTGGTCGCCGTTCCTGCTCGACGCGATGGCCGGGCTGCGCGACGAGGCGGCGCCCACGTGCCCCGAGTGCCGCAGCGATCCGGCCTTCCTGGCCAAGAACAGCGCACTCGTGGGCGCGCTGTCGAGCCCCGGCCGGCCGGCCGCCCAGTTCGGGAGCATCTCCTCGTGGGGCATCCCCGTGGGCGGTCGTGTCGACGCCGGCAAGCGCTTCGTCGAGTACATGATGTCCGACGGCTACCTGCGCTGGCTGGCGCTCTCGCCACAGGGCAAGTACCCGGTGCGGTTGGGCGACACGGCCGACCCCGAGCGCTTCGCGCGCGGGTGGGGGAGCCTGAGCAGCGGCGTCGACCGCCGCGCGCCGCTGCGGCGTTTCTACTCGGCCGAGACGATCGAGGCGCTCGGGACGGGCGTGCGCATGTTCCAGCGCTGGGGCTTCGAGCAGGGCCAGGCGGCCCTCCTCGGAGCGTTGCGCGGGCCACAGCCGGTCACGCGTGCCCTGGGCAGGGCGATCCGCGGCGAGGCGACAGCCGCGATGGCCGCCCGGGAGGCCCAGGCGGCCGTCGAGAAGCTGCAGTCGGCGGCCGGGTGAGCAGGCGCGGCGATCAGCGCAGCCCGCGCGCAGCGTTCTCGGCCGCGACGGGCGGCACCGAGCCCAGCACCGTGTAGCTCACGCCGTCGCGCTCGAAGCTGACGACCGTCCCCAGCGCCATGGCCAGCTCGGTACCGGTGCGGCCGTCGATGTTGACCTGCGGGAGCCTGAGCCCGCGCAGCGGCGACGCGGCGCCCGTGCCCGCCTCGGTCTGCCACACGACGATTGCGCCGAGCCCGCGCCCGTAGACGCTGACCGCGCCCACCGAGCCATCGGAGCGCACGAGGTGAACGCTGCGGCGCGGCAGGCCGGCCAGCGCGGGGGGTGCGGCGAGCGGGAAGTCCAGGCGGCGGCGCACTTCGTCCACGCCGCTGACAGTGCTCTTCGGCGCCGACCGCGCGCCGAGCCGCGACGGGTCGACCTCGACGACGCGGGCGTCGTGGTGCGGCCGCGCCTCGAGGTCGTCGGACGCGACGCGCCCGTAGTCGATCTCGGTGGCGGCGAGCTCGAGCACCGGGTCCGACTCGCCCTGGACGTAGACGGCGGCGCGCAGCGGCACGCCGTGGTCGGCATCCCAGGCCACCTCGGCGGCGCCGAGCAGGCCGCCGTCGTCGCGCGGCGAGATGCGCACGGTGTAGGACGGGCGGCCGGCGGTCGTGGTCGGCGTCGCGCCCGACAGGTTCCACATCTGAAGCAGCGGGCCGAGGTTGCCGGCGAGATCGCCCAGCGCGCCCGCGCCGCGATCGCGCTCGTCGTCGCCGCCGCGCGGGAGCCTCGGATGGGCGAAGCTCGAGATCGTGTTGGAGCGGGCGTCGAAGATGCGCACGCGGCGGCCGTCGGAGGTGACCTCGAGATCGCCGGCGTCGGAGCGCAGGTCGAGGCGCATCCGCCCGTCGCGGCTCAGCCACAGGCTTCCGTCGGCGCTGGCGCCGAACGGCACGGAGGCGTCCCTGGGCAGCGAGCCGGCGGGCAGCAGCCGGTTGGTGAAGCGGATCTTGGCGGTGACGCCCTCGACCGGCTCGGCCTGGAGGGCGCCGAGCACGGCCTGGGCGAGCGGCCGCGGCGGGGGCTTGGGGCCGGAGTCCGATCCGGCGAGCGCCGCGCCGGCGATGCCGCCGCCGACGGCGAGGAGGCCGACGGCGGCCAGCAGCGCGACGACGCGGCGGCGGGTGGAGGTGAGAGAGCGGAGCACGTGAAGGGGGAGGGGCGAGGGTGAGCGGGGACGAGCTGTGTTCTACGCCCGCTCCTTGAGAGATCCGTGAGCGCCGTTCGGGGCGGCGGCGCGCGGCACGTCGATCGTGAACCGCGACCCCTCCACGCGCACCGATCCGCCGTGGCGCTCGGCGATCGAGCGCACGATGGCCAGGCCGAGGCCCGACCCCTCACCGGTGGCCCGCGGCCCGCGCCAGAAGCGCTCGAAGGCCTGCGCCGCCTCGTCGGGGCCAAGCCCGGGCCCCTCGTCGGCGACCGTGATCAGCGCGCGCTCGCCGTCGGCGCGCACCGTCACCGTGATCGACCCGCGGGGCGGCCCGTGGCGTCGGGCGTTGCCGGCCAGGTTGGCCACCGCGCGCTCGAGCGCCGCGCGCTCGCCGTCGACGTAGACCAGACCGCGGCCGCCCTCGACCACCGTGGCGCCCGCCGGGTCACCCGCGGCCGCGGCGAGGGCCACCTCGACGAGGTCGACGACCTCCTCGCGCGCCGGCGCGGCCGCGTCCTCGCGGGCGAGCGCCAAGAGGTCGTCGAGCAGCCCGCTGAGGCGCGCGACGCCATCGTCGATGTCGGCCAGGACGGCGGCGTCGGGGCCGTGGCGCAGCGCGTAGGTGACGTTTCCGCGCAGCGCGGTCAGCGGCGTGCGCAGCTCGTGGGAGGCATCGCCGACGAATCGCCGCTCGGCCTCGCGGGCGCGATCGAGCGAGGCGAGCATCGCGTTGAGCGTGCCGGCCAGCGCGCCGACCTCGTCGCGCGTCGCCGGGTCGGACAGGCGCTGCGACGCCTCGCCCGTGCGCTCGATGTCGCGCGCGCCGGCCGACAGGCGCGCGAGCGGGCGCAGCGCCCGGCGGGCGAGCAGCGTGGCCAGCCCGGCGGCGAGCAGGGCGGCGACGAGCCCGCCGACGACCACGAACGTGCGCGTGGTGGCCAGCGTGGCTTCGATGTCGGCGGTGGTGCCGGCCACGAGGACGGCGCCGCCGGCCGCCGGTCCCTGGCCGAGCTCGCCGAGCGGGGCGGCGTACAGGCGGATCGGGTCGCTGCCCAGCGCGTCGTCGGCGAAACGCGCGCGCCGGCGGCGCAGCGCGGTGCGGCCCGCGCCGTCGAGCGGGAGCACGCGGCTGCCCAGGCCGCCCGAGCGCGCGACGAGACGCTCGCGGCGATCGACGACCTGCACGAGCAGCGCGTTGCCGCCGCCGAGCCGGCCCTCCAGCGCGCCGGGCGCGGTGAGCACCGTCGGGGCCGAGGCCGACAGCCGCGCGACCTCGACGGCGCGCCGGCGCAGCGTGTCGTCGAGCGCGCCGTTCAGGCGGCTGTCGAGCCGGGCCAGCACGGCCACGCCGAGCAGCGCCACGGCGACGGCGATGGCCACCGCGGCGGCCGCGGCCACGCGGGCCCGGAGGGTGATCGGCCTCACGCCGCGCCGAGCCGGAAGCCGAGCCCGCGCACGGTATGGATGAGCGGCGGGTCGCCGAGCTTGCGTCGCAGGTAGGCGACGTAGCGGTCGACGACGTTGAGGCTGGCCTCGCCCTCGCCGCCCCACACCTCCTGCAGGGCGAGCTCGCGCGTGACCACGCTGCGCGGATGGCGCAGCAGCAGCTCGAGCAGCTCGGCCTCGCGACGGGTCAGCTCGAGCTCGCGTCCGGCTCGGCGCACGGTGCCCGTCTCGAGCTCGAGCGACAGGTCAGCGAACGCCAGGCGCTCCTCGGGCGGGCGGTTGCGGCGCAGCAGCGCGCGCAGCCGCGCGCTGAGCTCCTCGCTCTGAAACGGCTTGACCAGGTAGTCGTCGGCGCCCGCGTCAAGGCCGGCGACTCGCTCCTGGAGCGCGTCGCGCGCCGTCAGCAGCAGGATCGGCAGGGCGAGCCCCTTGGCGCGCAGCCGCCGCGTGACGGCCAGCCCGTCGAGACCGGGCATGGCCACGTCGAGCACGAGAACGTCGGGCACCGAGCGCTCGACCGCGGCCAGCGCCGCGCCGCCGTCGGCCACCGCGGCGACGTCGTAGCCCTCGGCCACGAGCGTGCGCTCGAGCATCCGCCTGATGGACGCGTCGTCGTCGACGAGGAGGATCGCCGCCCGGGACATCCGGTCCCCGAGTCTAGGCGCCCCGGTCCGGTCGCCCCTACGCTTGGCCCGCGGCCCGCCCGGCGAGCGCACGCAGGAGCTCGGGCAGGTGGCCGCCGATGTGCGCGCGCAGCCGCCGCGCGGCGAGCTCGTTGTCGCCGGCGCCGAGCGCGTCGATGATCGCGTCGTGCTCGGCCGCGTGACGCCGCTGCGCGCCCGCGCCCTGGATGGCCGGCACTCGGCGCAGCGTGGCCTGCACTGGCGTCAGCGTCTCGAGCAGCGACTCGTCGCCGCACGCCTCGGCCAGCGCGCGGTGGACCTCACGGTCGGCGATGGCCGCGCTGACGGGGTCGGGGGCCACGCGCAGCCGCGCGTTGGCCGTCCGCAACGCGGCCCGGCGCGGCGCGCTGAACCGCGGCGCGAGGCGCACGGCGAGGCTCTCGAGGATGGTCGCGACGGCGTGCAGCTCGCGAACCGCGCCCTCGTCGAGCGGGCGCGGCCGGCGCGCCGTGTGGCTGCTGGCGAGCGGGCTCATGTGGCGGAGGCTAGGCGCGCGCCTTGAGAGTTCTCTGAGGTGCGTCCCACGCCGCGCGCTCGAGCATCCACCGAGACAGCTCGGCGTGCAGCGCGGGCGCCGACGCGGCCGGCAGGGGCGCGGGGCGGCGCGTACGCTGACGCCGATGCCCACGCTGTTCACCATCGGCTACGAGAAGCTGCTGCCGCCCGCGCTCGTCGCCGAGCTGCTGGCCGCGCGCGTCCGGCGTGTGATCGACGTGCGCTTCCGCCCGCAGTCGCGCCGGCCCGGGATGTCGAAGACTCGCCTGGGCGCGCTGCTGGCCGAGCACGGCATCGCCTACGAGCACCGCCGCGAGCTCGGCACCCCGCCCGACCTGCGCTGGCTGTTCCGGGCCAATCGCGTGGCCGATGCGGCCGCGGCCTACCGCGCCCACGTCGAGCAGCATGCGCCGGAGGCGCTCGAAGAGCTGGCGGCCGAGCTCTACCGGGGGCCCGCGACCGCGCTCCTGTGCCTCGAGGCCGAGCCGGCGGCCTGCCACCGCCGCGTCATCGCCGAGGTGCTGCGCGCGCGCCGGCCCGACCTGCGCGTGGTCGACCTCTAGCCCGGGCCGTCGAGCGTCTCGCGCACGGCCACCGCCGTGTCCGGGTTGTCGGCGAACAGCCCGTCGACGCCCAGCCGGTAGAACAGCTCGAGCTCGGCCGGCTGGTCGCCGCGGGCGCCGGCGTACTGCGGGCTGGCCGGGTCGCCCCCGCGGAGGTCGGCGGGCAGGAACTCGTTCTCGGGGCGGAACGTGAACGGGTGCACCAGCAGGCCGCGGGCGTGGGCGTCGGCGATCAGGGTGGTCGGCTGACCGAGGCGATCGTTGGCGTCCCACGGGACGATGCGCGTCTTGGCCGGGCCGATGCCGTCGGCGTACTCGGCGATGTCGTCCAGGCCCGCGCGGGTCACCAGGTCGTCGTAGGTGCGCGGGTCGCCGGCGGCCACGAGATCGGCGGGCGCGCCCTCGGAGTCGATGAGCTGCACGAGCGGGAGCCTGGTCTGCTCGTCCAGCTCCTTCAGGTTGGCCGTCTCGAAGGACTGGATGAAGACCTTCGCGCCGCGGCGGTCGAGGCCGTTACGACGCAGCGTCCGCAGCAGCGGCTCCTCGAGCGACAGGTCGAGGCCGTCGAAGTACGTCGGGTGCTTCGTCTCGGGGTAGATGCCGACACCCTCGCGCTTGGCCAGGTCGATGACCTCCTGCAGGGTGGGGACCTCGTACTGCCCGTCGAACGCGGTGTTGGACGGCCGCAGGTCGGGCAGTCGCTCCGTGGCGCGCAGCGTCTTCAGCTCGGCGAGCGTGAAGTCCTCGGTGAACCAGCCGGTGTGGCTCGTGCCGTCGATCACCTTGGTGGTCCTGCGTGCGGCGAACTCGCCGTGGTCGGCGACGTCGGTCGTCTCGCTGATGTCGTTCTCGTGGCGCGCGACGAGCACGCCGTCCTTCGTGGCGACGAGGTCCGGCTCGATGTAGTCGGCGCCCATCGCGATGGCCAGCTCGTACGCGCCGGTCGTGTGCTCGGGCCGGTAGGCCGACGCCCCGCGGTGGCCGATGACTATGGGGCCGCCGGCCGACGACGCTCGCGCGTGCCCGTGCTCTGGCGCGGCCCCCGCGCTGAACGACACGCCGAGCGCGGCGAGCAGCGCGCCGACGACGACGATCCCGACTCTGGCTGACCACATGCGGCGCACGACGACCTCCCTCGTCCGATCGGACCTGAGCCGCGCGGAAGCTAGCAACGGCCACCGGCACGGAACAGGTCGCTGACCACAGCGTTCACAGATCGGCGTCGCGCGTAGGATCCGGTCCATGGCCTCCGTTGAGAACCTCGCCGCCGGCGCACGAGCCGTCTTCTTCAGCGTCTCCTACCCGGACCCGCAGGACGGCTTCAGCGCGCACGACGCCGCCAGCGTGTTCGACCAGCTCCAGGAGCTCTTCCGCGCCTCACGTGCGGTGACCGACCCGCAGTGGCTGGCCGCGAGCGCCGAGATCCTCTCGGCGGCGGGCGACGGCGCTCCGGCGCCCGGCGAGGACGAGCGCCTCGGCGCCCCGGCGACGAAGGCCGCCCAGGAGCCGCGGGTGCGCCGCATCCACATGGACTGGCGTCACATCGAGGTGGTTGCGCAGCTTCCGTTCGAGTTCGTGGTCGGCGGCGGGCTCGTGGGGCTGGTCACGATGGTGGAGGCCGTCGCCGACAGGGCTCCGAACATCGCCGTTCGCATCAACCAGCTCATGGTCGAGCAGGCCGACTGGAAGCAGCGGCGGACCGAGGGCGAGCTCGCGGTCATCGCCCACCTCGCCGAGGCGATCCTGGCCAAGGCCCGGTCGCGCCCGGCGCAGAGCCAGCTCTACCTTGGCGAGGAGGACGAGTTCGAGGGCTGGACGGCGTGATCGTCCGGGGCGCGCTGAGCGCTCCGGCGGCGACACACCACATCTGTGACCGGCCTCACAAGCGCCGGCCGGCGCCCGGCTACTCTGTGACACGTGGTCGTGCAGCCTTGACGACCGAACCGCACCGGCGGGCTAAACCGGGACGCAATTCGGCCGATAGCACGGTTGCAGGATCCAACCACGGCACTGCCGCAGGCCCCCAAGGCCCACGGGCTGCCGTCCATCAGGAACCCACCACGGGGCCATCCGGTCCCGTCGATACGAGGTGTCACCATGTCCAAGTTCGCCAAGCTCCGCAGCAAGCTCCAGAGCGCGTCGCTCGTCAAGGGCCAGCGCATGCGCTGGTACATGCAGTAGCCGACGGCGCATGGCTTTTGCGCTGAGCGCCCGGGGGCCCCGCCCTCGGGCGCTTCGTCGTTCTCGGGGAGGCTCTTGCGCTCCAGCCTCCCCCGCTCACCGCCGACCGGTAGCGTGTGTCGTCCGGCGGATCGCCCACTCGGCCGCGGTGCTCACGGGCACCAGCCGCGGCAACGCGCCGGCCATCGTGGCCGGCGGCCAGTCCCGGTGGTCGGGAGTGTCAACGCCGCCCAGGCTCACGACACGAGGTCCTGGGATGTAGGAGTACAGCGGTGATCCATGACCGGGCGGCACCGGGCGAGCGAAAGCTCGCCCGGCCGCGTTAAGCTCGGCGTCCCGGCGCGAATCGCCGCCCACTCCCCAGGAGGACCCATGAAGGGCATCGCTCTCCTCGCCGCCGGCACCGCGGCCGCGCTCGCCATCCCGACCGCCGCCGCCGCGCAGTCGCCGGGACCGCGCACGATCACCCTCGTCGAGCGCGACAAGGGCAGCACGGGCGGGTTCGTCGACAACGCCCCGCGCATCAGGGATCGCCGCACCGCGGTCCTGTCGCCTGGTGACATGTTCGTCTTCTCGAGCCCGCTCTTCGACACGGCGAACAAGCGGGTCGGCCGGATCCACGTCCAGTGCGTCGCCACCACGCGCGGGCGCGAGAACCGCGTCCAGCAGCTGTGCACGGGCGTCATGAGGCTCAGGGTCGGCCGGATCACGCTCGCCACCGTGTTCAGAGGAGACCCGGACGTCGTCACCGGCGTCGTCACCGGCGGCGACGGCGCCTACGCCGGGGCACGCGGGACTTTCCGCTCCGAGAACACCAGGACGGGCGCCAGGGACACGATCACCCTGCTCGGCTAGGTCCTCGTCTCGCTGGCCGAGCGGGACAGGTCGGCGCCGAACGTCGTCAGCTCGGCCGAGGCGCCGGCGGGCAGGAGCAGCAGCGCGACGAGCGTCACGCGGCGCTCCAGCGGCGCACCGGCGGTCTGGTACGTTCGACCCCGGCTCCGCCGACGAGACGAAAGGCCCGCCGCGATGGGGGCATCGGACGGCGCCATGGGCGCCACGACAGAGCAGGGCGCGCCGGTCTCGGGACTCACCGAGGCCCCGCCCGACCGCGACTTCGGCGCGGCGCTGCTCGACACCGCCCAGACGTTGATGTGCGTGCTCGACCGCGAGGGCCGCATCGTGCGCTTCAACCGCGCCTGCGAGGAGGCCACCGGCTTCGCCAGCGAGGAGGTGGTCGGCCGTCTCGCGCGCGACTTCGTCATCCCACGCGAGGATGCCGACGCCTTCGCGGCGTGGCTTGAGGAGGTGTGGTCCAGCCGCGCCCCGAACCCGCAGCAGGGCCACTGGCTGACCAAGAGCGGCGGCCGGCGACTGATCGCCTGGGCCAACCGGCCGCTCGTGGATGACGACGGCGACGTGCGCCTGCTCGTCACCAGCGGGCTGGACATCACCGAGCGCGAGTCGGCGGCGAGCGAGCTGTGGTCGCTCCAGGCCGAGCTCCGCGATCGCCTGCAGGAGCTGTCCCGGCTGGCCGCCGAGCAGGCCGCGCTGCGACGCGTGGCCACGCTCGTCGCGCGCGAGCGGGCGCCCGAGGAGGTGTTCTCGGCCGTGACCGAGGAGGCCGGCCGCCTGCTCGAGGCCGAGTCCTCGGCGCTCTTGTCCTACAGCGTCGATGGGCGCGTGGGCACGATCGTGGGCCGCTGGACCGAGGCCGACACCGGCGCCTTCCCGGTCGGCACCGTGATCCCGGTGGAGGGCGAGAACTCGCTGACCGTCACCGTCGCGCGCACGGGCAAGGCGGGACGGATCAACGACTACACGGACATCTCCGGCGAGGCGGCGCGCCGCATCCGCGCCTACGGCTTCCACTCGGTGGTCGCCGCGCCGGTGGTCGTCGGCGCGCGCGTGTGGGGGCTGCTGATCGTCGCCACGCAGCGGCCCGAGCCGCTCGTCGAGGGCGCCGAGCAGCGCCTGGAGAACTTCGCGGAGCTCGTGGCGCTGGCCCTGGGCAGCGCCGACGCGCGCAACGAGCTGGCGGCGTCGCGCGCGCGCATCGTCGAGGCCGCCGACGCGGCGCGCCGGCGGCTCGAGCGCGACCTGCACGACGGCGCGCAGCAGCGCCTGGTCGCGCTGTCGATGACGCTGCGCCTGGCGCGCGCGCGCGTCGAGCAGCAGGACGCGGCTGCCGCGGCCCAACTGCTCGAGTCGGCCGGCCACGAGCTGCAGCAGGGGCTCGAGCAGCTGCGCGAGGTGGCGCGCGGCATCCATCCGGCGCTGCTCAGCGAGCGTGGCCTGCGCCCGGCGCTCGAAGTCGCTGGCCACGCGCGCGCCGTTCCCGGTCGAGCTCGACGTGGTCGACGAGCGCTTCGCCCATCCCGTCGAGGTCGCCGTCTACTACCTGGTGTCCGAGGCGCTGACCAACGCGGCCAAGTACGCCGACCCGAAGCTCGTGACCACCACCGTCTCGCACGAGGACGACCGGCTCGTGGCGCAGATCGCCGACGACGGCGGCGGCGGCGCCGATCCCGGCGGCGGCACCGGGCTGCGCGGGCTGGCCGACCGCGTGGCCGCCCTGGGCGGCCGCCTGCGCGTCGAAAGCCCCGAGGGCACCGGCACGGTGGTGCGCGCCGAGCTGCCCCTCGGCCGCCCCCGGCCGGGCTGAGACGCCGGTCGCTCCCGCGATCGGCGGGAGCGCCGTCGCTGACCGACGCACCGGTTCCAACGCGCCATCGGCGGGGTAGCCAACCGCACGCGCCCCGGTTTCAGCCACTCCGAGGAGGAGAGCGCGCATGAGCAGCAGCACCGTTCCGCGGCCACCCGCGAGCGTCGCACCGGCACGCCCATCAAGCCCACCGGCACCCGCGCCGGCACGCACGAGTCCTGGTACGCCGCCCTCGGCGCCAAGGGCCGCAAGGCGTTCAACGCCGCGTTCGCCGGCTTCTCGCTCGACGCCTTCGACCTGATCATCCTCACGCTCAGCCTGAGCGCGATCGGCGCCACGTTCGGCGTGTCGACCGGCGCCACCGGCGTGCTGTCGACGGTCACCCTGTCGGCCTCCGCGCTGGGCGGCGTGATGGCCGGCGTGCTGTGCGACCGCATCGGCCGGGCCAGGACGCTGATGATCACCGTCGCGGTCTACTCGCTGTTCACGCTGCTCTCGGGCCTGGCCTCGAGCTACGAGATGCTGCTCGTCTTCCGCGTCTTCCAGGGCATCGGCTTCGGCGGCGAGTGGGCGGTCGGCGCCGTGCTGGTCGCCGAGCTCGTGCGCCCCGAGTCGCGGGGCAAGGCGCTCGGCGTGATCCAGAGCGCGTGGGCGGCCGGCTGGGCGCTGGCCGTGATCGCCTACACGATCGTCTTCTCGCTGTTCGGCGAGCAGCAGGCGTGGCGCGTGCTGATGTTCATCGGCGTGCTGCCCGCCCTGCTGATCTTCTACATCCGTCGCCACGTCGAGGACCCCGAGGTGTTCTCCGAGACGAAGGCCAAGGAGCAGCGCGGCGAGCGCGAGGCGGTCGAGCACCGCGCGACCGAATCCCCGCTGAAGCAGATCTTCCGCGGCGACCTGGTCAGGACGACGATCGCCGCGTCCGTGCTGGCCACCGGCATCCAGGGCGGCTACTACGCGATGTTCACGTGGATCCCGACCTATCTGAAGGAAGAGCGCGACCTCACCGTGATCGGCACGAGCGGCTACCTCGCGGTGGTCATCGCCGGCGCGTTCCTGGGCTACCTGACGGCCGGCTTCGTGCACGACCGCCTCGGGCGCAGGAAGACGTTCGCGCTGTTCGCCTCGCTGGCCGGCACCGCGCTCGTCCTCTACTTCCTCGTGCCGCGCGGCTCCAACACGGCGCTGCTGTTCGTCGGCTTCCCCCTGGGCTTCTTCGCCTCGGGCTGCTTCTCGGGGTTCGGCTCCTACCTGTCAGAGCTGTTCCCGACACGCGCGCGCGGGCACGGGCAGCGGCTTCTGTTACAACGTCGGCCGCGGGTTCGGCGCGCTGTTCCCGGGCATCATCGGGTTCCTGGCCGCCGCGATCGGCCTCGGCGGGGCGGTGGCCTTCGGCGTGCTCGGCTACGTCATCGCGATCTCGGCGCTGGCCTTCCTGCCCGAGACGCACGGCAAGGGCTTCGTGCCGGTCGAAGTAGCGCCGCCCGCGGCGCGGGTGCTCAGCGCGCCTGGTCGCGTTCGTCCTCGTCGGTGACGAACATGTGGCCGGGCGCGTGGGTGATCATCAGGTCCGGGCGGCTGCGCGCGGCTACGGCCTGCGGCGTCACGCCGCAGGCCCAGAACACTGGAACCTCGCCGTCGCGGAGCTCGACCGCGTCGCCGTAGTCGGGGCGGTCGAGATGCATCGATGCCGAGCGCCTGGGGGTCGCCGACGTGGACGGGCGCGCCGTGCGCGCGCACGTACGGCCGCGTGACCTCGGCGGCGCGCTTCGCCTGCTCGGGTCGCATCGGGCGCATCGAGACGACGAGCGGCCCGGCAAAGCGCCCGGCGGGCACGCACTCGCGCGTCGTGCGGTACATCGGCACGTTGACGCCCTGCTCGATGTGGCGCACGGGCAGGCCGGCGGCCAGCAGCGCGCGCTCGAAGGTGAACGAGCAGCCGAGCAGGAAGGCGACGAGGTCGTCTCGCCAGTGGTCGCGCACGTCGGTCGGCTCGTCGACGAGCTCGCCGCGCTCGCAGGACGCGGTAGCGCGGCACGTCGGTGCGCAGGTCGGCGCCGGGCGCGGTCTGCGCGGGCTCGGGCGAGCCCGGGTCGGTGACCTCCAGGACCGGGCACGGCGGCGGGTTGCGCACGCAGAAGCGCAGGAAGTCGAAGGCGTCGGCCGCGGGCAGGACGACGAGGTTGGCCTGCGTGGCGCCCGGGACGAGCCCGGCCGTCGGGCCGCTCCAGTCGCCGCGCCGGATCGCCGCGCGCAGCGCCCCGGGGTCGTCCCGCTCGGCCGCTCGAGCGTCATCGCGCGCCGGGGTCCTCCCGCTGCGCCGTGCCGAGGCTCATCGCGCCCCCCGCGCCAGCTCGCGCGCAGCTGCGCAGGTGGGCCGCGGTCAGCGTGGCGGCGGCGTCGCCGTCGCCACGCTGCAGGGCGGCGGCGATCTCGCGGTGCTCGGCGATGAAGCGCTCGGCGAAGCTCGGGCTGCCGGCCAGCGACGCGGCGGCGATCCGCTGCTGGCGGTCGCGCAGCGCGTCGCACCAGCGCAGCATGATCGCGTTGCGCGCGGCGGCGACGATCGCCTGGTGGAACTCGCGGTCGCCGCGCGCGAAGCCGGCGCTGTCGAGCTGCGCAGCGGCGTGCTCCTGCTCGGACGATCGCCTGCTCGAGCTCGTCGGGCCAGCGCGGCGCCGGCCGACGCGGCGGCGCGGCGCGCGCAGTGGTCCTCGACCAGCATCCGGGCCTCGAAGACGTCCTCGATCTCGGCCGCCGAGATGGGCACGACGAGCGCGCCGCGCTTGGGGTAGAGCTCGAGCAGCCCCTCGGCCTCGAGCGCCACGAAGGCCTGGCGGACCGGCGTGCGGCTCAGGCCGAGCCGTTGGGCGAGCTCGTTCTCGCTGAGCAGCGCGCCACCCGCGAAGCGCCCGTCGAGCAGCCGCTGCTTGACGTGCGCGTAGGCCCGGGCGGCGGCAGAGCCGGCCGGCCGGGTCCGCGCGGGTGCTTTCGATGAGCAGGTGCAGACGGTTCATGTCCCGCGATGCGCCGGTTGCGTTTGGCCGACCGGGCGACTGCGGTACAATAGTCGGCAGCTTGAATGCAAGTTGCGTCCAAGCTCTCTCTCCTCCCCGATCGCGCCCGCGGACTCCCGCGGGCGCGGTCATTTGTGGGGGCGGTTGGCGGTTCGCGCTGGTGCTCCGCGCGGCCCGCGCGGCCCGCCGCGTGTGGCGCGCGGTGGGGGCGGTGGCGATCCGCGCGGCCTGCGGGCTGCGGCGCGCGGCGCTCGTCGATGGCGGCGAGGGGAGGGGTCCCTTCTCACGGTCGGGCGGAAATCCACGGAATTCGTGGATTTGTGCCCGAAGGCGGGCGAAAGTGCGGTCCGAGGGCGGCTGACCCCGAATACCGTCGCTGATCGCCCTCGCACGGCGCCCAACCGCGCGCGCCGAGGGTCTCCTCTCGCTCGGCGCCCTGAAATGCGCCGACGCGCGACGCTCCGCGGAGCCGAGGGCGCCGGGTCAGCCGCCGCGCAGCGCCGCCCACACGCGCTGCGGCGTCATCGGCAGGCGGCGCATCCGCACGCCGGTGGCGGCGGCGATCGCGTTGGCCACCGCGGCCGCGGTGGCGACGACGGGCGCCTCGCCGATGCCCTTGGCCCCGAACGGGCCGTCGGGCGCGGGCACCTCGACGATCACCGTCTCGATCGGCGGCAGCATGCCGGCGGTCGGGATCGCGTAGTCGGCGAACGTCCCCGTGCGCAGCTGGCCGGCCTCGTCGTGGACCATCTCCTCGTACAGCGCCCAGCCGAGCCCCTGGACCGTGCCGCCGAGCATCTGGTCCTCGACGAGCGCGGGGTTCAGCGCGCGGCCGGCGTCCTGGATGACGACGTGGCCCAGCAGCCGCACGCCGCCGGTCTCACGGTCGACCGCGACGTGCGAGAGGTGGGCGGCGACGGACGGGGCGCGGCTCGTCTGGGCTACCCCGCCGTGGCCCTCGACCGGCTCGTGCGGGCTGCCGAAGTCCAGCGCGCGGCGGGCCAGGTCGGCGATCGACACCGCGCGGCTGGGAGCGCCCCTGGGCCGCACCATGCCGTCGGCCAGCTCGAGGTCCTCGGGCCGCGATCTCGAGCTCGTGGGCGGCGACGGCGAGCAGCCGTTCGCGCGCCTGCACGGCGGCGCGCTGCACGGCGCGCCCGACCGTGTAGGTGATCTTGCTGCCGCCGCTGGCCCCCGCGTAGGGGGCCCCGGACGTGTCGCCGGCCACGGCGCGCACGCGCTCCGGCGCGAGCCCGAAGGCCTCGGCGGCGATGGCGATGAAGCCGCGTCTCGGTGCCGCTCATGTCGACGGCGCCGGTGTGGATGGTCAGCCCGCCGTCGGCGTCCAGGCGGCACAGTGCCGCCGCCGGCTCGAGCCCGCCGGGCCAGAAGCCGATGCGACGCGCCGATCCCCTCGCCGTCCGGGAGCTCGGCCCGCCGGCGCCACAACGGGTGCTCGCGCGCGCGCTCGAGGCACTCGACGGCGCCGAAGGATCGAAGCGGCTTGCCGTCCGGGCCGTCATCGCCGCTCACGAGCACGTTGCGCAGGCGCAGCTCGATCGGGTCGAGATCGAGTGCCGCGGCGAGCTCGTCCAGCAGGGTCTCGATCGCGAACGCCGCGGGCGGCGCGCCGGGCGCGCGATAGGAGCCCGAGCCGGCGCGGTTGGTCACCACCCCGTAGGCGCGCAGGTCCCGCGCCGCCCAGCGGTAGGGCCCGCCGGCGAGCATGGTCGAGATCGACTCCGGACCGAACTCGTCGTTCAGGCCCCGATCGCACACGATCCGGCCGCGGATCGCGGCCAGGCGGCCACCGCGATCGGCGCCGAGCTCGAGCTCGAAGCGCCTGGGCCGGCGCGGGGTTGGTGGCGCCGAAGTCCTCCATGCGCGTGAAGGCCAGCCGCAGCGGGCGGCGCAGGGCCAGCGCCGCCGCGGCCACGAGCGGCTCGATGATCATCAGCTTGCCGCCGAACGCGCCGCCCAGCGGCGTGGGCCGCACGCGCACGCGATCCAGCGGCAGCTCGAGCAGCTCGGCGAGCTGCTCGCGGGTGGTGAAGGCGGCCTGCGTCGCGGTGCTGACCACGAGCTCGCCCTCAGGGTCGAGCCACGCCGTGGCCGCCTGCGTCTCGAGGTAGGCCTGGTGGACCCAGCCGGTGTCGATCCGGCGCGGCGACGACGGCGTCGGCGCCGGCCAGCTCGCCCGCGGCGTCGCCGTCCGAGGAGCGACGGCGCCCCTCGACGTTGGCCGACAGGTCCTCGTCGTCGAGCGTCGCGCCGCCCGGCGCCGGCGCCGTGCATGCCGCCCGCGTCGTGGCCGGGGCCGGCGCGCGCGTGCACGCGCGCCAGCGGCGCGCCGGGCGCCATCGCGGCGTCCGCGTCGAGTACGGCGGGCAGCGGCTCGAGCTCGACGACGACGAGGTCGACGCCGTCGGCCGCCGCCGCCTCGGTCTCGGCCACGACGAGCGCCACGGGCTGGCCGGCGAAGACGACCTCCTCGCGGGCCAGCGGCTCCGAGGCGCGCGCCGACGCGCCCGCGGCGATCGGCAGGTCGGCGGCGGTCAGCACGGCGACCACGCCGTCGAGCTCCAGCGCGGCGCTCGCGTCGATCCCGACGATCCGCGCGTGCGCCTCGAGCGCCACCACCGGCCGGCCGTGGAGCAGCCCGTGGACCGGCAGGTCGGCGGCGAAGCGGGTCGCCCCACGGACCTTGGCCTCGCCGTCGACGCGCCGCCGGCGGACGCCGATCGCGCCGCTCACCCGGCGGGCGGGGACGCGGTGGGCGAGGGTGACGCGCGGTCGCGCACGGCGACGGACCCTACACCCGGCCGTCCCGCCTCCGGCCATGCCGGGATGTTCCCTCCCGCCGCGGCTGGCAGACTCCCCGCAGGCCGCGTCCCCGGCGCGGCGAGCCGGCACCGGAGCGAGAGAGCCATGGGTCAAGAGGTCAGCGCCAAGGTGTTCAGCCGCGAGGACCGGCAGCGCTACCGCGCCAAGGTCCGCCGTTGCCTGGACGTGTTCGCGCGCATGCTGGCCGAGGCGCGCTTCGACGGCGACCGCCGCTCGGTCGGCTTGGAGATCGAGCTCAACCTCACCGACGGCGCCGGCGACCCGGCGATGACCAACGCGCGCGTGCTCGAACGCGTGGCCGACCCCGACTTCGTGACCGAGCTCGGGCAGTTCAACGTCGAGATCAACATCCCGCCGCGGCTGCTGGAGGGCGACGCCCTGAGCACGCTCGAGGACACCGTCCGGCGCAGCCTCAACCACGCCGAGGAGCGCGCCCGCGAGGAGGGCGACCACATGGTGATCGTCGGGATCCTGCCGACGATCGCCGAGGGCCATCTGAACGCCAACTCGTTCAGCGCCAACCCGCGCTACGAGCTGATCAACGAGCAGATCTTCGCCGCTCGCGGCGAGGACCTGGAGATCCGCATCGGCGGCGTCGAGCGGCTGTCGACGTTCGCCGACACGATCGCCCCCGAGGCGGCGTGCACCAGCGTCCAGCTGCACCAGCTCGTCGATCCCAGCCTGTTCGCGCGCCACTGGAACGCGGCCCAGGCGATCGCCGGCGTGCAGCTCGCGGTGGGCGCCAACTCGCCGTTCTTCTTCGGCCGCGAGTTGTGGCGCGAGACGCGGATCGCGCTGTTCGAGCAGGCCACCGACACGCGCCCGGACGAGCTCAAGGCCCAGGGCGTGCGCCCGCGGGTGTGGTTCGGCGAGCGCTGGATCACGTCGATCTTCGACCTGTTCGAGGAGAACGTGCGCTACTTCCCGGCGCTGCTGCCGGTGACCGAGGGCGAGGACCCGGTCGAGGTGCTCGACCGCGGCGGCGTGCCCTCCCTGAGCGAGCTGCGCCTGCACAACGGCACCGTGTACCGCTGGAACCGCCCGGTCTATGACGTCACCCGCGACCGCCCGCACGTGCGCGTCGAGAACCGCGTCCTGCCCGCCGGCCCGACGGTGGCCGACATCGTGGCCAACGCCGCCTTCTACTACGGCCTCGTGCGCGTGCTGGCCGACGAGGAGCGCCCGGTGTGGTCGCAGATGTCCTTCTCAGCGGCCGAGGAGAACTTCCACGCCGGCGCGCGCCACGGCATCGAGGCGCGGGTGTACTGGCCCGGGGTGGGCGAGGTCCCCGCCGCCGAGCTCGTCCTGCGCAGGCTGCTGCCGCTGGCCTACGAGGGCCTGGACCTGTGGGGGATCGACCCGGCCGACCGCGACCGGCTGCTGGGCATCATCGAGCGCCGCTGCGTCACGCTGCGCAACGGGGCGTCGTGGCAGAGCACCGAGTTCCACCGCCAGTTCGACGAGCGCGGGCTCGACCGCGCCGACGCGCTGCGCGAGATGACGCTGCGCTACCGCGAGCACATGCACTCCAACGTGCCCGTGCACGACTGGCCGCAGTGACCGCCTCGCCATGGCGCCAAGATTGGCCCTTGCCTTGGGTTCCCCAGGCCGTAGGCGATGACCGCCGCGCACACTGAGCCGCCGATCCAATCTGGCCCTCCGCCGGCCAGGACCGTGCGATTGGCGACGGGCAGAGTGGTCGGGTACTACGAGTACGGCGATCCGCGCGGCGCGCCGCTCTTCGTCCTGCACGGAACGCCGCTCAGCGACGCGGGATTCCCATGGGCGGCACGCGCCGCGCGGGAGCGCGGGCTGCGGCTGATCGCTCCCGATCGCCCCGGCGTGGGGCTATCCGACCGCGCGCCGGTCCCGCTCGTCGCGCACTACGGGGCCGAACTGGGGGCCACCGCCGACGCGCTCGGGATCGACCGCTTTCGGCGTGCTCGGATACTCCGGCGGCGGGCCGCCCGCGCTTGCAGCCGCCTACGCGTTGCCCGAGCGCGTCTCGGTTGCGGGGGTGGTCGCCGGGATGGGCCCAACTGGTGCCGTTCCAGCACACCAGCGCCTCGCCGAGCGGCTCAGCGCGAGTACCCGGGTGACAGCCTGGCCCGGCGAGGGCCACTTCGCTCTCGTGGCGCACATCGAGCAGATCCTCGACGAGCTCCGCAGCAGCGGTTCAATCAACGCTTCAGCGCCGAACTGACGTCCTGCGAGCCCAACTCCGCCAGCACCGAGCACACACGCCGCTCCTCCGACAAGCAACCGCTAGCAATGAGCGCTGCAACCGCCGTACGGGTGACCGGCGCCGTCGAGCTCGCGGGATCGGCGTCGAGCGCGCGGGTCGGCGCCGCCGTCAGGGGCGCGCCGCAGGCGATCCGTCATGGGTCCTCGTTGCTGCGGAGGTGTGCTGCGGTGACGTCGAGCAGTGGGGCAGCGCTTGCGAGTCGCTCGCGATCGGGCTCGGGAAGGTGTTCGAGGGCGGCAACGATCGCCTGCACTCTCCGGCGGGCGGCGTCATGCATGAGCTTGGCGCCCCTCGATGTGGCGGCCACTTGGACCGCCCGGCCATCCCTCGGATCGGGGAGCCGTTCGGCCAAGCCTGCGGCGACCAGGCCATCGACGATGCGGGTCATTGTCGGGCCCGCCACTCCTTCGGTCCGTGCCAGAGCAGCGAGCCTGCTCGGCCCGGCGAACACCAACACCGAGAGCGCCGAGAGCCGTGCCGGGGTCAGCCCCGATTGTCGGTCGACGGCGCGGAGCGCCCGCAGGAGGTGGACGGCTCCCGAGTTCAGCGCGGTGGCAGCCGCCGCGTGCCGCGGGCCATGGTTCACACGCATACGTGTAGCATCCCTACGAAGATAGGTAGTGATGCTAAGGAGACTGTGGTGGAGCTCTTGCAGGTGGCCCAGCACGCCGAGGACCTCGACCCGGCCGTGGTCTTCTACCGGGACACGCTCGGAGGTGATCTGCTCGCGTGGTTCGATCCACCCGGGCTGGCGTTCTTCCGCCTCGGTGACGCCCGGCTGCTCCTCGAACGCGGTGCTCCGGCGTCGCTGATCTACCTCGCGGTGCCCGACGCCCGGCAGACGGTCGCCGAGCTGCGGGCGGCCGGCGTCGAGATCGTCAGCGACGCGCAGTTGATCCACACCGACACGGACGGCGTCTTCGGCGCCGCTGGCACGCAGGAGTGGATGGGCTTCTTCCGCGACAGCGAAGGCAACGTCCTCGGAGTCGCCAGCCGCCACCAGCCAACGGCCTGACCGCACCGCCACTCGACTCCCCTAACCGGGCCGCAACCGTCAACGGGAACCTCATCCTCCTGGCGGTCAACGCGACCGCCACGGCGTGCGACCGGACACTAGATCCGGCGCCGGCTCGGCGATGCGTTCACGTTCCCGGACGACTCGGAGCCCGGGCGGGGTTCGTGACCAACGTCTCCGACGCCCGGGCTCGAGGGCGTTCAACCCGCGGCGTCGGTCGACGTCTCCGGTCCCGCGGAGACTGAACGAGGCTGGCTCGGTTGTTCCAGCTCCGGGCGGCGTCGGCCGCCTGCCGCGGTCCGACGCCGCCCGGCGTCCCGAAGACGCGCTGCGGTGCAAGGTCGACCCACACGCGCGAGTCGGCGCCGAGCGCGTCGATCGGCCGGCGCGCGCGGCGCGGGCCAATGTGGGCGGACGGCCACCAGGGTGCAGGTCGTCGGCCATGGCGGACCGTAGAAGCCGGTTGGGACGTGGCTGAGCAGGGTTACGTCCCAAACCGTCAGGCGTGGACCAAGCCGGTCGTCAGCGCCCCGCCGCCGGTGCGGCAGGTCCTCTCCGAGCCGATCGGTGCCTTGTCGCCCCTGGCGGTGGGCTAAGAAACGCGCTCGCGCCGGCTCGGCTGCGGATGGGACGATCCGCCCGTGGCGATCGAGGGCCTTGACCTCCTCTACCTGCCCAGCCGCGACGTCGCGGCAGACCTCGCCTTCTATCGCGACGTGCTCGGCGCGCGAGTGATCTTCGCGATCGAGGCAATGAACACGCGCGTCGCCGAGGTGGCGATCAGTCCCCACGGTCCGCGCCTCGTCCTGGCCGGCCACCTCGCGGGCGAGGCACCGGTTCTCCTGCACCGCGTGTCCGATCTCGACGCCACCCTCACCGAACTCGCAGCCCGGGGACTGCGCATCGAGGCCCGAGTCGAGCTGCCGCTCGGCCCTTGCGCGACCTTCCGCAGCCCCGGCGGACAACGCCTCGGCCTCTACCAGCGCACCCGCCCCGACGTCGACGAGCACTTCGCCGGGCGCGCGGACTTCGCCTGATCACACGGCACCCTCCGACTGCCGGCGACAGGCCAATGGCGACCAAGCCGGGACGCGAGCACGCCGCACCAGGACTGAATCGCGCGGGGCGGGTGGTGTCCTCGCGCCAACCCGCTGCGGGACCGCAGGCCACGTCCCTAGGCTTGGTGTAGGAGGCGGTCGGACGGAACGGACATGGTTCCGGCCACCGTGGCGCTCAAGATCGTCGGCTCGTTCCACGGAGTCGATGAAAGGAGGCGCCAGCGATGGCCGGTGCCGAGAGGATGACGATCGAAGAGGTCGTCAGGAAGGTGCTGCGTGAGGAGCACGGCGACGTGATCCGCGAGTCGGTGCGCCTGGTCGCGCAGGAGCTGATGGAGGTCGAGCTCTCGGAGCTGATCGGTGCGCAGCGCGGGGAGCGCACTGAGGACCGGGCGACGCATCGCAACGGCTATCGGCCGCGGCGCTGGGACACGCGCGCGGGCGAGATCGAGCTGCAGATCCCGAAGATCCGCCGGGGCAGCTACTTCCCGTCGTTCCTGCAGCCTAGGAAGCGCAGCGAGCAGGCGCTCGTGAGCGTTGTGCAGCAGGCCTACGTCTGCGGCGTCTCGACCCGCCGGGTCGATCAGCTCGTCGAGAGCCTGGGGCTGCGGATCTCCAAGAGCGAGGTCAGCCGGATCGCGGGGCTGCTCGATGAGCAGGTGCAGGCGTTCCGCGAGCGGCCGCTGGAGGGCCGCTACCCGTATCTGTTCGTCGACGCCAAGATCGAGAAGGTCCGCGACGGCGGCCGCGTTCAGCGCAAGTGCGTAGTCATCGCGCACGCCGTCCACGAGACGGGCCGGCGCGAGATCATCGGCCTGGATGTCGGCGCCGCGGAGACCGAGGCGTTCTGGCGCGAGTTCCTGCGGTCGCTCGTCGCGCGCGGGCTGGTCGGCGTCGAGCTTGCGATCAGCGACGCGCATCCGGGCCTGAAGGCCGCGCTCGCAACGGTGCTCGGCGCGCCGTGGCAGCGCTGCACCGTGCACTTCCTCCGCGACCTGCGCGGCCACGTCCGCCGCGATCAGCACGACGCGCTCGGCGCGATCATCCGCTCGATCTTCACCGCCTCAGATGGCGAGCAGGCGCGCCAGCGCCTGCTCGACGCGGTCGGACAGCTCGAGCGCCGGCTGCCGAAGGTGGCGGCGTTGATCGAGGAGGCCGAGACCGACGTGCTCGCCTTCTTCGCCTTCCCCGCTGAGCACTGGAGCAAGCTGCGATCCACGAACCCGCTGGAGCGCTTCAACCGCGAGATCGGACGCAGGACCGACGTCGTCGGGATCTTTCCCGACGACCAGAGCCTGATCCGGCTGGTCTCGATGCTCGCCATCGAGGCCAATGACGAATGGCTCGTCGGCCGCGCCTACATCAGCCAGAAGTCGATGGCCACTCTGAGCGACCGCGGATCAGAGAAGGAAATCTCTCTAGACAACAACGACAAGGAGGTCGAGCTCATCGCGGCATGAGCCGCCGACGGCTTCACCGGCGAGGTGAGCGGCGAACTCCTACACCACTTCCCGGGACTTGACTGGACCGCAGCCTTGCAAGGCCACTGATCCGTCAGGGACACGACGCAGCCCGAACCCGCTGTGCCGAAGGCGACGCGCGACGCGGCGTACAGCTCGCGCCCGAAGCGCGGACCGATCGCGCCCGCGCCACGCCGTGGTGCTTGGACCACAGACCTTGACCCACGCGCCGCCAGCCAAGCGCGCATCCGGTCCCGCAAAGGGGGGATGGCCGTGGGGTGCAGATCACCCCTCGGGGCCCTGGCGGCCGGACGCCCGCGCATCGAAGCTTGCTCCAACGTTCTGAAAGGCCAAAGATGCTCACCCCCACCGTCACATGCATCGGCCCCTCACACAGCATCAGGCTCACCCCGCTGCCGCTTCAGAACCCGCGCCGCGCTGACGCGCCCGCACACCGAGCGCCGAACGCGCCGGTAACCCAGCAGCAAAGCGTCGAACAGGCCGCCAAGAGCGGCAACGCTCCCAACCGCCACCGAGCCCTTCAAGGCGCTCCAAACCGTCGCCGTCGGTGATACGCCGGTTCTCTACGGCCACCCAGGCCCCGGCGACCCTGCCCACTGCGCTCCACCGGACTGCGCGCCGCACCAGCACCTGTCGTGGTCGCACCCGCCCCCCGCCCCGGCTGACGCCGGCACCGCCGGTCGACGCTCTCACCGCGCCATCCGCGTGACCGGCTCAGCGGCGCCGAAATTCATTGGTCCGGAGGATCGCGGTGCCGGCGCCTTGCATGCAATCCGATGTCCCCGGCGTCGCAGCTGCGTTGCTGCGGATGCAGGAGCGAAGCGAGGCCGACCGGGCGTCGGCGAGTGCCTGGTCCTCGTCCGGAGCGGAAGTGAGCTGGGCGCGAGCTGAGGCGCCCGCATTGCAAGGGCGGAGCGGGGTGACATGCCGCTCGCGCCGGATCTGGCGGTGACGTCGCGGGACATGGCCCTGGCTGCGTCCGGCCTGCCGGCATCAATGGCCGGACGCCCGTGCGTGATCTGCTCACTTGGCATCCTCGACGGCGGAACGCGTGCGTGGCGCTTGGCGCGTAAGTGATTCTGGGCGCCGCAGACGGTGCACGGCGACGAGCCCGCGGGTTATGCTCGGGGGGGATCTCCTAGTGTCTGCTCGATCGAATCCAGCGGCGCCTGATGCCGACGGCGTGGCTCGGCTCGAGAGCGAACTGGCCGAGGCGATCGACCAGCAGGCGGCGACGAGCCAGGTCCTCGAGCTGATGGGGCACTCGGACCTTGCGCTTCAGCCGGTGTTCGAGACGGTCGTACGTCATGCAGTGAGGCTGTGCCGCGCCGACTGCGGCTACGTCTACCAGCTCGATGGCGACGTCTACCGGATCGCCTTCATCGTCGGCGGTTCCCAGGAGTACCGGGATTACATGGAACGTCATCCCGTGCAGCAAGGTCCGGAGACGCTCGTCGGCCGGGTCGGGCTGGAGCGGCGCATCGTCCAGATCCCCGACGTGCTCACCGATCCTATCTACCGCTGGCCAACCGGGCGCGAGCTCGGTGGGTACCGAACGATGCTCGGCGCGCCGATGCTGGTCGGCGACCGCGTCGTCGGAGTACTTATCCTCTGGCGGCTCGAGGTCGATCCGTTCGGCGACAGGACGATCGACCTTCTGACGACTTTCGCCGCGCAGGCCGCGATCGCGATCCGGAACGTGCATCTCTTCCGGGACCTGACCCGGTCGGTCGACGAGCTGAGGGCGCTGGGTGAGATCAGCCAGGCGGTGTCTTCGAGCCTCGACCTCGACGAGGTGCTGACGACGATCGTGACGCGGGCAGTGCAGCTCTCTGGCACGGAGGGGGGATCGATCTTTGAGTTCGACCAGGCGACGCGGCTGTTCTACCTTCGCACGTGCTTCGGCACCGAGCCCGAGCTCGTCACGGGCCTGCGCGCGACGCGGATCCATCTTGACGAGACGTTCCTGGGGCGCGCCGCCGCAAGCGGCGAGCCCCAGAGCGCGCCGGACCTATCGGGGAAGGGAGCGATCCGCACATCGAGCAGCTCACGCAGGCCGGCTGGCGCTCGATGCTCGTAGTGCCGCTGCGCTGGGAGCAGGAGATCATCGGCGCGCTGGTCGTGCGCCGGCGGGTCGCCGGTGCGTTCCCGGCCCGCTCCGCTGAGCTGCTTGAAACGCTTGCGAGCCAGTCGGCGGTCGCCATCCACAACGCCCGCGTCTTCCACGAGCTGCAGGTGAAGTCGGCGCAGCTCGAGGTGGCGAGCCGGCATAAGTCGGAGTTCCTGGCCAGCATGTCACACGAGCTGCGCACGCCGCTCAACGCGGTGATCGGGTTCTCCGACGTGTTGCTGGACCGCATGTTCGGCGAGCTCAATGGGCGCCAGGACGAGTACATCCGTGACATCCGCGACTCGGGGCGCCATCTGCTTGAGCTCATCAACGAGGTCCTCGACCTGTCGAAGATCGAGGCCGGGCGGATGGAGCTGGAGCTGGGGGCGGTGTCGCTCGGCGAGCTGCTGCGGCACGGCGTCGCGATGGTCCGCGAGCGCGCCGAGAGCCATGGGATCTCGGTGGATCTCGACGTTGCGGCAGAAGTGGGCATCGTCGCCGGGGATGAGCTGAAGCTCAAGCAGGTCGTACTTAACCTGCTGAGTAACGCGGTTAAGTTCACGCCTGACGGGGGCTCGGTGTCCGTGAGTGCGCGCATGGCCGATGACGAGGTACACGTCAGCGTCAGCGACACCGGGCCCGGTATCGCCGAGGAGGATCGTGAGCGGATTTTCGAGGCGTTCCAGCGGGGCGACCGGGCGGTGCGGAGCAGCGCGGAGGGCACCGGCCTGGGGCTGACTCTTTCGCGGCGGATCGTGGATTTGCACGGTGGGCGGCTGTGGATGGAGAGTGAGCAGGGCGCCGGCAGCACGTTCTCGTTCGCGATCCCGGCTCGTGCCACGCCCGAATCGACGTTGCCGCTTGCCGCGTCGCCGCGGCTCGCGAGAACTCCGTCCGCCGCCAACGTGCTTGTCGTGGAGGACGATCGCCCCTCGGCCGACCTGGTCCGGGTCTACCTAGAGGGCGCCGGCTACTCGGTTTCGGTAGCTCGTGACGGCGTCGAGGGGCTCGAGCTTGCCCGCCGGATCATGCCCACGGCGCTGATCCTGGACATCGGCCTCCCGCGGCTGAACGGTTGGGAGCTGTTGACGCGGCTGAAGCGCGACCCCTCTACGGCGGCGATCCCGGTCGTGATCGTGTCGATGCTCGACGCGCGGGGCGCCGGGTTCGCGCTCGGAGCGGCGGACTATCTCGTCAAGCCGGTCGACCACGCTGAGCTGCTCGATGCGCTCGCGCGCTGCGTGACGCCGAGCGGGGAGCGAAGAAGGGTGGTCGCGATCGACGACGACGCGCTCGACCTCGACCTTTGAGGCAATGCTCGGCCCTGAGGGGTGGTCTGTCCTGCGCGCGACGAGCGGCGAGGAGGGCGTCGAGCTCGTGCGCCGCGCGCGCCCAGCGGTCGTCCTGCTGGACCTGCTGATGCCCGGCTTGGACGGATTCGCCGTCGTCGAGCGGCTGCGATCGGACCCGCTGGTCGCCGAGGTGCCGATCATCGTGCTGACGTCCAAGGAGATGACGCGAGCCGATCGCGAGCGGCTCGACGGCAGGATCAGCTTCCTCGCGCAGAAGGGAACGTTCAGGCAGGCGGAGCTGCTGGAGCTCGTCGAGCGCTTCGGCCGTGGGCCGGAAGCCGGTCTCCCCAAGGCGCCATGACCGAGCGCCCGACGATCCTCATCATCGAGGACAATCCGCGAAACCTGAAGCTGGTGCGCGACATCCTCAACCATGTCGGCTATTCGACGCTGGAGGCCGACAACGCCGAGGACGGGCTCGCGCTGGCGCATGCCGAGCGGCCCGGCCTGATCCTGATGGACGTCCAGCTGCCGGGCATCGACGGCGTCGAGGCGCTGGCCAGGCTTCGGCGCGATCCCGCGACCGCCGCCATA
Organism: uncultured Actinomycetes bacterium; assembly: GCA_963787065.1. Classification (GTDB taxonomy): domain Bacteria; phylum Actinomycetota; class Thermoleophilia; order Solirubrobacterales; family Solirubrobacteraceae; genus JAOPZW01. The sequence continues at coordinate 264,596 of CAWBBQ010000007.1, forward strand.
CGCGTCGTCGCGCTCACGGCATTCGCGATGAAGGCCGACCGCGAGCGTTTCCTCGCCGCGGGCTTCGACGGCTATCTCGAGAAGCCGATCAACGTGCCCGAGTTTCCGGGCCAGGTCGCCGCCCTGCTGGCCGGCGCTGAGATGGAAGCGAGGAGATGAGCGAGCCCGGCACGATCCTCGTCGTCGACGACCTGCCGCAGAACGTGCGGCTGCTGGAGGCGGTCTTCGCGCCGCGCGGCTACACGGTGCTCGCCGCCGCGTCGGGACGCGAGGCGCTGGAGCGCGTGGCGGCGGACCCCATGGATCTCGTCCTGCTCGACATCGTGATGCCCGAGATGGACGGCTACGAGGTCTGCCGCGCGCTGCGGGGCGATCCGGCGAGCGCCTTCCTGCCCGTCGTGATGGTCACCGCCAGCGGCGGCCAGGAGAAGATCGCCGCCATCGAGGCGGCGCCGACGACTTCGTGACCAAGCCGTTCGACCGGTCCGAGCTGATCGCGCGCGTGCGCTCGCTGCTGCGGATCAAGCAGTACCACGACACGATCGAGCGGCAGGCGTCCGAGCTCGCCGCCTGGAACCGGCAGCTCGAGCAGCGGGTACGGGAGCAGGTCGAGGCGCTCGAGCGGATGGGGCGGCTGCGGCGGTTCCTGTCACCCCAGCTCGCGGAGCTCGTCCTCTCCTCCGGCGACGAGTCGTTCCTGCAGAGCCATCGGCGCGAGATCACCGTGGTCTTCTGCGACCTCCACGGCTTCACGCCGTTCGCCGAGACCGTCGAGCCCGAGGACGTGATGCAGGTGCTCGGCGAGTACCACGCCGCGCTCGGGGACCTCATCCACCGCTTCGAGGGGACGCTCGAGCGATTCACGGGCGACGGGCTCATGGTGTTCTTCAACGATCCGCTGCCGTGCGCGGACGCGCCGCAGCGGGCGGTGCGGATGGCCGTCGCGATGCGGGCCCGCGTGGCGCAGCTCGAGGAGGAGTGGAGCCGCCGCGGCCACGATCTCGGGTTCGGCGTCGGCATCGCGCAGGGTCACGCCACGCTCGGGCGGATCGGGTTCGAGGGGCGGTCCGACTACGCGGCGATCGGCAGCGTCACGAACGCGGCCGCAAGGCTGTGCGGGGAGGCCCATCCGGGGCAGATACTCATCAGCCAGCGCGTCTACGCTGCAGCCGAGGAGCTCGTCGTCGTCGATGCTGTCGGCGAGCTCGCGCTGCGCGGTTTCTCGCGGCCCGTGCGCGCATACAACGTGGTCGGTCTCGACGAGGCGCGGGCGCACGTGTGACGGAGCACGCCGAGACAGCGCCGCGGCTAAGCGACCTCAGCGAGCAGGAGCGCAGCGCACGGTTCTCCCGCCTTCAGGAGCGGCTTGTGCCTGTCTGGGGCGCGATGCGGCTCAATCAGGCGGGGGAGTCGATCGTCGTGCTGCCGTCCGTCGCGCCGGACGCGACACAGGGCGGAGCGGTGGTGCAGTCGCTCGAGGAGCGCTTCCTCTTTCTGCTCTTCCTGCTGCGCCAGCCGAGGCTGCAGGTGATCTACCTGACCGGGCGGCCGGTGCCCGAGAGCATCGTCGAGTACTACCTCGGGCTGCTGCCCGGCGTCATTCCGCGCCAGGCCCGTCGCCGCCTGCACATGGTCGCGGCGAACGACGGCTCATCGCGCTCGCTCGCCGAGAAGCTGCTCGAGCGCCCGCGCGTGCTGGCGCGGGTCCGCGCGCTCATCCCGGATCCCAGGCTCTGCCATCTCGTGCCCTACACGACGAGCACGCTCGAGCGCGACGTCGCGCTGGTGCTCGGCGTCCCCCTCTACGGCGCCGATCCGGACCTGCTGCCGTTCGGCACGAAGACGGGCTGCCGGCGCCTGTTCGCGGACGCGGACGTCGTGCATCCGCTCGGCTACGAAGACGTGCGCGACTCGATGGCCTGGTCGACGCGCTGACGGCGATGCGCGCCGCCAGCCCGCGATGACCAACGCGATCGTGAAGCTCAACGAGGGCGTGTCCGGCCGTGGAAACGCGATGGTCGACCTGCGCGGCCTGCCGGCACCGGCGCGGCCGATGAGCCGTCCGAGCTGCGCCGCCGCGTCGAGGCGATGGCGTTCGAGCATCAGGACATCACGCTCGCGGGCTACCTCGGCCAGCTCGCGCGGGACGCGGGATCGTGGAGGAGCGCGTCGGCGGCGCGGAGATGCGGAGCCCGAGCGTGCAGCTCCGGGTCACGCCGATCGGCGAGGTCGAGCTGCTCTCGACGCACGATCAGCTCCTCGGCGGCCCCAGCGGCCAAAGCTACCTGGGGTGCCGGTTCCCGGCGGACTTCGGCTATTCCCAGGCGATCACGCGGGAAGCGGCCAAGATCGGCGCAGCCTCGCCCGCGAGGGGGTCCTGGGACGGTTCGCCGTCGACTTCGTCGTCGTCCGCACCGTCACGGCCCGTGGACGCCGTACGCGATCGAGGTCAACCTCCGCAAGGGCGGGACGACGCACCCGTTCCTGACGCTCCAGTTCCTCACCGACGGGCGCTACGACCCGGTGACGGCGCTGTTCATGGCGCCGGGCGGGCGCGAGAAGCACCTGGTCGCGACGGACCACCTCGAGTCGGAGCTGCTGCGCGGCCTCAGCTCGACGACCTGTTCGACGTCGCGGTCGCACCGCCTGCACTTCGACCAGGCCCGGCAGACCGGCGTCGTGTTCCACATGATGAGCGCGCTGACCGAGCTCGGCCGGGTCGGGCTCACGGCCGTCGGTGACACGCCCGACCAGGCGGACGCGACCTACCGGCGCGCCGAGCGGTGCTGCTCGAGGAGGCCGGGCCGCAGCCGGAGCGGCGTCCCGCGGTCTGAGCGCGGACGGCGACGATGGCCACCGGCCAGGTCATCCTCGACGTCGCGGTCATCCTGGTCGCCGCGCGCGTGGGCGCTGCGCTGTTGAGTCGTTCGGGCAACCCGGCGTGATCGGCGAGATCGTCGCGGGCGTGACGCTCGGCCCGACGATCCTCGGCGCGTTGCCGGGCGATCCGGCCGCCGAGCTGTTCCCACCCGAGGCGCTCGAGGTGCTCGAGGCCATCGGCCAGCTCGGTCTCGCGCTGTTCATGTTCCCCGGTGGGAGCTGGACCTCCGGCTCGTGCGCCGGCGGGAGCGGGCCGCGATGATCATCTCGATCGCCTCGGTGGTCGTGCCTTTCGCGCTCGGCCTCGGGCTGGCGGCGTACCTGCATCCGCGCACGCCGCGCCGTTTCCCTTCTGGTGGCAGCGCTGTCGCTCACCGCCCGGTCGGGCGCTGACATCGCGGGCGGTCAGGCGAACGGCCTGCGGTCGGGCGGCGGTAGAGCTCTCTCGTCGCCGTGCTGGACGACGAGGTGGACGGCAGGGCGTGGTGTCCACGGGGGCCTCCTGTTGGGATCGGGATAGGCGCGCGCGGTGCGCGCTGGGAAGTGCTGCGGGTGCACTGCGCTCGCCGCCGAGGAGACCGCCACCGCGAGCGCGCGCAGCGGGCCCGGCCGTGGGCGACGCTCAGGGGGCGGGCTCGAGCGCTGTGAGCGCCCGGTGGGCCTGTCCGTCCGGCGGCGGGAGCTGGTCCGCGTCGGACGGCGCGCCAGACCTGGCCAGGATCGGCGGCGCGGCGGCGAGCGCGGACCGTCCATGGCCAGCCCCTGCGCCGCCGCGGCGGGGAGACTAGCATGGCCGATGCCGCGGCCGTGCGCGAGGCGCAGCAGACGACGATCTCGCCGGCGTCTGTCGCGCTGGGAGGGCCTCGAGTGCCGGCTGGTCGCAGGGAGAAGCGGCACAGCTCGATGACCGTAACCGGCTGATAGCCGCGCTCGAGCACGATCTCGGTGAGGGTCCCACGCGCCTCGTCGGCGTCGCGTTCGCTGTCAGTGTGCTCGCTCTCGGTCCGCGCGTCCATGGTCAGCGAGATCGCGGTCGATCCCCGGCGCACACGTCGGCCTCGGCTCCCCGGATGGCGGAGGAGCGAAGCGGTCGTCGCCCCTACGGCCGCGGCCGCGCGGCCGCGGGCTGCGCGCGGCGGCGGGTCGCCGCGCCCGCCGCCTCGCGCCGAGGCCGGGCGTCGCGCAGCGCTCGCCGGCGAACCCGGCCTTGTTCGTGGCGTCGTCCCGCATCGAGGTCTTGTGCGGCGCGATGCAGTTGTAGAGCGCGATGCAGACACCCCGCGCGAGCGTCCCCAGCGGGGTGGGCGAGCGGCCGGCGCGGCGGTCGTAGTCGGCGAACAGCGTCACGCCGGCGCGCCGGATCGTGGCCGGCACGGCGAACCGACGCCGGACGCGCGTCGCCGCCACGTGCACGGTGAACGTGCGCGTCACGGTCGTGCCATCGACAGCGTCGCCGTCATTCGGTCGGCGGCCGGCTCGAGCGCGGCGAACCGCGACGGCTGCACCTCGGCCGCGCGCTGCGCTCGCTGGAACGCGACGGCTGAGCCGCTGGGCTCGGACCGGCCTGGCCCGTGCCGCGATTCCTGACCACCGCGCCCCGCCGACTGCGCGCGCACCTGGACCTGTCCTGGTCGCACGCGCCCGCCGCGCCGTTGTCGCCGGCGCCGTGGGTCGATGTCTCGCCTCGCCATGCGGCTGACAGTCGACGCGGCGGATCGCGGCGCCGCTGCCTGGCATGGATCCGGACAGCGACCGTGTAGCTGCTGCTCCTCCGCGGCGCAGACGACGCGGCACCGGTCGCGCGGCCGCGGACGCCTGCTGCTCGTCCGAGGCGAGGGTGACGGCGGCAAGCCGTGCACGTTCAGTCCCTCGCGAATGCAGGCGCTGTCCCCCTCAAGGGCGCGATCACCTCGCGAGTTGACTTGGGCGCGTGGACGCGAGAGGGTCGACTCGGGGCCGCACCGGACGGAGCCCTGGAGACCACCAAAGCCACGGGAGGTCGCGCGGCCCTCGCACCACCCACGAATGGGAGGAGTAGCCATGCGCGCCACCCGCTCGCTCCGCGCCCTGCTCGGCGGTCTTGCCCTTCTCGCCGTGCTCGCGATACCGGCGTCCGCCCGCGCGGACGCCGTGACCGACTGGAACCAGGTCGCTGCCGCGGCACTGCAGTCGCCCGGCACGGCCACGCCCCCGGGCGCCGGCCAGGGGGCTGTCTCGACCGCGCACCTGGCGATGGTCCACGCCGCCGTCTACGACGCGGTCAACGCGATCGTCGGCTGCCACGAGCCGTACGTCTCCTCGCCCGCGGCCAAGCGTTGGTACTCGCAGGACGCCGCCGTCGCGGCCGCCGCGCGTCATGTGCTCGTCAACGGCGAGCTCGGGATCCCCGCCGCCCGTATGCCCGTGATCGAGGCCGCCTACCAGGCGACGCTCCTGCCGATCCCGGACGGGCCGGCGAAGGCCGGCGGGATCGCCACGGGCGAAGCCGCCGCGACCGAGTTGCTCGCCGCGCGCGCCGGGGACGGTCGCTTCGGCCCGTTCCGCTTCGCGGAGTCGACCGTGGCTGGCGGCTGGCGGCTGGTGCCGCCGGCGACGGTGACCGATCCGGGGGCCTGGCTGAAGGACGTCACACCGTTCGTGCTCCGCGACCCGGATCGCTTCCGCGGCCGCGCACCCCACCGCCTCGGCTCGCGGGCGTATGCGGCCGACTTCAACGAGGTGAAGGCGATCGGGCGGGCGACCGGCTCGACCCGGACGCCCGACCAGACGGCGGCGGCCGAGTATTGGGGCACGACCAACGCGACCGCGACGATGGCGAACATCATCCGCTCGGTCGCGAGCGGCCAGGGCGGCACCCTGGACGACCACGCCCGGCTGCTCGCGCGCGTGTACACGAACGCCGCGGACGCGCTGATCGTGACCTGGCGCGACAAGGCCCAATACAGCTTCTGGCGGCCGTTCCACGCGATCCGGGAGGCGGCGAGCGACGGCAACCACGCGACCGAGGCCGACCCGGACTGGACGGCGCTGATCGCCTCCCCGCCCTACCCCGAGCACCCGAGCGGGCTGTCGACGTTCGGCAGCGCGGTCGCTGACACGATGCAGGACTTCTACGGCCGGGACCGGGCGACGTTCAGCGGCACCACGCCCGGCGGCGTGACGCGGCAGTTCACGAGCTTCTCGCAGATGCGAGACGACATCGTCGAAGCCCGCATCTGGTCCGGCATCCACTTCCGATTCGCCGACACGGAGGGAGCGAAGATCGGGCGCAAGGTCGCCCACTGGGGCAACCGGCACGCGTTCCGCTGATCCGGAGAGCGGCGCGGCGCCGGCGCCCTTCGGCTGTCTGACCTCGGCACCGTGAGTTGACACACTCACCACGCCGTTCGCGGCGCTGGCAGGGGCCGGTCGCGGCCGGTCGATCGGCCACGGTACAACTTCGGTCAGGATGTCGACAGGGGACTCGGACGCCGAGCGACGCCGACCGGGGGAGTGGCGCGCACTGCTCGAGCTCGCGCGCCCGCACCGTGGCACGCTCGCGGTCGCGCTGCTGCTCGGCCTGATCGGCGGCGTGCCGGGCTGGCGCAGCCGCTCGGCGCGCGCGCGGTGATCGAGGCGCTGGCCGACGACGCCTCGCTGGCCGGGCCGCTGATCGTCCTCGGCGTGCTCGTCGTCGTCTCGGCGACCGTCGACTCCGCGCACTACTGGCTGCTCGAGCGGACGTCGGACGCGTCGTGCGCGGCGCTCGGCGCTGCTCGTGCACCGCCTGCTGCGCCTGCAGCTGCACGCGGTCGACCGGCTGGCGCCCGGTGATCTGACCGCCCGGGCCACGAGCGACACGACGCTGCTCGGCCAGGTCGCCTCGGGCGCCGCGGTCGGGCTCGTCAACGGCAGCATCACGCTCCTGGCCGCGCTCGTGCTGATGGGCGTCGTCGACATCGTCCTGCTGCTCGTCACCGTCGCGGTGCTGGCGGTCGTCGCCGCCGCCGTGCTCGTACTGCTGCCGCGCATCTCGCGCGCGATTCAGCGCTAGCAGGAGGCGATCGGCGAGATGGCGCGACGCTCGATCGCAGCCTCGGCGCCCTGCGGACGGTGCGCGCCAGCGGCGCCGAGGAGCGTGAGACCGCGCGGCTGCACGGCGCGGCCGAGCGCGCCTACGAGTTCGGCATGCGGGCCGCGGGCGCGCAGGCCCTGATCTGGGTGCTGCTGTCGCTGTGTCGGTCCAGGTCGCGTTCCTGGCCGTGCTCGGTGTCGGCGGAGCGCGGTGGCGTCGGGCTACATGGACGTCGCCGATCTGATCGCTTTCCTGCTCTACCTCTTCTATCTCACCGGGCCGGTCACCGAACTGGCCGCGGGGTGACGCAGCTGCAGTCCGGCTTGGCCGCCATCGCCGCCTGCGCGAGATTGACGCGCTGGCCATCGAGGACGCCGGCGCGCCGGCGGCGTCGCCGGCCGATCCAGCCAGCCCGGCCGTGTTGCTCGACGACGTCCGCTTCGCCTACCGCCGGCTCGGCCCGGCCGTGCTCGACGGCGTCAGCCTCGAGGTGCCGGCCCGCGGCCTGACCGCGCTGGTTGGGCCTTCGGGCGCCGGCAAGACCACGATCTCCGCGCTGATCGAGCGCTTCTACGACGTCGACGCAGGCGCGATCCTGGTCGCGGCCAGGACGTGCGCGCGTGGGACCGCGCCGCGCTGCGTGCGGGCATCGGCTACGCCGAGCAGGAGGCGCCCGTGCTCGCGGGGACGCTCCGCGAGAACTTGCTGCTCGGCGCGCCGCACGCCACGGACGACGAGCTGCGCGACGTCGTCCGCCAGACGAGGCTCGACGACGTGATCTCGCGGCTCCCCGGCGGGCTCGACGCCGTGGCCGGCAGCCGCGGCACGACGCTGTCGGCGGCGAGCGCCAGCGGATCGCATCGCCCGCGCGCTGCTGCGCCGCCCGCGCCCGCTGCTGCTCGACGAGCCGACCTCGCAGCTCGACGCCGACAACGAGCGGGCGCTCCGCGACACGTCGCCGCGCTTGCGCGCGGTCGTGCGGTCCTGGCCATCGCCCACCGTTTGAGCACCGTCACGAGCGCCGACCGGTCATCGTGCTCGAGCGCGGCCGCGTGCGTGCGGTCGGCCGCCACGAGGAGCTGCTGGCCGAGGACGCCCTGTACGCGACGCTGGCGGCGACGCAGCTGGCGACGGGCGCTCCGGTCGGCGGCGTAAGGCTTCCTCTGCGTTGAGGACGTCAGCGCGGCGCGGACGCGTGGTGACCACGCGTCCGCGGACGCGTGGTGACCACGCGCCTCAAGATCCGCGCCGCCGGGCCGAGTACGGCGGCACAATGACGCAGACTCGGATCATCGCCGCTCTGGCCGCGGTCGCCATCGCGCTGACCGCCGCCGCACCCGCCTGGGCGGGCCCGACGTGCTGCGTGTCGCGCGCCGCGCGCTGACGATCTCCGAGCGCGCCGACAAGACTCGCGCAGCGTCAAGCGCACCGCCGAGCGCGGCGTCGCCGACGCCGCCGCGGCCAAGGCCACCGGCCACCAGGGCATCGCCGACGCCGCCGCCGCCAAGCGCATCGCCGACCAGGGCGTCGCCGCGGCCGCCGCCGCGCACGCCGACGCCCGCCTGGCCCTGACGCCCGTCGGCCCGGAACGGATCGCCGGCGGCGCCGTCAACGGCTACCACATCGCCGACGGCGCGGTCGGCAGCAGCGACCTGGCCAACGGGGCCGTCATCGCCGCCAAGCTCGCCGCAAACGCCGTGACCGGCACGGCCGTGGCCGACGAGTCGCTGACCGGGTACGACCTCGAGGACGGCTCCGTCCACACGGCCGACCTGGCCGATGGCGCTGTCACCTCCGCCAAGCTGCTCGACGGCAACGTGGACACCGTCGACCTCGACGACGACGCCGTCACCACGGCCAAGATCCTCGACGGCGAGGTCGGTGGCCTCGACCTCGCCGGCGACGCCGTCACCACCGGCAAGATCGCCGACGGCAGCGTCGCCACCAACGACATCAACGACGGCGCCGTCACCGGCGCGAAGATCACCGACGCCACCGTGGCACCGTCGACCTGACCGACGGCGCGGTGAACGGGGCGAAGCTCGCCGACGCCACCGTGGGCACCGCCGACCTCACCGACAGCGCGGTCAACAGCGCGAAAATCGCCGACGGCAGCGTCGCCACCAACGACATCAACGACGGCACGGTGAACGGCGCCAAGCTCGCCGACGGCACGTGGGCAACGCCGACCTGACCGACGGCGCGGTGAACAGCGCCAAGCTCGCCGACAACACCGTCGACACGATCGACCTGACCAACTCCGCGGTCACGAGCGCCAAGCTCGCCGACGCCACGATTGTCGCCGCCGACCTAGCCTCCGACGCAGTGACCACCGCCAAGATTCTCGACGGCAACGTCACCGGCGCCAAGATCGCCGACGGCACCGTCGCACAGTCGACCTCGCGACCGGCGGCGTCGGACGATCGACCTCGCCGCGGCGCCGTCACCACTGGCAGGAACACCAGCAAGGCCGTCGACACCGGCGAGCTCGCAGACGCGGCGGACAACGAACTGCAGCTCGCCCCCAACTCCGTCTCGCGGTCCAAGATCCAGACAGGCATGATCAACGCCGCGCGCTGGCCGACTCCGCGGTCACGACGGCCGAGCTGGCCGACAGCGCCATTACCAGCGCCAAGATCGGCAACGGCAAGATCGTCGCCGCCGACATCGCCGACGGCACCGTCACCGGCACCAAGGTGGCCGACGCCTCGCTGCGGCTCGCCGACCTCGCCGCTCCGAACGGCTCCGACGCGCCGCTCGTGGGGAACGTCAGCGTCGACCCCGCCGACCTGCCCGCCGACAGCTGCGCCGTGGAGGCCGCCGGCGTCCCCGGCATCGCCATCGGCGACCGGCCGATCCTGCACGTGGATGCGAATCTCGAAGCAGGGCTCATGGCCGAGCCGCTCATTGCCGATACACCGAACACGTTGCGATTCCGACTGTGCAACACGAAGGGCATTTCGCTCGACGGCTCCTCGCGCTCCTATGGCTTCCTCATCCTCCGCTGATCCCACTTCCCTCCCTGCGCCGGCGCCGCATCGGCGTCGCCGCCTGATCCTCGGCGTCGCGGCCGCGGCGCTGCTGGTCGCCGTGGCCGTGACCGCCGCGCTGCTCGCCTCCTCGGGCGACGAGGCGCCGCGCCAGACGCCGCGCTACCAGGCCGCCGACCGCTCGTTCTCGGTCGACCTGCCCGCCGGCTGGAAGGCGCTCGAAGGCCGCCAGCTCGACGACGTGCCCTCCTCCCCCGCCGCCGTGCTGCGCCGCGAGGACCGCCGTGGCCTCGTCGTCATCCGCCGCCAGGCCGCGCTGGACCGCAACTCGCGCTCGCTCACCCAGGACCTCACGCGCCAGCTTCGCCGTCGCTTCCGCGGGCTGCGGCCCGTCGGCGCCCGCACCGTCCAGCTGCGCTCGGGCCCCGGCTACGTCTACACCTTCGCCCGCCCGCAGGCCGGCACGGTGCAGAGCATCGCCGTCGCCCCGCTGCCGGATCGCACCTACACGCTCGACGCCGTGACCGGCGCGAGCTCGCGCGACGTCGCCGCCCAGATCGGCGCCATCGTGCGGTCGTTCAACGCCTCCGCCCCCGACACCCTCCCAATGCCATGAGCAATCCCGTCTCCGCCACGTCCAGCGCCGCCGCGACCACCCCGGCCAATCGCTCCACCGCGGCGAAGAAGAGCACCGGCAACGGCGCGTCGTTCGCCGAGGTCCATGCCGCCGCGGTGCGCACCGCCAAGGACGAGGACAGCAAGACCAAGGCCACCAAGACGGAGGCCGCCAAGTCGACGGTCAAGGTCAAGGGCGAGAAGACCGAGAAGGTCGAAGGCCACCAGTACCTCGAGATCGTCGCCGGCCCGCGCAACGGCATGTTCATCAACATGTCCGACAACTCGCGCAGCGGCGAGGCGTTCGTGATGGTCAAGCGCGACGGCCGGCAGTTCCACGTCTACGGAACGGGCGAGGATCGCGCGGTCTACGAGGTCGGTCGCCAGGCGCAGAAGTCGAAGTCGACGACCGGCTCGTCGGTCTCGGGCAGCACCCCAGCCACGACCTGATCGCGGCGCCCGGCGACGGGCGCCCGCCGCGGGCTGGCACCCTCTGCGGGGTGAGTGCCCGCGCACCCGATCCGCAGCTTCCGTTTTCGGCGCCGCCCGGCGCCACCGAGCTCGTGCTCGTGCGCCACGGGGCGTCGGCGCCGCTCGTGCCCGGCGAGCCGCTGGATCTGATCGACGGCCAGGGCGATCCGCCGCTGGCGCCGGAAGGGCGGCGCCAGGCCGAGGCGGTCTGCGCGCGGCTCTCGGCCCCGCGGCCCGGGGGACTGTTCGTGACCCCGCTGCGACGCACGTCGCAGACCGCGCAGCCGCTCGCCGCCCGCACCGGCCTGCAGCCTGTCGTCGTGCCCGAGCTGCGCGAGGTCCACATGGGGGACTGGGAAGCGGGCGAGTACCGGGCCCGCGCCGCGCGCCGCGACCCGCTCGTGCGGCGCGCGTTCAGCGAGGAGCGCTGGGACGTGATCCCCGGGGCCGAGCCGATGGACGAGCTGGCCCGGCGCGTCCGCGCCGGCGCCGACGCGGTCCTGCAGGCCGTCGGCGCGGACGCCGCCGCGGTGGCCTTCGTGCACGGCGGCGTGATCGCCGAGCTCTGCCGCCAGGCCACCGGCAGCCGCCCGTTCGCCTTCATCAACACCGACAACGCCTCGATCACCCGTCTCGTCGTGCTGGCCAGCGGGCGCTGGCTGCTGCGCGGCTTCAACGACACCGCGCATCTCACGGACGACGCGCCGCCACTAGGCTGACGCCGTTCCCGCACCCCCGGCCGGAGGAGGACGGATGGCCGCCGCCAAGACCATCGAGATCATCGGGCGTTCGACCAGCAGCTCGGACGACGCGGTGCGCCAGGCGCTTGCCGAGGCGCGGCGCACGGTGCGCAACATCACCGGCGCCGACGTGGTCTCGAAGGGCCTGCGGGGCGACGACGCGGGCGAGTGGCGCGCGCTCGTCCGCGTCGCCTTCATCATCGACCGCGACGAGCCCGGTCCGCCGCGGCGTTCGGCGTCGGCCGAGGCGGCCGCGCTGCGGTTGGAGGAGCGGGAGGGCTAGTGGCCCACTAGGCGGGCCGGGGCCCGTCCGCGCCCCCGCCGATCACCAGAGGCCGAGGCCGGAGTCCGACGCGGTCGGCCGCGGGACGGGGCGGACGACGGGGCGCATGTGCTGGTGCGAGGCGGTGCGAAGCGCGGCGTTCATGGTTCCTCCTCAGCGGCCGGCGCGGCGCCGGGTCTGCTCGGCGCGCACCGCGTTGGCGTGGGCGATCTGCAGGAGCGAGGGGTTCATGAGAGCCAATCTCCCACTCGCCGCCGGCGCGGCCCATCGCGCTGGCTGGCATCTTCGGGGTGTGGCTCCGACCCGCCGCCGGTGCGGCAGGCCGTACCCCGCGTCAGGCCGCCGGCGTGGCCGGACAGGGGCGGCGCGAGGCCGCCGGCGCCCGCCACCAGGCTGCGGCCGGGTCCGGCGCGCCGAGCGGGCACCGGTGCGCGACGCACGGCCCTGCCACGGCGCCACGACGGCGCCGGGCGGGGCGGGGCGGACGCAGGCCGCGGGGCCGCGGCCTCATCGCGACCCCGCTCCTGCGTGCGGCCACGCGGCGGCAACGCTCAGCCGCTGCGAAGCGGCGCGGTCGCCGGGGGGAATCGACCGGCCGCTCCGCAGGGCTTGGACAGGAACGTCTCGGAGGTCGGTCATGGGACGCGGGCTCATTCGACGAGCCGCAGCCTGACGGATCGCGACCGCCCTGACTGCGCGACATTGGTCCTAGGACCGCCACCTCGGCCAGAGCTCGCAGCGGTGATGCGGGAAGCCGCGCCCGGGGCGGCGGGAACCCGCCATGACACCCGGTCGGCGCGCGGTTACCTTCGTCGCGGCTGCGCCTGCGGCCCTGACCGAGACCCAATGAACGGAAACGACCACCGACGCCGCACGGAAGTGGCGCTCCCGCTCGCGCGCTTTGCCATCACCGGCCTGCTCGCGGTGATCGTCGTCGCGGCGATCGGCGTGACGCTCCAGCGCCAGGCGGCGCGCGACGACGCGGTCAACGACGCCAAGACGCTGGCCCGGCTGGCCGGCAACGGCATCGTCGAGCCGAACGTCACGCCCGAGCTGCTGCGCGGCGACCGCGATGCGCTCGCCCGCATGGACGCGCTCGTGCGCAGCAGGATCCTGTCGCGCGACGGCATCAGCCGGGTCAAGCTGTGGACCGCGGACGGGCGCGTCGTCTACTCCGACGTCCGCGAGCTCATCGGCCGGCGCTTCCCGATCTCCGAGGACGACCGCCACGCGCTGCGCGGCGGCGCTGTCATCGCCGAGGAGACGGAGCTGGATCGCGACGAGAACCGCCTCGACCGCCTCGAGGGCAAGCTGCTCGAGGTCTACCTGCCGATCACCGCTTCCACCGGCGAGAAGCTGCTGTTCGAGCTCTACCAGCGCCAGAGCGCGGTGGCCACCGACGCCAAGCAGACCTGGCTGGCCTTCGCCCCGGCCATGATCGGGACGTTGATCGTGCTGCAGCTGCTGCAGCTGCCGCTCGCCTACCGGATGGCCCGCAACCTGCAGCGCAGCCGCCAGCAGCGGGAGGGGCTGCTCGTCCAGGCCCTCGAGGCGTCGGACAACGAGCGCCGCCGCATCGCCGGCGACCTCCACGACGGCGTCGTCCAGGACCTGGCCGGGACGTCGTACGCGCTGTCGGCGGCTGCCGAGCGTGTCAACGGGCACGCCGGCCCCGAGGTCTCGGCGGTGCTCCGCGACGGCGCCAGCCAGACGCGCCGCAGCATCCGCCAGCTGCGCTCGCTGCTGGTCGACATCTACCCGCCCGACCTGCACCGCGCCGGCCTGGCCGCGGCGCTGTCGGATCTCGTCGCCCCGCTCGAGTCGCGCGGCGTGCGGGCACGCGTGATGCTGCCGCCCGACCTCGAGCTGCCGCGCGACGCCGAGGCGCTCATGTTCCGCACCGCCCAGGAGGCGCTGCGCAACGTCGTGGCCCACAGCCACGCACAGCACGTCGACGTGAGCGTCTCGTTCGACGCGCGCCGGGCCGGGCTCGACATCGCCGACGACGGCCGCGGGTTCAGTCCCGCCCAGGCCGACGCGGCGCGCGAGGCGGGCCACTTCGGGCTGCGCGTGCTGGCCGACATGGCCAAGCACGCCGGCGGCCATCTGGACATCGAATCCGCACCGGGTGCAGGCACCCGCGTGCATCTGGAGGTACCGGTCGCGTGATCCGCGTTCTGCTCGTCGAGGACCATGCCGTCGTGCGCGCCGGGCTGGCGCAACTGCTCGGCGGCGCCGAGGGGATCGAGGTGGTGGGAGCCGCCGCCGACGGCGCCGAGGCGGTGACGCTGGCCGAGGTCCACGCGCCCGACGTGATCCTCATGGACCTGTCGATGCCCGTCATGGACGGGATCGAGGCGACGCGCCGCATCTGCGACCGGGACCCGGCGGCGCGCGTCGTCGTGCTCACCTCGCTCACCGATCGCCCGCGGATCCTCGGGGCGCTCGACGCGGGCGCGATGGGCTACCTGCTGAAGGACGCCGAGCCGGGCGAGCTGTTCCGCGGGATCCGCGCCGCCGCCCAGGGCGACGCGCCGATCGATCCGCGGGCGGCGCGCGAGCTGCTCAGCGACCGCATCGGCGACCGCGCCGGGCCGCCGCTAACCGAGCGCGAGCGCGCGGTCCTGATCCTCGTGGGCAGCGGCCTGCCCAACAAGCTGATCGCCACCCGGCTCGGCATCAGCGAGAAGACGGTCAAGGCGCACCTGACCAACGTCTTCCGCGCGATCGGTGTCACCGACCGCACGCAGGCCGCGCTGTGGGCCCAGCGCCACGGCCTGATCGGCGCCGACACCAGCGCCGCGTAGCCGCGGGCCACCGCTCGCCGGCCTCTCGGGCGCCGGTACGCCCTCGCGCGCGCCCGCACGGGCTCGCGCTCGCGCGCGCCCGCGCGCGCACCGCGTGTTCGATCCCGGACGTCTTAAGACCATGGTCCGATGGAGGCGCCGGGCAGGCGCTGTCACGCTGTGGGCAGGCAGCGAGATGAGCGCCACAGACCCCCCGGCGCTTCTGGCGTTCCAGCCACACACCCCTGAGTGGAACGTCCGGAGGCCTCCCCGGTGCAAGGGAGGTCTCCGCCGCTCGCCGCCTCCCGCGGGGCCGCGCTACACTCGATCGATGACTCGCCCGGGGCGGGTCGTTTTTCTGTCCCGGCCGATCGGTCGACCACACCTCACGACGGAGCGCCCCCATGGCCCGTGGAGACGTGCGCATCGCGGTCACCCTCGCCTGCGAGGAGTGCAAGCGGCGCAACTACCAGACGAACAAGAGCAAGCGCAACAACCCGGATCGCATCACGCTGCGCAAGTTCTGCCGGTGGTGCCGGACGCACACCAGCCACCGGGAGACCCGCTAGCGCGGTTGCACTCGCCGTGGCCCGTGACCGTCAGCGAGCCAAGCAGCGCAAGGCCCGCCGCGCTGCTCAGAACCCGGGACCGACGCCGTCCGAGCCGCATCGCGACAACGTCCCCGGGCCGCTCGAGCACGCCTCCGGCGAGGTCGACGAGTTCGAGGCCGCGCTCGTCTCGGGCGCCGGGCGGCGAGACGCTCGACGAGCGCAACGACGCCGACGTCGACCCGGCCGACTCCGACGTCGACCCGGCCGACTCCGACGTCGACCCGGCCGACGCCGACGTCGACCCGGCCGACTCCGATGCCGACCCGGCGGACGCCGGCGCCGAGCGCGCCGACGCCGATCGCGCCGCCGGCCCGGACCCCGAGGCCGACGCCGAGACGCCCGACCGCGAGCCGCCGCCCGATCGCCCGCCACCCGACCGCGAGCTGCGCGCCGACCGCGATCCGAACCGGTGGCCGAGGACACGCCCCGGCGGCCGAGCCCGACCCGGCCGACTTCGAGGACGACGACGAGTACGACGACTACGACGACGAGCTCGAGGACGACGAGGCGGCACGGCCGGCGCGGCCGCGGCTCGCCCGCCCGCCGCGGCGCGGGCCGACGTGCCGGCCACGCGCAGCGGCCCCGGCCGCTTCGTCGCCTTCCTCCGCGCGTCCTGGGCCGAGCTGCAGCGCGTCCAGTGGCCCGACCGTCGCCAGGTCGCGCAGGCCACCGCGGTCGTCCTGGGGTTCGTGGTCGTGGCCGGCGTCTTCCTGGGCGTCGCCGACCGCATCGCCCAGGAAGTCGTCGACTTCATCATCTGAGCAAGGAATCCATGTATCGCTGGTACGTCGTCAACACCTACTCCGGACACGAGAACAAGGTCAAGCAGAACCTCGAGCACCGCGCGCTGTCGCTGAACCAGCGGCGCGCCGTGCGCCAGGTCGTCGTCCCCACCGAGACGGTGACCGAGATGAAGGACAACCAGAAGCAGTCCGTCGAGAAGCGCACGATGCCCGGCTACGTGCTCGTGAACATGGAGCTCACCGATGACTCCTGGCAGCTCGTCAAGGGCACGCCCGGCGTCACCGGGTTCGTCGGCGCGTCGAACGAGCCCGGTCCCGCTGACCCAGCCCGAGGTCGACCGCCTGCTGCACCGCGAGGTCGCGCAGAAGGTCGCCACCAAGGCGCAGTTCTCGATCGGCGAGTCGGTCAAGGTGATCTCCGGCCCGCTGTCGGACTTCTCGGGCGAGATCTCCGAGATCAACCAGGACGCGTCCAAGCTCAAGGTGCTTGTGTCAATCTTCGGACGCGAGACGCCCGTCGAGGTCGGCTTCGACCAGGTCAAGAAGATCTGACCGGGCCTCGCGCCACGACCCCAGGAACTGAACTCACATGGCCAAGAAGGTCCTCACCCAGATCAAGCTGCAGGCCACCGGCGGCGCCGCGTCGCCGGCGCCGCCCGTGGGCCCCGCCCTCGGCCAGCACGGCATCAACATCATGGAGTTCTGCAAGGCGTTCAACGCCCAGACGCAGGACCAGGCGGGCACGACGATCCCCGTCGTCATCACCGTGTTCGAGGATCGCTCGTTCACCTTCGTCACCAAGACGCCGCCCGCCGCGGTGCTGATCAAGCAGGCCGCCGGGATCGAGAAGGGCTCGGGCGAGCCGCACCGCGAGAAGGTGGGCCGCATCAGCCAGGCGCAGGTGCGCGAGATCGCCGAGCGCAAGCTCGACGACCTCAACGCGCACGACGTCGACCAGGCGGCGAAGATCATCGCGGGCACCGCCCGCTCGATGGGCGTGGAGGTGGCCTGACATGGCGGTCAATCACGGCAAGTCCTTCCTCGAGGCGCGCGCGCAAGGTCGACCGCGAGCGCGAGTACGCGCCGGCCGAGGCGCTCAGCCTGGTCAAGGAGCTCAAGCGCGTGAAGTTCGACGAGTCCGTCGAGGTCCACGTCCGCACCGGCCTGAACGTGCGCCACGCCGACGAGCAGCTGCGCGGCACGATCGCGCTGCCCAACGGGCTGGGCAAGGAGCGTCACGGTCGCCGTCTTCGCCAAGGGCGACAAGGCCCGTGAGGCCGAGGAGGCGGGCGCCGACGTGGTCGGCGCCGAGGACCTCGCCGAGCGCGTCGAGGAGGGCTTCACCGACTTCGACGTGGCCATCGCCACGCCGGACATGATGCCCGTCGTCGGCCGCCTGGGCCGGATCCTCGGCCCGCAGGGCAAGATGCCCAACCCGAAGGTCGGCACGGTCACCATGGACGTCGGCAAGGCGGTCGAGGAGTCCAAGGCCGGCAAGGTCGAGTACCGCACCGACCGCACGGCGATCGTCCACCTGACGATCGGCAAGACGAGCTTCGACCACCGCGCGCTGCTGGAGAACTACGCCGCGGTCATCGACGAGATCATCCGCGCCAAGCCCTCGGCGGCCAAGGGCCGCTACATCCGCTCCATCACGCTGGCCTCGACCATGGGGCCGGGCGTCAAGGTCGATCCGAGCCGCACCCGCGACATCCTCGAGGAGGCTGCGCCCACCGCTGCGTAGCCCCGTCGAGCCACCGGAGACCTCGGGCGGGCGCCGCGGCACGCGGCGCCGGAAGCCCCGAACAGGAGGCCCATGAACCGAGAGCAGAAAGCCGCGGCGATCGCCGAGATCGCCGACCAGATCCAGCAGTCCGACGCGGTGTTCGCCGTCGACTTCCGCGGCATCTCCGTGCCGCAGGCCGCCGACGTGCGCACCCGCCTGCGCGACGCCGACGCGACGTTCCGCGTCGTCAAGAACACGCTGACCGAGCGCGCCGCCGACCAGGCCGACGCCGAGTCGCTCAAGGCGCTGCTCGAGGGCCCGACCGCGCTGACGTTCGTGCGCGGCGACGCCGCGCTGGCCGCCAAGGCGATCGCCACGTTCAACCGCGAGACCCAGCTGCTGACCTTCAAGGGCGGCATCATGGACGGCGACGTCGTCGACGCCGAGCAGATCGTGGCGATCTCGCGGCTGCCCGCGCGCGAGGTGCTCTACGGCCAGCTCGTCGGCGTCGTCGCCTCGCCGATCACCGGCCTGGCCCGCGGCCTCAACGCGCTGCTGTCGGGCGTGGCCATCGCGCTGGGCGCGGTGCGCGACAAGATGGAGAGCGGCGAGCTGCCGTCCGGCGCCCCGCCGCCGGCCGCCGCCACCGAGGCCCCGGCCGAGCCGGCTCCGGCGGAGGCCGAGGCCGCGGCGCCCGAGGCCGCGGCCGAGCCCGAGCCCGAGGCCGCGGCGCCCGAGGCGCCCGCGCCCGAGGCCGAGGCGCCCGAGGCCGCCGCGGATGCGGCGCCGGCCGAGGCCGCCGACGAGACCAGCACCGACCAGACCACTGAACAGGAGGAAGCATGACCACGACCCAGGAATGGATCGACGAGCTCAAGGCGATCTCGGTGCTCGAGCTGTCCGAGCGCATCAAGGCGCTCGAGGAGGAGTTCGGCGTCTCGGCGACGGCCGTCGCCGCGGCCGCCCCGGCGGCCGGCGGGCGGCGGCGATGGCGCCGCGGCCGAGGAGGAGAGCTCGACGGTCGACGTCGTCCTGACCGGCGCCGGCGACAAGAAGATCCAGGTCATCAAGGTCGTCCGCGCGGCGACCGGGCTCGGCCTCAAGGAGGCCAAGGCGCTCGTCGACGAGGCCCCCAAGCCCGTCAAGGAGGGCATCGAGCGCGAGGAGGCCGACAAGCTGAAGTCCGAGCTCGAGGAGGCCGGCGCCTCCGTCGAGCTGAAGTAGCGCGCGCACCGCCCCTGAGCCGATCCGGGGTCTCCCGTGCACGCACGCCGTGCACGGGAGACCCCGGAGCGCCCCAACCCAGGCTCGCGTCAGCCGGTGAGGCTCGAGCCTCGCCGGGAAATGCGAGATCCCGCAGCCACACGTGCACTGATCCCCCTGTGACGCGGTGGCCCGCGGACCGAGGATGCGCGCGACGGTTGGGGTTGCATGCACGGGGGTCACGGATGAGGGTGGGCACGCAAGGGACGCAGCGCGAGCGGCGGCGACGGATCGCCGCCGCATCCCGTGTCGCCGCGACCCTCGTGGCCGCCACCGCCGGGCCTGACCGCGACGGCGCAGGCCTCGCCCGTCGACGGGCTCCCGGTCAATCGCGGCCACGTCATCAGCGTGTCGCACGAGACAGACTTCGTCGGCGCCTACGGCTACGCGCCGGGCGAGCCGCTGAAGATCGAGGTCTACCGCGGCGAGCACAACATCGCCCACGTGTCCGCGCAGGCCGTGCAGACCGCCCGGGGCGGCGGCCTCGAGGTCAATCGCGGCCCGATCGGGCATCGCCGTGCCGGGCGACTGCTGGGAGCAGATCACCGCCGACATCCAGCCCTACGACCGGGTCGAGGTCACCGATTCCAAGGGCATCAAGGAGGCGATCCTGGTCGACGACATCCGCGTCACCACCGGCCCAGCGCTGCAGCCGGACGCGAGCGTCGCACTCGGCGGTCACGCGCGCAGCGCGGCGACGGGCGATGCCATCCCCGTCGGGCGCCTGCGCGGCGAGGCGCGCGCCGAGGGCGGGTTCCGCGCCGCGCCGACCATCGCGGCCGGCGAGCCGGGCGTGATGGGCTCCTACCGCGCCGGCTTCTCCTCGGCGCAGCAGCCCGCGTACGGGGTCACCCGCGACGACCGCGGCGCTCCGATCTCCGCGTCGGCGATCCTCGCCGGCGACCACGCGATCGGCTTCGCCACTCGCCACCGAGCGCCAGCTGGCCGAGCTCGGCGGGCGGACGGGGCCTGCGCGCGGGTGCGAGGCGGCGCCGGCGGCCGGCACGAACGCCGCCACCAGCCTGGACGACGCGATCGTGACCAAGGACAGCGCCGACCTGACCATCACCGGCACCGCCGCGTTCGACGTCGAGCGGGTCGAGCTCCGTGTCTCCGACGGGCGGCGCGCGCCGCTGGCCTCGGGCACCGGCGACCTCGTCGCGGCGCCGCTCGCCCCCGCCCACGGCGCCCGCGCGTGGAGCGTGACCGTGCCCGAGCGGGCGCTCGACTCGCTGGCCCAGGACGCGACGCTCACCATCACGCCGACCTTCACGGGCGGCACGCCGGCGCCGATCGCCGCGCCTGCGTTGACGGTCCGGCGCGACATCGTCGCGCCGCGCGCGCCCGTTTCGACGCCCGGCCCAGGCGCACATCGAGCCCGGGGCCGCAGGTCTCGGTTCGCGCCGAGGCCGGCGCCACCGTGCGCTTCACGACGGACGGGAGCGGGCCGCTGCCCTCCAGCCCGGCCTTCGACCTCCCGGTGGCCGTCGACGCGACGGCGACGCTCAAGGCGATCGCCATCGACCCGGCCGGCAACATCTCGCCCGTCGCGACGCTCGGCTTCACCGTGCGCGGCCCGCGGGCGGCGTCCGGCGCCGGAGGCCGAAGGCCCGGGCGCGCGGCCGGCGCCGCCGATCGCCGCCGCGATCCCTGCCCTCGGCGCGGCGACCGCGTCCGCGCTGCGGGTCGGAGGCGTGAGCACAGCCGCCGCGCGGATGTCGCGGCACGCGGCGCACCGTCTCGGTGTCGTCGCCCGCTTCGTTGTCCCGGCCGGCGCCAAGGTCGTCGAGGCGCGGCTCGTCCGGCTCGGCGCCGCCGGCAGCCGTCGCACGCTGGCCATCGAGCCGATGACGGCCGTCCCCGGCGCGCGCATGCTCGCCCGCTTCACGAGTCGCGACGCGCGCCGCAAGCTGGCACCGGGCCGCTACGTCGTCGAGGTGCGCGCCGGCGAGGCGCCCGGGCGGCTCGGGCTGGCGGCGACGACGGCGCTGCGGATCACTCGGTAGCGGGCTCTGTTCCGGGGCGGAAGCGATTGCGAAAGACCGCAGAGCATTCCTGCCAGGACGCACCTAGGCCGCGGCTCGTGACAGCGCAACATGCATGGCAGCCGGCGCGGGGTGCGCCGATGCCCCGGGGGCGATGCCTGGACGCGGACCACGCCGGGCGACCGCCGCACGGTTGGGCCCAGGGTTCACCAACAAGGAGGTTCGGTCCAGATGGTCGTAGTCAACGTGGCGCCCAAGCCGCGATCTGGCAGATGGCGGTGGGTGGCCGCCACGGCGGCCGTCGGGTCGCTGGCGTTGGGCGCCGGCGCGGCGCAGGCGGCGGTCGGGACCCGAGGGTGTCCGGCGCGGCAGCAACATCACCGTCTTCCACAACATCGACATCGTCGCCGCGTTCGGCCACGAGATCGGTGGTCAGACCCAGGTCGACGTGTTCCGCGGCGAGCACCGCATCGCGACCGCGCAGCGGCGCGGCGGTCGACGCACGCCCGAGGGCGGCGCGCTGGAGGTCAATCACGGGCCCGCCGGCGCACCGGTCCCCGGTGACTGCTGGGAGGGCGCGACGCCGGACATCCGGCCCGGCGATCGCATTCGGGTCTCGAACCCGGGCGGCCGCGCCGGCATCGACGAGGTGATCGTCGATGACATGTCGATCGACAGTGTCAGCCGCAAGCCCGGGGCGGACGCGATCCTCGGCAATGACAACGACGAGATCTGGGTCGAGGGCAACGCGCGCTCCGGAGCCGACGGGACGGCGATCGATGTCGCGATCCTCGACTCAGGCGAGTTCCGCGGCCGGTTGGAGGACCCGAGGGCCGACGTGCGGGTCGGGCCCAACGAGGTCGTCGCGGGGACAGCGGGGAGGTACATCGCGAAGTACCACGCGCCGTTCACCTTCGTCAAGGACGCGGTGAGCACGCCGGTCGCGTTGTCGATGCTTGCCGGCGACGGCCACGCGTTCGGCTACGGCCACGTCCCGCTCGCAGACGGCAGCCTGCCGCCCCGACGCGATGCTCGTCGAGGGCATGGGCGAGACCAACGGCCCCGCACTCGGCTGCGAGGCGTCGGCTGTCCACGACAGCTCCGTGGGGACCACGAGCACCGACGTGCTCAACATCGCCAACACCGGGTCCATGCCCCAGGACGACATGGTCCTGAGCGTGGGCGGCTGGGCCGGCGCCGGCGTCACGGCACAGACAGCTCGCACGTGGTGCTCACCAGCGGGTCGGCCACCGCGGAGGTGCCCGTGACGGTGAGTCGACGGAGGCTGGACGGCCGAGTTCACCAAGGGCGACCTCGCTGCGCTCGCGCAGGGCACCGTCAGGGCGCGGCTGCGCAACGACGCCGGCGCGCTCGTCGGCGCGGAGAAGGAGATCAGGTACGACCTTGCCGCCCCGGTCGCCCCGTCCATGACGCCGGGCGCCGGCACCTACACCGGACGCCAGGCGCATCAGCCTGGCCGCCGAGGCCGGCGCGGCGATCTACTACACGACCGACGGCTCCGATCCGACGCGCTCGAGCATGCGCTACGGCGCGCAGGTCGTGATCGATCGCGACACGACGATCAAGGCGATCGCCATCGACGCGGCCGGGAACGTCTCGTCACCCGTCGAGGCGAGGTTCACGATCACCGGGTCGGCGCCCGTACGCGTGACCGTCCCGGCGCGCAGCGCGGTGCCGGGGGTCGGCGTGCTCGGGACGAGCGCCTCGCTGCCCCAGCGTCGCTCCGGTCACGCTGAAGGTCGGGCGGCTGGCGCTGCCCGCGCGGATGTCGGCCGCCGCGGCGCGCCGGCTGGGCCTGGTCGCGTCGTTCGTGGCGCCGTCCGGCGCCGCCTACGCCGAGGCGCGCCTGATCCGTCTCGACGGCACCAAGCGCCGTCTGGTCGGCAAGCGCCTGATGGCGGCCACGCCGGGCAAGCGGCAGGTCGCCCGCTTCACCTCGGCGGCCATGCGCAAGCAGCTGCGCCCCGGGCGCTACGTGATGGAGGTCCGGACCGGCCCCTCGGCCGCCGGCTCGGCCCGGCGGTCACGAAGCGCCTGCGCGTCGGCGGCTGACGCCGCAGCCCGCACGCCGATGCCGCACGGAGGGCGTCCCCACGGGGGCGCCCTCCGTCGCGTGTGCGGCCGTCCGGCGGCGCTCGCGACGACCGGGTGGCGCAACGCGCGGTGGGGCGCTACCCTTCCGCCCTCGGCCAATAGTCGAAGCCGCCCACACACCGGCGCCGCGCCACATACGCGGCCGCCCCGGGCGGGGTCCGTGAGCGCCGAACACCCCCCCGCGGGGGCGACATTCGCGCTGTGCTATCTTGGACAGTCGCGCTTTCTCTGTGCGGAAGCGCCCTCCGCCGTGTTGCCCGCTCTTCGACCCCCTGAGGAGTCGCTGTCTTGCCTAGCGTTGCCGCTCCCCGCGCGCGCCGCTCCTTCGCGCGCCTGAACAAGTCCCTCGACGTCCCCAACCTGATCGACATCCAGCGCCGGTCGTTCGACTGGCTGGTCGACACGGAGAAGGGCGGGCTGCGCGAGACGATCGACGACATCTCGCCGATCGAGGACTACACCGGGCATCTCGCCGTCCAGTTCGGCGAGTTCCACTTCGACGAGCCGGCCGCGTCGATCGAGGAGTGCCGCGAGAAGGACCTCACCTACTCGCGCCCGCTGACCGTCACCGTCGCCTTCATCAACCACGAGACGGGCGAGATCCGCGAGCAGTCGGTCTTCATGGGCGACTTCCCGTGGATGACGGAGCGCGGCACGTTCATCATCAACGGCACCGAGCGCGTCGTCGTGACCCAGCTCGTCCGCTCGCCGGGCGCCTACCTGATGGAGCCCAAGGACCGCGAGAAGCAGGTCTTCACGGCCAACCTCATGCCGGCGCGCGGCTCGTGGCTCGAGCTCGAGATCGACAAGAAGGGCCGGGTCTTCGTCCGCATCGACCGCAAGCGCAAGCTGCCGGTCACCGTCCTGCTGCGGGCCATGACCTACAACCCGGAGACCGACGGCGGCGTCGAGGAGGGCGTCGAGGAGATCGAGCGCCTCGACCAGGAGCTGCTCGACCTGTTCGACGACAGCCTCTACATCCGCAACACGATCGACGCCGACCCGGACGCCACGAAGACGAAGAAGGGCGCGCTCATCGAGCTCTTCAAGAAGCAGCGCCCGGGCGAGCCGCCGAGCGTCGACGCCGCCTACGCGCTGCTGCAGCAGCTCTTCTTCGACCCCAAGCGCTACGACCTCACGCGCGTCGGGCGCTACAAGCTCAACTCGCGCCTCGGGCTCGACGTCGACCTCGACAACGCGCACCCTGACGCACGACGACATCCACGCGCTCGTGCGCGAGCTCATCTCGCTGCCGCGCCTGCTCGGCATCCCCGAGGACGGCGAGGTCGAGATCAAGGACTACGCGGCCGAGGCCGTCGCGCTGCCGCGCGAGCCGGTCGCCGACCACCTCGACGAGTACGAGCACTTCGGCAACCGCCGCCTGCGCACCGTCGGCGAGCTCATCCAGGAGGCCTTCCGCATCGGCCTGTACCGGATGGAGCGCGTCGTGCGCGAGCGCCTGACGACCGAGGACGAGGACACGATCACCCCGCAGACGATCGTGAACATCCGCCCGGTCGTCGCGGCGCTGAAGGAGTTCTTCGGCTCCAGCCAGCTCAGCCAGTTCATGGACCAGACGAACTCGCTGGCCGGCCTGACGCACCGCCGCCGCCTGAGCGCCCTCGGCGCCGGCGGCCTCACGCGCGAGCGCGCGCCGATCGAGGTGCGCGACGTGCACCCGACCCACTACGGGCGCATGTGCCCGATCGAGACGCCGGAGGGCCCGAACATCGGCCTGATCGGCTCGCTGTCGAGCTACGCCGAGGTCTCCGAGCACGGCTTCGTGACCACGCCCTACCGCGTGGTCAAGAACGGCGTGCGTGACCGACGAGGTCGTCCACCTCGACGCCACGCAGGAGGAGCCGCGGCTGATCGCGCAGGCCAACCACCCGGTCGACAAGGACGGCAAGCTCCAGGGCACCGAGGTCGTCTGCCGCACGCAGGCCGGCCAGTACGTCACCGTCGGCCCGAAGGACGTCGACCTCATGGACGTCTCGCCCGAGCAGATCTGGTCGGTCGCCACGGCGATGATCCCGTTCCTCGAGCACGACGACGCCAACCGCGCGCTGATGGGCTCGAACATGCAGCGCCAGGCCGTGCCGCTGCTCAAGACCGACGCGCCGATCATCGGCACGGGCATGGAGCGCCGCGCCGCGCTGGACACCGGCGACGTCCTCCTGGCCCGCAGCGACGGCACGGTCTCCTACGTCGACGCCACCAGCATCGTCATCGAGACCAAGGACGGCGAGCGCGACGAGTACGAGCTGCAGAAGTTCATGCGCTCCAACCAGGGCACGCTGATCCACCAGAAGCCCAAGGTCACGACCGGCATCAAGGTCAAGGCCGGCGACGTGCTCGCCGACGGCTCCTCCACCAGCGAGGGCGAGATGGCGCTGGGCAAGAACCTGATGGTCGCCTTCATGTCCTGGGAGGGCTACAACTTCGAGGACGCGATCATCCTCTCCAACCGCCTGGTCAAGGACGACGAGCTCACCTCGATCCACATCGAGGAGTACGAGATCGACGCCCGCACGACCAAGCTGGGCGACGAGGAGATCACGCGCGACATCCCGAACCGCTCGGAGGAGTCGCTGCGCAACCTCGACGACCGCGGCATCGTCCGCGTCGGCGCCGAGGTCGGCTCGGGCGACCTGCTCGTCGGCAAGGTCACGCCGAAGGGCGAGACCGAGCTGACCGCCGAGGAGAAGCTGATCCGCGCGATCTTCAAGGAGAAGGCGCGCGAGGTCCGCGACACCTCGCTCAAGGTGCCCCACGGCGAGGGCGGCGTCGTCATCGACGTCATGACGTTCTCGCGCGAGAACGGCGACGACCTGCCGCCGGGGGTCAACGACCTCGTGCGCGTGTTCGTGGCCAAGAAGCGCAAGATCTCCGAGGGCGACAAGCTCGCCGGCCGCCACGGCAACAAGGGCGTCATCTCGAAGATCGTCGACGAGCAGGACATGCCGTTCCTCGAGGACGGCACGCCCGTCGACGTCATCCTCAACCCGCTCGGCGTCCCGAGCCGCATGAACGTCGGCCAGATCCTCGAGACCCACCTCGGGTGGGCCGCCGCGCAGGGCTGGTACGACGACGGCACGGGCGCCGCCGAGGAGGCGCGCAAGGACGGCCGCAAGGTCTACGTCTCGACGCCCGTCTTCGACGGCGCCAGCGTCGAGGACGTCGACACCGCGCTGATGAAGTGGCAGGAGGAGCACACGGGCCGCATCCGGATGGACGTCGACAAGAGCGCGTCCCGCCGGCGCCACGCGCGTCGGGCAAGTTCACCCTCTTCAACGGCCGCACCGGCGAGCCGTTCGAGGAGCAGGTGACGGTCGGCTACATGTACATCCTCAAGCTGCTGCACCTCGTGGACGACAAGATCCACGCCCGCTCGACCGGCCCCTACTCGCTCGTCACCCAGCAGCCGCTGGGCGGCAAGGCGCAGTTCGGCGGCCAGCGCTTCGGCGAGATGGAGGTGTGGGCGCTGGAGGCCTACGGCGCCGCCTACACGCTGCAGGAGATGCTCACCATCAAGTCCGACGACACCGTCGGGCGCGTGAAGGCCTACGAGGCGATCGTCAAGGGCGAGAACATCGCCGAGCCGTCGATCCCCGAGTCCTTCAAGGTCCTGCTCAAGGAGATGCAGTCGCTGGCGCTCGACGTCAACGTCGTCTCCGAGGAGGGCCAGCGGGCCGAGATGCGCGACGAGGACGACGACCTCCTGCGCGCGGCCGAGGAGCTGGGCATCGACCTGTCCGGCGTGCGCGCCGGCGACACCAGCGCCCCGCGCCGACGCCCAGGACGAGGCGACGACCGAGAAGGACGGGGACGTCGCCGAGGAGCAGGAGGAGGCCGAAGAGGAGGCCGGCCGAGGTCGCCCGACAAGCTCGAGGACGTCGACCTCGACACGGACATCGACATCGGCGACATCGACATTCCCGAGGAAGACACCGAGGAGGCCGAGGCGTAGCAGGCTGCGGCCAACCCGCCAGCCCCGCGTCTCCCTCCCTCTCGCTACACGAAGGACTCACCTTGATCGACATCAACAACTTCGACGCCATCGAGATCGGCCTCGCCTCCTCCAAGCAGATCCGCGGCTGGAGCTCGGGCGAGGTCACCAAGCCCGAGACGATCAACTACCGCACGCTCAAGCCCGAGAAGGACGGGCTCTTCTGCGAGCGCATCTTCGGTCCGACCAAGGACTGGGAGTGCTACTGCGGCAAGTACAAGCGCGTGCGCTACAAGGGCATCGTCTGCGAGCGCTGCGGCGTCGAGGTCACCCGCTCCAAGGTCCGCCGCGAGCGCATGGGTCACATCGACCTGGCCGCTCCGGTGAGCCACATCTGGTTCTTCAAGGGCGTCCCGAGCCGGATCGGCTACCTGCTCGACATGGCTCCCAAGGAGCTCGAGAAGATCCTCTACTTCGCCGCGTCGATCATCACCTGGGTCGACCAGGAGGCGCGCTGGCGCGACGTCGCCAAGCTCGAGGCCGAGATGCAGGCCGAGCTCGACCGCCTGCTGGCCGAGGAGCGCGAGCGCACGGGCGAGCTGCGCACGGTCGCTCGAGGCGCGCATCGAGTACCTGAAGTCGGGCGACCAGTCCGAGCTTCGCCGACGAGGACCACCTGTGGGCCGAGTCGCTGGAGATCAACGTCAAGAAGCTGTCCGACGAGGAGCGCGACAAGCTCGTCAAGGACCTGCAGCGCTCGTTCAACGCCGACATCGACGACACCGAGGCCTACTACGAGGACGCGCGCACGCGCCTCAAGGAGGTCTGGAAGCTCTTCGCCAACAAGGAGGAGCCGTCCGAGGACCCGCCCGCCGAGGACGAGGACTGGCCCCTGAGCGCCTACACGGACCGGCCGATCGACAAGGACGAGTTCCGCCCGAAGACGATCATCGCCGACGAGACGTACTTCCGTGAGCTCAAGCACCGCTTCGGCTCGCCGTTCGGCTTCGGCGAGTACTTCGGCGGCGGCATGGGCGCCGAGCACGTCCGCGAGCTGCTGCGCGAGAAGCCCGAGTACGACCGCGAGGCGCCGGAGCGCGACGCCGACGCCGACCGCTCGCCCGGCGACGGCCTGCGCCCGCAGGACCTGCCCGGCATCGTGCCCGAGCACGAGCGCCTCGACCTCGAGGAGCAGGTGCGCACCGGCAAGGGCCAGAAGCAGGCCCGCGCGGTCAAGCGCCTGAAGGTGCTCAGCGCGTTCCTGAACTCGAGCAACAAGCCCGAGATGATGATCCTCGAGGCCGTGCCGGTGATCCCGCCGGAGCTTCGCCCGATGGTCCAGCTCGACGGCGGGCGCTTCGCCACGTCCGACCTCAACGACCTCTACCGGCGCGTCATCAACCGCAACAACCGCCTCAAGCGGCTGCTCGACCTCGGCGCGCCCGAGATCATCGTCAACAACGAGAAGCGGATGCTCCAGGAGGCCGTCGACGCGCTGTTCGACAACGGCCGCCGCGGGCGCCCCGTCACCGGCCCGGGCAACCGGCCGCTGAAGTCCCTGAGCGACATGCTCAAGGGCAAGCAGGGCCGCTTCCGCCAGAACCTGCTGGGCAAGCGCGTGGACTACTCGGGCCGCTCGGTCATCGTGGCCGGGCCCGTCGCTCAAGCTGCACCAGTGCGGCCTGCCCAAGCTCATGGCGCTCGAGCTGTTCAAGCCGTTCATCATGGCCCAGCTCGTCGAGCGCAAGGAGGCGCAGAACATCAAGGCGGCCAAGAAGATGGTCGACTCGATGATCCCGCAGGTGTGGGACGTGCTCGAGCAGGTCATCCACGAGCACCCGGTGCTGCTCAACCGCGCGCCGACGCTGCACCGCCTGGGCATCCAGGCCTTCGAGCCCGTGCTGGTCGAGGGCAAGGCGATCCAGGTCCACCCGCTCGTCTGCCACGCGTTCAACGCCGACTTCGACGGCGACCAGATGGCCGTCCACCTCCCGCTCAGCGCCGAGGCGCAGGCGGAGGCGCGGATCCTGATGCTGTCGTCGAACAACATCCTGTCGCCGGCTCACGGCGCTCCGCTGGCCGTGCCGTCGCAGGACATGGTGCTCGGCGCCTACTACCTGACCTACGGCCGCGAGGGCGAGGAGCTGTCCAAGCTCGACCCGGCGGAGATCCAGCCGCGCCCGCACGTGTTCCGCACGGCCCAGGAGGCCGAGCTGAGCTACGAGCTGGGCGGCGTCAAGCTCCACGACATGGCCGAGTACCGGCCGATCGGGCGTGAGGGCGGCCACGTGCTCACCACCGTCGGGCGGATCATCTACAACGACCGCATCGAGCGCGCGCTGAAGGACGCGCTGGGCGACTCGTTCGACCCGGCGAACTTCCCCTTCGTCAACCAGTCGATGCGCAAGAAGGACACGGTCAAGCTCGTCGACTCGCTCGTGCAGGGCTACGGCGCCTCGCCGGTCGCACTCGTCCTCGACGCGTTCAAGGACCTGGGCTTCCGCTACTCGACGCTGGCCGGCATCACGATCTCCAAGAACGACGTCGTGATCCCGCCGGAGAAGAAGGAGATCCTCGGCCGCTTCGAGGGCGAGGTCGGCGAGATCCAGGACCAGTACGACATGGGCCTGATCACCCAGGAGGAGCGCCACGAGCTCGTGGTCGAGAAGTGGACGGAGGCGACCGACGAGGTCGCGGGCGCGATGCGCGAGAACTTCGACTCGCTCAACCCGATCATGATGATGGCCGACTCCGGGGCCCGAGGCTCGATGAGCCAGATCCGCCAGCTGGCCGGCATGCGCGGCCTGATGGCCAACCCGAAGGGCGAGATCATCGAGCGTCCGATCAAGGCCAACTTCATGGAGGGCCTGTCGGTGCTCGAGTACTTCATCTCGACCCACGGCGCCCGCAAGGGCCTGGCCGACACCGCGCTGCGCACCGCCGACTCGGGCTACCTGACCCGGCGCCTGGTCGACGTCGCGCAGGACGTGATCATCCGCGAGGCTGACTGCGGCACCCAGGAGTCGATCGAGCTCGCCGTGCGCACCCAGCAGGGTGAGCCCAACGACAACCTCGTCGGGCGCTACGCGGCGGACGAGATCGCCACCAAGCGCAACCGGGTGATCGTCGAGAAGGGGGCGCTCATCGACCGCGCCGAGCTCGTCGACATCTACGAGAGCCTCGACGAGGACGCGTGGGTGACGGTCCGCTCGGTCCTGAAGTGCGAGGCCACCACCGGCGTGTGCCAGGCGTGCTACGGCCGCTCGATGGCCACCGGCCAGACGGCGCAGGTCGGCGACGCGGTCGGCATCATCGCCGCCCAGTCGATCGGCGAGCCCGGCACGCAGCTGACGATGCGGACGTTCCACACCGGCGGCGTCGCCGGCGCGGACATCACGCACGGCCTGCCGCGCGTCGTGGAGCTGTTCGAGGCGCGCAAGCCCAAGGGCCTGGCGCAGATCACCGAGCACAGCGGCGTCGTCCACATCGAGGAGACCGACAAGGCGCTCACCGTGGTCGTCACCGACGACGCCGGCGAGGAGCATCGCCACACGTTCCCGCGGCGGACGCGACTGCTCGTCTCCGAGGGCGAGAAGGTCGACGCGGGCCGGCAGCTCAACGAGGGCTCGCTCTACCCGCACGACCTGCTCAAGCTCCGGGGCCGGACCGAGACCGAGCGCTACCTCGTCAAGGAGGTGCAGGAGGTCTACAAGTCCCAGGGCGTGGACATCAACGACAAGCACATCGAGCTGATCGTGCGCCAGATGCTCAAGAAGGTCCGTGTCGACCAGAAGGGCGACACCGGCTACCTGCCCGGCCAGTTCGTCGACCGCTACGACTTCGCGCGCGAGAACGAGCGCATCAAGTCGGGCGGCGGTGAGGCCGCGCAGTTCGAGGAGATCATCCTCGGCATCACCAAGGCCTCGCTGAACACGGACTCGTTCCTGTCGGCCGCCTCCTTCCAGGAGACGACGAAGGTGCTGACCGACGCGGCGCTGGAGGGCAAGAAGGACACGCTCAACGGCCTCAAGGAGAACGTGATCATCGGCAAGCTGATCCCGGCCGCCACGGGGCTCAAGCGCTACCGGCGGATCGAGATCGAGCCGGCCGAGCCGCTGCCCCGCGCGGTGGACGACGTCGGCCTGCTCGACCAGGACGAGATCGCCGCCGAGCTCGGCCTGGGCGACGGCGACGGCCTGGGCGGGTTCGGCTCGGCCTTCGACGAGGACCTCGCCTCGCTGGAGGAGATCGGCGCCGGCGGGGGCGACCCCGGCTTCGCCGAGGAGCTCGCCGAGCTCGACGTGCCCGACGACGACAACAAGTAGCCGTCCGGACGGATCGACCCGGGGGCCCGCTCAGCTCGAGCGGGCCCCGGTCGTGCGCCCAGGCACGGCTCAAGACGTTCGAGGATCGCTGAACAGGGTCTACAACCGGGGCGGACGGGGCAGGCTCCGAAGATGCCGCTGCCGCTCATCGGCCCTTGCACCCGGGCCGGCGCGCCGAACCAGGCGCAACGCCGCGCCGATCTCGGCAGGTGCTCGCGGGCGGCGGCCGAAATGGGATGGATCACGCCGTCGCCGTCGACGAACCGCACCGGTCTGCACCGGATCTGCAGCGATCTCATGCGTAGCGAGGTCGGCGGCCGCCGCTCCCACGGACCTTCGCTAGCCTGTGGACATCAGTTCGGGTCAAGGGCTGAGGCGGCGGTGCCGATGACCGGGTCAACGATCGGCAGCGCCATAGTGGCCAGACCTGGAACGTTGACCAACCTTCGATGACCCTTCAGCTCGGCATCCTGCTGGCGCTCCTCTGCGCCGTGGCGTCCAATCTCGGCTTCTTCCTCAAGCACCGTGGCGCGTGCGCGTGTGCCCGGGTGGACATCCGTCACCCGCTGCGCACCGCCAAGGCGCTGTGGAGCTCGAAGTGGTTCGCGATCGGCATGCTCGTCGGCGGGCTCGGCTGGGCGCTGCACGTCGCGGCCATCTCGGTCGCCCCGCTGTCGGTCGTCCAGGTCGTCCTCAGCGGCGGCGTCGTGCTCATCGCGGTCATGGCCGACCGCATCTTCGGCTTCTCGGTCGGGCGCCGTCAGTGGTGGGGCCTCGCCCTCACGGCCGTCGGCCTCGTGATGCTCGGCCTGACCATGCCCGACCCCGACGGCGCGCACTCGACCTTCTCGTCGCCGGCCATGATCGCCTTCGAGGCCGCGCTGTTCGGGATGGGCGGGCTGCTCATCCTCGGGCCGCGCGCCGGCGCGCCGGCCGAGCACCACGGCGTGATGCTCGCCGCCGCGGCGGGGATCCTGTTCGGCGTGTGCAACGTCGCCGTCAAGGCCCTCAGCGGCATGGCCGGCGACGACGGCCTGCTCTTCGGCCTGCTGAGCCCGTGGCTGTTCGTCGCCGCCGCCGCGTCGGCCACCGCCTTCTACGCCTCGGCGCGCAGCCTGCAGGACGGCGAGGCCGTCGAGGTCATCGCCATCACCGGCACCGCGGCCAACATCGCCGGGATCGCCGGCGGCATCATCGTCTTCGGCGACCCGATGCCCGGCACCGCCCTCGGCATCGCCATCCAGGGCGTCGCCTTCGTCCTCGTGGTCGTCGCCTCGGCGCTCACGCCCGCCCCGGTGCGCTCCGCCGAGCGCGCCGTGGCCGCCGCGGCGTAGCGGCTCTCGGCTCCCCTCGGCCCACCGTTCTCCGCGCGTCGTCTGCGGCGCGGCCGGCCAGGGCGGCGAGGGGACGGGTCAAACCTCCACCGATTGACTGAAATGCACGGATACCGTGTATTTCAGTCAAACGGCGAGGTTCGCGAGCCCTCCGAGGGCGGTTGACCCCGAATGGCGTCGCCAACCGCCCTCGCACCGCGCCCAACGCCGCGCAACCGAAGACTCCCTCCCTCCTCGATGCCGTGGCCTGCGCCCTCGCAGACGCACGCACGGCGCGGATCGCAAACGCTCAGCGCGCGGGCTTGACGCGGCGCATCAGCGCCCGGTTGTCGCGGCGGAAGCGCGCCTCGACATCGCGGCGGACAACCTCCTCCACGGGGGTGATGTGGCGACGCTCGCAGCTGGTGTCGGCCCGCCAGATCGCCAGCTCGTCGCGCTGCAGCGCGGTCAGCGCGTCACGGTCGTACGGCTGTGGCCGCCGGCCGGGTGGCGGCCCGGTGGCGAACTTGCCCGGCAGCGGGCCGACGATCCGCTCCATCCGCTTCAGCAGGTCGGTGTCGATGGCGTCGGGGTCGGTGTATCGATGGCCGGCGGCCGCCATGCAGGACGCCCAGCGCTCGGTCGCCCGAACCATCCGCCGGTCGGAGACGATGCGCTCGTCCAGCTCGTCCAGCTTGCCCTGGATCGCCGTGAGCACCTGCGCGCCCCCGAAGACCGCCTCGATGGCGGCGCGCCGGCAACCGCCGAGCCGGGTGAAGTCGCCTGTGTCCATCGCGTCCTGGAACGTCGCGCCCGGGTTGTCGCCGCCCAGCGCGCGGTCGTACGCGCCCCGCTCGGCCGGCCGCAGGGCCGCGCGCATGCCGCGGTTCGGATCGTCGCGGGGACGGCCACGGCCCCACAGGGTGCTGACGAAGTAGCCGAACTGCCGCTCCTGCTCGCGCAGCGTCCCGCCGCCCATGATCGCCGCCTTCTCGGCGACCGGGTCGATGGCGACGTAATCGAATCCCTCGGCCTTCATGCAGTCGCGCACGCGCGCCTCGGCGCGGCTGAGGCGTGCGTCGAGCGCCGACTGGTCGAAGCCCAGCTCCGTCTCGACGTCGCGCTGGACGGCGGGCGCCGGCTCGGCCGCGCCCCCGCAGCCCGCCGACGCGGGGAGAGCGGCCGTCAGGACCACGCTCGCCAGGATGCGCCGTGCCACACGCACGGTCCGAGCATGCGCACCGCGGATGAAGCGCCCCTGAGAGCCCTGACGATCTGGCAGGCGTAACTCCACACTGTCCTGGACACGACCCCGGTCGTGCCAGTAGCGTTGTACGGAGCGATCAACCCGGTGACGAAGTGGAGAAACGATGGCGACGACCGAGGCCGCGACGACGCAGGGCACGCTCCAGGAACTGGCCAAGCGCCACCTCTGGATGCACTTCAGCCGCATGGGCGCCTACGCCGACGGCGCGGAGATCCCGATCATCGTCCGCGGGGACGGCTGCTACGTCTGGGACGAGCACGGCAACCGCTATCTCGACGGCCTGAGCGCGCTGTTCTGCGTGAACATCGGCCACGGCCGCCAGGAGGTGGCCCAGGCCGGCGCCGACCAGGCCCGCGAGCTCGGCTTCTTCACGACCTGGTCCTACGCGCACCCGCCGGCCATCGAGCTCGCGGCGCGGCTCGCGGCCCTCGCCCCCGGCGACCTCAACCGCGTGTTCTTCACCTCGGGGGGCGGCGAGTCCGTCGAGACCGCGCTGAAGGTCGTGCGCCAGTACCACAAGCTCACCGGCCACCCGAACAAGACCAAGGTCATCGCGCGCGAGGTGGCCTACCACGGCACGACCATGGGGGCCCTGGCCGCCACCGGCGTCACCGCGCTGCGCCAGCCGTTCGAGCCCTTCACGCCGGGGGGCTGCCACGTGCCGAACACCAACGTCTACCGGCTGGCGCCCGGCTACGGCGTCGAGAACCTGGCCGAGTCGGTGGCCCACCGGATCGAGTTCGAGGGCCCGGACACCGTCGGGGCGGTGATCATGGAGCCCGTCCAGAACGCGGGCGGCTGCTTCACGCCGCCCGAGGGCTACTTCCAGCGCGTGCGCGAGATCTGCGACGAGCACGACGTGCTGCTCATCTCAGACGAGGTGATCTGCGCCTTCGGCCGCCTCGGCCACTACTTCGGCGCCGAGCGCTACGGCTACCAGCCCGACATCATCACGACGGCCAAGGGGCTGACCTCCTCCTACGCGCCGATGGGGGCGATGATCGCATCCGACCGCGTCATGGAGCCGTTCCTCGACGGCACGAACTCCTTCGCCCACGGCTTCACGTGGGGCGGGCACCCGATGTGCGCGGCGGTCGCGCTGGCCAATCTCGACGTCTTCGAGCGCGAGGGCCTGCTCGAGCACGTGCGCGAGAACGAGGGCCACTTCCGGGCCATGCTCGATTCGCTGCGCGACATCCCGATCGTCGGCGACGTGCGCGGCGCCGGCTACTTCCAGGCCATCGAGCTGGTCAAGGACCGCGACACGCAGGCGCAGTTCAGCACTGAGGAGTCCGAATCACTGCTGCGCGGCTACCTCTCGCCCGAGCTCTTCCGTCGCGGACTGATCTGCCGCTCCGACGATCGCGGCGACCCGGTCGTGCAGCTCTCCCCGCCGCTGATCGCCGGCCCCGAGCAGTTCGAGGAGATGGAGGCCGTCCTGCGGCCGGTGCTGACCGACGCGTCGAAGCGGATGCTCGACGGTTAGGGGACGTCGTGCTTACCGTGCGCGAGGTGATCGGCGATCTCGAGGTCCGCGTGCTCGCGGGCGAGGCGAGCCTCGACGTCCCCGTCCGCTGGGTGCACATCTCCGAGCTGCGAGACCCGACGCAGTGGCTGTCGGGCGGCGAGCTGCTGCTGACCACCGGCATGGCGCTAGACAGCCCCAAGCGCCAGCGCGACTTCGTCGCCTGCCTGGCCGACCACGGGCTGGCCGGCGTCGGATTCGGCGTCGGCTTCGGGCACCAGACGGTGCCGCCGGCGATGGTCCAGGCCGCGGCCGAGCGCGACTTCCCGCTGTTCGAGGTTCCCTACGAGCTGCCGTTCATCGCGCTCACCGAGCGGGCGTTCACGCGGCTGGTCAACGAGCAGTACGCGCTGCTGCAGCGCTCGATCGGCGCCCAGGAGCGCCTGCAGCGGATCGTCCTCAGCGAGCGCGGCCTCGACGCGATCGCCGCGGCGCTGGCCGGGCTCGTGGGCGGCACGGCGCTCGTCTTCGACGGCCGCGGCGAGCTCCAGGCCCAGCGCACGTTCCGCCGCGAGGTCGACGAGGAGGTCGTGTCCGCGCTCGGCGCCGAGCTGCGCGAGCGCGCCCGGCGCGGCGACGGCCGCGGCTTCGTGCCCGGCCACCCCGAGCTGGCCGGGCGCGGCCTGGTGCTGCCGGTCGGCGGCGGCGAGCCGGCCGACCGCGACGGCGTGCCGCCCGCGTGGCTCGTGGCCGTCAAGGACTCGGGCGGCCTGGCCGAGATCGACCGGCTGATCCTGCACCAGGCCGTCACGGTCGTCGCCCTCGAGCTGCTGCGCCGGCGCGTGGCCGACTCCACCGAGCGGCGGCTGGCGGGCGACGTGCTCAGCGCCGCCATCGCCGGTGAGCTCGAGGGCCCCGAGCTCGTCCGGCGGCTCGAGCCGTTCGGGCTCGGCGGGCGTGTCAGCGCGCTGGTCGTCGCCCCGGGCGAGCGTGCGGCGCCCCAGGCCTGGGAGGCGGCGCTGACCGAGGCGCTGCGCGCCGAGGCCGTTCGCGGCCTCGTGGCCGCCAGCGGCGGCCTGGTCTGCGCGCTGCTGCCCGAGCTCGGCGACGACGAGCTGTTCGAGCTCGGCGATCGCCTGGTCGCGCGCGCCGCCGAGACGATGGGCGCCCGACCGGCCGCCGGCGCCGGCCGCGCGGTCCCCGTCGGGCGTGCGCGCGAGGCCTACCACGAGGCGCGCTGCGCGCTCGAGGCCCGTCGAGCTCGGGGCGAACGGAGCCGGGTCGGCGAGCGGGGGAAACGGCAAGGGCGCCGAGACCCCGGCCGGCGTGGCCACGTACCGCGACCTGGGCTCGTTCCAGCTGCTGCTCTCGCTGCAGGACTCCGACGCGCTGCGCCTGTTCTGCGAGTCGCTGCTCGGCCCGATCGAGAACGGCGAGGGTCACTACGGCGGCGAGCTGATGCGCTCGCTCGAAGCCTTCATCGAGTGCAACGGGCAGTGGGAGGCCGCCGCCCGGCGGCTGTTCTGCCACCGCCACACGCTGCGCTACCGCATCCGCAAGGTCGAGGAGCTGACCGGGCGCGACCTCGGCTCGGCTCGCGACCGCATCGAGTTCTGGCTGGCCCTGCGCGGGCGCGAGATCGTCCGCAACCCCACCACCGACGAGCGAGGTCCGACGTGAAGGTTGGCGTGCCGACGGAGATCAAGACCGACGAGTACCGCGTCGCGCTGACGCCCTCGGGCGTGCGCGAGCTGACCGATCGTGGCCACGACGTCGTCGTGCAGGCCGGCGCGGGGGAGGGGTCGGCGATCGCCGACGACGCGTACGCCGCGCAGGGCGCGAGGATCGTGCCCGACGCCGACACCGTCTTCGACCAGGCCGAGCTGATCGTCAAGGTCAAGGAGCCCCAGCCGCCGGAGGTGGCGCGGCTGACCCCGCGCCACACGCTGTTCACCTACCTGCACCTGGCCCCCGACCCCGATCTCACGCGCGGGCTGATGGAGTCCGGCGCGACCTGCATCGCCTACGAGACGGTGACCGACACGCGCGGCCGCCTGCCGCTGCTGGCGCCGATGAGCGAGGTGGCGGGCAAGATCGCCACGCAGGCCGGCGCGTTCATGCTCGAGAAGCCGCTCGGCGGCCGCGGTCTGCTGCTCGGCGGGGTGCCCGGCGTGGCGGCGGGCAAGGTGATGGTCATCGGCGGCGGGGTGGTCGGCCAGAACGCGGCCGAGATCGCCATCGGCCTGGGCGCCGAGACCTACGTCTTCGATCGCAACATCGACCGCCTGCGCGAGCTCGAGGTGCTGCTCAACGGCCGCTGCTCGACGTGCTTCGCCTCGACGCTCGACATCGAGCAGCGCCTGCCCGAGGTCGACCTCGTGATCGGCGCGGTGCTCGTCCACGGCGCCCGGGCTCCGCACGTGATCACGCCGCTCGCAGCTTGCGCTGATGAAGCGCAACGCGGTGATGGTCGACGTGTCGATCGACCAGGGCGGCTGCTTCGAGACCTCGCGTGCGACCACGCACTCCGACCCGACCTACGAGGTCGACGGCATCACCCACTACTGCGTGGCCAACATGCCCGGCGCGGTGCCGATCACCTCGACCTACGCGCTGACCAACGCGACGATGCCGTTCGTCGTGCGGCTCGCCGAGGAGGGCGTGCAGCCGCGCGCTGGAGAGCGACCCGGGCTTCATGGACGGCCTCAACGTGGCCGCCGGCAAGCTGACCTACGAGCCCGTCGCGCGCGACCAGGGCCTCGAGTTCACGCCCCCCGGCGACGCCCTGCGCGCGGTCGTCGCGGGCTGAGCCGCGCCGCTTGGGAACGCCGGTCCCCTGCTACCATCGCTCGCCGCATGCCGACCACCAGCCAGCTCATCCGCAAGGGCCGCAACCCGAAGCCCAAGAAGCTGTCCACGCCGGGCCTGAAGTCCGGCAAGGGCCGCAAGAAGAAGGTGGCCGCCCCGCAGCGGCGCGGCGTCTGCACGCGCGTGTACACGACCACGCCGAAGAAGCCGAACTCGGCGCTGCGCAAGGTCGCGCGCGTGCGCATCACCGGCTCGATGGAGGTCACCGCGTACATCCCGGGCGAGGGGCACAACCTGCAGGAGCACTCGGTCGTGCTCGTGCGCGGCGGTCGCGTCAAGGACCTGCCGGGCGTGCGCTACAAGGTCGTCCGCGGGACGCTCGACGCCGCCGGCGTGAGCGACCGCAAGAAGGCCCGCTCGCAGTACGGCGTGAAGAAGAAGTAGCCGATGCCGCGCCGCGCCGCCGCCCAGATCCGGACCGTCGAGCCGGACGCCATCCACCGCTCGCGCCTCGTCCAGCAGGTGATCAACAAGGTCATGCTGGACGGCAAGAAGTCGACCGCCGAGCGGATCGTCTACGACGCGCTGGCCATCATGGCCGAGCGCACCGGCAAGGAGCCCGTCGAGGCGCTCGAGCAGTCGGTCAAGATCCTCACGCCGAGCCTCGAGGTCCGCTCGCGGCGCGTCGGCGGCGCCACCTACCAGGTGCCGGTCGAGGTGCCCGCGCGCCGCGCGCGCACGCTCGCCGTCCGCTGGCTCGTCGAGTTCTCCCGCGCGCGCCGCGAGCGCACGATGGCCCAGCGGCTGGCCAACGAGCTCATGGACGCCCAGTCCCAGCAGGGCGGCGCCTACAAGCGCAAGGACGACATCTACCGCATGGCGCAGGCCAACAAGGCCTTCGCGCACTACCGCTGGTAGGCGCGCGCCGGCGGCCGATCCCGCCGGCGTCAGACCGAGCTGCGCTGCCGCGCCTGGCGGCGTCCTCGCCTTGGAAATGGCTGGGCCATTCCCTGCGGCTGCGTCCTTGCCAGCCACGGCTGCTCGCCCGTCTGCCGCTCGCCGGTCTCGTCGCTTGACACTCGCTCCCAGCGACCGCTGGAGCCAGTGACGCACAGGCTCATGACCTCCGTTTCCCCTCGGTGCTTCGGTCGCCGCTGCGCGGGCCGGCGCAGCGCGCCAGGCTCGAGCGCTCGCTGCGCGTCCTGCCGCCTGACGTGCGGCGCTTCTATCGGCGGGCGCACGCGCGGGCGCGCGCGGACGGCGACCGCTTCTCGCTGGACTCGGTCTCGCGGCCGGGGCACCTGGCCACGCTGCTCGAGCTCGCGCGCGGGCGGCGCAACGTCGTCGAGCTGGGGACGGGGACGGCGTGGGCCACGGCCGCGCTCGTGCTCGACGACCCGCAGCGGCGGGTGCTGAGCTTCGACCCGATCGTGCGGCTCGAGCGCGAGCGCTACCTCGCCCTGCTCGAGGACGCCCAGCGCGCCAGGATCGAGCTCGTGGCCGAGCCGGGCGGCCGAGGGCACGGCGCGCGCGGCCGGCGTCGAGCTGCTGTTCATCGACAGCTCGCACGAGCGCGAGCCGACGGTCGCCGAGTTCCGCGCGTGGCGGCCGCGGCTGGCGCCGGGCGCGGTCGTCGTGTTCGACGACTACGCCCATCCCGACTGGCCCGGCGTGGCCGAGGCGGTCGCCGATCTGGGCCTCGAGGGACGGGTCCGCGGCGGGCTGTTCGTGTGGCGCGCGCCCGCGTAGCGGCCGCGACGCACGGGCCGTCGTCACCCGGCGGAAGGCGCCGCAAGGCTGCTATATTCCGGCGTCGCCTGTCGGTGACGCGTCGTTTAGCTGCGTGTCCGGTGGGCAAGCTCATTTGCGCCCCGGAATGAAGACCCCGAGCACATAGCGCGGCAGGGAGCCCAACATCTGTCGTGCGTGCGGGCCCGAGGGGCCCGTTCTTTTTGCCCGACTCACCCACTCCCCCCGCCTACCACATGCCCCGCAAGTACTCGCTCGAGAAGACCCGAAACATCGGGATCATGGCGCACATCGACGCCGGCAAGACGACGACGACCGAGCGCATCCTCTACTACACCGGTCGCACCTACAAGATCGGTGAGGTCCACGAGGGCGCCGCGACGATGGACTGGATGGAGCAGGAGCAGGAGCGCGGCATCACCATCACGTCCGCGGCGACCACGTGCGAGTGGCGCGACTTCCGCATCAACATCATCGACACGCCCGGCCACGTCGACTTCACCGTCGAGGTCGAGCGCTCGCTGCGCGTCCTCGACGGCGCGATCGCGCTGTTCGACTCGGTCGCCGGCGTGGAGCCGCAGTCCGAGACCGTCTGGCGCCAGGCCGACAAGTACCACGTCCCGCGGATCGCCTTCATCAACAAGATGGACCGCATCGGCGCCGACTTCGAGAAGTCGGTGCAGACGATGATCGACCGCCTCGGCGCGCACCCCGTGCCCGTCCAGCTGCCGATCGGGGCCGAGGCCGACCTGCGCGGCATCATCGACCTCATCGGGATGAAGGCGATCATCTACAACGACGAGCTCGGCAAGGACTTCGACGTCGTCGACATCCCCGATGAGCACGCCGACGCGGCGCAGGCCGCGCGCGAGCACCTGCTCGAGGAGGTCTCCCACTACGACGACGCGCTCGTCGAGCTGATCCTCGAGGAGCAGGAGATCCCGGACGAGACGCTCAAGGCGGCGATCCGCAAGGCCACGCTCGACCTCAAGCTCACGCCGGTCTTCTGCGGCTCGGCGTTCAAGAACAAGGGCGTGCAGCCGCTGCTCGACGCCGTGCTCGACTACCTGCCCAGCCCGCTCGACGTGCCGCCGCGTCACCGGCATGGTCGAGGTCCGCGGCCAGGACGAGCCCCGCGAGGAGCTCCGTCCCGGCCGACGACAACGCGCCGTTCGCCGCGCTGGCCTTCAAGATCATGGCCGACCCGTTCGTCGGCAAGCTGACGTACTTCCGCGTCTACTCGGGCAGGCTCGAGGCCGGCTCGCGGATCCTCAACGTCAACTCCGGGACGCACGGAGCGCATCGGGCGCATCCTGATGATGCACGCCAACGACCGCGAGGAGCTGGCCGAGGTCTTCGCCGGCGACATCGCCGCCGGCGTCGGCATCAAGCAGGTCGTGACCGGCGACACGCTGGCCGCCCCCGACGCGCCGATCAAGCTCGAGATGATCGAGTTCCCCGAGCCGGTCATCAAGGTCGCCGTCGAGCCGAAGACGAAGTCCGACCAGGAGAAGATGTCGGTCGCGCTGGGCCGCCTGGCCGAGGAGGACCCGACCTTCCAGGTCCAGACCAACGAGGAGACCGGGCAGACCGAGATCTCGGGCATGGGCGAGCTGCACCTCGAGGTGCTCGTCGACCGCATGCGCCGCGAGTTCAACGTCGAGGCCAACGTCGGCCGGCCGCAGGTCTCCTACCGCGAGACGATCCGCGGCACGGCCGAGAAGGTCGAGGGCCGCTTCGTCCGCCAGACCGGCGGCTCGGGCCAGTACGGCATCGTCTACATCAACATCGAGCCCGCGCCCGGCGAGGGCTTCGACTTCGTCTCCAAGATCCGCGGCGGGTCCGTGCCGACCGAGTTCATCCCGGCGGTCGAGAAGGGCGTCGAGGAGGCGCTGGCCAACGGCGTCAGGGCCGGCTACCCGATCGTCGACGTCCGCGTCACGCTCGTCGACGGCAAGTACCACGAGACCGACTCGTCGGAGATCGCCTTCAAGGTGGCCGGCTCGCTGGCCTTCAAGGAGGCGGCACGGCGCGCCAAGCCGGTGCTGCTCGAGCCCGTCTTCAAGGTCGAGGTCGTGACCCCCGAGGAGTTCCTCGGCGACGTCATCGGCGACCTCAGCCGCCGGCGCGGGCGCCTCGAGGGCCAGGACCGGCGCGGCAACGCGCTGGCCGTCACCGCCTACGTGCCGCTCAGCGAGATGTTCGGCTACGTGACCGACCTGCGCTCCAACACGCAGGGGCGCGCGACGTCGACCATGCAGTTCGAGCGCTACGACGAGGTCCCACCCAACATCGCCGAGCAGATCGTCGAGCACCGCGCCGGCGAGCCCGTCCCGGCGTAGCCGCACGGCGCGGACCGATTGAGATAGCTTTCCCTGGTTCGCCAGGGCCCCGAATACGACTTCAAGACAGGAGCGAACAGCAGTGGCCAAGGAGAAGTTCGAGCGCGACAAGCCGCACGTCAACGTCGGCACCATCGGTCACATCGACCATGGCAAGACGACCCTGACCGCTGCCATCACGAAGGTGCTCTCCGAGACCTACGGCGGCCAGGCCCGAAGCTTCGAGGAGATCGACAACGCTCCGGAGGAGAAGGAGCGCGGCATCACGATCGCCACGTCGCACGTCGAGTACGAGACCGAGAACCGCCACTACGCCCACGTCGACTGCCCCGGGCACGCCGACTACGTCAAGAACATGATCACCGGCGCCGCCCAGATGGACGGGGCGATCCTCGTCGTGTCGGCCGCCGACGGCCCGATGCCGCAGACGCGCGAGCACATCCTGCTCGCCCGCCAGGTCGGCGTGCCGTACATGGTCGTGTTCCTCAACAAGGCCGACATGGTCGACGACGAGGAGCTCCTCGAGCTCGTCGAGGTCGAGGTCCGCGAGCTGCTCTCCGAGTACGACTTCCCGGGCGACGACATCCCGTTCGTCACCGGCTCGGCGCTGAAGGCGCTCGAGGGCGACCCCGAGTACACCGCCAAGATCGTCGAGCTCGCCGAGCAGCTCGACACCTACATCCCCCAGCCCGAGCGCCCGCTGGACCGGCCGTTCCTGATGCCGGTCGAGGACGTCTTCTCGATCACCGGCCGCGGGACCGTGGCCACCGGGCGCATCGAGCAGGGCGTCGTCAACACGGGCGACACGGTCGAGATCGTGGGCATCCACGACACGACGTCGACCGTCGTCACCGGCGTGGAGATGTTCCGCAAGATCCTCGACCAGGGTCAGGCGGGCGACAACGTCGGCTGCCTGCTGCGCGGCACCAAGCGCGAGGACATCGAGCGCGGGCAGGTGCTGTGCAAGCCCAAGTCGATCACGCCGCACACGAAGTTCAAGTCCGAGGTGTACGTGCTGAAGAAGGAGGAGGGCGGTCGCCACACGCCGTTCTTCACGGGCTATCGCCCGCAGTTCTACTTCCGCACGACCGACGTCACGGGTGTCGCAAAGCTGCCCGAGGGCGTCGAGATGGTGATGCCCGGAGACAACGTGCAGATGGAGATCGAGCTGATCCAGCCGATCGCCATGGACCAGGGCCTGCGCTTCGCGATCCGCGAGGGCGGTCGCACGGTGGGCTCAGGCGTCGTCACCGAGATCGTCGAGTAGTCCGATACGACCCAGCTGTGCCCCCGCTGCTCCGCTTGGAGCGGCGGGAGCGGCGGGCCCCGCAGGTGGGGTCCGCCCTTGGCGCGCAAGAAGCCGGCACAGCACTTTCCCCCACCGACCGCAGACAGGCAGAAATCAGCAGACCGAATGGCAGCCGCCACCCAGAACAAGATCCGCATCCGCCTCAAGGCCTACGACCACTCGGCCATCGAGACGGCGGCCAAGGAGATCGTCGAGACGGCGACGCGCACCGGCGCCACCGTGTCCGGCCCCGTGCCGCTGCCCACCGAGAAGAACGTCTACTGCGTCATCCGCTCGCCGTTCAAGGACAAGGACTCGCGCGAGCACTTCGAGATCCGCACGCACAAGCGGCTGATCGACATCCACCAGCCGACGCCCAAGACGGTCGACTCGCTCCAGCGCCTCGACCACCTGCCGGCGGGCGTCGACATCGAGATCAGGCTCGCGGGGTAGGGGTCATGGCCGCCATCCTCGCCAAGAAGCTCGGGATGACGCAGGTGTTCCTCGAGGACGGCCG
The DNA here is from genome assembly GCA_963787065.1 of uncultured Actinomycetes bacterium. GTDB lineage: Bacteria > Actinomycetota > Thermoleophilia > Solirubrobacterales > Solirubrobacteraceae > JAOPZW01. Next base: position 308,881 of record CAWBBQ010000007.1, read on the forward strand.
CGTCGAGCGCGTGACCGTGCTCGAGGCCGGCCCGTGCCCGGTGACGGGCATCCGCACGTTCGAGCGCGACGGCTACGAGGCCGTCCAGCTCGCGTTCGGCGCCACGAAGGAGAAGCACCTGAGCAAGGCCGAGCTCGGCCACCTGCGCAAGGCCGACGCGCCGCCGATGAAGCACGTCGTCGAGTTCCGCGACGAGGCCGGCGAGTGGCAGGTCGGCGAGACGGTCACCGTCGAGGCCTTCGAGCCGGGCCAGCACGTCAAGGTCTCCGGGGTCTCCAAGGGCAAGGGCTTCCAGGGCACCGTCAAGCGCCACAACTTCTCCCGCGGCCCCGTCTCCCACGGCTCGCACAACGTGCGCGGCCCGGGCTCGATCGGCGCCGCCGCCTACCCCGCGCGCGTGTTCAAGGGCATCCGCGGACCGGGCCAGATGGGCAACAAGCGCGTCACGCAGCGCGGCCTGGAGGTCGTGCGCATCGACGCCGACGACAACCTGCTGCTGATCCGCGGCTCGGTCCCGGGCCCGCGCAACGGCGTCGTGGAGGTGCGCACCGATGGCTGAGGCCAAGGCGCCCGTGCTGGGCACCAAGAAGACGGTGAGCCTCGACGGCGACGCGTTCGGCGCGCGCTTCAACGGGCCGCTCGTCCACGAGTCGGTCCGCGCCGAGCTCAACGCCCGCCGCGCGGGCACCGCGTCGACCAAGACGCGGGGCAAGGTGCGCGGCGGCGGCGCCAAGCCGTGGCGCCAGAAGGGCACCGGTCGCGCCCGTCAGGGCTCGATCCGCGCGCCGCACTTCGCCGGCGGCGGCGTCGTGTTCGGGCCCGTCGCCGCGGCGCTACACGTTCAAGGTCAACCGCAAGGAGCGCCGCGCCGCGCTGCGCAGCGTGCTCTCGATCCACGCCGATCGCTCGACGATCGCCGTGCTCGACCCGGGCGACTTCGACACGCCGTCGACCAAGCAGGCCGCCGGTCTGCTCGCCGACTGGGCCGGGCGCGGCTCGGTGCTGCTCGTGCTGGCCGAGGAGCAGGCCCGGGTGGCGCTGTCGTTTCGGAACCTGCCGCGCGTCTCGGTGCTGCCGGCCACCGGCGTCGGCGTCGCCGACCTGGTCGGCGCATCACGCGTGCTCGTCACCGAGGAGGCGCTGTCGGCGCTGACCGCGCGCGCCCGCGGCGAGCGCGCCGCCGACGACGCCGCCGCCCGAGGAGGACGACGTCTGATGCATCCCAGCCAGGTCATCATCCGCCCCGTGGTCAGCGAGAAGAGCTACGTGCTCGCCGCGGCCGACAAGTACACGTTCCGCGTCCATCCCGACGCGCACAAGACGCAGATCCGCCAGGCGATCGAGACGCTGTTCGACGTCAAGGTGCTCGAGGTCCGGACGGCCTCGGTGCGCTCCAAGCCCAAGCGCCGCGGGCTGACCGCCGGGCGCACTCGGGCCTGGAAGAAGGCGATCGTGCAGGTGCGCCCAGGCGACGAGATCCCGATCTTCCAGGGCCTGCAGGGCCTGGAGGGGTGAGACGCCATGCCGACCCGCAAGCCCAAGCCCACCAGCCCCGGCCGGCGCTTCTCGACCTATCCCGACTTCGGCGAGGTCACGCGCAGCGAGCCGGAGAAGAGCCTCGTCGAGGGCCTGCGCAAGAGCGGCGGGCGCAACTCCAACGGGCGCAAGACCTCGCGCCATCGCGGCGGCGGGGCCAAGCGGCTGTACCGGCGGATCGACTTCAAGCGCCGCAAGGACGGCGTGCCGGCCAAGGTCGCCGCGATCGAGTACGACCCCAACCGGTCGGCCTACATCGCGCTGCTGCACTACGTCGACGGCGAGAAGCGCTACATCCTGGCGCCCAACCGCCTGAGCGTGGGCATGACCGTCGCCTCCGGGCCCGCGGCGGAGATCACGGTCGGCAACGCGCTGCCGCTGCGCAACATGCCGGTCGGCACGGTCATCCACAACGTCGAGCTGGAGCCCGGCCGCGGCGGCCAGCTCGCGCGGTCGGCCGGCGCCGCCGTCCAGCTCATGGCCAAGGACGGCGACATGGCCACGCTGCGCCTGCCGTCGGGCGAGATGCGGATGGTGCGCGCGGAGTGCCGCGCGACCGTGGGCACGATCGGCAACGCCGACCACCAGAACGTGAAGGTCGGCAAGGCCGGCCGCAAGCGCCACATGGGCGTGCGCCCGCAGACGCGCGGCACCGCGATGAACCCGGTCGACCACCCGCACGGCGGCGGCGAGGGCTCGACGACTGCCGGCCGCCATCCGGTCACCCCGTGGGGTGTCCCCACCCTCGGGTATCGCACGCGGAAGAAGAACAAGCCGTCGGACCGCTACATCGTGCGCGGCCGCCGGCGTGGGAAGGGCAAGCGCTAGTCGATGAGTCGTTCGAGCAAGAAGGGCCCGTGGGTCGAGGAGCGTCTGATGACGCGCATCGAGGCCATGAACCAGGCCAACACGAAGCAGATGGTCCGCACGTGGTCGCGCACGTCGACGATCTTCCCCGAGATGGTGGGCCACACCATCGCCGTCCACGACGGGCGCAAGCACGTGCCGGTGTTCGTGAGCGAGTCGATGGTCGGCCACAAGCTCGGCGAGTTCGCTCCGACCAGGACCTACCGTGGCCACGCCGACACCGGGAAGCGGCGATGACGCCGAGCAAGCCCGGCGATCCGAGCCAGGGCAAGCCCGCCGCCGACGAGCAGACCGAGCTCGAGGCGACCGAGGCCAAGCAGGCCGCCGCCACCGGGGCCGCGGTCGGGTCGCCCGAGGGCGAGTCCGAGGCCCAGCCCACGTCGCGCCGCCGCCGCCGCGCCAAGAAGGCCGAGGGCACCGCGGCCGAGGTGACGGGGGAGCAGAAGGACGCCGCCGAGGCCGCCGTCCACGAGGGCGGCTCCGAGCCGCCGGCCCAAGCCGACGACGACTCCGAGTCCGACGCCGGCGAGGGCGAGGACGCCGCGGTCCCGCAGGAGCAGGCCCCGGCCCGCGGCCGTCGCCGGCGCCGCGGTGCCGCCGCCGAGGAGCAGGCACCCGCTCCGGCGCCGACGCGCCGGGCCAAGCGCCCGGCCGGCGAGCGCGTGCTCGTCCGCGCCACGGCCAGGTACGTGCGCACGTCCCCGCGCAAGGCGCGCCTCGTGTGCGACCACATCCGCGGCAAGTCGATCCAGGAGGCGCGCGCCATCCTGGCCCACACGCCCCGCGCGGTGGCCCGTGACTGGAGCAAGCTGCTCGAGTCCGCGGTCGCCAACGCGGAGCACAACCACGAGCTGATCGGCGACGACCTGCAGGTCTTCGCCGTCACCGCCGACGATGGTCCGACGCTCAAGCGCTTCCAGCCCCGCGCCATGGGGCGGGCGACGCGCATCCGCAAGCGCACGAGCCACCTGACGATCACGCTCACGCCGAAGGAGTAGTCAATGGGACAGAAGGTCCATCCCGAGTCGATGCGCGTGGGCTACATCCACGACTGGAAGTCCAACTGGTTCAACGAGCGCCACTTCTCGGACTACCTGCTCGAGGACGTCCGCATCCGCGACCACATCACCAACAAGCTGTCGCACGCCGGTCTCAGCGACATCACGATCCGCAAGGACGCCAACGAGGTGGAGGTCAACATCCACACCGCCCGTCCGGGCATCGTGATCGGCAAGTCGGGCAGCGAGGTCGACGCGTTGCGCAAGGACCTGCACCGGATGACGCGCAAGCAGATCAAGGTCAACATCCTCGAGATCAAGCGCCCCGAGCTCGACGCCAAGCTCGTCGCGCAGTCGATCGCCGAGCAGCTCCAGAACCGCGTCGCCTTCCGCCGCGCGATGAAGCGCGCGCTGACCAGTGCGATGCGCTCCGGGGCCAAGGGCTGCAAGGTCCAGGTCTCGGGCCGCCTGGGCGGCGCCGAGATGGCGCGCCGCGAGAGCTACTCCGACGGCCGCGTGCCGCTGCACACCATGCGCGCCGACATCGACTACGGCTTCCACGAGGCGCGCACGACGTTCGGGCGCATCGGCGTGAAGTGCTGGATCAACAAGGGCGAGATCATGCCCGAGGGCTACACCGGCGCCGACCTGACCGAGATGGACGCCCCGGCCCAGCAGCAGCAGGACCGCGGCGACGGCCGCGGCGGCCGTGACCGGCGCGGCGGCGGTGGCCGCGGCGACGGGCGCGGCGGCGGTGGCGCGGGGGCGGCGGCGGGTGGCGGTGGCGGTGGTGCGCGGCGGCGGTGGCGGCGGTGGTGGCGGTGCGGCGGCGGCGGCGGTGGCGGCGGCCGTGGTGGCGGCGGCGGCCGTGGTGGCGGTGGCGCGGTGGCGCGCGGATGCCGGCGCGGGGGGTGGGCGCTAGATGCTGTCCCCCAAGCGCGTCAAGCACCGCAAGCAGCATCGCGGGCGCCGCGCCGGCCTGTCGCGCGGGCAGACCGAGATCCAGTTCGGCGAGTACGGCATCAAGTCGCTCGAGGCCGGTTGGCTGACCAACCGCCAGATCGAGGCCGCCCGAATCGCCATGACCCGCAAGATCAAGCGTGGCGGCAAGGTGTGGATCAACGTCTATCCCGACAAGCCCGTGACCAAGAAGCCCGCCGAGACCCGCATGGGCTCGGGCAAGGGATCGCCGGAGGGCTGGGTGGCCGTCGTCAAGCCGGGCCGCGTGATGTTCGAGCTGGCCGGCGTGCCCGAGCCGCTGGCCCGCGAGGCGATGCGCCTGGCCGGCCACAAGCTGCCCGTCAAGACGAAGTTCATCCAGCGCGAGGACGCGGCATGAACGCCAAGGAGCTGCGCGACCTGCGCGACGAGGAGCTCGTCGACCACATCCGCACCCAGCGGCGCGAGGTCTTCGGCCTGCGCTTCCAGCTCGCCACCGGCGAGCTCGAGAACACCGCTGGCGTGGGGAGCGCCAAGCGCGGGCTGGCCCGCGCGCTGACCGTCGCCCGCGAGCGCGGGCTCGAACCCGAATCGATCCGATAGGCATGGCAGACCAGGAGAACCCCGAGACGAATCCCGAGCAGGAGGCGCCCGCGGCCGCCGAGGCCGACGCGGCCGCCCCTGCCCCCGAGGAGCAGGCCGCCGAGGCGGCCGAGCAGCAGCCGGCCGCCCAGGAGGCCGCCGCCGAGCCCGAGCCAGCCGGCCGCCGAGGAGCCCGAGCCCGCGGCCGCCACGGAGGCGACCGGGGAGTCGGCCGCCGAGCCGAACGTCGCCGCCGAGCCGCCGGCGGTCGCGCGCTGCAGCCGGCGGAGGATGCGGCCCCCGCCGAGGCGGCCGCCCGGCCGCTCCGGCCGCCCCGGCGGCGCCGGCCGCCCCGCGGGCGCCGGCCGCCCCGCGGGCGACCCGCGAGGAGCGCCGCGTCGCCGCGCGCGCCAAGCGCGGCGCCCGCCGCCCGTCGACCCCGGAGGAGCGCAGCGAGCTGCGCCGCCTCAAGGCCGCCGCGCGCCGTCGCCGCCGCCTGCAGGAGCGCGAGCGCCGCACGACCAAGGGCGAGGGAACGCCGCCCGCCGACCGCGAGCCGGGCACGCCGCAGGTGCGCCTGGGCAAGGTCACGTCGGACAAGGCCGACAAGACGATCACCGTGCGCATCGACATCGCCAAGCGCCACCGGCGCTACCGCAAGATCGTGCGCAGCTCGAGCACCGTGCACGCCCACGACGAGAGCAACGACGCCAACGAGGGCGACCTCGTCCGGGTGGTCGAGACCCGCCCGATGTCGCGCACCAAGCGCTGGCGGCTCGTCGACGTGCTGGAGAGGGCGAAGAGCGATGATCCAGAACGAGACGCGGCTGCGGGTCGCCGACAACACGGGCGCGCGCGAGATCCTCTGCATCCGCGTGCAGGGCGGCTCGCGCCGGCGCTACGCGGGGATCGGCGACATCATCACCGCCACGGTCAAGCAGGCCAACCCACAGGGGACGGTCAAGAAGGGCGAGGTGGTCAAGGCCGTCGTGGTGCGCACGAAGAAGGAGTTCGGGCGCGACGACGGCACCTACATCGCCTTCGACGAGAACGCCGCCGTGATCATCGACGCCCAGAACAACCCGCGGGGCACGCGCATCTTCGGCCCCGTGGCGCGCGAGCTGCGCGACCGCAACTTCATGAAGATCGTCAGCCTCGCCCCGGAGGTGCTCTAAAGTGAGCACGCAGCGAAGATCCGCCGTGAAGACGAGGTGATCGTCATCAGCGGCAAGGACCGCGGCAAGACCGGCAAGGTCCTGCGCGTAGACCCCAAGCGCCAGCGGGTCTACGTCGAGGGCCTGAACATCGTCAAGCGCCACCAGCGCCCGCAGCAGGTGCGCGGGGCACAGCGCGCGGAGACGGTCGGCGGCGTGATCGAGAAGGAAGGCGCGATCCACATCTCCAACGTGATGCTCATCGATCCCAAGGACCACAAGCCGACCCGCGTCGGCGTCTCCCGCGACGGCGGGCAGCGCTCGCGCGTCTCGCGCCGGTCGGGGACCCAGCTCGACTAGACGGAACCGATGGCCACCGCCGCACCGCAGACCACCGCCCGCCTCAAGCAGCGCTACCTCGAGGAGATCCGCCCGGCGCTCATCGAGCGCTTCGGCTACTCCACGCCGATGCAGGCGCCGCACATCGAGAAGATCACGCTGAACATGGGCGTCGGCGACGCCAAGCAGGACTCCAAGGTCCTCGACGCGGCCATCGAGCAGCTCGCCACGCTCGCCGGCCAGCAGCCGAGCATCCGCCGCGCGCGCAAGTCGATCGCCCAGTTCAAGGTCCGCGAGGGCATGCCCGTCGGCGTCTCCGTGACCCTGCGCCGTGAGCGCGCCTACGAGTTCCTGGACCGCCTGATGTCGATCGCCATCCCGCGGATCCGCGACTTCCGCGGGCTCAAGCCGACGGCGTTCGACGGGCGCGGCAACTACTCGATCGGCGTCCGCGAGCAGATCATCTTCCCCGAGATCGACTACGACGCGATCGACCAGGTCCGCGGGCTCGACGTGACGATCACGACGAGCGCCCCCACCGACGCCGAGGCCTATGCCCTGCTCGAGGCGTTCGGCATGCCGTTCAGCCGCGAGGGCAACCCCTTCATCACCCAGCAGTCGACCGAGGAGGCCTGACGCCATGGCCAAGCTGTCACAGCGCGTGCGTCAGGCACGCCCCGCCAAGTACAAGACCCGCGAGTACACGCGCTGCCGTCGCTGCGGCCGGTCGCGGTCGGTCTACAAGAAGTTCGGCCTGTGCCGGATCTGCCTGCGCGAGCTCGCGCACGACGGCTACATCCCGGGCATGACGAAGAGCAGCTGGTAGGAGAGCAGGACCCATGTCGATGACCGATCCCGTCGCCGATTACCTCACGCGCGTGCGCAACGCCATCCAGGCGTCGCACGAGACCGTCGAGATCCCGGCGAGCAGGCTCAAGGTGGAGATGTCCCGCATCCTCAAGGAGCAGGGCTACATCGACGGCTACGAGCTCGAGGCGCCGACGCCCGATCACCCGGGCGAGCTCATCCGCGTGTCGCTCAAGTACGCCGAGTCCGACCGCCGCTCGGCCATCTCCGGCCTGAAGCGCGTATCGCGGCCCGGGCAGCGCACCTACGTCGGCCACGGCGAGATCCCGAAGGTGCTGGGCGGCATGGGGACCGCCATCGTGTCCACGTCCCGAGGCGTGATGACCGGCCACGAGGCCCGCGACGCGGGCGTCGGCGGCGAGGTCGTCGCGCACGTCTGGTAGCGCATGTCCCGCATCGGCAAGAAGCCCATCCCCGTCCCCGAGACCGTGACCGTGGCCATCGAGCCCGAGATCGTTCGCGTCCTCGGGTCCCGGCGGCGAGCTGTCCGAGCGCGTCCCGCGCGACATCGCAGTCGAGGAACGCGACGGCGAGCTCGTTCGTCACGCGCCCGACCGACCGCGCCGAGCACCGCGCCCTGCACGGGCTGACCCGCTCGCTGGTTGCCAACATGGTCGTCGGCGTCACCAGCCGGCTACGAGAAGCGCCTGGAGATCCAGGGCGTCGGCTACCGCGCCGTGCTCAAGGGCCGCGACCTCGAGCTGGCGCTCGGCTACTCGCACCCGGTGCCGATCAAGGCGCCGGACGGCATCGAGTTCGAGGTGCCCATGCCCACCCGCGTGGTGGTCAAGGGGATCTCCAAGCAGCTCGTCGGCGAGGTCGCCGCGAACATCCGCAAGAAGCGCCCGCCGGAGCCCTACAAGGGCAAGGGCATCCGCTACGAGGGCGAGTACGTGGCCCGGAAGGTGGGCAAGCGCGCATGACCGATCGTCAGCAAGCCCCAGGCGCGGCTCAAGCGCCGCCGCCGTGTCCGCGCCAAGGTCTCGGGCTCGCCCGAGCGACCGCGGATCTCGGTGTTCCGCTCCAACCGTGGCATCCAGGCTCAACTCATCGACGACCTCGGTGGTCGCACGCTGGCCCACGTGTCGTGGACCGAGGACGACCTGCGCAGCCTCAAGCCCATGGAGCAGGCTGCAGCGCGCCGGGCGCGTGCTGGCCGAGCGCGCGAAGGGCGCGGGCGTCCAGACCGCCGTGTTCGACCGCGGCGGCTACCGCTACCACGGCCGCGTCAAGGCGTTCGCCGAAGGCGTGCGCGAAGGAGGACTGACCGTATGAACGGAATCGACCGGACCGTGAGCGCGGCCGGGCTGGACCTGCAGGAGCGGGTCGTCGAGATCAACCGCGTGGCCAAGGTCGTCAAGGGCGGCCGGCGCTTCTCGTTCACCGCCTTGGTCGTGGTGGGCGACGAGAAGGACGTCGTCGGGGTCGGCTACGGCAAGGCCAACGAGGTCCCGCTGGCGATCCAGAAGGGCGTCGAGCGCGCGAAGAAGAGCCTCTTCCGGGTGCCCAAGCACGGCTCGACGATCACCCACACGGTGACCGGCGAGTTCGGCTCGGGCCGCGTCTTCCTCAAGCCCGCCTCGGCCGGCACCGGCGTCATCGCCGGCGGCGGCGTGCGCGCGGTGCTCGAGCTGGCCGGCATCCACGACATCCTGAGCAAGTCGCTGGGCTCGCAGAACCCGATCAACCTCGTCAAGGCGACGCTGGCCGGCCTGCAGTCGCTGCGCACGCCGGACGAGGTCGCCGACCTGCGCGGCCTGTCGATCAACCAGGTCCTCGGCCTCGGCGGCGACCGCGCCGCGACCGAGACGCTCGCGGGCGCGCCGCCCGCGGAGGCCGCGGTCTCCGGCAACGGCACGGCGGACGCGGCCGAGGAGGCCCCGGCGTCGTGAAGGTCACGCAGACCAAGAGCCGCAACGGCGCCAACCGCCGGCAGCTCGACACGCTGCGCTCGCTCGGCCTGCGCCGCATCGGCCACACGGTCGAGGTCAAGGACACGCCGCAGTCGCGCGGCATGGTGCACCGCATCCGTCACCTGGTGAGGATCGATGACTGACAACACGGAAGACGACTTCGGCCTGCACACCCTCAAGCCCGCCCCGGGCTCGCGCAAGGACCGCAAGCGCGTCGGTCGCGGCGAGGGCTCGGGCACGGGCAAGACGTCGGGCCGCGGCCAGAAGGGCGCCGGCGTCGCGTTCCGGCCATCGCGAGCGCCCGCGCTTCGAGGGCGGGCAGATGCCGATCCACATGCGGATGCGCAAGCTGCGCGGGCCGCACATGAAGAAGTCGATGCCGTTCGAGCCGTTCCGCACCCACACCCAGCCCGTCAACCTGGCCGATCTCGACGCCCGCTTCGAGAAGGGCGACGCGGTCACGCTCGAGGCGATGCGCGACAAGGGCCTGGGCACCCGCAAGGGCGTGCCCGTCAAGGTGCTGGCCAAGGGTGAGATCACCAAGCCGCTGACCGTGCACGCCCACGGGTTCAGCGGTGCCGCGCGCGCGGCCATCGAGGCCGCGGGCGGCACCTGCCAGGTCGTCGAGACCTGAGTCCAGGGCCGGGTCGAACCGCTAACCTCAGGCGCCGAAATGCTGTCGACCATCGCCAGCGCGTTCTCCGTCCCCGAGATCCGCAAGAAGCTGGCCTTCACGGCGCTGCTGCTCGCGCTCTACCGGCTGGGCTCGCACATCCCCGTGCCGGGGATCGACGTCGCCGCCGTCGAGCAGATCCAGCAGCAGTTCGGCAGCGGCGGGATCCTCAACCTGCTCAACGTGTTCAGCGGCGGCGGGCTGTCACGGATCGCCGTGTTCGCCCTGGGCATCATGCCCTACATCACGGCCTCGATCATCCTGCAGCTGCTGACGGTCGTCGTGCCGTCGCTGGAGAAGCTGCAGAAGGAGGGCGAGGTCGGCCAGCAGCGGATCACGCAGTACACCCGCTACCTGACCGTCGGCCTGGCCTTCGCCCAGTCGATCGGCTACGTGTTCCTGTTCCGCAGCTTCGCGCCGAGCTCGGGCACGCCGGTGATCCCCGACTTCGACGCGCCGCACGTCTTCCTGATCGTCATCTCGCTGACCGCGGGCACCGTGCTGCTCATGTGGATGGGCGAGCTGATCACCCAGCGCGGCATCGGCAACGGCATCTCGCTGATGATCTTCGCCTCGATCGTGGCCGGCCTGCCCAACGGCGTGCAGGCCTGGTGGACGAACCCCGACCAGGTCTTCGTCGTCGGCATGCCGTTCCTCGGGCTGGCCGTGATCGCCGCCGTCGTGTTCATCCAGGAGGGCCAGCGGCGCATCCCGATCCAGTACGCCAAGCGCGTCATCGGACGGCGCATGAGCGCCGGCGGGCAGACCTACCTGCCGCTGCGCGTGAACATGGCGGGCGTGATCCCGGTCATCTTCGCCGCCTCGATCATGGCCTTCCCGCCGACCATCGGCCAGCTCATCCAGCAGCCGTGGGCGCAGGACCTGTCGACCTTCTTCAACCCCCAGGACGCGCCGTACATCGTCGGCGAGACGATCTTCATCGTCCTGTTCACCTACTTCTACACGGCGGTCACGTTCAACCCGGTCGACCAGGCCGACAACCTCAAGAAGTACGGCGGCTTCATCCCCGGCGTGCGCCCGGGCCGCCCGACGGCCGAGTTCCTCGATCGCGTGCTCGCGCGACTGACCTTCCCGGGCGCGCTGTACCTGGCCGCGGTGGCCGCGCTGCCGACGATCCTCATCAACCAGACGAGCGCCAACTTCTTCTTCGGCGGCACCTCGCTGCTGATCGTCGTGGGCGTCGCGCTGGACACCATGAAGCAGCTCGAGGCCCAGCTCATGATGCGCAACTACGAGGGCTTCCTGAAGTAGGTAGGGTGCCCGGCTCCCGTCTCCCGCACCGCCACGACGGCGGTCCGTCCGACTCGACCGCCCTCATGTCCGAGCTCAACCTGATCCTGCTTGGCCCGCCCGGGGCGGGCAAGGGAACGCAGGCCGAGGGCCTGCAGGACGACTTCCAGCTGGCCTACGTGGCCACCGGCGACATGCTGCGCAAGGCCGTGGCCGAGGAGACCGACCTCGGCCGCGAGGCCAAGGCCTACATGGACCGCGGCGAGCTCGTGCCCGACGAGGTCATCACCGGCGTCATCCTCGACGCCGTGACGGCGGGCGAGAGCGAGGACGGCTTCCTGCTCGACGGCTTCCCGCGGACCGTCGGCCAGGCGCAGGCGCTGGAGGACGGGCTCGGCCGGTCCGGTCGCCGGCTGACCGGCGCGCTGCTCATCGACGTGCCCGAGGACGAGGTCGTGCGCCGGCTCTCGGGCCGCCGCGTGTGCCCGCGGGGGCACGTCTACCACGTGGAGTTCAACCCGCCCGAGCGCGAGGGCGTATGTGACGCCGACGGCGAGGCGCTGAGCCAGCGCGACGACGACCGCGAGGAGACGATCCGCAAGCGCCTCGAGGTCTACCGCGAGCAGACCGCGCCGCTGATCGATCGCTACGACGAGAGCGGCCTGCTGCACCGGGTCGACGGCACGCGCAAGCCCGCTGAGGTGCACGACCACCTGCGGGCGACGATCTCCACGCTGCGGCTCGAGAACGAGCTGTGAGGTCGCCGGTCCGAACCGGCTCGTGATGATCATCCGCAAGTCGCCCCAGGAGATCGACAAGATGGCGGCGGCGGGATCGATCGTCGTGCGGACCCTGAAGCTGCTCGAGTCCAAGGTCCGCGAGGGCGTGACGACGGCCGAGCTCGACGACGCGGCCGAGCGCTTCATCCGCTCGCAGGGCGCGACCCCGGCCTTCAAGGGCTACCGCGGCTTCCCCGGCTCGATCTGTGCCTCGCCCAACTCGATGGTCGTGCACGGCATCCCGGGGCCCTACCGGCTCGAGCGCGGCGACATCATCTCGATCGATGTCGGCGTGGTGCTCGACGGGTGGGTGGCCGACGCGGCGCGCACGTTCCCGGTCGGGCCGATCTCGCCCGTGGCCGGCAAGCTGCTCGACGTCACGCGCGCGTCGCTGTTCGACGCGGTCGAGCACTGCCGCGCCGGCGGGCGGCTGGGCGACGTCTCCCACGCGGTGCAGCGGCGCGTCGAGGGCGAGGGGCTGGCCATCGTGCGCTCGCTCGTCGGCCACGGCGTCGGGCGCTCCATGCACGAGGACCCGCAGGTGCCCAACTACGGCGAGCCCGGCAAGGGGCCGCGCCTCGAGGAGGGCATGGTGCTGGCCATCGAGCCGATGGTCAACGCCGGACGCCACCTCGTCCGCATGGGCGACGACGGCTGGTCGATCTTCTCCCAGGACGGCTCGCTGGCCGCCCACTTCGAGTTCACCGTGGCCATCACCGCCGAGGGCCCGCGCGTGCTCACGCCGTGGCACGTCGACGGCAACGGCAACGGTGCCGGCGGCCTTGAGGGGGCCTGAGTTCGGCGCGTCCGCGGGCCCTCGGCGAGCGGTGTCACGGGCACGGTCGGCGGCAGGCCCTTTGCTATCGTGTTTCGTCTGTGCGCCTGCACCAGCATGCGCGCGTCCGCGACCGGTAGCGGCTGCCCCGCGCGGCGGCCAGAGCCGGTTCGCTGGTAGACGAGCCGAAAGGGATCATGAAGGTACGACCGTCGGTCAGGCCGATGTGCGAGAAGTGCAAGGTCATTCGCCGCCATGGTGCGGTGCTCATCATCTGCCAGAACCCCCGCCACAAGCAGCGGCAGGGGTGATCGGCTGATGGCACGCATCGCCGGGATCAACATCCCCCTCAACAAGCGCGTCGAGGTCGGCCTGACCTACATCTACGGGATCGGCCGCCCGACCGCGAACCGCCTGCTCGACGAGGCCGACATCTCCCAGGACACCTACGTGCGCGACCTCACCGAGGACGAGGTGGCCAAGCTGCGCGAGCGGATCGACGAAGAGCTCACCGTCGAGGGCGACCTGCGCCGCGAGCGCTCCCAGAGCGTCAAGCGGCTGATGGAGATCGGCTGCTACCGCGGGCTTCGCCACCGCCGCGGCCTGCCTGTCCGCGGGCAGAACACGAAGACCAACGCCCGCACGCGCAAGGGACCCAAGCGCATGCAGGTGGCGGGCAAGAAGAAGGCCGCGAAGAAGTAAGCAAAGGACCCGATGCCCGCACCGAGACGCCCGCAGCGTGGCCGCCGCAAGCCCAAGAAGAACATCCCGATCGGCCAGGCCCACATCAAGACCAGCTTCAACAACACCATCGTGTCCCTCACGGATCGCGAGGGCAACGTGATCGCCTGGGAGTCGGCCGGCGGCGCCGGCTTCAAGGGCTCGCGCAAGTCGACCCCGTTCGCCGCGCAGGTCACGGCCGACGCCGCGGCCCGCAAGGGCATCGAGCAGGGACTGCAGAAGGTCGAGGTCTTCGTCAAGGGCCCGGGCTCGGGCCGCGAGACGGCGATCCGCTCGCTGCAGGCCGCGGGCCTCGAGGTCACGGGCGTCAAGGACGTCACCCCGCAAGCGCACAACGGCTGCCGTCCCCGCAAGCGGCGCCGCGTCTGAGGGAGGATCGATGGCTCGAGACACATCGCCCCAGTGCAAGCAGTGCCGCCGCGAGGGCCAGAAGCTCTTCCTGAAGGGCGAGCGCTGCCTGACCGACAAGTGTGGCGTCGAGCGGCGCGCATACCCACCCGGCGACCACGGCCGCGGACGCCAGAAGCAGTCCGAGTACCGCGTCCAGCTCCGCGAGAAGCAGAAGGCGCGCCGCTACTACGGCGTGCTCGAGAAGCAGTTCCGCCACTACTACGAGAAGGCCTCCCGCCAGGAGGGCATCACGGGCGAGAACCTGCTGCAGATCCTGGAGCGACGCTTCGACAACGTGCTCGTCCGCCTCGGCTTCGCCGGCTCCCGGCGCCAGGCCCGTCAGCTCATCCGCCACGGGCACTGGTTCATCAACGGGCGGCGCGTCGACATCCCCAGCTACCAGGTGCGCGACGGCGACATCATCGCCGTGAAGGCCGGCACGGGCGCCGAGGCGCTCATCCGCGACGCGACCGAGCTCACCGCCCAGGTCCCCGCGTGGCTGCAGGCCGATCACGATGCGCTCACCGCCAAGGTGCTGCGCAAGCCCGACCGTCGTGAGATCACGACGCCGGTGCAGGAGCAGCTCATCGTCGAGCTGTACTCCAAGTAGCAGGACCCTCTCCAACCGCGCCGCGCCGAGACTCCCGTCACGCGCGACGCTTGTGACACGACAGTCAGGACCCTTCCGATGCTCGACTTCCAGATCCCCCGAATCACCAATGAACAGGTCGAGGAGAACCGCGGCTCCTTCGCCATCGAGCCGCTCGACCGCGGCTTCGGCTACACGTTCGGCAACTCGCTGCGGCGGGTGCTGCTGAGCTCGCTTGCCGGGGCGGCCGTCACGAGCGTGCGGATCGAAGGCGTCGCGCACGAGTTCTCCACGATCAAGGGCGTGACCGAGGACGTGACCGACATCGTCCTCAACCTCAAGGGCGTGGTGTGCCGCATGCACTCCGACGCCACCGAGGTCGAGGCGCCGCTGGTCGTCACCGGTCCCGGCGAGATCACCGCCAAGGACATCGACCTCCCGGCCGGTGTGGAGATCCTCAACCCCGACGTCCACATCGCCACGCTCGACAAGAAGACCAAGCTCGAGCTGTACCTCACGATCGGCCGCGGCCGCGGCTACCGCCCCGCCGAGGAGAACAAGTCGCCCGACCAGCCGATCGGCGTCATCCCGATCGACTCGATCTTCTCGCCCGTGCGGCGCGTGGCCTACGCGGTCGAGCAGGCGCGTGTCGGGCAGCGCACCGACTACGACAAGCTCACGCTCGACATCGAGACCGACGGCTCGATCGATCCGCAGGCCGCGCTGCGCGAGGCCGCCGAGATCCTGATCTCGCAGTTGGCGATCTTCACCGACGCCGATCGCATCGAGGAGCTTCGCGCGGGCCCCGCCGGCCAGCTCGATGGCGACGGCGCCGGCGCCGTCAACGGCGGCGGCGCGCAGGCCGGCGGCCCCATGCACGACATCCTCATCGAGGAGCTCGAGCTCGGCGTGCGCTCCTACAACTGCCTCAAGCGGGCCGGCATCCAGACCGTCGGCGACCTCATCTCGAAGTCCGAGGGCGAGCTCAACGCGATCCCCAACTTCGGCAAGAAGTCGATCGACGAGGTCATCGAGACGCTGCACGCGCGCGGCCTGAATCTGCGCGACGACTAGGATCACCACCGATGCGCCACCAGAAGACGCGCCACAAGCTCAGCCGCGACGCCGCGCACCGCAAGGCGCTGCTGGCCAACCTCTGCAAGGAGGTCATCCAGCACGAGCGC
This sequence comes from uncultured Actinomycetes bacterium, assembly GCA_963787065.1. Taxonomy (GTDB): domain Bacteria; phylum Actinomycetota; class Thermoleophilia; order Solirubrobacterales; family Solirubrobacteraceae; genus JAOPZW01. Next base: position 324,458 of record CAWBBQ010000007.1, read on the forward strand.
ATCAAGACCAGCGAGGCCAAGGCCAAGGCGGTCAAGCCCGAGGTCGAGCAGCTCATCACCCTGGCCAAGCGCGGCGACCTGCACGCCCGCCGGCAGGCGCTGAGCACGCTCGGCCAGGACAAGTTCACCGTCCACAAGCTGTTCGAGGAGGTCGCGCCGCGCTACGCCGAGCGTCCCGGCGGCTACACGCGGATCCTCAAGCTCGGCCCGCGCCGCAGCGACGCGACCGAGATGGTCTACCTCGAGCTGGTGTAGCGGCGGCGGCTAGCCGGTCGTCGCCGCGGCCGTCGAAGACGGCGGCGGCTCGATCGGTCCCGGGGCGGGCTGCGTGATGCGGATCCAGTTGCCGAACGGGTCGCGAAGCGCGCAGTCGGTCCCGTAGAAGCGCTCGACCGGCTCCTCGGTGAACTCCACGCCCCTGCCGCGCAGGGCCTCGTAGGTCGCGCGGCAGTCGTCGGTGGTCAGGATGGCCATGCCGAGCGCGCCCTTGCTCAGCAGCTCGCGGACCTGCTGAGCGGTCTCGGGGTCGAGCGGCGGCCCGGGCGTCATCAGGATGACCTCGCGCTCGGGCTGGCCCGGGAGGCTGACCGTCAGCCAGCGCATGTTCTCGAGCCGGACGTCGGTGTTGACCTCCAGGCCGAGCTTGCCGACGTAGAACTCGAGCGCCTCGTCCTGGTCGAGGACGTAGACCTGCGTGTGCGTGATCGCGTTGAACATGACCACCACGCTAGCCGCGCGCGCCGTCCCGGGCTTCTCCGAAAGTGCTCGATGGCCGGTCCCAGAGCATCGCCATGCAGCCCGGCACGCCGGCGCGGATGGCCGCCCGCGGGGCGGCCTGCTCGCGTGTGCGGTAGGCGCTTGGCGACACGCCGACGATCTGGCGGAACGTCCGGCTGAACGTCCCCAGGCTCGTGAACCCCACGTCCAGGCAGATCTCGGTCACCGGGCGGTCGGTCTCGCGCAACAGCGCCATCGCGCGCTCGAGGCGCCTGCGCTGCAGGTAGCGGTGCGGCGTCTCGCCGAAGGTGTCGCGGAAGCTGCGGATGAAGTGCGCTCGGGACAGGTGCACCGAGGCGGCGAGCGCGTCGACCTCCAGGGCGCCGGCGTAGCCGCGGTCCATGGCGTCACGGGCGCGCAACAGGCGGCGGTTGGCGTGGTGACGAGCCGAGACGGCCATCGACCGCCGACGATATCGCGCGGGGACCTCGCCTCTCGCTCCCTTTAAACACCGCCGGGCGTGGCACGGGCGTAGCATCGGCCCACCCCACCATCGTCGAAAGGGGGAACGGATGGAGCGCGTCGAGTTGCTCCAGCAGGCGGACGACATCGTCGCGGCCTGGAATCGCGGCGATGCCGGCGGCGTCGCGGCCTTCTATCGCGACGACTCGGAGTTCCGGGACATCGCCGCGCCGGAGGTCGCGCGCGGCCCGCGAGGCGCGCGGGACGCCGCCCAGGCCTACATGACGGCGTTCCCGGACCTGCACATCGAGGTGCGCGCCACGGTGATCGACGGCGATCGCGTCGCCCAGGAGTGGACCGCGACCGGCACGAACGACGGCGAGCTCATGGGCCTGGAGCCCACCGGCCGCCGGATCGCCGTGATCGGCTGCACGGTGGCCAGATTCAACGACGACGGGACCGTCCGCGAGTCGCAGCTGTACTGGGACGTCGCCGGGCTCATGCGCCAACTCGGGCCCGCGGTGGCCGCCACGAGCATGCCGGCCTGACCCGCTGCGACGCGTGGGAGCACGCGCGGCCGACCACGCCCGTCCCCGCGCCAGTAACGTCGCGGCCCGTGGCGGTCGCCCGGTTGGACATCGAGTACGACGGCACGGGCTTCGCCGGCTGGGCGCGTCAGCCGGGGCTGCGGACGGTCCAGGACGAGCTCGAGCGCGCGCTGGGGATCGTGCTGCGCGAGCCGGTGACGCTGACCGTCGGCGGGCGCACCGACCGTGGCGTCCATGCGTGGGGGCAGGTGGCCTCCTACGACGGCCGGCCGCCGCCACCCCCGGGCCGAGGCGCTGCGCTCGATCAACGCGCTCGTGGGAGACGACGTCGCCGTGCTCGGCTGGAGCGTGGCGGCCGACGGCTTCGACGCGCGCCGCGACGCGCGCTCGCGGACCTACTGCTACCGCGTCCTGCATCGGCGCGAGCCCTCGGCGTTCCTGCGCGGCCGCGCCCTGTGGTGGCCGCGGGCGCTGGACCGCGAGGCGCTCGTCGCCTGTGCCGCCGCGCTGCCCGGCACCCACGACTTCACTGCCTTCACGCCGACCGAGACCGATCACGTGCGCTTCGAGCGCGAGGTGCTCTGCGCCCGGTGGGACGTCCGCGGCGACGTGCTCGAGTTCTGGATCGAGGCCGACTCGTTCATGCGCCACATGAACCGGGCGCTGGTGGGCACGATGCTCGAGGTGGCCGCCGGGCGCCGGACGCTGGACCGCTTTCGCGCGCTGCTCGACGGCCACCCGCGCGCCGCCGCCGGGCCGACCGCGCCGCCGCACGGCCTGTACCTCGCGTCGGTGCGCTACCGCGACTGACCGCGTGGTCTCTCGGTGGCGCCGCGAGAGCACGCCGCGGTGGCGAGCAGCGCGCCGGAGACGAGCTGTCCGGCGGGGGTGTTCAGCCACTCGATCATGTGGAGATCTCTCCTGGCTCGGGATGGAAGAGGTCTTCGACCGTGGTCTCGAAGAAGCGGGCGAGGCCGATGGCCAGCGGCAGCGAGGGCAGGTAGCGCCCGGTCTCGATCGCGTTGATGGTCTGACGCGACACGCCCATGGCCGTGGCCAGCGCGCCCTGGCTGAGGTCGCGCTGGGAGCGGCGGGCGCGGACGCTGTTCTGCATCTGCTGTCAAGGTAGCTTGACATGGTCGACCTGTCAAGTCAGCTTTACATCACGAGGTCGAGCGGTCGGCGGCCACGACTATGCTGGAGGGCGTGCGCGTGCTGCTGACCAACGACGACGGAATCGAGGCCGAGGGGCTCCAGGCGCTGCGCCGGGCGCTGCTGCGCGTGACCGGGTTGCAGCTCGCCGTTGTCGCGCCCGACGGCAACCGCTCGGCCTTCGCGCGCATGATCACCACGCGCCGCCCGCTGTGGGTGCAGGAGGTCGGCTTCGACGACGGGACCGTCGGCTACGCCACCGACGGCACGCCCGTCGACTGCGTCCGCCTGGCCACGCTCGGCCTGATCGACGGCTTCGAGCCCGACGTCGTGGTCTCGGGGATCAACCACGGCTCGAACCTCGGCGACGACATCACCTACTCGGGCACCGTGGCCGCCGCGCTCGAGGGCCTGGTGCTCGGCCTGCCGGGGATCGCCGTCTCCCAGCAGTCGACCGCACGCGAGATGGACTTCCGTCTGGGCAGCAGCTTCGCGTTCGAGACCGCGGCCGAGTTCGTCGCCCGCGTCGTCGAGGAGCTGGCCGAGGTGCCGCTGCCCGAGGGCACGCTGCTCAACATCAACGTGCCCGCCGGCGAGCCGCAGGGGGTCGACGTCACGCGGCTTGGCAAGCGCATCTACCGCGACGAGCTCAAGCTCGACGCCCAGGACGAGGACGGCAGCCGCCGCTACTGGATCTACGGCGCCGACCCCGGCTTCCACGACGAGCGCGGCACCGACCTGGCCGCTGTCCACGCCGGGCGGATCGCGGTGACGCCGGTGCACTTCGACCTCACCGACGTCGCCGGCATGGACGCGCTGGACCGCTACGACCTGGCGCGGTTGCTCGCCCCGGCCGCCCGCGAGGTGGAGTGAGCGTCTCGTCGCAGGTCGCCGAGCGGGCCGCGGAGCTGCGCGAGCAGCTGCGCCACCACGGTCACCGCTATTACGTCCTCGACGACCCGGAGATCGGCGACGACCAGTACGACGCCCTGCTGGACGAGCTGCGCGCCATCGAGGCCGAGCACCCCGAGCTGCTCACGCCCGACTCGCCCACACAGCGCGTGGGCGGCGAGCCGATCTCCAAGCTCGACAAGGTCGAGCACCTGCAGCGGATGCTGTCGCTGGCCAACGCGCGCAGCGAGGAGGAGCTGCGGGCGTGGATCGCTCGGATGCGCAACCACCTCGCGCGCGAGGGCATCGAGGCGCCCGAGTTCCGCTACGTGGCCGAGCCCAAGATCGACGGGCTGGCCATCTCGCTCGTCTACCGCGACGGGGTGCTGGAGCGCGGGGCCACGCGCGGCAACGGCGAGATCGGCGAAGACGTCACCCACAACCTGCGCACGATGCCGACGATCCCGCTGGCCATCGACGACGCCCCGGCGCTCATCGAGGTCCGCGGCGAGGTCTACATGTCGCTGAGCGACTTCGCCGCGCTGAACGAGCGCCGCGCGCAGGAGGGGCTGTCGACGTTCATGAACCCGCGCAACGCGGCCGCGGGCACGATCCGCCAGCTCGACCCGCGCCTGGCCCGCGAGCGCCCGCTGTCGATGTGGTGCTACGGCGTCGGGGCGACCGAGGGGATCGCCTTCGCCGGGCACTGGGAGGCGCTGGAGTGGCTGCGTGAGCACAACTTCCGCGTCAACGGCGACGTCCGGCGGCTCGACTCCGAGGAGGATGTCGTGGCCCAGTGCCGCGCCTGGCAGGAACGCCGCGGCGCGCTGGACTTCGAGATCGACGGCGTCGTGGTCAAGGTCGACGACGTCGAGCTGCAGCGCCGCCTCGGCGTGGTCGGACGCGACCCGCGCTGGGCGATCGCCTGGAAGTTCCCGCCGACGACCGCGGTGACGACGCTCCACGACGTGGCCTGGAACGTGGGCAAGTACGGCGACCTGCACCCGTTCGCCGTGCTCGAGCCGGTCCACGTGGGCGGCGTGACGGTCAAGCTGGCCACGCTGCACAACGAGGAGGACATCGTCCGCAAGGACCTGCGGGTGGGCGAGGAGGTGATCGTCCTGCGTGCCGGCGACGTCATCCCGCAGGTGCTGTCGCCCGCGCCGCACGCCGCCGAGGCCAAGAAGCGCGCGCCGGTCCCGAGGCCGCCCGCGCGCTGCCCGTCGTGCGACACGCCGACGGTCAAGGACGAGGGCGACGTGTTCACCCGCTGCCCGAACCGGACGGGCTGCCCCGGGCAGCAGTTCCAGCTCCTCAAGCACTTCGCCTCGCGCGGCGCGATGGACATCGAGGGTCTCGGCGAGGAGCGGGTGCTGCAGCTCCAGAGGGCCGGGCTGGTGCGCAACGCGGCCAGCCTGTACGACCTGACGGTCGACGCGCTGACCGAGCTGGAGGGCTTCGGCGAGGTCAGCGCGACCCGGCTCGTCGACGCGGTCGCCGCCTCGCGCGAGCGCCCGTTCGGGCGCGTGCTGTTCGCGATCGGGCTGGAGGAGGTCGGGGAGGTCACCGGGCGCAACCTGGCCCAGCAGTTCCGCTCGATCGAGGCGCTGCTGGACGCCACCCCCGAACAGGTCGCGGCCACGGCCGGGGTCGGGCCGAAGATGGCCGAGTCGATCGTGGCCCAGCTCGCCGAGCAGCCGATGCGCGAGCTGATCGTCGCCCTGCGCGAGCGGGGGCTGCGGTTCGAGGTCGAGGGGGCGCCGCCGGCCGAGGGGCCGCTGGCCGGCCGGACGTTCGTCCTCACCGGCACGCTGCCCGACCTCACGCGCGAGGAGGCGACCGAGCGCATCACGCGCGCCGGCGGGCGCGTGACCTCGTCGGTGTCCAAGAAGACCGACTACGTGGTGGCCGGCGAGAGCCCCGGCTCCAAGCTCGAGAAGGCCGAGCGGCTCGGCGTGGCGGTGCTCGACGAGGCCGGGCTGGTGGAGCTGCTCGATGGCGCATCCGCGTGAGCGCTGGGAGCCGGGCGAGGACCCCGACGAGCGCTTCACGCTGGCCAACGAGCGCACGTACCTGGCCTGGATCCGCACCGCGATGGCGCTGGTCGGCGGCGGCCTGGCCGCCGGGCAGCTGCTCGAGTTCGACAGCGACGTCGCGCGGCTGGCCGTGGCGCTGCCCCCGATCGCCCTCGGCGCGCTGCTTGCGCTGACCAGCTACAAACGCTGGCAGGCCACCCAGCGGGCGCTGCGCACGGGCGATCCGCTGCCCGGCGGCGGTCCCCCGCGGCTGCTGGCCGCCGGCATCGCCGTGCTCGCCGTGGTGGTGGCGACGATCGTGGTCATCGATGTCCTCGGCGGCTGACCGGCCCCGCGACCCCGGGCTCGCCGTCGAGCGCACGGCGCTGGCCTGGCAGCGGATGGCGACGGGCTTCGTCACGCTCGCGGCGCTGACGCTGGGCGGCGCGTCGCGTCGCGACGAGCCGTGGATGCTGATCCCCGCCCTCGGGCTGCTCGCGGTCGCCGTCGTGGTCTATCGGCAGGGCCGGCGTCGCGCCGCCGGCGGCCCGCCGCAGCCGCGGGCCCTCGCAACGCTGGCCGCGGCGGTGGTGGCGGCGGCGGTCGTCGCCGCAGCGGTGGCGCTCGCGGGGGATGGGGGGTGACGCGGGGTGGCGCGGGCGACGCTGCGTGACGGGTTGCCGCGGGCGCGGGCGGCGATGCGCGGCCGGGGCATCGAGGGAAGGGAGTCGTTGCGGCGCGGGGTCGGGCGCGCTGCGAGGGCGGTTGGCGACGATATGCGGTGGCCGCGCGGCAAGACGCGCTGCCGTCTCCCTCTACGCGCCGTAGGTGGCCATCGCCGCCGTCATGCGGTCCTGCACGCCGTGGGCGCGGGTGATGTTGCGCGTCGACATGAGCATCGCGAAGCCCAGGCGGCGCCCGCCGGTGGTCGTGCACACGCCGGCCAGAGCGCTCACCGCGCGCAGCGTGCCCGTCTTGGCCCGGCAGCGATCCTGGGCCGGCGTGCCGCGCATCCGGCGGCGCACCGTGCCCGTGCGGCCGACGACGGCCATCGAGGCCTCGAACGCGGTCGCGGCGGGCTGGCCGTCCATGCGCTCCAGCAGCCGCACGACCTGGCGGGGCGTGGTGCGGTCGGCGCGTGACAGGCCTGAGCCGTCGACGATCCTCGGATGGATCCCGAACGACAGGAGCTGGTCGCGGACGACCGCAGCGCCGGCGGCCGTCGACCCGGTGCCGGCGAAGCGCGCGCCCATCGCCTTGAGCAGCATCTCGGCGGCGAAGTTGTCCGACGGCACGTTGATGAGCTGCGCGAGCTGGGCGACCGGCGGGGACTCGATCCCGATGATCTCCACCGACCCGGCGGGGGCCGTCGCCGCGTTCGTCGCGCCGTCGACGGTCACTCCCGCCGCGCGCAGCCCCCGGGCCAGCCGGCGCGCGGCCTCCGTGGCCGGCGCGCCGTCGCGGCTGAAGCCGCGTGAGACGGCCAGTGCGCTGAGCACGCCCCCGATGTCGCGGTCCACCGCGAAGCCGGTGCGGGCGCCGCCGCGCTGTGTGTCGAAGAGCGACTCGTCGCCCCGCACCGAGCCCGCCACGCGGCGGATCCCGGTCTGGGCGGTGAACGTCGCGGCCAGCGTCGCGAGCTGCGCGCGCGACAGCGTCGGGTCGCCGCCGCCCTGGAGGAAGAGGTCGCCCTGCCAGACGCCCTGGGGGTCGAGCGCGCCGGCGCCGAGCACGCGCGTGCGCAGCGTGGCGTCCGGGCCGAAGCGCAGTAGCGCGGCCGCGGTCGTGTAGAGCTTGGTCACCGACGCGGGCGGGCGCGCCACGTTCTCCTTGCGCGCATAGATCTCCTCGCCGGTGTCGAGATCGCGGACGTAGGCGCCCGCGAACGTGCCGGCGAAGCGCATCTCGCGCGAGAGCTTGCCGCGCAGGGCGCTGCGGTCGAGCGCCGAGGCAACCGGCGCCGCGGCGGCCAGCAGCGCGCAGGCGATCAGCAGACAGGTCAGGAGGCGGCGATGCGCGGGCACGGTCTGGAGAACACGCGGGGCGCCCCGAAGGAGCGCCCCGTCGCCTGCGGTCAGAGCTGCTGCCCCGAGGCTACATCGGCATCTTGTCGCGGCCCTTGCGGCCCGCCGACGCGCTCTTGTTGGCCGCCCTGCTGGAGTGGTCGAACGGCTTGCGCAGGAAGCGCCCCACGCCGGGGGCCTTCCCAGCGGTCCGGCCACCGGCTCCGAAGACACGGTTGACGCCACTCTGCGGCTTGTGCGACAGCCGAGGGGCGAGGAAGGCGAGGATCAGCAGGATGATGCAGATCGCCGCCACGATCGCGATGGTCATGTCGACGACATACCCCTCCGCGCGCGGGCGCACGCGCTCGCCTCCGGAGCTGGCGCGCCGGGCACGCGAAACCGGCAGCCTCGCCGAGGCGGCCGCCGCCGGACGTGGAGCCACGGACAGGCAGACGCCACGTCAGGCGAGGCGCTTCAGGCGCGGGGCGCGCCGGCGGGTGTCGCGGCGGATCAGGCGGTGACGCTCGAGGGCGTCTGCGTGGTGGTGGTCGACTGGCTCAGGTTGGCCAGGAACAGCGTCTTGTCGATGCGGCCTTGGAAGATCGGGACGCCCAACTCCATGCACTTCGCGATGACTTCCTTGCGCTCCAGTCCGGCTTCGCGAGCGAGCTCCGTGGGCGTCAGGTGATTTGCCATTGGCAGCTGGTCCTCCTGGGGGCGATTGAGACGTTGGGCACATTGAAGCGGTCGGTGCGGACATCGGCAAGCCAAATGGTCGCAATGTGGACGTTGTGCGTCCCCGGGGCCGGCCACTCCGGAAAGTGGCGTCAGATCGGGTTGGGGACGTCGACGAAGACGTGGCGCACGCCGAAGCGCTCGGCCAGTATGTCGCCGAGGCGGCGCACGCCGAAGGTCTCGGTGGCGTAGTGACCGGCGGCCAGGAAGTGGATCCCGGCCTCGCGCGCGCGCGTCATGACGCGCTCGGCAGGCTCCCCGGTGAGGAAGGCGTCGAGCCCGTCAGCGATCGCGTCCTCGAGGTAGTCGGCGCCCGCGCCGGACACCAGCCCGATGCGGCGGACGCGGGGCGGCCCGGCGGTGAAGGCGAGCGGCTCGCGGCCCGTGGCCTCGCCCACCCGGGCGACCAGCTCGTCCGCGGCGATCCCCTCGCCGGCCATCCGTCCGGCCACGCCGATCGCCCGGCCGCGATGGTGCCCGAACGGCTCCCACGACTCACAGCCCAGGGCGCCGGCGAGCAGGGCGTTGTTGCCGTGCTCGAGGTGGGCGTCGAGCGGCAGGTGATAGGCGGCCAGGCTCATGTCGGCATCGAACAGGAGCTGGAGGCGACGTTTGGCGGACCGGTCCAGATTCCGGGGCGGTCCTCCCCAGAGCAGGCCGTGGTGCACGAGCACCAAGTCGGCCCCGATCGAGCTCGCGCGCTCGAACAGCTCAACACTTGCCGAGACCCCCGTGGCAATCGTTTCAACCTCGTCACGGCCGGGCACCTGAAGCCCGTTCGGACCGTAATCGTCGAACGCTTCGGGGTCCAGAAGTGATCCGAGGTGGCCGATGATTGCGGAGAGAGAAGTCAATGAGGACCAACCTCAGGCTCGGGCCGGCGTTCTACAGGCGCCGGGGTTCAACAAGGCGGTCGCCGTTCACGGATGACGGCATCGCAAAGGAGTAGGGGACCATAGCCACGCTCGCCGCGCCACCCGTCCTCCCGCGGGCAGGCGCCGACACCACCGACGAGGCCCTCGTGGCCGCCGCGCGGGCAGGGGACGACCGCGCGTTCGAGCAGCTCTACGGGCGCTACCAGCGGCGCATCGCCGCGTACGTGCACGGGATGGTCAAGGACCATGGTCGGTCCGAGGACATCACGCAGGAGGTCTTCATGTCCGCCCTGCGCCGGATGCGCCAGACCGAGAGCCCGATCAACTTCAAGCCGTGGATCTACGAGATCGCCAAGAACGCGTGCATCGACGCGTTCCGCCGCTCGCGGCGCACGGACGAGGTCTCGTTCGATGCCGACGAGGGTCTCGGCGCCGGCGACCATCTCAAGCTCGTCAGCAAGGGTCCGACGCCGGATGCGGCGGTCGACGCGCGCATGGCGCTCGACGACCTGCGCGGCGCGTTCGGCGGCCTGTCCGAGGCCCACCACGACATCCTCGTCATGCGCGAGCTCGAGGGCCGCTCGTACCGCGAGATCGGCGAGCGGCTCGGGATGAGCCGCTCCTCGGTCGAGTCCACGCTGTTCCGCGCTCGCCGCAGGCTGAGCGAGGAGTACGAGGAGCTCGTCTCGGGCAAGCGCTGCGAGCAGTTCCAGGGGCTCATCGCCCAGGCCGCCGACGTCCGGCTGGGCGCGCGCGACGAGCGCAAGATGGCTCGCCACGTGTCGCACTGCCAGCCGTGCCGGCGCGCCGCCGGCCTGGCCGGCCTCGACGTAGCCGCGATGGCCGAGGGCCGCGGGATGCGGGCGAGGATCGCCGCCCTGCTGCCGCTCCCGGCATTCCTCAAGCGACGCTTGCTGCCGGAGGCGGAGGGTGAGGGCGGCGCCGGCGCGTCGCTGAGCAACTGGTCCTCGATGGCGGCCCAGTACGCCGAGCCGATGAGCGGCTGGGCGAAGGCCGCGACGGTGGCGGCGACGGTCGCGCTGGCCGGCGCCGGCGCGGGCGTGGCCACGTCGCAGGGCGATTCCGAGCCCGCCGCGCGCGAGCCCGCCCCGCCCCCCCGCGGCGGTGACCCCGGGCGGCCAGGCGACCTCGACGGCGACGACGAGCGCAGGTCGATCGAGCGCGACGCGCGGCGGCTCGACGACGCAGGAGCGCAGCACCAGGCGACCGTCGGGCGGCGACCGCCCGGCATCCGCGCCTCGCGCGGCGGCACGTCGGACGTCGGCGCGTCCGACCGCGGTGGCTCCGGCTCGGGGAGCGCCGGGTCCGCTTCGAGCGGCGTCGGCACGGTTGCCGACCGCGCTTCCGGCGCGGCCGGCAACGCCGTCAATTCCGCGGTGCCCAAGGCCGTCAGCGGGGCGACCGGCACGGTCGACCAGGTGACCACGACCACGGGCAGGGTGGTCGAGAAGGCCACGGGCACGGTGACGAGCACCGTCACGAAGACCACCGAATCGGTCGCCGGCACCGTCGACAACGCCACCGACACCGTGACCAGCGCCGTCCCGAGGACGACCGACGCCGTGACGGGCACGGTCGACAAGGCCACGAACGGCGCGACGAGCGGCGTGTCGGGCACCATCGACAAGACCGCGACGACGGCCGTCGGCACGGTCCAGGGCGCCGCCGGGACGGCGACCGGCACGGCCGGCAGCGCCGTCGGCACGGCGACCGGCGCCGTGCAGACCACGACGACCACGGCCACCGGCCTGCTCGACGGCAAGTAGAGCGGGGGCCGGACCGGGGCGGCGCCGAACGGCGGCGGTGGGCCGGATACACTGGGTCGTCCTCGGGGCGTGGCGCAGCCTGGTAGCGCGCACCGTTCGGGTCGGTGAGGTCCCCGGTTCAAATCCGGGCGCCCCGATGCTCCACCTCACCTCGCGGATGCGCGCCCGCGCACGGAGACGGCACCCGCCCGCCCGGTGAGGTCCCCGGTTCAAATCCGGGCGCCCCGATGCTCCACCTCACCTCGCGGATGCGCGCTCACGGCGCGCGGCCGAGCAGGGCGGCGAGGCTGTCGCGATCCTCGCGGCAGGCCGGGCAGCCCTCCAGGTGCGCTCGCATGCCGGGCACGGCGCCGTCGGCGTCACCGCCCGCGAGGTCGAGCTCGACGTAGCGGTCGAGCTGCTCGAAGCACTGCTCGCACGTCAGCTCCGGCCCGCTGGGCCCGAGCAGCCCGGCCAGCAGCTTCGTGGGTCGCCGGGGATCGAGCTCGCTCACGTCATCCTCCTCGGCCGGGCGAATCCGGGGTGAGACCCGCCTCGGCCAGCTGGGCCCTCAGCTTCCTGCGCGCGTCGTGCAGGGTCTTGTAGAGCGCGCCGCGTGTCGTCGACAGCCGGTCGGCGAGCACGTCGATCGGCACGTCGTTGAGGGTTATCGCCATGAGCACGGCGCGCTGATGCGGGGTCAGGGCAGAGGCGATCGCGTCGCCGATGGCGCGCGATGAGCTCGGCGGTCTCGAGGTCGCTGGACGGTGACGCGCGGTGGTCGGCCAGCTTCGCCCATCCGTCCGCCTCCAGCGGGATCTCTCGCTCCTGCCACGCCCGCCGCCGCATCTTCGCCCCCGCCTCGAGCAGGGCGAACTTGTAGGCCCACGTGGTGAACCGGCTGTCGCCCCGGTAGGTGTGCAGCTTGTCGATGATCGCCATCAGCGCGTCGTCGGCCGCCTGGACGGCCAGGTCGTCGAGGTGCCCGGCCGGGCCGCCGGTGCCGAAGGCGCGTCGCTGGCGCGTGACCTCGAACCGCGCAGCGCGGACGAGCAGGGCGTGGAGACGCTGCACCGCCTCGTCGCGTGAGCTGCCGATGGCCGAGAGCGCCGCGACCCATCCCCGCGATTCGCTGTCGGGGCCGCGTGCATCGAGAGACGGCGAAGCGTGGGCCATGAGAATCGAGTGCCCTCGGCCGACGAAGACGTCGTCGACGCTAACAGCGTCGCTCATGGCCGGCCACTCCGGGGGTCGCGCTCGGTCGGCACATCCTCAGCATGGCCGCCCACGGTCCGGCGGGGCGAGGATGCGGGCCGCGAGGTCGGGTGAACACCCCCGATCGGTCAGCTCGAGCAGCGCGTGCAGGTCGATCCCGCAGTCCTGTGCGAGCTCGGCCGCAAGCTCCGCCCCGAACCCCGCGCCGACCAGCCGTCCGCGGCGCCATTCGACCACCGGGCTGACCGGCGCGACGGCTTCGGGTGTGGTCCGGCGGTGCTTCACATCGGGGTTAGCGCTCGACGGAGTCGGATCCTTACCGGTGGTCGAGGTAAGAGGGCGGACGCCGGCGCCGCCAACAGGCGACCGCGACCAACGAGGAGATCTCCATGACCGCTGGAATGAACCGCCTGCGGACGTTGCACGACGCCGGCGTGTCTGTCTGGCTCGACACCCTCTCGCGCGACCTGCTGGACAGCGGGAGGCTCGCGAGCCTGATCGCCGACTGCGCGGTGACCGGCGCGACCTCCAACCCGACCAGCTTCGCCAGGGCGATCAGCGACTCCCGGGCCTACGACGAGCAGCTTCGCGCCGCCGTCGCGTCCGGGCTGACCGATCGCCAGGAGCTGTTCTTCGAGCTCGCGCTCGACGATGTCCGCGCTGCCGCCGACCTGTTGAGGCCTGTCCACGAGGCCAGCGACGGCCGCGACGGCCTCGTGTCCTTCGAGTGCACCCCCGACATCGCTCACGACACCGCGGCGACGGTGGCTCAGGCGCTCGAGCTGTGGAGCCGGGTGGCCCGACCGAACGTGATGATCAAGGTCCCGGCCACACCGGCCGGGGTCCCGGCGATCGAGGAGCTGACCGCGGACGGCGTGAACGTCAACGTCACGCTCCTGTTCTCCGTCGCCCGCTACGACGAGGTCATGGACGCCTACCTGGCGGGCCTGGAGCGCCGGGTGTCCGCCGAGCGGCCGGTCGACGCCATCGCGTCGGTGGCCTCGTTCTTCGTCTCGCGCATCGACGCCAGGGCGGACGCGCTGCTGCCCGCCGGCTCGGACCCGCGAGGCCGGGTCGCGATCGCCAACGCCACCCTCGCATACCGTCGCCACCGCGACCGCTTCGCCGGCCGGCGCTGGCTGGCGCTCCGCAACGCCGGCGCGCATCCGCAGCGGCCGCTGTGGGCCAGCACCGGCACGAAGGACCCGAGCCACTCCGACGTCCTCTACGTCGATGAGCTGATCGCCCCGGACGTCATCAACACGATGCCGGAGGCGACGCTGCGCGCCTTCGCCGACCACGGCGACCCGACGCGGCGGCTCAGCCACGACACGAGCACGTCCGAGCAGATCCTCAGCCGAGCCCGGAGGGCGGGCGTCGACCTCGATGCCATCACCGCCGCGCTCGAGCACGAGGGGGTGCGCGCGTTCTGCGACTCCTACGGCGACCTGTTGGCCCGCATCGACGTCAAGGTCCGAGAACCCGCCGTGACGGCATAGCGATCGAACGCCGGAGGGGTAAGAACGCGGCGCACGCCGACGCCAACGCCAGAGAAGCCGCCTCCCGGGCGGCACGACCCGACAGGAGATCCGTCATGGCGTTCACAACCGTCTCACCCGTCCAGGACCGATCCGCATCGATCGAGGGCAGGAGCGTCGGCGCAGCGCTCTCCGAGTGGCGCGATCCTTGCTATCAGGCGTTCGCGCTGCTGCGCGTGGCCTTTGCCGTGGCGCCGGTCGCGTTCGGCCTGGACAAGTTCGTCAACGTCATGGTCGACTGGCCGACGTATCTCGCGCCGTGGATCGACGACGTCGCCCCGGGAAGCGCCCAGCAGTTCATGTACTTCGTCGGCGCCACGGAGATCCTCGCCGGCATCATCGTGGCCCTCAGTCCGCGCCACGGCGGGTACGTCGTGGCCGGGTGGCTGGCCGGGATCATCATCAACCTGCTGACGCACTCCGGCTACTACGACGTCGCGCTGCGCGACTTCGGCCTCATGCTGGGTGCGCTGACGCTCGCTCGCCTCGCATCGGTCTACGATGCGCCGCTTCGGCGCGCCGGGAAGTGAACGCAACCGATCGCGATGCTGCGCGGAGCGCGCCCGGCCGTGGTCCGGGCGCGCTCTGATCGCGAGGCGCTGGATCGAGCCATGATCGCCCGCCTGCGCGTCGAGGCGCCGGCGCGAGGGCGCGGCTGAGGCGGCTTGACCCGCGCGTCGCGGCTGCGGGATGCTCGCGGGCGGACCCGAGCATGAGATCGTGAGGCGAAGATGGCCGGCGAGAACGCGGACGGCACGTACCACGACGGCAGTCGCCGCCTGCAGGACCGCTTCGACACCCGGCGGCTGGCCGACCGGCTGGCCGAGCGAAAGGTGGTCGACGTCATCGACGAGGATGACCGGGCGTTCATCGAGGCCGCCGACATGCTGTTCATCGCGACGGCCGACGCCGACGGCCGCCCGACGTGCTCGTACAAGGGGGGCGACCCGGGCTTCGTGCGGGTGCTCGACGAGCGCACGATCGCTTTTCCCGACTACGACGGCAACGGCATGTTCCTGTCGATGGGCAACACGCTCGTCAACCCGGAGGTCGGGCTGCTGTTCGTGTCGTTCGAGCGCCAGCGCCGGCTGCGTCTCGACGGGCAGGCGAGCATCGACGAGGGCGACCTCGTGCGCTCCTACACCGGCGCGCGGTTCGTCGTCCGCGTCCGCGTCCGCCGCCTGTTCCCCAACTGCCCGCGCTACATCCACCGCTACGCGCTCATCGAGCGCTCGCGCTACGTGCCGCGCGCCGGGGAGCAGGCGCCGGTACCCGACTGGAAGCGGCGCGAGTGGGCGTGCGACGTGCTCCCCGCGGGCGATCCCGCGCGCGGCGATCCGGCCTCGCCACCGGACCCGAGCCCATCGCCTGCGCCGCGCTGACTCAGGCGGCGGGCGCCGCCGGCCCGCCGCCGGTCGTCTCGTCGGCCGGCACGCGGCGCCACAGCGTCGCACCGTCCTCGCCGGTCCGGCTCTCGGCCAGGCCGGCGGCGGCCAGTCGCGCGAGCTCGGCGCGGAAGGCCTCGTAGGCGACGAGGCCGACGCGCGTGAGCGTCGGGTAGCCGACCCGCTCGTACAGCTCGTCCGTGCTCGTGGGCTCGTCGGTCAGGACGGCGAGGAGCGCCGTCGCGCGTGTCATGCGCGTGTTCGTACCCCGCCGGCTCCGAAACCACTAGACCTCGTTCTCCAGCGCGGCCCCCGCGACGGGGCGGCCGAGCTGGAGGACGAGCCAGATGCGATGGCGATCGCGCAGCAGCTCGGGCGATCCGATCGGGTCGCCGTCGACGACCACGAGGTCGGCGAGCCGGCCCGGCGCGATCGTGCCGACGTGCTCGCCCAGTCCGAGCGCCGCGGCCGCGGTGGCGGTCGAGGCGGTCAGCGCCTCCGTCGGCGTCAGGCCGTGGTGGATCATCCGCAGGATCTCCAGCGCGAGGTCGTGCAGCGGAGCCCAGTCGTGGCCGGTGGCGATGGTCACGCCCGAGGCCCTGGCCGCCCGGAGCGTCAGGTCGGCCTGCTCGAGGTTGTGGTGGGCGAGGTCGACGAGCAGCTGGGACCACGTGTCGGGCGGCGGCTGCCTGTCGCCGGGCCGGCCGTCGCGGTCGGGCGGGCCGCCGTCCGTCCCGACCCGGTCGCCCAGGCCGGCGACACCGTAGAAGCAGCCGAGCGTGGGGACCAGCACCTGGCCCGAGGCCGCCATCCGCTCGAGCAGGTCCGGACGCTGGTTGAGGTACATGCCGTGCTCGATCGTGTCGATCCCCGTCTCGACCGCGAGCTCGGTGCCGGGGAGGCCCTCGGCGTGGGCGGCCACGCGGAAGCCGAGCCGGTGCGCCTCCTCGACGAGCGTCTCGATCTCCGACCGGGTGAGCTGGGCGGGGTCAGGGTCCTCGAGCTCGACCGACCGCGCGCCGGTGGTCATGACCTTGACGAAGTCGGCGCCGCGACGCAGCTGCTCGCGGACCGCGCGGCGCACGTCGTCGGGCCCGTCGGCCTCGCGGTACATGCCCTCGAAGAAGCGACCGCCCGGCGCAGTGGCCGAGACGATCCGCCCGCACGTCAGCAGCCGCGGGCCGCGGAAGGCGCCGTAGCGCATGGCCTGGCGCGCCTCGACGACCGCGTCGCCGTAGGAGCCGACGTCGCGCAGCGTCGTGATGCCCATCCGCAGCGCGTCGCGCAGCTCGGCGGCGAGGAAGTGCGCGGCGGTCCCCGGCCAGGTCGGCTCGGCCCCGTGCTCGGGCTCGGGCGTGCGGCCGAACACGTGCGCGTGGGCGTCGATCAGCCCGGGCATGAGCGTGCGCCCGTCGACGTCGATCACCCGCGCGCCATCGGGTGGGCCGTCGCCCGTATCGCCGACCCGCACGACCACGCCGTCCTCGACGAGCACTCCGGCGCCGTCGCGCGGCGGCGCGCCCGTCCCGTCGAACAGCCGCGCGCCGGCCAGCCACAGCCGACCCTCGGCGGCGGGCGGGGCGGCGAGCAGGCTGGGCAGGCGCTGGGGCATCGTGCGGTCAGCCGATCGTCGGCGCCGGGTCGCGCGCCTCTTCGAGCACGCCGAGGATCTCCGACACCCGGCAGACCAGCAGGCGCTCCTCGTCGACCTCGATCCAGACCCCCGCCGCGGCCGGGAAGACGACGTGGTCGCCGGGCCTGACGGGCATCGTCACCCCGACGTGCTGCCACCAGTCCTGGCCCTGGCCGACGGCGAGGACGATGCCGTGCTGTGGCGGCGGCTCGTTGCTCCCGGCCGGCACGAGCAGGCCGGAGCGGCGAAAGCGCTCGGGCTCGAGCTCCTTGATGACGACGCGGTCGAACAGCGGGCGCAGGACGTGCTTCATCGCTCGCCAGGGTACGCGTCGCGACCGGCCCCCGGGGGTGGGGCCGGCCGCGTGCGTGGGGGCGGAGGGCGCGGCTAGCGTGCCGGCCGGGCCGGGCGCACGGCCTCGAACGCCGCCTTGACCGCATCGGCCTCGAGGCCGAGCGTCTTGGCGATCGCCGCGTACTGGGCGTCGTGGCGCGCCTGGTGGTCGGCCCGGCGGCTGGACTCGAGCTTGTCGAAGGCGGCCTTGACGGTCGCCTGCTCGATGTTCAGCCCGGAGGCCAGGGCCGCGATCAGCTTCGTGTGGTCCGGCTTGGCCGGGCGAGCGGCCTGGCTGCCAGCCGCCGGCCGCGACGGCCGGTTGGCGTCGAGGATCGCCTGGACCTTGGACGCCTCGACGCCGAGCGCGGTGGCCAGCTCGGCGGCCAGCCCGGCGCCGCGATCGCCACGCCGCTCACCCGACGGGCGCGCGGGGCGATTGGCCTCGATCGCCGCGGTGAGACCGGCCCTGGTCACACCGAGCTTCGACGCGATCGTCTCGAGCTGGGCGGCCGTCGGGCCACCGCGACCGGGCAGGCCGGCGGGGCGCTCGGCCGACGTGGTGGACGAGCCGCCGTCGGTCTTCGTGGCCGCCTGGGCGGCGCCGATCCCGACGGCGCCGAGCACCGTCGCCGCGGACATCACGGCGGTCATCCTGCGGATGCGAGGGGACATGTAGCGGGTCTCCTTGAGCGATGCCGGGCCCCGTGCCCGGCGTGTGCTCTCACCATCGACCGGGTGGCTGGGCGCAGGCTGAGAGACGGATGGGACGTGGCCGAGGGACTCGTCCGGCCCTCGGTGGCGCGCGGGCGTGTCAGCCCCAGTCGACCACCGACAGCGGGTCGGAGAAGTCGTCGGTCCAGGTCTCGGCGGACGGATCGGGACGGCAGTCGCGCCAGCGGGTGTCGCGCGCCGGACGGCCGAGATCGCCTCCGCCCCGGGCCAGCAGCGCCCAGGTCGACTCGTCGACGCCGCGGCGGCGGTCGGCAGCGTTGGGACGGTGGCGCTGGATGCGGCACGACAGGCGCAGCTCGCGCGCGATGTTGGCCACCACCGGCTCGAGGTCGAGATAGCGGTTGGTCAGGTGGAAGAGCAGGGCGCCGCGCGCGGTCGTCCGCGACAGGTACAGCTCGAATGCCTGGCGGGTGATCAGGTGCAGTGGGATCGCGTCGGAGTTGAAGGCGTCGATCACGACGAGGCCGAAGCTCCCGGCGAGAGCGTCCGCGAGCGAGCGGCGGCCGTCGCCCGCCACGACCCGCGGGCGGACGGGGCAGTCGCTCAGGAAGGTGAACAGGCGGGGGTCCCGGGCGATCCTGATCACCGTCGGGTCGATCTCGTAGAACGTGAAGCGGCCCCCGGGAGGCGCCTGGCAGGCCAGCGATCCCGCGCCCAGGCCGACCGCGGCCACGCTGCGGGTGGCCGCGCGCGGCAGGCCGGCGAACGCCTGGCCCGACGGGCTCCGCGCGCTGTAGTAGCTCAGCGGTTGCGGGGGCCCCGGGCCGACGCGCTCGACGCCGTGCAGCGTGCTGCCCGACAGCAGCTCGTGCACGCGGCCGCCGTCGGCCGCCACCACGCGGGAGGTGCCGTAGAAGCTGCGGTCGCGTTCGAGCACGTCGTCGCCGCGCGTGCCGGTCAGCGCCGCGGCCAGGAGGATCGCGCCGAGCGCGAGGCCGAAGCGCAGCGGCCGGCGCGCGAGGTTCACGGCCAGGCCGCACGCCATGCCGGCGACCACGGCGATGACGTCGGTCGGGACCGCCCCGGCGGGGTCGGCGGCCAGGATCAGCGCCAGGGCCACCGCGCCGCCGAGCGCCACAGGCACGATCACGTCCATCCAGCGCGTCGGGCGCTCGTCGCGCAGGAAGAACTCGAGCAGCTCGGGCCGCTTCTTCGGCGGGGCCGGACGCAGCAGGCAGACGGCGACGATGGCCAGCGGGTACTCGACCAGCCCGGGGAAGACGAGCGGCGCCAGCACGGCGTTGAACGCCCCGCCGAGCGCTCCGCCGACGGCGATCCACAGGTAGAAGGCGGTCAGGTGGCGCGGGTCGGGGCGGTCGGCGGCCAGCCGGCCATGGCACAGGACGCCGGCCACGACGATCCCTACCAGGTGCAGGACGAGCAGCCCGGCCAGCGGCTCCTGCGACCCCACGACCAGCGTGTAGGTGAGCAGGATGGCCACGAACGGCCACAGCCGCCGCCCGAGCACGGTCAGCCGCTCCGGATCGGTCCACGGCGAGAAGGCGATGACGAGGGTGAGCAGGTAGAGCGCGAGCGGGACGACCCAGAGCAGGGGCACCGGGCTCAGGTCGCGCGTGAGGTAGGTCGTCGTGCCGAGCATCAGGCTCGACGGCACCGCGGCCAGCGCGACCCAGCGCAGGCGGCGAGGCCATGCGATGGCGTCGGGTGCGGTTCGGTCGGGGTCGGTGGGCGCCGGCGGGGCGGCGGGCGCCGGGGCCGCGGCGGGTCGCAGCCAGAGGGCGGCCGCGCTGGCGGCGACGAGCGCGACGGCGACCACGTAGAGCGCGGCCCAGGCCCGGCCCTGATCGTCGAGGCCGAGCAGCGGCTCGACGACGATCGGGTAGGCCAGCAGCCCGATGAGGCTGCCGCCGTTGCTGGCCGCGAACAGGAAGTACGGGTCGCGTGCGGCCCGGTGCCGCGTGGCCCCGAGCCAGCGCTGCACCATCGGGCCGTTGGCGGCCAGCGCGAAGAACGGCAGCCCGGCCGTCGTGGCCAGGACGACCAGCAGCCACGGCACCGGGTTGGCGCCGTCCGGCGGACTGGCTCCCGGGACGCCGATCGGCAGCGCGACGGCGGCGCCGGCGAGCGCGGCGAGCTGGAGCAGCGCCTGGCGCCGCGCCGGCAGGCGGCTGGTCAGGTGGGCGAACGCGTAGCCGGCCAGCAGGACCGCCTGGAAGAACAGGACCGTGGTCGGCCACACCTCCGGCGCTGAGCCGAGCAGGGGTAGCACGAACTTGCCGACCATCGGCTCGAGCACGAACAGCAGCGCCGCGCTGACGAGCAGCGCGAGCGAGTACAGGACGGTCAGGGGGCGAGCTCCGGGTTCGGCGGCGGTGCCGCGGAGCCTAGTGGGCCACCCGATGCCGTCCGGGCGCGGCGCCCGGCGGCGACGGCGCGGCGCCGGTCAGGCGGCGGGCAGCAGCTCGGCCGCGTCGACCAGCTCCGCGAGCCCGCGCATCTGCGCGGGACGGACGGGGCGGGCGAAGGTGCCGGGGGGCAGCCCGGCGGCCACGTCGCCCGCCAGCAGGACCTGACCCGGCTCGGCGCCGTCACACAGCCGCGCGGCGAGGTTCACCGTCGTGCCGATGTAGTCGTCGCCCTCGAACATGATCACCGGGCCGTAGCCGATCCCGCCCCGCAGTTGCATGCCGGCCTCGCTGCCGAGCTCGCGCCGCACCTCGAGGACGCAGCGCACGACCGCCGTCGTGTCGACGCCGGAGAGCATCACGCCGTCGCCGAGCCACTTCGTGACGCGCACGCCATGGTGCTCGGCCGCCACGCGCACCGCGCCCCGCAGCCGCGAGAGCACGGCGACCGCCTGCTCGTCGCCGTGGGCCTCGGTGTACGCCGTGAAGCCGCACAGGTCGAGGAAGGCGAAGCAGCGGACGACCCTCACGATCGCCCGCTGGCTCGGCTGGTCTTGGCGGGACAGCGGACGAGCGAGGCGGCGACGAGGTCGCGCTGGCTGAGGGGCTGCTCGCCGCGAGCCGACGGCGGCTTCGCGGAGTCGGCGGGAACGGTGGGTCGCGCGGGTGTCGGCTGGTGCGTGCTCACGGAGTCGGCGGGCTCGACGGCGGCCTCCTGGTGCATGCAGATTAGCTGACATGCTGGCTAACTTGCAAGCGCCGCGGCCCCCCGGCGCAGCGAGCGGGGGCGCGGCGCGTCCCCGCCGCTCACCGGGCGGCTCTCCGTGCCGGTCCGCGGGTGAGTCCTGGCCGGCCCGCTAGGGTAGTTGCACGAACAATTGGTGAGGTGAGGTTCGATGACCGCCCAGACGACCCCCATGTGGCCGCCGCTTCCCTATGAGGACTGGGAGCCGACCAAGCAGACGCTGCATCGCTTCGCGCAGATCGTCGGGAAGGTTCGCATGTCGCTCGTGCCCTTCCGCAACCACTGGTGGCACGTGACGCTCGCCGTCTCCGCCCGGGGGCTGACGACCGGCCCGATGCCCTTCGGCGACTTCGACGTCGAGGTCGAGCTCGACTTCGTCGACCACCGCGTGCACGTGCGCACGAGCGAGGGGAGCCGGGCGAGCTTCGCGCTGCGCGACCGCCTGCCGTGCGCGCGCTTCTACGCCGACCTGTTCGCCGCGCTGGCCGACGCCGGCGTCGACGTCGACATCAACCCGAAGCCCTTCGACCTCGGCGACAGCCCCGCGTTCCCCGACGACACCGAGCACGACCGCTACGACCCCGACGCCGTAAAGCGCTTCTGGCACGTCCTCGTGCTCACCGACCAGGTGCTCGCCCGCTTCGGCTCGCGCTTCAACGGCAAGGCGAGCCCGACGCAGCTCTTCTGGCACGGCTTCGACCTCGCCCACGCGCGCTACTCGGGGCGTCGCGCGCCGGCCATCGAGGGCGCCGACCCGGTGACGGTCGAGGCCTACTCGCACGAGGTCATCGCCTTCGGCTGGTGGCCCGGCGACGACAAGCTCACGCCGTTTCCGGCCTTCTACTCCTACACCTCGCCCGAGCCCGACGGCCTTCGCGAGCAGCCCCTCGGCGGCCCGTCGGAGGCAGCCTGGCGGGACACCGGCTCCGGCTCGCTGGCCATCCTGCCCTACGACGCCGTGCGCGCCGCCCCGGACCCCGGCGCCGCGCTGCTCGAGTTCTACGAGAGCGCCTACCGCGCCGGCGCGGCCGCGGCGGGCTGGGACGTCGAGGCCTTCGCGACGACGCATGCCCCGGGGTAGCGCGCGCGTCGGCCCCGGGACGGCTACGCCGCGCGGCGGACCGCCGCGCCCACGAGCTCGCGGCCATGGGGAGCGGCGAAATCCTCCGCAGGGCGCACGGCGACGAGGCCGCTCGGGTTGATCTGCGCGTGGGTCCGGTAGTAGTGGTTGCGGATCTCGTCGAAGCGGACGGTCTCGGCGATTCCGGGCTGGGAGTAGAGGTCGCGTGCGTAGGGCCACAGGTTGGGGTGGTCGACGACCCGGCGCAGGCTGCACTTGAAGTGGATGGCGTAGACGGCGTCGAAGCGCAGCAGCGTGGTGAACAGCCGCCAGTCGGTCTCGGCCGGCGTGTCGCCGAACAGGTAACGCCGTGACGCCAGCCGCGCGTCGAGCTCGTCCAGGGTCTCGAATAGATCACCCACGGTCTCCTCGTACACGTCCTGGTCGCGAGAGAAACCGGCCACATAGACGGCGTTGTTGACGGTCTCGTAGACGCGGGCGTTGAGCGCGTCGATCTCCGCGCGGTGGGGCGCCGGGTAGAGGTCGACGTCGTCACTGGCCAGGTCGCCGAATCCGGTGCTGAACATGCGCAGGATGTCGGCCGACTCGTTGTTGACGATCCGGCCCGTCTGCTTGTCCCACAGGACGGGCACGCTGAAGCGGCCCTCGTAGTCCGGCTCCGTCGCGTCATAGGCCTCGGCGAGGAAGCTGAAGCCGTTGACCGGGTCGGTGTACTCGCCGCCGGTGAAGGCCCAGCCGTGCTCGTCGCGGATCGGGTCCACCACCGACAGCCCGATCGCGTCCTCCAGGCCCTTCAGCCGGCGCCCGATCACCGTGCGGTGCGCCCAGGGGCAGGCCCACGACACGTACAGGTGGTAGCGCCCGGCCTGCGCCGGATAGGGGGTCGACCCGTCCGAGGAGACCCAGTCGCGGAACCTGCTCGGGGCGCGCCTGAAGCGGCTCTCGGTCAGTGCGGCGCCCAGGCCGGTGTCGAGCTTCATGTCCTCGTCCTGCCCGGTAGTGGGCCTTCTCGGAACGTGGGCACGCGAACTGCCGCGCGGCATTTCACGCACCACGTCACGAGAAGACCCACTAGGCCACGGCCGACGCGGTCGTGGCCCGCCGGCGCTCGACCTCCCGGCGCACGGCGGGGGCGACCTCGGTGCCGAACAGCTCGATCGAGCGCATCAGCTTGTCGTGCGGCAGCGTGCCCACGCTGAACTGCACGAGGAAGCGCTCGTGACCGAAGATCTCGTGCTGGAAGAGGATCTTCTCCGTCACCTCCTGCGGGCTGCCCACGAAGTTGGCGCCGTGCAGCTTGCGCGACGTCTCGAACTGCGCACGGGTCATGGGCGGCCAGCCGCGCTCTCGGCCGATCCGGTCCATCATCGTCTTCAGCGGTGGGAACGCGATGTCGGCAGCCGCCTGCGAGGTCTCGGCGACGAAGCCGTGCGAGTTGACGCTCAGCGGCGGAGGCTCGTGGCCGGCCTGCGCGGCGGCGCGGCGATGCAGCTCGGCCAACGGCGCGAAGCGCTCCGGCTGGCCGCCGATGATGGCCAGCGCCATGGGCAGGCCGAGCGCCCCGGCGCGCACCACCGACTGCGGCGTGCCACCCACGGCGACCCAGATCGGCAGGCGCTCCTGCACGGGCCGCGGATACACCGCGAGGTCGTCGAGCGGCGCGCGGTGGCGGCCCGCCCACGTGACGCGCTCGCCCTCCCGCAGCGCGATCAGGAGCTCGAGCTTCTCGGCGAACAGCTCGTCGTAGTCCTCGAGGTCGTAGCCGAAAAGGGGGAAGGACTCGATGAACGAGCCCCGGCCGGCCATGATCTCGGCGCGGCCGCCGGACAGCAGATCGAGCGTGGCGAAGTCCTGGAAGACGCGGACCGGGTCGTCGGAGCTGAGCACCGAGACGGCGCTGCTCAGCCGGATCGCGCGCGTGCGCTCCGCGGCCGCGGCGAGCACCACGGCGGGCGTGGAGACGGCGAAGTCGGGGCGGTGGTGCTCGCCGACCCCGAAGACGTCGAGCCCGACCTGATCGGCCAGCTCGATCTCCTCGATCAGGTCGCGCAGGCGCTGGCGGGCGGAGATCGTGCGCCCGGTGGCCGGGTCGGGGGTCAGCTCGGCGAAGGTGTAGAGGCCAAGTTCCATGGTGCAAGGGTAGCAACATAGTTGCGCTAGCAATCATTTCCCTGCGCACCGGATCCAGCCGAGGTCTCCTGCGCACCCATACGGTGCGTAGGAGACCCGGACCGGATCGCACGGGCACCGCCCCGTGCCGGCGGACACGGACGGCCGACGCCCTACCCGAGCTTGAACGGGTCGCGCGTGCCGCCGCTGAGCTCCACCCAGATCGCCTTCGTCTCCGTGTAGCCGCGGATCGCCTCGATGCCGTTCTCGCGCCCCAGGCCGCTCATCTTGACGCCGCCGAACGGCACGTTGGGCGCGACGATCCGGTAGGCGTTGATCCACACGGTGCCCGCGCGCAGGCGGTGCGCGACGCGGTGCGCGCGGTGGACGTTCTGCGTCCACACCGATCCAGCCAGCCCGTAGTCGGAGTCGTTGGCCAGCGCCACCGCCTCGTCCTCGGTGTCGAAGCGCAGCACCGACAGCACCGGGCCGAAGACCTCCTCGCGCACGACGCGCATGTCCGCCTCGACGTCGCAGATCACCGTGGGCTGGATGAACAGCCCACCGCGGTCCGGGTCGGCGGCGCCGCCGTAGGCGATCGTCGCGCCGCTGGAGGCGGCGTCGTCGAGGAACCCGGCGACCTTCTCGAGCTGGGCGCGGTTGGCCAGCGGCCCCATCTCGGTCTCGGGCGCCAGCGGGTCGCCGAGCACGATCGTGCGGGCGCGCTGCACGATCCGCTCCACGAGCGCGTCGTGCACCGAGGACTGGACGAGCAGCCGCGACCCGGCCATGCACGTCTGGCCGGTCGCCGCGAACACTCCGGCGATGACGCCGTTGGCGGCGGCGTCGAGGTCGGCGTCGTCGAACACGACCTGCGCCGACTTGCCCCCCAGCTCGAGGGAGAAGCGCGTCAGGTTGCCGACCGCCGCGCGGCCGACGTCGATCCCCGTGGCCGTCGAGCCGGTGAAGGCGACCTTGTCGACACCCGGGTGGGCGGCCAGGGCCCGGCCCACGTCGGGGCCGTAGCCGGTGACGACGTTGAACACGCCCGGCGGGAAGCCCGCCTCCTCGACGCGGCGGGCGAACTCGAGCGTCGAGATCGGGGTGTGGTCCGAGGGCTTGACGACGAACGTGCAGCCGGCGGCCAGGGCGGGCGCGAGCTTCCAGCTCATCAGCAGCAGCGGCGAGTTCCACGGGACGATCGCGGCCACCACGCCGACCGGCTCGTGGCGGGTGTAGGCGAAGAAGTTCGGCCGGTCCGACGGCAGCGCCTCGCCCTCGATCTTGTCCGCGAGGCCGGCGAAGAAGTAGAACCACTCGGGCAGGTAGGCCATCTGCCCGCTCATCTCGCGCAGCAGCTTGCCGTTGTCGCGGGTCTCTGCCCGGGCCAGGTCCTCGGCGTCACGGGCCAGGATGGCGGCCAGCGCACGCATCCGCGCCGCCCGCTGGGTGCCCGTCGCCCCGCCCCACGGTCCGTTCTCGAACGCGTCGCGCGCGGCGGCGACGGCGGCGTCGACGTCGGCCCGGCCGCCGTCAGGCGCCGTCGCCCATGCCTCGCCGGTGTACGGGTTGAGGCTGTCGAACGTCGCGCCCTCCGCGGCGGAGACCCATTCGCCGCCGACGTACATCCGGTAGTCCTCGACCGGCTCGCGATCGTGCTCGGCCACACCTCCTCCTCCGCCCGCCAGGTCGCTCATCCGCCCTCCCTCCGCTTCCGAGGATCCGCCGTCGCGGGTCACCCTCGCGCACGCGCCGGTGCGGCGCAAGCGGGCGGCGCGCGCGGCCACGGCTCGTCATGATCGAGGCCGGTGAGCCGCTCCGGGGACCTCGTCGACACCGTCGTCCTCAAGCGCGGCAACGCCTTCCTGGTCACGACCCCCGAGGGCGAGCTGCCGCTGGAGGGCGAGCACCCGCTCGGCCTGTACCTCGACGACTGCCGCTTCCTGTCCGGTCACGAGGTCCGCATCGCCGGCCGCGCACCGCGCCTGCTCGCGGCGTCGGCTCACAGCGGCGACCGGGCCGTGCACGAGCTCACCAACCCCGAGCTCGAGCTGCCCGGCGGGCGGACCGTGGCGCCGGAGACGCTCCAGGTGCGCATCGAGCGCGCGATCGTCGGCGCGGCCCGGCTCGAGGAGCGCGTCCACGTCGAGCTCCACGGACGCGAGCCGGTCGCGCTCGACGTCGAGATCGGGCTCAGCGCGGACTTCGAGCCGATGCTCGCGCTGCGCGGCATGGCCCCCAGCGTCGATCCGCAGCCCCGCTGCGACGCGGTGCCCGGCGGCGTGCGCTTCAGCGCGCGCGGCGCCGACCGGGTCTGGCGCGCCACGACCGTCACCGCCGACCCCGCGCCGGACGAGCTGACCGGTGGGCGGCTGCGCTTCGCCCTGCGCCTGGCGCCCGGTCAGGGGCGCGACCTGCGGCTGGCCTACGACCTGCATCAGGACGAGTCCGAGCCGCCCGGGCCCGACCCGGAGCGCGATCGGTCCGCCGTGAGCGCACGGCGCCCGGCCGAGCCGGCGCACGCCATGCGGGTGCGCTCCGACGACAGCCTGTTCGACCGCGTCCTCGAGCGCGCGCTGCTCGACCTGCGGATGCTGGGCTCGCGCCTCGACGGCCAGGACTACTACGCCGCCGGGGTCCCGTGGTACTGCACGCTGTTCGGCCGCGACAGCCTGATCACGGCCTTCGAGATGCTCGCCTGGCGGCCCGCGGTGGCCGAGCACACCCTGCGCCTGCTGGCCGGGCGCCTGGGCACGCGCGTGGATGCGCCCCGGGAGGAGGAGCCCGGCAAGGTCCTGCACGAGCTGCGCCTGGGCGAGGTCGCCGCGCTCGACCTCACCCCGATGGCGCGCTATTACGGCACGGTTGACGCCACTCCGCTGTTCCTGTGCCTGCTGGCCGAGCACGCCGGCTGGAGCGGGAGCCTGGACCTGTTCCGCGAGCTGCGCGCGGCCGTCGACGCCGCGCTGGGATGGATCGACGGCCACGGCGATCACGACGGCGACGGGCTGATCGACTACCGCGCGTCGGTGCCCGAGGGCCTGCGCAACCAGGGCTGGAAGGACTCCCCGGAGGGCGTGCCGGACGAGCGCGGCGTGCCGCTGGAGCCGCCGATCGCGCTCGTCGAGGCCCAGGCCTACGTGGTTGCGGCCAAGCGCGGCCTGGCCCGGCTGTTCCGCCGCGACGGCGACGACGTCCGGGCGGTGCAGCTGCACCGCGAGGCCGGCGAGCTGCAGGAACGCCTCGAGCGCTTCTGGCTGGATGACCGCGGCTTCTACGCGATGGCGCTGGGCGGGAACGGCCGCGCCAGCCGGGCGTTGGCCTCCAACCAGGCCCACCTGCTGTGGTCCGGTGCGGTCACGCCGGAGCGCGCCGTCGCCGTCCGCGACGCGCTCATGGGCCCCGCGCTGCTGTCCGGCTGGGGCATCCGCACGCTCGGCCAGGGCGAGGCCGGGTTCAACCCGCTGGGCTACCACCTGGGGACCGTCTGGCCCCACGACACGGCGATGGCCGCCGCCGGGCTGGGCCGCTACGGCTTCGACGAGGACGGCATCGTGCTGTTCGAGGCCCTCCTCGAGGCCGCCTCGCACGCCGCCGACCTGCGCCTGCCGGAGCTCTACGCCGGCTACGCGCGCACCGGGTCCGAGATCCCGGTCCCCTACCCGGTGGCCTGCAGGCCGCAGGCCTGGGCGGCGGGCGCCATCCCCTACCTGCTGACGAGCGCGCTCGGGCTGCGCGCCGACGGGCTCGACCGCCGCCTGGTGGTGCGCCGCCCGAGGCTGCCGCGCCGGCTCGGCCGCGTCGAGGTCGAGGACCTGCGGATCGCCGGCGCCCGCGTCGACCTCGTGTTCGAGCGCGCGGGCCGCGACGACCGGGTCGTACTGACCGACGCGCGGATCGAGGGCGACGTCGAGGTGGCGGTCGAGATCGGCGGCCGGCCGCCGATCGGCCGGTGAAGAGCGTCGCTGACGCAGGTACATTCGCGCGATGCTCGGCCTGCCCGACCGCATCCAGGCCTGCCTGTTCGACCTCGATGGGGTGCTCACGCCGACCGCCCAGGTCCACGCCGCAGCCTGGAAGGAGATGTTCGACGAGTACCTGCGCGGACGGGCGGAGCGCACCCTGGAGCCCTTCGCGCCGTTCGAGGCCCACGACTACGACGCCTACGTCGACGGCAAGCAGCGCGCCGACGGCGTGCGCTCGTTCCTCGCCTCGCGGAGCATCGAGCTGGCCGAGGGCGCACCCGACGACCCGCCCGACGCCGACACGGTGGCCGGCCTGGGCAACCGCAAGAACGACCTCGTGCTCACGCTGCTCGAGCGCGACGGGGTGGCCCCGTACGAGGGATCGGAGCGCTACGTGCGCGCCGCCCGCGACGCGGGGCTGCGGTGCGCCGTCGTCTCGTCCAGCGCGAACTCCCGCGCCGTGCTGCGCGCCGCCGGCATCCTCGACCTGTTCGACGTGATCGTCGACGGCGTGGTCGCCGTCCGCGACGGTCTGAAGGGCAAGCCCGCGCCCGACACCTTCCTGGCCGCCGCCCGCGCGCTTCACGTGGAGCCCGCGGACGGCGCGGTGTTCGAGGACGCGCTGGCCGGAGTGGAGGCGGGGCGCGCGGGCGGCTTCTATGTCGTCGGCGTCGATCGCGTGGGTCACGCCGAGGCGCTGCGCGAGCGCGGGGCCGACATCGTCGTGGCCGACCTCGCCGAGCTCCTGGAGCGGCCGTGACCGACGACGGGCCGAGCTACGGGATCGAGCCGTGGGCCGTGCGCGAGCGCGAGCTGCGGCTCGACGCGCTCGCCCAGACCGAGTCGGTGTTCGCCCTGTCCAACGGTCATGTCGGGATGCGCGGCAACCTCGACGAGGGCGACCCGTACGGCCTGTCCGGCACCTATCTCAACGGCGTCCACGAGCTGCGCCCGCTCCCCTACGCCGAGACCGCATACGGCAACCCCGAGGCGGCCGAGACCGTCATCAACGTCACCGACGGCAAGCTCCTGCGCCTGCTCGTCGACGACGAGCTGTTCGACGTGCGCTACGGCGAGCTGCTCGAGCACGAGCGCGTGCTCGACCTGCGCGACGGGGTCCTGCGCCGGCAGGTGCACTGGCGCTCGCCGACCGGCGGCGAGGTGCGGATCCGCTCCACGCGGCTCGTCTCCCTGCCCCAGCGCGGCGCGGCGGCGATCCTCTACGAGGTCGAGCCGGTGGAGCGCGGCGTGCGGCTCATCGTCCAGTCCGAGCTCGTGGCCAACGAGGACGGGCAGCGCCGGCCGTCGGACGATCCGCGGGCGGCCGCGGTCCTGCGCGACCCGCTCGTCCCCGAGGAGCACACAGCACACGACGAGATGGTCATGCTCATCCACCGCACCGGCCGCAGTCGCCTGCGGATGGGGGCGGCGATGGACCACGAGGTCGACGGCCCACCGGGGACGGGCCTGGACATCGAGGCGGGCAACGACGTCGGCCGCCTGACGATCGCCGCCGACGTCCCGGCCGGCTCGCGACTGCGCGTGCTGAAGTTCCTGGCCTACGGGTGGTCGCACACGCGTTCGCTGCCGTCGGTGCGCGCGCAGGTGCGCGGCAGCCTGGCCGAGGCACGCCACGTCGGCTGGGACGGGCTGTGCCGCGCCCAGCGCGCGTACCTCGACGACTTCTGGGAGCGGGCCGACGTCGAGCTCGACGGCGACCCCGAGCTCCAGCAGGCGATCCGCTTCGGCCTGTTCCACGTGCTGCAGGCCGGCGCGCGGGCCGAGCGACGCGCGATCCCGGCCAAGGGGCTGACCGGGTCGGGCTACGACGGCCACGCCTTCTGGGACACCGAGTCCTTCGTGCTGCCCGTGCTGACCTACACCGCGCCGGACGCCGCCGGCGACGCGCTGCGCTGGCGCCGGGCGACGCTCGACCTCGCCTGCGAGCGCGCCGCGCTGCTCGGGCTGGCGGGCGCGGCATTCCCGTGGCGCACGATCGAGGGGCGCGAGTGCTCCGGCTACTGGCCCGCGGGCACCGCCGCCTTCCACATCGGCGCCGACATCGCCGATGCGGTCGTGCGCTACCAACGGGCGGTCGAGGACCCGGCGTTCGAGCAGGAGGTAGGCGTCCCGCTGCTCGTGCAGACGGCCCGCCTGTGGGCCGCGCTCGGCCACCACGACGTCGAGGGCGCGTTCCGCATCGAGGGCGTCACCGGGCCGGACGAGTACAGCGCGCTGGGCGACAACAACGTCTACACGAACCTGATGGCCAAGCGGAACCTCGTAGCCGCCGCGGAGATCGTCGAGCGCCATCCGCCGGCCGCCGACGAGCTCAGCGTCACGGCAGCGGAGGTCAGCGCATGGCGAATGGCCGCGGCCGCGATGCGCGTGCCCTACGACGAGCGCATCGCCGTCCACCCGCAGTCCGACGGCTTCACCGACCAGTCCGTCTGGGACTTCGCCGGAACGCATCCCGAATGGTACCCGCTGCTGCTGCACTTCCCCTACGTCAGCCTGTACCGCACGCAGGTGGTCAAGCAGGCCGACCTCGTGCTCGCGCTGTACGCCGCTCCGGACGCGTTCACCGACGAGGAGAAGGCGCGCGACTTCGCCTACTACGAGGCGATCACCGTCCGCGACTCGTCGCTGTCGGCCTGCACGCAGGCGATCGTCGCGGCGGAGACCGGCCACCTCGAGCTCGCGTTCGACTACCTCGGCGAGGCCGCGCTGATGGATCTCCGCGACCTGAACGGCAACACCGGCGACGGCCTGCACATCGCCGCCCTGGCCGGCGGCTGGCTGACGCTCGTGGCCGGCTTCGGCGGCTTCCGCGACCAGGCCGGTGAGCTGCGGTTCGCCCCGCGGCTGCCCGAGCGGATCGTGCGCCTGCGCTTCCGCATCACGTTCCGCGGTCGCCGGCTGGCCGTGGAGCTGCGCGGCGGCGAGGCGACGTACACGCTGGAGACGGGCGACGAGCTCGCGGTGCGCCACGAGGGCGAGGCCGTGACCGTGCGCGCCGGCGAGCCGCAAACCCGCGCGATG
Organism: uncultured Actinomycetes bacterium; assembly: GCA_963787065.1. Taxonomy (GTDB): domain Bacteria; phylum Actinomycetota; class Thermoleophilia; order Solirubrobacterales; family Solirubrobacteraceae; genus JAOPZW01. Next base: position 355,772 of record CAWBBQ010000007.1, read on the forward strand.
GCCCACCTGCCCAAGCGCCCGCCGCCGCACCAGCCTCCCGGCCGCGAGCCGCGCCGGCGCTGAGCTGACCGCCGGACGTCGCCGGCCTCGGCTCCGTGCTCGAGCCGATCCCCGTCCGCCGCGGGCCCGCCGCTCACCCCACGCCGGCCGGACGTGCGGCGACCCGCTCCAGGAAGGCCGTCAGGTGGCCCGCGACGGCGTCGGGATCGTCGACGTAGGGCCAGTGACCGCTGTCGGGCAGGACCACGACCGTGGCGCTGGGGAACGCCTCGCGCTGGCGCTCGGTACGGCTCCCGCCGGGCGCCGGAGAAGCTCCGGTGAAGCAGCTACGGCAGGCGACCGGCCCAGCGCAGCGACGTCAGCGCCGCGCCCGCGAGCAGCAGCAGGCCGCCGGCGGCGAAGACCGCGGTGATCTCCTGGTCGCGCTGGCGCGTGCCGATGCTCGAGCCGAGCCGCTTGTAGATCTCGGCCAGCGCGCCGGCGTCCTCGACCGTGTAGGCGCGGCCGCGCGACTCCTCGGCGATCTGCTTGAGGGTCTCGGGGTCGGGCGGGACTGGGAGCGGCGACGCGTACGGGTACGGGTTGGGGATCGTCGCCCCCGGGGTGCCCAGCGCGACCGTGTAGATCGGCACGCGCGCGCGGCCGGCCTGGCGGGCGACGTCGAGCGGGTCGCGGCCGGTCGTCGTCTTGCCGTCGGACAGCAGCAGGATCGCCGCCGGCGGGCGCTTGCCGTCCTTGCGCGACTGGTTGATGCCCTCCAGCGCCGCGGCCAGCGCGTCCCCGGTGGCCGTGCTGCCGTCGGCCGTCAGCCCGTCGATGATCCGGCGGACGTCGTCTCGCTCGGTGGTCGGCGCCTGCACCGCGTCGGGCGCGTCGGAATAGGCGACGGCGCCGACGCGCACCGGCGCGGGCACGTTGTCCAGGAAGCGCGTCGCCGCGTCGCGCGCGGCCTCGAGGCGGGTGGGCGCGACGTCCGTGGCCATCATCGAGCGGGAGTGGTCGGTGACGAGCACGACCGAGGCCTGCTCGGCCGGCACGGCGATCGTCCGGTGCGGCTCGGCCAGGGCGATGACGAGCACGGCGAGCGCCAGCAGGGCGAGCAGCCCGGGCAGGTGGCGTCGCCACGCGGGCGTCGTGCCGACCACGGCCCGCAGCGTCGACACCCCGGTGAAGCGCACGGCATAGCGCTGCGAGCGCCGGCGGAACGCGCGCTGGGCCAGCAGGGCGAGGGGGATCAGCGCCAGCCCGAGCAGCGCCAGCGGCGCGCTGAAGAAGATGGCGAGCGGGAGGGAGGCGCTCATCGCAGCGTGCGGCCGAGCTCCAGCAGCCAGTCGTCGTCGGTGCGCAGCACGGTGTGGTCGACGCGCAGGCGGCGCAGCTCGGAGGCGATCTCCTCGCGCTCGGCGCGCTCGGCGGCGGCGAAGCGCTCGCGCAGGCCGCGGCGGGAGGTGTCGACCTCGATGCGCTCGCCCGTCTCGGGGTCGACCAGCGCCAGCCGGCCGACGGCGGGCAGCGTGCCCTCGCGCGGGTCGCGCACCTCGACGGCGAGCACCGAGTGGCGCATGCGCAGCGAGCCCATCGCGTTGGCCCAGTCGACCTGCCCGCGGAAGTCCGAGACGATCACGACGAAGCCCGGCTGGCCGGCCACGCGCCCGATGCGCCCGAGCGCGTGAGCCAGCGCGTGCGGGTCGTCGTGGCCGTCGGCGGAGATGCCCTCGGCCAGCGTGCGGCGCAGGCCGACGAGCCCCGGGCGGCTGCCGCGCGGGGGCAGCAGGCGGGGCCGCCGCGACCCGAAGGTGAGCAGCGCGATGCGACCGGCGCGGCGGATGGCCAGGCGGCCGATCACCAGCGTCACGCCCTCGGCCACGTCCGACTTCAGCCGCTGCGCGGTCCCGAAGGCCATCGACGGCGAGACGTCGATCACGAACCAGGTGCTCAGCGTGCGCTCGGGCACGTGCACGCGTACGTGCGGCACGCCGGTCCGCGCCGTGGCGGGGGCGTCGATCTGGCGGACGTCGTCGCCGACCTGGTAGGGGCGGAGCTGGGCCAGCTCGGTGCCGCTGCCCACACCCGCCGCGCGCCGGTCCCCGGGCAGCACGCCGGCCGCGCGCCGCGCGACGACGAGGTCGAGCGCCTCGACCAGCGCAGGGGGCATCGGGCCGGGACCCTGCCGGCCGTCCGGGACGCGCAGTCCCGCGCCCGTCGTCATGCGGCGGCCGCCCGCCGTCGCAGGTGGTCCGACGGCGGCACCTCGACGGTGGCCACCACGCGGTCGACGATGTCGTCGGCGCTGATGCCATCGCTCAGCGCGTCGTAGGACAGCACGAGGCGGTGGCGCAGCACGTCGGGCGCGAGGTCGCGCACGTCGGAGGCGATCACGTGGCCGCGGCCGCGCAGCAGCGCGAGCGCCCGCGCGGCGTGGACCACGCTGATCGGCCCACGCGGGCTGGCCCCGTAGTCGACCAGCGACTCGAGGTCGTCCAGCCCGTAGTCGCGCGGGTTGCGCGTCGCGTCGGCGAGCTGCACGGCGTAGGCGATCACGTCGCGGTCGACGAGCACGCCCTGCACCGCGGCGGCGTACCGGGACAGGTCGTCAAGGCTCAGCAGCTCGCGGATCTCGGCCGGGTCGGCCAGCGAGCGCCCGACGACGGCGGCCTCCTCGCCGAACGTCGGGTAGTCGACGACGATCTTCAGCAGGAAGCGGTCGACCTGCGCCTCGGGCAGCGGGTAGGTGCCCTCCGACTCGATCGGGTTCTGGGTGGCCATGACCAGGAACGGCCGGGGAACCGGGAAGCTCTCCCCGCCGATCGTCACCTGGCGCTCCTGCATGACCTCCAGCAGCGCCGACTGGACCTTCGCCGGCGCGCGGTTGATCTCGTCGGCGAGCAGGAAGTTGCCGAACACGGGCCCGAGCTCGGTGTCGAAGCGGCCCGTGTCGGGACGGTAGATCCGCGTGCCGACGAGGTCGGACGGCACCAGGTCGGGCGTGAACTGGATGCGCCGGAAGGATCCGCCCAGCACCTCGGCCAGCGTCTTGACGGTCAGCGTCTTGGCCAGCCCGGGGACGCCCTCGAGCAGCACGTGGCCGCCGGCCAGCAGCGCGACGAGCAGCCGCTCGAGCATCGCGTCCTGGCCGACGATGACGCGCTTGATCTCGTGCAGCGCGCCCTCGAGCGCGTCGCGCGCCTCGTCGAAGCGGGCCTGCTGAGCGCGGACTGAGCCGCGGTCGTCGAACTCGGTCATCTCGTTCCCTTCATCGTTCTCACACCAACCGCCCGAACCAGGCGAGGGACATCCCGACCCCGGCCAGCAGCAGCACGAGGGCGCCGCCCGCGAAGCCGGCCGTCATCTGGCGCTTGCGCTCCTCCGTGCCGAGCTGCGACCCGAGCCGCTCGTACACGCGCTTGAGCTCACCGGCGTCGTCGGCGGTGAACGCCTCGCCGCCCGAGGCGCGGGCGATCTGCGCCAGGCTCTCGGGGTCGGGCGGCACGCGTCGCGTCTCCGTGCCTCCGGCTCCGCCGGGACGCGGCACCTCGATCGTCCCATCGGGGGTGCCCAGGGCGACCGTGTACACGGCGATCTTCGCGCGCTTGGCCTCCTGCGCGGCCTGCACGGGGTCCTTGCCCCGCGTCGAGGCGCCGTCGGTCATCAGCACGATCGCCCCGGGCGGCGGTCTGCGCCCGCGCGCCGCCGGCGTGCGCAGCGTGCGCACGGCCGAGGCGATCGCCTCACCGGTCGCGGTGCCGCCGCTGGACCGCAGGCGGGCCAGGGCGGCGAGGATGTCCTGTCGATCGGCGGTCGGGCTCTGGAGCACGCGCGGGCGGCCGTTGAAGGCCAGCACGCCGACGTTGAGCTCGCGCGGCGTGTCGTCGACGAACGCGCGCGCCGCGCGCCGCGCGGCCACGAGCCGCGACGGCTTGACGTCGGTGGCCTCCATCGACCCGGACACGTCGGTGACCAGCATGATCGATGCACGCTCGACCGGCACGGCCACTGTTCGTTGGGGCTTCGCGGCGGCCACGATGAGCACGACCAGCGCCAGCGCGAAGACGAGCATCGGCGCGTGGCGGCGGAAGCCGGGACGCCGCGGCGCCACCGAGGCCAGCAGCGCGGGCGAGGCGAACGCGCCGGCCGCGCGCCGCCGTGCGCCCTGCTGGCGGACGTACCACCACACGAGCAGCGGCACGAGCACCAGCGCGACGAGGACGAGTGGTGCGGCGAAGCTCATCGCGCGTGGACCACCACTCAGGGCCCCTGCTTGGCCGGACGCGTGCCCAGCTCGATGTCGAGGGAGACGGGCTGGCCGTCGCGGCGCACCTCGACGGTGACGTGATCGCCGGGCGAGCGGTCGTTGACGGCGGCCGAGACGTCGGCCGGGTCGTCGACGCGGCGGCCCTCGATGCTCGTGATCACGTCGTCGACCTGCAGGCCGCCGCGCTGGGCCGGGCTGCCCGGCTGCACCGAGCTGACGCGGGCGCCGTCGGGGCTGGTCGGCGAGGCCGGGCCGGATGACACGCCCAGGTACGGGCGTTCGATGGTCTGGCCCTGCTTCAGGCGTGGCACGACCTGGCGCACGGTGTTCGAGGGCACCGCGAAGCCGATGCCGACGTTGCCCTGCGCGCCGCCGGTGGCGATCTGCGAGTTGACGCCGATCACGCGGGCGTCGTCGTCGAGCAGCGGCCCGCCCGAGTTGCCGGGGTTGATCGGCGCGTCGGTCTGGATGACCTCGTCGATCTGGAAGCCGTTGGGCGCGCGGATCTCGCGGCGCAGGCCGGAGACGATCCCCGCCGTGGCGGTCCGGTCCAGCCCGAACGGGTTGCCGATCGCCACCGCGCGGTCGCCGATCCGCACGCGGCTGGAGTCGGCGAAGCCCAGCGGCCGGACGTTGGGCATGTCGCCGCCGGAGATCTTCAGCACGGCCAGGTCGGAGGACGGATCGGTGCCGAGCACCCGGGCGTCGATGCTGCGGCCGTTGGGCCCGAAGCGCACGGCGACGTCGCCCGACGCGCCGATGACGTGGGCGTTGGTGACGAGCGTCCCCTGGCGGTCGACCAGGAAGCCCGTGCCCGTCCCGGTGTTCGTGCGCACGGAGACGACGGCCGGGCTCGCGCTGGCATAGATGGCGCCGATCCGAGTCTGGCCGGTGCGCGGGCTGAGGTTGCCCTGGCGCGACTCGGGCAGCGGCGGCGGATCCTCGCCCCGCAGCAGCCCGCCGGCCACGAAGGCGGCGGCGGCGAGCACCAGCACGCCGAAGACGGCCGCCACGATCGCCGGCCCGCGACGGCGGCGCCGCGGCTCGGGCTCGGGCTCGGGCCGCGCGGGCGGCGGGCGGAGCGGCGGGACCGGCGGCGCCTCCTCGTCGCGACGGGAGCGCCAGTCGCCGGTCCACAGGTGCTTGGGGGACTTCACGCGCGGGCCTCTTCCAGACGGAGGACGGGTGTCTGTGGGTGGATCATGTCCTCCAAGGTCTACCCCAGGGTAGGCGGCCCGGCGTCAGGTGCGAATAAGGGGTTCCTGGGGACGCTCCGGCCGACCGTCCCCGGCATCGGCGACGTGACACCATCCGGCCGCATGAGCGAGGAGGGCTTGGGCCTGGCCAACCTGCCCTACGGCGTGTTCCGCGTCGGCGGGGGCGAGCCGCGCGTGGGCGTGCGCTACGGCTTCGGCGTCCTCGACCTCGCCGCGCTCGCGCAGGAGGGCCTGCTCGACGACGCCGGCGGGGTGTTCGCCCGGCCGAGCCTGAACGCGTTCATGGCCGGCGGCCCCGAGTCGTGGTCGCGCACCCGGGCCCGCGTGCGCGACCTGCTGTCCGGCGTCGACGCCGAGCCGCGGCTGCTCGACCTGGCCGAGGTCGAGCTGCTGCCCCCGATCGACGTCGCCGACTACGTCGACTTCTGGTCGTCGATCGAGCACGCGAAGAACTCCGGGCTGATCTTCCGGCCGGGGAGGGAGCCGCTGCCGGCCCAATGGCGCCATCTGCCGATCGCCTACCACGGGCGGTCGGGCACCGTGGTCGTCAGCGACACGCCCGTGCGCCGCCCGCACGGCCAGCGGCGCGGCGACGACAACGGGCCTGCGTTCGGTCCGACGGCCAAGCTCGACGTCGAGCTCGAGCTCGGCTTCGTGGTCGGCACCCCGAGCGCGACCGGCGAGCCGGTGCCGGTCGGCCGGGCGCTCGAGCACGTCTTCGGCGCGGTGCTGCTCAACGACTGGAGCGCCCGCGACCTCCAGGCCTGGGAGTCCCAGCCGCTCGGCCCGCTGCTGGGAAAGTCGTTCGCCACCTCGATCTCGGCCTGGGTGGTGCCGATGGCGGCCCTCGAGCCGTTCCGCGTGGACGCGCCGGAGCAGGAGCCGCGGCCGCTGCCCTACCTGCGCGAGGCGCCGTGGGCACTGGACATCGACCTCGAGATCGAGCTGAACCTCTCGCGGGTGGCGCGCACGAGCGCCCGTCACCTGTATTGGAGCGTCGCCCAGCAGATCGCGCACCTGACCTCCAACGGCGCCGGCCTGCGGACCGGTGACCTGCTGGGGTCGGGGACGATCTCCGGGCCGTCTCGCGGTGAGCGCGGCAGCCTGCTGGAGCTTTCGTGGGACGGGGCGGAGCCGCTGCGCCTGGAGGACGGCAGCGAGCGGGCGTTCCTGGAGGACGGCGACGAGGTCGTCCTGCGCGGCATGGCGGGCCGCGGCGAGGACGCCGTCGCGCTGGGCGACGTCCGCGGGCGGATCGTGCGATGAGGATGGTCGGCCTGCCCAAGGCGATCCGCCGGCTGGCCCCCGACCGCGTGCGCGACGACCCGCGGCTGCGCGCCGTCGCCGTGGGCACGGGCGTGATCCCGCCGCGCACGATGCACTCGCCGGCCGAGGCGGCCCTGCTGCGCGAGCTGGCCGAGGGCCGCCGGCGGGCGATCGAGATCGGCGTCTACGAGGGGTCCTCGGCGATCGTCCTGTGCGAGGTGCTCACACCCGAGGCCGAGCTGCACCTCGTCGACCCCTTCGGCCACCACCCCACCGCGCTGCGCGAGGGAGCCGGGGCCACCGAGTGGGCGACTCGGCGCGTGGTGGCGCGCGCGTCGGCGCGCGCGCACGGCCCGCGCGTCGTGTGGCACGTGGACTTCAGCGCCAACGTGGCCCACCGCTGGTCGCTGCCGCTCGACCTCGTGTTCATCGACGGCGACCACAGCGAGATCGGCGTGGCCACCGACTGGGACCGCTGGCACGAGTACGTCGTGGAGGATGGCAGCGTGCTCTTCCACGACGCCCGCGCCTCGCAGCCCGGCGGCCACGGGCTGCCCGGCCCGACGGCGGTCGTCGACCGGCTGTTCCGCGGCCCGCGGGCGATCGCACACTGGGAGATCGCCGCGGAGGTCGACGGCGCGGTCGCGGTGACGCACGTGCCGCGGGCGGCGTGAGGGGTCTTGCGGGGGGCGCGGCTTTCCGCTGGCTCGAGCGTCAGCCTGGCGCGAACAGCGGCAGCGAGGGGGAGGTGGACCTCGGGCGCGGGGCTGGGCGCGCTCCGAGGGTGGGTGACGACCGTATTCGGGGCTGGCCGCCCTCGGATGGGTCGCACGCCTTGCCATCCGGCGCAACCCCGCGGTATGCGTGGGTTTCCGCCGGTTCGCGGGGTTGCCCCGTCCCTCGATGCCTGGTCGCGCGGCACCGCCAGCGACGACAGCCCGCCCCGCCGCGGGTTAGCTGGTTAGCAGGGTCGATTGCTAACTTGCGGCGATGCCTCCTACCGACGACGACGAGCCGGTCCCCGGGGTCGCGCGCGGCGGACCGGTCGACCTGTCCTTTCAGAGTGTCGGGCAGGGCCCGGCGGTGCTGCTCATCATGGGCTTCGGCGCGACGCGCGATGGCTGGGCGCGGACGATCCCGGCGCTGGCGCGCCGCTTTCGCGTGCTGAGCTTCGACAATCGCGGCACGGGCGAGAGCGCGCCGTCGGTGTGGCCGTACTCCGTACGGCGGATGGCCGACGACGCCGTGGCCGTGCTCGACGCGGCCGGCGAGGAGCGCGCTCACGTCTACGGGATCTCGCTCGGCGGCATGGTCGCCCAGGAGATCGCGCTGCGTCATCCGCAGCGCCTCCGCGCGCTCGTGCTCGGGGCGACCACGCCCGGCGGCCCCCGCGCGGTCCTGGGCGAGACGCCCGCCCTGACGTTCTTCGGCCGGTCGACGCTCGTCGAGCGCGAGGAGGCGGCGTGGGCGGCCGTGCCCTACCTCTACGCCGAGCGCACCCGG
>CAWBBQ010000008.1:0-37740 GCA_963787065.1 uncultured Actinomycetes bacterium
GCGTCGCGCACGGAGCGGCGTGAGGGCCGGCTCGGGGCCGAGGAGCCAGCTCCAGCAGAGGGCTCGTGAGGCCGGGCGGCGTCGGAGCGCTCGTCGCCGCCACCGCGCTCGCCCTGCCGGCCGGCGCCCACGCCGGCGACGTCACAACGGTCGGGAAGTGGTTCTCGTCCGGCCAGTCGCTGACCGTGTCGGGCAGCGCGTTCACCCCCAACGCGGCGGTGGCGATCGTCGGCGACGTGACCGCCACCGCCCGGGCCGACCCGACCGGCGTCTTCACGACCCAGGTCACCGTCCCGCGCGTCACCGAGCTCGGGCCGCGGACCGTGACCATGGTCATGATCGACCAGGCCAACCCGGCCAACACGGCGACGATGCGCGTGCGCGTGGTGCGCGAGGCCTACGGGTCGAACCTGCCCATCGCCGGGCGCCCGCGCGAGCTGACGACGTGGCGCTTCGCCGGCTTCATCCCCGGGCGGCCGATCTTCGCCCACTTCGTGCTCGGCGGGCGCGAGCGTGGCCGCCACCGCTTCGGCGTGGCCCGCGGGGTGTGCGGAACGCTGCGCGTCCAGGCGCCGCGGATTCCCGGCGTGTCCCGGGTGGCGGCCGGCCAGTGGACGCTCAAGCTCGACCAGCGTCGCCGCTACCGCGCCTCGTCACCCGGCGCCACGACGACCTTCCGGATCGCACCGGCGGCGGGTTAGGCGCTGACCGAGCGCGTCGAGCCGCGCCAGCGTTGCGCTCGCGCGCCGAAGCCCAGGCGGTTGTACCTCGACGTCGCCGGCGATCGCGAAGGAGCCGGACCTGCCGGCCTTCGTCAGCGGCCTGTCCTAGAGGACCGGGAGGTAGCGGTCGAGCTCCCACGGCGTGACCTGCACGCGGTAGTCCTCCCACTCCTGGCGCTTGATCTCGACGAAGCGGTTGAACATGTGCTCGCCCAGGGTGCGCAGCACCAGCTCGGACTCGGACGTGATCTCGATCGCCTCGCCGAGCGTCTCGGGAAGCTGCTCGATGCCCAGCCGCCGGCGCTCCTCGGGCGACAGGTGGTAGAGGTTCTTCTCCATCGGCTCGGGCAGCTCGTAGCCCTTCTCGATGCCCTCCAGGCCCGATTGCAGCAGCGCGGCGAAGGTGAGGTACGGGTTGCAGGCCGGATCGGGGCAGCGCAGCTCCATGCGCGTGGCCTGCTCCTTGCCGGGGTGGTAGAGCGGCACGCGCACGAGCGCGCTGCGATTGCGCCGCGACCAGGCGAGGTAGACGGGGGCCTCGTAGCCGGGCACGAGGCGCTTGTAGGAGTTCACCCACTGGGCGAAGATCGAGCTGACCTCGCGGGCGTGGCGGAGCTGCCCGGCGATGAACGCCTTGCCCGTCTCGGACAGGAAATACGGGTCGTCGCCGTCGTAGAACGCGTTGCGCCCGTCGCGGAACAGCGACTGGTGGGTGTGCATCCCCGAGCCGTTCTCGCCGAACAGCGGCTTGGGCATGAACGTCGCGTGCCAGCCGTACTTCATCGCGTATTCCTTGACCGTGATGCGGTACGTCATGCAGTCGTCGGCCATCTTCAGCGCGTCGGCGTAGCGCATGTCGATCTCGTGCTGGCTCGGACCGACCTCGTGGTGGGTGTACTCGACGTGGATGTTGAGCTGCTCCAGGGCGAGCACGGTCTCGCGACGGACGTCGGAGCCGGCGTCGAGTGTGGTCAGATCGAAGTAGCCGCCCTCGTCGAGGGTCTCGGTGCTGTTCTTGTCGCGGAACAGGAAGTACTCGAGCTCGGGCCCGACGTTGAACGTGTCGAAGCCCAGCGCCTGCATGCGCTCCAGCGAGCGCCGCAGCACGTGGCGCGGGTCGCCCTCGTACGGCGTGCGCTCGGGGGTGAGGATGTCGCAGAACATCCGCCCCACCCCCTCGACCTCCGGTCGCCATGGCAGGATCGCGAAGGTGGACGGGTCCGGCATGGCGATCATGTCGGACTCCTCGATCGCGTTGAATCCGGTGATCGACGAGCCATCGAAGCCCATGCCGCCCTCGAAGGCGTCGTCGATCTCGGCCACGTTGATCGAGAAGGACTTGAGCTGGCCGAGGATGTCGGTGAACCAGAAGCGGATGAAGCGCACGTCGCGCTCGTCGCAGAGCGCCTTGACGTCGTCAGCGGACTGCGGCTGGTCGGGCATGCGCCGGACCCTAGAACATCGGCGCACGACCGCCGGTCCAGGCGAGCCGGACAGGGTGCGGGCGGTCGGCTGGAGCGGGCGCGCGGGTTGCTGCTGCGCGCCGGTCGCTACAGCGTGCGGGCGGTCGTGCGCCGGTCGGCGTCGGCCCGCAGCCAGGTGCGCGCCCACGCGCGCAGCTCCTGCAGCGCGGGCTGCAGCGAGCGGCCCATGTCGGTGAGCTCATAGCGGACCTTGACGGGCGGGCCGTCCTCCACGTGACGGGTGACGACGCCGCGTCCTTCGAGCTCCTTCATCCGCTCGGACAGGAGGCGATCGCTGAGCTCCGGCACGGCGCCGGCGATCTCGCTGAAGCGCATCGGCCCGCCTTCCAGCAGCACGGCGACGATCGCGCCGGTCCAGCGACGGCCGATCAGCTCGACCGCCTCGTGGTAATAGGGACAGCAGGCGGGCGGCGGCGAAGCCGCCCGCGCGCGCAACCGTTGCGCCTCGGTGGCCCGACCGTCGAGGCTCATGCCATCAAGCCTACCCGGGCGGGCCACCGCGATGACCACGAGGCTCACGCCGCGCGAAGCTGACGCGAGTCCTCCCAGGAGCCGTCGACCGGGACGTCGCCGGCCACGTTGATCATCGCCGTGAAGGTCTCGATGGCCGTGGCGGCGATCGCCTCGAGGATCTGCTCGTCCGACCAGCCGGCCTCGCGCGCCTCCTCGTGCAGGTGCATCGGCGGTCGCGCCCCACCCTCGACCAGCACCTTGAGGTAGCGCAGCAGGGTGGCCTCGCGCTCGTCACGCGAGTCCCATTCGCGTGCGAGGGCGACCTCGTCGAGCGCCAGGCCGGCCTGGCGCGCGGTGCGGCTGTGCAGGGCGATGCCCGGCTCGGAGCGGTAATGGTGCGCGACCGCGAGCGCGATCCGCTCGATGGTCGGCAGCGACAGCGTGCCGTGGCGCAGCTCCGAGCGGAAGCGCGCGTACGCGCGCAGCGCGGCCGGCGAGCCGGCCAGCACGCCGAGCAGGTTCGGGAGCTGGCCGCCGGTGGTGAGCGCCCCGCGCAGAACGGGAACCGAGCCCTCGGGGGCGGTCAGCTCGTCGTGAATCTGGAAACGACTCATCGTGGTCTTCATGGGGTGCCTTCGGTGCGGGAGGAGGGAGGGGAGGCGATCCGTGCCGCGCTGCCGTGGCTGTCCTTACCATTGGTAAGTCTACGTTGCGGACCGCTGCTCCACAACGCGGATCTCCCCGGATACGCGAAAGCGCACGCGTGAGCGCGATCCGTTGCGGGGATCGGGCGCGATGGCGTCTGGATCGTCGCGCGGCGCGTGAGCGGGCGGCGGCGTTGCGACCCGCCGCCGTGGCGGTCGGTTACGAGCTGAGGGCGACGAGAATCAGGAAGAAGCAGAACAGCACCGCCCAGAGGGCGATGCGGTCGGGCCGACCGCCGATGCGCTCGGCCGGGCGCCGGACAGGCCGACGCCGCTCCACCTCCACCAGCCGCGGCGCGGTGACCGGGCGACCGGTGATCTGCACGGTGCGACGCGCACGCGGCGCGCTGAGCGGGACGGACGCGGTGGCGGTGGCGGCGGCGGTGGCGGCGATCGGATCGCCCGCGGGCGATCCGGGACGTGCGAAGTCCGCGGGCCGGTGCGGGGCCGCGTTGGGACGCTCGGCGCGGGCGCGCGGGCCCGGCTCGGAGTGGGAGTGGGAGTGGGAGTGGCTCGCCTCGCGAGGCTCGTCGCGGAACGACGCTCCGCGATCGACGCGACCGGGGTCGCGCCGGTCGGGGCGGATCGCGTCGCGGCGCTCGCCACGGCCGAGATCGCGGCGCTCGGAGCGGGCCGACTCGCGGTGCTCGGAGCGGGCCGACTCGCGGTGCTCGGAGCGGGCCGACTCGCGGTGCTCGGAGCGGGCCGATGCGTGATGGCCGGCCGCGCCGCCTGCGCGGCGGTCGACGCTGCCCGGATCACGCCGATCGCCGCGCGACGGGTCATGGTGCTCCGTGCGACCGGAGGCGCGGCGGTCGGCCCGGCTGGGGTCGCGGCGCTCGACGCCGGTCCAGTGCTCGCGGACCTCGGAGCGCCGGCCGCGTGCGCGCGCACGATCGGGATCGACCGGGACGTGGTTGGCGTGCCCCGAGCGCTCGAAGCGGCGGCCCGGGACCTGGCCGCCGAGCTCGTCACCGTCGCGATCGTCGGTGGAACGGATGAAGCGAGCGCCGCGCTGACGATCGACGCCGGTGTCCGGCGAATCCGCGCCGGCGCGTCGGCGCTCGATCGCTTCGCGCACGTGCTGTACCTCGGCCCACCACGCGGCGGCTTCGCTCTGCGGCATCCTCTGCGTCCTCTTTCGGTGGCTTACGGGGTTAGCTGACGGGCTCGCGCTGAAAGAGCCGCGCTACGCCGGACTGGCGATTCGCCCCAACGACGGGTCCCCCGCTCCCCGGCCCCGCGGCCAATCACCACGGACCAGGAACTCAGCGGATCTGACGGCGGGCATGGTACCGGCCTCTCGGAGACCCTGCCAGACCACATCCTCGTCAGGACCGGCATTTCTCCGGAAGGTAGCCGTCGTGCCCGACGGAACCCCGCAAATTGCGGCCAAGGGCGCACGACTTCGCGTTCTGACGGGTCCGCTGGTGCGCCGAAGCGTGGGGAGCCGGGATCAAGCCGTGGCGCCTCGGCCATGAGGTGGGCAACCGCTGGCGCGCAGAGCAACGGGCTCCCGGTTTTCGCCTCGTCATCCTTGTCTGCGGATTGACGAACGCCTGGCGGGGTCAGCGGCTCTCGCACCGCCCCGCGCCGGCCCGGCGGCCCTCGGACCGCTCGCGCCAGCCCGGCCGCCCTCCAGCCGGGCTCGGGATTCAGCGACCGGCGACCGCTTCGATGTACTCGGCGACTTCCTCGGCCTCTTCGCCGTCGACGAGCTCGGCGGGCATCTGGCCCTGCCCGCGCGCACGCCCCTGCTGGATCGCGTTGAGCGTGAGCGCCTTGGGCGGGCGCAGGCCGTCGAGGTTCGGGCCAACGCGCCCGACGGCGTTGGACGCGCGCAGCGCGTGGCACGTCGCGCAGCGCTCGGTGAAGACGGCGCGACCTCGCTCCTGTGCCGCCGTCAGCTTGACGCCGCCCGGTGCGCTGCGCGCGTCGTCGCTGCCGATCAGGATCACCGCGGGCACCACGACGCCGGTGAGCAGAACGATCACGCCGACCACGATGGCGACAGCCTTGCGCCCGGCGCGCGACGGGCCGCGAGACCGCTCGAGATCGCTCTTCGGACCACCGCTGAAGGCGGCGACCACCACGGCGAGGCCCAGGACCAGGAACCCGATGACAAAGGCGGTGGCGCTGACCACGGCAGCACCTTACACATGGGCTCGCACCGAAGGACTCGGCGCCGGACAGGCCCGAGCGCCCTGGTCGGTGGTCCACGCTCATCGTCGCCGGCCCTGGGCGAAGCTCATCACCGGCGGCGCGACGGCACGGAAGTCGTCCGCACCGCCCTGATCACCCTGCTCTCGCTCGTCAGGCTCGGGATGGCCTGGCACGTCATCGCGCTCGTTCGCCGGCCGGGGGCCGGCGGTGATCGCGGCGAGAGCGGTCGGGGCAGCGCCCGTGGATGACCGGTGAGACGGCGCGCCCGACCCACGCCCGACCGCGCCGGCGCCCGAGGACGGGCCGAGACCCCGCGGGCCGGACGGACCGGTGTCGCCCGTCGGCCGGCCCGCGGGCCCGCTGCGCCGCCCGTCCACCGGCCCGTCCGCCGCCGCGGATGATGCCGCGGCGGCGAGCGCGCCGGTGTGGGACGGCGTAGTGGGCGTGACGGCGCCACCGCCGCCGCCGCCGCCGGCGACCGCGGCGAGCGGCTCCTCGGCCAGGATGCGCCGGCGCTCGAGCTCGTCGAGCGGCGAGAAGTCCTTGACGCTCGCGCGCGGACGCTCGTCGAGCAGGTCGGGGGCGTCGAGCGGGAGGATGCGCCGGACGAGCAGGTTGATCGCGCCACCGGCCGAGGCGTGGCGCTCGAGAGTCCCCTCGACCAGCACGAGCGGCTCGGAGCGCACGGTAAGCCGGTGGCGCTCGTAGACGCGCGGCGGGACGATGACGTTGACCGTCCCGGTCTCGTCCTCGATGAGCAGGAACACGACGCCCTTGGCCGTCCCCGGCCGCTGGCGCGCCACGACCAGGCCGCCGACTCGCACGGTGGCGCCGTGGGGCAACTCGGCCAGGCCGGCGCTCGACACGGTGCCGCGGGCTCTCAGGCCGTCGCGCAGCAGCCGCAGGGGGTGGCGATCGATGGTCAGGCCGGTCGTGGCGTAGTCGGCGATCATCGCGTCCCAGTCGCTGACCGCCGCCAGCGCCGGCGCCTGGGGCAGATCGACGGCCAGCGAGCAGCTGCGTGCCGCCGTCCCCGGTCGCGTACGCGGGCGCGGCGATCCCCAGCCGCCACAGCGCGGTGCGCCGGGCCGACGTCGGGCGAGCGGTCGCCACGGCGCAGTTCCCCGCGTCGGCGAGCGCAAGCGCGTCGCACGCACCCGACCAGGCCAGCCGATCGAGGGCCGGCCGGCCCGCGCCGGCGCGCGAGGCGAGGTCGTCCAGCGAGCGGAACGGCCCGTCGGAACGGCGGGCGGCGACCAGCGCATCGACCTCGTCACCCCGCACGCCCGCCACGTAGCCCAGGCCGAGGCGCACGCCACCCGCCTCCGTGACGGTGCAGATCGTCTCGCTGGCGTTGACGTCGGGCGGCAGGATCTCGATGCCGCGTCGCTGCGCCTCGTGGATCAGGGCGTCGGGCGGATAGAAGCCCATCGGCTGCTCGTCGAGCAGCGCACACAGGAACTCGGCGCCGTGGTGGACCCGCAGCCAGGTCGACTGGTAGGCCAGCAGGCCGAACGCGGCGCCGTGGGCCTTGGGGAAGCCGAACCCCGAGAAGCCGACGATCATCGTCCACACCCGCTCGCCCAGCGGCTCGTCGACGTCGTCCCAGCGCGTGATCGCGCCCTCGACGAAGCGCCGGTGGTGAGCCTCGATGGCAGCCGCGGAGCGCTTGCGGCTCATGGCCCGGCGCAGGCCCTCGGCCTCCCCCGGCGAGAAGCCCGCGAAAGCCATCGCCACCTCGATGACCTGGTCCTGGAAGATGATCGTGCCGAGCGTGTCGCGCAGGACCGGCTCCAGCGACGGGTGGTCGTAGGGGACCTCGTAGTCGGGGTTCTCGCGTATGGCCTGGCGGCGCTCGATGTAGGGGTTGACCGCTCCGCCCTGGATCGGCCCGGGCCGCACGATCGCCACCTGGATCGTCAGGTCGTCGAGCGTCTCGGGCCGCGTGCGTCGCAGCGAGCCCATCTGGGCGCGGCTCTCGATCTGGAAGACGCCGGTGGTGTCGGCGCTCTGGATGCACTCGAACGTCGCCGGGTCGTCGTAGGGGATCCGCGACAGGTCGATCCGCTCGCCACTGCGAGCGGCGATGAGCTCCACGCAGCGCTCGACCGCCGACAGCATGCCGAGGCCGAGCAGGTCGATCTTCAGGAAGCCGGCGTCCGCGCAGGAGTCCTTGTCCCACATGACCATCTGCCGGCCTTCCATCGCCGCCGGGACCACCGCGCAGCAGTCGACCAGCGGGCGCGTGGCGACGATCATCCCGCCCGAGTGCTGCGAGAGGTGGCGGGGCAGGCCATGGGCCTCGCGCGACAGCTCGGCCAGCCAGCGCCAGCGCCCGTGGCGCTCGCGTCCCTCCCCGAGCGCCAGCACGATGTCGCGGTCCACCTCCTCGCCGGACCAGCCCTCCGAGCTTCGCGCGACGCGCTCGATCTCGCCCGGCGGCAGCCCGAGTGCCTTGCCCAGCTCGCGGATCGCCCCGCGCGAGCGGAAGGTGGGAAAGGCGGCGACCAGCGCCGAGCGCTCGCGCCCGTAGCGCTCGTGCACGCGCGGGATGAGGACCTCGCGGATGTCGCGCGGGAAGTCGAGGTCGATGTCGGGCAGGGCGGTGATCTCCTCGTTGAGGAAGCGCCCGAGCAGCAGCCGGTTCTCGACCGGGTCGACGTGCGAGAGGCCGCTGAGGTAGCAGACGATCGAGGACACCGACGAACCTCGGCCGCGGCCGGGCGGCAGCAGCGCCCGCGCCGTGTCGGGCCCGCGCACCTCGACGGCGACCTCGCGAGCCAGCTCGAGCAGGTCGCGGTGCAGGATGAAGAAGCCCGACAGGCCGAGGTCGGCGATCAGGCGCAGCTCCTCGTCCAGCCGCGCGGCGGCCTCCGAGCGCAGGCGGTGACCGGGCGCGTAGCGCTCCTCGAAGCGCGCCGCACAGATGCCGGCGAGCATCGCGTCGGCGGCGGGATCCTCCGCGCCGGGGTAGCGATAGCCGAGGTCCTGCGTGAGGTCGAAGCGCAGCGTGTCGGCCAGCCGCGCCGTCTCGGCCACCGCATCGGGGTGGTCGGCGAACCGCGCGGCCATCGCCTCCGGCGGGGCCAGCACGTGCGCGTGGTTGCCGCGGCGCAGCGGCTCGGACGCGTCGAGCGTGGTGTGCTCGCGGATGGCCACGAATGCGTCCTGGAGGCGGGCGCGCTCCAACGTGTGGGCGTGGACATCGCCGGTGGCCACGCACGGGACGCCGAGCCGGCCCGCCAGCGAGGCCAGGCCGCGGTTGAGCGTGCGGTCATGGCGGTGGAAGGGGCGCTGCAGCTCGACCCGGAAGGCATCGCGCCCGAAGGCCCGCAGCAGGCGGCGCATCGTCGGCTCGTCGCGCACGCCGTGACGGGCACAGCCGCTGAGGCAGACGAGCCCGGTCGCGTGGGCCTCGAGGTCGTCGAGACCAACCTCCGGTGTGCCGAGGATGCGCCGGCTCGAGTGGTCACGCGTGTGCGCGTGCGCGCGCGTGAGCAGGCGGCAGAGGTTCGCCCAGCCGCCGGCGTCGCGCACCAGCAGGGTGACGTGGCGCCCGTCGCCCAGCGTGACCTCCGCGCCGTGGATCGCGCGCAGCCCCAGCGCACGGGCAGCCTGCGCGAACTCCATCGAGCCGGAGACCGTGTCGTGGTCGGTCAGCGCCAGCGCTCGGTGCCCACGTTCGAGCGCGGCGGCCGCCAGCTCCTCGGGCTGGGACGTCCCGTCCAGGAAGGAGAACGTGGAGTGCGCGTGGAGCTCGACGTACGACACGAACACATGTTCCCATACCGTTCGGACGGACGCCACCCCGCTGCCGGCGCCGATGCTCAACCCCAAGTGACGCTGATCCACGCATACCGTGGCTCATCACCCCGGACTGCGGGCGCAGCATCGGTCCGAGGCCTCCTGCCCAACCATGCGATAGGCAGCAGACCGCGGACCGGCCCAGAAGCGCGAGGGCACCTTCCCTCGCCGCCGCCCGGCCGCCCACGCGGAACACCCGCGGAAAGGCGCGGGCCAAACTCCCGCCGACCCTGCGCAGCACAAGGTGGGCTCAGGCGCGCGCTGCTGCCAGGCAGTCCTCGCGCCGGCGCCATTGGCCGTCGATGCCACGAGTGACGGCGGCGACGAGGCGCGCCGACTCGCGGCCCGCCTCGACGTCCACCCCGGCGCCGAGGCCGCCCAGGCGCGCGTCGAGCTCGCCGCCGTAGCGCTCGCCCTCCAGCGCGTACGTGCGCGCGTCGACGACGCCGCGCTCGGCCAGGCGGCGCTCGAGCGCGGCCGAGATCGCTACGGCGTCGCCCAGCCGCAGGCCTGGGTGGCGCAGCGCCCGCAGGGCGCGCCCTGCGACAGCGAGGCTCTCGGCGTCGGTCAGGTCGAGGTGCGTCTCGGTCACCCAGGCGCGCCGGCCGCGACCGGGCAGCTCGAGCAGCCCGGCGACGGGCTGCAGGCGAGCGGGCAGGTCGATCGACCCGGAGAGGCTGCCCGTCTCGATCACCGCCAGGTCGAGCGGCCGTCCGCCGCGGTCGACGGTGAGCGCGTACTCGGTCTCGTGCTCGCCCGTGCCGGCCGCCGTCGCGCCCGCCGCCGAGCCCGAGCCGTCGAGCGCGTTGCGCCGCCGGACGTAGAACGTGCGCCCGCCGCCGACGTGGTCGATCCGGGATCCGGCGAGCTCCTCGGCCGACAGGCTCGCCGCGATCGAGCCCATGCCACGCGAGGCCGACACCTGGGCGCTGACGTCGAGGCCCGAGTCGCCGAAGGTCTCGGCCGGCGAGGGGAGCTCGGGGAGCACGCGACGGGCCAGGAAGCCCGGTGCCAGCTCGCGCGCGGGAGCGGCCCGGAAGTGCGCCCGCAGCCGCGAGCGCAGCGCCTCGGCGCGGGCCCCGCGCGGGACGATCCACGTGCTGCCGCGCCCCGCGCGGACCAGCGCCGCGGCGCGGACGCCGCCGCCGATGGCCAGCTCCGAGGCGCCGAGGCGCAGCGCGGCGCGCGCGCCCGTGCCCGCCTCCGCCCCGCCCGCGCGCTCCTCGACCAGCGTCAGCGCCACCGTGCCGTCCGAGCGCAGCTCCTCCGCGAGCACGTGATGGCGGCCGAGGCGGACGAACGCGACGCGGACCGTCGCGCCCGCGCGCATGGCCTGCGAGCGCACGGGGCATGCCCGGCGATCGCGGTCACAGTCGCCGCCGCCGACCAGGCACAGGGCGCGGATGACCTCGCGCGGGACGGCGCGCGCGATGTCACGCCCGGCGGCCGGGGCGACGGTCGCCGCGGCCCCGCCCACGAGCGCGACGAGCGCCACGACGCCGAGGTACTCGACGGTCCCCTGCCCGCGGCTGGAGTGCATCCCGGGACCTTCGCGGGGCTCCTGAAACGGCACAACCGGGCGACTGCATCGAGAGTGCGCCAGGTCAGCGATGGCGGTACCAGCGCCCCTCCTCCAGCTCGCGGAAGACCACGAGGTCGCGACCGTCCAGGGTGATCACCTCCCAGTAGCGGCGGCGCAGCGGCCGGTCCGTCCACCAGCGATCCTCTATCAGCCACGACTCGCGCACCGCGACCACCTCGTGTCGGTCGACGGCCAGCGGACGCCCACCCGGGCCGGCGAGGACGGTGGCGGGCCGCGGGAGGGCCAGGCGGCGGGCTCCAGGGCTCACGACTCACAGCTCACACTCACGTACCGTCCACAGCTACAGCTCGAACGGAGTGAGCACCGCGCGGCGCTCGGGCACGCGCGAGTCCGGGTCGACGGCGAGCACGCGCAACGCCCCCTCTGGGCCGGCCACCGCGCGCACCTGGCGGACGGCCTCGCGCAGCCGGGCGCGTCGCTGGGCCGTGCCGTCGTCGAACAGCGCCCGCTCGCCGGGGTGCGACGGGCCGAAGCGCTCGACGGCCAGGCGCAGCGCCTCGGCGGGCGCGGGGAGCTGAGCCAGGCGCGGTCCGAGCGCCAGGCCCATCCGGGCCGGTTCCGACAGCGGCTCGCGGAAGACGACACGCTCGCGCCAGGTGCCGCCCTCGACCAGGGTGGCGCTCAGCGTGACGGCGCGCAGCGTGCGTCCGTCGCGCTCGCGGCGCGCGAGCAGGCGGTCGACGAGCAGCGCCAGGGCGCGCTCGAGCTGGGCGCCTGAGGACGACTCCTCGAGCTCGAGGGCCTCCTCCAGCGTCTCGCCCGGCCGGCGCGGGCGCAGCGGCGTGTCGCGGCCGTGGGCGAGGTCGTACGCCAGCAGGCCGGTGCGCCCGAAGCGGTCGGCAACGGCGGCGCGCGGCAGCGACGCGAGCGCGCCGAGCGTGCGCACCCCGAGGCGCTCGAGCGCCTCGGGCAGCGCGGCGGTCGCGTCGTGGAAGCGCAGCAGCGCGACCGGCTCGGCGGCCAGCCCTTCGGCCCCGGAGACGATCGTCGCCCGGCGGGCCCGCGCACGTGCCGCCGCCGCCACCGCGCAGAAGCGCGACGGTCCCGCGCCGATCCGCGCCGGGCGGCGCAGAGCGGCGCGCACCGCGGCCACGACGCCGTCGAGCGACCCGCCGTGCAGTCGTCGCAGCCCGCGCACGTCGAAGCAGGCCAGGCCCGGACGGGGACTCTCGACCGCCGCCCCGATCGCCTCCAGCCGCACGATCACGCGCTCCCAGTCGTCGGCCACACCGACCGGGTCGGGCGGCACCAGCGCCAGGCGTGGGCAGCGAGCCAGCGCTTCGCCCAGCCGCATGCCGGGATGGATGCCGAACGTCTCGGCAGCCCGGGAGACCTCGCCCACGAGCTGCTCGCGCCCCGGCTCGGGCGCCAGGGCGGTGGGGCCCTGCAGCAGCGCCTCGCGCCCGCCCGCGGCGACGGCGAGCTCGAAGCGCGGGAGCAGGACGCACACGATCGACGACACGAACACATGTTCGCACCAAGCGAACCGCGGGGCAAGGGCGAACGACCTACCCCGGCACGATCAGCGCCCCCACGAACGTCTCGGCCTCCTCGGGCGTGAGCCCGCCGTGGTGTCCCCGGAAACGCATCTCGAAGCGTCGCGGCTCGCGCCACCACACGGTCTCCCCTGGTCCGGGCAGCACACAGACGTCGCCCAGCCGCTCCGCCAGCCGCGGGCCGACGCGCGGGCCGAACAGCCCCTCGGCCACGAGCTCGTCCGTCGTGCGCACCTCGGCGCGATCCCCCAGCAGCGCGCGCAGCCCGGCGACGACGACGTCGCGCGCGCCCGGGATGGTGTGCAGGAAGAGGTCGCGCGCCGAGCCGGCCGGGGCGAGCAGGCGGCCGCCGGCGCCGCGGCGCAGATGGCGGACGAGCTCGGGCCACAGCTCGTTGACGTACAGCGTGCGGGCCGGGTCGACGTCGATCAGGCCGTGGTCGGCGGCGAGCAGCACGAGCGTGCCCGGCGGCAGCGTGCCGATCGCCGCGCCGATCGCGTCCAGGCAGCGGTCGGCCTCGCAGGCGAACGCGGGCGACGACGGCCCGTGCCGATGGCCGACGGCGTCGAGGTTGTCGATGTACACGTAGGCGTACGTCCGACCCGGCTGGGTACGGAACGCCCGTCCCAACGCGGCCAGCCCGTCATCGAGTCCGTCGTACGGATGCAGCGTCGCGCCGTCGAGCAGCACGCCGTCGTAGGTCGATGGGGCGAACGACGAGGGCTGGAAGGCCAGGCTGGCCACCCCCTGTTCGGCCAGGCGCCGGTACAGCGTGCGGCAGGTCGGATACACGGCGCCGGGCGCCACCCCGGCGCGGCGCAGCGTGTCGCGCGCGCCGTCGCCGGCGTAGGAGAACAGCATCGGCGTGACGATCGCGTCGAGGTCGGGATCGAGGACGTTCCACTCGTAGACCCCGTGCTCGGCCACCGGGCGGCCGGTGTGCAGCGTGGTCACGTGCGCCGCCGTGGTCGAGGGGAACTGCGAGGTCAGCTTGGCCACGCTGCCCTCGGCGAGCATCCGCCGCAGGAGCGGATGGTCGACGGCGTGGCGGGCGAAGAACGGCCAGCCGAAGGCGTCGAGCAGGACGAGGACGACGCGCTGCACGGGTCGGCCCAACGCGCCGAGCGCCCCCCGCGGCAGGCCGCCGCCGACCGCGCCGCAGCCGAGCAACCGCTCGATCGTGGCCGGCAGCGCGGCGAAGGTGTAGCCCTCGGCCAGCGGACGCACCGACCCGGGCCGACGGCGCGCCGCGTCGACCGCGCGCAGCGATGCCGCGTCGAGCATCAGCGAACCACTAGAGCGCCGCCGGCCGCCCGAACATCTCGCCCAGGCGCTGGGCCAGGGCGAAGTCGCCCTCGAGGTCCAGGCGCCCGGTCAGCAGCGCGCGACCCGGGTCGAGCTCGCCGCCCGCGATCCGCACGAAGTCGGCCACGGACAGCTTGAGGGTGAGCGCCGCCGAGCACGTCGAGCCGGATCGGGCGACGGCCCGGTCGCCGTCGATGCGCAGCGTCCAGGGCACGACGTCGCCGTTGCGCCGCAGCTCGTACTGCAGCTCGCCGGTGAAGCCGCCGCCGGAGCCGGGGACGTAGGCGTGGGTCATGGCGGCGAAGATCGCGCGCAGGGCGGGACCGGATCCGACCGTGCGCTCGAGGCGGTCGTCGCCGGAGCGCCGCACGAACGCGCCGAACGCACGCTCGCCGCCCTCCGCGAGCCGCCGGCCGACCGCCGCCACGCGCGGCCGCCGCAGCGCGAGGCCTCCGCGGGCCGCGGCATCGGCGGGTGGGCCCGAGGCGGTCGGGGTGACGGCGTAGTCGCGGTCGCTGTGACGACGCGGCGGCTCACGGCGGGCGAGCGCGGCGGCGATCGCGCCGCCCAGGCGGGCCTCGCGCGCCCGGTCGGCCGAGTCGGCGCGTGCCGCGAACTCGGGCAGCACCTCGGCCCCGAACAGCTCGAGCGACTGGCAGATGTGCTCGTGACGGTTGCGCCCTGCCTGCATGCAGAAGATGACCTGGTCGATGCCGGCCCGCTCGTAGCGCCGGCACAGGTCGCGGACCTGATCGGGCGTGCCGATCGCGCCGCGCAGCGAGCCGAGCTCGCCCTGGAGCACGCGCACGCCGAGCGGGCCGTCGTCGGGCCGGATGATGCTGCGGGCCAGCCCCACCTCCTCGCGGCGGCGCTCGAACTCGTCGTGGATGTCGGTCACGCCGGGACGGTGGTCGCCCAGGAAGTAGTAGTGGGCGAGCGAGTAGCCGAAGAAGTGCGCGCCGTCGATCCCGCGGTCGATCGCCGTCGCCTCGTCGGGGTGGCACATCATCGGCACGACGACGGCCACGCGCGGGTTGACCGCGAAGCCGCCCGGCACGCACTCCTCCGAGGCGAGGATCGCGTCGTACTCCGCGACCCACTCGCGGGCCTCCTCCGGCTCCACGAACGAGAAGCACAGCGCGCCGATCCCGCGCCGCGCGGCGAGCCGGATCGTCTCGCGCCGCGAGCACGCCACCCACAGCGGCGGGTGGGGCTTCTGCATCGGCTTGGGGATCACGTTGCGCGGCGGCATCGAGACGAAGCGCCCGTCGACACCGGCGAACGGCTCCTCGACCATCATCCGCGTGACGACGTCAAGGCCCTCCGACCATTGCGCGCGCTTCGTGGCACGGTCGACGCCGAAGCCCTCGAGCTCGACCCCGCTCGACGACTCCCCCGTGCCGAACTCGACGCGGCCGTCGGACACGAGGTCGAGCATCGACACCGTCTCGGCCACGCGCGCGGGATGCTGATAGCCGGGCGGCAGCGGCAGGATGCCCAGGCCCAGGCGGATCCGCTTGGTGCGCTGCGACGCCGCGGCCAGGAACACGTCGGACGCGCTGGAGTGCGAGTACTCCTCGAGGAAGTGGTGCTCGACCTCCCACACGACGTCGAAGCCGACGCGGTCGGCGATCTCGATCTGCTTCAGGGCGTCGTGCAGGAGGCGGTGCTCGGCGCCCTCCGTCCACGGGCGCGGGAGCTGGTGCTCGTAGAAGATCCCGAAGCGCATCGGGCGGAAGGCTAGTGGGCGCCCACGAGGCGCCGGTCACTCTGGTCGCGCGGGCTCTGTGGTTCCGCGCTCGGCGGATGGGACGAGCGCGACACCGCGACGGCGCCCCCGGAGATCGGGGGCGCCTCGCACGCCGGGCGCCGAGCGGCCCCCGCGGTCGGACGCGCACGGCGCTGGCTGTGCAGGGGACTCGCACGCCGAGCCGCGCGTCGTGCCCGCCCGACACGTAGAAGGCCCCCGCCGGAGCGGGGGCCTTCCGTAGCGCGCCGGTAAGCCGGATTCTGTCGTGAGCAGCCATCCATCTGTGCGGCCGACCTGGACCTCGGCGGGCAGCCTGCGAGCGGTCCTGCTTGGCCTTGCATCGAGTGGGGTTTGCCTGGCCGCCGTGTCACCACGACGCCGGTGCGCTCTTACCGCACCATTTCACCCTTGCCTGTGCGAGGCCCACGTGAAGCCTCGCCATCGGCGGTGTGTTTCTGTGGCACTTTCCCGCGGGTTTCCCCGGGTCGGTGTCCCGACCACCCTCGCCCTGCGATGTCCGGACTTTCCTCGACGGGTTGTCTCTCCCGCCGCGGCTGCTTGGCGTGCCCCTCCAGCGTACCGTCAGGCCGCCCGTTTCGGGAGGCGATCCGTCAGCAGCCGCCCCCTTGACCGCCGCGGCCTGCGCCATCCGGACCCGGTGCGAGAGCAGGATCCACGCGCCCGCCTCGAACGGCGACGGGGAGCTCACCGGCCGGAAGCCCGGATGACGGCGCTGGAGCGCGCCGACCGCCTCGTCGCGCTCGCCCAGGGCTGCGTAGCCGATCGCATCGACGTCGAGCGAGAGCATTCGCTGCACCTGTCGCACCGTGGACTCGCCGGCGCCCGCACCGGAGGTCTCGATGACCAGGTTGCCGCCCTCTTCGCGTACGCACACGCCGACTGCGGACGAGCCACCATCGGGCACGAAGGCGAGGTGGACCTGGCCCTGGGCGCCGCTCCAGGCTCCTGCCCGGCGGGCGTGAAGCCCGCGAGGAAGGCCCGCGCGTCCACGGCGCACGGGCTCGAGGACCGAACGCGCCACGGCCGCGTCAGCCCAGCGTCGTGCCGCACGCCGTGCAGCGCCCGCCCACCGGCGCCGAGGCGGAGCCGTAGCGGTGCGCCATCGGCGCCGCGCACAGCGGGCAGGCGACCGCGCGGTGCGCGAGGAGGTCCTCCCACACGCCGACGATGAGCTCGTCGAGCGTGCGCCTCCCGCGCCCCTCCGCGGCCCGCGGCGCGTCACGGTGCGGCTCGCCGCCGCCCCGATGAACACGCTGCGCGTCTCGCTCGTCCCCGTCGGCCGCGTGCGCCGCCGGAGCGTCGAGAGCCAGGTCGAGCGTCAACGTCGTCATGGCACGCTTCGGAAGAGCCCGACGACGCGCCCGAGCACGCGCACGTCCTGCGACCGGATCGGCTCCATCTCGGTGTTCTCCGGCTGCAGGCGCACGTGGTCGGCCTCGCGGAAGAAGCGCTTGACCGTCGCCTCCTCCCCCACCAGCGCGACGACGATCTCGCCGTCCACCGCGGTGTCCTGCGGGCGCACGACGACGTAGTCGCCCTCGAGGATTCCGATGTCGCGCATCGACTCGCCCCGCACGCGCAGGACGTACTCGCCCGCCTCGCCCCCCGCCAGGTCGGGGACCTGCACGTACTCCTCGATGTTCTCCTCGGCCAGGATCGGCTGGCCGGCAGCGACCTGGCCGACGAGCGGCAGCCCGGGCCCGGCCGCCCCGCGCACGCTGTCGATCACGCCACCCACGGCGCCGGTGAGGTCCTCGCGCACGCGGTCCAGCATCTCGATGGCACGCGGCTTCGCCGGATCGCGGCGCAGCAACCCGAGCCTTTCGAGGTTGGCGAGGTGCGCATGCACCGTCGACGACGACGCCAGGCCGACGGCCTTGCCGATGTCGCGTACCGTCGGCGGGTAGCCGTGCTTGGCCGAGTAGCGCTTGATGAAGTCGAAGATCTCCTGCTGGCGCTTGGTCAGGTCCACGAGCGGCCTCCTCGACGGTGTGGATCGGGTCGTGCGAACATGTGTTCGGTAAGGTAGCGGGGCCGGTGGACGGAATGCAACCGGGGCTATACTCACGGCCCCTGCGGCCAGGCCGCAGCCCCACTCGCGCCGGTGGCGGAATTGGTAGACGCGCAAGGTTGAGGGCCTTGTGGGCTGTATGGCCCGTGGAGGTTCGAGTCCTCTTCGGCGCATGGCAAGAGCCCCGCACATGGCGGGGCTTTCTTGGTTGTCGGGCCAAGGCCAGGATCAACGCAACGCCACCGGCATCGAGAACGGTGCGCCCGGGTACTAGGCCAGCGAGACCCCGAGCGATTGGAGGCGTGAGATGGCGAAGGACCACGGCCCGAGCGTCAAGGACGACAAGCAGTACGAGGGCCTGCGAAAGAAGGGCATGAGCAAGGAGCGCGCCGCGCGGATCGCCAACGACCCCGGCTCGTCCAGCAAGGGTGGCAAGGCTTCGGGCTCGGGCAAGCGCCGCAACGCCAGCAGCCAGGGCGGCACCAAGGCCCAGAAGGCCGCCGCGGGTCGCAAGGGCGCCGCGAAGAGCAACAGCTGACCGACGCCGTTTCCCGGCCGGCCGTCGGCCGGCGGCCGGCGGGTTGTGCCACGCGCGGGATCTGCGCCGCGGCGGCGTCGACGACGAGTCGCCCCGTCGGCGGACGAGTCGGAGCAGATCGTGCTGGAGATGCGTGACGCCGGTGCCCTGGTCTTGGCACGGGCGTGACGCGCGACGAGCTCGTCGCGCTGCTGAAGCGCGTCGCGGCGGCGCCCAGGGCTGGCTCCCGGCCCCCGGCGGAGGGCGCCCCGGAACCGGATCGACGACGCTCAGCGCGCCTGCAGCGCGTCCATCCCCACGGCGATGGCCAGGATCAGGCGGCGATCGATCGTGTGCTGCGGGTCGCCGCTCATGTCGATGTCGTACGTGTCGCGGAACTTGAACTTCTGACGGCTGTGCGTGCCGAGGACCTCCTGACCACGCAGGAACTCGAAGTGATAGGGGATCGGCAGCCAGTTCGCGATGTCGTCGACGTAGGGCACGAAGCCGACGGCCCGGCGGAACAGCGCGACGGGCAGGCTCTTCTCGCGCGCGATGGCCAGCTCCTCGCCATCGGCGCCGTACAGGCGGTAGGTCGAGCGCAGGAGACTGCCGCCGAAGGCCTTCTGGATCTCCCCGATCTTGCCGCCGGCGCTGTCGGTGACGTCGTAGCGCGCGCGGGGATCGAACCGCTGGCGAGCCTTCAGCCGCATGAGCTCCTCGCGCTTGGAGTCGTCGCGGTAGAAGCGGATGTCCTCCTTGAACTTGAAGCGGGCCTGCTCGACGAAGCAGATCGGCTCGCCGGGACCGTCGCCCTGCGCGGGCAGCGTGAACTCGTACTGGTTGACCACCGGCCTGATGCGCTGGCGCAGGACGAAGCGGTCGTGCTGGTTGAGGTCGATCGTGGTGGCGCTCATGTCGCCACTGTCGCACGGGCCGGCGGTCGCTGCCAGGGATCAGCTGGCCAGCGCGAGCGAGCGCCGGTTCTCGGCGAACTCGGCACCCACCTCGGCGAGCACGTCGAGCATCGCCTGCCTGGCGGGCGAGCAGAAGCTGTCGCGCAGCGTCGCCGCCCAGATCACGCGGCTGGGCGGCCGCGCGCCCATCGAGCGCACGACGATGTCGTCGCGGACGGTGATGAGCGCAAGGTCGGGAATCAGCGACGCCCCCATGCCGGCGGCCACGAAGCCCTGGATGGCGAAGTAGTCGTCGCTGTTGAAGGCGACGTTGGGCTCGAAGCCGGCGAGCTGGCAGCTGCGCAGGAAGATCGACGTGTCCGGGCAGCTGCCCGTCGACCCCAGGATCCACGACTCCTCGGCCAGCTCCTCGAGCTTGAGGTTGCGCTTGCCCGCGAGCGGATGCCGCGCGGGGAGCGCGACGTACATGGGGTCCTCGAGCAGGTGCAGGCGCTCGATGCCGTCGTCGCGCTGGGGCCGGAAGGTGGCCGTGATGTCGAGCGCGAGGTCGACCTCGCCCGCACGCAGCTTGGCCATCGACGGGTCGGGCTCGGCGGGCTCGAGCGTGAGCTCGACCGCGGGGTGGCGCTCGCGGAAGCGGGCGATCGCCTCGGGCATGATCGTCGCACCGGCGCTCGGGAACGACGCCATCCGCACGCGACCGCCGCGCAGGCCGGCGATGGCCTCGAGCTCGGCCTCGGCGTCGGCGAGCCGGGCGAGGATCGCGTCGGCGTGCTCGACCAGCGAGCGGCCCGCGTCGGTGAGCCTGACCCCGCGGGCGTTGCGCTCGACGAGCCTGGTGCCGGCCTCGCGCTCGAGTGCGGCGATCTGCTGAGACACGGCGGACTGCGTATACGCGAGCGACTCGGCGGCGGCGGAGAACGAGCCGCGCGCGGCGACCTCCCGCAGGACCCGCATTCGACGGACGTCAAGCATAAGCGAACCTTATCAGTGCTCCGTGGGAATGTCATTTGTGCTCATGCACCGCGGTTGGGACCATGAGGCCATGTCGAACGTCACCCGCATCCCCCTCCGCGAGAGCAGCGTCGTCATCCGCGTGGCCACCGCGGTCGACGTCGACGACCTGCGCCGGCTCGCCGCCCTGGACAGCGCCCGCGCGCTGCTCGGCACCGTCCTCGTGGCCGAGAGCGACGGGCGCATCCGCGCGGCGTTGTCGCTCGACGAGCAGCGCGCGATCGCCGACCCGTTCGAGCCCTCCGCGCCGCTCGTCGAGCTGCTGCACACGCGCGCGTCGCTGCTCCGCGCCGAGCGCAGCGAGCGCGCTCATCGCGGCGGCCGCCTGCGGGTGCTGCCCGCCCGTCCGTAGCGGCGGACGCGTCCTTCGCGCCCGCGCCGGTCACACCGCCGCCGGTTCCCTCCTCAGCGGCGCGGTGTGGCCGGCGCAGATCCGAGCGCCGCTCCTGAGCATTGGCGCTGCGCTCACGCGGCAGTCGTTGCGCTTGCTACGCACGGACGGGCCGGTCCAGGAGCGTCGACAGGACGACCTGGGTCTGCGTGCGCGTGATACCCGGCGTGTCGCGGATCCGCTCGAGCGTCTCCTCGAGGTGGGCCGTGTCGCGCGCGTGGACATGGAGGATCGCGCTTGCCTCCCCGGCCACCGTGAACGCCGCAGAGACCTCGGGATGGGCGGCCACGGCCGCGCGCACCTCGCCTGCCGCCATACGCCCCTCGCAGTACAGGGCGACGATGGCGTGGGTCGGCCACCCGACGGCAGCGGGTTCGATGACCGCGGCGTAGGCGCGGATCACGCCATCGGCCCCGAGGCGGTCCACCCGCCGCTTGACAGCCGGCGCGCTGAGGGCGACGCGGGCGCCGATGTCCTGGAAGGAGCGACGAGCATTCTCGCGGAGCAGCGCAACGATCTGCCGGTCGATCGCGTCCATACTGCGCCAAGATAGCGCCAAAACGCAATACATCGGGGTTGTGACGGCCGCAAGACGGGAGAATCATTGATCTCGCCCCCCAGAGAGCTCGAGGAGACGTCCAATGGCCCAGACCGCGAATGCCACCGCACGCCGACCCGCCGCCGGGGATGACTTCATGCCGCTGCATGGCGTCGACCACGTCGAGCTGTACGTGGGCAACGCGCTGCAGGCCGCGTACTTCTACACGCGCGCGATGGGGTTCCGCGAGGTCGCCTACGCCGGCATGGAGACCGGCACGCGCGACCGCGCGTCCCGCGTGGTCCAGCAGGGCCGCATCCGGCTGGTGCTCACGGGCGCGCTGCACTCGTCCTCGGACATCGCCGCCCACCACCACCAGCACGGCGACGGGGTCAAGGTCATCGCGCTGTCCGTGCCCGACGTCGACCGCGCCTATCACGAGGCCACGGTGCGCGGCGCGCAGGGCCTGGTCGCGCCGCACTCGACCTCCGACGAGGACGGGACGGCCAGGCTGGCCACGATCCGCACCTACGGCGACACGGTCCACACCTTCGTCGGGCGCACCGACTATCGCGGCGCCTTCCTGCCCGGCTACCAGGCGGTGGGCAACACGACCGAAGACGCCGGCATGCTGCTGACCATCGATCACGTCGTGGGCAACGTCGAGCTCGGCCACATGGACGCGTGGGTCACGTTCTACGAGGACGTCTTCGGCATGCGCGAGCTGATCCACTTCTCCGACGAGGACATCTCGACGGAGTACTCGGCCCTGATGTCGAAGGTCGTGTCCGACGGGCGCGGGGTCGTCAAGTTCCCGCTCAACGAGCCCGCCGAGGGCAAGCGCAAGTCGCAGATCGACGAGTACCTCGAGTTCTACGAAGGCGCCGGCGCCCAGCACATCGCGGTGGCCACGCGCGACATCGTCGGCACGGTGGCCGAGCTGCGCCGCCGCGGCGTCGAGTTCCTGACGATCCCGGACGCCTACTACGACGAGGTCCCGTCGCGCGTGCCCGAGGTGGTCGAGCCGCTCGCCGACCTGCGCGAGCAGGGCATCCTCGTCGACCGCGACGACGAGGGCTACCTGCTGCAGATCTTCACCAAGCCGGTCGGCGATCGCCCGACGGTGTTCTTCGAGGTCATCGAGCGCCACGGCGCCCGCGGCTTCGGCGACGGCAACTTCAAGGCGCTGTTCGAAGCGATCGAGCGCGAGCAGGAGCGGCGCGGCAACCTGTAGGAGGAGCGGAGCATGCGCTACGTCAGCCTCGGCGACGTCCCGGCCAAGCGCCATGCCCAGGTGTGGCGCGGCGAGAATTCTGCGCGGCGGCTTCTGGTCGAGGAGGTCCTGGGCTACGAGGGCTTCAGCGGCAACGAGTCGATCCTGTACCACCTGCACTCTCCATGCCGGCTGGACCGGGTAGGCGACTTCCGGCCCATCGTGCGCGACGAGTGGGTTCCCGATGTGCACGTGCACCGGCTGGCCGACACGGGGCCGGTCGCCGCCGGCGGCGACCCGATCGGCGGGCGGCGGCTGTTGATGTTCAACGGCGACATCGAGGTGTCGGTCTGCAAGCCGACCGAGGCGATGGACGGCTTCTTCCGCAACGGCGAGGGCGACGAGGTGGTCTACGTGCACCGCGGTTCGGGGGTTGTGCGGACGATCTTCGGCACGCTGGCCTACCACGAGCGCGACTACGTCGTCATCCCGCGTGGCACCACCCACCGTTGGGAGCCGGACCAGGACGCCGAGCAGCAGTGGATCTGCTTCCACACGCCGGGCGAGCTGGAGACGCCCAACCGCTACCGGAACCGCTACGGGCAGCTGCTCGAGCATGCCCCCTACTCCCAACGCGACTTCCACCCGCCGGCCGAGCTCGAGACGTTCGACGAATCCAGCGAGTACACGCTGGTCCTGCGCGTACGCGACGGGCTGCAGACGCTGCTGCTCGACCGCCACCCGTTCGACGCGGTCGGCTGGGACGGCTACGTGTACCCCTACACGTTCAACGCCGACGACTTCGAGCCGCGTGCCGGGCGCTTCCACCTGCCCCCGCCGGCCCACCAGACGTTCCAGGGGCCGAACTTCGTGATCTGCACCTTCGCGCCGCGGATGCTCGACTGGGACGAGACCGCGATCCCGTTGCCCTACCACCACTCGAACATCCAGTCCGAGGAGGTGATGTTCTACGCGGCCGGCGACTACGCGGCGCGCAAGGGCGTCGACGTGGGCTGCCTGACGCTGCACCCCTCGGGGCTGCCGCACGGGCCGCAGCCGGGGACCGTCGAGCGGGCGCTCGGGGCGACGCGCACCGACGAGCTCGCGGTCATGTGGGACACGTTCAGGCCATTGCGCCTGACCAACCTGTGGCGCGACGTGGACGACCCGTCGTACGCGTTGTCATGGAATCCCGACCGGTCGGAGCAGGCGACGGATGGCGCCGGGTCGGACGCCGGGTCGGACGGCGCCGCCACGGTGACCAGGTCGTCCACCGTCACGGGTCCATCGGCCTGACATCGAGGACGGCCACCGGGCCGTCGCCCTGACGATCGACGACGTCGCGTCCATCGGGCTGACGTCGAGCAAGGTCGCCGCCTCGCCTGCCCGCCATCGTGGCGGCGGCCTCGGCGTTGCCCCACGCAACTGGAAATCGCCCCCAGCGTTCGTTGAAGCCACCGTCCATCGACGTCATCTCGGTCCATCACGACGCCGATTATCTGGGTTATTCAGTTGTCTGACGAGACTGGCAACTACTTTCTTTCTGTCGGTCGCTAGACACTTTCCTTGTCCCTCGAAGTTTCATGATTGCACCATTATCGTCGTCATTTTGGTTCACCGACACACCTCTCACTGGTTGACTGTTGCAGGCGACCGGCGAACTGGGCGCGATTGGTAGGTCCGGTGTCGAACATTGTGCTTCTGAGCAGGGATTTCGCGACTTGACTTCCATGGTCTGACAGGAAGAGCATGAGCCCATGGTCGGAGGTCAAGGACCTTAGGACCGACCGTGGGGGGTGGGTCAACTACATCACGGGGGACGGCGCTCGGCAGCGCGGCGCAGTGCGCCCTTACGCTCAGAGCCGTCCTGTTCAGCGCGCTGATCGCGCTGCTGATGCTGCCCACCGCGAGCCTGGCCAACACCGTCGCCAGCTCCACGGAATCCGCCGCGACCGCGGCTCCCGAACCGGTCCTCACGAGCGGCCTGGCGGCCGGTTCCGGCGATGCCACGTCGTCAGGGTCGGGTGCCGGCACCGCCGTCGAGCCCGCGCCGGCTCCGGCCTCCACGCCGGATCCGCAGCCCGCGGCGGCCGAGCCCGCTGCCGAGCAGCCCGCCGGCGAGACGGCCACGGCTGCGGCGTCCGAGACGCCCGCCTCCGAGCCCGCGGCCAGCGGCTCGAGCTCGGATCCCGCCCCCGCCACATCCGCCGGCGAGGCCGCTCCGACGGAGCCGGCCAGCGGCACGTCGGCGTCCGATGCGCCCGCCGGCAACGCCCCGGCGTCCGATGCGCCGGCCAGCGACACGCCGGCGTCCGATGCGCCGGCCAACGACACGCCGGCGTCCGATGCGCCGGCCAGCGACACGCCGGCGTCCGACGCGCCGGCCTACGACACCACAGCAGGCGATGCCGCCGTCAGCGGGCCGACGCGCGGCGACGCGCCGGTCGACGATCTCGTCGGAGGACTGACTCCGGCGAACCCGCCGCTCGCCGGCCTGCCGCTCGGCGGCCTGCCGCTCGGCGGCCTGCCGATGACCACCGCGCTGGGGCCCGAGCTGGTCCCGGTCCAGGCGCCCGTCGCCGAGGAGGCGGGCGGCATGCCGCGGATCGATCCACCGGGAGCGGAGTTCCCGCCGGCCCCGGCGCCTCCGCTCGGACCGGTCGCGCCGCCCGAGCCCGCCGCGCCGCCGCTGCCCCCGGTCGATGCGCTGCCACCCGCCGAGCCATCCACCGCTCGGCCACCGGTCGACCCGCTGCCGCCCGAGCCGCCCGTCGAGCCACCGCCGGCGCCCGCCGGGCCACCGCCAGCGACCGGCGCTCCGCCGCTCGAGACAACGCCGATCGAGTTGCCCCTCGAAACCCCGCCGCCGACCGGCCCGCCGCCCGACCCGCTGCCCGAGCAGCCCATCCCGCCCGTCGACACCCCGCCGCCCGACCCGCTGCCCGAGCAGCCCATCCCGCCCGTCGACACCCTGCCGCCCGACCCGCTGCCCGAGCAGCCCATCCCGCCCGTCGACACCCCGCCGCCCGACCCGCTGCCCGAGCAGCCCATCCCGCCCGTCGACACCCCGCCGCCGCCCGCGCCCGAGCAGCCCATCCCGCCCGCCGACACGCCGCCACTGCCGACGGAGCCGCCCGCAACCCCTCCGGTCGACGCACCGCCGACCGACGGCGCGGACGGAGCGAATCCCCGGGGTGGCGACGGAAGCGGACTCACCGAGCCCCCCACGGAGAGCGTCCTTCCGCCGGCCCCGGGGATCTCCGTTGCACCACAAGACCTTCTCATCGCGACTGCGCCCGTGGCGGCCCCACGCCACGACGAGGCGCCGGCCCGATCGATCGGGCCCGTGCTCGATCCGGACTCGGCGGCCGCCGCTCCGTACGCGCTGCCCCGTGAGGACTCGGCCCTCGCGGCCATCGTGACGCCGCTCCTGCGCACGGCCTTCATGCCGGAGCCGCCGGTCACCGCCGCGATCGGCACCGCGATCGCGGCGGGCGCGATGCCCGCCCCCGCCGTGAGCAGCGCGGTACGTCGCGCGGCCACCGTTCGGCGCGCCGCACGCGAGGCCCCGCCCCGCGGGCCGACGCCGCAGCAGCCGCTGGCCCCCACGAACCCGTGGGCGTCCGCCATCGCCGGCGCAGTCGGCAGCGCGGGCGCAGCCCTGAGCTCGCTGCTGCTGCTCGCAATCTTCTTCAGCACCGCCGTCGCCGCTCCGCCCCGCATGCTCGGCCGCCTCCTCGGCCTGGCGACCGGGTCCGGGTCGGTCGGCTTCGCCAAGGTCGTACACCGGCCGGGCTGATCCTCCTGGCGTGATCACCCTGCGCCGAGCCGTGCGCTCGAGCGCCGTCGATCAATCCATCGGAGGAACACGATCACCATGAGAAACCGAGTCCTCGTGCTCGGGGCCACGATCACGGCCCTGGCATTCGGAGCCGGTCCTGCGTTTGCTGACGACGTCACGCAGACCCAGACCGGTGCCAACACCAACACCGCGTCGCAGACGGCGACGTCGGATGCGGAGACCAACCAGGTCAACGCCAACGTCGCCGGCGAAGGCAGCCAGTCCAACGCGGCGACCACCACCAGCACGGCTGAGAACAGCAACTCGGCCAGCCAGTCAGGCGAGCAGGCCCAGGCCGCCGTGGGCGGCGGTGATGTCGAGCAGTCGAACGACAACGACAACACCAACACCGCCGACCAGACCGCCCGGTCCGACGCCGAGACCAACCAGGGCAACCTGAGCCTGGGCGGCGAAGGCGATCAGTCCAACGAGGCGAGCACCACCAGCACGGCCAGCAACAGCAACACGGCCGAGCAGTCCGCCGAGCAGGGCCAGGCTGCCGTGAGCGGCGGCGGTGGTGACGTCGAGCAGTCCAACGACAACGACAACACCAACACGGCCGACCAGACCGCCCGGTCCGACGCCGAGA
Organism: uncultured Actinomycetes bacterium; assembly: GCA_963787065.1. Classification (GTDB taxonomy): domain Bacteria; phylum Actinomycetota; class Thermoleophilia; order Solirubrobacterales; family Solirubrobacteraceae; genus JAOPZW01. The sequence goes on from CAWBBQ010000008.1 coordinate 26,537, forward strand.
CCAACCAGGGCAACGTGAGCCTGGGCGGCGAAGGCGATCAGTCCAACGAGGCGACCACCGACAGCACGGCCAGCAACAGCAACACGGCCGAGCAGTCCGCCGAGCAGGGCCAGGAGGCTGTGGCCGGCGGTTGGGGTGAGGTCGAGCAGTCCAACAGCAACGAGAACACCAACGACGCCGATCAGAACGCGCGGTCGGAGGCCGAGACCAATCAGGCCAACGTGTTCATCCCGGTGTGCATCTTCGTGGAGGAGTGCGACATCTCCAACACGCAGAGCAACGAGGCGACCACCACCAGCACGGCCAGCAACAGCAACACGGCCGAGCAGTCCGCCGAGCAGGCCCAGTTCGCTGCGGCGCTGCGGCGGGAGCTGGAGCAGTGGCAGTCGAGTGAGAACTCCAACTCCGCTGACCAGAACGCCAGCTCGAGCGCCGAGACGAATCAGGCCAATGTGTTCATCCCGATCTGCATCTTCGTGACGATCTGCGCGATCAACAACACGCAGACCAACACGGCAGACACGACGAGCACGGCCTCGAACACGAACAGCGCCATCCAGAGCGCGCAGCAGGCCCAGGCGGCGATCGCGCCCCCGGGCGGCGGTGGCTACGAGCACGGGTCGGGCAGCCGCCACGACTCGTCCCCGGGCTACTACCGCGGGGCCAAGAAGGCCAAGAAGTCGAAGTACGCACGCAAGCACAAGAAGCAGCGCAAGAACCGCAAGGGCTCGCGCAGCCGCCGGTCGCTGCGCGCGTGATCGCAGTGTGCCGCGGAACGGGGCCGAGCCCGAGCCCGCGGCGACGTGGCGACCCGCCGGCCTTCCCCACGAGGCCGGCGGGCTCCACTCCCTGAAGCGAAGGGACGTCCTGCAATGAAACCCACCACCAACCACATGGCCCGAGCCATCGCCGCCGCTGTCGCGCTGTCCGCGCTGTGGTCGGTCGCCGCAGGCGCCGACCCGCCTCCCGGGGGCGGCGGCACCTCGACGACCCAGGCGACGAGCACGAACCAGTCGACCTCGAGCTCCAGTTCGAGCTCGAGCTCGACCTCGTCCTCGACGTCCTCGGGCGGATCTTCGACCTGCCAGACCCATGTGGTCATCAAGGTCGACGGACAGGTCCAGGAGCGCACCGAGCGCTCGTCCGGCCCGTCCTGCTCAACGCGGGTCGAGGTGCGCGACCGCAAGGTCACGTTCAGCGGATCCTCGCGCGCCGACGGCCCCCTGACGGCCGCCAGGGCCGCGCGCCTCGCGCGCACGGTCCTCGAGGACGCGCTCGGAGGGCCGGTGCGCGGTCGCGTGCGCTGCGCGCCCGAGGGGCCGCGGCGGCTGGAGTGCACCGTGGCCGGACGCCACGGACTCGCCCGGCTGGCGATCCGTCGCTTCGGATCCGGTGACGGAGCGCGCTGGTCATATCGAGGGGAGATCGAGCGACCGTGAGCACAGAGCTCACACGGGCGGCGGCGCGGATGGACTGCGCCGCTTGTCCTGGGGGCCATGGGGCCGGCAGCCGGGCCGGGGGGTCCCGGCCGCCCGCCCCGCCAGCACCGGGGTCGACCGGCGGGGCCGGGGGGTCCCGGCCGCCGACGCCGCAGCGGGAGCTGAGCGGCCGGGCCGGGGGGTCCCGGCCGCCGGCCCCGCCACCACCGGAGCCGACGGGCCGGGCCGGGGGGTCCCGGCCGCCGACGCCGCAGCGGGAGCTGAGCGGCCGGGCCGGGGGGTCCCGGCCGCCGGCCCCGCCACCACCGGAGCCGACGGGCCGGGCCGGGGGGTCCCGGCCGCCGGCCCCGCCACCACCGGAGCCGACGGGCCGGGCCGGGGGGTCCCGGCCGCCGGCCCCGCCACCACCGGGGTCGACGCGCCGGGCCGGGGGGTCCCGGCCGCCGGCCCCGCCACCACCGGGGCCGACGGGCCGGGCCGGGGGGTCCCGGCCGCCGGCGACCCGTCGGGCGGGCGGGTCCGCCAGGGCAGGCCGCCGCGCCGGCGGCCCCGCCGCAGCGCGGCCCCCGCCGCCGCGCGCGCGGCTCCCGGCCGCGCAGGGTCCTGACCGCGCGATCGTCGATTCGCGAGCGCCTCCGTAGGATGCGCCCGCGATGGGCGACGGGTTCACGTGGCGGGACGGCGAACGAACGATCCGCTTCGGACGTGGCGCCGTGGCCGGCGCCGGTCAGCTGCTCGGCGAGGGCTTCTGCCTGCTGACCACGCCGCGCGCCGAGGCGGCGGCGCCAGACCTCGTCGCCGCGGCTTCGAGCGTGCACCACGTCGGTCCGGGGGCGGTCGACGAGCTCGCCGGCGACCTCCGCGACCGGGTGTCGGGGACGCTGCTCGTCGCGCTCGGCGGCGGGCGGGTGATCGACGTGGTCAAGGCGCTGGCCGCCGCGGCGGGACCGCACGTCCGCGCGGCCGCCGTCCCGACGACGCTGAGCGCGGCCGAGATGACCGGCATACACCGCCACGCCGCCGGCGTCGACCCCTCCACGCCGCGCGTGCGGCCCGCCATCGTCATCAACGATCCCGCGCTGTCGGCCTCGCAGCCGCCCGCGCAGCTCGCGGCGAGCGCCGCGAACTCGCTCGGGCACGCCGTGGAGGGACCGGCCACCGACGCGACCTCGCCCGTTCCGGCGCTGGCCGGCCGCGAGGCGGTGCGCCTGATCGGCGCCGCGTACGCCGACGAAACCGACGACGACGCGGCCGACCGCGCGCGGCGCGACGCGCTCGCGCTGGCCGCGCTGCTCGCCGGCTACACCATCGACCAGACCGGGTACGGCCTGCATCACGTGCTCGCCCAGACGCTCGTGCGTGTCGCCGGCGCGGGCCACGGCCCCGCCAACGCCGCGATGCTGCCCCACACGCTGACCGCGCTGCGCCGCCGCGACGACGGGCTCGTCGACGCCCAGGCGCTGGCCGGCCGCCTCGCCGAGCTGGCCGGCGCACGCCGCCTGCGCGACATCGGGGTCGCCGAGGATCGGCTCGAGGCCTGCGTCGAGGCGGCCGTGCAGCGGGCGGAGCTGCGGAAGACCCCGCCGCCGGCCGAGGCGGCCGAGATCCACGAGCTGTACCGGAGGGCATGGTGACGCTCGACCTGCTGACCGACCTCGTCGCGCGCATCGAGGGGCGCTGCTCGTACGCCGAGGCCCGCCACGTCGACCGCCGCGAGGAGTCGCTGTCAGTGCGCGCCGGGCGCGTCGACGACATCGACTCGGGCGCGGCCGAGGGCATCGGTGTGCGGGTGCGGGTCGGCGGCGGCTGGGGTTTCGCCGCCACGCGCAACGTCAGCCCCAACGGCGCCGACGCGGCCTTCTCCCGGGCGCTGGCCATCGCCGAGGCGCAGCCCGCGGCCCCCGCCCGGCCGCTGGCGCCGGTCTCCCCCGCGCGCGGCCACTGGGCCTCGCCACACGAGCTCGACCCGTTCGACGTCTCGCTCGAGGACAAGCTCGACCACCTGTTCACGGCCGAGGCCGCGCTGCGCACCGGCGACGAGCGGATCGTGCGCACCATCGCCGGGGTGCGCGCGTGGCGGGAGCGCAAGGCGCTGGCCTCGACCGACGGCGCGGCCTGCACGCAGGAGCTCGTGGCCAGCGGCGCTGGGATCGCGGCCTTCGCGACCGACGGCAGCGAATTGCAGGTTCGCTCCTACCCGCTGTCCCACGGCGGGCTGTTCGCCGCCGCCGGCTGGGAGCACGTGCTCGCGCTCGACCTCGCCGGGCACGCCCCGCGCGTGGCCCAGGAGGCGCTCGAGCTGCTCGACGCGCCGGCCTGCCCCGAGGGCGTCACCACGATCGTCCTCGATGGCGAGCAGCTCGCCCTGCAGATCCACGAATCGATCGGGCACGCGCTCGAGCTCGACCGCATCCTGCTCGGCGAGGCCTCCTACGCGGGCACGAGCTGGGTCGCTCCCGGCGACCTGGGGTCGCTGCGCTACGGCTCGGACGAGCTGACGATCATGGCCGACGCCACCACGCCGGGCGCGCTCGGGTCGTTCGGATGGGACGACGAGGGCGTCCCCGCGCGCCGCTACCCGCTGATCGCCGAGGGCGTCCTGCGGTCCACGCTGTCCAACCGCGAGTCGGCGGCGTCGATCGGCCTGGACGCGTCGGGCGGCTGCGCCCGCGCCGACGGCTTCGCGCGCCAGCCGATCGTGCGCATGACCAACGTGTCGATCGAGCCGGGCCAGGCGGGCAGCCTCGAGGACCTGATCGCCGACACCGAAGAGGGCCTGTACCTCGAGACGAACCGGTCGTGGTCGATCGACGACCGCCGGCTCCAGTTCCAGTTCGCCACCGAAGTCGGCCGCGAGATCCGCGGCGGGCGCCTCGGCCGGCTCGTGCGCAACCCCTCCTATGCCGGCATCACCCCGCGCTTCTGGGGCTCCCTCGATGCCGTCTGCGGCCCGGAGGACTGGCGCCTGTGGGGCCTGACGAACTGCGGCAAGGGCGAGCCCGGGCAGGTGATGTCCGTCTCCCACGGCGCCGCGCCCGCGCGCTTCCGCGAGGTCCAGGTCGGCGTCGCATGACCGCGGCGGTGCCCGAGCTCGCGCTCGACGTGGCCGAGCGCGCCCTGGCCCACACCACCGGCGAGGCGCAGGCCACCGTGACCCGCGAGCGCTCGCTCGTGTCGCGCTTCGCGCGCTCGATGCCCACCCAGGCCACGCAGGTGAACGACACGGGCGTCTCGATCTTCCGCGTCCACGACGGCCACACCGGCTCGGCCGAGACGAACGACCTGACCGACGCGGGCCTGCGCGACGTGGCCGCGCGCGCCGACGCCAGCGCGCGCGCCGCGGCGCGCGCGGCGGGCGCGGCGGGCGAGTACCCCGGCTTGCCCGAGCCCGCGCCGGTGCGCGGCCACCACGGGTTCGACCCCGGCACCGCCGCACTGGACCCGGCCCGCGCGGGCGAGGCGCTGGGCGATGCCTTCGGCGCCTGCGCCGAGCACGACCTCGAGGCGTTCGGCATCTGGACGGCCGGGGCGGTCGAGACGGCGATCGCCTCGTCGAAGGGCATCCGGGCGCGCGACGACGTGACCGATGCCTTCATGAAGGTCATCGCCCGCAGCCCGACCGGACGTTCCGGCTGGGGGGCCGACGCGGCCGTGGCCGCCGGCGCGCTGGACCCGTCGGGGATCGCGCGCCGCGCGGCGGCCAAGGTGACGGCCGCAGAGCCGGTCGAGCTCGAGCCCGGCGAGTACCCGGTCGTCCTCGAGGCCGACGCGGTCGGCACGCTGCTCGATTTCCTTGCCTACCTCGCCTTCAACGGCCTCGCCCACGCCGAGGGCCGCGGCGCCCTCGACGGCCGGCTGGGCACGCGCGTCGCGTCGTCGGCCATCAACCTCAGCGACTCGCCGCGCTTCCCGCGCACGCTGCCGCGCGCCTTCGACGCCGAGGGCGTCCCCAAGCGGCCGCTGCCGCTGATCCAGGACGGCGTCGCCCACGGCGTGGTGCACGACACGCGCTCGGCGGCCCGCGCCGGCGACGGCGCGCGCACGACGGGCCACGCGCTGGTGCCGGGCGGTGGCGGCTTCGGGGCCATGCCGACCAACCTGGTGCTGACCGGCGGCGGCGCAGCCGACGAAACCGAGCTCGTCGCGCCGATCGAGCGGGGCCTGTACGTGACGCGCTTCTGGTACGTCAACCCCGTCCACGAGAAGCAGACGCTGCTGACCGGCACGACCCGCGACGGCACGTTCCTCATCGAGGACGGGCGCATCGGACGTCCCGTGCGCGACGTGCGCTTCACCGACTCGGCGCTGCGGATCCTCGAGGCGACGGAGGCGCTGACGGCCGGTCAGCGGCTGGTCTGCGAGGCCGACTTCTACGGGCGGCGCTTCGCCACCGGCGCGGTCTGCCCCGCGCTGCGCGCCGCCGGCTTCCGGATCACCGGCCAGACGGTCTGAGCGACACGTCGGCGGTCTCCGCGCCGTCAGCGGTCAGCCCGGCGGCCAGCCGGGCCGCCTGCGTCAGGTGCCGCTTGCGGCGCTTCTCCCACACGCGGTGCTGGACCCAGAGACGCGCCACGCCGCCGAGCACGAGCGCGATCAGGTTCACGCCGAGCTGCGTCGCCGCGCCGCCCACCTCGCTCCAGTCGCCGTAGGCCGCCGCCACCCCGATGTTGGACGCTGCCGGGATCGTCGTCACCGAGATGAGGACGCCGATCAGCGCGCCCGACTTCGCCGAGGTCAGCGACAGCACGCCGGCCGTGCCGGCCAGGTAGGCGATGAAGAACGAGAAGAAGTCGGGCGCCGAGATGAACTGCGTGAACGGGTGCACCTCGCCCGGGCCCTCGGCCAGGTTCGTGTAGCGGAACACGAGCGACCAGACGAAGGCGGCCGCGATGGCGATCGGGAAGCCCACCAGCAGCGCGACCGCCGACCGCCGGGCGAGCGCCGGACGCCGCTGGACGATCGCGACGCAAAGCGCGGCGATCGGCCCGAACTCCGGCCCGACGACCATCGCGCCGACTATCAGGATCGGCGAGTCGAGCAGGATGCCGACCGCCCCGATCAGCGTCGCGATCATCATGAACTCGACGAAGTTGATCGACAGCTGCGTCTCCTCCGAGGTGCGCGCCTCGACGTCCTCCCACACCACCGCGTCGCCGAACGGGAGCTTGTCGGCGGCTTCCTCGGCCGACGCCGCCGCGGCGGAGATGTCGGTGTCGATCATCTCCATCGCGATCGACCCCTCCTCCGGAACGTGCAGCTCGCGAAGGTCGTCGATGATGACGCTGACCTCGTGGCGCGCCACGTCGCAGAGGATCACGTCGCCGTCGGGCTTGTGCGCCGCGCCGGGCAGGTGGATCACGTTGCAGACGTACGGCGATTCACCGAGCAGCATGAGCGCGTCCTCGCTGCTCGCCGGCGGGGCGATGATGCGCAGGTGAACCATGCGGCCTCCGCAGCCACGGGATCACGTCGGATGTGCAGCGCCAGTTATACGCCGGTGCGCCCGGTCGGCGCCACCGACCCGGGCGACGCGCGGACCGTCCTCAGTCCCAGGGCGACTTGAGCAGGATGATCGTGTTGACCGTGAAGGCGATCGCGAAGCCCACCGTCCAGCGGTTCAGGTTGCGCTCGACGAGCGAGCCGCCTCCGAGCGGGCCCTGACCGGTGCCCACGCCGAAGGCGCCCGACAGCCCGGCGTCCTTGCCCGAGTGCATGAGCACCAGGAAGATCAGGACGACCGAGATGATCACCTGGACGATCGACAGGATGAGCTCCATGGCGCGATGGTAGCGCGCCTCAATCCGGCGCCGGCCGGTCGCCCGACGGCTCGCCGAGCGCGTCGAGCCGCCGCAGGATGGCGATCGCCTCGGCGCGCAGGTCGCGGTCGGTCGCCCGCCAGTCCGCCTCGGACAGCTTGCCCGTGCGCAGGTCGAGCTCGGCGTCGCGGATCTCGCGGTACTTCGCGTCGCGCGCCGCCTCGAGGTCGGCGCGCTCGAGCTCGTCGTGCTCGTGCTCGCGGGCGGCCGCACCGCGACGCAGCGGCGCGCTGACCACCAGCACGACCACGGCGAGCAGCACGATCACGATCAGCGGGGCGAGGACGTCCACGGACCCGAGGGCGTCAGGCGGCCGACCACGGACTAGTGGGCCTCCCCGCAACGTTGCACGCGAAATGGCGCGCGCCGATCACCGCCAGGCGGTGTCCTCGACCCTCGAAATCCCCAGAGGGATTCCTTCGGGTCTGCGTCCTTGCCTGACGGCGCCCGCATCACGGCATTTCACGCACCACGTCACAAGAAGACCCACTAGGCGCGGCCGAGGTCGCGCGCCAGCCGCGCGGCGAGAACCGCGCTCTCGCGGCGCACCGGCGTGCGCGCCGGCCACATGGCGATCAGCCCACCGGCGAACACGATCAGGCCGCCGATCCAGATCCAGGCCACGAGCGGCGAGCCGATCAGGCGGAACGTGGCCGGCGGCGGGCTCTCCCGGTAGCGATCGACCAGCCCGGTGATCGCCTGGCCCAGCAGGGCGGCCTCCATCGCGGGCGGGATCTTGCCCTCCGCCTTGGCGAACGCGTCGTCGCCGCGGTCGATGATCGGACGCAGCTTGCCGATGTCGGGCGACATCGCGGTCCACAGGTCGCGCGTCAGCCCGGCCTTCATCCCGATCTCGCTCGTCGCCTCGCCCTCGAAGAAGCGCCCGAGCGGCCCGAACCCGGCCCGGTCCATCGACGGGTAGTAGCCGCGCTCGGGGCGCAGCACCGTCACCCGCTTGCCGTCCTTGCGCACGTCGAGCACGGCGCCGAAGGAGATCTTCTCGAGCTCGCCGTCGCGCTGGGCGATCCGGGCCGTCGAGCGGACGTAGCGGATGTCGTAGCCGGCCACGGACGCGTGGTCGCCGGGCGAGAGCTGCACGTCGCGGGCCTGCTGGAAGGCCGACGAGGCGGCGACGCCGATGAACAGCACGGCCATCCCCACGTGGACGGTGTAGCCGCCGTAGCGGCGCCGGTTGCGCTGCACCAGCGTGAGGACCGCGACAGCCGGGTTCTCGCCCGCGATCGCGCGGCGCGCCGCCGCGCCGCGCCACAGCTCCTGGACGATCACTCCGATCGTGAAGGCCCCGACGACGAACATGATCACCGCCGGCAGGCTTTCGGTCACTCCCAGCGTCACCAGCGCCACGAGCGTGAAGGCGCCGGTGGCGATCGGCCACAGGAAGTTGCGCCGCAGGTTGGCCGCCGTCGCCTTGCGCCAGGCGATCGCCGGGCCGATGCCCGACAGCAGCACGAGCAGCAGCGCGAGCGGCACCGTGTACTGATCGAACCACGGCGGCCCGACCGACGCCTTCTTGCCGGTCACGGCCTCGGAGATGAGCGGGAAGAACGTCCCCCAGAAGACGACGAAGCACAGCCCGACGAGCACGAGGTTGTTGGCCAGGAAGATCGCCTCACGCGACAGCAGCGAGTCGAGCCGGTGCTCGGAGCGAAGCACGTCGCGGCGCGTCACGACGAGCGCGATCGAGCCGAGGATCATGACCGCGATCAGCGTCACGAACGGCACGCCGAGCGTCGACGCCCCGAACGCGTGGATCGAGTCGAGGATCCCGGAGCGCACGAGGAAGGTGCCCAGGATGGCCAGCACGCCGGTGGCCAGCACGAGCGAGACGTTCCAGACGCGCAGCATCCCGCGCTTCTCCTGGATCATCACCGAGTGCAGGAAGGCGGTGCCGGTCAGCCACGGCATCAGCGACGCGTTCTCGACCGGGTCCCAGGCCCAGTAGCCGCCCCACCCCAGCTCCGCATAGGACCAGCGCGCGCCGAGCAGGATCCCGACCCCGAGGAAGAACCAGGCGCCAAGGGCGAAGCGCCGCGTGGATCGGATCCACTCGGCGTCGACCCGGCGGGCCACGAGCGCGCCGATGGCGAACGCGAACGGGACGGCGAACAGCGTGTAGCCCGAGTACAGCATCGGGGGGTGGATCATCATGCTCGGGTGGCGCAGCAGCGGGTTCAGGCCGACGCCCTCGGCCGGCACCGCGGCGAGCGTCCCGAACGGCGAGGCGGCGAACACGAGCAGCCCGCTGAAGAACGCGCCGAAGGTCAGCAGCACCGCGGTGGCGTAGGGCGCCACGTCGCGCAGGCGCCGCCGGGTCAGGAACAGCACGAGGCTCGACCACAGCGACAGCAGCAGCAGCCAGAGCAGCAGCGAGCCCTCCTGCGACGACCACGCCGCGGCCGCCTGGTAGAAGGTCGGCGTCGTCGTCGAGGAGTGCGACGCGACGACGGCGAAGGAGAAGTCCGAGCTCAGGAAGGCGATCTCCAGCACCGCGAACGCCGCGACCGACAGCAGCGCCAGCGCGTAGACGGCGCGGCGACCGGACGCGATCCAGTCCGGCCGACCCGCCCGCGCGCCATGGACCGAGGCGACCACGCCGTAGACGCTGACGGCCAGCGCGATGATCAGGCAGGCGCGACCGACGGTGGCCATCGGCTAGCGGGTCGTCTCGTGACGTGGTGCGAGCAGGCCCACTAGGTCTGCTGGCTGGGCTTGTCGGTGAACTTCGACGGGCACTTGGTCACGAGCGAGTCGCGCTCGCCCACGAACGTCTCGCCCTGCTTGCGCACCGTGATGATCACCTCGCGCCCCTCTCGGAACGGGTCCGGCACGGCGCCGACGTAGCGCACGGGCACCGAGGTCGAGCCGTCGCGGTCGCGCACGCGGAAGACCTTGCCGCCCGGGATGTCCGAGACCGAGCCGTCGACGACCTTGCCGGTGAGCTGGTAGGCGCGGCCGCTGTCGGCGCCGGAGGCCAGGCGGCTCGGCGTGACCGCCTCGCTGGACGCGGAGAAGCTCGTGTAGATCAGGGCCATCGCGAGCAGCAGCGCCGCCCCGAGGGCGGCGACGAGTCGGATGCGGCGCTTACGAGCAGGGTTCATGGGACGCACCCAGTATGCCGAACGGGACCGTCTCACACGCTGTGCGGGGGCGCAACGGGCGCGTAACGCACGCCTGCAATGTTGGGTTGTGTTGGGCTTGGCCGGAAAACGCGGAACGGTGCGAAACCTTTGCCGGGCCCGAGCGTCCTTTGGGGAGAACCACATGCGAGTCAGATCCAAACGACACACCGACTCGCGCCGCCGCAGCGGCCCGACGACGAGACGCCCGACGCCATTCAGGCGCGACCCGGCAGCCACGCCCGTGGCCGAGCCGGAGCCCGCGCCGGTCGACGACCTTGCCGACGAACGCCGCCTGCGAGACTCGGGAGGGCCGCACGACCGCGCGCAGTACACCTGCGGCTGCGGCTTCGTCTGGGAGGCTGACGTCTCGGCCTCGGTCGCCTGCCCGCATTGCGGCGCGTCGCAGGCCTGGTAGGCGCAGGACCCGCCCCGGGGCGGCGGTGCGAGGATGCCGGCCGATGCCCCGGAGGATCACCTGACCGATGGCCACCGCCGACCTCACGGTGATCGCGCTGGGCCGCGCCGACGCGAGCGCCAGCCGCTACGTGGCCGAGATCCAGCGCCGCCTGGCCGCGCAGGACCGCGTGCGCTACGCGATGCATGCCATGGGCACCTCCCTGCAGGGCTCGACCGCCGACATCCTGGCGGTGGTGGGTGAGCTGCACGCGGTCCCGTTCGAGATGGGCATTCCCCGCGTGTACTCGGTGCTCAAGCTCGACGAGCGCCGCGACCGCGAGCAGACGCTCGAGGACAAGGTGTCGTCCGTGCAGCTGTTGCTCGACGAGGACGCCCCGTAGCGCTCGGCCACG
>CAWBBQ010000009.1:0-122160 GCA_963787065.1 uncultured Actinomycetes bacterium
CATGCCATAATCCTGCGTCGTGCATCGCCTCAGCCGCCGTAGGATGCTCGCCGCAATCGCTCCCGCGCTGGGAGCGGGAGCGGTCGCGAGGCTCGGAGGCATTGGCCTACACCGCACCGGCGGGCGCGCAGGAGGCCCACGACCATGGGACGCCGGCGCCGGTTACTCCACGCCGGCACGGTGAGGTCCCGGACCACCCCGGGTTCCAGACGGGCGGCACCGTCGACCACGCGCGAACGGATTCGACCCCACCGCGCTGCTGCGCGACTTCGACCATGGCAAGACCCGCCGGCTGCGCCAGCGGGCGGGTGCTGCGCGAGTGGGAGCTGGTCGCGAGCGACAAGGAGATCGAGGTCGCGCCCGGCGTCAAGTTCCCGGCCTGGACCTACAACGGGCGTGTCCCGGCGCCCGCGCTGCGCGCCGCGAGGGCGAACGGCTGCGGATCCGGTTCGCGAACGGGTCGGCGCATCCGCACACGATCCACTTCCACGGCATCCACCCCGCCGAGATGGACGGCGTGCCCGGGCGTCGGGCTCGGTGCGATCGCAGCCCGGGCAAGTCCGTCACCTACGAGTTCGACGCCGAGCCGTTCGGCCTGCACCTCTATCACTGCCACGTGGCCCGCTGGCCGAGCACATCGCGCGCGGGCATGTACGGCGCGTTCATCGTCGACCCGAAGCAAGGGCCGCCCGACGCGGACGAGCAGGTGATGGTGATGAACGGCTTCGACACCGAACTTCGACCTCGCGAACGAGGTCTACGCCGTCAACACGGTCGGCTTCGCGTACATGAACGAGCCGATCCGGGTGAAGCGCGAACGAGCTGGTGCGGATCTACCTCGTGAACGTGCTCGAGTTCGACCCGATCAACTCGTTCCACGTGCACGCGAACTTCTTCCACTACTTCCCGACCGGCACGTCGCTCGAGCCCATCGAGTTCACCGACACGATCATGCAGTGCCAGGGCCAGCGCGGGATCCTCGAGCTGCGCTTCCCCTACAAGGGCAGGTACATGTTCCACGCGCACCAGTCCGAGTTCGCGCAGCTCGGCTGGATGGGCCTGTTCGAGGTCGAGCTGATGGAGGCGCGCACGGCGGCCGCGACGAGCGCCGGCGCCCGGACGGCTGCCGGCCTGGCTGCTCGGGCCTGATCCCGCTGCTGCTGATCGCGGCCGCGGTCGGGGCGTTCGCGCTGCTCGACGGACCCGGGCCTGGGCGACCGCAACGGCCCGCCCGTCGAGGAGCTCGCCGTCGAGCGCACGGTGCTGAAGCCCGGCGAGATCAAGCTCACCGTCCGCAACGACGGGCCGGACGCGGTGACGCGTCGCGCAGGTGATCGTCAACGACGGCTTCGCCGACTTCCGCACGTCGAACGGACTCGGGGCCGCCTCGAGACCGCCGATGTCGACGTCCGCTACCCGTGGATCGAGGGCGAGCGCGTACGACGTTCAGCTCGTGACCTCGACCGGGGCGAACGATCGAGCACGAGATCGCGGTCGCGGTCGAGACACCGGACACCGACGTCGGCTTCTACGGGCTGATGGCGCTGCTGGGCTTCTACGTCGGCGTCCTGCCGGTGACGCTCGGGATGCTGTGGCTGCCGTTCGTGCGCCGGATCGACCCCCGCTGGGTGCGCGTGCTGATGGCGGTCACGATCGGGCTGCTCGGCTTCCTCGCGATCGACGCGACGCTCGAGGGAATCGACGTCGCGGCGGACGGCTCGCAGGCACTCGGCGGCGCCGCGCTCGTCTTCCTCGGCGGGGTCGTCGCCTACCTGGTGCTGACGGGCGTGCGAGGCGTGGCTGCAGCAGCGCAAGAGTGGCGCACGCGGCCGGGGCCGCGACGGCGGCCACGTGGCGCTGCTGGTGGCGATCGCGATCGGGCTGCACAACCTCGGCGAGGGGCTCGCGATCGGCTCCGCGTACGCGGTCGGCGCGCTTGCCCTCGGCGCCTTCCTGGTGATCGGCTTCGCGCTGCACAACACCACCGAGGGCCTGGCGATCGTCGCGCCGGTGCCGCGCGGCCCGCCGCGCTTCGGCGGCTCGCGCTGCTCGGCCTGATCGCCGGGGCGCCGGCGATCGTCGGGCGCGTGGATCGGGGCCTCGGCGTTCAACTCGAGCGTCGCCGCGTTGCTGCTCGGCGCCGGGGCCGGGGCGATCGTGCAGGTGATCCAGCAGCTGCGTGCCGTCGATCCGCGATCGGCAGCGGGGCGCGCGCTCCATCCCGCGAGCGTGGCCGGGCATCCTCGCCGGGCTTCGCGATCCTCTACGCGACCAGCCTGCTGGTGAGCGTCTGATGGCCGCGACGAGCACGAAGACGCGCGGCCGTCCGAGGCGATCGAGAACTACGCGAAGGCGATCTACGCGCTCGAGCAGCGCGGCGGCGGGCCGGTCACCACCAACGCGCTCGCCGAGCGGCTCGGCGTGACGCCGGCCTCGGCGTCGAGCATGGTCAAGAAGCTCGACGAGCTCGGGCTCGTCGCCACGTCCCCTACAAGGGCGTGAAGCTCACGCCGAGCGGCCGGCGCGTGGCGCTCGAGGTGCTGCGCCATCACCGGTTGCTGGAGCTTTACCTGGCCGAGTCGCTGGGCGTGCCATGGGACCGGGTGCACGACGAGGCCGAGGTGCTCGAGCACGTCCTGTCCGAGGAGCTGGAGGAGCTGATCGCGGCCAAGCTCGGCAACCCGACCCACGACCCGCACGGCGATCCGATCCCGAGCCGCGAGCTGGAGATCGAGGAGCGGCAGACCGAGAGCCTCGCCGCGCTGAGCCCGGTGCGCGCGGCGTCTTCGTGCGCGTCTCGGACTCCGACCCGAGCATGCTGCGCTATCTGGCCGAGCTCGGCATCACGCCCGGCGAACGGTTCGAGATCGTCGACCGGCAGCCGTTCGGCGGGCCGCTGTTCGCCCGCTTCGACGGCCGGGTGCACGTGCTCGGCGGCGAGCTCGCGGCCGCGATGCGGGTCGAGACCGAATAGCCGCTCGCTCAGATGCCGCGCGTCGAGGCCGCCGTCGACCATCAGGTTCACGCCGTTGACGTAGGACGCGCGCTCCGAGCACAGGAACGCGACCACGTCGCCGAACTCGTCGCGGCGTGCCCAGCCGCCCGACGGGGATGTCGGGCTGCGGCGCGTCTGCGCAGCTCCTCGAGCGACGTGCCGGCCATGCTCGCGATGCGGTCCGTCGCGATCCGCCCGGGCGCGACGCTGTTCAGCAGGATGCCGTCGCGGGCCAGCTCCCGCGACAGGGTCTTGAACGCGCCCACGGCCGCGAGCCGGTGGCTGTTGGAGAGCATCAGCCCCGGGATCGGCTCCTTGGTCGCGATGGAGGTGACGTTCACGATGCGGCCCCAGCCGCGCTCCGCATGCCCGGGACGACCGCCTCGATCAGCGCCAGCGGCGCCAGCACCAGGCTGCGGTAGGCGCGTCTCCCATTCCTCGCGCTCGAAGGAGAGCGGGTCGCCGAGCGGGGGCCCGCCGGTGTTCGTGACGAGGATCTCGACGGGCCCGAGCTCGCGCGCACCTGCTCGACGAGAGCGGGCAGCTCCTCGACCGCGTCCGTATCGGCCGCGAGCGCGTGCACGTCGCCGCCGGTCTCGCGCGGCGATCTCGGCCGCGGCCTGCTCGATCGCGCTCCGCGCGACCGGCTCGCCACCGCCACGCGCGCGCCCTCGCGCGCCAGCGCGGCCGCGGACGCGCGGCCGAGGCCCTTGCTCGCGCCCATCACGAGCGCGACGCGGCCCGTCGATCCCGAGGTCCAACCGGCGTCATGCGTCTTCCTGCGGCTTCGTGAACTCCTCACCTCGTAGGCCTTGCCGGGCACGCCCCCGAGCGCAATCACCCGCGCGCCCTCGGACGCCGGTGACGAGCTTGCGCTTCTCGCTCGGGCCCACGCGGGCGAAGATCCCCGGGCCGCAGCTGGTGCTCCTCGCCGCCGGCGCTGCAGCGTCGCCAGGCCCTCGAGCACGGTGTAGACCTCCTCCTGCCCGTCGTGGGAGTGGTCGTGCTCCGGGTAGCGGTCCGCGTTGGGCGGCATGTCGATCACCTGGATGCCGAACGACTCCACTCCGAAGCCGTCACGCACGAGCCTCATCGGCCCGCCGAACGCAGGGGGAATGTCGTCGAGGTTCACTGTTACGTCGCCATCGCTCTCCCTCATGGTCGCGAGCTACCCGTCCCCACGTGCCGGACCCCCTCGGGCCACGGTGCACTACAATGGCCGAGGCTCGCAGCTGGTTCGGGGGCGTAGCTCAGATTGGTTAGAGCGCCGGCCTGTCACGCCGGAGGCCGCGGGTTCGAGTCCCGTCGCTCCCGTACTCCTCATGAGCAGCTTGCATCAGAGCACTGCGAGGCCTGCGAGAAGGGCACCCCGCCGCTCCCCGAGGACGAGGCCGCCAGCGCTCGGCGCGAGGTGCCCGAGTGGCAGCGCGACGGCAACCAGAAGCTGCGGCGAGAGTTCTCGTTCGGCAACTTCCGCGATGCGTTCGGGTTCGTGGCCCGCGCCGCGCTGGTCGCCGAGGCGGAGGGCCACCACCCCGACATCGAGCTGGGCTGGGGCCGGGCGAGTTCGACCTCACGACCCACGCCGCATCGGCGGCCTGACCCGCAACGACTTCGTGATGGCGGCCAAGATCGACGCTGTCGCAGCTAGGCGGACGTGAGCCTCGAGGCGGAGATGCTGGCTCACATCAAGGCGGGCGTCGAGCACCACAACGCCACCTGCCCGATGCCCGCGCGCGCGATCCTGCTGAACGCCGGCAACTACGAGCTGTTCGGGTGGGACGAGCTGTTCGGGCTTCCGGTCGAGCCGCGCGACGACATTCCGCCGAAGCGCTTCCGCGTCGACTGCCCCGGGTCCGCCTTCGGGATCGAGGAGGAGATCGCGGAGGCAATCGGCGAGCCGCTCGGCGAGCCGGTGCCGGCCGTGCTGACCAGCGCGGTGCGCGACGCGACCAACGGTCCCGCCTTCGAGCGACGGGTGCGCGACGAGTTCGGGCTCGACGCCCGCACGATCGGCGGCGCCGAGGAGGCCCGGCTGACGTTCCGCGGGGCCACGAGCGAGCGCGACGCCGGCGCGCCTGCGCCGGTGGTGGTCATCGACATCGGCGGCGGGTCGACCGAGCTCGTGGTGGGCTCACGCGGCGACGTGCGCTTCCACGCCTCGACGCAGGCGGGCGTCGTCCGCCACAGCGAGCGCCATCTGCACAGCGACCCTCCCAGCGTGGCGGAGCTGAGTGCGCTGCGTGACGACGTCCGCCAGACCTTCGCCGCAACCGTCCCCGAGGATGTCCGCGCGAGCACGCGCGCCGCCATCGCGGTGGCAGGCACCCCGACGTCGCTGGCTGCGATCGACCAGCATCTGGATCCATACGACGCGGCCCGAGTGCACGGCTACCGGCTGCCGCTGCGACGCTGCGAGGAGCTGCTCGCCGAGCTCGCGGCCATGCCCGAGCACGACCGCGCGCTGGTTCGCGGCCTGCAGCCGGCCCGGGCGCCCACGATCGTCGCCGGCACCGCCATGCTGATCGAGGCGCTGCGCCTGTTTTGCCTCCATTCCGCGGAGGTTTCGGAGCACGACATCCTTCGCGGGGCCGCCTTGGAAGCGGTGCATCGCACGACCTGAGGCGCTCCGCCGGCGACCGTGACGGTCGCTCTGGCGGTCCGGACGACGCGCCGATCCCACGCTCCCGACGGACTCCCAGCGCTTGCCGAGCGCGCGCGCGAACGCTCGGGAGCCTTCACCAATTCCGGGGGTCCCTCTGGACGAATATATGATTGCCGTGGCCAAGCGGACGGGCAGACAATCGGCGGGCCGGAAGGGCGCGTCTACCGATAGGTCAGGCCTGCCACCAACCGGCCTCATAGGTTCCGGGCGAAGCCGCATCGATCGGCGCCTCCCGCCGCTCGGACCGTTCATGGCTCAGGCATGGCACGTACCCCTGCCCGTCCTGTCGGGGCCAGCTTGGAAGCCGCCTCTCGGGGCGGCTTCCATCCTCAGCCGTCGGGTCTCATCCCTCAGCTGCGCCGCGCCGCGCCGAGCGAACCCACCGCCTAGCCTCGCCGGCGTCGCCGTCCATGCGCATCGCGCACCGCTGCCGACGCGTCCGCACGCGTCTCGTCGCCCCCGGCCGCCACCGGCGCATAGAGCTGGACGCTGGCCGCCCGGCCCTTGAGCGGGACGCTGCCGCGCTCCATGAAGCCGCCGTAGTCCCCGTGCAGGAGAGCGTGCGTGTGCTCGGTGATGAGCACGTCGTCACCGGTCGCGCGCGTGATCTCCTCGACCCGAGCGGCGATGTTCACGGTGTCGCCGATGACCGTGAACTCGAGGCGCCCGCCTCCGCCGAGGGTGCCCGAGACCACCGGCCCGGAGTTCACGCCCACGCCGATCCGCAGCTCGCCGTCGTACTCGTCGCGCACCACCTCGGCGATCTCCAGCGCGGCGGCCACGCCCCAGTCGGCGTGGTAGGGCAGCGGCTCCGGCGTCCCGAACACGGCGAGCACGCCGTCGCCCACGAACTTGTTGGCGTGGCCACCGTGGCGCAGCAGCACGGGCACGATCAGCTCGTAGAAGCGGTTGAGCTCGGCCACGACCTCGCGGGCGCTCGCGCGCTCGGCGAACGCGGTGAAGCCGCGGATGTCGAGGAACAGGACGGTGACCTCGACCTCCTCGCCATCGAGGCCCGCGCCCTCGCCCATCACGCGATCCGCCATGGCGGGATCGACGAACGCCCCGAACGCCTCCCGCAGGCGCTCGCGCTCCTCCAGCCCGGCAACCATCCCGTTGAACGAGGCGGCGAGACGGCCCGTCTCGTCGCTGCCCAGCACCGGGACGCGCGCGCTGAGATCGCCCGCGGCCACGAGGCGCGTGCCCTCCTGCAGGTCCTGGATCGGGCCGACGATCGAACGCAGGAGCAGCAGCGACAGGTAGAAGGAGATGGTGAAGGCGACCGCGAGGGCGACGAGCACTCCGACCCCGAGCGCCCGCAGGCCCGGCTCGTCGGTGGCCAGGCCCAGGACGGTCACGCCCGTGATCACGTTGATCACCGGCAGGCCGACGAGCAGCCGCCAGCGCAGCGGGACCGTCGTGCGGCCCAGCTCGACGCCGTCGGGCACGTCGGCGGCGATCCGCTCGAGCAGCGGGCGCATCGTCAGCTCGATGCCGAAGAAGCGCAGGAACATCGCGTAGGCCAGCGCCACGGCCACGCCGGCGCCGATCACGAGGACCGAGGGGAACATCGGCCGCCCGAGCTCGATGGCCAGGTAGAGCGACAGCGGGACGATGTTCAGCGCGATCGGCAGACCGCGCGCATAACGGATCAGGTCGAGCGGCAGCCCGGCCAGCGCGCGCCAGGCGGTCGCTGCGCTGCCGGGCGTGCGCTCGCCGCGCAGCCACGGGTCGGCCGGGCGCAGGTGACGGAAGGCGACCCACAGCGCGGCCACGACCTCCAGCGCGACGGCGGACTCGGTCACGGCGACGACTCGCCAGAACTGGCCGGGCGGCAGGTCGACGTAGAGGTCGAGCAGGAACGCTCCGCCGAGCGCCACGGGGAACGTCAGCCCGAAGACGAGCGCGAGCACGACACGCGGGTAGCGTGGGCCGAGCTTGGCGAGCAGGAGACGCAGTGCGGCGCGGAGCATCGACTCATTGTTACCTGCGGCCACCGGCGACGCCACGGTCACCGTCGGCATCACCGCAGCGCGCGGCGGCGGCGGTGCTCGATCGGCCCGGCGGCCGCCGCCGCGGCCTCGCTCAGGCGTCGCTCGCCCGCGAACAGCAGGCCCTGCAGGATGACGGCCGGGAGCTCCCCGGCGCCCAGGCGCAGCAGCCGCTGCGCGGCCCGCTCGATGTCGGCGTCGCGGGCGGCCTGGCCGCCGGCGCGCAGCGCCTCCTCCAGGTCCAGGTCGGCGGCCGCCGCGGCCTCGGCCAGGATCTCGGGGTCGCCGAGGTCGTAGCCGCCGCAGAAGGCCAGGCGCGCGGCGGCGAGGACGAACGGCGCGGCGCAGCCGTGCTCGTCGGCCAGCGAGGCGATGCGCATCGCGCCGCGGGCGGTCCACCGGCCGTCGGGCCAGGCGATCGGCAACCCGATCTCGAGCGCGCGGCGCTCGACCGTCGCGCGCACGACCGGGTCGCGGGAGTCCGCCGCGCCCCTGGACAGCGCGGCGCTGCTCGCCGGTCGCCAGCGCAGGTCGGGGAGCAGGCGGTCGGCCCGCTCGGCGGCCAGGTACGTCCACGGCGAGGCGAGGTCGAAGAAGAAGATCGGGCGCACGCCGCGGCGCTCGTCGCGCGGCGCGTCGAAGTGGGGCGACCGGCGGCGCGCGCGCCAGTCGTCCAGAGAGATGACCGTGCCCATCGGACACTCCAACGAACGGCGACGCGGAATCTGGCGTTCGACGTCGAATGCTCCTCCGCTAGGACGTTCGGCCACGGCCTGACCAGCCCCGGGTTTGGCGCCGACCGGTCGTCTACTCTTCGCGGTGGCGGCCCAGGCATCCACCGTTCCCCCCGCGATTCAGGAGGCCAGTCCATCTCCGCCATACCGCCCCCGAAGCGTCACCCGTACAACCAGTGGGCGCCGGACGCGCGTGCGCTGGACCTCGTCGGCGACAAGTGGACCCTGCTCATCGTGCGCGATCTCGCCGGCGGGCCGCGGCGCTTCGTCGAGCTGCAGCGGGTGCTGCCCGGCATCTCCACCGAGCAGCTGCGGTCGCGGCTGAACCGGATGGTGGCCGATGGACTCCTGACCCGCCAGCGCTACCGCGAGGTGCCGCCGCGGGTCGACTACGAGCTCACCGAGCGCGCCCGTGACCTGCTGCCCGTGATCGGCTCGGTCGCTCGCTGGGGATACCGGTGGGCCTGGGGACCGCCGCGCCCCGGCGAGGCGATCGACATCGGCGCGATCCTGCGCTGCGCCGCGGGGCTCGAGCTGCCGGCGAGCGTGCGCGGCACGGTCGAGCTGCGCGTGACGCGCGGCTCCGAGCCGCTGCACAGCTACGTGCTGCGCGTGGCCGACGGCACGGTCACCTACGAGGAGCGCAGCGCGCCCGAGGCCGACGCTCGCATCGCCGGTCCGGAGCGCGCGTGGGTCGAGGCCTTCGGCCTGGACGGCTCGCGGACCGAGCTGGAGATCTCCGGAGACGCGCAGCTGGCTGAGACCGTGCTGGACGACGTGGCCGCGATCGCCGCGCGCCAGAGCAGCGCCGTCGCCTGACCCGCGCGTCGGGCCGCTAGGTCCTCTGCGGACCGGCCAGCCGGTCGCGCGACGCCACCTCCTGCACGCCCCTCGACGCGCACGAGCCTCTGCGGCGATCGTGGTGGCCGGGGGCGCCACGCGGCCATCCTCTCAGGTGCTCAGGCGCTGAGGCGCTCCACCGGACGCGCGGATCCGTCGACCAGCAGCGCCTGCAGCTCGTCGGACGGCATCGGCGCCGCGAACAGGTAGCCCTGGGCGGCGCTGCATCCCAGCTCGCGCAGCCGGGCGACCTGCTCGGGCTGCTCGACGCCCTCGGCGATCGCCTCCAGACCGAGGCTGTCGGCGATCTCGACGATCGCGCCGACGATCGCCGTGTCCTCGTCCTGAGAGCCGAGGCCGTCGACGAACGAGCGGTCGATCTTGATGGCATCGACCGGGAAGCCCTTCAGCCGCGCCAGCGACGAGTAGCCGGTGCCGAAGTCGTCGAGCAGCACGCGCACGCCGAGCTCGCGCAGGGCGTCCAGCGTCGAGCGCGCGGGCGAGACGTCGTTCATGAGCACGCTCTCGGTGATCTCGAGGCCCAGGTTCTCGGGGTCCAGGCCGGAGCGGCGCAGCGCGCCGCGGACCTCGTCGAGGAACTCGGGTCGCACCAGCTGGTGGCCCGACACGTTGACGGTGACGCGCAGGTCGGCGGCCTTCGGATGGCGCGCGCGCCAGGCGCTCACGTCGGCCGTGGCCCGCTCGAGGACACCGCGTCCGAGCGGCGAGATCAGCCCCGTCTCCTCGGCCACGTCGATGAACTCGTCGGGCCCGACGATGCCGCTTCCGGGCCGTTCCCAGCGCACGAGCGCCTCCACGCCGATCAGCCGCCCGTCGGCGATGTCGACGATCGGCTGGTAGTGCACGCGGAACTGCTCGCGCTCGACCGCGCGGCGCAGGTCGCTCTCCGTGCGCAGGCGCTCGAAGGCGCGCTGGCGCATGTCCTCGTCGAACAGCTCGGAGCGCCCGCGCCCGGCCTCCTTGGCGCGGTACATGGCCGCGTCCGCCTCGCGCAGCATCTTCTCGGCCGCCTGCTTCTCGCGCGGCCACGGCGATGCCCACGCTGGCCGACACGAAGACCTCGCCGCCGGTCCCCACGCGGATCGGCTGCTCCCAGGCGCGCGCGATGCGGTCGGCGATCGCGAAGGCCTCCGCCTCGGACTCGACCTCGCACAGGACGACGAACTCGTCGCCCCCCAGCCGCGCGACCGTGTCCGTGTCCCGCGTGACGTCGAGCAGCCGTGCGCTCAGCGCGACGAGCAGGTCGTCGCCCGCCTCGTGTCCGAGCGAGTCGTTGATCGTCTTGAACTGATCGACATCGAGCAGCAGCACGGCGACGTCGGTGCCGTCACGCTCGGCGCGCGCGAAGGCGTGGCCGACGCGGTCGTAGAACAGCGCGCGATTCGGCAGCCCGGTCAGCGCGTCGTGCAGCGACTGGTGGCGCACGAGCGCCTCGCTGCGCTCGCGATCCAGCGCGGAGGCGAGCAGGTCGGCCGCCGACTGCAGCCACTGGCCGTCCTCGGCGGAGAACGCGCCGACGTCCGGCGCGTGCACCGCGATGACGCCGAAGGCCCCCATGCGGCCGCGGACGCCGGCGGCCGCGGTGCTGCGGATGCCGCGCGAGCGCAGGGCGGCGGCGTCGAAGCGCCGCTCGCTGGCCCACTCCCACACGACCACCGGCTCCTCGTCGGCGAGCACCCAGCCGGTGAGCAGGCGATCCTCGACCGGCAGGCTCCTGCGCCGGCGGCGCCGGCCAGCACGCCGGCGCCCGCCGCGAGGCGCACGCGAGCACCGTCGTCGACGAGCTCGAACACCGCGCAGTGCTCGACCTCGAGCGTCTCGGTGACGATCGCCACCGCGGCGTCGACCAGCTCCTGGCGGTCGGTGGCGTGCACCGCGCTGCGCCCCAGACGACCGATCGCCGCCTCGCGACGGGCGCGCTCGCGCTCGGAGGCGGCGCGCGAGGCTCTCGAGCTCCGCGCGGTCGTGCCGGCTGCGCTGGCGGTCGCGGTCGGCGCGACCGAGCTCGATGGTCAGCCGATGCACCATGGCGCCCACGACGACGAGCGTGCCGACCGGGATCAGCCACTGCTGCGGGCTGGCGCCGGCGAGCTGGTTGCCGTCGACCAGCACGCGCGCGCCGACGAGCGCGGCAGCGGCCAGCGCTCCCTGCACGACCGCATGGCGCAGGCCGAACAGGAACGCGCACGGCGTCGTCCACAGGAAGAGGTAGGCGAAGTCGTTGTCGGTGGTCCCGCTGAACACGCACAGGCCGGCGACGAGCAGCGTGGCCACGGTCAGCATTCCCTTCAGGGCCCAGGCCGGCGCGGCGTCCGCGCCGCCGGCGAGCAGCACGGCGCCGAGCGCCTGGGCGAGCACGCAGACGACCAGCAGCCGGAGCATCTGCGCGGGCGGGTGCGGGAAGACGAGCCACAGCTCCGCGAACGCGGGCGCGGCGACGTACAGGAGCCCGAGCGATCGGGCGACGCGACGCCGGTCGAGCGTCGGGCGGATGGCAGCGGTCAATGTCGGCAACTCGGTTCCCCGACCGGTCTAACGGCGCCGGGCGCGGATTCTTGAGCGGGCCGCGGGCCGCTCGGACCGATGGCCGACGCGGCGGAGGATCCGCGTAGGGTGGGAGATCCGCGCCCGGGTGGACAAACGGCAAAGTCAGCGGCCTTAAAAGCCGTTGCTCGCGAGAGCTCTGCGGGTTCGACTCCCGCCCCGGGTATCGGCGCCCTCGAGCGCGGCCCGCGCACGCGGGGGCGGCTGCCGGCGACAGCCGCCCCCGCGCCGAGGCTCAGGGCGTGATGCGGACGACCTGCCCGCCGGCGCCGCGGAACGGGCTGGCCCGCGGAGTGCGGGCCGGCGCCACGCTGAGGTTGGACACGTACACCCGGCCCTGGGCATCGACCGCCGCGCCCGCAGGCGCGATCAGCTTGCCCACACCCGAGCGGCGTCCGCGTCCCGTCGGGCGCGACGCGCACGACGTCGCCACGGAACGTCTGCGACCGCGGGTTGCGGAACAGCTCGGTGACGAACATGCTGCGGTCAGGCCCGAAGGCCAGCCCGGTGATCGTGGTGAAGCCGGTCGCCACCTGAGCGGGCGATCCACCGGCGGTGGGGACCCGCCAGACGCGCGCCTTCCCGACGCCCGCGCGCTCGGCCAGCTCGCCGACGTAGATGTCGCCGTCGGGTCCGAGCGCGAGCGAGGTCGGCACCGGCTGGTGCGCGACCGTTCTTGGGGATCACGGCGAGCAGGCTCACGCGCCCGTTGCGCACGTCGAGGATCGCGTTGGCGCCGGCGTCGGCCACGATCGTCCGGCCGGGCAGGCCGAGGACGGCGTAGGGGTTCGAGTTGCGATCGCCCCTGACCCCGTCGACGTTGCGCGCGAACTCGAAGGCGCTGATGTCGCCCACGCGGACGCCGCTCGCCGGAGGTCACGTTGTAGAGCTTGCCCGTCTGGCGGCGCACGCGCCGCGGCAGCCCGCGCAGCTCGTCGGGCGTGGCCGAGGTCTCGACGGCGAAGACGGTGCCGTCGGGGCGCACGCCGACGCCGTCGACGCCGACCGCGAACGACCCGTCGGGCCCGGCGAGGGATAGGAACCCGCCGGCCACCACACCGCGCTCGCCGCCCTCGAGCTTGAGCACGCGGCTGGTGAACCCGAAGCACTGCCGGTCCTCGCCCTTGCCCTGGCACCGCGAGCCACCGCGGCCGGCGGACGCCACGTACAGCTCCCCGCCGGGGCCCAGCGTGACCTGGCGCGGGTTGTTGATCCGCGAGGCGACCACGGACAGCGTCTCGGCGGGCGCCGTGGCGGGCACGGCGAGCGAGGCGAGCAGCGCCACGACCGGCACCACCCTGAAGATCTTCATGAAGCTCGAACCCCCTGGTTGTTGGCGCGGGCATTCTTGTGGCTCGTCCCGGCCACCGTGGGGATTTCGTCCTGGCGCTGCGCGCGGCCGCAACGGTGTGCCCGCCGCACCGCGGCGTCCCGGCTAGGCTGTGGGGTCGCAACCTTCGGGGACCCGACCGTGTTTCTGCGTCCGGGTCCCCTTTCCACGCATGGAAGCCTCTGCCCTCAACCACGTGGGCGCCGAGGGCCTTCGCGGCCCGACGCCCCTGCTGCGCATCCAGTCCGACGAGCGACTCGTCGCGCTCACGCGACGCGGCAACCAGGCCGCCTACGAGGCGCTGGTGGCGCGCTACCAGTCGCGCCTGCTGGCGTTCTGCCGCCACATGCTCGGGTCGCGCGAGGACGCCGAGGACGTCCTGCAGGAGGTCTTCGCGGCGGCCTTCAACGCGATGCTGGGCGACGAGCGTCCGCTCAACGTCCGCCCGTGGCTGTACCGGATCGCGCGCAACCGCTCGCTGAACCATCTGCGCCGCGCGCAGGCCATCGGCGTGGACTCGATGGACGTGCACCTCTCCGAGCACGGCGCCACCACGGCCGACAAGGTGCACAAGCGCGAGGAGTTCCGGCAGCTCATGGAGGACGTCCAGGGCCTGCCGGAGACGCAGCGCACCGCGCTCCTGCTGCGCGAGATCGACGCGCTCTCCTACGAGCAGATCGCCGAGGCGATGGAGACGACGGTGCCGAGCATCAAGTCGCTGCTCGTGCGCGCGCGCGTGTCGCTGGCCGAGGCGGCCGAGGCGCGGCTGCTGACCTGCGAGGAGGTCCGCGAGGAGCTGGGCGAGGTGGCCGAGGGGCTGTGCCGAACAACTGCGCCGGTCCGCCGCCACCTGCGTGGGTGCGACCGCTGCGTCGCGTTCCGCAAGCAGCTGCGCGACACGAACAAGGCGCTCGCCGCGATGCTGCCGGTCGGGCCGCTGCTGCTGCTGAAGAAGCTCGTGCTGGCCCACCTGGGCACGACGGCCAGCGCCGGCGGCGGCGCCGCGGCCGCCGCGGGAGCCGGCGCGGCCGGTGTGGGTGCCGGCGGCGCGGTGTCGGGCGGCCTCGGCGTCGTCGCGTCGAAGGCCGCCGCCAGCCTGGCCGCCGCCGCGATCGTGACCGCCGGCGCCGTCGAGGTCGACCAGGTGCGCCATCGCCGGCCCGCGCCGGCGGCCGCGGCCGCGCCGGCACCCGCTCCCGTCGCCGCGCCGGCGGCGCCCGTGGTCGTCGCCTCGCAGGCGCAGCCGGCCACGGCCGGAGCCTCCGCCGCGAAGCCCGTGAGCTCCGCCTCGTCGACCAAGGACGAGACGTCCGGGCCGCGCGCCGAGCGCCGTGCCCAGCGCCGAGCCAACGGCCCGCGCGGACGCCGCGGACAAGGCCAAGGCGGCCGCCGCCGCCGCAGGCGGGACCGCCGCCGCTCCGGACGCGACGGGACCGGCTGCGGCGGGGCCGCCGCGGCCGGCGCCGCGCCGGCCGCGCAGCCCGGCGCCGTGGCCGCGTCCGGCGGCGTCGTCGCGCCCGCCGATCCGGGCGCGCCCGCGGCCGCCACGTCGCCCGGCGCTGCGCCGGCGGCTCGGCCCAGCGCCGACCCTGCCCACGACGGCCCCCGCGACGACCCCGACCGCCACGACGACGCCGGCGAGCAACCCGCCGGCCACGACCGAGCCGCCGACGGGCACGGCGCCGGCCACCACGCCGCCCGCGTCCACCACATCGGCGCCCGCCCCGCCGGCGCCGGCGCGTTCGTCCGGCGACCACCGGCGGCGCGCTCGCGCCGGCTCCGCGTCCGCGCCGAAACGGGCGAGCCGACCGCGCACCCGGCCGCCCGACCGAGCGGTCCGAGCTCGAAGCAGGGCGCCGAGCGCTCGAAGCCCGGCGCGACCGAGCGCCCGCTGGCCGGCTGAGCTGCGAAGCGGTCCTACCCGACGCGATCGCCGAGCTTCGCGTGCGGCTCGGGGCTGAGGAGCAGCACGCCCTCGGCGCTGTACGTGCCGAGCACGAGCACCTCGGAGCGCACCGGGCCGATCTGGCGCGGGGGGAAGTTCACGACGCCGAGCACGAGCCGGCCCTCGAGCTCCTCGCGCGCGTAGTTGCGAACCTGCGCGGACGAGCGCTTCACGCCGAACTCCGGCACCGAAGTCGACGCGTCAGCTTCCATGCCGGCCGGCGCGCCTCCGGGAAGTCCTCGCACCTCGACGATCCGCCCCACGCGGATGTCGATGGCCGCGAAGTCGTCGAAGCTGACCTGGCCGTCCTCGCTCACGGCCGCTCCGTCCCGAAGCGCAGCGAGCGCAGCGGCGTCCGCAGCTGGCCGGTCGGCCGCCACGGCGTCGACGCGCGGCACGGCATCCGAGCGGGCGGCCAGGAACGTCATGTCGATCCCCTCGCGTGGGCAGCGAATCGGCGTCGGCCACGAGCAGGACGCGCCGGCCGTAGGTCAGGCGACCGTCGCGGCGGAACTGGTACAGGATCTCGTAGCCGGGCTGCTCGTTGATGTTCACGCGACCGTCGCCGCGCCAGACGAAGCCGGGAAGCGTGGCGCGCATGCCGTCGATCAGCCGCGGCGTGCGACCCATCAGCGTCGCGGTCACGTCGCCCCGGTACGGAGCCAGGCGCAGCGGAGAGACGGCCAGCGACTGCGGAGCGGTCGCCGCCGCGACGCTCTGCAGGCGCAGCACCTCGCCGGGCCGCGGCGCGACGCGGCGCAGGCTCTCGGCGAGGACGAGGTTGAAGGCCACCGGGTCGCGCACGACGACGACGGTGCGCGGCTCGCCGGCGCGCAGGCGCGCCGCGAACAGCACGAGCGCGACCACCGCGACGGCGACCATGGCCCATACGGCAACCGTGCGCCGGACGCGGCAACACGCGGACGCGTGGCCCGACGAGCTCGGCCAGCGTCGGGCCGAACTCGGGGCGCACGACGGACATCGCGGTCAGTGTAGGGCGGTCGCGGCCGTCAGCCGTCCGTCAGCCGCCGATCGAGAACATGGCCTCGAGGTCGTGACGCGAGAAGACCTCGAAGGCGACCAGCGTCTGCGTGCGGCTGACGCCGGGCAGCGTGACGAGGTGGCCGGTGACGACGTCGGCCAGCGACTCGTGACGCGGCACGCGGATGATCGCCACGAAGTCCCACTCGCCGGTGACCGAGTACGCCTCGGCGACGCCGTCGATGTCGGCCAGCGCGCCGCCGAGCGACTGCAGCGCGTCGCGCTCGGCCTCGATGAGGACGATCGCGGTGGTCATGGCGTGTGCGCGTCCCCGGGGGCGAGGACGACGACCTCGGCCGTGCCCGCGGCCTCGACCTCGGCCTTGAACGCCTGCGCGTCGGTCTCGATCGGCGGGAACGTGTCGTAGTGGCACGGGATGATCTGCTTGGCCCCGACGAACTCGGCCGCGACGACCGCGTCGTGGCGGTCCATCGTGTAGTGGCCGCCGATGCACATGAGCGCGACGTCGATGTCGCCCGCGGCGCTTGACGAGCTGCAGGTCGCTGAACAGCGCGGTGTCGCCCAGGTGGTAGACACGCGTGCCGCCGAGCTCGATGACCAGCCCGGCGGGCGTGTGCACCGTGCCCTTGGGCGTGCGTGCCGGTGTGCCACGCGGGCACGAGCTGCACCGAGCCCCAGTCGAACTCGACCGTCCCGCCCAGGTTCGGGTCGCGGACGTCGTGGCCGTCGCCGAGCTCGCCGGCCAGCTCGTCGGCCACCTCCTTGATCGCCAGCACCGCGGCGCCCGTGCGGCCGGCGACCGCGACGGCGTCCTCGATGTGATCGAAGTGGCCGTGGGTCAGCAGCACCGCGTCGGCGGCCACCTCGTCGGCGCTCACCGCCGCCTTCGGGTTCGAGCTCAGGAACGGGTCGATGAGCACGGATCGTCTCGTCGTGCTCGAGCACGAAGGTGGCATGGCCGAGGAAGCGGATGTTCACGGGTCGGTCTCCTGTGGGGGTTCGTTGGTGTCCATGAGCTCCTGCGCCAGCTCCAGGCCGACGGCGACGCCGACCAGCATCCCCAGCCGCGTCTCCTCGGCCAGCAGCGTGCGCAGCGCGCGTCACGCGCTCGTCGGCGTCCTCGCTCAGAGCGGCCTGGGTGAGCTGGCTCTCGTGGGCCTGGCCGAACCAGCCGCCCTCGGCCAGCGCCTCGGCCAGCACGCGCTGGAGGCCGGGCGCGGCGTGCGTGACGATCTCCTGCGCGTGGCCGAAGCGCTCGGCCTCGCTCAGAGCCTGCACGGCCGCGTCGACCTGCTCGGCGGTGTACCGGCGCCCGGGCACGGAGGCACCCTAGCCAAGCGTGCGCGCCGCCGAGCGTCGACGGCGATTCCCGGCCAGGGCATCGAAGGGGAGGTCGACCACGCAATCCGTCGGAAACCCACGCATACCGTGGGCTTGCGCCGGATGCTGCGGCGCGCGGGCCATCCGGGGTCTCCCACCCACCCATGCGGTGGCAGGAGACCCCGGACGCCCGAGTCGGCCTACCTTCAGCCGCCGAGGATCTCGACGGCGATGTCGGAGACCTGCGTCGGGGTGCGCCCGACGCGCACGCCCTTGGACTCGAGCGCCTCGGCCTTGGCCACGGCCGTGCCCGAGGTGCCGGAGACGATCGCGCCGGCGTGGCCCATCGTCTTGCCCGGCGGCGCGGTGAAGCCGGCGATGTAGCCGACCACCGGCTTGGTCACGTGCTCGGCGATGTAGTCGGCCGCCTCCTCCTCGGCGGACCCGCCGATCTCGCCGCTCATGACGATCAGCTCGGTCTCGGGGTCGTCCTGGAACTGGCCGATCACGTCGATGAAGTTCGAGCCCGGGACCGGGTCGCCCCCGATGCCGACGATCGTCGAGTTGCCGAAGCCGCGCTGGGCCAGCTCGTTGCCGATCTGGTAGGTCAGCGTGCCCGAGCGCGAGACCACGCCCACGTTGCCCGGCTTGAAGAAGTCGGCGGGGATGATGCCGACGTTGGCCTTGCCCGGCGAGAGCACACCCGGGCAGTTGGGGCCGATCAGCCGCACCCCCGGCCTGCGCTTGAGGTGCGTGTAGACGCGCAGCTCGTCGTGCGCCGGGATGCCCTCGGTGATGGCGATGATGGTCGGGATGCCGGCCTCCGCCGCCTCGATGATCGAGTCGGCCGCGAAGCGCGGCGGGACGAAGATCATCGCCGTGTTGGCGTCGGTCTGCTTGACCGCGTCGTGGAAGGTGTCGAACACCGGGATGCCGTCGACGTCCTGGCCGCCCTTGCCGGGCGTCACGCCCGACACCACGTTCGTTCCGTAGCGCTTGTTGTTCAGCGCATGGAACGTGCCCTCACGGCCGGTGATGCCCGACACGCACAGCCGGGTGTCGTTGTCGATCAGGATGCTCATCTACGCCTCCACCTTCGCACCGGACTTCGAGAGCTCGACGACGCGCTCGGCGGCGCCCAGCATCGTCGACTCGACCTCGAGGCCGGGCAGCCCCGCCTCGGACAGCAGCCGGCGGCCCTCCTCGTCGTTCGTGCCGTCCAGGCGCACCACGAACGGCACCTGCGGCTTGACCTGCTCGAAGGCCTCGATCAGGCCCTTGGCCACCTCGTCGCAGCGGGTGATGCCGCCGAAGATGTTGAACAGGACCGCCTTGACCTTCGGGTCGGACAGGATGACCTCGACCGCGCTGACGATCGCGTCGGCCTTCGAGCCGCCGCCCGCGTCGAGGAAGTTGGCCGGCTTGCCGCCGACCTGGTCGACCACGTCCAGCGTCGACATGACGAGCCCGGCGCCGTTGCCGAGGATGCCGATGTCGCCGTCGAGCTTGACATAGGTCAGCCCGCGCTCCTTGGCCATCTGCTCCTGCGGGTCCTCGGCCGACGGGTTGCGCAGCGCGGCGTTCTCCGGATGGCGGAACATCGCGTTGTCGTCCAGCGTGACCTTGGCGTCCAGCGCCTTCAGCGTCCGGTCGGGCGTGACGATCAGCGGATTGACCTCGACGAGCATCGCGTCCTCGGCGACGAAGGCGTCGTACAGCTTGGTCAGCATCGCGCCGATCGGGCGAACGAGGTCCGCGTCGACGCCGGCCTCGAAGGCCAGGCGCCGGCCGTGGAAGTCCTGGAAGCCGAGCAGCGGGTCGACGTGCAGCGAGGCGATCGCGTTCGGGTCCTCCTCGGCGACCGCCTCGATGTCCATGCCGCCCTTGGTCGACAGCATGATGAACGGCGCCTTGGCCGCCCGGTCGAAGACGATCGACGTGTAGTACTCGGCCTCGATCTCCGAGGCCTCCTCGACCCAGACCTCGTGGACCGTGAGGCCCTTGATGTCCATGCCGAGGATGTTGCCCGCGTGCTCGCGGACCTCGTCGCGGCTCTGCGCGACCTTGATGCCGCCGAGCTTGCCGCGGCCGCCGATCTGCACCTGCGCCTTGACGACGCACGGGTAGCCGACCGCGTCGGCAGCGTCCACCGCCTCGTCCACCGTGGTGGCCGGGCGACCCTCGGGGACCGGGATGCCCTGGCGGGCGAAGAGCTGCTTGCCCTGGTATTCGAGTAGATCCATAGTCGCCTCCGTCTAGAGCCTGTTGCGCTTGCGCAGTCGCCGCTCCTGCATGCCGGCCAAGCCCTTCAGCTGGCCGTCCGACTTTCCGCGGCGGCGCTGGCGCACGCTGCTGACGAGCACCTTCATGTACATGTCGGCGACCGGGTTGCGGTCGGCGATGTGCATCCACCAGCGCGGGGCGAAGTTCTCGTGCAGCCACCAGAACCCGATCGCGAAGGGCACGCTCAGGATGATGTTGTAGACGATGAAGTCCACCCAGCCGTTGGGCACGGCGACCGCATCGCCGGCGTACATGCTGATGAGCGCGGCGTGCGCGATGCGGACCGCGGGGAAGCCGACCACCCAGACCATCGCCACGGGGGTCAGCGGGCCCAGCGGCACGCTGCCCCTGGCCAGCAGGATCTCGTAGACCGCGCCGACGGCCGCCAGCGGCACGCCGAGCGCGATCGCGGAGAACAGGCTGAGCCCGAGGGACAGGCCGCCGGTGGCGGCCAGTCCCCCGGCGATCAGTCCCCCGAGCAGCCCGATCACGGCGCCCGGCAGGCACAGCTCGACCATCTGACGGCGATCGAGGAGCTCCCACTCGGCGGGAGCGGGCGCCTGGTCGGGCACGCCGGTCATCACGTCCTCTGCTCGGGTCATGGTCATCAGCCCAGGTCCGTGACGCCGAACTTGATCAGGCTGTAGAACAGCGCGAACAGGTACCCGGATCCGCCGAGCACGAGGATGACCGTGATGATCATCTTCGGGCGGATCTTCTCCGGCAGGTTCCTGCGGTTGCACGCCGCCAGCGTCAGGCAGTACGCGCCCATGACGAACGTGGACAGGAAGGCCAGGATGTCCAGGATCTGCGTCGGACCGTCGGCCGGGCCGAAGTTGAGGATGATCAGCCCGAAGATGATCACGCCCCACAGGTAGATCGAGTACAGCTGGGCCATCTTGAACCGCTTGGCGCCCGGCATGAAGTAGTACGTCATGTCGGACTGGCCGCGCGCGAAGGCGTCGAACAGGCCGATGCTCGCCTTGAAGCCGACGACCGCGATGAAGATGAAGAAGATCGGGTCGAGGATCCCGGCCGCCTCTCCGAACGCATCCGCCATCGCCGGGAAGGCCGCGTCGCGGTCACCCTCGAGCAGCGCCGTGCGCGCCTCCGGGTTGACCTCGGCCGCGTTCATGGCCATGACCGTGAAGATGATGGTCACGAGCATGGTGGTGCCGAAGAACAGCAGGATGGCGTCGTAGCGCAGCCACTTCTGCCACCCGTTCCACTTGCGCATCTCGTCCGGGTCGTCCGTGTCGAACATGTGCCCGGCGTTGGGGATCGTCTCCTCCTCGCCGGCGTGCAGCAGGCCGCGCACCTTGGGGATGTGCACGCCCATGCCGGCGCCCTTGTCCCGCAGCCACAGCGTGTACCACATCTGCTGCATGCCGGACGGGCCCGCGAAGGCCAGCGCGCCGACGACGAGCGGGAACCACGTGGCGTTCAGCGCCTCGCTGGGGATGCCGGTGTCGAAGCGGACCGTGCCGAGCAGGGCCTCACCGAGGTCCGACAGGCTGCCGACGATCGCGCCGACGATCGCCGAGCCGATGACCAGCACACCCACGAGGAAGGCCAGCAGCGACTCGATCAGGTTGTAGATGTACGTGACGACCGTGAACATGATCCCGATCACGATCAGCCCGACGCTCGCGGACAGCTGCCACGGGATGCCCGTGATCTCCTCGAGCGCCTCGGCGCCGCCGGAGATGTGCCCCGGCCAGATGTAGACCAGGATGGCGACCGCGAAGAAGAACCACATCAGCGGCTTGGCCAATCGCGCGGCGCCGAAGAAGATGGACTCTCCCGTGGCCATGGCATAACGCGCCATCTCGAGCATCACGATGGTCTGCACGATCACGCCGACCAGGAACAGCCAGCGGATCTCGGGACCGAACACGATCACGAGGCGCGGCCACAGGAACGTCTCGCCGAACCCGACTCCGAGCGCGACCAGGATCATCGCCGGCCCGAGGATGTGCGCCGCCTCCGGCGCCTCGGGCAGCTTGCGGATCGGCATCGGCGGCAGCTTGCCTGCGGTCCAGACCCGTCCGTCGTCGACGACAGCCGTGCCACCGCGGGCCCCTCCGGCGCCTCCGCCGGGCGGCCTGTCTTCAATCTCCATGACTCTCCCCTAGTAGGAACTGCAAATCCCCTACAGAGAGCGCGGGCGACGACGGTGGTCCCGTCGCCTCCTCGGCCCGCGCTCCATTCCGTTCACACTCGCGTGCGCTCCCTCTCCTCCTCCTCCTTCTCTTCAGCGACCGAGACGACCGCTCACCGCTTGCTGTCGAGCAGGCCGGCCATCCTCGCCCAGCGGTACTTCGCGGCGAGGACCTCGACCGGCGTCTCCGTGGTGTACGGGTACGCGGGGACCCCGTGCTCGAACAGGTACTGCGAGGCCTCCTCGACCTCGACGTCACCCGCGAGCGAGGCCACGATCGGCTTCTCGATCCCCTTGGCCTTGTACTCCTCCACCACCTCCGAGACCACCTTGGCGAAGGTCATCGGCGGGGTGATGATGGTGTGCCAGTAGCCCAGCACGAGCGAGTGGATCCGCTCGTCCTCGAGGCCCAGCCGGATGGTGTTGGCGTAGGTCTCGGGGGGCTCGCCGCCCGTGATGTCGACCGGGTTGCCGGCCGCACCGAAGGGCGGGATGAACTTCATGAACGCCTCGTTGAGGTCGTCGGGCATCTCCATCAAGCGTGAGGCCGCCGTTGTAGCAGGCGTCCGACAGCAGCACGCCCGACCCGCCCGCGCCGGTGATGATCACGACGTTCTCGCCGGTCGGGGTCGGCAGCACGGGCAGCGCTCGCGACAGCTCGAGCAGGTCGCGCAGGCCCGTGGCCCGCACGACGCCGGCCTGGCGCAGGATGTCGTCGTAGACCTTGTCGTCGCCGGCCAGCGCCGCGGTGTGCGACGCCGCCGCCGAGGCGCCGGCGGGCGTTGCGCCCGCCTTGAGGACGACGATCGGCTTCTTCTGCGAGACGCGCTTGGCGACCTCGACGAAGGAGCGGCCGTCCTTGAGGTCCTCCATGTGCAGGGCGACGCACTGCGTGTTGTCGTCCTGCTCGAAGAACGTCAGCAGGTCGTCCTCGTCGACGTCGGCCTTGTTGCCCAGGCCGACGATCGCGGCGACGCCGAGCTTGGTCGAACGGGCGAACCCGAGGATGCCCATGCCGATGCCGCCGCTCTGCGACGCCAGCGCGGTCGTGCCCTGCAGGTCGTAGGGCGTCGTGAACGCGGCGCTCATGTTCTGCGGCAGGTAGTAGATCCCGTAGATGTTCGGGCCGATGAAGCGCACGCCGTGCTCGCGCGCGGTCTCCTGGAGCTGGCTGCTGGAGCTCCTCCTCGCCCGTCTCGGAGAAGCCCGAGGGGATCAGCACGGCCGCGGCGATGCCCTTGTCGCCGACCGCGGCGATCGTGTCGACGACGAACTTGGCCGGGATGCAGAACACGGCCAGGTCGACGCCGTCGGGCAGCTCGGAGACGTCCTTGTAGGCCTTCTTGCCCAGGATCTCGTCGGCCTTGGGGTTGATCGGGTAGATCTCGCCCTGGAACCCGCCGTTGACGAGGTTCTGCATGACCGAGTTGCCGATCTTGCCCTCGGACTCCGAGGCGCCGATGACCGCGATCCCGCGCGGCTTGAACATCCGCGTCATCGTCTCGAGGATCTCCTCGTTGGAGTACCGCGGCGGCCGCGTGTCCTCCTGGTCGAAGTCGACGATGAAGCGCGCGTCGACGGCCGTCGCCCCCTCGGGCGTGGCCAGCACCGGGTTGAGGTCGACCTCGGTGATCTCCGGGAAGTCGGTCACGAGCTCGGAGACGGCCTGGATCGTCGAGGCCAGCGCCTGCTGGTCGACGCCCGGCCGGCCGCGCACGCCGCGCAGCACCTCGGCCGTCTTGATCCCGTTGACCATGTCCATGGCCTCGTCGGCCGACGTCGGCGCCAGGCGGAAGGTCACGTCGCGCAGGACCTCGACGAGGATGCCGCCCAGGCCGAACGTGACGACCGGGCCGAAGGACGGATCCTTGATGGCGCCGACGAGGACCTCCTGGCCCTCGGGCAGCATCTGCTGGACCTGCACGCCGGTGATGTCGGCGTCGGACTTGTAGGCCTTGGCGTTGGCGACGATCGTGTCGAAGCCCTCGGAGACCTCGTCGGCCGACTTCAGGCCGACGAGCACGCCCTTGGCCTCCGTCTTGTGGAGGATGTCGGGCGAGACGATCTTGGCCACCACCGGGTAGCCCATCTCGTCGGCGGCGGAGACGGCCTCCTCGGCCGTCGTGGCCAGGGCCTCGCCGGGTACGGGAATGCCGTACGCGTCGCACACCTTCTTGGCCTCGGGGGCGCTCAGGGCGTTGCGGCCGTCGGCGCGAACCCCATCCAGCACCTCCCGGACCGTCGCCTGCTCACGGGAGCCCGACTGGGCTTGGGTCACTGTCGACATCGCACTTCCTCTTGGTTGATCTGGGGGGTCATTCGGTGTCAGGTGCGGCGCGGTCAGACGGCGCCGGCGGCGCTCAGTCGCCCGAGCTCCTCCTCCTGGTAATCCAGGAGCTCCTGCAGGATCTCGGCATTGTGCTCGCCCAGAAGCGGCGAGCGCTGGACCTGGACGGGCGAGTCCGACAGCGTGAACGGGCAGCCGACGGTCGAGAAGCGCCCGCGCTCGGGGTGCTCGACGTCGACGATCATGCCCTCGGCGCGCAGCCCCTCGTCCTCGAGCAGGTCCTTGGTGCTGAGCACCGGGCCGCACGGGACGCTGATGGCGTTGAGCTCGCCGAACGCCTCCCACTTGGTCTTGGTCTGCGTCCACTCCTCGATCAGGCCGAAGATCTCGTCCAGGCGGGAGAGGCGCGCCTCGGGGGTCGCGTAGTCGGGGTGCTCGACCAGCTCGGGGTGCCCGATCTTGTTCATCAGGGGCTCCCACACCTGCGGCTGGATGACGACGTACAGCCACGCGTTCGTGCCGTGGTCGGTCATCGGCTTGCAGCGCACGCACCAGCCGGGCTGGCCGCCGCCCGACGCGTTGCCCGAGCGCGGGACGAAGTCCAGGAACTCCTTGTTCGGGTACTCCTTGAGCGGCCCGTGCTCGAGACGCTGCTGGTCGCGCAGCTTCACGCGGCACAGGTTGAGGATCCCGCCGCGCATCGAGATCTGCACGCGCTGGCCGCGGCCCGTGTGGGTCCGCTGGTACAGCGCGGCGCAGATCGCGCCGAACAGGTGCACCGCGTTGCCCGAGTCGCCGATCTGGGCGCCGGTGACGACCGGCGGGCCGTCCTCGAAGCCGGTCGTGGCCATCGCGCCGCCGGTGGCCTGCGCGATGTTCTCGTAGGCCTTGGCCTTCTCCAGCGCGCCCGGGCCGAAGCCCTTCAGCGACGCGTAGATGAGCTTCGGGTTGAGCTCCTTCAGGTGCTCCCAGCTGAAGCCGAGCCGGTCCATGACGCCCGGGCCGAAGTTCTCGACCACGATGTCGGAGCGCTCGACCAGCTTGCGGAAGATCTCCTTGCCCTCGTCGGACTTCATGTTGAGGGTCAGGCTCCGCTTGTTGCAGTTGAGCATCGTGAAGTACAGGCTGTCGACGTCGGGCAGGTCGCGCAGCTGGCTGCGGGTGACGTCCCCGCGGCCAGGCTGCTCGATCTTGATGACGTCGGCGCCCATCCAGGCCAGCAGCTGGGTGCACACCGGGCCGGCCTGGACATGGGTCATGTCAACGACCCGGACGCCCTCGAGGGCCTTGCGCATCGTCGCCCTCCCCTACTTGTACATCGTCTGGTTCATGGTCCCCGGCGCGAACGCGTCCGGGTCCACCCACACGTTGACCAGCGAGGGCTTGCCGCTCTCGCGGGCGCGCTCGAGCGCCGGCCGGATGTCCTTCGGCTCGCGGACCTCCTCGCCGTAGCCGCCGAGCATCTGGGCGAACTTGTCGTAGTGGACGTCGCCCAGCTTGTTGCCGATGTCGCCCTTGGCCTCGCCGTACTTCTGGATCTGGCCGTAGCGGATCTGGTTCATGTAGGAGTTGTTGCCGACGATGCCGACGAACGGCAGGTCGAAGCGCACGGCGGTCTCGAAGTCCCAGCCGGTGAGGCTGAAGGCGCCGTCACCGAACAGGCACACGACCTCGCGATCCGGGCGCGCCTGCTTGGCGCCGATGCAGAACGGCATGCCCACGCCGATCGTGCCCAGCGGGCCCGGGTCCATCCACAGGCCCGGCCCCTTCGGCTGCACGACGCCGCCCGAGAACGTGACGATGTCGCCGCCGTCGCCGATGAACATCGAGTTGTCGGTCAGGAACTCGTTGATCTCGTGCATGAGGCGCAGCGGGTGGATCGGCGCCTGGTCCTTCATCAGGCGCTCCTGGCGCTCCTCCTTCAGGCGCGCCTCCTCGTCGCGCAGGCCCTGCACCCACTGCTCGCGGCTGGAGGCGTTCTTGGGCTTGCGGCCCGACGCGGCCTTGGCGATCTCCGCCAGGATCGCGCCCGGGTCGCCGACCAGGCCGAGGTCGATGTCGCGGTTCTTGCCCACCGTCTTGTAGTCCATGTCGATCTGGACGACCTGCGCCTGCTTGGGCAGGCGCTTGCCGTAGCCCATGCGGAAGTCGAACGGCGTGCCGACGATCAGGATCAGGTCGGCGTTGTTGAACGCGTGGCGACGCGTGAGGTGGAAGTGGTGCGGGTCGCCCGGGGGCAGCGTGCCGCGCGCGGCGCCGTTCATGTACGCCGGGATGTCGAGCGTGCGGACGAACTCGATGGCCTCCTCGTGGCCGCGCGAGGTCCACACCTGGGTGCCGAGCAGGACGCAAGGCCGCTCGGCGGCCATCAGCATCTCGGTCAGCTTGTCGACGTCGTTGGGGTCGCCGATGCTCTTGGTCGAGGCGCGGTAGCGGCCCGCCTCGGGCAGCACGGCGCTCTCGAGCGGCACCTTGCCGTCGAGGATGTCGCGGCCGATCTCCAGGTACACCGGGCCCGGGGCGCCCGCGAAGGCCTCGCGGAAGGCCATCGAGCACATGTCGGCCACGCGCTCGGTCGTCACCACGTTGCCGGCGAACTTGGTGATCGGCTTCATGATGTCGACGTGCGGGCAGGTCCTGCAGCGAGCCCATCTTGTGCTGGTTGAGCGCGCCCTGCCCGCCGATGAGCAGGAACGGGCTCTCGGCCCGGAAGGCGTTGGCCACGCCGGTGACGGCATCGGTCGTGCCCGGGCCGGCGGTCACGACCGCGCAGCCGGGCTTGCCCGTGACACGGGCATAGGCGTCCGCGGCATGCGCGGCGACCTGCTCGTGACGGACGTCGATGACCTTGATGCCCTCGTCGATGCAGCCGTCGTAGATGTCGATGATGTGACCACCGCAGAGGGTGTAGATCACATCGATGCCTTCGGCCTTCAGGGCCTTGGCCACCAGGTGGCCACCGGAGATCATCTGCTGATCGGAGCCGGTGCTGCTGGTGGTCGCCTCGTCTGCTACGGGGGTCCTCGTCGTCGCGCTCACGTCGCTCTCCTTCCTCAACCCCGCCCTGACGTGCTCTCGGCGGCGGGGAACGGGTTGCTGTCAGTCAAGGTGGTCGACCGTGTGCTGGACATGGTCGGCCAAGTTCAGGGCGTGGTCTTTGACCAGGCGCTCGGCGAGCTCGGTGTCCCGGGCCTCGAGCGCTTCGATGATGTGCATGTGATCGACGATCGAGCGCTCGGCCCGATCGTCCTCGCCGATCGTGCGACCGCGGATCGCCCGCACGTGGACCAGCAGGTTCTGGGCCATGTGCAGGATCAGCGGTGAGCGTCCGAGCTCGATGATCCGCTGGTGGAAGCGCAGGTTGGCCGCCGAGTACTCGTTGATGTGCGAGCGAAGCCCTTCATCCTCGAAGTCGGCGAACAGGGTGCGCAGGGTGCTGATCTCCTCGTCCGTGGCGCGCTCGCACACCAGGCGGGCGGCCATCGACTCGAGGGCCGCCCAGGCCGTGATCATCTCGATGATCTCGGCCTTGCTCTTGCGCACCATGTAGACGCCCTTGCGGGGCAGGATCCGCACGAGGCCCTCGTGCTCGAGGCGGGCGAGGGCCTCCCGGACCGGCGTACGGCTGACCCCGAGGTTGGCGGCCAGGGTCTTCTCGTCGAGTCGGAGATCGGCGTCCGACTGGTACACGTCCATCGCCAGGATCGCGTTGCGCAGCGCCTCGTATGCCACGCTGGCCGACGCTGGCGTTTGCGTTCAGGGCGGGGACGACGAGCTGCCCGCTCAACTGCTCGGGAACGAGCTTCTCGGCGCTTGTCGCTTGGACCGTCACCACGTGCAGCAGTCAGTGCCTCTCCCACGCGCGGGCGCCTCCTCCAGGCGCCAGAACCGCACGTTGTGTGATGTATACCAGATACCTAGCTCCTTGTGTGTGCTAGCCGCCGATGGCGAACAGGTGGTGCCGCTGGCGACGTCGGCGCTCGTCCCGCGGGACCGCGCCGACCGTCCGCCGCGATCATCCCCTATCCGCCCGGAGCGCGAGCGAACGTTCAGCGTCCGGCGCGTGACAACACGAGGCCGCAGAGCAGGCCCACGGCGCCGCCGGCGAACCCGGCGATCGCGCTGGCCTCCGTGGTGGCCAGCGGCATGAGCAGCACCACCACGGCGATGACCAGCGTGCCGAGCAGGTCGCCGTCGTACTCGTGACCTCGCGCGCGAGACAGCAGGTCGGGCACGACCCAGGCGCCGAGCAGGCCGAGCGCGGCGCCGTTGCCGCCGATGGCCACCGGCGTGGGATCGACGGCGGCGGTCAACGCGACGCCCCCGGCCCCGCAGAGCAGGAACAGCCCGAGCACGACGAACGCGTTGTGGCGGCGCTCGAGCAGCCAGCCGTAGAGGCCGATGGCCAGGACCGCGGCCAGCTCGTACCAGGCGCTCGAGTAGACGAAGGGCGACGTGACCACCCGCCACCACTCCTCGCCGATCGGCCCGATGACGGCGACGTCGTCGCGCACGAGCGAGAACAGGACGTAGCCGAACACCGAGGCCAGCACGAGCGCGAGGGTCGCGTACGGGCGCCGGTCCCGGCCGGTCGGCGCGCTCGGGCGCGGTCGCTTGGGGAGCTTCGGGGCGGCGGGCTTGCGCTTGGCCTTGGGCTTGGGCTTGGGCTTGGGCTCGGAGACCGTCCCGTCGCGCTCGATCTTCGGGGCGCGCTTTCGCAGGCGCGTCCCGCAGTACGGGCATTCGGTGATGTACGGGCTGACCTCGGCGCCGCAGTTCTTGCAGACGACGAAGAGGTCGGGCGAGCTGGCCATCCCAACCGATGATAGGAGGCGGGCCGAGGCGCCGCGACCCCTGTCAGAAGTCGCCGCCGCCGAAGCCACCGCCGCCGAAGTCGCCGCCGCCGAAGCCCCCGCCGCCGAAGTCGCCGCCACCGAAGTCGCCGCCACCGATGTCGCCGTGATCGGCGGCGTAGGCCGGCGCGTCGAACATCGACCCGATCAGCAGGCCGCCGAGCAGGCCGGGGCCGAAGCCGCCGAACGCGCCGCCGTAGTAGCCGGCGCCCGAGGCCGCCCAGTACGGCACGTCGCGACCGCCGACGACCTCGCTGCGGGCCTCGGGCTCCTCGCCCTGCTCCAGGCGCGTGGCGCACGCCGCGCACACCGGCACCGGCCGTCCCTCGCCGCCGGGCGGCGCGAAGTCGGCGTCGCGAACCGACGGTCCGTGACGCGGGTCGAAGAAGCACGGCGCGCGGCGCTCGGGCGGCTCCTGCCCCTCGAGGTGGGC
The DNA here is from genome assembly GCA_963787065.1 of uncultured Actinomycetes bacterium. GTDB lineage: Bacteria > Actinomycetota > Thermoleophilia > Solirubrobacterales > Solirubrobacteraceae > JAOPZW01. Next base: position 29,405 of record CAWBBQ010000009.1, read on the forward strand.
GCGGGCGACCGCCATCTCGTAGCGACCGTCGGCCGCCGTCTCGGCCACGCCGCGCAGCTCCGGGACCGTGCCCGACGTGCGCAGCGCTCGGTCGGCACGCTCGTAGTGGTCCAGCGCGCGCAGGTATGCCTCCTTGGCCGCAGGCGGAGCGCCCGCCCGCTCGACGTCGTCGTCGAGGTCGCGGATGTCGTCGGCGATCGCGGCGATGTCCGCCTCGGCCGTCGCATGCACGTCGGCGAAGGCCGCCTGCTGCTCGGCCCGCCGCCGACGCCCGCGGCCGGCCGCGCGCAGCGCGAACAGGCCGCCGCCCGCCAGCAGCAGGATCAGCAGCCAGGGGACCCCGCCGCCGCCGCCGCTGCCGCCGCCGTCGTTGCCGGCGCCCTCGGCCGCCGGCGCCTGGAGGCCGGGCTCGGCCGTGCGGCGGACGAAGTCCTCGAGCACGGCCGCCGCGCCATCGCCCGAGTGCTCGTCGAGCGCGGCGGTCGCCTCGGCCGCCGCCGTGCGCTGCGGCTCGGTGTTCGAGACGGCGCGGAAGCTGTTCCCGACGATGATCCCGAAGGTGCCGTCGCGCTCCGTCGCGCGCGCGAGCTGCGGGGTGACGTCGTCTGGCCGGCCCGCCGTCTCGGGCAGGATGGCGATGAAGATCCGATCGCCGGCCGCCTCGACCTCGCGGCGCAGCGCGGCGAGCTCGTCCTCGCTCAGCGCCCGCTCGGCGGCGGGGTCCTGGTACACGGGGGCGTCGCGGAGCGCCTGCGCGGCGCGGTCGACCGCCTCGCTCTGGGCACCGGCCAAGGCGGGCGCGGCCAGCGTCGCGGCGAGCGCCAGGAGAGGGATGAGCATGTGACTACGCACCGGTTGCCTCCACGATCTCGGCCATGACCTCACGCAGGTCGTGGTTGGCCTCGTAGACCACGACCTGGCGCTCGGCGCCGTTGCCCCGGCGGAGCAGGTCGTCGATTCCTTCCAGCTCGGCTGACGAGCCGAGGTCCTGCGCGTGCTCGCGCAGGCGATCGACGAGCCGCCGCGCGAGCGCCTTCGTCGCCACCCGGTCCGGGCTCGGGAGGTCGACCAGCTCCCCCTCGAGGCCGTGGCGCGCGGCCAGCCACTTGTTCTCGTCGAGCATCTGCCATGGATACGTGGAGAGCATCCTCCCAGCTTCGAAGTGCTCGCACAGCTCCTTGACCATCGCCTGGATGAGCGCGGCCAGGGCCAGCGTGTGCTCGAGCCGGGTCTGGCTGTCGCACACGCGCATCTCCACCGTGCCGAGCTGCGGGTGGGGCCGGACGTCGTACCAGAGGAACGTCGCGTCGTCGAGCACACCGCTGTCGACCATGAACTCGAGCTCGCGCGCGTAGTCCTCCCAGTCGCGGTAGTGGGGCGGCATGCCCACGCGCGGGAACTGGCGGAAGATCGGCGTGCGGGTCGACATCAGCCCGGTGGCCGCGGCGCGCCAGAAAGGCGAGTTCGCGCTCAGCGCCAGCAGCACGGCGAGGTGCACCCGCATCCCGTTGGCCACGTGGATCGCCTTGTCGGGGTCGTCGACGCCGACGTGGACGTGCATCCCGAAGATCAGCTCCTGGCGTGCGACGAAGCGCAGCGACGAGACCAGGTCGCGGTAGCGCGGGCGGGCGGCGATCCGCTGGTCCTCCCAGAGCGCGAACGGGTGCGTGCCGGCCGAGCCGACGGTCAGGCCGCGCTTGGCCGCCGCCTCGCGCACCTGGCGGCGCAGCGCCCGCAGCTGGTCGCCGGCCTGCGCGGCGTGGGCGCACGGATCGGTCGCGATCTCCAGCACCGACTCCATGAGCTCGGGCTTGATCTCCCCGTGTGGAGCGTCCTCGAGCAGCGACTCGATCGCGTTGACCAGATTCAGGGACTCGGCATCGACGATCATCAGCTCTTCCTCGATGCCGACGGAGCCGGTCGGCCCGACGAAGTTGTGGGTGATCGATGACAAGGGCGGTCCTCTCCGGCACCCGCGCCGGAACGGGTAGAGAGCCTAGACTGGCGACAACGGCAAGCAAACGGGAGACGCAATGGCACTGGGCTACGACGGCAGGCTCTACATCCTCGCCTTCGACCACCGGGGTTCCTTCCAGAAGAAGATGTTCGGGATCGAGGGCGAGCCCACCGACGAGCAGACGCGCACGATCGCCGACGCCAAGCACCTGATCTACGAGGGCATGGTCAAGGCCGTGCAGGCGAGCTCGGTGGCCGGCGATCAGATCGGCGTGCTCGTCGACGAGCAGTTCGGCAGCGACATCCCGACGCAGGCCAAGGCGCAGGGCCTGAAGCTGGCCATGCCGGTCGAGAAGTCGGGCCAGAACGAGTTCGACTTCGAGTACGGCGACGCCTTCGGCGAGCACATCGAGAGCTTCGACCTGGACTTCTCCAAGGTCCTCGTCCGCTACAACCCGGACGACGACGCCGAGCTGAACGCGCGCCAGCTCGACCGCCTCAAGCGCCTGGCCGACTGGCTGCACGAGCACGACCGCAAGTTCCTGTTCGAGCTGCTCGTGCCGGCCACCGACGAGCAGCTCGCGTCGGTCGACGGCGACGCCGACCGCTACGACGCCGAGCTGCGACCCGAGCTCATGCGCCGGGCGATCGCCGACAGCCAGGAGCACGGGATCGAGGTCGACATCTGGAAGATCGAGGGCGTCGACGAGCGCTCCGACGCGGAGATGCTGGCCCAGCAGTCGCGCAAGGGCGAGGGCCGCGAGGGCGTGGTCTGCGTGCTGCTCGGCCGCGGGGCGAGCGACGACAAGGTCGACCACTGGCTGCGCGTGGCCGCGCCGGTGGAGGGCTTCGTCGGCTTCGCCATCGGCCGCTCGATCTGGTGGGACGCGCTGAAGGGGTTCCTCGACGGCTCGCTCGATCGCGACGCGGCCGCGCAGCAGGTGGCCGACAAGTACCTGCGCTTCATCAAGGTCTACGAGGAGCAGCAGGCCGCGGTCGCCTGATAGCGCTGCTCCTGGATGCGGAGGAGGTTGCCCGCGGGGTCGCGGACGGCGCAGTCGCGGACCCCCCACGGCTGCTCGGTGGGCTCCTGCATGATCTCGGCGTCGCTGGCCTGGAGCCGCTCGAAGGTGGCGTCGAGGTCCCTGGTGGCCATGAGGATGCCGGCGTAGGTGCCCTTGGCCATCATCTCGGCGATGGTGCGGCGCTCGTCGTCGGTCACCCCGGGATCTGCGCCCGGCGGATGCAGGACGATGGACGTGCCGGGCTGATCCGGCGGGCCGATGGTGTTCCAGTGCAACCCCCCGTACTCGACCTCGTTGCGGACCTCGAAGCCGAGCGTGTCTCGGTAGAAGGCCAGGGAGGCGTGCGGGTCGTCGTGCGGGAGGAACGTCGCGTGGATGGTGATGTCCATGCCGGTCACGCTAGCTGCGGCCCGGCGATGGCGCTTCTCGATTCCTGATCGGTCTGGTCACCCGCTTCGCCACGCACGGCGGCATCCCCGCCGTCGCGTCCGTCGCCTGGCCCCGGTAGACGCTGGGCGGCACACCGACCAGTTCGGTGAAGCGAGTGCTGAAGGTGCCCAGCGACGCGCAGCCGACCGCGAAGCAGACCTCGGTGACGCTGAGGTCGCCACGACGCAGCAGCGCCATCGCGCGCTCGATGCGTCGCGTCATCAGGTAGCCGTACGGCGACTCGCCGTAGGCGAGCCGGAACTCGCGGCTGAAGTGCCCGGCCGACATGTGCGCGCCGCGGGCGAGCGCCTCGACGTCCAGCGGCTGCGCGTACTCCCGGTCGATGCGGTCGCGGACGCGGCGCAGCAGCGCGAGGTCGCGCAGGTGCTGCGCCGCGGCAGGTGTGCTGGTCACCCGTGAGATCGTGCCACGTAGGGCCGACGTAGCCGCGAGGTGCTCGCCGGTGAGGGTGGAGCGGCCGGCGACGAGGTCGGCGGGTGTGCCCTCGAAGACGATCCGGCCGCCGTCGTGGCCGGCGCCGGGGCCGAGGTCGATGATCCAGTCGGCGTGCGCCATGACCCCCTGGTGGTGCTCGATGACGATGACCGACTTGCCGGAGTCGACGAGCCGGTCGAGCAGGCCGAGCAGCTGCTCGACGTCGGCGAGGTGCAGGCCGGTGGTCGGCTCGTCGAGGACGTAGATGCCGCTCTTCTCGCCCATGCGGGTGGCCAGCTTGAGCCGCTGGCGCTCGCCGCCGGACAGCGTGGTGAGCGGCTGGCCGATGGTGAGGTAGCCGAGCCCGACGTCGGCGAGCCGCTCGAGGATCTTGTGCGCGGCCGGCGTGCGCGCCTCGCCGGCGCCGAAGAACTCCTCGGCCTCGTTCACCGACATCGCCAGCACCTCGCTGATGTCGCGGCCGCCGAAGTGGTACTCGAGCACCGACGCCTCGAACCGCTTGCCCTCGCACTCCTCGCAGGTCGTGGCCACGCCGGCCATCATCCCCAGGTCGGTGTAGACGACGCCGGCGCCGTTGCAGGTGGGGCAGGCGCCCTCGGAGTTGGCGCTGAACAGCGCGGGCTTGACGCCGTTGGCCTTGGCGAATGCCTTGCGGATCGGGTCGAGCAGCCCGGTATAGGTCGCCGGGTTGCTCCGCCGCGAGCCGCGGATCGCGCCCTGGTCGATCGACACCACTCCGTCCCGGCCGGCCACCGAGCCGTCGATCAGCGAGCTCTTGCCCGAGCCCGGCCACCCCGGTGACGACCACCAGCATTCCGAGCGGGATGTCGACGTCGACATCCTGGAGGTTGTTGCGTGCCGGCGCCGCGCACCTCGAGCGCCCCCGACGGCGTCCGCACCGACGGCTTCAGGGAGGCGCGGTCGTCGAGGTGGCGCCCGGTGAGCGTGTCGCTGACCCGCAGCCCCTCGACAGCGCCCTCGAAGACCACCTCGCCTCCCTCGGTGCCGGCGCGCGGGCCGAGGTCGACGACGTGGTCGGCGATCGCGATCGTCTCCGGCTCGTGCTCCACGACGAGCACGGTGTTGCCCTTGTCGCGCAGCGCCAGCAGGAGGTCGTTCATCCGCTGGACGTCGTGGGGGTGCATCCCGATCGTCGGCTCGTCGAAGACGTAGGTGACGTCGGTGAGCGAGGAGCCGAGGTGGCGGATCAGCTTGGTGCGCTGCGCCTCGCCGCCCGACAGCGTGCCCGACGGCCGGTTGAGCGAGAGGTAGCCCAGCCCGATCTCCACGAACGAGTCGAGGGTCTGCCCCAGCGCCTCGAGCAGCGGGGCCACCGACGGCTCGTCGAGGCCGCGCACCCACTCGGCGAGGTCGGAGATCTGCATCGCGGAGACGTCGGCGATGCTGACGCCGTCGATCTTCGACGACCGGGCCCCCTCGCTGAGCCGAGTGCCGTCACAGTCGGGGCAGGTGGTGAACACCACCGCCCGCTCCACGAACGCCCGGATGTGCGGCTGCATGGCGTCGACGTCCTTGGCCAGCATCGACCTCTGGATCGTCGGGATCAACCCCGCGTAGGTCAGGTTGATCCCCTCGACCTTGATCTTGGTCGGCTCCTTGTAGAGCAGGTCGTGGAGCTCGCGCTTGTTGAACTTCATGATCGGCTTTTCCGGGTCGAAGTAGCCGCAGCCGCGGAAGATCCGCCCGTACCAGCCGTCCATGCTGTAGCCGGGAATCGTGAGTGCCCCTTCGTCGAGCGACTTGCTGTCGTCGTAGAGCGCTGTCAGGTCGAAATCGCTGACCGAGCCGCGGCCCTCGCAGCGCGGGCACATGCCGCCGGTGCGGCTGAAGGTCGCCTTCTCGGTCCTGGTCTTGTCGCCGCGCTGGACCGTGATCCCGCCGCTCCCGTGGACGGAGGCGACGTTGAAGGAGTACGCGGCGGGCGAGCCGATGTGCGGCTGCCCGAGCCGGCTGAAGAGGATGCGCAGCATCGCGTCGGCGTCGGTCGCGGTGCCGACCGTGGAGCGGGGGTTGGAGCCCATCCGCTCCTGGTCGACGCTGATCGCGGTCGTCAGCCCGTCGAGCACGTCGACCTCGGGCCGCGCCAGCGTCGGCATGAAGCCCTGCACGAAGGCGCTGTAGGTCTCGTTGATCAGCCGCTGCGACTCCGCGGCGATGGTGCCGAACACCAGCGAGCTCTTGCCCGAGCCGGAGACACCGGTGAACACCGTCAGCCTGCGCTTCGGGATCTCGATGCTGACGTCCTTGAGGTTGTTCACGCGCGCGCCGTGCACGCGGATCAGATCGTGGCTGTCAGCATCGTGCAGCGCACGCGACTGCGTGTCCGTCTTCGTGGCCATGGTCATCGTGTCTCCATGTTCATGGCGCTCACGCTAGCTGCGATTCAGGGCTCCGCGCTTCTCGATACCTGATCGCAACGACTCTGCGACGGGGCGCCCGGCCCGCCCGCCCCGTCGTCTAGCGTGGCTCGCCGATGCACCGGGCCCTGCCTCTCGTCCTCGTCGCGGCCGCCGTCCTGCTGTTCGTGCTCGGCGGCCGCGACGACGCCGCGCCGGCCGGGGACGCGACCGCACGGGTCGTCCGGGTCGTCGACGGCGACACGGTGATCCTCGCGGGCCTGGGCCGCAGCCGCCTGATCGGCGTCGACACGCCCGAGGTCCACGGCGACGCCGAGTGCTACGGGCGCAAGGCGTCGGCCTACGCCAAGCGCGTCCTGCACGGACGACGCGTCCGCTATCGGCTCGGCGCCGAGCAGCGCGATCGCTTCGGCCGCGCGCTCGTCTACGTCTGGCTCGGCGACGGCCGGCTGTTCAACGCGATGCTCGTCCGCGACGGCTACGCGCAGCCGCTGACGATCCCGCCCAACGTCGAGTTCGCCGATCGCCTCGTGGCCCTGGCGCGCCGCGCGCGCCGCGACGGGCGGGGGCTGTGGGGGGCGTGCGGGGCGACCGCGGCGCGCGGAACGGCGTCCCGTGCGTAGTAGCCTCAGCGCCCGTGGCGATGCGGATGCGACAGAGCCTGTCCCAGCTCGAGCGGGCGTTCGTCGAGGAGACCCAGGCCGACCGTGAGCGGCGGGAGCGCCAGCTCCGCGACGCCCAGCAGCGTCTGCACCGCCGCCATCGCCAGCGCACGATCAAGGCCGGCTCGACGCGCTTCTGGGTGCTCGTGCTCGTGCTGCTGGCCACGGCTGTGCTCGTCACCGTGGCCATGTTCCGCGCGCTGTACATCGTGATGGGCTAGGCCCACCACGTACGCCCGCGGCGAGGCGCGCGCTACTTGGTGGTGCCCAGCTCCCGCAGGGCGGCGTCGACCTCGGTCCGTGCGCCGGAGCCGGCGATCTCGGCCGCGCGCTCCTGCTGGATCTCGAGGTAGACCTCCTTGCGGAAGACGGGGATGTCGCGCGGCGCCTGGATGCCGACACGCACCTTCTCGCCCATGATCGACAGGACCGACACCTCGATGTCGTCCCCGATCATGATGCTCTGATTCGACTTCCTCGTCAGTACCAGCATTGATGACCTCCCTGCCTTGCTGGGCGGTTCGCGCACCTTACAGCCGTCGCCGCCGGCAACGCAACCGCTGCGGATCCCCACCCGGGTCATTTGTATAGGCTCCGCGGCCGAGTCATGGCACGACGCTCTCTGCGACCGCACCTCAACCAGATCCGCGGCTGGGTCCGCCAGGGCCGCACCGACGCCTGGATCGCCCATCAGCTCGAGGTCACGGTCCAGGACATCGAGGCGTTCAAGCGACAGAACGACCTCGCCGCCAACGGCGAGCCACCCGACGCCCCGGGGGTCGACTTCGACGACGAGATCGACCTGCGGGCCGAGGACGACGCGCTGATCGCCGCCGAGCTCGAGGCGGCCGAGGCGGCGCGTGTGGAGGAGGAGCGCCGCACCGCCGAGGAGGCCGAGCGCCGCGCGGCCGAGGCGGCCGAGCGCCGTGCCGCCGGCGGTGATGACGAGGACGACGACGCCGGCGACAACGGCGACGCCAAGCCGCGCCGCCGCGGGCGTCGCGGCGGTCGCGGGCGCCGCCGGACGGGCGAGGGCAGCGAGCTCGAGGGGACGTTCGACCACGGCGAGGAAGGCTACGGTCTGTGGCTCGATCCCGCTGTGGCCGACAACGCCGTCTACGCCGAGCACTGGGCCGGCCACCGGCCCGTGACGGTCACTGTCGAGGAGGACCAGATCGTGATCCGCCGCGCCGGCGACGACGGCGACGACGGCGACTGACGGCTGACGGCGGCTCGGCGCGCTAGCCGGACTCGAGCCGGCGGCCCCCGGCGAAGTCGCGTGCCTCGCGCACGTAGCGGGCGAAGGCGGCATCGGTGACCGTGCGCGGGTCCCAGGCGAATGGGGCCCCGGGCGCGACGGACACGGCGAGGTCGAGCGTCCAGTCCGTGCCGCCGGCGTAGAGGTCGGCCAGCTCGTCGGTGGTGAACGGGCCGCCCAGGCGCCGTCGCAGCTCGCGCACGATGGCCTCGGTCACGCGGTCGAGCGCCGGGCGCTGCGGCGGGGGCGCGGACTCCAGGCGCCGCTCGCCCTCGCGCCACTGGTGGATCGCCGTGTCGAAGGCCACACCGCCAGGCTACCCACGGCGAACCACGGGCCTCACCGGTCCTTCGGCAGGTTCTCGACGACGTACGGGCGCTCGCCCGGCTTCGTCATCCCGAGCTTGCGGGCCTCGCGCTCGAGCGCGCCCTCCGAGCGCAGCGCCTGACGGCGGGCGCGCAGCTTCGCGTTCTCGCGCTTGAGCTCGGCCACCTCGGCGCGTCGCTGCTTGGCCTGCTGCATCGAATCCCAGTACGAGCGCGCGGGGCCGGCGTAGAGCATCATGACCCCGAGCAGGACGACGAGCAGCGCGACGCGCGACACGCGGTCCCAGCGGATCGCCGCGGCGCCGCCGGCCAGGACGCGCGGGCGCCGGCGCGGGGCGCGGCGCGGCGTGAGGGCGCGGCGGGTCGCGCGAGCACCGTGGGCGGAGGGCATCACCTTCGCGTTCGCCCCCCGGACGCGCGTTCCTGCCCGGGCAAGCGGAATCCCTGCTCTCGGTCATCCGAGGTCTCAAATTCACGGATAGCGTGAACTTGCGACCTCGGATGGCCCGGAGCTCGGCGCGCGGGACCTCAGGGCAGCCGCGGCGGGCGCGGGGGGCCCTGGCCCAGATGGGGAAATCCCAGGCGACCCGGGCGGCTCTTGACGTCCGTGCCGCCCATCAGCGACCACGCCTTGACGCGCACGACCGGCGCGCCGGGCGGCGGGGGCTCGCGCCTCCAGGCGCAGGTCGTTGCCGCCCATCACGGCGAAGCCGCCGAGCTCGACGTGGACGCCCTCGGGCACGACGATGTCCGAGCCGCCCATCAGCGACCACACCGTGATCTCGACCTCCGGGCCGTCGAGCACGGCCTCGCGCAGGTCGAGGTCGGCGCCGCCCATCACGTTGACCACGGTCATGCGGGCGGGCACCCGCCAGCGCCCGCGGCGGTCGCCGCTGCCCATCACGCCGAGCACGAACGACGACATCCGCCCGGCCGGTGCGGGCGCCGGCGCGGATGGGCGCGCCCGCCGGCCCGACGGCCGCGCCCGGGCCGGTCGCGGCGGGCAGGTCGGCCACCAGCGGCTCGAGCTCGGCGTGCGTGCGCGCGGCGTAGGCCGCGTCGATGCGCTCGGCCAGCTCCTCGATGGTCAGGCGGCCCTCGGCGCCGGCGTCGTGCAGGCGCTCGACGATCGCCTCGCGCTCGGCGTCCGAGGCCCGCGTCATGACCGGAAGACGCTGCGCCCCGGGTACGTCGCGTCGGCGCCGAGCGCCTCCTCGATGCGCAGGAGCTGGTTGTACTTGGCCACGCGGTCCGACCGCGAGGGCGCGCCGGTCTTGATCTGCCCGCAGCCGGTGGCCACCGCGAGGTCGGCGATCGTCACGTCCTCGGTCTCGCCGGAGCGGTGGGACATCACCGCGCTGTAGCCGGCGTCGCGCGCGGTCGAGATGGCGTCCAGCGTCTCGGTCAGCGTGCCGATCTGGTTGACCTTGACGAGGATCGAGTTGGCCACGCCCGTGTCGATGCCGCGCTTCAGGCGCTCGGTGTTGGTCACGAACAGGTCGTCGCCGACGAGCTGGACGCGGTCGCCGATGCGCTCGGTCAGCGCGCGCCAGCCGTCCCAGTCCTCCTCGTCCATGCCGTCCTCGATCGACAGGATCGGGTAGCGCTCGGCCAGGTCGGCCCAGTAGGCGGCCATCTCCTCGGCGCTCAGCGAGCGTCCCTCGTGCTCGAGCACGTAGGCGCCGTCGGAGAAGATCTCGCTCGTGGCCGGGTCGAGCGCGATGGCCACGTCCTCGCCCGGGGTGTAGCCGGCGGCCTCGATGCCCTCGATCAGCATCTGCAGCGCCTCCTCGTTGGAGCCGAGGTCGGGGGCGAAGCCGCCCTCGTCGCCGCCCGCCGTGCCCAGGCCGCGGCCGGCCAGCGTCTTCTTCAGCGCGTGGAAGACCTCCGCCCCGACACGCAGCCCCTCGCGGAACGTCGCCGCGCCCACGGGCACGACCATGAACTCCTGGAAGTCGACCTTGTTGTCGGCGTGGGCGCCGCCGTTGAGGACGTTCATCATCGGCACCGGCAGCACGTGCGCGGCCTCGCCGCCGAGGTAGCGCCACAGCGGCTGGCCCTCCTCGGCCGCCGCCGCGTGCGCGGCGGCGAGCGAGACGCCGAGGATCGCGTTGGCGCCCAGGCGCGACTTGTTCGGCGTCCCGTCGAGCTCGATCAGCGTCCGGTCGAGTCCCTCCTGGTCGGTCGCGTCGCGGCCCGCCACCGCGTCGGCGATCTCGCCGTTGACGTTGTCGACGGCGCGCGAGACGCCCTTGCCGCCGTACGCCTCGCCGCCGTCGCGCAGCTCGGTGGCCTCGAACTCGCCGGTCGACGCGCCGCTGGGCACGGCGGCGCGGCCGGCCGCGCCGGAGCGCAGGACGAGCTCGACCTCGACGGTCGGGTTGCCGCGGCTGTCGAGGATCTGGCGGGCGTGGACCGTGTCGATCTGGCTCATGGCTCGGAGTACCTCGCTTGCGCATAGAAGGAGAGCTTGTGCTCGGCGGGCAGGTCGGCCCACGTCAGGCCGGCCTCGGCAGCCAGGCGCTCGGCCGCCTCGATCCGGCCGCGGAAGCGCCCGCTGCTGGAGCGCAGCGCGAGCTCGGGGTCGACGCGCAGCTTGCGCGCCACGTTGACGGCCGCGAAGAGCACGTCGCCGACCTCGTGGAAGAGCGCCTCGCGGTGCGTGGTCGTCGGCCGCCGCGCCGCGCTCGGCCTGGTCGCCGGCGGCGGCGACGGCCGCGACCAGCTCCTCGAGCTCGCCCTCCACGCCGGCCAGCGGCCCCTCCAGGCCCGGGAAGTCGAAGCCGGTGGAGGCGGCGCGACGCTGCAGCTTGCGCGCGTGCAGCAGCGCCGGAAGGTTCTCGGGGACGTCGCCGAAGATGCCGTCCTCGCGGCCGGGCTCGGTCCGCTTGATGGCGTCCCAGTTGCGCAGCACCTCGCCGGCCGTCGAGGCCGCCTCGTCGCCGAAGACGTGGGGGTGGCGACGCACGAGCTTGGCGTGCAGGTGGTCGGCCACGCGGGCCAGGTCGCCCGCGCCGCGCTCCTCGAGCAGCAGCGACAGGAAATGGACCTGGAAGAGCACGTCGCCGAGCTCGTCGAGCAGCTTGGCGTCGTCGCCGGCGTTGGCCGCGTCGGCCAGCTCGTAGGCCTCCTCGACGGTGTGCGGGACGATCGAGCGCGCGTCCTGCTCGCGATCCCAGGGGCACTCGCGGCGCAGGCGGCGGGTCAGCGCGTCCAGGCGGGTGACGGCGGTGGCGACGTCGGGCTCGTCCACCGGCGGAACCCTAGTGGCGACAGTGGGCCGCGTGCGGGCCGGGAGCGCTCAGCGGCGCCCGCGGGCCAGGTAGCTCCTGCCCTTGCGCACGACGACGGTCCGCTCGCGCGCGCAGGTCGCGCACCGACACCGAGCCCGCGGTCACCGTGGTTCGCGTGCCCGCGCAGGTGTCGGTCGTCACCCAGCGCGTCCCGCGCACCGTGGCCACGCTGTTGCGTCCGCGCGTGCGGAAGCGCCCGCCGCTGTCCTTGGCCCACAGCCGGCGCCTGGGCGGCCTTGCGCGCGGCGCTCGTCACAGCAGCCGCACGCCCGCGGCCGGCACTGCGCCCGCCGCAGGCGGCGAAGTTGCCCCCGCGCAGGATGATGTCGGTCAGGCCGTCGCGCTTGGCGGACTGACGAACCTCGAACAGCCCGTCGCCGAACGTCGCGCTCTGCGTCCTGCCTCCGGCCAGCTCGCTGGTCAGGGCGACCGCGCCGTCGCGCGTGTCGACGACGCTGCCCACGGGCACGCTGTCGCCGGCGCCGAGGACCACGAACTGCCCGGTCCCGGGCTCGCGGACCTTGACCGTGCCCTCGACGGGCGCGACGACCATGCTCTCGCCGAGCGTCGGCGCCGGCGTTTCCGCCGTGGTCGGTGTCGTGCCGGCCGGCGCCGGGTCGGCGCCGTCTCGCTCGGCGCGGGCGCCGGAGCGGGAGTGGCGACCGCGGGCGCGGCCCTGGTCATGATCGGCGAGGCCGTCTGCGTCGTCGCTACCGCGGCTGTTCCACACGACGACCCGGATGTAGTAGACGGTCTTGGGCGCGAGGCCCTGCAGCGACGCGGAGACGGGGACGGCGGTGCTGCCGGCGGTCATCGTGCCGCCACGCTCTGGCCGTAGGACGTCGTGGGCCCATAGTCGAAGCGGTAGTTCGTCGAGCGGCCGCGGGCCGTGACCTTGGCGGTCAGCGTGGCCGTGGTCGAACCGACGCTCGTGGCCTGCAGCGCGGCGACGGACGGCCCCGTGTACTCGTCGTCGTCATCGTCGGCGTGCGCGGGCGCGATGCCCAGCGCGACGATGGCGAGGGCGGCAAGGCCGCACCGAGGAGAGGCCGGAGGATCGCGATCACGGGTCGGCTGATCGGCTGGCATGGCGTACCGCGATTGAGGGAGCGCGGGTCGCGCTGGACGACGGTTGACCGTTCGGTGCATGGCCGGCGAGCGTACGGTCAGGCCACGGGCGCCGGATCGGAGGCCGGCCACTGGCGCGGCGCGGCGGACTGCAGCTCGAGCCCCGCGAAGATGTCGACGAGCTCGGGGTCGAACTGGTGGCCGCTCTGACTGCGGATCTCGGACAGGGCGGCCTCGGCCGGCCACGGGTCCTTGTACGGCCGCGGCGACACGAGCGCGTCGAAGACGTCGCAGATCGCGCAGATCCGCCCGGCCAGCGGGATGTCCTCGCGCGCCAGCCCGCGCGGGTAGCCGCTGCCGTCCCAGCGCTCGTGGTGCGTGCGCGCGATGACCTCGGCGAGCTGGAGGAGGTCCGAGCGCGAGTCGCTCAGCAACACCGCGCCCTTCTCGGCGTGCGATCTTCATGACCTCCCACTCCGCGTCGTCGAGCCGGCCCGGCTTGAGCAGGACGCGGTCGGGGATGCCGATCTTGCCGACGTCGTGCAGCGCGCTGGCGTGGCGCAACAGCTCGGCGTCCGCCTCGCTCCAGTCGGCGGCCAGCGCCAGGCGCTCGCACAGCCGGCTCATGCGCTCGATGTGCGCGCCCGTGTCGCCGTCGCGCGACTCGGCCGCGAGGGCCAGGCGGCGCACGACCTCGAGCTGCGTCTCGCGGAGCTCCTCGGTGCGCTCGCGCACGCGGCGCTCGAGCAGCTCGTTGTGGATGCTCACCCGGCGGCGCTCGCCCAGCTCGGCCAGGTAGCGCCCCGCCACCGTGCCGGTGGTGCCCATCACCAGCGCGGCCAGCGGCCACACCATGTCGACCATCCAGCCCGCGCCGAAGACCAGCTGAGCGGTCCCCAGCCAGATCAGGCCCAGCAGGGGCGCCACGAAGGCGACGGCCAGCGGCCGGGCGCGGAGTCCGACGATCGCGGGCGCGAGCCCGAGCGCGAGGATGGCCAGGATGTCGGCCCACCACGGCGCGGTGCGCAGCGGCAGGCGATGGAGCGCGGTCCAGATCGCATTGGCCTGGATCTCCGGCCCCGACATGACCTGGTCGTCGGCGGCCGGGGTCGCGTGCACGTCCTGCAGCGCCGGCGCCGAGGCACCGACCACCACGACGCGGTCGCGCACCAGCGCCGGGTCGACCTTGCCGTTGACCAGGCTCGAGAACGAGACCGTCTCGATCGTGCCCGGGCCGCCGCGGTAATCGATCCAGGCGCCGCCGCGCTCGAAGTCCGACGGCTTCAGGTCCGGGCCGCCGGCGCGCCGGGCGCCGGCCACGCCGAGCGTGTCGATGCCGACGGCGCGTGCCGGGAAGCGCTCGAACACCCCGCCCGGCCCGGTCGGGAGGTTGCTGGCCGCGGCCTCGGCGCCGGCCGCGGCGAGGTTCTCGTCACCGCCGAGGACGTTCGTGCGGCCCCGGCCGTCTGTCTCGCTCGTGGCCAGGACGACGTTGCCGGCTCTGTCGACCGCGTCGTACAGCGCCAGGTCCTCGCGCTCGGTCGTCTGCCTCGGTGAACTGGACGTCGTAGACGATCGTCCCCGCGCCTGCCTCGCGCAGCTCATCGATGGCGTCCGCATGCAGCGAGCGCGGGAACGGCCACTGCTGCTTGAGGTCGGAGAACGTGATGTCGTCGACGGCGACGACGAGCAGCTCGTCGGTCGGCTGCGCGCCGCGCGTCTGGAAGCGAAGGGCGACCGAGTCGCTGCGCACGCCGGGCAGGAGGTCGCCCAGATGCGCCGCGACCGCGAGACCGGACGCGATGAAGCCGGCCACCAGGACGGCGACGACATGCGGCGGGTAGCGACCTGGCCGCGCGAGGGTGCGGGCCGGTCGGGACCGGGCCATCGCCCTCAGCGGCGCCCGCGGGCCAGGTAGCACTTGCCCTTGCGCACGACGACGATCCGCTCCGTCTGCAGGTTGCGCACGGACACCGAGCCACTGGTCACCGTCGTGCGCGTGCCCTTGCACGTGTCGGTCGTCACCCACCGCGTCCCGCGGACCGTGGCCACGCTGTTGCGTCCGTGCGTGCGGAAGCGCCCGCCGCGGTCCTTGGCCCACAGCCGGCGCTTGGGCCGCTTGCGCGATTGGACGGCGATGGCCGCGCGAGCGCGCGCGGATCCTCGCGCCGGAGGCGCAGGCCACGCCCGCGGGTGCGGCAGACGGAGAAGTTCCCGCCGCGCAGGATGATGTCGACCAAGCCGGGGCGCGCCTTGGACTGACGCACCTGGAACAGGCCGTCGCCGAACGTCGCGCTCTGGGTCCTGCCTCCGGGCAGCTCGCTGGTCAGCTTGACCGTGCCGTTGCGCGTGTCGACCACGCTGCCCAGCGGCACCTCCTCGCCGGCGGGCAGCGAGGTGAACTCGCCCGTGCCCGGCTCCTTGACCTTGACCGTGCCGTCGACCGGCGCGACGGCCGCCTCTCGTTGATCTCGGGCTCGGGCTCGGGTCCTGCGTGGCCGGCGACGAGGCGTCGGACGGCCGGCGGGGGATCGGCGGTGGCGAACGAGCGACCCTCGCCGCTGTCCGTCACGCCGCCCATCTCGGGATGCCAGGCCACGAGGCGGTAGTGATAGGTCGTGGCCGGCGTGAGGCCGATGACCGAGGCCGTCACACGTCTCCGTGCCGGCCGATGGAAGCGTGCCGACGGGCGTGGTCTGCCCGTAGATCGACGGTCGTGCCGTACTGGAAGTGGTACATGCGTCCCCGCGGCGCCGCTGACCGTCCCGTGAGCGTGGCGGACGTCGAGCCGACGTTCTGCGCGTCGCCCGAGACGGCGGGAGCGATCTGCGCGACGTCCTGCTCGACCGCGGCCCCCGCGGGCGCGCCGCCCAGCGCGACTGCGCCGAGCGCGAACAGCGCGGCGACGATCACCGGGCGGGCGAACGTGGGCACAAGTCGGGGAATCGGTCGATCGGGTGGCGGGCTTGAGCGGGGCACGGTGATGGTGTTCGACGTCGAACGTCGGGGGCGAGCGGAACTTGCGCTCCACGGGCCGACGGCCCATTGAGTGGTGCGCGTCGCGGACTCCGACCCCGCCCTCCACGACGGGGTCCAGAGTACCGCTCGGCTATGGCTGCGTCGACGTCTGCGGCGTCGTGGTCGCCGGAGCGGTCTGCTGCTGACCCTGCGGCGTCGACGTCGTGTTCGCCTTGGCGTTCTTGGGACCGTTCTCGCAGTCGGCCGTGACGAAGCCGTCCTTGCACTTCGTTTCGCCCTTCCAGCGGCTGCGGTAGTCCTTGCCGAAGGTGTCCAGCGCCTTGCGCTGGTTCTCGCTGGCCAGGATCTGCTCGATCGACTGCTTGGAGTCGGCCAGCGACTGCTGCTTGGCCTCGGTCACCTTCGTGACCTCCATGACGTAGTAGCCGAACTGCGTCTTGACGGGGCCGACGAGCTTGCCCCGGTCGGCCTGGAAGATCGCCGTGTCCAGCGCCTTCTCCTGCTGGCCCTTGGCCACGCCCTCGAGCTTGCCGCCCTGGTTCTTGGAGGCCTGGTCGACCGAGAAGCGCTTGGCCACGCTGGACCACGACCCGCCGGACTGCCAGCGCGCGCTTGGCCGCCTGGGCGCGGCTCTCGCTCTTGGTCAGCACGATCCGCAGGTCACGGCGCTCGGCCTCGGCGAACTTGCTCTTGTTCTTCTCGTAGTACTGCGAGACCTGGGCGTCGGTGACCTTGTCCTTGCCCTTCGTCACCTTCTGGGTGATCTTCTGCTCGAGCAGCTGGCCGCGCTGCTGGAAGAACACGTCGGCCTCGGTCAGGCCCGAGCGCTGCAGGAACTTGTCGAAGTCGGCGGGCTTGGAGAACGCCTGCTTCTTGGCGTCGTCGATCTGCTTCTGGACTTCCTTGTCGGTCACCTTGACGTCCTGCTCGGCGGCCTCGTTGTCGAGCCACGTGGAGCGGATCAGGAACTCGAGGACCTGGTTCTTGAGCCCGTCGTACTCCTGCTTGCACTGCGTCTTGAGCTGCGCCGCGGTCGGGTTGGGCTGGCCCTTGGCGGGCTTGGCCGCGGTCTTGCGCTTGTTGGCCACGCATGTCGCGAAGTCCGGCGAGTCGGGGACCGTCGCCTTGGGCGCGGCGGCCGCGTTCGCGTTGGCCTGCCCGGCCTGGGAGATCGCAGCGATCTGCATCCAGTGGTCGAACGTGGCCTTCTTGATCGACTGGTCGCCGACCTTGACCACGGCGTTGCCGGGCACGTCGCTGCCGCACGCGCCGAGCGCGAGGGCGGGGACAACAAAAAAGGCGCCGAGCGCCAGAGAGCGGTACTTGCGGAGCATGAGAGAGAGAACCCTGGGTCGCTTGAACAGCCCAGCGTAGCGGCTCATGCCGCGGCCCGGGTCACCTCGAGCAGCGCATTGGCCGCATGGACGACCGCCGGGAAGCGCTTGTCGGGGTCGTCGGGCACGCGCAGGCTGAACTGCGACTTGCCGGGCTCGTAGAGCGCCTCGGGGAGCTCCTCCTTGAGGCGCCGGGCGCGCTCCCCGTCGAGGTCGACCGGCGTGACGGCGAGGCGCCCGCCGCGGAACGAGACGGCCCGCGCGCCCGCCTCGCCGAGCTTGATCCGCGCCTGCTGCAGGGAGATCAGGTTGGCCAGCGGCTCGGGCACCGGGCCGAAGCGGTCCTCGAGCTCGTCGCGCAGCATCTGCAGCTCGCCGACGTCGCGTGAGCGCGGCGATGCGGCGGTGCACGTCGATCTTGGCCTGCTCGTAGGGGATGTAGTCGGCCGGCACGTAGGCGTCGACGTTCACGTCGAGGCGCACGGGCTCGGGCTCGTCGGCCCCCGAGCCGTCGCCGCCGCCGGCGCGCACGGCCTCCTCGAGCATGCTCAGGTACAGCTCGAAGCCGAGCGCGGCGACGTGGCCGGACTGCTCGTCGCCGAGCAGGTTGCCCGCGCCGCGGATCTCGAGGTCGCGCATGGCGATCTTGAAGCCGGCGCCCAGCTCGGTGTAGTCGCTCAGCGCGCTGAGGCGCTTCGTCGCCTCCTCGGTGAGCACGGCGGCGCTGGGGTACAGCAGGTACGCATAGGCGCGCTCACGGCTGCGGCCGACGCGACCGCGGATCTGGTAGAGCTGGGCCAGGCCGAAGATGTCGGCGCGCTCGACGATCAGCGTGTTGGCCTGCGGGATGTCGATGCCCGACTCGATGATGCTCGTGGCCACGAGCACGTCGGACTCGCCGCGCAGGAAGCTCATCATCCGCGACTCGAGCTGCTTCTCGTCGAGCTGGCCGTGGGCGACCTCGAAGCTGATGCCCGGGCACAGGCCGCGCAGGCGCTCGGCCGTCTCGTCGATCGTCTCGACCCGGTTGTGGACGAAGAAGGCCTGTCCGCCGCGCGCCTTCTCGCGCTGGAGCGCCTGCTTGACGAGCCCCTCGTCGTACTCGCCGACGTAGGTCTTGACCGGCCGCCGGCCCTCGGGCGGCGTCTCGATGACGCTGATGTCGCGCAGGCCGGCCAGCGACATCTGCAGCGTGCGCGGGATCGGCGTGGCGCTCATGGCGATGACGTCGACCTTGAGCTTGAGCTGGCGCAGCAGCTCCTTCTGCTTGACCCCGAAGCGCTGTTCCTCGTCGACGACGATCAGCCCGATGTCCTTGCCGCGAAGGTCGCGGCCGAGCAGCCGATGGGTGCCGATCAGGATGTCGACGCGGCCCTCGTTGTACGCGGTCACCGACTCGCGCTGCTGCTTGGGCGTACCGGAAGCGGCTGACGTGCTCGATCGTGAACGGGTAGTCCTTCAGGCGCTCGGCGAACGTGCCGAAGTGCTGCTGGGCGAGGATCGTCGTCGGGGCCAGGACGAGCACCTGCTTGCCGTCCTCGGCCGCCTTGAACGCGGCGCGCAGCGCGACCTCGGTCTTGCCGTAGCCGACGTCGCCGCAGATCAGGCGGTCCATCGGCTGGTCGCGCTCCATGTCGGCCTTGACCGCCTCGATGGCGTCATGCTGGTCGGGCGTCTCCTGCCACGGGAACGCGCCCTCGAACTCGCGCAGCCACTCCGAGTCCTCGGGGAAGCCGTGCCCGGGGCGCCGGCGGCGCTCGGCGTAGAGGTTGATCAGCTCGCCGGCGAGCTCCTGGGCGGCGCGCCGCGCGCGGGCCTTGAGCGTCTCCCAGGCCTTGCCGCCGAGCTTGCTCAACGCGGGATGGGCGCCGCCCGCGCCGACGTAGCGGGTGATCTTGGCGAGCTGGTCGACCGGCATGAACACGCGGTCGGTGCCGGCGAACTCGAGCTGCAGGTAGTCGCGCGTGACCTCGGCCACGGTCTTGGTCTCGAAGCCGGCGAAGCGGGCCAGGCCATGGTCCTCGTGGACGACGATGTCGCCGGTGCGCAGGTCGGCGAACGAGCGCAGGACGCCGCGGCGGCCGCGGCTCGGCGGGGGCTGGCGCTCGGCGCGTCGGCGACGGAACAGGCGGTGCTCCGGGATGACGGCCAGCCGCAGGCCGGCGGCGACGAAGCCGTCGCGCAGCGTGGCCTGGGCGAAGCCGAGATGCTCGGCCGGCGGGCGCTCGCCGTTCAGCCACGTGGCTCGCAGGCGCGAGAGGTTGTAGGCCGCGCGCTCGCCGTCACCGCGCCGCGGCCAGGCGACCACGGTGCGGTAGTCCGAGCGCACGAGCTTCTCGAGCTCGGGCTCGGCGTCGCGCAGCGAGCGGGCGGCCACGTCGGCGGCCTGGGCGCGGAACTCGAGCCGCTGGTCGGAGGCGATCGAGCTCAGCCTGATGCGCGCGCGCTCGTCCAGAGCGGCCGTGATCGCCTCGGGGTTGACGTACAGGTGGTGGGCGTCGGCGTCGTGGAAGGCGGCGCACACGTCCTGCCAGTGATCGGCCAGGGCCGGGGCGACCTCCTCCTCGGCGGCGAGGATCACGGCCGCACCGGCGGGGGCGAGGTCGAGGAAGGCGTGGAAGCGATCGACGGGCAGCAGCTCGGCGACGTCCGGACGGCTGTCGGAGTCCTCGAGCGCGGCGATCTCCGCCATCTCCCGGTGCTCGGCGGCCAGCTCGGCCGCCGGGGCGATCTCGACCTCCTGCGTGTCCCCCAGGCTGCGCTGGGTGAACGTCGAGAAGTAGCGCAGGCCCTCGATCTCGATGTCGAACAGGTCGACGCGCACGGCGCGGTCCTCGGTGGCCGGGAAGACGTCGAGCAGGCCACCGCGGATCGCGAACTGGCCGCGGTCGTCGACCTGGTCGACGCGCTCGTAGCCGGCGGCGACGAGGTCGTGGCCGACGTCGTCGAGGTCCAGCAGCTCGCCGACGCGCAGCGTGAACGAGTGCGGGCGCAGCTCGGGGTCGGGGACCTTCTCGCTGAGCGCCACCGCGGAGACGACGACCACCGGCGGCTCGGCGTCGGGGTCCTTGGCCGGCGTCGAGGAGCGCGTCGAGTGCCGCAACGCGCAGGCCGACGAGGTGCGGCGGGGGCGCGAGGTGCGACTCGTAGGCCACGCCGCGGCTGGGATAGAAGCGCACCGGGCGCGGCGCGAGCCAGTGGCGCAGGTCGGCGGCGAGATCGCGAGCCTGGCGATCGTCGCCGGCCACGACGAGCGCCGGGCGTCCCGCGGCGAGCGCGTCGTCGACGCCGTCGAGCAGCGCGGCGACGAGGTACGGACGCAGCGACGCCGACACGAACGCGCGGCCGCCCTGGCGGGCCAGTGCGGCGCCGTCGGGCGAGTCGGCGAGCTGTCGGAGAAGCGGTCTGAGCGCCATGCGGGCACGACGAGCGGCCGCCCGGCTGCCGCGCGGCCTCGTCCTGCGTCGGACTGTAGCGCCCGGCCGGCGCGCGCCCTCAGCCTGCTGTCGCCTCGAGGTTGAGGCGCACGTAGTCGATCGTCGGGTGGGCGCCGAGGCGCTCGGCGACGGTGGCCATGAACGGGTCGCGCAGCGGCTGCGGAAGGCGCTCGAGGTGGGCGCCGAGGACGAGCTCGGCCAGGTAGGCGCGCGGGTCCTCGGGCGTCACCGGGCGGGGGACGAGCGCGCAGGCCACGTCGGCGAAGCCCGCCTGTGCGAGTCGTCGCTCGGTCTGCTGTGGCGTGGCGAAGTTCCACGGCCCCGGCCAGCCGGCGAGGTGCTCGGCAAACGGTGGCCGCTCGCCGACCGCGCGCGCCGCGGCCTCCGCGGCGGCGACGTTGCCGGCGCCGCCGCACTGGGCGACGAGCCGGCCACCGTCGCGCAGTGCGCGCCGCAGGGACCGGAACAGGCGGTCGTGGTCTGTTATCCAGTGGAACGTCGCGGTCGAGAACGCGAGGTCGACGTGATCGCCGCCGAGGTCGAGGGTGACCAGGTCGGCCGCGCGCAGGTCGGCGCGATCGCCGCTGTGGTCGCCCACGCGCGCCCGCGTGGCGTCGATCATCGAGGGCGAGGCGTCGACGGCGATCACGCGCCCCGCGGGCAGCCGCTCGAGCAGCACCGCGGTCAGGCGGCCCGAGCCACAGCCGGCGTCGAGCACCGTCTCGTCCCCGCGCAGCTCGACGCGCTCGAGCACCTCGCGCCCGAGGCGCTCCATGGGCGCGGAGAGGCGGTCGTACTCGGTGCCGTTGCCAGGACTGTGGTGAGCGCATGGCGTTCGATCGTCCCGATCTCCGCTCGCGCATCGCGTGGGCGCCGGCCAGGCCATCGAAGGATGGAGGAGGGGCCCCCTTCGTGGTGGCAGGCTTCGGCGTGTCACTGCTAAGCGAGCCGAAGGAGGCCCCGCGCATATGTTGCACGCTGGATTGGATCTCAGTCGTCGTCGTTTGGATTACTGCCTGCTCGACGAGGCGGGCACGCGCGTCGAGGTCGGTGCGGCGCCCCCGGACGCCGATGGCCTGGCCGGCCTGGTCAGGCTGGTCGAGCTGCGTCACGGGCCCGCGCCGGTGCGCGCGGCGATCGAGTCGATGAACGGCGCGCGGTTCGTGCACGACGTGTTGGAGCGCTGCGGCTGGAGCGTCGAGATCGCTGACGCGCAGAAGGTCAAGGGGCTGGCGCCGTTGGCCTGCAAGACCGACCGCATCGATGCGTGGGTGCTGGCCGAGCTGTCGCGGCGCGACCTGGTCCCGGCGATCTGGCTGCCCGGCTTCGCCCAACGCGGCGAGCGCGAGCGCGCCCGCTTCAGGCTGCATCTGGTCAAGCACCGCTCGTCGCTGAAGCATCGGGTGCACGCCCAGCTGATGGCCTTCGGACACACCTGCCCGGTCTCGGATCTGTTCGGCGCCCGCGGCCGGCTGTTGCTCGAGCGCTTGCAGTTCCCCGAGCCGTGGCGCGCCGACGTGCTGGCCGCGGTCGCGCTGATCGACGACCTCGACCGCCAGATCAACGGGCTCGAGCGACAGCTCAAGGCGCTGGGCGCCGATCACCGCTACGTCCCGTTGCTGGTCACCGTCCCCGGCGTCTCGTGGGTGCTGGCCTACACGATCGCCGCCGAGATCGCCGACATCGAGCGCTTCGCCAGCCCGACGAAGCTGTGCGGCTACAGCGGGCTGTGCCCGCGGGTCTATCAGTCCGGTGACTCAGACCGCCGCGGCCGGCTGTCCAAACAGGGCCCCAAGTACCTGCGCTGGGCGCTGATCCTGGCCGCCACCAACGCCGCCAAGCACCCCCGCTACCGCCCGCGCTATGAACAGACCAAGGCGCGCCTCGGCCGCCAGCGCGGCGCCAAGGTCGCCCAGATCCAGCTCGCCCGCACCCTCGCCGAGACGATCTGGCAGATGCTCACCCGCAACCAGCCCTTCGCTCCGGCAGGCGCCGCATCCCCCCTGGCCGCCTAGACGACCCTCATCGAGATGCGCCACCGAAGCGACGTTCCCATCCAACCTGGTCATCCCGCCGCACCCCGCGACGAGGACGCGATAGAGAGATGAGCACCCGCTCGCACACGGGAACCACCCAAAGGACCCACCCAACCCAACCCCACACTTGACACCAACCCCTCCTTCATAGAGAGGGGGAGGTAGACCGCGGGCGCGGGGTTTGGGCGCGGTCCGAGGGCGGTTGATACCTCTATTCGGGGTCAGTCGCCCTCGGATGCCACCATCGGGCGGAAACCCACGATATACGCGGATTTGCGCCCGATGGTGGGCGCGTTCGTGGCGCTTGACCGCTTCCCTCGGTGCCCTGGCCGCGCAGCGCGCAGGCGCCCGCACCTCACCGCCCGCGCGAGAACAGGCGCTTGATGCGCCCGAGCAGCACCGAGGTCAGGAGCGAGAGGCCCTTGACCGGCTTGGCGGTCCGCCGCCCGGGCGGTGGCGCGGCCCGCGACTCGTGCCCCGGCGGGGGAATCGACTCCGTCCGCGCCGCCGGCTGCTCGGCGACCGGCGCCTGCGTCAGGTACTCGTCCTGCCCCGGCGGACGGACGGCCGCGGAGGGCGGCTCGGCCGACTCGGCCTCCGCCGCCGCCTCCTCGTGGCGGGCGCGGCCGCCGGGCGGCGGGGGCGGTCCCGTGGGCGGAGGCGGGGGCGCGCCGCCGCCGCCTGCGGTGCCGACGTCGCCGCCCGGTCCGCCCGATGGCGGCGGGGGCGACGGCGAGGCCGCGTCCGGCGGCGGTGCGGGGGCGGCGGTGCCGCGGGCGGGGGCGCGTCGACCGGCGCGGCGACCGCCGCCGAGCGTCTGCTCGGCGTCACCGCCGGTCGTCCCGGGCGGCTGGCGACCCGGCGGGGAGGGCGGCGGCACGCCCATGGTGCCGATCCGGTCGGGGTCGGCCGACGGCGCCGCGCCGCCCGCCGCCTCGGCCGGCACGTCGCCGGCGGGCACGGACGGCGCCGCCGGCTCGCCGCCTCGGCCGCGTCATCGCGTGCGGGCGCCGGCCGCTCGACGCCTCGGCCGGGGCGCTGCGCGCGGGAGTCGACGGCCGGCACCCGGCCGCGTCATCTCGCGCGGGGCCGGCGGCTCGACGACGTCGGCCAGGGCGCTGGGCGCGGGAGCCGACGGCTCGACCGCCTCGGCCGCGTCATCGCGCGCGGGTGCCGCCGGCTCGATGCCCTCCGCCGCGACGTCACCCGCGGCCGCCGGCTCGGCCGTTCCCACGGTCGACTGCAGGCACTCGGCGAAGTCGCGCAGCAGGCGGTTGGAGATGTCCTCGATCATCCCCGAGCGGCCGAAGCGCGCCAGGCGGCCGGTGATCGTGAAGTCGGTGACGACGTCGACAGCGGTCTCGCCGCCCACGTCGCGCGCAGTCGACACGATCGTCGCCGTCGCCCCGCCCTGGCCGCGCTTGTCCGTGCCGCGAGCGGTCATCGTCGCCGTGCGCGTCGACTCGTCGACCGACTGCATCTCGAGCACGCCCGAGTAGGCGGCGGTCGTGGGCCCGAGCTTGACGGTGAAGTTGCCGGAGTACGCGCCCTCACCGTCGTGGCCGGTGATCTCGGCGCCGGGCAGGCAGGGCGCGACGCGCTCGATGTCGACGAGCGCCGACCACACCTGCGGCCAGCGGCGCGGCGACGGTGAAGGACTGTTCGAGCTTCATGCGCGGATGGCCTCCATGTCCTCGGGCGTGTCGACGTCGTCGGGGCGCGCGAGATGACCCGCGCGCACCGCTCGCACCGCGACGCTATCGAGAAGCTCGCGCGCGCCCACGTCCCCCCGCAGTTCGGCCACCGCCCCGAAGAGCGAGCGCGACAGCGCCACGGGATGCCCGGGCACGCCCGCGTACTCGGCACGGACGGCGACGACGTCGGGATCGAGCGCGTCGACGACGGCCTCGATCGCCTCGGGCGTGATGCCCGGCTGGTCACCCAGCGTGACCACCATCCAGTCGGCGTCGCCCACCGCCTCCATGCCGCAGCGCAGCGAGGCCGCCATCCCCTCCTGCCAGCCGTCGCAGACGACCGGCTCGGCGTCGGCGAACCTGACCGCGGCGGCGACGTGCTCGGCCGCCGCGCCGAGCACGACGGCCACGCCGTCCAGCGACGGCACGGCGAGCATGGCGTCGATCGCGTGCTGAAGGAGCGGCACGCCGTCGAGCTCGGCGAGCTGCTTCGGCGATCCGAAGCGCCGGCCGGCCCCCGCGGCCAGCACGACGCCGACGATCACGCGCCGACCTCGTGGATGCGCCCGCCCGCGTGCGCGAGCCGTCCGCCGTCGCGCCCGCGCCGCAGCGCGACGATCTCGCTCATGATCGACAGCGCGGTCTCCTCCGGCGTGAGGGCGCCCAGGTCGAGGCCGATCGGCGCGGCCAGGCGCTCGAGCTCGTCGTCGGTCAGGCCCTTGGCCAGCAGCCGCTCGCGGCGCTTGGCCTGAGCACGGTGGGAGCCCATCGCCCCGACGTAGGCGGCCGGCGAGCGCAGCGCGACCTCCAGCGCCGCGTCGTCGAGCTTCGGGTCGTGGGTGAGCACGGCGATCGACATCGCGCGGTCGATCCCGCCCAGGCGCTCGAAGGCCTCCTGCGGCCAGCCGGCGAAGACCTCCTCGGCGTCGGGGAAGCGCTCGGGCCGGGCGAAGAAGCCGCGCGGGTCGACCACGTACGGTCGCCACCCGCACGTCCGCGCCAGCGTGCAGAGCTGCGCGGCGAAGTCGATCGCGCCGAACACGACCAGGCGCGGCGCGGGGAAGACGACGTCGACGAACAGCAGCACGTCGCCCACCTCGTGCGCCTCGGAGCGCTCGGCCCACATCAGCTCGTCTGCGTGGGCCGCGGCCGCGCGCTCGAGCGCCTCGTCGCCCAGCGACCCGGTGAGCGAGCCGTCGGGAAGGACGAGCAGACGCGCGCCGGGGCTCGGGTGGGCGGGGCTCTTGATCACCGTGACCAGCGCCCCACGCCCGTCGGTGCGCGCGAGCTGCGCGAACTGCCCCTGCGGGCTCGACGTGCCCGTCACGGCTCGAAGCGCTCCACCCAGACGTCGATCTCGCCGCCGCACGGCAGCCCGACGTCCCACGCCTCCTCGTCGGCGATGCCGAAGTGCAGCAGCCGCGGCTCGCCGCCGGCCAGCACCGCCTCGGCCTCCTGCACGACGGCGCCCTCGACACAGCCGCCGGAAACCGCGCCCGACACCTCGCCCTTGTCGTTGATCGCCATCTTCGCGCCCGGCGGGCGCGGCGCCGAGCGCTTCACGCCGACCACCATCGCCAGCGCCACGCGGTCGCCGCGGGCGGTCCAGGCATCGACGTCCTCCAGCACGTCCCTCATCTCATGCCTCCTCCTTCGAGCAGGTCGGCGAGCTCGGCCAGCGAGGCCAGCGAGTTGCCGGCCAGGAAGTGATCAGTATGCGGCACGGCGGCCGCCATCCCACGGGCCAGCGGCTCGTAGCCGGGCGCGGCCTTCAGCGGGTTCAGCCAGATCATGCGGTGCGCCGTGCGCCGCAGCCGCGCCATCTCGGCCGCGAGCAGCGCGGGGTCGCCGCGATCCCATCCGTCGGACAGGATCACGACCACCGATGCGCGTCCCACGCGCCGGCCATGTGCGCGGTTGAGCTCGGCGATCGAAGCACCGATGCGCGTCCCACCGGACCAGTCGACGACCGCGGTCGCGGCGCGCTCGAGCGCGCGGTCGGGGTCGCGCACGCCGAGCTCGGCCGTGATGCGCGTCAGCCGCGTGCCGAACACGAACGCCTCGACGCGGCGGTGCGTGGCCACGGCCGCGTGCAGGTACTGCAGCAGCATCCGCGCATAGGGCGCCATCGATCCGGAGACGTCGCACACGAGCACGAGCTTTCGCGGCCCGGGGACGTGGGCCCGCCAGCGCCGGTCCAGGGGCTCGCCGGCGTGGCGCAGCGACGCGCGCACCGTCGCCTGCATGTCAGGGCGCACGCCGCGGCGGCGCACGGCGCGCGTGCGGCGCGACTCGCGCTGGGGCATCCGCCGCGCGAGCTGGACGATCGCCGCGCGGGCGGCCGCGCGCTCGGCGTCGCTGTACTGCGCGAAGTCCTTGTCGTGCAGCAGCTCGACGTCGCTGTAGGCCGCCGGCCGCACCTCGGAGTCCTCGACGCCGCCGGCCGGCGAACCGGGCATCGGCGGCGCCTCCACGCGCGGCATCACGTTGGCCGCGGTCGGCGGCAGCACCGGCTCGTCGCGCGTCGTGCGCTCCACGGGCGCGCCGAACACGGTGGCGAAGGCGTCGTGGAACGGCGGCCAGTCCGTCCGCCGCGAGCACAGGACGGCGCGTAGCGCGAGGTAGGCGTCCTCGCGCGAGGCGGGGTCGACGGCGGCCAGCGCTCGATGGGCGGCCTCGATGTCGCCGGTGCCGACGCGCACGCCGCCGGCCCGCAGCTCGCCGGCCAGGCTCACGAGCCGCGCGGTGACCGCCTCAGACACCCTCGAGCGTCCCGATCCGCCGGACGCGCTCGAGGTCCTCGCGGACCTTGAGCGCCACCCCGAGGGTCTCGTCGAGGTCGGTCTGCTCACCGAGCGCGGTCAGCGCCTGCGCCCAGGCGATCGTCTCGCCGACACCGGGCAGCTTGTACAGCTCGGCGTCGCGCAGGCGGGCGACCGCCTCGCACACGCGCGCGTTGATCGCCTCGGCCACCCCGGGCACACGCGCGCGCACGATCTCCGCCTCGCGCACGGGGCTGGGGTAGTCGATCCAGTGGTACAGGCAGCGACGCTTGAGCGCGTCGTGCAGCTCGCGCGTGCGGTTGGAGGTGAGCACGACGAGCGGGCGCTGCGTGGCGGCGATCGTCTCGCCGAGCTCGGGGATGGTGACCTGGAAGTCGCTGAGCAGCTCGAGCAGGAAGGCCTCGAACTCGTCGTCGGCGCGGTCGACCTCGTCGACCAGCAGCACCACCGGCCCGTCGTGCTCGAGGGCCTCCAGCAGCGGCCGGCGGAGCAGGAAGCGCCGCGAGAACAGCTCGCCCTCGTCGACCCCGCCCTCGGCCGCCCGCAGGGCCAGGAGCTGGCGCGCGTAGTCCCAGTCGTAGAGCGCCTGGTGGACGTCGATGCCCTCGTGGCACTGCAGCCGGATCAGGCGCGCGCCGGCCGCGCCGGCCAGCGCCTTGGCCACCTCGGTCTTGCCGACGCCCGCCTCGCCCTCGACGAGCAGCGGCTGGCCGAGCTCGCCGGCCAGGAACACGGCGGTGGCCAGGGCGCGGTCGGCGAGGTAGCGCTGCTCGCGCAGGGCCTCGCCGACCGCGTCCGGCGACGCGAGCGGCCCGCTCAGGACGAGACCCCGGCCGCCTGCTCCAGCGCTCGCCGGGTCAGGACGCGCGCCAGGTGGCGCTTGTAGTCCGGCGTGGCGTTGAGGTCGCCCGGCGGCTGGGTGCCCTCGGCCGCCTGCTCGGCGGCCTTGGCGATCGAGGACGCGTCGAGGCCCTGGCCGCGCAGGGCGTCCTCGGCGGCCGTGCCCCGGATCGGCGTGGAGGCCATGTGCGTCAACCCGATGCGCACGTCCTCGCACGACCCGTCGCCGCCCCTGCGCACGAGCGCGACGACGCCGACCATCGCCCAGTCCTCGGCCCGGCGGGCGAACTTCTCATAGCCCCAGCCCCAGCCCTCCAGCGCGGGCAGGCGGACCTCGGTGAGGACCTCGTCCGGCCCGACGGCGGTGGTCAGGTAGTCCTGGAACAGCTCGCCCGCCGCGACCTCGCGGGTCGAGCCGCCGCGCCCGGTGAGGGTCACGCTGCCGTCCAGGGCGACGAGCACCGTGGGCATGTCGGAGGCGGGGTCGCCATGGACCAGCGAGCCGCCGATCGTGCCGCGGTTGCGCACCTGCTGGTCGGCGATGAGCGACGCCACCCGCGCGACCACGCCCATCTCGGAGGCGGTCTGCAGGTCGGAGTGCCGGGTCATGGCCCCGATCCTCCAGTCGCCGTTGGCGCGCTCCACCCCCCGCAGCCCGGGCACCTTGCGCAGGTCGACGAGCAGCGAGGGCGCCGCCAGGCGCAGCTTCATGAGCGGCAGCAGCGAGTGCCCGCCGGCCAGCAGCTTGGCGTCCTCGCCCCCCTCGGCCAGCGCGCTCAGCGCGTCCTCCAGCGTGTCGGGCGCCGTGTACTCGAATGCGGGCGGGATCATCGCCCACCTCCCTCGTCCGGGCTCGTCGGTCCGGAGCCGGCCGAGCCGGTCCCGTGGTCGCTCAGGTCGCGGCCCTGCTCGGTCGCCCGCGGCCCGGCGCCTTCGCCCTTGGCGGCCTGGATCGCCTGCCACACCCGCATCGGCGTGAGCGGCATCTCGAGGTCGGTGATCCCGAGCGGCTTGAGCGCGTCGAGCACCGAGTTGACGACGGCGGGCGACGCCGCGATCGTCGCCGCCTCGCCGACGCCCTTGACGCCCAGCGTGTTGGTCGGCGACGGCGTCTCGGTGCGGTCGGTCTCCATCCACGGGATCTCGGCCGCCGTCGGGATCGCGTAGTCCACGAACGTGCCCGTGACGAGCTGGCCGTCCTTGTCGTAGACGACCTGCTCGTACAGCGCCTGGCCGATCGCGTGCACCGCGCCGCCGTGGACCTGCCCGTCGATCAGCATCGGGTTGATCGCCGGGCCGCAGTCGTCGACCGCGATGTAGCGCAGGATCTTCACGCGCCCGGTCTCCGCGTCGACCTCGGTGACGCAGGCGTGCGCACCGAACGGCCACACGAAGTTCGACGGGTCGTAGAAGCAGACCTCGTCGAGCCCCGGCTCCATCCCCTCGGGCAGGTCCTGCGGGATGTACGCCTCGGTCGCGACGTCGGCCATCGTCATCGACTTCTCCGGCGAGCCGCGCACCTGGAACCTGCCGTCGGACAGCTCGATGTCCTCAGGCGCGGCCTCGAGCTGGTGGGCGACGATGCGCTTGGCCTTGGCCTGCACCTTCTCGGCCGCGCGCGCGATCGCCTCGCCGCCGACGGACAGCGAACGCGAGCCGTAGGTGTCCTTGCCGAACGGGCCGGTGTTCGTGTCGCCGTGGATCACCTCGACCATCTGCGGGTCGACGCCGACGCGGTCGGCCACGATCTGGGCGAAGCCGGTCTCGTGGCCCTGGCCGTGCGGCGATGTGCCGGTGTAGACCGTCACCGAGCCGGTCGGATGGACGCGCACCTGCCCCGACTCGAAGTAGCCGCCCTGCATGCCCCAGCCCTTCGGACCGAGCGCCCGCGACGGCCCGAGGCCGCAGATCTCCACGTAGGTCGAGAAGCCCACGCCGCGCAGGACGCCCTTCTGGCGCAGCTCCTCCTGCTCACGCCGGAAGCCGTCGAGGTCGAGCATCTCCACGCAGCGGTCGAGCGTGCCGGCGTAGTTGCCCGAGTCGTACGTGAACCCGTGCGGCATCGCGGCGGGGAACTCCGTGACGAAGTTCTTGCGCCGCAGCTCGAGCCGGTCCATGCCGAGCTCTTCGGCGAGGTTGTCCATGCACAGCTCGAGCAGGTGCGTGGCCTCCGGGCGGCCGGCGCCGCGGATCGCGTCGGTCGTGAACTTGTTCGTGAAGACGCCGACGATGTCGGTCTGCGTGGCCGTGAACTTGTAGGGCCCGGGCGTCACGCACGCGCTCAGCGTCGGGATCATCGGCCCCTCGATCAGGTGATAGGAGCCGCAGTCCTGCAGGATCTTCACGTGCAGGCCGGTGACGGTCCCGTCGCGCTTGGCCCCCATCCGCACGTAGTCGATCTGGTCGCGCCCGTGGTGGGTGGTGAGCATGTCGTCGCTGCGCGTGGCCGTCCACTTCACCGGGCGGCCGGTCTTGCGCGAGGCCCAGCAGACGAGGACCTCCTCGCCGTAGACCTGCAGCTTGGAGCCGAAGCCGCCACCGACCTCGGGGGCGACGACGCGGATCTTGTCCTCGCTGAGGCCGAGCTGGATCGACAGGATGACGCGCGCGACGTGCGGGATCTGCGTCGTCGTCCAGATGTTGAGCTTGCCCTCGCGATACTCGGCCAGCGCCGCGCGCGGCTCGATCGCCGCGCCCGCGGTGCGGTGGTTGACGATCCTCCGCTCGATCACCACGTCGGAGTCGCGCAGGGCGCCCTCGACGTCGCCGCCGGGCAGCGTCCACTCGAACACGGTGTTGCTCCCGTGCTCCTCGTGGATGATCGGCGCGCCCTCCTGCAGGGCCTGCTCCATGTCGACGACGACGGGCAGCGGGTCGTACTCGACGATGACCTGCTCGGCGGCGTCGACGACCCCGTACTTGTCGTGGCCGAGGACGACCGCGACGGCCTGGCCGACGTAACCGACCTTGTCGCGGGCGAGCGGCCAGTGGTCGGGGACGTGGACGTCCACGCCCGGCGGGACCCAGACCATCGGGCACGGCGCCGCGAGATCCGCCATGTCCTCGCCGGTGAAGACCGAGTCGACCCCCGGCATCGCCTTCGCGGCGCTCGTGTCGATGGAGACGATCCGCGCGTGCGCCTCGGGCGAGCGGACGATCGCCGCGTGCAGCGTGCCCGGCAGCGTCATGTCGTCGACGAAGACGCCGCGTCCGGTGATCAGGCGCGGGTCCTCCTTGCGGCGCAGCGACCGGCCGACGTGGCCGTTGCCGCTGGGCTGCGTCTTCTCGAAGGCCTCAGCAGCTCCGGCGCCCATCACGCCACCTCCTGTGCCACGGGCTGCCCCTGGGAGGCGCCCATCTTCCCCGCCGCGTCCTTCACCGCGAGCACGATGTTCTGGTAGCCCGTGCAGCGGCAGAGGTTGCCCTCCAGGCCATGCCGGATCTCCTCGTCGCTGGGGTCGGGATTGCGCTCGAGCAGGTCGGCCGCGGCCATGATCATGCCCGGCGTGCAGTAGCCGCACTGCAGGCCGTGGTTGTTCCAGAAGGCCTCCTGCAGCGGATGCAGGGCGTCGCCGGAGCCCATGCCCTCGATCGTGGCGATCTCGCCGCCATCGGCCTGCACGGCCAGGACCGTGCAGCTCTTCACCGCCTCGCCGTCGACGTGCACGGTGCAGGCGCCGCAGTTGGACGTGTCGCAGCCCACGTGGGTGCCGGTCAGCCCCAGCCGATCGCGCAGCAGGTGCACGAGCAGCAGCCGAGGCTCGACGTCGAGCTCGTGTCGCTCACCGTTGACGGTGAGGTTGACGCGGACGGTGCCCATTCCTCTCCTCTCCTCCTCCAAAGCCGGAAAGCCGGTCGAGGCCGCGACCTTAGTCCTCGGGCGGGGTCTGTACAACGTCGAACACCCGCCGTCGGGGCGTCGGATGGCTCAAGCGCGCCAGGGTGCGGACGATGACCCGGAGACGATGTCCGCACAGCCCGCAGTCGCCGGCGACGCTCCTGCCCGCGAGGTCCTCGTCGCACGCCAGCCGGTGCTCGACGGGGCGATGCAGCTGCTCGGCTTCGAGCTGCTCGTCGACGGTGACGGGCTGGTCATCGACGCCCTGTCGGAAGTTGGCCTGGATGAACTCACGGGCGGTCATGCGGCCTGGCTGCCGCTGCCCCGCGAGCTGCTGCTCGAGGTCGCCGCGCTGCCGATGCGATCCGACCGCGTGGTGCTGCAGGTACCGGCCGGCGACGGCGGCGACGAGGAGCTCGAGGAGGCGCTGCGCCACCTCGCCCGCCGCGGCGCCTGCATCGCCCTGGACGGCGTGACGTGGAGTCCCGCGCTCGAGCCGCTGCTCGCGCTGGCGTGGGGCGTCAAGCTCGATCTCGTCGAGCACGGCCCCGACGGGCTGGCCGAGCAGGTCCGGGCCCTGTCCGGCCGCGAGCTCGTCCTGATCGCCACGTCGGTCGAGACCGAGTCCGACCTGGCCCTGTGCCGCAGGCTCGGGATCGATGCCTTCCAGGGCCGCTTCCTGGCCGAGCCCGAGATCGTGCCCGGGCGCGCGGTGCCGACGCAGGGCCTGGAGGCGCTCGGCTCGATCACCGACCTCCAGTCGAGCGTCGAGTTCGAGGACCTCGAGCGAGCGATCGTGCGCGACGTGGGCATGAGCCACAAGCTGCTGCGCTACGCCAACTCGGCGCTGTTCTTCCCCTCCCAGCGCGTCGGCTCGGTGCATGAGGCGATGGTCATCCTCGGCGCGCGCGCCGTGCGCCGCTGGGCCACCGTCCTGGTGCTCAGCGGGGTGCGCGACCAGCCGCACGTGCTGCTGGTCACCGCGCTCGTGCGCGCGCGCATGTGCGAGCTGCTGTCCGACGAGGCCGGCCGCCGGGAGCGCGCGTTCACCGTCGGCCTGTTCTCGGTCATCAACCGCCTGATCGGCATGCCGATGCGCGAGGCGCTCGAGGCGCTCCCCCTGGCCGACGAGGTCGTCGACGCGCTGCTGCGCGGCGCCGGCCCCGAGGGCCGCACGCTGCGCGTCGTCCTGGCCTGGGAGCTCGGCGACTTCACCGCCGCCGAGAGCGTGCCCGGTGGCGCGGAGCGCGTCGGCCGCGCCTACCGTGAAGCGGTGGCCTGGGCCGACGAAGCCGCCACGGCGATCGGCTGAGGCGCTCCGGCGCTTCGCCCGTTCTTGCCGCGCGCGTTCCCCGTGAGCGCCGGCCAGGGCATCGAGGAGGAGGGAGCCGCGGGTGCGCGGGGTGGGGCGCGGTCCGAGGGCGGTTGGCGACGCTATGCGGTAGCAGTCGCCCGAGGACGGCCGGTTGGCCTCGCCGCTCGGGCGCAGATCCACGAGATGTGTGGGTTTCCGCCCGCGCAACCGTCGCGATCCGGACGGACGTCGGCAACCCACGCCATGCGTGGCTCTCCGCACGTTGACCCGTCCCCGTCGGTGCCCTGGCCGCGCTGCGCCGCGAGCGCCCGGGCTCAGGCCACGCCAGCGCCGCGAGCGCCCGCGCGGAGCGCGAACGCCAGGCCTCAGCCCAGCCGCACGTAGCCGATCGCGTTGCCCGCGGGGTGCACGCGCCGCGAGACGCGGTCGGAGGAGTTGCCCTCGATGGTCTGGATGCGGCCGTCGGGCAGGACGGATTCGACGATGCCGATGTGCTCGTCCCAGACGATCAGGTCGCCGGGCTGAGGGGGCTGGCCCGACGAGGTCGGGATCGCCTTGCCCGCGCCCTGCGCCCAGGCGTAGAGCGCGTCGACCGAGCCGTGGCCCTCGCCGCGGGCGCCGACCGGGGCCCCGGACTCGCGGGCCAGCCAGGAGGTGAAGTACGCGCACCACGGGGCGACCATGCTGCCGGCCGTGGCCGTGCGGTAGGTCGCGATGCGCGCGGAGTTGTTGGAGCCCGGCGGCTGCTCGGCCTGGCCGACCTCGCCCTGGGCCAGCGCGACCATGCGCGCGCCGACCGAGCCGCCGGTGGGCGTGGCCACCGCCGTCGCGCCCGCGGGCGCCGCGGTGGCCGTCGCCGTCCCGCCGACCGTGGCGGTGCGCAGCATCGTCGCGAAGTCCTGGCCGGTGCCCGTTGCCGTCGCCGTCGCCGTCGTGGCCGCGGGGGCGGCCACGCCGCCGAGGATGGACTGCAGCTCGGTGACCCGGGCCATGGCGACGTCGAAGCTCACGTCCCTTGTATCGGAGGCTGCGCGCCGACCTTTAACCCGCGGGCGTTAACGGTGACGGGCGGCCCGAAGGCCGCCCGTGTCCCGTCTGTGCGCTCGACCGTGAGGGCGAGAGCGGCGATGTCGCTGGTGCCTACTGCAGCAGGGACAGGACGCCCTGGGGCGCCTGGTTGGCCTGCGCGAGCATGCTCGTGCCGGCCTGCTGCAGGATCTGGTTCTTCGTGAAGTTGACCATCTCGGCAGCCATGTCCACGTCCCGGATCCGGCTCTCCGACGCCATCAGGTTCTCCTGGTAGGTGCGGAGGTTGTTCAGCGTGTGGTCGAGGCGGTTCTGGACCGCGCCGAAGCCGCCACGCAGCGTGCTGACCTGGCCGATCGCGGCGTCGATGGCCGAGATCGAGGTCGTGGTGGTGACGTCGATCACGCCGACCTTCGAGCCCAGCGACGCGGTCGTGGCGCTGATCACGTCACCGTCGTTGGCGCCGACCTGGAAGGACACCGTCGTCGTCGTGCCGTCGAGCAGCTTGATGCCGTTGAACGCGGTGGACTTGCCGATGCGCTCGATCTCGCTGGACAGCTGAGCGGCCTCGGCCGTGATGGCGGCCTTGTCGCTCGTCGACAGGGTGCCGGCGTGGAACTGCACCGCGAGCTCACGCACGCGCTGCAGCATCGAGTGCACCTCGTTCAGCGAACCCTCGGCGGTCTGCACGAGGCTGACCGCGTCCTGCGAGTTGCGCTGAGCCTGCGCGAGGCCGCCGATCTGACCACGCAGCTTCTCGCTGATGGCGAGGCCGGCCGCGTCGTCCGCCGCACGGTTGATGCGGTAGCCGGAGCTCAGGCGCTCCATGGACTTGGCCACCTTGTCGCTCGTGCCCGCCAGCTGACGGTGAGCGTTGAACGCCTCGACGTTGTTGTTGATGCGAAGGGACATGCGTCTTCTCCTTGATGACGATGGTGTCTGGTGGTGGGCAACTCCCTGTCGCCCCCTACGACCAGCGTCATCGGACGCAGTGTCCGCACCTTTAGGAGATTCGTGAATCGGCGCATCCCTCACGGAGGCGGGCGGCCCGAGGGCCGCCCGCCGTCCGCCGTGCGCTCACTGCGAGCGCACCGAGGGTGATGCCGTGCCTACCGCAGCAGGGACAGGACGCCCTGGGGCGCCAGGTTGGCCTGCGCGAGCATGCTCGTGCCGGCCTGCTGCAGGATCTGGTTCTTCGTGAAGTTGACCATCTCGGCAGCCATGTCCACGTCCCGGATCCGGCTCTCCGACGCCATCAGGTTCTCCTGGTAGGTGCGGAGGTTGTTCAGCG
The DNA here is from genome assembly GCA_963787065.1 of uncultured Actinomycetes bacterium. Lineage (GTDB taxonomy): Bacteria > Actinomycetota > Thermoleophilia > Solirubrobacterales > Solirubrobacteraceae > JAOPZW01. The sequence goes on from CAWBBQ010000009.1 coordinate 64,829, forward strand.
TGTGGTCGAGGCGGTTCTGGACCGCGCCGAAGCCGCCACGCAGCGTGCTGACCTGGCCGATCGCGGCGTCGATGGCCGAGATCGAGGTCGTGGTGGTGACGTCGATCACGCCGACCTTCGAGCCCAGCGACGCGGTCGTGACCGCGATGCTGTCGCCGTCGTTGGCGCCGACCTGGAACGTCACGGACGTCGTCGTGCCGTCGAGCAGCTTGATGCCGTTGAACGCGGTGGACTTGCCGATGCGCTCGATCTCGCTGGCCAGCTGGGCGCTCTCGGCCGTGATGGCGGCCTTGTCGCTCGTCGACAGGGTGCCGGCCTGGTACTGCACCGCGAGCTCACGCACGCGCTGCAGCATCGAGTGCACCTCGTTCAGCGAACCCTCGGCGGTCTGCACGAGGCTGACCGCGTCCTGCGAGTTGCGCTGAGCCTGCGCGAGGCCGCCGATCTGGCCACGGAGCTTCTCGCTGATGGCGAGGCCGGCCGCGTCGTCCGCCGCGCGGTTGATGCGGTAGCCGGAGCTCAGGCGCTCCATCGAGCGAGCGACCTTGTCGCTCGTGCCCGTGAGCTGACGATGGGCGTTGAACGCCTCGACGTTGTTGTTGATGCGAAGGGACATGCGTCTTCTCCTTGATGACGATGGTTGTGGTCCCGTCGGGCGACTCCTTGTCACCCGTCTGCCGCGTTATCGGCCACGTCGCCCGGACCTTCAGGCGACGTCACCCGCGATGCTCCGGACATCCGTCAAACGGCCAGACGACCGCGCCGGCCACAGACGCCTGTTCACGCGCGCGCAAGCGCGCACGCGCGCCACACCGGGTCCGGCTCAAGCGGCCCTGCCACCGGCCGATACACAGGGTGTGTCGCGTCCGTTGCCCTCCGCACGCCCACTCGAGCTGCCCTCCGACGGCGAGGTCATCGCCCTCGGCCGTGCGGCCGAGGGACAGGCTCGCGCCGAGCTCGTCGCCGCGGGGTTCGAGCGCCTGGCGCTCGAGCAGCGGCCCGGCGGCGCACCCCAGCGGCTGCGCGTCTGCCTGCTCGTCCCGCGCGTGGACGTCGGCGGCGGCGCGAAGATCCTGCTCGAGCACGCCAACCGGCTGCACGACCGCGGCCACGACGTGCTCGTGCTCGCCCACTTCCCGCATCCCGACTGGTTCGCCCTGCGCGCCCGCTACCTGCACGTGCCCGTCGGCGTCGAGCTGAGCGACGCGCTCGAGCCGTGCGACCTCGTCGTCTGCGGCTACTGGGATCAGGTGGCCGCCGCGCGCGCGGCCGGCGTCGCGCCCGTCGTGCACTTCGAGCAGGGCGACTTCCACCTCTTCGAGGACGTCCCCGAGGCGCTGCTCGCGCGCGTGCAGGCCAACATGGACGCCGCCGACGCGACCACCACGGTGAGCGCCCAGGTGGCCGCCGTGCTCGGTGAGCGCTACGGCCTGGCCGAGGTCGGCGTCGTCCACAATGCCGTCGACGGCGAGGTCTTCCGCACCGACGGCCTGCGCCCCGAGGGGCCCGATTACGTGCTCGTCGTCGGCTGGGACGGCAACGAGTTCAAGGGCATGGACGAGGTCCGCGAGCTGTGGGGGCGCCTGCAGGCGCAGCGCCCCGGGCTCGAGCTCGTCTGGGTCACGCCGCGCCCGCCGGTCCAGCCGATGGGCCGCGTCGTCGTCAACCCGTCGCAGACGCAGCTCGCCGCCCTCTTCCGCGGCGCGGCGGCCTATCTCTGCGCCTCGCGCTACGAGTCCTTCCCGCTGCCGCCGCTCGAGGCGATGGCCTGCGGCGCCCCGGTCGTGACGACCGCCAACGTCGGCGTCCTCGAGTACGCCCGCCACGGCGACAACGCGCGCGTCGTGCCGATCGGCGACGTCGACGCGATGGCCACGGAGATCGGCCGCGTCCTCGACGAGCCGGAGCTCGCAGCGTCGCTGCGCGCCGGCGGCGCCCGCACGGCCGCGTCGTTCTCGTGGGAGGAGATCATCGCCGACCTCGACGAGCGCTACCGCGCCCTCGCCGGTCAGCAGGTCGCGCGCGCAGCAGACGCCACCTGGGAGCGCGTCCTGCCCGAGGCCACCGAGGGCGTGCCCGGCGCCGCCGCGCGCCTGGAGCTGGCCCTGGCCACCTCCGGTGCCCGCGAGATCGCCGCCCCGGTCATCCGCCCGGCGATCGACGGCCACGACGTCGTCAGCTGGGAGGTCATCGCGCGCCGCCGCGCCGGCGGCCACGGCACTGTCCGCGTGCACGCGCCGCATCGCGACGCCGCCCGCGGCAACCTGCCCTGGCAAGCGGGCATCGACGCGCTCGATGGCGGCCGCGCTCAGGCCGCGCTCGATCTCTTCATGGACGCCTTCCGCCGCAGCGAGGACCGCGCGACGAAGGGCGCCCTGACCAAGTGGGTCGCGCTGTGCCTGCTCGAGGTCTACCGGACCGACGAGGCGATGGACCTGCTGGAGAGCGCCATCCACGCGTTCCCCGACAACCCCGACTACACCTACCTCGCGGCGCTCGTCGCGCCGATGGTCGGGCGCCCCGTGGACCTGGCCCACGCCGTGGGCAACATCGAGCTGATCGGCGAGGCCACGCGCTACGACGACTGGCTCGCGGCGCCGGCGGCGCTGCTCGCCGCGCGCCAGAGCTGACGATCTCCCCGGCCGGGACGGCGCGCAGGCGGCGGTCCCGGACGACAGGCACCGAGGCGATGGTCACCAACGCCGCGCGGGCACGTACCCACGTATGCCGTGGGATCGCGCCGGATGGCGCGGCGCATCCTGCGTCGGGGTCTCCGGTGCACGCATGCGGTCGACGGGCCGGCCGGATCGCACGTCCGAGCTCTCCTGTGCGGGGCCAACCCCGCGCCTTCGCGTCGCGCGCGGGCGCTACGCGGCCAGCCGGCACACGCCGGCGAAGCGGCGCAGCTGGTTCACGGCGTAGTCGAGGTGGGCCTCGTCGAGGCCGGGGTAACAGCCGATCCAGAACGTCTGCGAGGCGATCGTGTCGGTCACGTCGAGCGACCCGACGACGCGGTGGGCGACGTCCTGGTAGGCGGGCTGGCGAAGCAGGTTGCCCGCGAACAGCATCCGCGTGGCGACCCCGTGGTCGTCGAGATGACGGGTCAACTCGTTGCGGCTGAACGGGGCGTCGTCGCGCAGCGTGAGGGCGAAGCCGAACCACGAGGGGTCGGAGCCGGGCGTCGCCTCGGGCAGGACGAACACGTCCTGCATGTCGGCCAGCGCCTCGCTCAGGTAGGCGTGGTTGTGCCGCCGGCGCGCGACGAAGTCGTCGAGGCGGTCGAGCTGGGCCAGGCCGACCGCCGCCTGCATGTCCGTGGCCTTCAGGTTGTAGCCCAGGTGCGAGTAGACGTACTTGTGGTCGTAGCCCGGCGGCAGCGTGCCGAAGCGCTGCGTGAAGCGCTTGCCGCACGTGTTGTCGCAGCCCGGGTCGCACCAGCAATCCCGGCCCCAGTCGCGGATGATCTCGACGATCCGCTTCATGATGCCGCGGTTGGCCAGCACGGCGCCGCCCTCGCCCGTCGTGAGCTGGTGGGCTGGATAGAAGGACAGCGTGGCCAGCTCGCCGAAGGTGCCGACGGGCTTGCCGTCGTAGGTCGCGCCGAGCGCGTCGCAGCAGTCCTCGACGAGCAGCAGCCCGTGCCGCCGGCAGAGATCGGTGACGGCGCCGAGGTCGAACGGGTTGCCGAGCGTGTGGGCGATGACCACGGCGCGAGTGCGGTCGGAGACGGCGGCCTCCAGCTGCGCGGGGTCGATGTTGTAGGTCGGCAGCTCGACGTCGACGAAGACCGGGATCAGCCCGTTCTGCACGATCGGGTTGACCGTCGTCGGGAAGCCGGCCGCGACGGTGATGACCTCGTCGCCGGGCTGCAGCTGCTTGTCGCCGAGCAACGGCGAGGTCAGGGCGGTCACCGCGGCCAGGTTGGCCGAGGAGCCCGAGTTGACCATCAGCGCATGGCGCAGGCCGGCCTTGCGGGCCAGCTTGCGCTCGAAGCGCTTGGTCTCGGGACCGGCGGTGAGCCAGAAGTCGAGGCTCGTGCGGACCAGCTCGACGACCTCCTCCGAGCCGAAGACCTTGCCGGACACGGGAACCGACGGGTTGTCCGGGTCGAAGGAGCTCGGGGAGTGACGCTCGGCCGCGTACTCGGCGACCAGCTGGAGGATGTGCTCGGCGGAGGGGGCCATGGCCCTCGAATCGGCGCACCGCCGGCGCGCCTTGAGAGGCGCGTCGCCGCCCGAACGTTGCCCTTGAGGAAGGCTCGCCGCTGACCGATAAGGGCCGTGATGACGTTCCCCGACGCCGTTGCCCCCGTTCCCAAGGTCGTCCTGCTCTGCGGAGGCCTCGGCACCCGCATGCGCGAGGAGACCGAGTACCGGCCCAAGCCGATGGTCGAGGTCGGCGGCCGGCCGCTGCTGTGGCACATCATGAAGCTCTACGCCACCCACGGGCTGACCGACTTCGTGTGCTGCCTGGGCTACCGCGGCTCGATGATCAAGCAGTACTTCCTCGACTACCACGCGATGCGCTCCGACCTGACCGTGTCGCTGGCCACCGGCGACGTCGACTATGCCACCCGCGGCGTCGAAGACTGGACGGTCTCGCTGGTCGACACGGGCGAGCAGTCGATGACGGGCGCGCGCGTCAAGCGCGTCGAGCGCCACCTCGGCGACAGCGACCTCTTCCTGTGCACGTACGGCGACGGAGTGGCCGACATCGACCTCCACGCGCTGATCGACTTCCACCGTTCGCACGGGCGACTGGCCACCGTGACCGGAGTGCACCCGCCGTCGCGCTTCGGCGAGCTCGTCCTCGACGGCACCGAGGTCACGCGCTTCGCCGAGAAGCCGGCCGGCGGCTCGCTGATCTCCGGCGGCTTCTTCGTCTTCGATCGGGCCGTGCTCGACCGCCTCTCGCCCGACCCGTCCTGCGTGCTCGAGCGCGAGCCGCTGGAGAGCCTCGCCGCCGACGGCGAGCTGCGGGTCTTCCGCCACGACGGCTACTGGCAGTGCGCCGACACCGTCCGCGACGTCGAGAACCTGCGCAGCCTCTGGGACCGCGGCCAGGCGCCGTGGCGCGTCTGGGACGATCGCCGCCGCCAGGTGCAGGACACGCCGCGCCGGCGCCAGGCCGACCACGTCGAGGGCCTCCTCGAGGCAGCCGCGAAGCCATGAGCAGGCTCAGCGTCCAGCGCGCGGACGCCGCCCGGCGCCTGGTGCTGGACGCCGCGCTGGCCGCCCGCACCGCCCACATCGGCAGCTCGCTGTCGATCGTCGACATCCTCAGCGTGCTGTACGCCGACGTGCTGCCGTCCGGTCCGGGCGACGGCCACCGCTTCCTGCTCTCCAAGGGCCATGCCGCGTCGGCGCTGTACGCCGCGCTGGCCGGGGCGGGCGAGATCGATCCCGACGAGATGGTCGCCGGCTACTGCTCCGACGGCGGCCGCTTCGCCGGCCATCCCGAGCGCGGCGTAGCCGGCGTGGCCATGACCGCGGGCTCGCTGGGCCACGGTCCGGCGATCGCCATCGGCCTTGCGCTCGCAGACCGTCACGCCGGCTCGTCGCGGCGCACCTTCTGCCTCGTCGGCGACGGCGAGCTCAACGAGGGCTCGGTGTGGGAGGCGATCGCCCTCGGTGGCCACCTCGCGCTGGACAACCTGACCCTGATCGTCGACGCCAACGGTCTGCAGGGCCTGGGCACGACCGCCGAGGTGCTCGACCTCGAGCCGCTCGTGCCCAAGCTCGAGGGGTTCGGCTGGCATTCGCGCGAGGTCGACGGCCACGACCACGACACGCTGGGCGCCACGTTGGGCGACCCGGCCGCCGGGCCGTGCGCGGTGATCGCCCGCACGACGAAGGGCCACGGCGTCGACTTCATGGAGAACGAGCTGATGTGGCACTACCGCTCCCTGCGTCCCGAGGACCGCGAGCGCGTGTCCGCGGCACTCGTGCGGTCGGCGGCGGCATGAGGGACGCGTTCTTCCAGGCGCTGGCCGAGCTGGCGGGCGACGACGATCGTGTATGGGCGCTGACCGGCGACCTCGGCATCGGCCTGTTCGACGACTTCGAGCGCGCCGCCCCCGGGCGCTTCCTCAACGTCGGGATCGCCGAGCAGAACCTGGTCGGCGTGGCCGCCGGGCTGGCCTACGCCGGCGCGATCCCGTTCGCCTACTCGATCGCGCCGTTCGTCACCTCACGCCCGCACGACCAGATTCGCGTCGACGTGGCGATGGCAAGCGCCAACGTCAAGCTCGTGGGGGTCGGCGGCGGGGTGGCCTACGGCTACCTCGGCCCCACCCATCATGCGATCGACGACCTCGCGCTGATGCGCGCGATGCCCGGCATGACGGTGCTCGCCCCGGCCGATCCCGGCGAGGTGCGGCGCGCCACGCGCGCCGCGTTCGCCATCGACGGGCCGGTCTACCTGCGCCTGGGCAAGAACGGCGAGCCCGACGCGCTGCCGGCCGACGCGTCGTTCGTCCTGGGCCGCGCGACGACCCTGCGCGACGGCGCCGACGTGACGCTCGCCTCCACCGGCGCGGCCCTCCCCGAGGCGCTCACCGCGGCCGGGGCCCTGGCCGCCGCCGGCGTCGAAGCCACGGTCCTGCACTACGGCACCGTCAAGCCCTTCGACGCCGCGGCGCTCGTGTCCGCGGCACGGCGGACGGGCGCGGTCGTGACCGTCGAGGAGCACAGCATCGTCGGCGGGCTGGGCAGCGCGGCGGCCGAGGCGCTGGCCGAGCACGGCGCCGGCGCCCGGCTGCGACGCGTCGGCGTGCCCGACGAGTTCGTCCACGCCGTAGGCTCGCGCGAGCATCTCATGGAGCACTACGGCATCACGGGCGACGGCGTCGCGGCCGCCGCCATCGACCTGCTGGCCCAGAACCGGCGCCAAGAGCCCGTCGGGTGAGCGCCGGCGCCGGCACCGGCGTCCCCTCCGACCCCGCGGCCGGGGTCACCCGTGAGCTCTTCGGCGCGGCCGCCCGCGCGGCCGCCGACCAGCTCACGCCCCTGCGCGGCGCGGCGATCCACGTCAGCGGCGCGTCAGGCTTCCTGGCCGCCAACCTGCTCGCCCTCCTGCACGGGGCCAGCCGCGCCGGCAACCTCGGTCTGCGGCTGTTCGCCAGCGCGCGCCGCCCTCCAGCCGACGTGCCGCTGCTGCGCTTCCTGGGCCTGACCCCGGAGATCGCGTGGGAGATCGCCCCGGTCGAGCGCTCGACCCTGCCCGAGGTCTCCGGGCTGGTGGCCATCCACGCCGCCTCGTTCGGGGCCCCCGGCGACTACATGCGCGAGCCCGTGGCCACCTTCCGAGCCAACACCGACGGCCTCTTCCGCGTGTACGAGCAGGCTGTGCGCATCGGCGGCGCACACGTCGTGTACTTCAGCAGCGCGGAGGTCTACGGCCAGCCGCCGGACGCGAGCATCCCCACGCCGGAGGGCTACGAAGGGGCGCCGGACCTGGCCGCGCCGCGATCTATCTACGGCGAGTCCAAGCGGATGGCCGAGGTGCTCGGCGCCGTGCTGGCCCAGCAGCATGGCATCCCGTTCACCGCCCTGCGTCCCTTCAACCTCTACGGGCCCGGCCAGCGCCTCGGCGACGGCCGCGTGCCGATGGAGTTCGTCCGGCTCGCGCTCGACGAGGGCGCCGTGACGCTGCAGAGCGACGGCTCCGCGACGCGCAGCCCGTGCTTCGTGTGGGATGGTCTGCTGCAGGTCATCGCCTGCCTGCCGCCCGCGCCCGGGGCCACGGCACAGGCGTTCAACATCGGCAACCCCAGCGCTGAGATCACCATGCTCGACCTGGCCCGAGCCTGCGCCGCGGCAGCGGGCATCGAACCGCAGGCGGTCCGCGCCGGCGCCTCGAGCGGTGGGGCGCTGGCGCGCGCCGTGCCCGACGTCGATCGCGTGCGACGTCATGCGCGCCCCGCGCTCCCGTCGCCCACGCCGCTCGAGGACGGGCTGGCGGCACTGCGGGCCTGGGTGAGCTGGCTGCGCGACGATGCTTGAGCTCCCGCGCCAGCCTACGTGCCGGCTGTCCGGCGAGCCGCTGGACGACGCCCACGTCGTGCTCGACCTGCCCGACTGCCCGCTGCCGGGGATCTACCCGCCCGACGCCGAGGAGTCCAGCGCCCTGCGCTCGCCCCTGCGTGTCGTCCAGGCCCGCGGCAGCGGCTTCGTGCAGCTCGCCCATCGATTCGACCCCGCCCTCTACGCCCAGTACGGCTTCGCGGGCGACACGAGCGGCGCCTACCGCCGTCACCTGGCCTGGTTCGCCGACGCGGTGGCGGGAGCCGTGCCGGACACCACCGAGGTGCTCGAGGTCGGCTGTGGCGACGGGCTGCTGCTCGACCTGCTCGAGCAGCGCGGCTTCGGTGATCGTCTCGGCATCGACCCGGGACGTGCCGCCGGCCGCGGCGAGCGCCCCGACATCGTCGGCGGCTTCTTCCCCGACGACCTCGAGCCGGTGGCCGGCGACCGGCGCTACGGCCTGATCGTCGCCCGCCACGTGCTCGAGCACATCGAGACCCCGGTGCCGTTCATGGCCGCGCTGGCCGAGCGCCTGGAGCCGGGCGGCGAGCTGTGGATCGAGGTGCCCGACCTCGAGTCGACGCTCGACCGCGAGCTGTGGAGCAACCTCTACCAGCTGCACTGCAACTACTTCTGTCGCGCGACGCTCGACACGCTGGCCGCGCGGGCGGGGCTGGAGTGCTTCGACGGCCAGGTCGTCGACGTGTTCGGCGGGTCGTTGCTGCGCCGCTACCGCCATGGGGCCGTCGCGGACGTCGGCCCGGCGCCGGAGCGCACGGCGCTGGCCGCGCGCGTCGAGGGGTTCCGCGAGCGGCTGGATGGCCTGGCGCGGTCGCTCCCGGCCGGCGCGGTCGGGTACGGCGCCGCCGAGCGCACGGCGATGACGCTGGGCTGCGCCCCCGAGCTCGAGCGGCGACTGGCCGCGCTGTACGACGGCAACGCGCTGCTGCACGGGCGCCACCTCGCGGGCACGCGCCTGCCGATCCGGTCGCCCGAGCAGCTCTACGGTGATCCGCCGCCGGCAGTGGTCCTGTTCGCCGTCTCGCACCGCGACGAGATCCTGGCCGAGTGGCACGAGCGCCTGCCGCCGGACACGCTCGTCGCGGTGGCCGGCGAGGACGAGACCGGCAGCCCGCTGGCGGACGCTCGTAGGATGCCGCTGGCATGACGAGCACCCGCTTCTGGGCCGGGCGTCCGGTCCTCGTCACCGGCGGCACCGGGCTGCTCGGATCGTGGCTCGTCGCGGCGCTGCTCGATCACGGGGCCCGTGTCGTGCTCCTCATCCGCGACCGGGTCCCAGACGCGCTCGTGGCGACCAGCGGGGCGGCCGACCGCTGCGTGCAGATCGCCGGCGACGTGCGCGACGGGCAGGCGATCGAGCGCGTGCTCGTCGAGTACGAGATCGACGCGGTCTTCCATCTCGCCGCACAGACGATCGTCGAGCACGCGCTGCGCGACCCCGTCAACACGATGCGCTCGAACATCGAGGGCACGTGGGAGGTGCTCGACGCCTGCCGACGCAGCGGCGGGCCGCAGCGCATCGTCGTCGCCTCCTCCGACAAGGCCTACGGCAGCCAGCCCGTGCTGCCCTACCGCGAGGACCAGCCGCTGACCGGCCGCGCGCCGTACGACGTGTCCAAGAGCGCCACCGACCTGATCGCGCAGTCCTACGGCTTCACCTACGACCTGCCGGTCACGGTCACGCGCTGCGGCAACCTCTACGGCGGCGGCGACCTCAACTTCAACCGCCTGATCCCCGGGACGATCCGCTCGGCGCTGGCCGGGGAGCGTCCGGTGCTGCGCAGCGACGGCTCGCCGCGGCGCGACTGGCTGCACGTCGAGGACGGCGTCTCGGCCTACCTGCACGTGGCCGAGCGCGCCCACGAGCCCGGCGTGCGCGGCGAGGCGTTCAACTTCTCCACCGAGCACCCGATGAACGCGCTCGAGATCACCCACGCTGTGCTCGAGGCCTGTGGGCGCGCGGACCTCGAGCCCGACATCCTGGGCACGGCGACGCACGAGATCCAGGACCAGTTCCTGGCCGCCGACAAGGCGCGATCGGTCCTGGGCTGGGAGGCCGCGCTGGACTTCGACGCGGGCATGGAGCGCACGCTGCCGTGGTACCGCGAGTACCTCGCCGGCGCGAGCGTCGCCGGAGGCCGGGCGTGAGCGCGCGGCTCGGCGTCTGCGTCCCCACCTACAACCGGGCCTCCGACCTCGCCGTCCTGCTGGACTGCCTCGCGCGCGAGGCAGGCGATCGCGACGACGTCACCGTGCTCATCGCCGACAACGCGTCCGACGACGGGACCGCGGAGCTCCTGCGCGCGGCGGCGCCCGCGCATCCGTGGCTGCGCGTGCACCGCCACGAGCAGAACCTCGGAGCGGCCGGCAACATGGGCTGGCTGGTCGAGCACGCGCCGCCGTGCGAGCACCTGTGGCTGTTCGGCGACGACGACGTCATCGTCGACGGCGGTCTGCGCACGATCATCGACCTGCTCGTCGCCGAGCGACCGTCGTGGCTCTTCCTGCCCCACGTGTGGGTCGACGAGGCCGGCCGCCCGGCGCACGGCTCACCCGCCCCGGGGACCGTCGAGCGCTACGCCGACGGCGGCGACCTCTACCGCGCCTACCATCACTGGCTGACCTTCCTCTCCGCATCGATCGTGCGCACGGGGGCGCTGCAGGAGGCGGTCCGGGCGATCCGCACCGACAACAGCTACGTGCCGCTGCTGTGGTTCTTCCGCGCCGGGCTCGAGGGGCCGTGCGTCGTCGCCGCCGACCACCTGATCCACGCCTCGCCGACGATCAGCTGGGCCGACCGCGCGCACCTGATCCAGACGCTCGACTTCACCTCGCTGTACGACGAGGGGCTGCACGCGGGCCTGTCCGAGGAGGAGTTCGGGGCCACGCTCGACGGGCTGTACCGCAACCAGTTCACCTTCCAGCACTGGCGCCGCGTGCCGGTCGAGCGCCTCGCCGCGGTCGTGGCGCGCTTCCCGCAGTCCGATGCGCTGCGCGCCTATCTGTGGAACATCGCCCGCGAGCAGGAGCGCCGCGACGTGCTGCCGGTGCTCGACGAGGCGGCGCGGCGAATGGGCCGGGACGCCGAGGCGCACGCGCTGGTCCAGGCCGGCGAGGCCGCCTTCGCCGACGGCGACGCCGCGACGGCGGCGCGCTCGTTCATGGCCGCGGCCGAGCGGATGCCGACCTCAGCCATGGCGTGGAGCAACCTCGCCGTGGCGCTCCACTCGCTCGACCACGCGGACGCCGGCGACGCGGTCGAGCACGCCGTCTTCCTGGCCCCCGACGACCCCGACGCCCGGATCAACCGCGGGTCGATCCGACTGGCGCGCGGCGACTGGCCGGGGGCCGTGGCCGACGCCTCCCACGTCGTCGCGCTGCAGCCGGACAACGCCGACGCGCTCGAGCTGCTCGAGCTGGCCAGGCGCTGACGGTCAGCGCACGTCGTCGACCAGGTCGGCGATCGAGTCCAGCACGCGCGAGGCCCGGAACGGGTGGCGCTCGGCCTCCTCGCGCTGCGTCACGCCGGTCAGCACGAGGATCGTCTCCAGGCCCGCCTCGAGGCCGGCGACGACGTCGGTGTCCATGCGGTCGCCGATCATCGCCGTCGTCTCGGAGTGCGCGTCGATCGCGTTGAGGGCCGAGCGCATCATGAGCGGGTTCGGCTTGCCGACGAAGTACGGCTCCACCCCGGTCGCGCGGCTGATGAGCGCGGCGACCGAGCCGGTGGCGGGCAGCGGGCCGTCAGGGCTCGGCCCGGTCGCGTCGGGGTTGGTGGCGATGAAGCGAGCGCCGTTGGCCACGAGGCGGATGGCGCGCGTGATCCGCTCGAAGCTGTACGTGCGCGTCTCGCCGAGCACGACGTAGTCGGGGTCGCGGTCGGTCAGCGTGTAGCCCGCGGTGTGCAGCGCCGTGGTCAGCCCGACCTCGCCGACGACGTAGGCCGAGCCGCCGGGCCGCTGGTCCTCGAGGAAGCGCGCGGTGGCCAGCGCGGAGGTCCAGATCGACTCCTCGGGCACGTCGAGGCCGCTCGCCCGCAGCCGCGCGGCGAGGTCGCGCGGCGTGTAGATCGAGTTGTTGGTGAGCACGAGGAACGGCGCGTCGCGCTCGCGCAGCGAGGCCAGGAAGTCGCCGGCGCCGGGGATCGCCTGCTCCTCGTGGACGAGCACGCCGTCCATGTCCATCAGCCAGGAGTGGATCTGGCGCCGGGTGCCGGCGCTCACAGGCGCGCTCTGCTCGGCGACGTGTCCGTTGGCGCTGGCGTCATGCCGTGTGGCGTCCATGGTGCGAGATCTCCTTGTTGCGACGAACGGGGGACACGACCGTGCACCCTCCGAGAGGCTACGCCGAGACCACGGTGTCGTTGCAGCGATGCGGAGCTCCTGTGACCAGGGCCACAGAGGCGCCGTGCCGACGCTACGGTCGCTTCGATGACGCTCACACCATCCGCGCGCTCCGCCCAGAGCCTGAGACGGCTGCGGTCGACGCTCTGGCCGATCCTCGAGACGGCGGGCGGAGCGGTCGCGGCCTGGTACCTGGCCAAGCTCGCCCTGGGCGACCGCGAGACGGGCTTCGCGGCGATCGCCGCGATCATCTGCCTCGGCGCCACGCTCGGCGAACAGCGCCAGCGAGCGCTGGAGCTGATGGGCGGCGTCGTCCTCGGGGTCCTGATCGCCGACCTGTTCGTGCGCGTGCTGGGCAACGAGCCGCCGCAGGTGGGCGTGATGGTCGTGCTGGCCATGTCGGCGGCCGTGCTCGTGGGCGGCGGGCCGCTGTTGATGACCGAGGCCGGCGTCTCGGCGGTCATCATCGGCTCGACCGCGGCGTCGACGCTCGGCCTGTTCCCGGGCCGCTTCATCGAGGCCCTGATCGGCGGGGCGGTGGCGTTCGGCGTCCACTCGCTGCTGTTCCCGCCCGACCCGCTGCTGCACGTCGGCCGCGCCGCGAACGCCGTGTTCGGCAGCCTCGGGCGCACGCTCCAGGACCTGGCCGCGGCGCTCGAGTCCGCCGACCGCGACGCGGCCGAGCGTGCGCTGGCGGCGGCGCGCGCGATGGACGACGACGTACGCGCGCTGGCCGACGCGCTCGCGCTCGGCCGCGAGACCGCGCGCTCGGCCCCGCTGCGCTGGCCGGCGCGCGCGGCGCTGCACCGCCAGGAGGAGATGAGCCGGCACCTCGACTTCGCGGTGCGCAACACGCGCGTGCTCGCGCGCGACACGCTGCGCTACCTGCGGGCCGGTGGCCAGCCCGTGCCCGACCTCGCCGCCGCGGTGCGCGACCTGGCGGAGGCAACATGGGCGCTGGCCACCGCCTTCGAGGAGCCCGGCACGCACGAGGACCCGCGGCCGCTGGCCCTGCGCGCCGGCGTGCGGGGCACCGAGGCGATGCTGCGCCACGCCGACTTCACGCTGACCGAGATCGCCGGGCAGGTGCGCTCGACCGCCGCCGATCTCGTGCGCGCGGCCCATGCGGCCGCCGACGACGACCCGATGGCCGATGTCACGACCGAGGAGATGCTGACCGAGCCGCGCGACGAGCCGGCCGACGGCGGGCCGGGGGCGACCTCCGGCGACCGCGCCGAGTAGCGGGCTGCCGGCTGGAGAGTGCCCGAGGGCGCGAGGGGCGTGCAGCGCGCGCGGCGCTCCCGGCCGGGCACCGAGTGGGTCACCCGCACGAGCCGGCAGGGACCCACGCATGCCGTGGGTTTGAGCCGGATGGCGAGACGCGCGAGCCATCCGGGGTCTCTGGTGCACGCAGCGGTGCAGAGGAGACGCCGGACCGAGCGGAACCCGGCGCCCTTCGAATCCTCCTCATCCTCGATGCCCTGGCCGGGGCCCACGTCCCGCGCCGCGTTCGCCCTCCGGGACCGCCTCGGGCGAGACCGGCCCGTCGCCCGCGGCTACGGCCGGCGCGCGGCCGCGATCAGGCTCGCCGCGGCGGCGCGCGCGGTGGCCGCCGCGTGCTCGTCGCGCGTGACCGAGTAGGCCACGGTCGCGCCCTCGTGGAGCAGGAACAGCCCGGCCGCGAGCCGGCGCGGCTCCTCGACGCCGGCCTCGGCGGCCAGCCGTTCGAAGAGCGCCAGCGTCCAGGCCTTCTGCTCGCGCACGACCCGCAGCCCGGCGTCGTCGGCGGCCGTCAGCTCCGCGTGGGCGTTGACGAACCCGCAACCGCGCGGCGCCTCGCGTGCCATCCAGTCCCCGAGCGCGTCGAAGGGCGCGAGCGGCCGCTCGTCGGGGTCCGCCCCGTCGACGGCGGCGGCGACCTCGCGCTGCCAGCGATCGCGGCGCTCGGTCAGGTAGGCGGCGATCAGAGCGTCCTTGGAGCCGAACCGGTCGTACAGCGTCTTCTTGGTCACGCCCGCGGCTGCCGCGACCCGCTCGACGCCGACCGCGTGGATGCCCTCCGCGTAGAACAGCTCGGCCGCCGCGTCGAGCACCCGCCGCGCGGCGGGCGTGAGGGTCGTCGTCGCGGTCGAAGGGGTGGTGGTCACGACGTGTGAGTATACCGACCGGTATGGTTATCACCGATGTACACCGATCGGTTTACTCGCTGCGGCGCCGTCACCGACGGCGTGCTCGCGATCGGCTTCGTGCTGGCGTGGAGCTCGGGATTCGTCGGCGCGACGCTCGGCACCCGCGACGCCGATGCCTTGACGCTGCTCATGTGGCGGTTCGTCATCGCCGCGCCGCTGCTGCTCGCGTGGACGGCGCGCCGCCCCGGGCCGCGCCTCGGGACGCGCGAGGTGGCGCTGCAGTCGGTCATCGGGGTGCTGTCGCAGGGCGTGTACCTGCTCGGTGTGGTCCTCGCCGCCGACGCGGGCGTCGCGACCGGAACGGTGGCGCTCGTCGCCGCCGTGCAGCCGATCCTCGCCGCGGCGCTCGCCCAGCCGGTGCTCGGCGAGCGGGTCGGCCGCGTCCAGTGGCTCGGCCTGCTCGTCGGCCTGACCGGCGTGGCCGTCGTCGTGGCCGGGGACCTCGACGCGGCGGGCGGCGCGCCGGCGTGGGCTCACGCGCTGCCGTTCGGCGCGGTCGCCGGCCTCACCGCAGCCACCCTGCTCGAGCGCCGACTGCGGCCGGCGGCCACCGTGAGCCAGTCGCTGGCCATCCAGTGCGCGGGCAGCGCGGTCGTCTTCAGCGCGCTCGCGCTCGCCGACGGATCGTCCGCGCCGGCCTCCGAGGCGACCTTCTGGGTGGCGGTGGCCTGGGTCATCGGGCTGTCGACGATCGGCGGATACGGGCTGTACTGGATCAACGCCGCGCGCGGCGGCGTGGCCCGCACGAGCAGCCTCCTGTACCTGACGCCGCCGACCACCGCGCTCTGGGCGCTGCTCATGTTCGCCGAGCCGATCCGGGCCGGCACGCTGCTCGGCCTGGCCATCTGCCTCGCCGGCGTGCTGCTCACCCGGCGCGGTCCGGCGCCCGAGTCCTCTGACAGGACGGCCTCGCGCGCGTGCGCCACCACGAGCGGACCGCGCGACGTCATCCCGGATCGATCCGAGGTGGCATAGTCGCCGCGTGTTCGATCACGTGACGATCCGCGTCTCGGATCGCGAGGCGTCGGCGCGCTTCTACGACACCGTCCTGAGCACCCTGGGGGTCGAGCGGACCCATGGCGACGAGGGGTTGGTCGAGTGGGACGACTTCTCGCTCTCGCCGGCGACCGACGACAAGCCGGTCACCCGGCGGCTGCACGTCGGCTTCGCGGCGCCCTCGCGGCCGCATGTCGACGCGTTCTGGCGCGCCGGCACGCAGGCCGGCCACCGCGACGACGGCGCGCCGGGACCGCGCCCGCAGTACACCACGGACTACTACGGCGCGTTCCTGCTCGACCCGGACGGCAACAGCGCGGAGGCCGTCCACCACGGGTCGCTGCGCGCCGGCGGCAACGTCGACCACCTGTGGATCCGCGTCGCCGACCTCGCGGCGGCGAAGCGCTTCTACACGACGATCGCGCAGCACGCCGGGCTGCGGCTGGGGCACGAGGGAGATGAGCTCGTGCAGTTCCGCGGACGAAGCGGGTCCTTCTCCCTGCTCCCCGGCCGGCCCACCGAGCACCTGCACATGGCCTTCCCGGCCACCGACGACGCGACCGTGCACGCCTTCCACGCCGCGGCCAC
Source organism: uncultured Actinomycetes bacterium (assembly GCA_963787065.1). Taxonomy (GTDB): domain Bacteria; phylum Actinomycetota; class Thermoleophilia; order Solirubrobacterales; family Solirubrobacteraceae; genus JAOPZW01. The sequence goes on from CAWBBQ010000009.1 coordinate 80,990, forward strand.
ACAGGCCGGCTACGGCGACAACGGCGCGCCGGGCGAACGGGCGGTCTACCACCCCGGGTACTACAGCGCGTTCGTCTGCGATCCCGACGGCAACAACGTCGAGGTCGTCAACCACCACCGTGGGTAGGCGAGCGCTTGGTGGCCCACTAGGCGCGGACGTCGATCGACCCACCGCCGGACGGCGGATCGTCGTCACGCCGTGGGCTGCGGCCGCGGGCACGGCGCCGGCGCTCGCGCTCCTCGGCGGCCTGCTCGCGCTCCTCGCGCGTGAGCGGCCTCACGGCCGGGACGGCCGGGGTCGAGCGCTCGGCGCTGCCGATGGGACGGATCGACTCCATGCTCAGCGGGCGTCGGCGGCGGCGTCGGCGCGCTGCTCGGCCTGCTGCCGGGCGCGGTTGACGGCCGCGCGGGCCTCGGCCACGACCAGGTGGCGGCAGGCCTGCAGGGCCAGCGCCCAGAAGGCGACGTAGCCGACGACGCCGCCGACGAGCGCGCGCAGGCCGATGTCGAGCATCGGCGCGCCCGACTTCCACGACAGCAGGCCGACGAGCAGCAGGCCGACAAGGCCACCGATGCCCTTGGCCCGTGCGACCGCGTAGGAGGCGCGCGGGTGGGCGGCGACGCTCATCGCGTTCGGCGCGACCGCGGGCGCAGCGCCCTTCTTGCCCTTCTTGGGCTGCTTCGGCTTCTTGGCGTCCTTGGCCATCTCAGGCCTCCCGTACGTTCCGGGCGCGCCGCTCGCGGGCGAAGGCGAAGCGCACGAGCCGCTGCTCGTCGCGCTCGGAGATCGAGGCGATCTGCACGCCGCGCGTGCCGTCGGCATCCGCGCGCACGACGGTCACCAGCACCTCGATCGGCTGCGTGCCGTCCTCGAGGTCGATGGTCAGCCAGGCGCTGTCGCCCTGGCGCAGGCCGCTCGCGCCGGCCAGCAGCAGGCCGCCGCCGGACACGTTGCGGGTGATCGCATGGAACTCGAGCCCGGCGGACCCGCCGTCGCGCACGGAGACCCGCAGCGCGCAGTCCACGCGGACGAAGTCGCGGCGCTGCACGGTCTCCGTGGCTGCACCGTCGGCGAGGTCGACGCGGACGCTGCCGCGGCCGTCGTGGCCGACGACGCGCGCGTCGAAGCGGACGATGCCGCGCCTGCCGACCAGCTCGAGCCTCACGGCGTCGCCGCTGACGGGGGGGCGCAGCGGGGGCGTGATCAGGACGAGCTCGGCCACGTTGCCGTCCACCCCGCCCACGCGGGCGGCCAGCGCGCCCGATCCGGGCACGCGCAGCAGCACCGGCGTCCCGGGCTCGAGCGTCATCACGCCAGCACCAGGGCGGCGAGCGCCGCGGGGTCGGCGAGGGTCAGCCCCCCGTGGAGGTCTGTGTCGCGGCCGACGAAGCTCAGCGGCGCGCGGCCGCTCATCGCCAGCTCGACGACCTGGCCGATCTGGGGCGTCTCGTCGACGTGGGTGAGGACGATGCCCGCGAGGTCCAGCGGCGCCAGCGCGTCGAGCAGGCGACCGGCGGCCACCGCGCTCAGCGTGGCGGGCACGCAGACCTGGACCTCGACGCCGCCGAGCTTGCGCAGCTCGGCGCCAAGGGCACGCAGCCCCGCCGCATCGCCGGGCGAGACGGCCGGGGTGTCGACCACGACCAGGGCGCGGCCGGCCCCGGCGGCGCGGGTGCGGGCCTCGGCGGCGTTCTCGACGACCTCGACGGCCACGCCGGCGGGCTCGAGGAGCGCCCGGAGCGAGGCGCCGCCGTCGCGCGGACGCAGCGACAGGCAGACCACCGGCAGGTCGCTGCGGGCCGCGTAGGCGGCGGCGACACGCGCCGTGGACAGCGTCTTGCCCGATCCGCCGGCACCGACGAAGGCGACCGTCGTGCCGCCCAGTGCGCGCGGCGCCTGGACGGGGATCTGGCGGGCCAGCGAGGTGCGCACGAGCCGCTTGAGCTGGCGCGGGGAGCCGAAGGGCAGCAGGTGCGAGACGGTCTCGGCGACGAGGTCGGCGGACAGCTCGGGGCTCAGGCCGCCGTCGACGAGCGCGATCTCCAGCGCGTCGGCGGACGGCGGGCGCTCGCCTCCGGCCTGGGGCTCGGCGGGTGCGTCCCGCGGCTCGGCCGGGGCGGGCTCGGCGGGCGCAGCGGCCGCGTTCGCAGCGTCCGGCTCGGCCGCGGGCGGCGGCTCGGCCGGGGGAGCGGAAGCCGGCGCGGGCGCCGCGGGCAGAACGTCGGCGGGCTCCGGCGCGATCGCCGCGTCGGCGGCCCGCAGCTGCTCGGCGAACGGAGCGGCGGCCTCGAACAGCGCGCGGATCGCGGGGGACTGCATGCCCTCGGCCATCGCCAGCTCGCCGACGTCGCCGGCAGCGGGTGCGCCGCCGGCCCCGGGCGCGGGTCCGGGCGCGTGCGTGAAGCGCGGCTCGTCCTCGGGGTCGTCCTGGCCCGATGCGGCGGCGCCGACGGGCTCCTCGGCCTGCTCCCACGCGGGCCCGGCGTCGAGCGCGGCGCGCGCCTCGACCTCGCCGTCGTCGTAGGCGTCGACGCGCTTGGTGCCGGGGCGGGCGTCGATCTCGACGCAGCGCTTCTGGAAGAAGCCGCCGACGCCGCCCATCAGGCCGTCGCGCTGGCGCAGGATGACCGCGTCGGAGCCGAGCTCATCGCGGATCCGCGGGAGCAGCTCCTCGAGGCTGCGACCCCGGAAGGTCTTGGCGTCTGCGGGCGGGGGAACGGTGGCGGTGCTCATGCTTCCACGACTCCGATCGTCTCGACCCGGATCCCGGGCACGATCTCGTTGTAGGAACAGACCGGCAGCTGGGGCATGCTCTGCTCGCAGAGCCGGCGCAGGTGGCGGCGCACGCGCGCCGAGCAGATCAGCACGGGGCGGCGCCCGAGCGCGACGGCGTGCTCGAGCTGGCCCGACAGCGCGCCGACCAGCGCCTGGGCGCGGGACGGCTCCATGGCCAGGAACTCGCCGTCGGCGGTCTGCGTGATCGCCTCGGCGACCTCCTGCTCGATCGCGGGATCGAGCGAGATCGCCCGCAGGCGCTGCTCGGCGTCCAGGTGCGGACCGCAGATCGCCCGGCCCAGGGCCTGGCGCGCGTACTCGGCCAGCAGCACCGGGTCACGCGTGAGACGCGCCTTGTCGCCCGCGGCCTCGACGATCGCGCCGAGGTCGCGGATCGAGACGCCCTCGTGCAGGAGGGCCTGCAGGACGCGCTGGATCTCGCCTACGCTCAGAACGTCGGGCACAACCTCCTCAACGACAGCAGCGTTGTGTTCCTTGAGCCTGTCGAGCAGCATTCGAGTCTCCTGCCGGGTGAGCAGCTCGGCCGCGTGGGCGCGGATCGTCTCGGTCAGGTGCGTGACGATGACCGACTCGCCGTCCACGACGGTGTACCCGAGCGCCTCGGCCTCGGCACGCGTGTCGTCGATGATCCACACCGCCGGCAGCCCGAAGGCGGGCTCGGTGGTCGGCACGCCGCTGAGCTGGCCGACCGCGTCGCCCGGGTCCATGGCGAGCTGGTGGCCGGGCAGCATGCTGCCGCGCGCCACCTCGGCGCCGCGCACGCGCACGACGTACTCGTGCGAGTCCAGCGCGATGTCGTCGTGGATCCGGACGGGCGAGATGACCATGCCCAGCTCGGAGGCGATCTGGCGGCGCACGACGCCGACGCGGTGCAGCAGCGAGCCGCCGGCGCCCTCGTCGACCATCGGCACCAGGCCGAAGCCGATCGCCAGCTCGAGCGGGTCGATCTGCAGCGCGCCGACGGCGGCGTCGGTCGGCGCCGGGAGCTCGGCCTGCGGACGCTGCGCCTCGAGCTCGTCGGCCTGCTTGGTGGCGAGCTGCTCCAGCGGACCGCCGGGCCGCATCATCCAGCCGATCCCGGCGAACATGCCGCCGATCAGCAGGAAGGGCAGCTTGGGCAGGCCCGGGACGAGCGCGAACAGGCAGATCACGACGCCGGCCACCATCGGCGCCTTGCGCTGGCGGAAGATCTGGCCGGCGATGTCGTTGCCGAGGTCCTTCTCCGACGTCGAGCGGGTGACGATGATGCCGGTGGCCACCGAGATGAGCAGCGCCGGGATCTGAGCCGCGAGGCCGTCGCCCACGGTCAGCAGCGAGAAGTGCGAGGCGGCCTCGCCGAAGGGCATGCCCTGCTGGACGACACCGACGATGATGCCGCCGAGCAGGTTGATCATCGTGATCAGCACGGCGGCCATCGCGTCGCCCTTGACGAACTTCGAGGCGCCGTCCATGGCGCCGTAGAAGTCGGCTTCGCGCGAGATCTCGCTGCGCCGCTCGCGGGCCTGCTCGTCGGTGATCTGGCCGGCGTTGAGGTCGGCGTCGATCGCCATCTGCTTGCCCGGCATGGCGTCGAGCGTGAAGCGCGCGGCGACTTCGGCCACGCGGCCGGCGCCGTTGGTCACCACGACCATCTGGATGACGACGAGCACGAGGAAGATGACGAGGCCGACGACGACGTTGCCGCCGACGACGAAGTCGCCGAACGCCTGCACGACGTGGCCGGCATCGCCCTCGAGCAGGATCAGGCGCGTCACGGAGACGTTGATGGCCAGGCGGAAGAGCGTGGTCAGCAGCAGCAGGCTCGGGAACACGCTGAACTCGAGCGCCGTGGACACGTACATCGTCGCGACGACGATGGCCAGCGCCGCGGAGATGTTCAGGGTGATGAACAGGTCCAGCAGCATCGGCGGCAGCGGGACGATCATCATGACCACGACCAGGACCACGGCCCCGGCCGCGAGCAGGTCGGTGTGCTTGCCGACCTTCTGCAGCGTTGCGGCGTTCATGCCACCCTCCGGCGGGCCGTGCGATAGACGAAGGCGAGGAGCTGCGCCACGGCCTGGAACATCTCCTCGGGGATCTGCTGGCCGACCTCGACCGAGGCGTGCAGCGAGCGCGCCAGCGGCGGGTCGGGGACGATCGGCACGCCGCTGTCGCCGGCGATCTCGCGAATGCGCCTGGCGACGAGGTCGACGCCCTTGGCCACGACCTGCGGGGCCGACTGCTCGGGGTCGTAGCGCAGCGCGACCGCGTAGTGCGTCGGGTTGGTGACGACCACGTCGGCCTGCGGGACGTCGGCCATCATGCGAGCGCGCGCGGACATCGATCTGGCGTCGGCGGATCGCGCCCTTGACCTCGGCGGGCAGGTCGTTCTGCTTGACCTCGTCCTTGACGGACTGCTTGTCCATCTTCATCGACTTCTCGTTGCGGTAGCGCTGCCAGACGTAGTCGATGGCGCCGATCACCAGGTAGGCGACCGCCGCGCGCTGGGCGATCGAGAAGATCGTCGAGGCGAGCTGGGCCAGGAGCTGCTGGGGCGGCGTGCCGACCATCGCGGCGAACTCGTCGAGCTTGGGCAGCACGGCCAGCGCCGCCACGGCGCCGACGGCCGCCATCTTGACGATCGACTTGGCGCCCTCGAACAGCCCGTGCGGGCCGAACACCTGCTTGGCGCCGGACAGCGGGTTCAGGCGCTTGGGATCGGGCTTGATGGCCTGGACGCGCGGGCGGCCGCCGACCTGGGCGACGTTGACGAGCACCCCGGCCACCATGCAGACGAGGATCACCGGCGCGGTGGCCGCGCCGACGGACTTGGCCTGGGCGAGCGTGATCGCGCCGAGCCCGCGGTGACCGACGACCTCGGGCGTCGAGATCAGCGTGAAGGCGTCGCGCATCGCCGTCTGCAGCACCTCGACGAGATTCGGGGCGAAGGCGCTCAGCGCCATCAACGAGGCGAGCAGGACGACGGCGCTGTTGAGGTCCATCGAGCGGGCGACCTGCCCCTTCTTCCGGGACTCCTCCCGCCGCTTCGGTGTGGCCTTCTCGGTCTTGTCGCCGGCCATCGCTCAGGCCACCCTCAAGGACGACAGCGCGGCACCGACGCTGCGCTGCAGCTCGTCGGCGATCCAGCCGGCGGCGAACGGCAGCGACACGCCGATGATGAGCAGGCCGACCGTCACCTTGGCCGGGAAGCCGACCTGGAAGACATTGAGCTGCGGCACGACCTTGGCCACGACGCCGAACGCGGCGTCGGTGATCAGGATGGCCAGCATGACCGGCGCGGCGAGCTCGACGGCGGCGGTGAAGATCTGGCTGAACGCGGCCTGGACGCCGGCGACCATCGTCCCCAGCGCCGGCGCGTCCAGCAGCGGCACGAGCTCGTAGGTGCGGTTCAGGCCCTGGATGACCCAGGCGTCGCCGCCGATCACGATGAAGACCATCACGCCGACGAGCGAGTAGGCCTGCTGCAGCACGGAGGACTGCGTGCCGGTGATCGGGTCGACGAGGCTGCCGAACGAGAAGCCGATCAGCGTGTCGGTGAACGACCCGGCGACCGTGATCGCCGCGAACAGCACCGAGATGGCGAAGGCGAACGCGAGGCCGACGAGCAGCTCCTTGGCCACCAGCCCGCCGAGCTCCCAGACCTCGAGCGGCACGGACTGGCCCTTGGTGGCCAGCGGCGCGATGCCCAGGGTCAGGCCGACGGCGGCGATCCCGCGCACGCGCGGCGGGATCATCCGCGACGAGAACAGCGGGGCGACCACGAACAGCGGCGTGACCCGCGCGAGGACGAGGAAGAAGCCGGCGACCTGCTCCTCGGAGAACTGACGCAGCAGCTCGTTCACGGGCCGACCATCTGCGGGATGGCCAGCCACAGGGCCTGGGTGTAGCCCTCGAGCTGGCCGAGCATCCACGGGCCGAGCGATCGCGATGACGGCGATCATGGCCAGCACCTTGGGGATGAAGGAGAGCGTCTGCTCCTGGATCTGCGTGATCGCCTGGAACACGCTGATGATCAGGCCCACGACGAGGCCGACGAGCAGCATCGGGAGGGCGACCTTCAGCGCCAGGGACATGGCGTCCATGGTCAGGCTGACGACGACGTCCTGGTTCATCAGTTGAAGCTCTCCACGAGCGAGCGGGTGATGAGGTTCCAGCCGTCGACCAGGACGAACAGGAGGATCTTGAAGGGCAGCGAGATGAAGACGGGCGGCAGCATCACCATGCCCATGCTCATCAGCGTCGACGAGACGACGAGGTCGATGACCAGGAACGGCAGGAAGATCAGGAAGCCGATCTGGAAGGCCGTCTTGAGCTCGGAGATGATGAACGCGGGGATCAGCACGTGGGTGGGGATGTCCGCGCGCGTCTTGGGGCGCTCGAGCTTGGCCATCCCGGCGAACAGCGCGATGTCCTTCGTGCGCGTCTGCTTGAACATGAACTCGCGCATCGGCCCCTGCGCGCGCTCGAGCGCCTGCACCTGGGTGATCCGGCCCTTCTGAAGCGGGTCCCACGCGTCCTTCTTGATGTCGGCCAGCGTGGGCTGCATCACGAAGATGGTCAGGAACAGGGCGATGCCGACGAGCACCTGGTTGGGCGGAGCGGTGGGCGTGCCCAGCCCGCTGCGGATGAAGCCCAGGACGATGAGGATGCGCGAGAACCCGGTGACGGTGAACAGCAGCGCGGGGACCAGCGTGATCCCGCCGAGCAGCAGCAGGATCTCGATCGCGTTGGAGCCCTCGACCTTCACGAGCGCACCGTGCGACGCTGGAGGCGGTCGACGAGGTCGCGCAGGGCGACGGCCGGCGACGGCGGGCCCGCAGCGCGTGGCCGGGGCGGCCTCGGGCGAGCCCTCGGACCTCGAGCAGGCCGGACTCGTACGCCTCGTCCTCGGAGTAGGTCCGGATCGGCACGACGGCGCCCTCGGAGACGCCGAGCAGGACGATCTCGCTGCCCGCGCGGACGAGGTGGACCGAGCGGCCGGTGCCCAGCGGCACGGTGGCCAGCGTCTCCAGGCCGCGGCCGCTGGCCGAGCCCTCGCGGCTGGCCTTGACCTGCTTGAGGACCCAGTAGAGGCCGTAGATCACGGCGAGCACGATGGCCAGGCCGACGATCGTGCGCAGCATGCTCCCGCCGCCGCCGCCCGTCGCGGCGGCCTGCCCGTCGGGGGAGGGCAGGTTGATCGGCGTCGACTCGCCGCGCTCGGCGGCGAGGACGGGCGGCGCGGCCAGCAGCAGGCCGGCGGCGGCCGCCATCAGGGCGGTGGTGCGGGGAAGGGACACGTGGGGGGAGGACTCCGGGGAGGTGAGTCGCAGGTCTCATCGTCAGCGACGTGCGGCGGCTTGAGGCTGACGTGCGCCCGAGCCTGCGGAGGGGGACGACGCGCGCGCGAGGGCGGCGGAGGTAGAACACCCGTCCAGACGCCTCCGCGCGGCGGGGCCGGCGTCGATGACGGTCAGCGTGAGCTCCCCGTCCTTCACGTTCCGGCTCGAGCGCGTCCGTGCCCTGCGCGAGCGCGCCGAGAGCCGGGCCAAGGAGGAGTACGCGGCCAGCCTCGCCCACCGCCTGGAGGGCGTCGCGCTGCTTCGCGCGGCCGCCGATCAGCGCGAGGCGGCTCGCCGCTCGGCCGCGCCCGCGCTCGACACCGGCGTGAGCGGCACCGACCTGCTGGCCTCCCAGGCCTGGCTCGATCGACTCGAGCGCGCCCGCGAGGCCGCCGCGCTCGAGCTCGACCGCCGCGAGGCCGAGGTCGACTCCCGTCACACCGCACTGGTTCATGCCGCGCGCGAGCGTCACGCGCTCGAGCGCCTGCGCGAACGCCGCCGCGCCGACCACGCGCTGGAGGCCGGCCGCCGCGAGAGCGCCGAGCTCGACGAGCTCGCGCTCGCCGGCCACCGCCGGAGGACGACGGCATGAGCGTCACGGACATCGCCGTGCGCGTGACCGAGATCCACCGCATGCTCGGGATCGGCTCGCCCGCGCCGACCGCGCCGACCACCACCCAGGCCGGGACGACCGGCACCGACTTCGCCGCGCGCCTCGCCGCCGTCGGCGGCACCACCACGGCCGCGCCGACCGCCGCCACGACGGCTACCGGCACCGGCGGCGCCGTGCCGTACGCCGCCGAGATCGAGGCCGCGGCCCAGCGCAACGGCGTCGACCCGGCGCTGCTCAAGGCGCTCATCCGCCAGGAGTCGAACTTCAACGCCAACGCCACGAGCCACGCCGGCGCGCGCGGCCTGACGCAGCTCATGCCCGGCACCGCCGCCGCGCTCGGCGTCGACGCGTCGGTGCCCGAGCAGGCCATCGAGGGTGGCGCGCGCTACCTGGCCCAGCAGCTCAAGCGCTTCGGCAACGACCCGGCCAAGGCCCTGGCCGCCTACAACGCCGGCCCCGGCGCCGTCCAGCGCTTCGGCGGCATCCCGCCCTACGCCGAGACGCAGAACTACGTCAGGAAGGTCATGGCCTACGCCGCCGAGTACCGCTCGGCCGCGACGTCGACCGCCGGCGCCATCAGCGCCGCCGTCGCGCCGGCGGCCGCCGCGCTCGGCGCGACGCCGACCGCACCGGTCGCGGCGGCGCCCACCGGCTCCCTGCCCTACTCCACCACCTGACCGAGAGCCCATGCGACAGATCACCCCTCTCGCCCCCTCGGCCGCGGTTCCGCCGCCGCCGGGCAGGGGCGCCCCGGAGGCTCCCACCGCACCGTTTGCGGCGATCCTCGATGACCACCAGGCCCGGACCGCCGTTGCGGAAGGCCACACCGACAAGCGCCGCGCCGGCGCCGACGACGCAGCGCAGACCGCGCCCGCCGGCGGCACCGACCCGCTGCAGGCCGCGGAGGCCAGCGCGCCCGCACTGCCCCCTGTGCCGGTGGCCCCGGCGCCCGTCGCGCTGCCCATGACGCTCGTCGAGGCCGCGGCCACCGCCCCCGGCCCCGGTCTCACGGCGGCCACGCCGGCAGTTGCGGTCGGCCCGGCGCTGCCGACTGTCCCCGTCACGCCGGCCGACGCCCAGAGCATGCCGTCGGCGGCCGTCGCCGCCGCCGCCGCCGCCGCCGTGGCGGCCCTGTCCGCCTCCCCGGTGGGGGCCACCGCTCCGGCCGGCGCCCTCGCCGACGGCGAGCGCGCCGCAACGCCGCCGGCCGGCGACGCGGCGGTGCCCACCGCTCCGACCTCGACTCGACCTCGGCCTCGACCTCGGCCGACACCGCCCCGGCGACGCTGCCGGGCGAGCTCGCCGCCGATGCCGGCGCTCGGGCCGGCGCCGATGCCGACGCGCAGGGCGACGGGGAGCGCGAGCCCTTCGGCCAGCGCGCGGCCGCCTCCGGCCCCAACGCCGAGTCGCAGCGAACGGCCGCGCCGCCCGCGGCCGCCACCCCGCAGGCCACCGCCTCGACCTCGGCTGCCGCCGCGTCGGCGACCGCCGCGCCGGCGACCGCCACGCCGACGGCGCCGACGGCTCCGGCCACGCCCGCGCCCGGCCCGTCCGGCGTGCCGCTCGGCCAGGCGGTCGAGACCGTCCGCCTCACCATGCACGCCGCCTCCGAGCGCGGTGTCACCCGCGCGCGGATCGCGCTGCGCCCAGAGGAGCTCGGCGGTGTCGAGGTCCACCTGCGCCACAGCGCCGAGGGCCTCAGCGCCCGCGTCGTGGCCGAGGGCCCCGAGGCGGCCCAGCTCCTGCAGCAGGCGGCCGGCGAGCTTCGCCGCTCGCTCGAGCAGCAGGGGCTCACGCTGGTGCGCCTGGACGTCGCCACCTCCGGTGACGACCCGGCCGCCGACGGCACCGGAGCCGGCGCCGCCGGCCACGAGGACCGCGAGGGCCGCCGCGCCTACGGCGGTCACGCCGGCCCCGACGCCTCCGACCACGACCTGCCCATCGCCGAGCAGACGATCGAGCTGGCCAACGGCACGCTCGTCGACATCCTCGCCTGACCCCAGGGAGCACGAGCAATGCCAATCCAGAGCACCACCTCCACCTCGAGCCTGACCGGCATCGACGGGACCACGAGCACGACCAACGCCAAGCAGATGGGCAAGGACGACTTCCTCAAGCTGCTCGTCGGCCAGCTCCAGAACCAGGACCCGATGAATCCGTCGAGCGACCAGGACTTCATGGGCCAGATGGCCCAGTTCTCGATGCTCGAGCAGATCACCAACCTGGCCGAGACGACCGAGGAGCTCGCCAAGAGCGCCAACGTCACGCAGTCGCTCGGCCTGCTCGGCCACACCGTGAGCTACGTCGACGCCGAGGGCATGCCCGCGACCGGCACCGTCGACAACGTCGTGGTCTCCGGCGGCGCGCCGAAGCTGACGGTGGGCGGCAAGACCGGCATCGATCCCTCGGCGGTCAACCAGATCCGATGACGGCCGTCGAGCGCAACCCCGCCCTGCTGCCGCCCGGCGGCCTGGCGCCGGCCTCGCCGGCGCCGAGCGCACCGGCGGCGAGCGGCGCGTCGTTCGCCGACGTGCTGCGCACCCAGCAGGAGTCGCCCGTGCGCTTCTCGTCGCACGCGATCCAGCGCGCGCAGCGCCGCGGCATCGATCTCGGTCCCGAGACGCTCGGCCGGCTCAACGCCGGCGTCGAGCTGGCCGCGACCAAGGGGTCGCGGTCCTCGGTCGTGCTCGTCGACTCGACGGCGTTCGTCGTCGCGGTCCCCAACCGCACCGTGGTCACGGCCGTCGACCGCGAGCACATGAAGGAACAGGTCTTCACGAACATCGACAGCGCCGTCATCGCCTAGGCGCGGACGGACAAACAACAGCAACGGCAACGCGGCCGGACCTCCGACGAGGAGGCCGCAGGGAAAGGAAGTGATGTTCCCATGATGAGGAGCATGTTCGCCGCGATCAGCGGCCTGAAGGTCCATCAGACGATGCTCGACGTCGTCTCCAACGACATCGCCAACGTCAACACGCTCGGCTACAAGTCGCAGCGCACGACGTTCAAGGACTCGTTGTCCCAGCTCCAGAAGGGCGGCGCAGCCCCGACCGCGGCCCAGGGCGGCTCCAACAGCGCCCAGGTCGGCCTCGGCGTCCAGCTGAACTCGATCGACAACCTGATGAGCTCCGGCGCCCTGCAGACGACGGGCAACGTGCTCGACGTCGCCATCCAGGGCGAGGGCTGGTTCCGCGTCGGCAGCGGCAACCCGCCGGCCGCCGCCACCGACGTCCAGTACACGCGCGCGGGCAACTTCACCCGCAACCAGAACGGCTACCTCGTGACCCAGGACGGCTACTACGTCATGGGCCGCGCGAACGCCGCCGGCACCGGCGCCGACACGTACGTGAACATCCCCAACGGCGCGACCAACCTGTCGGTCGGCCAGGACGGCTCGGTGAGCTACGACCCCGCCGGCGGCGGCGCACGCGTCACGGCCGGCTACCTCTCGCTGGCCAAGTTCTCCAACGAGGCCGGCCTCGAGCGCACCTCGGGCAACCGCTGGAATGTCTCCAACAGCTCCGGCGCCGAGAACGTCGGCGTCCCCGGCGGCAGCTACGGCCTGACCACCTCGGGCACGGTCGAGATGTCCAACGTGGACCTCGCCTCGGAGTTCACGAGCATGATCACCGCCCAGCGCGGCTTCCAGGCCAACTCCCGCGTCATCTCGACGTCGGACGAGCTGCTGCAGGACCTGGTGAACCTCAAGCGGTAACAGCCGCCGGCATGACGGGGCGGCGGCCCAGAGCGCCGCCGCCCCGTCGGCCACCGGCCTGAATCTCATGATCTCCCTGCACCGACTCGGTCACAGCGCCGAGCCCTTCCTGCTCAACCCCGACCTCATCGCGACGGTCGAGGCCCATCCCGACACCGTTATCCGGCTGACCACGGGCTCGCGCCTGCTCGTCGGCGAGTCGCCCGACGAGGTCACCGACCGCATCCGGACCTGGCGCGCCGCGCTGCTGGCCGACGCCGGCTGGTAGGTCACCGCTCACGGGCGGCGGCATGGCCACCGTCCTGAGCCACCGGAGGTCACACATCCACGGATAGCGTGAATCTGCGACCTCGGACAGGGTCGAAGATGTGCGCGCCCGACGCCGCCCGGCGGCCGTGGCGCTGCGCGCCACCGCGGAGCCGCGCCCTTCCCGCACGGGACCCGTGCGCCGAGCCGGCATCGCCGGACCCACGCCGACGCAGCCTCTCGAGACCTCAGCGCGGCGTCGCGATGAGCGGCGCAGGTGCGGCGAGCAGCGACGCCGGCGGCGGATCGACCTCGACCCTGGGGTGCCCATCGCCGATCAGCACACGGATCAGCGCGCCACCGAACTCGTCCGCCGTCGCGCACGCACGCCGGAGCGCGGCGGCGCGGTCGCGCTCGTCGAGCCCGCACTGGGCGAGGAACGCGCCCACGACCGGCCGCCGCGCGCCGGCGGCATCGACCTCGAGCTGCTCGATGCGGCCGGCCGAGGCGCCCGCGGCGCGCTCGGCGCGCACGATGCAGGCCGCCATGTCGTCGGCGACCTCGCGTGCCCGGGCCGTGACGCGGTCGAGCAGGGCCGGCGCCCCCTCGTGGTCGCCGAGGTCGGCCACCATCACGGCCAGGCCGTCGATCCCGAGTCGGTCGGGGCCCACGCGCACTTCCATCAGGCCGTCTGTGAAGAAGCAGGCCATCGAGCCTGCGGACAGGCTCACGGTGGTCTGCCGGCGACCGGTCGGCGCTCCCGCGGCGAGTGGCGCCGACGAGGCGGCCGTCACCGGCTCGTGGGCCGGCACGCCCACCAGGACGGGCGGCGGGTGGCCGGCGCAGGCGTAGGTCAGCGAGCCGTCTGCCGGGTCGTGCACGGCGGCCACGACCGTGGTGGGCTCGGCGTCGTCGCCGTCGAGCACGCGCCCGGCGGTTCGCAGGGCGGCGCAGGGCTCGAGCCCGGCCTCGAGATAGGCACGCAAGGCGTAATGCACGACCGTGGTGCGGCGCAGCGCCTCGCGGCCGTGGCCGCAGACGTCGCCGACGATGATGCCCACGCGTCCGTCGGCCAGCGCGAAGACGTCGTAGAAGTCGCCGCCCGCCGCAGGACCGGAGGCGGGGCGGTAGGCCACAGACGCGCGCAGCGCGCCGATGCGCTCGGGGACGATCGGAAGGAGCGCCTGCTGGAGCAGCCCGACGTCCTCGAGCAGCGCCGCCCGCTGGCGCTCGAGCCGGCGGGCGCGGCCCGCGACCAGCAGGGAATGGGCGCCGAGGGCGAGGGCGAGGAGCGTGAGCGCGAGCAGCAGCGCCTTGATCTCGGCGGTGACGGGCAGCGGGATCGTGTCGATCGCATCGACGGCTCGCTGCAGCGGCGCTGGGCTGTCGGCGGGTCCTGCGCTCGGGGGCGTCGGGCGCCGCGCAGGCGACGCGTCACGCGCGACGTCGGCCTGGAGTGGCTGGGGGGCGCCGACACGCCGCGCGGGCCGACTGTCGGCGTCGGGCGACCTGCCAGGGGTGCGACGGCGGCGCGATACGGCCGCCGGGGCGTCGCTCCCGAGCCGTGCGGGAGGCCTCGTCCTGGGCGACGCCGTGCCCGTCCGCGAGCCCTGGCCGCGCCGACTCGGCTCAGGCGATCCGCCTGCCGGCGCTCGCGAAGGCGCCGACGCCTCGACCAGCGCCGGGGCCGGCGAGGGGACGGCGGGAATCGACGTCGCCGGCGCACTCGGCGCCTGCCGCGACCGGCGGGACCGTGGGCACCTGCGGCTGGGTGGGCAGCGCCGGGACCGTCGGTGTGGACGGCACGCTGAGCGCCTCGAGCGACGCAGGGATCGTTCCGACCGCGTCGAGGGCTTCCGCGCGGGGTGCGGCGAGGAGGGCGAGCGCGAGCAGGCAGCCGAGCGCGGCGAGCATCCCTCACATCATCGGCGCGCGAGCGCATTCTCCTGAGCGCTCTTGACCGCCTCATCTCCTGACGCCAGCCCCGTTCGCGGGTCGCTCGCGGCGTGTCGATCGGGACGCTCTCTCCTTGCGGGCGACCTCGCGCAGGTAGGCCTCGACGGCCGGCTCGAGTCCCCCGCCGCCACGCACGGCCCACGGGGGGCGCAGGCTCGCTCGCGCTCGTCTCTGGGGGGCGATGCTGCCCGGCGGAGGCTCCCGATCGCCGTCCCCGGTCACCATGCCGCTCATCCCCCGCGGCGCGCCCGGCCCCGCCGCGCTCGACCCTGCCGCCTCTCTCCCGTCCAGCATCCGTGCTCCCTTCCCGGCCGTGACGTAACGACAAGCCACGACATCCAACGCACCCGGCCGGAAGAACTGGCGCCCGCCCGCGCTGACGTGCGGGCAGCCCGCCCCGCGACCGGCGGTCAGCCGCCCGTCGCTCGGGCGGGCAGCCGCATTCACCGGGATCGCGTCAGGGGCGATCGTGGGACGCCATGTCACTGGACGCCCACGCCCTGCAGGCGAGCTTCGACCTCGTCGCGCCGCGCGGCGACGAGCTCATGGACCGCTTCTACGCGCACCTGTTCGCCGCAGCGCCCGAGGTGGAGCCCTTGTTCGCGCGCGCGGACATGGAGACGCAGAAGAGCATGCTGCTCGGCGCGCTGGTGCTGCTGCGGCGCCACCTGAACGACCTCGAGACGATCGTCCCCATCCTCCGCGGCCTCGGTGCGCGGCACGTCGCCTACGGCGCGCGCCCTGAGCACTACCCGGTCGTGGGCCAGGCCCTGCTCACGTCGATGGGCGAGGTCGCCGGCGACGACTGGCGGCCCGAGCACCAGCGCGCGTGGACCGCCGCATTCGACGTCGTCGCGCGCGCGATGCTCGACGGCGCGGCCGAGCTGGACCTCGCGGCGTAGCCGCGGCGGCGGGGGCCACGACGAGCGCGCCGTGCAGCCCGAGCGCCCGGTTGACGGGCGCGCTGAGCGCATCGGAGTACAGGTGGGTCCCGGCGCTGGGCGCCTCGAAGGACACCCGGCGGGTCGCGCCGGGGGCGATCGGCCCGCTGTCGGCCACGCCGGCGATCGCGAACGAGTGCGGCTCGTCGAGCGTGTTGCTGACCGAGACGGTGAGCGTGTCGCCCTCGATCGCCCGGATGACGTTCCCCGGCAGCCTCACCTCACCGGCGGTCGGGCTGCAGCCCCGCTGGTAGACCGGCGCGCCGACGCGCGTCTTGAGGAGGCCGTCGTTGACCTCCAGCCGCCGATGGCCGAATGCGCAGCGTTTCTGCGCATTGATCGCGGCAGCCCGCCACCTACTGGACGGTGACGTCGGTGAACAGCACCTCGTCGGCGTGGACGTCGGTCTCCTTGTGGATCTTCTCGAGGATCTCCTCCTGCAGGTGCTCGCGCCCCTTGGCGGTGATGAGGTCGTCGTCGTGGGAGTTGGTCACCTTGTCGGTGATGATCGCCCGCACGACGCCCTCCTGGGCCATCGCGCCGTAGCCCTCGGGCGGCGTCGGCGGCGTGCCGTGGCCGCCACCACCGGCGGGTGCGGTCGAGTGGTCCTCGGGGCTGAGCACGAGGCCGACGCTCATCTTCGCGAAGCGCCCGTCGGCCAGGTTGAGCAGGAACTCCTTGCCCAGCACGTAGACGGTGCCCTCGATCTTCGGCGGCTTGGCCTCGGCCTTCGGCTTGGCCAGCACGAACTTGTAGACGCCGCCCAGCACGACCAGGAGGACGACGGGGGCGAGGATCTTGATGTTGAGCAGCTTGCTCATCCGCTCCTCCTTGAGCTTGGAGTGGTCTGGTACATCCGGGTGAGGACAGCCACCACCCGGCGGTTGCGCGAGCGCCCGGCGGGCGTCGCGTTGCTGGCCGCGGGCGTCTGAGACCCGAAGCCCTGCGTGGACATGCGCTTGCCCAGCACGCCGCTGCGCTCGAACGTGCGGACCACCGCGCCGGCGCGCGCGCCCGACAGCTCCCAGTTGCTGGGGAACTGCGCGGTGCCGATCGGCGCGCTGTCGGTGTGGCCCTCGACGACGACGGGATGCTTGCGCTCGCCGGCGATGATGCTGCCGATCCTGCCCAGCAGGCGCTCGGCCTGGGGCTTGACGGCCGCCTCGCCGGAATCGAAGAAGACGCCGTCCGTGAGCAGCTCGACGACCAGGCCGCGGCGGCGCACCGTGACGTTGATCTTGGAGGCGACGCCCTCCTGCTTGGCCAGGGCCTTGACCCGGGCCTTCAGGCGCCGGAGCTCCTCCTCCTCCTGGTTGGCGCGGCGCTTGATCTCCTCCGCGTCGGTGGTGGCGGTCTGCTCGGCCAGGGCGGCGGTCGGCGTGATCGCCGGCAGCGGCGGCGTGACCGCCGCCTGCGCGGCCTCCGAGGACGACGCTCCGGTCTCCATGACCTTCGCGCCGCCGGACACGATCTTGCCCGAGAACGACTCCTGCAGCGAGGCGGCGAGCACCTCGAGCTTGGCCGTGTTCACCGAGGAGATCGCGAAGAGGACCATGAACAGGCAGAACAGCAGCGTCATCATGTCCGCGAAGGACACGAGCCAGCGCTCCTCGTTCTCGTGCTCCTCCTCGTGGTGAGCGTGCTTGTTGCGGCGACCGGCCATGGCGCGCTAGGCGGCGACCCTGTCGGCCTCGGCGGCGTCGGACTGCCCGCCCGCGCTCGCGCCCTTCGTGTCGGCCTCGTCGGGGCGCTGGCTCGGCGGCACATAGGCCAGCAGCTTCTCGGCCACCACGCGCGGGTTCTCGCCCGCCTGGATGGCCAGGATGCCCTCGATGGTCATCTCGCGGAAGTGCATCTCCTCCTGGGACAGGCCCTTCAGGCGCGAGGCGACCGGCAGGTAGACGACGTTGGCCGACGCGACGCCGAGCAGCGTGGCGATGAACGCGGCCGAGATCATCGGGCCGAGGGTCTCGGGCTGGCTGAGGTTCGTCAGCACGTGCACGAGGCCGAAGACGGTGCCGATGATGCCCATGGTCGGGGCGTAGCCGCCCGCCTTGTCCCACGGCTGCACGGAGGCCGCGTGGCGCTTGCGCATGGCGGAGTTCTCGGCGTCGAGGACCTCGCCCACCAGCTCGGGATCGGTGCCGTCGACGACGAGCTGCAGGCCCTTTCGGGTGAACGGGTCGTCGACCTCGGAGATCTGGTCGTCGAGCGCGAGCAGACCGTCGCGGCGCGCCTTCTCGGCGTAGCCGACGAGCTCCTGGACGCGCGCGTTGAGGTCGAAGGGCTCGGGCAGGAACGCCTTCTTGAACATCGTCGGGATGTTCTTGATGGCCTGGAAGTCCGAGCCGCCCATGGCGGCGCCCAGCGTCCCGCCGAACACGATGAGCATCGCGGGCATGTTGAGCACGGCCATGACGTTCGAGCCCTCGAGCGTGGCGCCCATGGCGATGAACAGGCCGCCGGCGACGACGCCGATGAGCGATGAGGCCTTCATCTCAGCGGCCCTCCCTCGGCGAGCGCTCGCCGGCCGGCTCGCCCGCGGTGGCGCGGACCAGGGTCAGCCCGTTGACGCCGTCCCGGCGCGAGCGCGGCGGCAGCGCGGCGGCGAGCACGGACGAGCGCCAGTCGCGCACGGCGGCGACGACCCGCTCGGGCGGCTCGGTGACGATCAGCTTGGTGTGGGTGGTGAGGGTCACAACGGTGTCGGGGGTGGCCTCGATGGACAGGATCAGGTCCGGGTTGAGGTGGTAGTCCTCGTCCGGATGTCCTAGGCGGTGGAGTCGGATCACAGTGGGCAGGGAGGGTCGCTGGCGGGGAAGATCGCCTCATTGATCGGACGGACGCGGCGGAACTGAACCTCCACGGGCGGCGATGGCCAGGGGTGGCATGGACGTGCCGCTCGCTCTTGGAGACACGCGCGCGCGTACAGGCGCCCGGACGCGCTCAAGTCCGGGCCGCTGGGGTCGATCATGGGGACGACCGACGAGAAGCGTGGGGAGGCCCCGCCTTCTCACCGAAATCCCCGCGCCAGTGGCACAGGAGCATCCCGTGGATTCCACCATGACCGATCAGCCGATCGTCGAGCCCGCCGAGCTGGCGGAAGAGCTCGTCGACGCCCCCGTGGCGACGGGCGCCGTGGCGACCGACGCCGTGGCGACCGATCCCGCCGGCGAGCCGCTGCACGCGGTTCCCGGCGACGCGCCCTCCGATGCCGGCCTCACAGCGGCTGCACGCCGTGCCGGTCGAGCTGGCCGTCGAGATCGGGCGCACGAGGATGACGATCGGCGACGCTCTGGCGCTCGGCCCGGGCTCCATCATCACGCTGCATCGGATGGCCGGCGAGCCCGTCGACCTGTTGGTCAACGGCCGCGCGATCGCCCGCGGCGAGGTCGTCGTCATCGACGAGGAGTTCGGCCTGCGCGTCACCGAGGTCGTGGCCTCGCCCGTCGTCGAAGGCTTCCTGGGCTAGACGCCCGCCGACGAGGGACCACTCGTGAAGCGACTCCAGCACAACCAGGTCGTCACGCTGAGCGTCGGCGACGACACCCTCGCGTGCCGCGTCGTGGGATTCGTCGCGGGCGAGGTCGCGCTGGTCCCCGTCGAGCCCACCCCGCGCAGCCTCCCGCTCGGGAGCGTCTCCGCCTCGCTCGTCTTCGAGTTCCGTGGCGGCCTCGTTCAGCTCCTCGGCTCGCTGTACCGCGAGGAGTCGAGGCTGCGTTTCACCGTGAGCGACCGGGCGCGCGCCGGCGAGCAGCGCCGCCGCGCCGCGCGGCTGGACCTGGCGCTGCCGGTGACGCTCACGCCGCTGACCGACGATGCGAGGCCGTCAGACGCGGAGCGGCGACTCCTGACCTTCGACGTCAGCCTCGGCGGAATCGGCCTGCGGCTCGACGACGGCATGTATCCGAGCGGGACGCGGCTGCGGTTCAAGCTCGAACCGCCCGGCGGCGAGCCGGTCGTGGGCACCGCGCAGGTCGTTCACGTGGCGGGCGAGCACTGCGGGCTGCGCTTCGAGGAGGTCGCCGCGGCGGACCGGGTGCGCCTCGCGGGCTACCTGGTCTGGGCGAAGCGCGAGCACACGAGGCGAGCCGCACCCGCCGGGCACGCACGCTAGCGAGCACCGCATCGGGCTGGGGCCCGCGTGCTCCGGGTAGGAGGGCGGCGTGCGGGACTTCCCAGAGGGTTTCGCGTTCGGCTCGGCCACGGCCGCCCATCAGGTCGAGGGCGGCAATGTCAACAACGATTGGTGGGCCTGGGAGCACGCCGCGCGCACCACGTGCGTCGAGCCGTCGGGCGACGCGATCGACCAGTGGCATCGCTACGCACAGGACTTCGCCCTGCTGGCCGAGCTCGGCCAGAGCGCTCACCGACTGTCGCTGGAGTGGTCGCGGATCGAGCCGGCGCCGGGCGAGTGGAGCCGGGCCGCGATCGAGCACTACCGGCGCGTGCTCGGCACGCTCGCCGAGCACGGCCTGACCGCCTACGTCACGCTGCAGCACTTCACGCTGCCGCGCTGGCTGTCGGAGCGCGGCGGCTGGCTCGCGCGCGATGCCGTCGACCGGTTCGAGCGCTACTGCGAGCGCGTCGCCGCCGATCTCGGCGACCTCATGCCGTTCGCGTGCACGGTCAACGAGCCGCAGATCGTCGCCCTGTTCGGCTACCGCCTCGGCTACCACCCGCCGGGCGAGCGCAGCCCGGCCCTGTGGAAGCGGGTCACGCCGCGGCTGATCGCCGCTCACGAGGCCGCGCTCCGCGCGGTCAGGAGCGGTCGCGGCGCGCCGCAGGTGGGCGTCTGCCTGCAGCTCCCCGCGATCGAGCCGGCCCGCCCCGACGACCCGGCGTGCGTCGCCGCGAGCGACGAGCTGCGAGCCGAGATGGAGGACGTCTTCCTCGACGACCTCCAGGGTGACTTCGTCGGCGTCCAGTACTACACGCGCATGCGCGTCGATCCGGCGCTCTCCGAGCACTTCGCGCCCGCCCCACCGGGCGCTCCGCTGACGCTCATGGGCTGGGAGCTGCACCCCGAGGGCCTGCATCGGGCGATCGTCAGCGCCGCCCGGACGGGGCTGCCGGTCCACGTCACCGAGAACGGCATCGCCACCGCCGACGACGGCGAGCGGATCGCCTACCTGCGCGACCATCTCGGCCAGGTCGCCCGTGCGCTCAGCGACGGCATCGACGTGCGCGCGTACCTGTACTGGTCCGCGTTCGACAACTTCGAGTGGGCCGAGGGCTATCGCCCGACGTTCGGCCTCGTCGGGATCGATCGCGGCCACGACCTGCGCCGGGTCGCGCGGCCCAGCGCGCACGCGTTCGGCGAGATCGCACGCACCGGGTCGCTGGACGCTTTGCGCGGCGGCGGTTCTGGGTAAGCGATCTGCGCGCGGGGGACCCCGGAGGAGGAGAGGACGGCCGTGGAGCAGCTCAGGCTCGACACCAACGTCGCGGACTACCTGATCCTCGTCATCTACTTCGTGGCCGTGCTCGGGATCGGCTTCGCCGCCCGCCGCTACATCAAGACGAGCCTGGACTACTTCCTCTCCGGCCGCTCGCTGCCGGCGTGGATCACCGGCCTGGCCTTCATCTCCGCCAACCTCGGCGCGCTCGAGATCCTCGGGATGGCCGCCAACGGCGCGCAGTTCGGCGTGGCCACGGTCCACTACTACTGGATCGGCGCGATTCCGGCGATGCTCTTCCTCGGCATCGTGATGATGCCGTTCTACTACGGCTCCAAGGTCCGCAGCGTGCCCGAGTACCTGCGGCTGCGCTTCAACAAGCCGACGCACCTGTTCAACGCGCTCACGTTCGCGTTCGCCACCGTGCTGATCGCCGGCGTCAACCTGTACGCGCTGGCGCTCGTGCTCGAGCTGCTGCTCGGCTGGCCGATCCTGGTGGGCATCGTCGTGGCCGCGGTCATCGTGCTCGTGTACATCACGCTGGGCGGCCTGTCCTCGGCGATCTACAACGAGGTCCTGCAGTTCTTCGTCATCCTCGCCGCGCTCATCCCGCTCACGCTCGTCGGGCTGCACGACGTCGGCGGCTGGAGTGGCCTGACCGAGGCGGTCCGGCAGGCCGAGGGCGGCGGCGAGCCGCTGCTCCACGCCTGGGAGGGCACCGGCGTCGGCAACGTCACCAACCCGCTCGAGGCGTCGTGGATCCCGATCGTCTTCGGCCTCGGGTTCGTGCTCTCGTTCGGCTACTGGACGACCAACTTCGCCGAGGTCCAGCGCGCGCTGTCGGCCAAGAGCCTCGGTGCGGCACGGCGCACGCCGCTGATCGGCGCCTACCCGAAGATCTTCATCCCGGCGATCACGATCATCCCCGGCCTCGTCGCGCTCGTGACGATCCGCGGGCTGGGCAGCGACGCTCCGAACATGGAGTACAACAACGCGATCCCGCTGCTCATGAACCAGTACCTGCCCAACGGCATGCTCGGGCTGGCGCTGGTCGGGCTGCTGGCCGCCTTCATGGCCGGGGTCGCGGCGAACGTGTCGGCCTTCAACACGGTCGTGACCTACGACCTGTGGGAGCCCTACGTCAAGTCCGGCCAGAGCGACGAGTACTACATCCGCTTCGGCCGCCTGGCCACGGTCGCGGGCATCACCGTGGGCATCGGCACGGCGCTGATCGCCTCGGGCTACACCAACATCATGGATTACATCCAGCTGTTGTTCTCGTTCTTCAACGCGCCGCTGTTCGCGACGTTCATCATCGGCATGTTCTGGAAGCGGATGACGCCGTGGGCGGGCTTCTGGGGCCTCGTCGCCGGCACGGTGGGCGCGGCCGCCGCGCACTACGGCAACAAGTGGGGCGTGTTCGATCTCGGCTCCGCGCAGGCCGCCGCCTTCTGGGGCGCGATCGCCGCGTTCCTGTCCGATGCCGTGGTCACCGTGCTCGTCACCCTGGTCACCAAGCCCAAGCCGATCGCCGAGCTGCAGGGGCTGGTCTACGGGATGGCCAACATCGAGGAGCGCGCGCTGGCCTCCGAACACGTCTGGTATCGCCGGCCGCTCGTGCTGGCGGCCGGCGCGATCGGCATCACCTTCGTCCTCAACCTGCTGTTCATCTAGCGGGAGGCCCCGTACATGTCCGCTGACGACCCGATCACCGGCGCGCACGACGAGGAGGAGGTCGACTCGCAGCGCGCGCGCAAGGCCGCCACCCTGTTCGACCTGCGCCGCATGATCGGCGGCCTGTTCCTGATCTACGGCGTGATCCTGTTCGTGCTCGGGCTCGGCGCGTCCGACGCCGAGATCGAGAAGGCCGCGGGCTGGAACCTCAACCTCTGGGTCGGGCTGGCGATGCTCGCCACCGCCGGCGTGTTCCTGGCCTGGGGGTTCCTTCGCCCCATGACCGATGAGCTCGACGACCTCGAGGACCGCGACGAGGACCACGAGGGAAGGGTCGTCGCGGACGGACCGCTAGTCGGGTCAGACCCGCGGGCCGCCGCAACCGGGGTCAGGCGTGGGCGCCGGCCGCGCGCAGCACGCGTGCGATCTCTGCCTGGCCGCGCTCGCGGGCATGCGCGAGCGGGCTGACGCCGTCGCCGTCGGCGATGTTGACGTCGGCGCCTCCGGCCACGAGCGCGCGCACCGTGGCCAGGTGCTGCCCACCGCCCTCCCCCAGGACGATGGCCTCGAGCAGGGCGGTCCAGCCCAGGCGGTTGACGTGGTCGCGGTCGATCCCGGCGCGCAGAAGGCGGCGCACGATGCGCGGATAGCCGCGCTCGCCGGCACGGATCAGGCCGGTCCCGTCGTAGCTGTCCTTGTCGTTCACACGCGCGCCGCTGCGCAGCGCGAGGTCGAGCAGCCGCGGGTCGTCGCCCACCTCGCTCGTGGCGATCAGGTAGGCGCTCTGCTCGGTGCCGTCCTTGGCGTTGACGTCGGCGCCGGCGTCGATCAGCACGCGGGCCACGTCGACGCGGTTGCGGTAGGCGGCCCGCACCAGCGCCGTGGCGCCGCCGGCGTCGCGCGCGCGTACACGAGCGCCGCGCTGCAGCAGCCGGCGCACGTGCTGCACCCGTCCCGCCTCGGCCGCCGCCATCAGCCGGCGGTCGAGCGACGCCGACGTCGCCGGGCGGCCACCCGGCCGGGCGTCGGAGTCGTCCGACCCGCAGCCGCCGAGGACGGCGGCGGCCAAGAGCCAGGACAGCGCGCGGCGGGGCGGCATCGCGCTCGGGATCTTGGCGCGCGGCGAGCCGCGCCGCGCCGCCTCGTCCGGCGCGCTCGCGGCTCTCAGGTCAGGTCAGGCGCCAGGAGCGCACGCATCCCGATCGTGTCGACCGACCGGACCGAGTTGGCCAGGACGACGACCGCGCATCCGTGGCCGGGCGCGAAGCCGGCGAAGCTGCGGAAGCCGCCGGTGCCACCGTTGTGCCAGACGACGTCGTCGGCCCCGCGGCGCGGCGCCAGCCGCAGCCAGCCGAGGCCGACCCCGAGCCTCCCGCGACGGGCGCGCTCGGCGTGCGTGAGCCGCGCGGCCGCGCCGAGCGGCGTGTCCGGCGGCTGCAGCTGAAAGGCGAGGAAGGCGAGCATGTCGGCCGCGGTCGAGCGCAGCGCGCCCGCGCCTTCGAGCGCTCCCAGATGCCAGTGCGGGACCGGCCGGCCGCGGCGGTCGTGACCGTCGGCGAAGCGCGCCCGGTCGGCCTCGGCCACGGTGACCGACGTGTCGCGCAGGCCCAGCGGGGCGCAGACCTCGTCCTGCACGAGCTCGGCGTAGGAGCAGCCGGCGCGGCGCGCGAGCTGGTGGCCGAGCAGCCCCGCGCCGAAGTTCGAGTAGCGCACGCGCCCGGACGAGCGGAGCCGCGCGGCGGTCAGCGCGGCGTCGAGGTCGTCCACGCCGAAGCCGGCGTACGGGTCGCGCCGCTCGCGCAGGGACCGCCAGAGCATGCCCTTGGGCAGGCGCGCGAGCCCGGAGGTGTGCGTGGCCAGCTCGGCCAGCGTCGTGGCTCGACCGTCGAACGGGCGCTCGTCCAGCGCCACGCGGCCGTCCTGCGCCATCAATGCCAGCAGCAGCGCGGTGAACACCTTGGTGATCGACCCGATCTCGAAGACCGAGTCCTCGGCCAGCGGACCGCGCACGACGATCTGCCGCTCGCCGCCGGCCAGCGTGCCGACGACGACCCCGGCGCGCCCGCGGACGTGCCGGCGGGCGTGCCGGTCGAGGGCGCTCATTCACGCTCGACGACGGCTCGCCTGCCCCCGACACGCGGTGATCGTATCCCGCGCCCGGCCGCGCTCCGCGGGGGCGCGATACCGTCAGCGTCATGACCCTTCCCACCGGCCGGCACACGCTCGGCCCGGACAACGCCCGCCTCGAGGTCAAGACCTACCGCGAGGGCGTGGCGGCCAAGGCCGGGCACGACCTGATCATCGAGGTGACGCGCTGGGACGCCGTCGTCGACCTCGGCGAGGGCGACCCGGCGGCGTCGACGGTGCAGCTCAACGCCGACTCGCGGTCGCTCGAGGTGCGCGAAGGGCTGCGGGGCGTCAAGCCGCTCACCGACAAGGACCGCATCGAGATCCGCAAGAACATCGACGAGAAGATCCTCCGCGGCGAGCCGATCAGCTTCCGCTCGACCAGCGTCCGCCCCGCAGGCGACGGCGAGCGCCTGGCCGTCGACGGGGAGCTGTCCATGGCCGGGACCACGCGCCCGATCACGGCACAGCTCGGCGTGGGCGCCGACGGCCGGCTGACGGGCACGATCGCGGTGACGCAGAGCGCGTGGGGGATCAAGCCCTACCGCGGCCTGATGGGCGCGCTGAAGGTCCGCGACGACGTCGAGATCGTCGTCGACGCCGACGTGTCCTCGGCCTGATCGCGGTTGCGGACGGGCCGTGGCGCCGGGGCGGGCGCGCGGCCGTGCTCAGGCCGCGAGGCCCCAGCCGTGGCGGCGCTTGAGCGGGTGCGCCGTGGCCACGCGGGCGCGCAGCCAGCGGACGGAGTCGAATGTGCCGACGGCGTCCTGCCAGCCGCTGAGCATCTCGGCGATCGCCCCCGCGCCCGGGATGTGGGCGAGCAGCTCGACGCGCCCGCCGCCGTCGGCATCGGACCCGAGGCGCACGAGGAACAGCTCGCCGGTCCCCGGCAGCCAGGCGGCGCGGTAGGCGGGGCCGAACTGGACAGTCCGCCACGGGCGGCCGTAGTAGACCTCCGGCGAGCGGCGCCGGGCCGGTTCCTCGGCGTAGAACTCGTGCAGCGAGGAGAAGCTCAGACGCACGTCGTCACCAGCTCGAGCGGCTGCCGGCCTCGGCCAGCGGGCGCGGCACGGGCCGGACGACGGGGCGCATGAAGCGGTGCGGGGCGGTGCGGGTGGGGGCGGCGGCGGTCATGGCGTTCTCCTCAGGGGCGCCGGCGGCGGCGGCGCCGAGCTCGCTCGGCCTGGACGGCCTGCGCGTGGATGGGCTGCAGCAGCGACGGGTTCATGGGAGCAATCTCCCACCACGCGTCGCCCCCGCCCACGGGGGTGGCAGGCGTGTCGAGGTGGGGGTCCCGGCGTCCCTCGGGTGCGGGAACCCCTACGTCGCGTCGAGACCCGACGTTTGGCGCCTATGACGCGCTCATGTGCGATCTCGACGCGGTCACGCGAGCCGCCGCCGCGCGGATCGCGGCGGCGGAGCGGTCGACGTCGGCCTCCGTCGTCGACCAGTTCGAGATCGAGATGCGCATCGCCGCGCGATCGTTCCAGCGCGTGGCGCCCAGCCAGCACGTGCCGTCGCGCTGGACGGCGGCCACCGTCGCCTCGGTGGCGGCGTCGTCGTCGTCGACGCGGACCAGCACCTGGTTGAGCACGACGTCGTTGACCACGTCGAGCGCGGGATCCTCCGCGAGCGCGGCCGCCATCCGCCGGGCCAGCGCGCAGCAGCGCTCGACGAGGTCAGCCACGCCGGTGCGCCCGAGCGAGCGCAGGGCCGCGTAGACCGCGAAGCCGCGCGCCCGCCGCGAGGCCTCGGGCGCCCAGTCCGAGTTCGAGCGCTCGTCATCGCCGGCACGCACGAGGTAGGCCGCCGCCATCGCCATCGCGGTCCGGTGGGCGGCCGGGTCGGCCACCGCCACCACGCCGCAGTCGTAGGGCACGTTGAGCCACTTGTGGCCGTCGGTGGCCCACGAGTGCGCCGCCTCCGCGCCCGCGACCAGCGGGGCGAGCGCCGGGCTCGCCGCCGCCCACAGGCCGAAGGCGCCGTCGACGTGCACCCACGCGCCGCGCTCGCCGGCGGCCTCGACCACCTCGGCGAGCGGGTCGCAGGCGCCGGTGTTGACGTTGCCCGCCTGGGCGCAGACGATCGCCGGGCCCGCGCCGGCGGCCAGCGCGCGGGCCAGCGCCTCGGGACGCATGCGGCCCTGGTCGTCGGCCTCGACCTCGGTGACCGACGCCCGCCCGAAGCCGAGCAGGCGCGCGGCGCGCAGCACGGTCACGTGCGCCTCGGCGCCCGCGAACAGCGCCACGGGCGGCGCGCCGATCAGGCCGTCTTCGGCCACGTCCCAGCCCGCGCGGGCCAGGACGTCGTGGCGGGCGGCGGCGAGCGCCGTCACGTTGGCCATCTGCGCTCCGGTGACCAGGCCGACGCTGGCGCCCGCGGGCAGGCCGAGCAGCTCCTTGAGCCACTCGACGGCGACCGCCTCGACCGCGCCCGCGGCGGGCGAGGCGACGGCGCTGAACGCGTTCTGGTCCCACGCCGAGGCGAGCCAGTCGGCGGCCAGCGCGGCGGGCAGCGCCCCGCCCGTGACGAACCCGAAGTAGCGCGGGCCCGGGGACGCGACGAGCCCCGAGTCGACCGCCCGGGCGAGCTCGTCGACGACGACCTCGGCCGCGATGCCGTCCTCCGGCAGCGGTCCCCCGAGCGCCGCACGCAGCTCGTTGACGGTGCTTCGCGCTCCGGCCGGTCGCGCGTCCAGCGTCTCGAGGTGACGGACGGCGAGCTCGGCGGTGTGCCGCAGCAGCGAGTGGTCGAAGGGCGCCATCGGCGCAGCTTCGCATTCGCACGCGGCTGCCGCGGGTGCGCCCCGGACGGCCGGGGTCAGCCCGGGCGCCGGAGCATGCCTGACCCACGCTCGGGGGAACGCGGGAACAGGCCGGGTGCGCCGCCTCAGTCCTCGCGGGTGGCGCCGTAGGCCAGCGCGCCGCCGAAGGCGATCAGGCCGGCGCCGGCCAGCGAGTCGGCGATCCGCATCGCGCGCTCGCCGACCGCGCGGCGCGCGATCGCCGTGCCGCTGGCCAAGAGCGTCACCCAGGTCAGGCTGCCGATGCCAACTCCGACGACGAGCAGCACCGCGCCCGACGCCGTGTCGGCGGCTCCGGCCGCGCTGGCGGCGGCGAAGATCGCCGCCCATGATGCGATCGTCGAGGGGTTGGAAGCCGTCCCGGCGAGCGCGGTTGCGAATGCGCGCCGCGGCGTGGCGACCTCCGCGTCGGCCTCGCCGCCGTGGCGGACGCGGAACGCGCTCCACAGCGTGCGCGCGCCGAGCACGACGAGCACGACGGCACCGACGAGGCCGAGCACGACCCGCACGGGCTCGAACGTGAGCAGCGGCGCCGCTCCGGCGGCGCCGGCCGCAGCGTAGAGCGCGTCGACGACGGCGATGCCGGCGCCGACGGCCAGCCCGACCGCCCACCCGGCGCGCAGTGTCGAGCGGACCAGCAGCAGCGACATCGGCCCGAGCTGCAGAGCGACGAGGAAGCCCAGTCCGAAGCCGACGGCGAGGGCGTGCACGGCGGCATTCTCCCAGGCGCCGCGCGCAGGGAACGAATGACGGCCGCGGCGGGGAACCCCGTCCGCGGCCGTCTGGCCCTGCGGTGCTGCCGGTGCCTGTGAGCTACGACAGCTGGAACTGCCCGACGAGCCGTTCGAGCTCCTCGGCGGTGCGCGCGAGCTCCTGCGCCGACGCGGCGATCTGCTGCGTCGAGGCGCTCGTCTGCTGCGTCGATGCCGAGACCTGCTCGGTCGACGCCGAGGACTCCTCGGCCACCGCGGCGACCTCGCCGATGTCGGCCTGGACCTGCGCGCTCGACGACGCGATCTGCTGGATCGCCGCGGCGATCTCGTCGACCCGGCCGTTCATGTCCTGGACCGACGAGCCCAGTGCCAGGAACGACCCGCGCGCCTGCTCGACCGTCGAGACGCCGTCCTCGGTGCGCCGGGCGCCGTCCTCGACGACCTCCACGGCCTTCGCCGTCTCGCCCTGGATCTCGGCGATCAGCGTCGCGATGGAAGCGGCCGCGCCCTGGCTCTCCTCGGCCAGCTTGCGGACCTCCTCGGCGACCACGGCAAACCCGCGGCCCTGCTCGCCGGCACGCGCGGCCTCGATCGCCGCGTTCAGCGCCAGCAGGTTCGTCTGCTCGGCGATCCCCGTGATCGTCGACACGATGCCGCCGATCTGCTCGGACTTCGCGCCGAGGCCACGGATGGCCTCGCTCGCATCGAGGGCGTTGTCGCGCACCGCGCGCATCGCCTCCGACGCCTGCGAGACCGCGTCGGCGCCCTGCTCGGCCACCTCACGCGCGCTGACCGCCGCCTGCGCGGTCTCCTGCGCGTTGTGCGCGCTCTCCGTGCTGGCCGTCGCGACCTCCTCGGTCGCACGCTTGGCCGACTCGACCATCCGCACCTGGCGCTCGGCGCCCTGGGCGACGTCGCCGACCGCGCTCGAGATCTCGCCGACCGCGCGACCGGCCTCCTCGGAGGTCGTCGCCATCTCCTGGCTGGCCGTGGACAGCGACTGCGCCGAGCTCGAGACCCGCCCGACCAGCTCACCGAGCTGACCCCGCGACTCGTTGTAGGCCTGGAGCGACTCGCGCGTCTTCTCGATCAGCTCGTTCAGCGTGGCCGACGCGGCGCCGACCTCGTCCTTGCCGTGATGGGCAATCGGATCGGTGCCCGGCTCGGCCTGCACGGTGAGGTCACCGTGGGCCAGCGCGCCGAGACCGCCGCGCAGCGAGGTGAGGCAGCGATCATTGAGGCTGCGCAGGCGCTCGACGAGCACCGCGACCGGCTTGGTGACGCTGCGCGTCACGATGGTTGCCAGGGCGACCGCGGCCAGCAGCGCCGCGATCACGACGATGAGGACCGTGCGCTTGGCCGATCCGGCCGTGGTCGCGCTGACCTTCGACTGCGCCGCGGCCTGCGCGGTGATGACGCCCTCGAGCTCGTCGTGCACGACGTCGAGGCCCTCGAACACGGGAACGACCTGGTTCGTGTACGTCGAGCGTGAGGCATCGCGCTCCTCGACGCCGTCGAGCGTCTCCTGGCGCGAGATCCTGAGCGCCTTGTCGACGGCGGCGGCGTACGTGTCGTAGCTCTTCTCGAACTTCGCCAGCGTCTGCTTCGCGCTCGCGCTCTCGACCCGCGGCCGGAGTCCGTCGAGGCTCTCCTCCGCCTCGCGCTCGAAGGTCACGATCTCCTCGGCCGTCCTGTCCTGCGCGCGCAGGTCGCCGTCCTCGACGTACAGGTGGCGGACGAGGAGATATCCCGTGAACAGGAAGTCCTCGCTGATCACGACGAGCCGCTCCAGGGCCTGCACGTCCCGTTCGGACACCTGCTTGGCGCTCGCGTCGAGCTTGCCGAGGCCGCTCAAGCTCACGGCGCCCGCGATCACGACCGCGAGCGCGAGCGCCCCGAAGCCGATCCCGAGGCGGAGCGAGAGGCGAAGGTTGTTGAAGCTCGACATGGTCCTCCAATGCTTCCTGTCAGGGCGCCATGGGTGGCGCCGGTCAGCACTGGTGATCGGCTGGCGTCAGGCGTTCTTGAGTTCGTCGCCGCCTCGGCGCGTCCGCTGGTCGGCCGCCCCGGAGAGCGTCTGGGCGCCAGCGAAACCGCCGGCCGGTCAGGCCACGGACGCCGCGAGGGATCGCGTGAAGCCGAGCGCATCGCGGTAGGCCTCACCCACCGCGCGGACGTCGTGGGCGGCCGCCGCCGGGCCGGCGGGAAGCATCCCGCGCTCGTAGGCGAGCACCGCTTCGAGCGCCGCCCCCTCGGTGCCCTCGCCGCGCAGCAGCGCGCCGGTCACCGCCGGTTCGAGCGGCAGCGCCGCCAGCACGTCGTCCATCGAGGCCTCGAGCAGCGCGTCGAGCACGGAGAACAGGCCGGTGGTGAACGCGCGACCGCCGACGGGCGTCTCGTCGCGGCCCACGAGCCGCTGGCACGTGCGCGCACGCAGAAGGCCGGTGGTCGTCAGCTCCTGCGGGCGGTCCCGGATCCCGGCCAGCGTCAGCACGGTGGCCCACTGCTGCACCGTCTGCGCGCCGAGCATGATGAGCGCCTCGCGCACCGAGCCCACCGGTCGGCGCACGCCGGTGAACGCCGAGTTCGCGTAGCGCAGCAGCTTGTAGCTGAGCCCGACGTCCCGCCCGATGACCTCTTCGAGGCCCTCGAAGGAACCCGCCACGCGCTGCAGCTCGGCCAGCATGCCCAGGGTGCCCACGCGCGCGCTCGGCACGCCGCGGCCGCGCATGAGCTCGGGGCGCGCGTAGAAGTAGCCCTGGAACAGCTCGAAGCCGGCCTCCCGGCAGAAGATGAACTCGTCGTGGGTCTCGACCTTCTCGGCCAGCATCGTCAGGCCGCGGCCGCGCAGGCGCTCGAGCTGTGCGAGCGTGCCGTCGCGCCCGAGCGCGAGCACGTCGAGCTTGACCATGTGCGCGAGGTCGAGCAGCGGCTCGAGCTCCGGCTCGTAGACGAAGTCGTCGAGCGCGAGCTTGAAGCCCGCGGCCACCAGCTCGCGGGCGACGGCGACGAGCTCGCCGTCGACGACCTGGTCTTCGAGCAGCTCGACCACGACGCGATCGGAAGGCAGCGGCAGCGGGCGTGCGGCGAGCAGCAGCTCGCGGCTCACGTTGACGTGCGCGGGGTTGCCGCCGGCGAGCTGGTCGAGCCCGATCTCGCCGATGGCGTCGACGATGACCTGCGACGAGGCCTGCTCGGCGTGGGTCACGAGCGCCTCTGTCGCGCCCGGCGTGCGGAAGAGCAGCTCGTAGCCGACGAGCTCGACTCGGGCGTCGAGGATCGGCTGGCGTGCGACCAGCACATCGGTTGCTGTGGTCCTCACCGGCACGCCCGGGTCATCGGCATGCTCGGGGCGGCCGCAGATGGCCAATGCGTCCATTTCCCCGAGCGGCCGGCGGCGGTCAGGCGTTGGTCAGGGTGAAGTGCCCGACGGTCTGACGCCGGCCATCGACGAAGCGCGGCAACGGGGCCCTCGCTACGAGGCGGCCGGCTGCGCGCCGCGGTGCTTGACGGCGCCCGGAGGCAGGCCGAGCACGCGCTTGAACGCGCGCGCGAAGGCGGCCTCCGAGCGGTAGCCGAGCCGGTCGGCGAGCTGAGCCACGGTGGCGCCCTCGGTCTGGAGCGTGTCCAGCGCCACGTGCATGCGCCAGCGCGTGACGTACTGCATCGCCGGCTCGTCGACCAGCTCGGTGAACCGGGCGGCGAAGGCCGAGCGCGACATCGCAAGCTCGTCGGCCAGTGACGCGACCGTCCAGGTCCGCGCCGGATCACGGTGGATGAGCGCGAGCGCGCGGCCGATGTACGGGTCCTGGAGCGCCCCGAGCCAGCCGGTGCGCGCGGCTGGATCGGTCTCGATCCAGGCGCGGATCGCCTGGATGACGAGGATGTCGGCGAGCCGCGTGAGGACCGCCTCGCCCCCGGGCCGGAACTCGCGCGCCTCGACGGCCATCAGCGCGAAGACGCTCTGCATCCGCATGGCCCGCGGCGCGTCGGACGCCTCGATGCGGATCGTCTCGGGCAGGATGCCGACGAGGTGGCGCGCGGCGGGATGGTCGAAGCGCACCGCACCGCAGACGAGCGTCGTCGGCGCCCCGCCCGCGCCGTGGCGGACGATCTCGTAGCGGTCGCTGAGGTGCTGGAGGTCGAGCTCGAGGATCTCGGGCGCGGGAACGCCCGGCTCGCTGCGCAGGCGGTGCCCGTTGCCGTGCGGCACGAGCGCGAGGTCCCCGGGGTGCAGCCACGTCGGCTGCGCCTCGTCGACCTCGACCAGGACCCGGCCGGCGGTGACGACGTGAAACCAGAGATAGCCCGGCATGGGGTGCAGGGTCATGCCCCACGGCTCGCTGAGGTCCGAGCGGCAGTAGAACGCTCCGTTCATCCGCAGCAGGTGCAGCGCCTCGCCCAGGGGATCCGGCGGCGGCCAGGCTGCGGTCGCTTCCATGGGCGCAGTATCGCCCAGCCGCGGTCCGGCGTCCCGGTCGCGTGGACGATCGAGCATGGATCGGAGACAGCGGGTCATAGACGGTCGCTCGAAAGCCTCCGACACTGGACGCCGTGCAATCGACCGAGAGGGACGAAATGACGCAGACGACCGCAACGACGCGGGAGCCCATCCTCGTGCTGGGCGCGAACGGCAAGACCGGCCGCCGCGTGGCCGACCGACTGCGCGGCCGCGGGCTGCCCGTCCGGCCCGGATCGCGCTCGGGCCAGCCGCCCTTCGACTGGGACGACCGCGCGACGTGGGCTGCCGCCGTGCGCGGGACGTCGGGCGCGTACTTCTCCTACTACCCCGACCTCGCCGTCCCGGGCTCGACCGACGCGATCGCGACGCTCGCCGAGCTGGCCCTCGCCGCCGGCGTGCAGCGGGTCGTCCTGCTGTCCGGGCGCGGTGAGGAGGAGGCCCAGCGCGCCGAGCGCGCGCTGCAGGAGGCTGGCGTCGAGTGGACCGTGCTGCGCTGCAGCTGGTTCATGCAGAACTTCAGCGAGGGCGCGTTCGTCGACTCGGTGCTGGCCGGCGAGCTCGCCCTGCCCGCGGGCAAGGTCCCCGCGCCGTTCGTGGACGCCGAGGACATCGCCGAGGTCGCCGTCGCGGCGCTCACCGAGGAGGGCCACGCAGGCCGCGTCTACGAGCTGACCGGCCCGCGCCCGCTCACATTCGCGGAGGCCGCGCAGGAGATCGGCCGGGCGACGGGGCGCGACCTTCGCTACGTGCCGGTCGCGATGGAGGACTTCGTGTCCGGAGCCGCGAGCCAGGGCGTCCCGCCCGACGTCGTCAGCCTGCTGCGCTACCTGTTCGCCGAGGTCCTCGTGCCGGACAACGCGGGCGTGGCCGACGGTGTCCAGCGCGCACTCGGCCGCCGGCCGCGCGACTTCGCCGACTACGCGCGCGATGCCGCCGCCGCCGGCGCGTGGACCGCGCCGGTGACCGCGTAGGCGATCTGGCTAGGCCAGCGCCTTGCCGACCGCGGCGAGCACCCGATCGGGCTGGAACGGCTTGACGACGAAGTCCTTGGCGCCGAGCTTGATGGCCTCGAGCACCTTGGACTCCTGGCCCAGGGCGGAGCACATCACGACCTTCGCCGAGGGGTCGGCGGCCATGATGTCCGCCAGCGCGGAGAGGCCGTCCTTCTCGGGCATCGTGATGTCGAGCGTCATGAGGTCGGGCCGAAGCGCCTGGAACTGCGCGATCGCCTCGACTCCGTCGCCCGCCTCGCCGACCACCTCGTGGCCGCCGTCGACGAGCGCATCGCTGACCATCTTGCGCATGAACGCAGCGTCATCGACAACGAGAACGCGTGCCATATCGATTCCTGTCCTTACTAGAGAGTGAAGCGTCCGCTGTCGGTCGAGGACGTCGGTTGGTGAATGGGGTGAGCTCGGTGCGGCGAACGGCAGAGCGCGATGCACACAGGTCATCGACCGCCACGAGACGGTCTTGAGCGCCGAGGGTCACGACGCCGCCTCGGGCTCGACCAGGCGCTCGATGCGCACCGCCCACTCCCCGGCGTCGGAGACCGCGAGCCGGCCGACGGCGAAGCGCAGGCCGTTCACGTAGAGGTCGACGGGCTCATCGGCCTGGCGGTCGAGGTCCAGGACCGCGCCGGCGGGCGTGCCCACGAGCGCGCCGATCGGCATACGGCGGCGACCGAGCTCGGCCCACACGCGCAGCGGAACCGCGCGCAGCGAGTCGTCGAGCGCGAGGGACTGGCCGTCGGCGGACATGTGCTGCTCGCTGACGTACTCGGCGCCGAGCTCATCCAGCGCCTGCGTCATGCGGACGACGAAGGCGTTGGGCACGAGCTGGATCAGGCGGCAGGGCTGACCGAAGACGGTGAACACGCCGCTGGTGATGTGCGGCGCGTCAGCGTGTCCGTCCAGCGCGCTGTCCAGCGACGTCATCACGCGCGTGTCGGGCGGGGCGATCTCGACCTCGGTCCCGAGCACGGCGCTCGTGGCGTTGGCGCCGGCGGCCATCATCTGGTTCATCGCCTCGCCGACGGCCGACAGCTCGAGCTCGGTCAGCTCGTTCGCCTCGTCCTCGGGCGGAGCCTCGCCCATCATCGCGGCGGCCAGCGCGCGAGCGCCGGCCAGCGGCATGACGAACACGTTGCCGCCGGTGACGCCGTCGACGTAGGAGACGCTCGCGGCCACGGCCGGCGTGGGCAGGGCACTGAGCGGCTCGCCGCCCGGTGGCACGATCGCCACCGGCCCGGGCTGAACGGCATCGCCCGCGAACATCTGCATGACGCCCGCGACGGCCTCCGACGTCGACTCGCCCAGGCGCAGGAGTGCGTCCTCCACGTTCATCGTCCCTCCTCCGCTGGCCCGACGATCTGCACGCCGCGGCGGTTGCCGCTGCGTCCCGGCCGCGCGCGATGGACGGCCACGGCGTCGGCGAACACGGTCACGCCGTCGGACAGCGCGCCATCGAGCGTGACCACGTCGCCGGGCGCGAGCGCGAGGACCTGGTCCACGGTCATGTGGGTATCGGCGACCTCGGCGCGCATCGTGATCTCGACGGCGCGCAGCGCCGCGTCGATGGCCCCGCCGTCGACGTCGTCGGCGCCCGGGGCGCCGTCCCGCTGCGAGAACGCGGCGGCGACCGGCGCGATCGCCAGATAGGGCACGAGCAGGGTCAGCGTCGAAGATGTGCGGCCGATGCGCGCCTCGACGGTCAGCGACAGGGTGGGCTCGCTGAACGGCGCCACCTGGGCGTTCTCGGTCGTCGCCTCCAGCCCGCCGAGGCTGAGCTCGACGCCGGCCACGTCCTGCCAGATCAGCGAAAGCTGGCCGAGCATGGTCACGAACAGCCGGCGCGACAGCGCCCAGTCGATCTCGGTCAGCCGGCGCTCCTTCGAAGCGTGTCCCGGAACCGCGCCGAGCAGCGCCTCGAGCGCGCTCAGCACGAACGGCAGCTCGGCGCTGAGCACCAGGCGCGTGTCGATCGGCTCGGCCTCGATGACCGCGCACACGGAGTTGCCGGGGAGCTGGGAGATCGCGGTCGACCACGTGAGCTGCGTCGAGGCGATGACCTCGAGCTCGATGGGCACCCGCAGCTCGGCCGTCAGGCGCGTGGACGCCGTGCGGCAGAAGCTCTCCAGGGAGCGGCCGAGCCGGCGCTCCTGGTCGCTGGTGAACTTGGTCGGGCGCGCGAAGTTGACCGTGCGCAGGCGCGGCGCGCGGCGCGACGACGCCGCCAGGGCGTTGTCGGGCAGCTCGCCCTGCTTGGCGGCCTCGACGAGCGCGGCGATCTGCTCGGGCGACATCGACTGAGCGCTCATCGACGGACCCCCGCCAGGAGCTCGATCTCCGCCTCGCCGGCCGCCTTGGCGGTCACGGCGCCGCCCGGCCACACGCGCATGGTGCGGCCCCTCGAGCCGCGGGTGGCGGTGGCCAGCACCGGTATCTGCTCGGCGGACAGCAGCCCACGGACCGCGGCCTCGTTGCGCACGCCGATGTCAAGCGAGCCGGCGCCGTCGAGCGAGAGCATGTGCGCGCCCCCGACGAGAACGGCCTTGAGCGACCGCCGCGACGTGCCGAGCGCCACCGTGCGCGCGATCAGAGCCGGCACCGCGAGGTCGGCGAACTTGCCGGGCGACGCATCGGGTCCAGGTGCCTCGGGCAGCATGACGTGGGCCAGCCCCGCGATGCCGCGACGCTGGTCGACCAGCGCGAGGCCGATGCACGACCCCAGCCCGATGGACGTCAGGAGCTCGTTCGGCGAGGCTGACACAGCAAGCTCTCCCATGCGGACGGCTATCTCCGTGACGGCGGTCATGCCATGCCCATGCGAGCCAGCAGCTCGTCGACGCCACCGGCGGCCGGGAGCAGCATGAAGGACAGGGAGCAGGACTCGCCCTCGACCTGAAGCCGGGAATCGAGGATCAGCGCGGTGTCGGCCGACGGCGAGATGCTGCTCAGGACCGTCGACACGATCGCCGCCAGCATGTCCGTCACCGTCTGTGGCGGCGCGAGCTGGAGGTCCAGCCCGGTCATCGCGCCCAGCGACCCGATGTACGAGGCGCCGAGGATGTTGCCGATCTCGCTCAGCGCGGAGAGGCCGAACTCGGTGCCGGCCTCGACGCCGAGCATGCCGCACAGGGTCTCGGCGTCCGCGAGCGGGAAGACGAGCAGGCCGACGGCGTCCATGTCGCCGCTCAGGGGCAGGACGACGCCGGTGACGTTCTCCTCGGCATTGCCGACGGCGTCGACCGCGTCGGCCAGCGGCAGCGCCAGTGCGTTGGGCACCGAGATGTCGACGGGCCGGCCGAGCATCTGCGACAGCGCGGTCCCCGCCGTGCCGGAGCCGATGTTGGCAAGCTCGCGCAGGGCGTCGAGCTGCAGGGGGGTGTAGTTGGTGATCATCTCGAGTGGTCCTTTCTGGCTCAGGCGGGGGCGTCAGGCGACGAGTCGGGCAGAGGCACGAACGGCGCCCGAGGGGTCGACCGCGTCGCAGTCGACGATCAGCGCGATCCGCCCATCCGAGAGGACGGCGCCGCCGGAGACCGCGGCGCGATCGGAGACGCCGGGCGGCAGCGGACGGGTGACCAACTCGCGCTGGCCGACGAGGCGGGTCACGGCAAGCGCGAGGCGGCGATCCTGGCCGCGCACGATCACTGCGTGGTCCGCGTCGCCATCGGCGACACCGCCGAGGGCGCCGGCGCCGTCGAGGACAGGCAGCACGCCGTCGCGCAGCACGAGCATGCGCTGGCCGGCGATCGAGCGGACGGTCTGGTCGGCCAGGCGCAGCGTGCGCTCGATGCGATCCAGCGGGATCGCGAACGGCTGGCCGCCGGCCTCGACGAGCAGCGCCGCCATGATGGCCAGCGTCAGCGGCAGGCGGATCTGGGCCGCGGTGCCCTGGCCGAGCTCGGAGGTCAGCGTGACCTCGCCGCCGAGCTCGCGGATCGTGGTGCGCACGGCGTCCATCCCGACGCCGCGGCCGGAGATGTCGCTCGTGGACTCGGCGGTCGAGAAGCCCGGCGCGAACAGCAGCTCCGTCGCGCGCGCGCCGTCGAGCGACGCCGCGGCCTCGGCGGTGATGAGCCCACGCTCGACGGCGCGGCGGCCGATCTTCTCGGGATCGACGCCGCGACCGTCGTCGCGGACCTCGATGACGACGTTGCCGCCGGCGTGGCGCGCGGAGATCTCCAGCGTGCCCGCCTTGGGCTTTCCAGCCGTGGCGCGATCCTCCGGCGGCTCGAGGCCGTGGTCGAGGGAGTTGCGCACGAGGTGGACGAGCGGGTCGCCGAGCAGCTCGACGACGGTGCGGTCCAGCTCGGTGTCCTTGCCGACGAGCTTCAGCTCGACGTCCTTGCCCAGCTTGCCGGACAGGTCGCGGACCAGGCGCGGGAAGCGCATGAAGACGGCGTCGACCGGGATCATCCGGATCTGCATGACCATGGCCTGCAGCGCCTGCGAGGAGCGCGTGAGCTCCTGCATGGCCTGGGTGAGGCCGGGCACGTCGGCCTGGGCGGCGAGCGATTCCACGAGCGTGCGGTGCACGACGAGCTCGCCCATGTTGTGCATGAGCTCATCCAGGCGCTCGGCGTCCACGCGGACCGTCGCGGCGGCCTTCCTGTGGGCGGCCGGGCGGTCGGCGTCGCACTCCGCGGCGATCGCGGGCGCAGCGGGCACCTCGACCGCCGGCTCGTCCTCGACGATCGACTCGGCGGCGGCCGGCTCGGCGAGGACGGTCTCGGCGGCGGTCGCATCGCCGACGTCGGGCACCGCGCGGACCGTGTTCAGGATCGCCTCGTCCTCGTGCTCGGACGCCAGCCAGGCCTGCACGACGTTGCCGTCGAAGCCGTCGACGTCGTCGGTGGCGGGCACGGAGGCCAGCACTTCGCCGTGCTCGGCCAGCGCGGCCAGCGCCATGTAGGCGCGCACGGACGGCATCACGCAGTCCTGGGAGACATGGACGGTCAGGTGCGCCACGCGCTGGCCCGCGGCCACCGCGTCGGCCACCGCGTCCAGGTCCGGACCGCTGGTCGCGGCCGGCGCGTCGGGCCTCCGGCGCGCGCACCAGCGCCTTCAGGCGCTCGATGAGCGAGGCCGGGTCGAGTTGCTCGTTGCCGTCGGTCTCGATGGCGTCGACCGCTGCCTCGAGCGTGTCGAGGCACTCCAGCAGGACGTCGATGGCCGCGCGATCCAGGCCACCGCTGCGCTGCTTGAGCAGCTCGAAGACGTCCTCCATGCTGTGGGTCAGGGCGGCCATGCCCTCGAAGCCCATCGTGGCGCTCATGCCCTTCAGCGAGTGCGCGATCCGGAAGATCTCGTCGACGATCTCACGGTCGTCGGGGGTCTCCTCGACGCGAACCACGGCGAGGTTGAGCTCCTGGAGGTGCTCGCGCGATTCGGCCAGGAACATCGGCAGGTACTGGGAGATGTCCATCAGGTCTTCCGGTAGGTGAAGGGGTGGGCGGGAACGAGGCCGATCCCGTTGGGATCGGTGACGCGCTCGGTGGCGCCCACGATCAGGTAGCCGCCCGGACGCAGCGACGTGGCCAGGCGCTGGTGCAGGTCGTCGCGGACGTCGTCGTTGAAGTAGATGACGGTGTTGCGGCACATCACGAGGTCGTAGCTGCTCGGTCGCGGCTGGACGCGCAGGAGATCCCCGACCTCGAAGCGGGCCATCCTCCTGATCTCCGGGCGGACCTCGTACCCGCCGTCGGGCAGCGCGGTGAACCAGCGCTCCATGACGCCGGGCGGCGTGGAGCGCGCATCGTCGCCGCTGAACCGGCCGGCGCGGGCACGCTCGACCATGCGGCCGTCGATGTCGGTGCCGGTGATCCTGACGTTCACGTCGGGCACGGTGCTCCTGGCCACGGCGGCCAGCGTGTAGGCCTCGGCGCCGTAGGAGCAGCCGGCGCTCCAGATGCGGATCCGGCCGTCCCGCGCGAGATCGGGCAGCACCGTGCGCTCGAGCGTCGTGAACTGCTCCGGGTGACGCCAGAGCTGGGAGACGTTGATCGTGACGCGATCGAGGAACCGCTCGAGCTCCGCGCGATCGCGCTTGAGCACGCTCAGGTACTCGGGCAGCCTGCCCAGCCCGCGGGTGGTCGCAAAGGTGCGGATCCGTCGCTCCATCTGCGTGCGCCTGTACTGCGACAAGTCGATCGCGCAGAGGCGACGCACGCCCGCACAGAAGTCGACGTACTCGTCGCGGAGGATGCCGCCGTTGGCGCTCACGCCACGGCCTCCCGGGCGATCGCGGCCGGCAGCTCGTCGAGCGGGAGGACGGCGTCGGCAAGGTCCGCCTCGGCCACCGCGCGCGGCATGCCGTAGACGGTGCAGGTGGACTCCTCCTGGACGAGGACGCGACCGCCCGCGGCCCGGACGGCCTTGGCGCCGTCGAGGCCGTCGTTGCCCATGCCCGTGAGCACGACGAGCAGCAGCTTGCGGCCGAACAGGCGCGCCGGCGTCGACGATGGTGAGATCGGCGCGCGGGCGCAGGCCGCCGATCGCGGGAGCGTCGCTGAGGACAGCGTGTCGATTGGCGTCGAGGCGCAGGTGCATGCCGCCCGGCGCCAGCAGCGCCTTGTCGGGCGACAGCGCGTCGCCCGCCGCGGCCTCGACGACGGTCAGCCGCGAGGCTTTGTCGAGTCGTGTGGCGAGCGAGGCGGTGAAGCCGCGGCGGCATGTGCTGGACGATCACCGTGCCCGCGCCGAGCCGCGACGGCAACTGCGGCACGAGGCGGGCGCGCGGCCGGCCCGCCCGTCGAGGAGGCGATGACGACCGCTCGCCGCGTTCCGGACGGCGCGCCATGCGCCGAGGCGGGCAGCCCGGGCCCAGCGGGGCGCTGCGGGGCCGACGCGGGACGACGGCGGCGCGTGGAGGCGGCGGCCGCGCGGACCTTGTCGGCCAGCTCGACGCCGAACCGCGTTCAGCGCGGCGCGCCGGCCGGCTTGGCCACGAGGTCGAACGCGCCCTCGGCGAGGGCGTCGACCGCGCGAGCGCCGTGGCCGGCGAGAAGGCCGAACCACGATGACGGGGATGGCGGCGGCCCGGACGCGCAGCTCGCGCAGCACGCCGATCCCGTCCATGCCCGGCATGGCCAGGTCGAGCGTCATCGCGTCGGGTCGCAGGCGACGGCACAGCTCGAGCGCCTCGTCGCCGTCGCTGGCCTGGCGGACGACGTCGAAGCCGGCGTTCGTCAGCGCGTTGGACAGCACGCGCCGCATCAGGCCGGAGTCGTCGGCGACGACGACGCGGGTGGACGTGGTGGACGGCATCGCCGAGTGGGATCAGGCGCCGAGCTCGGCGCCGGCGAAGATGCCCTCGGGATCGAGCAGGATGACCAGGCGGTGGTCGATTTGGCGATCGCGTCGATCGACGAGGCGCCGGCGGCGGGGACGCC
>CAWBBQ010000010.1:0-83761 GCA_963787065.1 uncultured Actinomycetes bacterium
ACGGCAAGGAGCTGCAGGATCCTGCCGGCGGGATCGCTGAGCGCCCGCGCCGGGCACGACGCGCCGGGCGTCACGGGATCGAGCACGCCGGAGTTGGCGCCTACGCACAGAAGGCAGTGGGTACCTGTTGATCTGGGGGCATGTCGCGCCGAGGTCCAGCCTCCTCACCTGAGGATCGCGGGCAGCGGCACCTGACTTCCTTGTCTCGCTGAAGATCGCGACCGCGCGAGGAGGAAGTAGTGCCCAGCAGCTCAACCTTGACGTACGCGCCCGTGCCGACCCCGTGCGAGCCGTGGCTCTCCTGCCTGCGCTCCGATGCCGGCGGCGTGGTCGGCGTGGCGGCCGTCGGCGAGCTGGACGTCGTCGGTGCGCCTGACCTGGAGCGGGCGCTGCGCGGCGCCGAGGCGGACGCCGAGCTGGTCGTCCTCGACCTGCGCGAGCTCGAGTTCATGGACGCTGGCGGCGCGCACGTGCTGCTGGCGGCGGACGAGCGCATTCGCGGGCGGGCGCACGGCTCGTCGTGGTGCCCGGTCCGCGCAGATCCAACGGCTGCTGGCGCTCATCGGGTTCGACCGCGAGCTCGAGTTCGTCGACCAGCCGTTCGGCTCGAGTCCTTCGAGCCGGCCGCGGAGGGCGCGCCGGCGTGAGGGCGCCTGTCGTGACCTGACCCAAGTCTTCGCTCAGTGATCACGTAGCGCAGGGCGGCCTGCCGATCCTCTCCTCCCGGCGGGCCGCCCAATAATCCGGCGCATCGCGTCGATCAGTCTTGCTGCGCCCGATACGCGGGCGTAGCCACAACGGCGTGCACAGCGCCAGACCGAAAGGGAGCGACAGCATGTCTGACGCATCCGAAGTTCTCGAGTGGCGCGGCCGTACCGCGATCGACGCCGACGGCAGCAAGCTCGGAAAGATCGAGGAGATCTACCTCGATGCCGAGACCGAGCGCCCGGAGTGGGCGCTCATCCAGACCGGCATGTTCGGTGGCAAGTCCTCCTTCATGCCGCTGCGCGACGCCAGCAGCGACGGCGAGCAGGTCAGCGCGCCTACACCAAGGATCAGGTCAAGGACGCCCCGAGGGTCGACGCCGACGGCGCGCTCTCCCAGCAGGAAGAGCTCGACCTCTACCGCCACTACGGGATCGACTACAGCGAGTCGCGCTCGGACAGCGGGCTGCCCGAGGGCGGCAACGGCGCGCCGCGCCAGGATCCGACGTCCGAGGGCACGCGCGGCGTGGTCGGCAACGACACCAGCGGTCCCGAGACCGACGACGCGATGACCCGCTCCGAGGAGGAGCTTCGCGTCGGGACGACCAAGCGCGAGGCCGGGCGCGAGCGCCTGGTCAAGCACGTGGTCACCGAGAACGTGACCCAGACCGTGCCGGTGGAGCGCGAGGAGGTCCGGATCGAGCGTGAGCCGATCACCGAGGCCAACCGCGACGCCGCCACCTCCGGCGGCGAGATCACCGAGGAGGAGCACGAGGTCACCCTCCACGAGGAGGAGGTCGTCGTCGAGAAGAACGTCGTGCCCAAGGAGCGGGTGCGCATGGACAAGGACGTCACCACCGAGCAGCGCGAGGTCGACGAAGAGGTCCGCAAGGAGCAGATCGAGACCGACGGCGTCCAGGGGGACCGCCGTTAGCGCGCTGGTCACGGGGTGGTCCGGCCACGGATGGCCGGGTCCACCCTTCTCAACCCGTCACCCCATCTTCAGGAGACATTCCATGAACACCATCGCCGCCGTCGAGATCGCCGACAGCCTGCAGCAGGGGCTCGATTCATTCTTCGGGTTCCTGCCCAACCTGCTGGCCTTCCTGGTCATCCTGGTCATCGGCTACATCATCGCCAGGATCGTGAAGGGCATCGTGGCCAAGCTGCTGGACAAGGCCGGGCTGGACAAGGCCTTGCACTCCGGGCCAGAGCGGCCAGTACGTCGAGAAGGTCAGTCCAGGAGCCAGTCCCGCCAGGCTGGTCGGCACGGTCGTCTTCTGGCTGATCTTCCTGGGTTCGTCCTCTCGGCGGCCATCGGCGCGCTGAAGATCCCGGCGCGTGACTGACTTCATGAACCAGGTCCTGGGCCTACCTGCCC
Organism: uncultured Actinomycetes bacterium; assembly: GCA_963787065.1. Taxonomy (GTDB): domain Bacteria; phylum Actinomycetota; class Thermoleophilia; order Solirubrobacterales; family Solirubrobacteraceae; genus JAOPZW01. Next base: position 2,086 of record CAWBBQ010000010.1, read on the forward strand.
AACGTCATCGCCGCCGTGATCATCTTCGTGATCGCCGGCGCCGTCGCGGGCGCCGTGGCCGGGCTGGTGGCCAAGGTCATGGGCGACACGCCGACGGGCAAGCTCGTGGCGACCATCGTGCCCGTCCTCATCATGGGGATCGCGGTGTTCATGATCCTCAACCAGCTGCGGATCGCGCCTGAGATCGTCACCATCACCTACGCCGTGCTGCTCGGCTCGCTCGGGCTCGGCATGGCGCTGGCCTTTGGCCTCGGCGGCCGCGAGACTGCCGGGCTGCTCGTCTCGGGCGCCTACGGCAAGGCCCAGGAGCAGACCGAGCAGGTCAAGCAGGACGTGCAGACCGGCAAGGAGCGGGGCCAGGAGCAGGCCCAGCAGGCCAAGGACAAGGCGGAGGGCAACGAGCGCCCGCCCGCCTCGGCCTCCTACCGGCCCTAGGACACCGGCTCGCCCGGTCGCCCGCAGGGCGGCCGGGCGCAGCCCTCGCGCCTCGCTGTCCGAGCAGGGTGCCTACATCAACGCCGACCGCGTCGAGACCCGCTAGCGGGTCGGACCGAAGGCAAAGGAGCCAAGATGACCGTCAACGACACCCTCGCGAACACCACGCGCGCCGCCCACGACATCGGCCTTGCGGCCTGGTTGGGCGGCTCGATGTTCGGGAAGTTCGCCCACAACCCGTCGCTGGAGAAGATCTCCAGCCACACGGAGCGCGGCAGCGTGAGCAGCGCCGCCTGGAGCGGCTACAACGTCGTCAACGCACTCGGCCTGGGCGCGGCCGCCGTCGGGTGGGGCGCCGCGCGCCTCACCGAAGCCCGACCGGGCAGGCTCTCGGGCCGCGAGCGGACGCTCGGACGGGCCAAGGACGGCCTCATGGGCGCCGCCGTGCTCACGGGCATCGCCAGCGCCGTCCAGGGCTCTCGGCTGGGCAGGCAGGCGCCCGACGGCGCCGTGCCGCTGGAGTCGGGCACCAAGCCGGCGCCCGAGACGCCGCCCAAGGCGGCCCGCATCCAGCGATCGCTGGGCCTGCTGAGCAACCTCAACATCGCCGCCGGCGTCGCGCTGGTGGCGGTGAACGCGGTGCTCGCCCAGACCAGCCACAGCCACCCGGCCGGGCGGCGCGGGCTGACCGGCGCGTCGCCGTCGAACGGCGCGCCCAGCCCCCTGTGGATCGGCTCAGCGCTGGCCACCGTCGCCGCGGCGGCCGACCAGACGCGCCGCAAGCTCGCCTGAATCTTCCAACCACGTAGGCGACGACACGATGGCCAAGACCAAGAACAAGTACAAGAAGCAGGGCGTCTCGTTGGCCAAGGGACCGGTCGGCCTCATCGGGCTGGCGCTGCTCGTCTACGGGATCACGGCGTTCATCTTCGGAGGGCACTCGTTCAGCGCCGATCCGCTGGCCGGCACCGTCACCGGCAAGACCTGGCTGGGGCTGGAGGTCAACGCGTGGAGCAGCCTGCTCTTCATTGGGTCGGGCCTGCTGCTGCTTTTCGGCGCTCCGCTGCACTGGGGCGCCAAGGGGCTGGCCCTGATCGTCGGGCTCGTCCTGTGTGCCGCGTCGTTGATCGCGCTGTACGACAAGCAGGACGTGCTCGGCATCTTCGCCGCCAACGGCCTGACCAAGCTCGTATGGGGCGTGGCCGGCATCGTCCTGCTGATCCTGGCGTTGCTGCCGCGCGTCGGCGGCAAGTCGAAGCAACGTGATGAGGACGACGGCGCCGAGCGCAGCCGGCCCGCGCGCCGCGACCCCGAGCCTCGACCGGTCGAGCGTGAGCCGGTGGCCCAGCGGGCGACCCGACTCGAGCAGGGCCGCGCGGTGACCAACGGCGCGCCGCAGCGGGTCCGCGACCGGCCCGCGTAGTCACCACAAGTTCACACGCCCCATCCCAAGCGAAAGGAACACCATGGAGATCCCCAAGGACAAGATCCTCGACATGATCAAGCAGCAGGGCAAGTCCGACCAGGTCGACCAGGCCGACCAGGAGCTGCCCGACCAGGTCGACCCCGAGCGCGACTCCGGCCTGTTGCAGAAGTTCGGCCTCGAGCCCAAGGACGTGCTCTCCAAGCTCGGGGGCGGCATTCCCGGGCTGTAAGGCAACAGCTGCCTGGCCCTTTCCCCGCGGGACGGGGTCAAGTAGCGTGCAGCGCAGAGAGCATCGTGTTCGGGGCGCGGCCGTCGGAGAGGTTCGCGCAGCGGGGACTGACTTCTGTGTGGTCGTGGTCGCGCCAGCGACTCCCCCAGCAGGAGGAACGCAGATGTCCGGCAATGGCAGTGCGCCAACGTCTCCGGATTACGTATGGCTCCACGGACCGCCTGGGCCGGCGCTCACGTGCACGATCCATCGCACCGCCCACGGCGTGACACGGGTGTCGGTCGCCGACGAGCTGGACCTGGCCACGGCCGGCGAGCTCGAGCATGCGCTGCGGCGCGCCTCGGCCGACGCCGAGCTCGTCGTCCTCGGCGTCGGCGCGCTGAAGTTCATGGGCGCCAGCGGCGTGCACGTGATCCTCGCCCCCCACCGACGGGCCCCTGAGACGGGAGCGCGGCTCGCGGTCGTGCGCTGCTCTGCGCACGTCGAGCGGCTCTTCGAGCTCGTCGGCGTCGAACGTGAGCTGAACCTCCTGGATCAGACGCCCGCCCGAGCGGCTTCCGTGCGCATGCTTCGGGTGCATCTCGGCATGACCGACGCGAGGCCCCGCGTCCCACGCTTCTCGCAGTGAACGAACACCCCAGGGCGGCCCGCCTTCCTTCCCGCTCCCGGCGGGCCGCCCCCCCTTCTCACGCCCGCCGCCTACGCTCACAGCTCGAGCGCGAGCTGGGTCTCGGTCCCGGCGACCTCGAACGCGGCCACGCGCACGCCGAGCAGCCGGACCGGGCGCGGCGGCGCGTAGTCGCGCAGCAGCGCCACCGCGATCGCGGCGACCTCGCCGGCGTCGTTCGTGGCCTGCGCGATCGTCCGCGCCCGCGTCACGGTCGAGAAGTCGTCGAGGCGGACCTTGATGGCGATCGTGCGCCCGCGCCGCTCGTTGCGCCCAAGCCCGGCGCACAGCTCACCGGCCAGGCGGCGGAGGATCTCCTCGAGCTCATGGAGGTCGTCGATGTCGGTGTCGAACGTCGTCTCGCGCGACTCGGAGACCGCCACCCGGACCGGCGTGAGGTCGTCGCTGGACTCGAAACGCGCGCGCCCGCGCAGCCACGGGCCCAGGCGCGCCCCGAACTGGCCGACGAGCACGTCGTCGCCGGTCGCGGCCAGCGCGCCCAGCGTCCGGATGCCGAGCCGCTCGAGCTTGGCCGCGGTCTTCGGACCGATCCCGGGGACGAGGCCGGGCGGCGCACCGGCGAAGCGCCGGCAGGCGTCCTCGCGGCTGAGGACCACGAAGCCGGCCGGCTTCTCGGCGTCGGAGGCGACCTTGGCCACGAGCTTGTTCGGCCCGATCCCGACCGACACGCTCATCCCCGTGCGCTCGGCGGACCTCGGCCACCAGTCGGCGCATGGCCGCGCGCGGCGCGACCAGCCCGTCGAGGTCGAGGTAGGCCTCGTCGAGCCCGACGATCTCCACGCGCTCGACGTGGGCCCGGAGGATGGCCATGACCGCGCGCGACACGTCGCGGTAGGCGGTGAAGTCGGGTGGGATGACGATCGCGTCCGGGCACAGCCGCCGCGCCCGCGAGGCGGGCATGGCCGAGCCGATGCCGAAGCGCCGCGCCTCGTAGGACGCCGTCGTGACCACGGCCCGCGGCCCCGAGCCGGCCACGATGACCGGCAGCCCGCGCAGCTCGGGGCGGCGCTGGAGCTCGACCGACGCGTAGAAGGCGTCGATGTCGAGATGGGCGATGCGGGGCACGACAGACGAGCGTACGCGCCCCGCCCGACGGCTCCGGCGCATCGGCTTCAGAGCTCGACGTCGGGCACGCCGGCGCCCGGCGTGCCCGCGAGCGTGAGCGCGAGCAGCGCCGGCGGCGATGACCGCCCGCGGCCGCTCGGGCTCGACCTCCCAGCGCTCCTGGGCCAGGGCCAGCAGGCCGTCGACGAGCCGCAGCAGCTCGCCCGAGCTCGTCGTCGCGCCCGGTCCGGCAGGCCAGCCGGGCCAGCGCCAGCGGCTCGGTCGGGTCATAGCCGCGGTAGGCGATCTGCAGCGCGGCCGCCGTGTAGGCGACGACGCGCTCGGCCTGGATGACGCGCGGCCCGACCGCGGACTCGCCCGGGGCCGGGCCGAGGTCGATCGGGTCCTCCCCCGCCACCACGCGCTCGAGCTGGGCGCCGGCGATGGCCCGCGTCGCGTCGGCGTCGAGGCCGACGGCGCGCGCCACGCGCAGGAACATGAACGCCGTGGCCACGCCCGGGCCGTACGGCATGTCGCTGGCGTACAGGATCCGCCCGGGCGGGACGTGGCGAAGAGCTGGAGATGGTCGGCGATCAGCCACCACGCCGTGTCGAAGAACAGGTTGGGCAGCCGCGCGGCCTCCGGGGCGATCCAGCCCAGGTCGCTGATGCCCGCGTGGGCCAGGATCAGCCGCGCGCCCGGGTAGCGGCGGGCCAGGTCGACGACCGCCTCGCCGAGGTGCGGGATGCCGCGCCCGGCGTGGAAGAGCACGGGCAGGCGGTGCTCGTCGGCCAGCGCCACCACCTGCTCGACGGCCGGGTGGGGCAGCCCGAACTCGTCCGAGCGCGGATGCAGCTTGAACCCGCGCGCGCCGGCCTCCAGGCAGCGCCGCGCCTCGGCCACGGCGTCCTCGTGGTGCGGGCTCACGCGCGCCAGCGCGACGAGCCGGCCGTCCGAGTCGGCGGCGGCGCGCAGCACGCGGTCGTTGGCCGGGGCGTAGCCGTCGGGCTCGTGCATGGCGAAGACCATCGCGCGGCGGTGGCCGGCCTGGTCGAGCCCGGCGAGGATCTCCTCGACCGTCGCCGTGAACCCGTCCGGGTCGTTGTGCGCCGATGTGCGTATGGGCGTCGAACCACTCGGCGCCGTCGAGGACGTCATGGCCGTCGCGGTACAGCGGCTCCAGGCGGGGGTCGAAGTCGCTGCCGTTGACGGGCATGGGGTCGGAGACCTTACCCGGCCGGGCCTGGACGCGATCTGCGCGCGGACGCCCTACGCGGCCTCGGCGAGCGGCTCGCCGGCCGTCGTCTCCGAGCTCCGCGCGCAGCCGCGCGAGCCCGAGGCGGACGCGGCTCTTGGCCGTTCCCAGCGGCACGCCGGCGCGGCGGGCGATCTCGTCGGCGGTCAGCCCGCCCCAGTAGGCGAGCACGAGCGCCTCGCGCTGGGCCAGCGGCAGCACGCCGAGGGCGTCGCGCACCGCCCGTCGGCCGCTCCTCGCGCTCGACGACGGGCGCCGGGTGGTCGTCCCCGGCGGCGTCCTCGCGGCCGACCGAGATCTTCAGCCGGTCGGTGGCCCGGCCCGACGCCTGGCTCGTGCGCCACAGGTCGAGCGCCCGGCTGCGGGCCATGAGCCGCAGGTAGGAGCCGATCTCCCCGCGCCGGGCGTCGAACTTGCCGGGGTTGCGCCACAGGCGCAGGAACACGTCCTGGGCGACGTCCTGGGCCTGGGCCGGGTTGCCCAGGACGCGCATCGCCGCGCCGTAGACAGCGGCCGAATGCTCGTCGTAGACATGACCGAATGTGACGGGGTCGCGCAGCTCCATGGTCTCCTTCTCGTTCCTCGGTCGCACAACCTTACACAGCTTGTTGAATGTTGTGTGAACAAAGGTTGCAGCTTGGTTCGTCGTCGAACCCCAGCCGCGACAATCGCGGGCGTGACCCGCGCCGATCGCCTCAGCCCGCTCGACGACGCCTTCCTGCACCTGGAGGTGGGCGGCGCCCACATGCACGTGGCAGCGGTCCTCGTCTTCGCCGGCGACCCGCCGGCGCTGGACGAGCTGCTGCCGTGCGGCCGCCGGGCGGCTGCACCGGGTCCCGCGCCTGCGCCGCCGCCTGGCGCGCGTGCCGCTCGGCCTGGGCCGCCCGGAATGGGTCGACGACGCGCGCTTCGACCTGCGCGACCACGTCCGCCACGAGGTCGCTGCCCGCGCCCGGCGGTGACGCCGAGCTGCAACGGCTGGCCGGGGAGCTGCTCGGCCGGCCGCTGCACCGCGACCGGCCGCTGTGGGAGCTGACGCTGGTCGAGGGGCTCGCCCCCGACGCGTCGGGCGGGCCGCGCTTCGCGCTCGTCTCCAAGATGCACCACGCGCTCGTCGACGGCGTCGCGGGCGTCGACCTCGTCTCGCTGCTGCTCGGCCCCGATCGCGGTGCCGCCGCGGCGGCGGACGGCGACGGGCCCGATGGCGCGGGGCGGCCGTGGATCCCGCGCCACGAGCCCACGCCGGCCGCGCTGCTGGCCCGCGCGTGGGGCGAGCGCGCCCGCACGGCGTGCCGCGCACTGCGTGAGCTGCGCGAGTTGGGGGCCGATCGCGATCGCCCACGGCGCGCAGTCACCGGCGATCGCACGCGGCGTGGCCGGGCTGGGCGGGATGGCGCGCGCAGCGTTCGAGGCGCCGCCTTCGCCGCTGAACGTCCCGATCGGCCCGCACCGCCGCCTGACCTGGGTCGACGCCGACCTCGACGCGCTCGACGCGGCCCGGAGCGCGCTCGGGGGGACCCTCAACGACGCCGTGCTGGCCGCCGTGTCGCTCGCCCTCGGCCGTTGGCTGCGCGACGGTGGGCACGACACGGCCGGCCTCGTGCTCAGGGCATTGGTCCCGGTCTCCGTGCGCGCGCCGGCCGCGAGCGGCGCGCTCGGCAACCACGTTGCGGCCATGTGGGCCCCGCTGCCGGTCGACGAGCGCGACCCGCGCGCCGCGTTCGCGGCGATCCACGACGCGATGACCGGGCTGAAGGCCTCGCCGCAGGTCGACGGCGCCCGGGCGCTGACGCGGCTCGTGGCGCTCGCCCCGCCGGCCGTGCTCGGCCGCGCCGCCCGCCTGCAGTTCCGCCAGCGCCTGTTCAACGTCGTGGTCACCAACGTGCCGGGCCCCCGCGCGCCGCTGGAGCTGCTCGGCCGCAGGCTGCAGGCGATCCATCCCGTGGTCCCGCTGGCCGGCAACCAGGCGCTCGGCGATCGCCGTGGTCAGCTACGACGGGGCCTCGAGCTTCGGGCTGCTGGCCGACCCCGACGCGCTGGCCGACCTCGACGCGGTCGCCCGCGCGCTCGTCCGACGCGCTGGCCGAGCTCACGGCGGCGGCCGCGGCCTGACCCGCATACTTCCGGCCCATGCGGATCGCGCTGGCCCAGGTCAACCCCACCGTCGGGGACATCCCCGGCAACGAGTCGACGATCCGCGAGCAGCTCGCCCGGGCGCGCGAGGCCGGCGCCCAGCTCGTCCTGTTCCCCGAGCTGGCGGTGACCGGCTACCCGCCGGAGGACCTGCTGCTCAAGGAGCACTTCCTGGCCGACGCCCGCGCCGCGGTGGGCCGGATCGCCGCCGACGCCGAGGGCATCGTCGCCATCGTCGGGTTCCCCGAGCGCGCCGCCGACGTCTACAACGCCGCGGCGGTGTGCGCCGGCGGCGGCGTGCAGGCGGTCTACCGCAAGGTCAACCTCCCCAACTACGGCGTCTTCGACGAGCTGCGCTACTTCCAGCGCGGCGAGGGCGGCGCCGTGCTCGAGGTCGACGGCGAGACCGTCGGGCTGACGATCTGCGAGGACATCTGGGTCTCCGGGCCGCCACTGAGCGACGAAGCGCTGGCCGGCGCCGGGCTGATCGTCAACATCTCGGCCTCGCCCTACCAGGCCGGCAAGGGCCATGACCGCGAGCAGATGGTGCGCCAGCGCGCCCGCGACAACCTCGCCGTGGTCGCGTTCTGCGCGCTCGTCGGCGGCCAGGACGAGCTGGTCTTCGACGGCCGCTCGTGCGTCGTCGACCACGAGGGCACGGTCATCGCCCGCGCGGCCCAGTTCGCCGAGGAGCTGCTCGTCTGCGACGTCGACGTCGCCGCGGCGAGCGCCGCGCGGCTGCGCGACACGCGCCAGCGCCCGGCCGCGCGCAGCGTGCGCGACAGCGTCCGCCAGCTCGGGAGCTTCACCACGGCGGTGGGCGACGCCGACACCGAGGAGCACGCCCCCGGCGGCGCGCTGGCCGAGCCGCTGGACGACGACGCCGAGGTCTACGCCGCGCTCGTGCTCGGCACGCGCGACTATGTGACCAAGAACGGCTTCGGGCACGCCGTCCTCGGGCTGTCGGGCGGCATCGACTCGACGCTGGTCGCCCTCGTCGCCGTCGATGCGCTCGGCGCCGACCGGGTGACGTTCGTGACGATGCCCTCGCCCTACTCGTCGCAGGGCACGCGCGACGACGCCGAGAGCGCTGGCCGCCAACCTCAACGTGGAGCTGCTCGAGCTGCCGATCGCCGAGGCCATGTCGGGCTACGACGAGCTGCTCTCGGACGTCTTCGCGGGCCGCGAGCCCGACCTGACCGAGGAGAACCTGCAGGCGCGGATTCGCGGCAACCTGCTCATGGCGCTGTCGAACAAGTTCGGCTGGCTCGTGCTGACCACCGGCAACAAGTCCGAGATGTCCGTCGGCTACTCGACGCTCTACGGCGACAGCGCCGGCGGCTTCGCGGTCATCAAGGACGTGCCCAAGCTGCTCGTCTATCGCCTGGTGGCCGAGCGCTCGCGGCGCGACCCGCGGTCGCCGGTGCCCGAGACGATCGTCACGCGGCCCCCGTCCGCCGAGCTGCGACCCGACCAGCGCGACGACGACTCGCTGCCGCCCTACGACGTGCTCGACGCGATCCTCGAGGGCTACGTCGAGGAGGACCTGGGGCGCGAGCAGCTCATCGCCCGCGGCCTGCCCGCCGAGGACGTCGACCGGGTGATCCGGCTCGTCGACGTCTCGGAGTACAAGCGCCGCCAGAACCCGCCCGGCATCAAGGTGACGTCCAAGGCGTTCGGCCGCGACCGCCGCGTGCCGATCACCAACCGCTACGGCGGATGACCGCGGCCGGCGTGACCCGTCGCGTCGACGTGGCGGTCGTCGGCGCGGGCATCGTCGGGCTCGCCGCGGCCGACGCGCTGCTGCGCCGCGGGGCGCGCGTGGCCTGCCTGGACCCGGGATTCCCGGGCCACGGCCAGTCGGCCGGCGCGGCACGCGGCTTCCGCCACCTGCACGCCGACCCCGCGCTGACGCGGCTCGCCGTCGAGTCGCGCGCCGGCTGGCGAGCGTGGGAGGCGCGCGCCGGCGAGGTCCTGCTCGAGCGCGGCGGGGCGCTGCGACTGGGCGGCGACCCCGACGCCGACCGCGCCGCCCTGGCGCGGGCGGGCGTCGGCGCGCGCGTGCTCTCGGGTGCCGAGGCCCGCGCGAGCCTGCCCTGGCTGGCCCACGGCGCCGAGCCGCTGCTCTTCGATCCCGACGCCGGCGCGCTGCGGGCGCGGGCGGCCTTCGCGGCGCTGCGGGCGTGGGTCGGCGACGCGCTCGTGCCCGCCGGCGTCGACGCACTGACGCCGACGGGCGAGGGCGTGCGCGTGGCCACGTCGGCGGGCGAGGTGCAGTGCCGGACATGCGTGGTCTGCGCGGGCGCGGGCACCGAGCTGCTGACCGAGCCGCTCGGCCTGACGCTCGAGCGCGAGCGGCGCGCCCACCTGCGCCTCACGTTCCGCGTGCGGTCCCCGGCGCCCGGCCCTGCCGCGGTGTGGGCCGACCGCAGCGAGCGCTTCGGCGCCACGGCCTACGGCGCGCCGGAGGGGCCCGACCGCTACGCCGTCGGCCTCGGCGTCCACGACGGCTATCCGGCGATCGACGACCCCGCGGCGCCGGCCGTCCCCGGCGGCGTCGACCTGCGCGGCGCCCGCGCGCGCCTGCTGGCCTACGTCGCGGCCGCGTTCCCCGGCCTGGAGCCGCACCCCGTCGACGCCGTCCTGCGCCTGACGACGACGCTGCCCGATGGCGACGACGCCTTCGTCCTGCGCGAGCGCGACGGGGTGCTCGCCCTCGCCGGCCACAACCTGTTCAAGCACGCGCCGCGGCTGGGCGAGCTGCTGGCCGGCGCCGCGCTGGAGGGCGAGCGCCACGCGGTGCTCAGGTGCGGTAGGTGGGCAGGGCCCGCACGGCGACGGTCATGCGCACCATCGCGCACAGCCGGCCCTGGTCGTCGGAGATGTCGACGTCCCACACCCACGTCGTCCGGCCGCGATGGCGCCGCCGCGCCGCGGCGTGGATCGTGCCCTCGCTGATCGGGCGCACGAAGCTCGTCTGGTTGGACAGCCCCTGGGCCGAGCTCCCGTCGGGGAACACGGCGCGGAAGGTGGCCAGCGACGTGATCGACTCGGCGATCGAGGCGAGCACGCCTCCGTGCACGAGCCCCATCGGCTGCTTGAGCTCGTCGCGGACCGCGACCTGCGCACGCACGCGCTCGTCGTCGATCTCGAGCACCTCGAGCCCGTACAGCGCGTCGAAGCTGCGATCGAGGGGGATGACGGGCTCGAAGCTCACGCGGCGCGCCACGATAGCGGGGAGCGGACGGCGGGCGACGACGGCGAGGGCGCGTCAGCGCGGCGCGGGCGCGGCGTGGCCGGCGCGCCGTTGGGGACGCTTGACCCGGACCTCGCGGGCCAGCACGTAGGACCCGATGACGAATGCCGCGGCGGCGGCCTGCGTGGCCAGCGTCTCCCACGTCGGATAGACGCCGAACCACAGCCCGCACCAGTACGGCAGCTCGTCGCCGACCGGCGTGATCGGCAGCCAGCCCGTGCCCTGCATGGTCCGCGCCGTCTGGCCGACCATGACGACGAGCACGAAGCCGATGAGCACGCCGGTGACGACGAGCATCCGCTTGTAGGGGAGCTTGCGCTGCAGCGCGAAGGTGACGACGGCGACCGCGAGCGTCATGGCCAGGCCCAGCCCGGCGCCCTCGAGCACCGTGGCCGTCCCCGCCGAGAGCTCGAGCGACTGCAGGAACAGGACGGTCTCGAAGCCCTCGCGGTAGACGCTGGTCAGGCCGAGCAGCGCCAGCCCGAGGGCCTGGGCGGAGACGAAGCCCAGGCCGGCGCGGTCCAGGCGCTCCAGGCGCTTGCGCTGGCGGTGGAACTTGCCGATCCACTCCGACCAGTACACGCGGTGGAAGAACCAGTTGGTGATCAGCAGCAGCACGCCGATGGCGATCACGCCGACGACGGCCTCGAGCTTCTCGCCGTAGCCCTCGAGCGAGCCCAGCAGCGTCTGCGCCAGTCCCCAGGTCACGACGCTGGCCAGCAGGCCGAGCCCGGCCCCGACGAGCACCGGGCGGCGCAGGCGCCGGCGGGCGCCGATGAACGACGCGGTGATGGCGGCCAGGATCAGGACCGCCTCGAGCCCCTCGCGGAAGACGATGATGGCCGAGTTCGTCACCACGGTGGCGCGGTTGGCGCTGTCGCCGAGCGTGGCGGCGGCGTCGGCCAGGCGGGCGTCGAGCGCCAGGCGCGTCTCGCGCAGGTCGCGTCGCGGCGCGCGCTCGGCGATCAGCCGGGCCAGGCCGGGGGTGCCGCGGTCGCCGAACCAGACGAGCCCTTCGACGGCCAGGGCGAGCCCGGGGTCGAACGCCTTCAGCCGCCGCTCGGGGCCGAACTCGAAGAACGCGTAGGCCTCCAGGCGCGCCTGCTCGGCCTGGCGGTACTGCCCGGCGCCGGCGGCGGCCTCCATGCGATCGAGCGTCAGCGCGATCAGGTCGTAGTCCGACTCGTCGCTGGGCTCCTGCCACGCGGCGGGTATGGCCGAGCGCAGCGCGTCCTCGCTGCGCCCGGCGAGGCGTTCGACGTCCTGCACCGGCGCGACCCGGTCGGGCCGCTTCGTCGCCGTGTCGAGCACCGCGCCCAAGCGCACGAGCGCGTCGCGACCGGCGGCGGTGTCACGGCCGTCGCGCCGGGCGAGCTGGTCGGCGAGGTCGGCCAGCGCCGCGGCGGCGCCGCCGTGGAAGGCGACGGACTCCTGGATCTCGAAGTCCTTGGTCACGCGGGTGCCGCTGACGCCGCGGCCGTACTCGACGGGCACGAGCGCGAGGAACTGCAGCAGCTGCTGTGCGCGCCGCGACGCCTCCTCGCGCGTCAGCGGAGCGGCGGTGAAACCCTGCAGCGCACCGACCGCGCGCCCCAGCGCGCGGCGGAAGGCGGTCACATCACCGGCGTCGGCGGACAGGCGGGCGAAGGCGGCGGTGGCGCGCCGGGCGGCGCGCTCGCCGCGGTCCTGGGCGTAGCGGTCGGCCAGGATCGCGAAGTAGCCGCGAGCCTGCGCGGCGGCCTGCGCCCGCCGGCTGGGCAGGTCGCGCTCCGCGCCGCGGGCGGCGTCGGCCAGCAGCTCGCGCAGCCGGGCCTGATATGCGTCGAGCAGGTCCTTGGCCACGGCCTGGCGCGCCGCGCGGGGGCTCAGCCGACCCGCTGCCAACCGCGACACGGCGAGCGTGGCGTCCGCCCCCGGGCGCGTGAAGCGGGTGGCCGTGCGGAACTCGCGGACGAGCAGCCAGCGCCGCCCAGCCTCCGCGTCGCCGCGCGTGACGGCGGCCAGCGTGGCCGCGTAGCTGCCCCGCAGCACGGCGGCCCGCGCCGCTCCGCGGGCCGCGGCCAGCGCCGCCTGATCGCCCCGCCGGGCCGCGCGCCGGGCGGCGGCCAGCGCGCGCCGCGCGGTGCGCGCGGCGGTCGGGTCGGCGGCCGTGATCGGGGGGCGCAGCGGCGCGAAGGCGGCCTGGGCGCGAGCGACCGCGGCGGCCGCGCTGCCGCGATCGAGGATCAGCGCGCTCTGGGCGTCCTGGAGGCTCGCGCGCAGCGTCTCGGCGGCCCGCCACGGTGGCGGGGCGGCGGGCGCCGCACTCACGGCGTGTGCGGCCCCGGTGTCCACGGTCTGCGCGGCCGCCGCCTGCGTGTCCCCGGCCTGCGCGGCCGCCGCGCCCCCGACGGGCCCGGCGGCCACAGCCGCGAGCGCCGCGGCCAGGGCGAGCAGCGGTGCGAGCGCGCGAGGCACCGATCCGACCGGCGGTCTCAGCTCTCGAGCTTGACGTTCAGCCGGCTCGCGGCCTGTGAGACCTGGCCGGCGATCGCCTCGGCCTGGTCCTGGGCGTCGGAGCCCAGGGTGTCGGCGTCCTGAGCGGTGAACGCGCGCCCGTGCCGCTCGGCGTCGCGCACGTCGGCCGCGAACGAGCGCAGCCGTCGCAGGGCGGCCGCCGTCTGGCGCGCCTGCTGGGCGTCGGCCCTGGCGATCTGGGGCTGCACGTTGTCGTAGATGAGGACGAGGCCGCCGAGGATGTCGGTGATGTCGTTCAGCCGCGAGGCGACGACGAAGGCCTTCTCGGTCGCCTGCTCGCCGGCCACGAAGCGGCTGTTCTTCCACGCCTCGAAGTACTCGGACATCGTCGGCGTCATGACCACGAGCGCGGTCAGCGCGTCCTGCAGAGTCGGCTGCCACTTGCGGGCGGCAGCGTCGAGCTCGCGGACGGTGCGCTCGAAGTCGCGCGCGGTGGCCAGGTAGAAGCCGGCGTCGGGCAGCGCCTCGCCGAAGCTGACGCGGCCGTCGCCGTCGAGATCGGGCCGCACGCCGCGAGCCGCGAACCGCGGCTCGGTGCCGAACAGCGAGGTCTCGATCAGGTAGTTGAAGTTGCCCGGCTGCTTGAACGTCTTGCCCTGCGGCGTGGTGATCGAGAACGGCACCGCGCTCTCCGGGTTCGACGCGTCGCCGCCCGCGTCGATGAGCACGTCGAAGTCGGCCAGCGAGGGCACGCCGGCAACCGCGCCCTCCATCTCCTCGTAGGCCGGGTTGGCCGCCGCGAACGACCGCTGGCCGTCACGGACCAGCGCGCGCGCCTCGGCACGCTTCTCGCGCAGCATCCGCCCGTGGTCGAAGTCGCTGGCCTCGGCCAGCGCGTACAGGCGCTCTGCCCCGGCGCGCAGCCCGGCCACCTCGCGCGAAAGGCGCGCTGTGTGGTCGAGCAGGTAGGTCTTGACCTTGCCGAGCCCAGCCGCCTCGGCGGTCGTGGCCGTCGTCGCCTCGCGTGCGGCGGTCTCGTCGTCGCTGCCGCCGCACGCCCCGGCTCCGATGGCCAGCACGAGCGCCCCGACCAGCCCGCCACCCCGCTTCGCCCAGCCCTTCCAGCCCATGCGCCGCTCCCTCGTCGGTCGTGTTCGACGCGACCGGCCGCAGAGCGCGGCCGGCCGCGTTAGGGCAACCTAACACGACGGGAGGTTCGATGGCAGGGTGGGTTAGGGACCCACTAGCCGACGATCTTGCGCAGGTCGCGGATGAGCAGCAGGTGCTTCAGGTGCGTGGTCACCGCGGCGAGGTTCTCGAGCGCCTCGATCGCCTCCTCGCGGCGCTTGGTGTTGCGCGAGCGCAGGGACGGGGCGAGGATCTGCTGCAGCAGCGCGGCCTCGCGGTCGGCCGAGGTGCGGAACGCGCGCAGGTTGCGCCCGCCGACCCCGTAGCGAGCCAGCTCGGTCACGGCGCGGACGATCTCGCGCTCGGTCTCGTCGTAGTACTTCACGCCGGCGCGGTTCTCGCCCTTGATGACGCCGTACTCCTCGAGCTCGGCGACCAGGCGCGGCTCGGCGCGCGTCTCCTCGACAACGTCCTCGAGCGTGTACAGGGCGCCGGTGCTCGGCGCGGTCACGCTCGGGCGCCGCTTGCGCCGGGCCGCGTCGGCGCCCGTGGCCGCCGGGGCGGCGAGGTCCTCCTCGGTGCGCCCGGAGGCCAGCTCCTGGCGGATGACCCGCAGCGGCAGGAACTCGTCGCGCTGCAGGCGCAGGATCGTGCGCAGCCGCGCGACGTCGCCGCTCGAGTACAGCCGGTAGCCGCCGGGCGTGCGCCGCGGCGACAGCAGCTTCTGGTCCTCGAGGTAGCGGATCTTCGAGATCGAGATGTCCGGGAACTCCTGGTCGAGCGCCTTGCAGACGGCGCCGATCGTCATCGACTTGACGGGCAGCGCCTCGTCGAGCTCCTCGGGGTGAAGCGGCGGATGTTCGTCCTGCACGGTGGTCATTCTCAGCGCGAGATGTACGACAGCTTGAACTTGCCGACCTGCAGCTCGTCGCCGTCCTCCAGGCGGTGGGACTCGATCCGATGGCGGTTGACGTAGGTGCCGTTGAGCGAGCCGAGGTCGTCGAGGTAGTAGTCGCCGCCGCGGCGCACGAGCAGCGCGTGGTCGCGCGAGACGGTGACGTCGTCGAGGAAGATGTCCGAGTCCGGCCGCCGGCCGATCGTCATGCGCTCGGCGGTCAGCGGGAAGCTCTCGCCGACGCGGCCACCGCCGGCGCGGATGACGAGCGCGGCGCCCTCGTCGGCGACGACGTCGCCGACGTCGACGGGGACGAGCTCACCCGTCTCGTCGATGCGGTAGGTCGCCGTGGACGGCTCGCCCGAGCCGGCCGCCTTCTCGCGCGCTCCCAGGAAGGCCCCGCAGCGCGAGCAGTAGTTCGCCCCCTCGGCGTTGACGAAGCCGCACTCCGGGCAGTGGAGCGCCATCGGGGGTCGCTACTCGAGCTCCCGATCCTCGCCGGACGCCCGCCCCGCGAGGATGTCGGTCAGCCGCTGGACGTCGTCGCCCGTGATGACCTCTTCGCCCCCCTCGTGCTTCTTGCGCAGCCGGTTGACCAGCTCGGCGCGGAGGATGTCGATCTTCCCGTGGAGGATCCGGCGCTTGTAGGAGATGTCGACCTCCTCCTCCGTCAACTGCTGGATGAGGTCCTTGAGCTCCTGGTCGGAGAGCGATCCGAGGTCGGGGAACGTGTCCATCGCGCGAGCATACCAGCGAATCGCTGACACTCAAGCTGAGGTTTAGGGTACCGCCGTCAGTGGGCGAAGCCGATGGTCACGCGCCGGTTGCGCGCTCGGCCCTGGGGATCCTCCTCGCCGTCAGGGCGCCGCTCGGGGGCGACCGGCCGGCGCTCGCCCAGCCCGACGGGATCGAACGAGGGCGTGGCGGGGCCGAGCAGGCCCTGGAGCGCGCGGGCCACCGACTCGGCCCGCCGGCGCGACAGCCGGTCGTTGGCGGCCCGCGATCCCACCGCGTCCGTATGCGCCTCGATGCTCACGTCCTGGGGCCGGTCCGTCCGGATCCGGCGCGCCACGTCGCCCAGCCGGCTCCGGGCGGCCGGCACGAGCGCGGCGCGATCGACCTCGAACAGCAGGTCGGCGGCGAGCGTGACCTGCACGCGCCGCGCCGACTCGGTCGTGGCCACGCGCCCGTCGAGTGTCGCCACGGTCAGCGACAGGTCGACGACGGGGAGCGTCAGCTCGGTCGCCGGCAGCCGCGGCCGGTCCTGCGCGCCCGGAGCCGCTGCGACGGGCGCGAGCGCCAGGGCGACCGGCGCGGCCACCGCGGCGACGGTCGCCGCGATCGCCAGACACTCAGCCGGCCAGCGGGACACCCGTGAACGTCTGCACGTTGGGCACGACCACGTCGACGTGCGTCACGCCGCCCGGCGGGGCGCCGAGCGTGGCCGTGAGGCTGACCGGCGCCTCGGGCTCGGCGATCACGCCCGACAGCTCGTTGCTGCACACGCAGCGCCCGTCGGCGTCACGGGCGACGAGGTACTTGCGGCGGTTCTGGGCGTCGATCAGGGCCACCCCGTCGAACACGTCGGCCGGCTCGTTGCCGGCTGCGGCCCTCGAGCTCCTGGAGCAGGCCGTCGCCGAACAGGTCGGCGATCCGGACGCCGCGATCCGCGCCCGCGTCGGCGATGAGCCTCGCGTTGAGGACCACCGTGGGGCCGCTGCGGCGCAGCTCGACGATCCGGAACGTGAACGCCCGTCCGGACCGCGCCCCGCGGCCCTCGACGAGCGAGGGGACCTCCGCCGGCGCGGACGGCTGGCCGTCGGTGGCCGTGGACGGCGCCGTCGCGGTCGCACCCTCGGTCACGGTGACCGTCCTGGTCTCCTCGCCGCCGCACGCGCCGAGCAGGGCGACCGCGCACGCCGCCGCCGCGGCCCTGGCCCGCCGCGCCACCCCCTACCCCCCGCGCGCCCGCAGCTGGCGCCGGGCGCTGCGCGCATACCCCACCGTGGCGGCGAGCGCCATGACGAGGCCGACGTACAGGAGAACGGCCCCGGCGATCGGCCAGCCGACGAGGCCCGCGAACAGCGACGACATGACCGGCCACACGGCCAGCCGGCCCCACCAGCTGATCTTCAGCTCGATCCCGCGCCGCAACGCGTAGCGACCGGCGGCGAGCATGAACAGCTCGCGCGCGACGAGCACGGCCAGCGCCCAGCGCGGCAGCAGCTCGTGGTACCAGCAGACGACGATGCCGCTGATGATCAGCAGGCGGTCGACGATCGGGTCCAGCAGGGCGCCCAGGCGGCTGTACTGGCCGGTGATCCGCGCGGCGATGCCGTCGGCGTAGTCGCTCCATGCCACCACCCCGAAGATGACCGCCGGCAGCGCGTCGGTGCCCGTCTCGCTGGACAGCGCGAGCACGAGGAAGATCGGCAGCAGGGCCAGGCGGATGAACCCGATGCCGTTGGGCACCGTCCACACGCGCCACGGCTGGCCCGACCCGGTCTGCGGCGGCGGTGGGCCCGATCGGTCCAGGCCGATCACGCGCCGGAACGTCAGCCGCGCGCGCTCGACGCGCTCGGCGGCGGCTTCGCGGGCTCGGTCTACGGGAGGTTGCGCCACAGCTCGGCCACCGCGTCGGCCGCGCCCTCGAGCGGCACGCCGTCGTCGTGGTCCGCGCGGCCGCGGCGCGCCTGGGCCTCGACGACGCCCGACTCGAGCGAGCGCTTGCCGAGCGTCAGCCGCAGCGGGACGCCGAGCAGCTCGGCGTCGGCGAACTTCTCCCCAGGCCCCGCGTCACGGTCGTCGTAGAGAACGTCGAGGCCTGCGGCCCGGAGCTCGTCGTAGAGCCGCTCGGCCGCTTCGCGCTCGGGCGTCTGCGGCCGGCCGAGCCCGACGAGCTCGACCTGCCAGGGAGCGATCGCCCGCGGCCAGGAGATGCCCTTCTCGTCGGCGAACTGCTCGACCGCCGCGGCGGCGATCCGCGCCGGGCCGATGCCGTAGGAGCCCATCCAGATGAGCTGCTCGCGGCCCGCCTCGTCGAGGTAGGTGGCGCCCAGGGGCTCGGAGAAGCGCGTGCCGAGCTTGAAGATGTTGCCAACCTCGATGGCCGGCTCGATGTGGATCGGGTTGCCGTTGACGCGGTCGCCGGCCTCCACCGCGCGCACGTCGACGCGGTCGAAGCCGAAGTCGCGGCCGGGCTCGACGCCGGCCAGGTGGGCATCGGGACGGTTGGCGCCCGCGACGTAGGGGCCCGGCGCCACCGCCTCGTCGAGCAGCACGGGGACGTCGGCGCCGGCCGGCCCGATGAAGCCCGGCGGTCCGATCCGCTCGGCGATCTCCTCCGCCGTGGCGGCGCGGAACGCCGCGCCCAGCGCGTTCTGGAGCTTGATCTCGTTGACGCGGTGATCGCCGCGCACCACGACCATGATCATCCCGCGCTCGCGGTCGATCACCGGGAAGGCCTTCAGGAGCGCTCCGCCGGGCAGGTCGAGGTGGCGGGCGACGGCGTCGATCGTCGTCATCCCCGGCGTGTCGACCAGCTGCGCCTCGGCCCGCGCGCGCGGGAGCTCCACGGGCTGGGCCTGGGCGCTGGCCACCTCGACGTTGGCCGCGTAGCCGGGCGCCAGGGCGACCTCGTTCTCACCCGCCGGGCACGGCGCCATGTACTCGTGGGCGCCGAAGCCGCCCATCATCCCCACGTCTGACTCGACCCGGTACCACTCGAGCCCGACCCGGTCGAAGATGCGGTCGTAGGCCGTGACGAAGCGGTCATAGGCGGCGGCCAGGCCGTCGGGGTCGCGGTCGAAGGAGTAGGCGTCCTTCATGATGAACTCGCGCGTGCGCAGCACGCCGGCGCGCGGGCGCGGCTCGTCGCGCTCCTTGGTCTGGAAGTGGTAGAGGATCAGCGGCAGGTCGCGGTAGGAGCGCACGACCTGGGCCACGTGGACGGTCACCGCCTCCTCGTGGGTCATGGCCAGGACCATCGGGGCGCCGCGCCGGTCCTGCAGCTTGAACACCTCGTCGATCGCGTCGCGGCCGGTGCGCGCCCAGATCTCACGCGGGTTGAGGACCGGCATGAGCATCTCCTGCCCGCCGATCGCGTCGATCTCCTCGCGCACGACCTGCACGATGTTCTCGTGCACGCGCCAGCCGGCGGGCAGCCACGTCCACAGCCCCGAGCCGAGCTGGCGCACCAGGCCGGCGCGGACCATCAGCTTGTGCGAGAGCGCCTCGGCGTCGGCCGGCGGCTGGCGCTCCGTGGGCAGGAATAGCTGCGAGAGGCGCATCGGCGCCGAACACTAGTGGCCCCATCCGCAAATACGCGCATCGCCGGTCGACCGCCGATCAGCCACCAAACGCTTCGCGTGCGGTGCCGGCGGCGTCCTCGGCCGCCCGATGCCGGCTGCGGACCGCGCCGCGCACGTCGCGACGGCCGCGTCGCGGTCGGCGAACGCGCCGAGCGTCGTCCGCTGACGCCTGGGTAGGGTTGGGCCTCCCCGTCCGCCCAGAGAGAGGATGCCGCATGGCCTACGAG
Source organism: uncultured Actinomycetes bacterium (assembly GCA_963787065.1). GTDB lineage: Bacteria > Actinomycetota > Thermoleophilia > Solirubrobacterales > Solirubrobacteraceae > JAOPZW01. The sequence goes on from CAWBBQ010000010.1 coordinate 21,569, forward strand.
GTCCCCCCGCTGCCGTACGACTACGCAGCGCTCGAGCCGCACATCGACGAGCAGACCATGACGCTGCACCACGACAAGCACCACCAGGCCTACGTGGACAAGGTCAACGACGCGCTCGAGGGCACCGACCACGAGGGCAAGCCGATCGAGGAGGTCATCGCCAACCTCGACGCGGTCCCCGAGGACAAGCGCGGAGCCGTGCGCAACAACGGCGGCGGCCACCTCAACCACACGCTGTTCTGGGAGTCGATGAGCCCCGACGGCGGCGGCGCCCCCGACGGCGACCTGGGCTCGGCGATCGATTCGGCCTTCGGCTCGTTCGACGCCTTCAAGGAGCAGTTCGAGGCGGCCGGCGTCGCGCGCTTCGGCTCGGGCTGGGCCTGGCTCGTGGTCGACGGCGGCTCGCTGAAGGTGACGAGCACCGCCAACCAGGACAACCCGATCAGCGACGGCCAGACGCCGCTGCTGGGCAACGACGTCTGGGAGCACGCCTACTACCTGAAGTACCAGAACCGCCGCCCCGAGTACCTCAAGGCGTGGTGGAACGTGGTCGACTGGTCCAAGGTTGCCGAGCGCCACTCGGCCGCCTCCTGACCGCCCCTCACCACGCCGATGTCCCGTCGCGCCCGCCGGTGGGCGCGACGGGTCCCCTGCTCGCGCTCGTCCTCGTCGCGGCGCTCGTGGCGCTGCTCGCTCCCGCCCCGGCTCACGCCGCGGGCAACCTCGAGATCGGCATCGCCGACGACGCGGCGCTGCTCGAGGAGCCCGACGACAAGCGCGCCGCCGGCGTCGTGAAGGCCTGGCGCGACCTCGGCATCGACAGCGTGCGGATCTTCGCCCAGTGGCAGATCGTCAGCCCGCGGCCCACCGATCGCACCGCTCCCGCGGGCTTCGACGCCGCCGACCCGAGCGACCCGCGCTACGACTGGCGTGCGCTGGATCGCGCGGTGCGCCTCGTGCGCGCCTCGGGCATGCGCGTGAACCTCGCCGTGACCGGCCCCGGGCCGCTGTGGGCGACCGCCGATCCGGCGGCAGGCAACCAGCGCCTCAAGCCGCGGCCCGACCTCTTCGGACGCTATGCGCGCGCGGTGGCGCTGCGCTACGGCGCCGACGTCGACCGCTACATCGTCTGGAACGAGCCGAACCTGCCGCTGTGGCTGCAGCCGCAGTTCACGTGCTCGGGCGGGACGTGCACGCCCTACGCCCCGCACCTCTACCGCCGCCTGGCTCGCGAGGCGTGGAACGCGATCCACGGCGCCGACCCGATCTCACACGTCCTGATCGGCGCGCTGGCCCCGCGCGGGCAGAACCCGCGCGTGCGCAACGCCGCGATGCGCCCGCTGACCTTCCTGCGCGCGCTGGGCTGCGTGGGGAGCCGGGGGCAGCGCGTGCGCAGCGGCCCGTGCGCCGGCTTCCGGCCCGCGCAGGCCGAGGGCATCGCCTACCACCCCCACGGCGTGCTGCGCGCCCCGGACGAGCCCAACCCGAGCGAGGACGAGGCGGCGCTGGCCGACCTGCCGCGCCTGAAGACGCTGCTCGACGCGATCCAGCGCGCCAACGGGCTGCGCAACACGTTCGGCGCCACGCGCCCGCTCGACCTGCACTTCACCGAGTACGGCTACCAGACCCGCCCGCCCGACGGCCGCGACGGCGTGCGGCCCGCGCTGCAGGCCAAATGGCTGCAGCAGGCCGCCGCGATCGCCTGGCGCGACCCGCGCGTGCGGAACCTGACCCAGTACGAGTGGCGCGACGAGCCCGTGCGCGGCGCCACGTTCGCCGGCTGGCAGTCCGGCCTGCGGCTCGTGAGCGACCGCGCCAAGCCCGCGCTGCGCGGCTTTGCCCAGCCCTTCTGGGTCGACCAGGCGCCCCGCAGCCGCGTGGCCCGGCTGTGGGGCCAGGTCCGCCCGGGCGGCTTCCACGACGTCTCCGTGCAGCGCCGGACCGTCGGCGCCGGGCGCTGGGTGACCTTCCGCCGGCTGCGCACCGACGGGCGCGGCGCGTTCCTGCTGCGGTTCACCGTCACGCGGCGCAGCGACCTGCGCTTCGTGTGGCGCGCGGACGCGGGCGCGCCGCTGCGCACGAGCGACACGCGGAGGGTCACGCCGCCGACGCGCCGGCGGCGCTGACGTCGAGGGCCCTACCGCGCCACGCGCGCTCGCCCGGGGCCGGCCAGGCAGAAGCCGGTCGCCGTGTAGGCGGCGCCGCTCTCGACCCGCGCCCAGGAGGGCAGCGACAGAGTCACGCGACCGGTGGTCCCCGACGCCTCGGCGTTCCAGCGCTGCGCGATCCGGGTGCCGGGCGGAAGCTCGACCGTGACCGTGGCGCTCTCCAGGCTGCGATCGGGCCCGCTCACCACGAGCCGGGCGCAGGAGCCGCCGCTCCAGCGGGACTCCTCCTCGATCCTGACGTGCGACTCGTTCGCCGGCGGCTGCGTCCCCGGGCGCCGCGGCCGGGGCTCGGCGCGGCGCGCCGGCGCGCGGCGCGGTGCGCGCCGATCGGAACCGCTCGGCCGGGCGGCGTCGCCCCCGCCGCCGGCGATCCGCCGGCGCTCGATGAGCCGCGTCAGGAGCCTCATCTTGTCGCTCTCGACGGTCGTCCAGTCGTCCTGCAGGATCCCGCCGGTGTCGCCGGAGTTCGGGTTCAGCGCCCAGTACGTCCACGAAGCGCCGGTGCGGCCGAGGTAGTCGAGGAACTGGCGCTGCCAGCGGCCTTCCACGCTGGCGGTGTCGACACGGCGTCCGCCGAACTCGCCGACGAGCAGCGGGGCGATGCCCTGCTCGGCTATGAAGCCGAACTCCTTCCGCCAGCGGTCGGCGAGCACGCGCGCCATGTCCGGTCGCCGGAACCAGGGCTGATCGAAGACGCCCGGGCCGTACTCGTGCGGCGAGTACACGAGCTGGGACGGACGCGACAGCCGCACCGGGTGGCGGCGCACGCCCTGGAGGTTGCCGCCCCACCAGTGGATACGCAGCCGCTCTCCGGCGACCGAGCCGCCGATGCCCTCCACCAGGACGAGCCAGTGCGGCGCGACGGACAGCACGGCGTTGCCGGCGCGCGTGGCGGCGCGCCGCCAGTCCGTCCGTCCGCCGGTGCCCCACGTCGCCTCGCCGTGCGGCTCGTTCTTGAGATCGGCGCCCACCACGTTCGGGCGGTCGCGGTACCGCCGCGCCAGCGCTGTCCACGCGTCGATCCAGTCGTCCTCGCTGTAGCCGCGGCCGTACCAGAGCGGCTCCGTATAGCCGTCGTCGGGCCCGGAGTGGTTGTCGAGGACGACGAGCAAGCCCTGCCGGGCGGCCTCGTCGACGACGACGTCCATGGCCTGCTGCGGGCTTGCGCCGTGCAGCGCCGCGTTCCGGCCGCCCGAGAAGTCGACCCCGCTGATGGCCGGCGAGCGCAGCGCCTGCAGCGAGAAGGGCAGCCGGATCGTGTTGAAGCCCAGCGCGCGGACCTGCGCGAGCACGTCGCGAAGGTCGCGCGTCCACAGGCCGTGGACCACGTGGTTGCTCGTCTCGAAGCCGAACCAGTTGACGCCCTGCAGCACGACGGTGCGGCCGCGGGCGTCGACGATGCGCGATCCGCTCGTGGACAGCGGCGGCTCGATGGCCGCGGCCGGCGCGGCAGCCGGGCGGGACACGAGGGTGGCGAGCGTCACGACGGCACCGAGGAGGAGGGGAATGAGAGCGCGTGACACGGAGCGTCGGAAGCGGCGGAGCGGAGAGCGCTCGCGAGCTTACACACCGGATACCTGATCATGAGTCGGCCGTTTGCCGGAGACGCGCCGGGCGGGCGTCGGCGCGACGCGGCGGTCGAGCTTTGGTCGCCTGCGCCGCCCGCTGCCGGGCCAGGTGGCGGCAGACCTTGCAGTCCGCGCCGGCGCAGGCGCGGCGATGGTCCTTGAGCATTTCGTCTCCTTGCACCATGGCCTCGGCCGCGGTGACGTCGCTGATGTCGATCCGTCGTGACAGAGGACGAGGCCCGCCGGGTGGCGGGCCTCGCCGTCTGCTTCCCCGGATTGGCCGCTAGGGGAAGATGTGGCGCACGCGGCGCAGGATGTTCCGCGCCATGTCCAGGACGGAGATCACCGTCAGGACGATGAGCACCTTCCAGCCGATGTCGAGCGGCGTGGCGAGCAGGTGGTTGAGCGTGTCGCGCATCTAGACCACCTCCCCCCGCGCAAGCATGGTCTGCCCGGAGGGCAGGCCCTCGGCCTTGTACTGGCGGGCCCAGCCGTCGCGGCGGATGCCCATGATCACGGTCGCCCAGGACACGACCCACACGCAGACGCGGAACCAGAGGTAGATCTCCACCGCGATCAGCGTGATCGCGAGCAGCATGTCCGTCTTCGTGCGCCCGGGCACCTTCCGTGCGTGCTTGAGGTTCAGCAGGGCCGCGAGGATCGGCGGGACCACCCAGATCCAGTTCCACTGGTAGGCGCCGACGGCCAGCGAGGTGGCCAGCAGCACGACGAACATGGCGCGGGACAGGGCGTTGAGGCCCATCTTGAGCTGCATCCGCCACGGGTACAGCGTCGTGGCGCCGATCTTCGTGCCCAGGAGGAGCCGGATCATGCCCTCGTCCCACTTGCGGCGCTGGGCCCACAGCGACTTGGCCGTGATCATCGGGCCGGCGTAGGCGCGAGCGGTGCTCGAGACCTTCGTCTCCCAGTTGCGCGTGGTCAGCGCCCACGTGAGCTCCATGTCCTCCACCTGCGCCTCGGCATCCCAGGGCGACAGGCGGCGCTCGCCATCGACGACCTCCTGGAGGGCGCTGACGCGGAACAGGGTGGCCTGCCCGCCGAGGACGTACGTGTTCCGCTTGCGGTGGAGCATGTCGAGCGTCCACGCCGCGAACTCCATGCGCTGCAGGCGGATGAGCAGGCGCGCCCAGCCCGTCTGGCCCAGGTCGGTGTCGAACGTGTAGCGCGCCATCACGCCGCCCACCTTCGGGCTGGTCTCGAGCTCGCGCTCGAGGTCTTCCAGGGCGTTGCGCGAGAGCACGGTGTCGGCGTCGACGCCCAGCATGTAGTCGTAGCCGTAGGCGACGTACTCCTGCCAGGCCAGCGTGAGCGCCCCGACCTTGCGGTCGCGGTTGCCCACCGTCTCGATGACCGTCACCCGGTTGCCGAAGCGACGGGCGATCTCGACCGTCTTGTCGCTGCAGTTGTCGGCGACCACGACGATGCGGTCCGGGCGCCGGCTCTGCTGCAGGAGGGCCTGCAGCGTGCGGGCGATCGAGCCCTCCTCGTTGTGCGCCGGAACGACGATGACGATCTTCGCCGTCTTGGTCTTGGGCGGGCGGTGCTGCAGGCGGTGCAGCGCCAGCGAGGCGCTGTAGTACAGCTGGCTCAGGCGCTCCACGACCCGCTCGCGCAGCGGATGCTGCTCGGCGGGCGGGCGGTAGAGCACCACGTCGGTGCCCGTGCGGGCCTTGGTTGTCTTGGACCGGTTCGCGCCCGAGGCGCCGGCGATCCGCCCGCGCAGGGTTGACGAGCCGTGGGTCGATCTGCGGGCGCCGGCGCGGGCTACGGTGCTGCGCTCGCCGCCACCGCGGCGAGCGCGCCGAGCCTTGGCGGGCGCTCCTTGAGTTGTCTGGTGTGCGGCCATGTCGGACATGGTGGGAGCCGACTCAGGACTCGCACATGGGTGAAACACGCGCGCTGGATGGTCTTAAGACTGCAGTCTGGATTTCAGCTTTTTGTCCACCCGAGGCATGAAGCGCTACTGAAGCTACAGGGCCGGATGTGCCCGCGGCGCGCCGCGATCCGTGCCGGCAAGCGGTCTTAAGACCTCTCACGGGAGGGTGCAGCGGCGTTGCGCGATCTACCCTGGGGACCGAGCGTCGCCATGCGGCCACGCTCGGTCCCGGGGGCCGGGATCTAGGGGTGTCGCATGGTCTTGACGGCGGTCACGGCGAAGTCCGAGTCGACCAGGACCTCGACCTCGGTCCCGTCCGCCTTGCGGACGTGGGCCTCGTAGGCCGATCCGTGGTCGACGTCGGTCTCGACGCGCAGCACGGTGCCGCCCGAGACCTTCGCCTCGGCCGCGGCCTTGACCTTCGCGGCCACGTCGCCGGACAGTGCCTGCTCGGTCTTGCCGTTGTCGCCGACGTGACCGCCCGGGCGGGTCGGGTCCGGTCGCTGGCCCTGCGGCGGCGCGCCCTGGGCGGCGTAGCCCGAGGTCGAGCCGGCGGCCGCCGTGGTCGCGCTGCCACTGCTGCCCGCGGCGCCGGCGAGCGCCGATCCACCGAGGCCGAGCGCGCCGAGCGCCGCGACGGCGATCGCGCCCTTGCGCACGGTCTGAGAGAGCTGCATGGAACGTCCTCCTGCGTGTCGATGACGGGAGGATCAGTGTCGGGTCGGTCCCTGGGACCAGCCCCGCAGCAGGCTGAGAATCGGGTGGGAACCGCCGGCGCGGGTCAGGCCCGGCTGAACCGTCGCCCGGCGACCGGCGAGGCGTCCTCGTCCAGCGCGGGCTGCGCGGAGCCGGGAGGCTGGGCCGGGGTGCCCGCGGACTCGCGGTCGGCCTCGGCCTCGGCGGCGGCGGCCTCCATCGCCGCCAGCCGCTCGGGCGTCATCGCCGTGGCGTCCTCGTTCTCGGCCAGCCACTCGCGCGCCTGGGCGGCCGCGTGCTCGTCTCGCACGACCGTGCCGCCGGCGGCGTAGTAGCGGTCGATCTCCTTGAACAGCTCGTCGACGAGCTGCTCGGTGGGAACCTTCTTCAGCGGCTCGCCCTTGGAGTAGATCATCCCCATGTCCTTGGCCCCGGTGATGCCGAAGTCGGCGTGGCGGGCCTCGCCGATGCCGTTCACCGCGCAGCCCAGGACGGAGACCTCGATCGGGTCCTCGTAGGCCTCCAGGCGCCGCTCGACCTCGGCCACCACCGTGTCCATGTCGAACTGCAGGCGGCCGCAGGTCGGGCAGGCGATCAGCACCGGGCCGCGCTCGCGCAGCTTCAGCGCCTTGAGGATCTCCCAGGCGACCTTGACCTCCTCCTCGGCGTGGAAGGTCGACAGGCTGATGCGGATCGTGTCGCCGACGCCGTCGGCCAGCAGCGTCCCGAGGCCGACCGCCGACTTCAGCGAGCCCGACCACCTCGTCCCCGCCTCGGTGATCCCGAGGTGCAGCGGGTACGGGATGCGTTGCGCGAGGAGCCGGTTCGAGGCGATCGTGTTGGGCACGCTCGTCGACTTCATCGAGACCTTGAAGTCGTGGAACTCGAGGCGCTCCATGAGCTCGACGAACTCGACGGCGGCGGTGACCAGCGCCTCGACCGGGTCCGTGAACTCGAGGTCGCGCAGGTGCTTGGGCAACGACCCCGAGTTGACCCCGATGCGCAGCGGGGTGCCCAGCGACTTCGCGCGGGCCACGACCTCGGCCACCTTGTCGGGGCCGCCGATGTTGCCCGGGTTGATGCGAACGCAGTGCGCGCCCGCGTCGAGTGCCTTGACGGCCAGCGTGTGGTTGAAGTGGATGTCGGCGATCACCGGGATCGGCGACTGCGCGACGATCGTGCGCAGCGCCTCGACGTCCTCGTCGCGCGGGACGGCGACGCGGACGATGTCGGCGCCCGCCTCGGCCACGCGCCGGATCTGGTCCATCGTGGCCTGCAGGTTGGCCGTCTCGGTCTTCGTCATCGTCTGCACGGCGACGGGCGCGCCGCCGCCGATGGGCACGCCGCCGACGAGGATCTGCCGCGCTGAGGCCATCGGGCCAGTGTACGAGCCCGGGGCGCATACCCTCCCGGGCGGATGGGCGCTTCACAGGACGTCTACGCGACCGCCCGGGCCCGCCTGCGGGCGCGGCTGCTGTCGCCGCTGGCCGCGCGCGCCCGCCGCCGCCGCCACGAGCGCTTCTTCGCGCTGACCGGCGTGCGCCCCGGGATGCGGATCGTCGACGTCGGCTGCGGGTCGCTCGGGCTGCGCGCGCTCGAGCCCGACCTCGACATCACCGGCGTCGACGTCAGCCCGCGGCCGGACTACCCCGGGCCGTTCGTGCAGGCCGACGCGACCCTGCGGCTGCCCTTCGAGGACGACGCCTTCGAGCTCGCGTGCGCCTCGAGCGTGATCGAGCACATCGCCCCGGAGAAGCGCGCCGCCTTCGCCGCCGAGCTCCGGCGCGTGGCCCGCGGCTGGTACGTGCAGACGCCGGCCCGCTCGTTCCCGATCGAGCCGCACGCGCTGCTCCCGTTCGCGCACTGGCTCCCCGCGGGCCCGCGGCGGCGCTACTGGCGCCTGGGCGCGATGGGCCACTGGGAGGACATCCGCCTCCTCGGCCGGCGCGAGCTCGAGGCGCTGTTCGGCCCCGCGCGGCCCGAGCGCGTCGGGCCGCTCGTCAAGAGCTGGGTCTGCGTGCGACCGGTGTCAGCGGTCGGGTCGGTCCGGCGGGTCTGACGGCGGCGACTGCACCTGCGCGAGCTCGTCGGTCGAGAAGCGGTCGCGCCCGCGCAGCGCGGCGTGGTTCACCAGCCAGAACACGACGCCGATGAGCAGCAGCAGGCCGGCGCGCAGGAAGATGTCGGCCTCCTTGGTGAACATCACGGCGATCGAGACGACCACGCCGATCGCCGGCAGCGCGGTGGGCGCGTGGTAGTGCTCGTGCTCGACGTGGTCGCGGCGCAGCACGAGCACGCTGACGTTGACGAGCGCGAAGACGGTGAGCAGCAACAGCACCGTCATGTCGGCCAGCGTGCTCAGGTCGCCGGTCGAGACGAGGATCATGGCCAGCGCGGTGGTGAAGGCGATGGCCACCCACGGCGTGCGGCGGCCGGGCAGGACCCTGGAGAACGCGGCGGGCACGATGCCCTGGATCGACATGCCGTACAGCAGCCGCGAGGCCATGATCATGTTGATGAGCGCGCCGTTGATCACGGCGAACAGCGCGATGGCCGAGAAGACCTTCGTGTTCATGGCCAGCGGGCCGAGCTGGACGACCTCGAGCAGCGGGCCGTCGGAGTCGGCCAGCGTGTCGGTGGGCACGGCCATGCTGGCCACGGTGCTGACCGCGAGGTAGATGACGCCGGCGATGAGCAGCCCCAGGAACAGCGCGCGCGGGTAGTTGCGGTGCGGGTCCTGGGCCTCCTCGGCCACGTTGACCGAGTCCTCGAAGCCGATCAGCGCGTAGAAGGCGAGCCCCGCGCCGGCCATCACGGCGGGGATCAGGGCTTCGCCCTCCTTGATCTCCAGCGCGCGACCGGGGTCGCCGACGCCGTCGAACAGGGCGACGGCGCCGATGACGACGACGAGCACGAGGCCCGTCAGCTCAATCAGCGTGAGCCCGACGTTGATCCTGACGCTCTCGCCGATGCCGCGCGAGTTGACGGCCGCCACGGCGACGAGCACGCCGATGGCCACGAGCACGGTGGGCAGCGAGACGAACACCGACAGGTAGTCGCCGCCGAACGCGCGCGACAGGGTGGCCGCCGAGGTCAGGCCGGAGCACATCACCGCGAAGGCGACCATGAAGGTCACGAACTGGATGCCGAACGCCTTGTTGACGTACAGCGCCGCGCCGGCCGCCCGCGGGTACTTCGTGACGAGCTCGGCGTAGGCCACCGCGGTGAAGAACGCGAGCACGATCGCGACCAGGAAGGCGGCCCAGATCGCGCCCCCCACGCGCCCGCCGATCTCGCCGACCAGCGCGTAGATGCCGGCGCCGAGCACGTCGCCGACGACGAACAGCAGCAGCATGTTGCGCGTGATCGCGCGATTGAGGACGTCGGGGCGCTCGTCGCCGCCGGTCGCGGTGGGGGTGACCGTGCCTGCTTCCATGGTCGTCGGCTACCCGAGGCCGACGGCGCTCATGTACACCTGCAAACGGCCGGATTCCGGCAGGTCAGCGCACGCCGAAGCCTTCGCCCTGCAGCCGGCCGATGTCGTTGCTCAGGCCGATGAAGAACAGCACGGCGACGAGCACGAACCCGACCACCGAGGCGCGCTCCATGATCGAGAAGGCGATCGGGCGCCCACGGACCTTCTCGGCCAGCGCCCAGAAGATGTGCCCGCCGTCGAGCGGCAGGAACGGGAACAAATTGATGACGGCCAGCGACAGGGAGATGATCCCGAGGATCAGCAGCGCGCGGGTGGTGTCGAACTCGATCGTCTGGCGCGTGACCTCATACGACCCGACGACGCCGGAGACGTCGCGGCGCGCCTGCTCGTCGTAGAACAGGCGGCCCATCGACGACACGGTCTGCGCCGTGATCGCCCACATCCGGTCGACCGACAGCGACGCCGCGCGCACGGGACCGACGTCCTGGACCGTCCCGTAACCGATGCCGAGCAGCATCTGCTCCTGCTGGGCGTTGTAGCGCGGGCGGATCTGGACCGTGCGCCGCTCGCTGCCGCGCTCGACGACGACGGTGGCCGGCGTCTGAGCTCGGCAGCCGGGCGCCTGCTCGCCGGCGCAGCGGTGCGAGCCGACGGCCTTGCGCAGGGCGTCCTGGCGCTCGGAGATCTCGGTCGCCTTCAGGCCGGGCGCGTAGCCCGGGCGCCCGTCGACGGAGACGATCCGGTCGCCCTCGCGCAGCGTCGTCGCGGCCGCGCCCCGGGGGTCGACGAGCGAGACGTCGAGCGAGTTCCGGACGATCCCCTGGGAGAGGAACAGGGCCCAGAAGATCAGGAAGGCGATCAGCAGGTTCATCGCGGGCCCGGCGGCGATGACGACGATCCGCTTCCAGACCGCCTGCCGGTAGTAGGCGCGATGGGCCACCTCGGGCGGGATCTCCTCGTTGGGGTTCATCCCCGTGATGCGGACGTAGCCGCCCAGCGGAACGGCGCCGATCCCGTACTCCGTCTCGCCGCGGCGGACCTTCGCCAGCAGCGGCGGGAAGAACAGCGCGAACCGCTCGACGCGCATGCCGACCGCCTTGGCCGCGGCGAAGTGGCCGAGCTCGTGCAGGACGATCAGCGCGGCGAAGCCGGCGAAGGCGAGGAACCAGCTCACGCGCGTGTGGAGGGCCGCGGGTCGCCGACGAGCTCGGCGGCCACCGCGCGCGCCTCGCGGTCGGCCTCGTAGAGCGATTCGAACGCGCGCACGGGGGCGGCGGGCAGGCGCTCGAGCGTGGCCTCGATGACGGCCGGGATCCCGACGAAGTCCAGGCTCCCGTCGAGGAACGCGTGCACGGCGACCTCGTTGGCCGCGTTGAGCACGCACGGAGCGGTGCCGCCGGTGCGCGCGGCCGCGCGCGCGAGCCCGAGCGACGGGAAGGCCTCGTCGTCGACGGGCTCGAAGGTCAGCGAGCCGACCGTGGCGAGGTCGAGCGGGCGGACCGGGACGTCGACGCGGTCGGGGTGGTGCAGCGCGTAGGAGATCGGCACGCGCATGTCGGGGTGACCGAGGTGCGCGAGCGCCGCCCCGTCGCACAGGACGACGTAGGAGTGCACGATCGACTGCGGGTGCACGACGACGTCGATGCGCTCGTACGGCGTGCCGAACAGGTGGTGGGCCTCGATCAGCTCGAGCCCCTTGTTCATCAGCGTGGCCGAGTCGATGGTGATCTTGCCGCCCATCGCCCACGTCGGATGGCGCAGCGCCTCGGCCACCGTGACGTGCTCGAGCTCGGCGCGGGTGCGGCCGCGGAACGGCCCGCCGCTGGCGGTCAGGACGAGCTTGTCGACCGTGCCCGGCGGCTCGGCGGCCAGGAGCTGGTGCAGGGCCGAGTGCTCGGAGTCGACGGGGATGATCCGCGCGCCGGTGGCCTCGGCGAGCTGAGTGACGAGCTCGCCGCCGACGACGAGCGACTCCTTGTTGGCCAGCGCGAGGTCGATCCCCTCACCCAGGGTGGCCACCGTCGGACCGAGGCCGGCCGAGCCGACGAGCGCGTTGAGCACGAGGTCGGCGCCCGATTCGATGACGAGCCGCACGAGGCCCTCGGGGCCGACGAGCACGTCGCCGTCGGTCCACGCCTCGGCGGCGCGCGCGCCGGCGAGCGCGTCGACGAGCGCGATCCGGTCGACGCCGTGCTCACGCGCCTGCGCGACGAGCGCCTCCCACGAGCGCTCGGCGCTCAGCCCGACGAGCTCGAGCTCGCCGGAGCCGGCGACGATCTCGAGCGCCTGGGTGCCGATCGAGCCGGTCGAGCCGAGGATGAGCAGGCGGCGGGGCATCCGGTCCAGTGTTACACCCGCGATGTCAAGGGGGCGCAAGGCGTGCGGCGCGTGTCTCGGGGCGGGAGAATGCCGTGTGTGAGCGGAGCATCGAACGAGACGACTTCCGATCCGCGGGTCGCGGGCTGGGGCCAGCTCCGGGAGGCGCGCTGGGAGGCCGCGCGCGAGCTCTTCCAGGCGGCTCTCGCCGTCGAGGAAACGCCCGAGGCGCTGGACGGCTTGAGCTGGGCGGCGTGGTGGTTGGATGACGGGGAGGCCGTGTTCGCGGCTCGGGAACGCGCGTACCGGCTGTACCGGAAGCGCGCGGACGCGGCCGGCGCGGCCCGGATGGCGACGTGGATGGCCGCCGATCAGCTCGACTTCCGCGGTGCCTCGGCGGTGGCGAGCGGGTGGCTGCGCCGGGCGCATCGTCTCCTGGACCTGCTCGAGCCCGGCCCCGAGCACGGCTGGCTCGCGTTCCATGAGGGCTACCTCGCCCATGCGGCCGGCGACAGCGCGGCGGCGAGCGACCGGGCCGCATGCGCGTTGCAGCTCGGACAGCGGTTCGGGATCGCGGACCTGGAGATGCTCGGGCTGGCGCTCCAGGGCGCGACGCTGGTCGGCTGTGCGCGCGTGGACGAGGGCATGCGCTGTCTCGACGAAGCCACGGCGACGGCGCTGGAGGGCGACGCGACGATCCCGATCTCGAGCGCGTGGACGTTCTGCTTCCTGGTCAGCGCCTGCACGGCCGCGCTGGACTTCGAGCGGGCGTCCGAGTGGTGTGACCGGATCGCCGCCTTCGCAGAGCACTACGGGAGTCGCTACATGCTCGCGTTCTGTCGCGCGGAGTACGGTGCGGTGCATCTCTGGCGGGGCCGCTGGAAGGACGCCGAGGCGATGCTCGAAGCGTCGGTCGAGGACTTCTCGCGCTCACGCCCGGCGTGGGTCGGAGGCCCGCTGGTCGGATTGGCGGAGCTGAGGCGGCGGCAGGGCCGGCCGGCGGACGCGGCGCGCCTGCTCGACCAGGCGGGCGCCTCGCCGAAGGCCCACCTGTGCCGTGCTCGCCTCGCGCTCGATCGTGGCCAGGCGCTGCAGGCGATCGGCCTGATCGAGCGGCTCATGCGGCAGCTCCCGCCGGACCGCCGCCTGGATCGCGCGCCCGCGCTCGAGCTGCTCGTCCACGCCCGCGCGGCACGCGGGGAGCTCGACGAGGCGGCCACGGCGGTCCAGGCGCTGCGTGAGGTGCAGGGACAGATCGGCACGGCGCCGCTGCGCGCCTGCGCCGACGCGGCCGATGGCGTGCTCGCGTGCGCCCGGGGTGACCACGATCGCGCTCGCGCCCTGCTGGAGGACGCGGTCGACTGCTTCGAGCGCAGCGGTGCGCCGTTCGACGCCGCGCAGGCGCGGCTCGAGCTCGCCACGTGCCTGGTCGCGCTGGGTGGCGTCGAGGAGGCCGAGCGCGAGGCGACCGCCGCGCTCGACCGACTGGTCGAGCTCGGGGCGGGCGCCGAGGCCGCGCGGGCGCGGCGCATCCTCGCGTCCGCCGGCGGCCGGCGCCTGCCGCCGGGGGAGCTGACGCCGCGGGAGCGCGAGGTGCTGGGGCTGCTCGCCGACGGGCTGACGAACCGGCAGATCGCGGAACGGCTGGTCGTGAGCGAGCACACCGTCCACCGGCACGTGACCAACCTCCTGCGCAAGCTCGATGTGCCCACGCGGACCGCCGCGGCAGCGCTTGCCGTGCGGTCCGGGCTGCTGGATCGCTCCCCCGCATAGCCAGAACCGGCTATCTCGGGCGCCTCCGAGATGGCCGGTTGTGGCGAAGACGCTGCGGCCGCCGGGGCCTAGGGTCCGGACATGCACCGTCGAAGCCCGCACAGCCCGCTCGTCGCGCCGGCCCCGGTCGGCACCGACGGGACGCTCAAGGCCCAACAGCGCGCCATGTGGGCGCTCGGCGACTACCACCGCTTCGCCACCCAGACGGTCTGGGGGCTCGGACCGGTCCTGGTCGAGGCCTGTGGGATCTCCGCGGGTCAGCGCGTGCTCGATGTCGCCGCGGGGACGGGGAGCGTGGCGATCCGCGCCGCCGAAGCCGGGGCGCACGTGGTCGCGGCGGACCTCACGCCCGAGAACTTCGCGGCGGGCCGCCGCGAGGCCGGCGCGCGCGGCGTCGAGCTCGCGTGGGTGCAGGCCGACGCGGAGGCGCTCCCGTTCGGGGACGACGAGTTCGACGCCGTCGTCTCCTCGGTCGGTGCGATCTTCGCCCCCGACCACCGGGCTGTCGCCGACGAGCTGCTGCGGGTCTGCCGGCCCGGTGGCACGATCGGGATGATCAACTTCACCCCCGAAGGCCTGGCCGCCGAGTTCTTCGAGCTCTTCGGGCGCTATGCGCCGCCGCCGCCACCGGGAGCGCTGCCGCCCGTGCTCTGGGGCAGCGAGGAGCACGTGCGCGAGCTCTTCGGCAACCGGCTCGCCTCGCTCGAGCTGACCCGCAGGCAGTACGTCGAGCGCAGCCCCGGCGACCCCGCCGCCTACTGCCGGTTGTTCAGGGAGACGTTCGGCCCCGTGGTCGGGACCTACGCGAGCCTCGCCGATCGGCCCGACCGACTCGCGGCGCTCGATCGCGACTTCCTCGACTTCGCCACCCGCTCGAATCAGGCCCCGCCCAACGCGCCGGCCGAGTATCGCTACGAGTACCTGCTCGTCGTCGGCCGCCGACGGGAGTCGTCCTGATGGACGACACCGGCCGGCTCGACGAGCTCACCCTCCCCGCCCTGAGCGGGTGCGAGGCGGGCGCACGGCTCCGGCCCGTTTCGGCTACAGCTTCGCCATGCCCAACATCTACGAGCCGCAGTTCGACGCCGAGCGTGACGAGCCGCCCTACCGCTGGCGGCGGTCGCGGATCGGGCGGCAGGCCGGCGCGCGAGAGCTGGGGGCGTCGCTGTTCGAGCTCGAGCCCGGCGCGGTGACCTTCCCGCTGCACGCGCATTTCGCCAACGAGGAGATGGTGGTGGTCGTCGAGGGTCGCCCGACGCTGGCCACGCTCGACGGGACGCGCGAGCTGGAGCCGGGCGAGGTCGTCGCCTGCCCCGCCGGCCGCGCGGGAACGCACCGGCTGAGCAACGACACCCATGAGCGCGCGCGCGTGCTGATCGTCAGCACGATGAAGGCGCCCGACGTCAACGAGTTCCCCGAGACCGGTGAGTTCTGGGTCCGCGACTACGTGCCCGGCACCGACCCGCCCGCCGGGGCGCTCGACGTGCACACGCGGCCGGTTGATCCCTAGGCGCGCCGGTTCCTGCCGCGCTCGCGCAGCCAGAGGTAGAGCGGGAGGCCGACCGGCGCCGGCTGATCGCCGACCGCGCGCGGCGCGTCACAGCATCGCGTTCCACACGTAGAACCCCGTGACCGCGGTGAACAGCAGCGCGTCGAGGCGGTCGAGGGCGCCGCCGTGGGCGCCGAACAGGCGCCCGGTGTCCTTGACGCCCGCGTCGCGCTTGACGTAGCTCTCGAACAGGTCGCCGAGCGGCGCGGTCGCCGCGATCGCCGCCCCGAGGATGAGCGCCTGCACGCCGCTCAGCCACTCCTCGTACAGGCCGGCGAACCAGACGGCGGCCACGCCGGCGACGAACCCGATGAGCAGGCCCTCGACCGTCTTGTTGGGCGAGATCGAGGGCGCGAGCTTGCGCATCCCGACCAATCGCCCGCCGAGGTAGGCGCCGGAGTCGCCGACGAAGGTGCCGACGAGGATGCTGAGGACGATCCCGTCGCCGTGCGGCAGGTCGCGCAGCATCACGCCGTGCGCCCAGCCCAGGCCGATCCACGCCAGCCCGAGCATCGTCACCGACACCCCGGGCATCCCGGCCCGTCGCGGCTGGGCGAGGCACAGCAGGAAGACGACCGGCACCGCGGCCACGAAGGCGAGCAGGACGGTCCCGCGGCCGCCGGCCTGGGCGGCGACGAGCAGGCCTGCGAGCCCGACCAGCGCGCCCAGGCGGGTCGGGTTGGTGAACGCGTACATGGCGAACAGCTCGTGCAGGCAGATCGCCCCGAGCAGGAACAGGCCGGCCGTGAACACCCAGTCGCCGTAGCCGACGATCAGCCCGGCGAAGGCCAGCGCGGGGATCGCCACCATCACGCGCGGCCCGAGGTCGGAGGTCTCGCCGCGCTTGGGCGGCGGGCGGTCGCGCCCGCCGCGACCCGTGCCCGCCGGCGGCCGCCGCCCGGCCCCGCGCCCGCCGACGGCCATCAGCGTCCCCCGAAGCGCCGCCGGCGGCCCGCGAACTCGGCCAGCGTGGCCTCGAACGCCTCGCGGGTGTAGTCCGGCCACAGCTCGTCGCGGAAGATCAGCTCGGAGTAGGCGGACTGCCACAGCAGGTAGTTGGACATCCGCTGCTCGCCGCTCGTGCGGATGATCAGGTCCGGGTCGTGCATCTCGGGCGCGTACAGGAGCCTCCGGAACGCGTCCTCGCCGCCGCCCGTGTAGCGCTGCGCCGCATCGAGGACCTCGGCCCGCCCGCCGTAGTTGAAGGCGACGTAGAGCGTGATCTGCTCGTTGTCCGCCGTCTGCTCCTGTGCCCAGTCCATCTGCTCCAGCAGCGCCGCCGACACGCCCTCGCGGCGGCCGATGAAGCGCATCCGCACGCCCTCCTGGCGGAGCTCCGGCGTCTCCTCCAGGATCCGCTGGGAGAACATCCGCATCAGCCCGGTGACCTCCTCCGCCGGTCGCGACCAGTTCTCGGTCGAGAACGAGTAGACGGTCAGCTCGCGGATGCCGAACTCGGCCGCGTCGCGCAGGCGCGCCTTGACCGTGTCGGCCCCGGCCCGGTGGCCGTCGACGACCGGCAGGTCGCGGGCCTGCGCCCAGCGCCCGTTGCCGTCGGTGATGATGGCGACATATCGCGGCCCGCCCGCCCCGCCCTCGCCGCCGGCGCCGGCGGCCATCACACCTCGAGGATCTCCGCTTCCTTGCCCTTGAGCAGGGCGTCGAGCTCGCTGACCTTCTGGTCGGTCAGCTTCTGCAGCTCGACCTCGGCGCGGTGCTCGTCGTCGGCGCCCGCCTCGCCCGCGTCGCGCAGCTCGCGCAGGTCGTGCATGACGTCGCGGCGGATGTTGCGGATCGCCACGCGCCCGTCCTCGGCGATGTGACGCACGACCTTGACGAGCTCGCGGCGCCGCTCCTCGTTGAGCTCGGGGACGCCGAGGCGGATCAGGCGCCCGTCGTTGTTCGGCGTCAGCCCGACGTCGGACTCCATGATCGCCCGCTCGATCGCCTTGATCGACGACTGGTCGTAGGGCTGGACGGTGAGCAGACGCGCTTCGGGCGCGTTGATCGTGGCGAGCTGCTGCAGCGGCGTCGGGGCGCCGTAGTAGTCGACGACGATGCGGTCCAGCAGCGCCGGGCTGGCGCGACCGGTGCGGACCGAGCCGAACTCGCTGTTCGTGGACGCCACCGACTTGGACATCCGGCCCTTGGCGTCGTCGAGAAGTTCGTCCGTCAGCTCGCTCATCGCGAGCGGTTCCTTTCGTCGTCGCCGGTCGCCACTGTCGAGCAATGACGCGCTGTCATGTCGCCACCAGGGTGCCCACCCGCTCGCCGCACACTATCCGGTCGATGTTGCGCTCGTCGTCCATGTTGAAGACGTGGATCGGGATGCCGCTCTCCATGCACAGGGTCAGCGCGGTGAGGTCCATGACGCGCAGACGGCGCTCGAGCGCCTCCATGTGCGTGATGCGTTCGATCAGCGTCGCGTCGGGGTCCACCTTGGGGTCGGCGGTGAGCACGCCGTCGACCCCGTTCTTGCCCATCAGGATCGCCTCCGCGTGGATCTCGCTCGCGCGCAGCGCGGCGGCCGTGTCGGTGGTGAAGAACGGGTTGCCGGTGCCCGCCGCGAAGATCACGACGCGCCCCTTCTCGAGGTGGCGCATCGCGCGGCGGCGGATGTAGGGCTCGGCCACCTCGGCGATGTGCAGCGCCGACTGCACGCGCGTGTGGACGTCGAGCTTCTCCAGCGCGTCCTGGAGCTGCAGCGCGTTGAGCACGATGGCCAGCATCCCCATGTAGTCGGCCGTGGCCCGGTCCATGCCCTGGGCAACCCCGGCGATGCCGCGGTAGATGTTGCCGGCCCCGAGCACGATGGCGATCTCCACCCCGCGGTCGTGCACCTGCTTGACCTGCTCGGCGACCGCGTGCAGCCGCTGCGGATCGGTGCCGTAGTCCAGCTCGCCCATCAGCGACTCGCCGGACAGCTTGAGCAGGATGCGCCGGAAGATCGGCGCCGGCGCGTCGCTCACTCGCCGACCGCGAAGCGGACGAAGCGCCGGATGACGACGTTCTCGCCCGTCTTGGCCGACAGGTCGGCCCGGAGCTGCTCGATCGTCTTGTTCTCGTGCTTGTCCTGGTTGACGTGGCTCTGGTTGAGCAGCACGACGTCGTCGAGCCACTTCTTGAGCATGCCCTCGACGATCTTCGGGCGGATGTGCTCGGGCTTGTCGGCCGCCTGCTGCTCGAACACGCGGACCTCGGTCTCGCGGGCATCGTCGTCGACCTCCTCGGCGCTGACGAAGCGCGTCTGCGGGGAGGCCGCGATGTGCAGGGCGACGTCGCGGGCGAAGGCGACGAAGTCCTCGTTGCGCGCGACGAAGTCGGTGTTGCAGTCGACCTCGACGAGCACGCCGGTGCGGCCGTCGGCATGGATGTAGGACTGGATCGTGCCCTCGCTCGCCTCGCGGCTCGCGAGCTTGCCGAGCTTGTTGCCCATCTGGACACGGAGGATCTCGACGGCGCGGTCCATGTCGCCGTCGGCCTCCTGCAGGGCGCGCTTGCAGTCCATCATCCCAGCGCCGGTGCGCTGGCGCAGGTCCTTGACGGCGGAGGCGGAGATGGCGGGGGAGCTCATGCGTTCTGCTCCTGGTTCTCGTTCGCGGGCGTGCGTGGCTGCGTCGGAGGCGTCGGACGGCTCGGGCTCGACCGGCGTCACGGGCGCCTGGACGGCGGGCGGCTCGTCGGACGGCGAGGGCTGCGCCTCGGCCTCCGCGGTCTGGGTCTGGCTCTCGGCGTCGACCTCGCTCGCCGGCGGGCTGGCCGGGTCGGGCGTCGGGTCGACGGCGGGCGGCGCGGGCTCGCCGGGGCCGGTCTGGTCGGGGCCGGCGTCGGGGCGCGGGGTCTCGGCCTGGGCCTGCGGAGTGACGACCGTATCGGGGTCGGGCTGCGGCGTGCCCAGTGCGTCGCGCGCCTCGGCCACCTCGGCCTCGGCCTGCGCGCGGTCGCCGCCACCCTCGGCGGCCGTCGTCTGGGCCTGGAGCTCGGCCTCGCGGCGGGCCTGCTCGGCCTCGCGCTGGGCCTGGGCCTCGGCCTCGCGGCGCTGGCGCTCCTCGGCCTCGCGGCGCGTCTGCTCCTCGGCCTCCATGCGCGCGCGGTCCTCCTCGGCGCGGAAGGCGAGGCCGCCCTCGGCCACCACGTCGCCGATCGCGCGTGCGATCACGTGGCAGGAGCGGATCGCGTCGTCGTTTCCGGGGACGACGAAGTCGATGCCGTCGGGGTCGCAGTTGGTGTCGACGAGGCCGATGATCGGGATGCGCAGGCGCTGGGCCTCGCGCACGGCGATCGCCTCGGTCTTGAGGTCGATGACGAACACGGCGTCCGGCGTGCGCTGCATGTGCTTGACGCCGCCGAGGTTGGCGCGCAGCTTCGTCGAGGTCGGCCAGCGCGGCCATCCGCTCGCGCGTGGGGAGCAGCGCGAGCTGGCCCTCGGTCTCGTAGCGCTCGAGGTCGTGCAGGCGGCGGATGCGGTTGTTGATCGTCTGGAAGTTCGTCAGCAGGCCGCCCAGCCAGCGATGGTGCACGTAGGGCATGCCGGCGCTCTCGGCGACGTCCTTGACGGCGTCGCGCGCCTGCTTCTTCGTCCCGACGAACAGGATCGTGCCGCCGCGCCGAGCGAGCTCGGCGGCGAAGTCCTGCGCCTGGTTGAGCAGTCGCTGCGTCTGCAGCAGGTCGATGATGTAGATCCCGCTGCGCTCGCCGTGGATGAAGCGGCGCATCTTCGGGTTCCAACGGCGCGTCTGGTGGCCGAAATGGACTCCGGCCTCCAGCAGCTCCTTGATGCCAACGTCAGTGGCCACGTGCTGCTCCCTTTTGCGATTGCTGTGTGGGGTACGGCTCCGCACGGCGCATGACGGACCCGGGGCACGGCGCTTGAGATCAGCGCCCGCTCCGGGCAGGGCCGCCAGACGGCCCGCGCGGCTCGGGAATGGGTTGGTGTCGATTGTATTGGGCCGGTCGCGCGCGAGACCGGACGTCGAGCCCCGCGACGGGCCGAGGACGGTCCCGAGCCCGCGGGCCTAGGATCAGCCGCCGTGGCCGATCTCCACGCGCTCGTCGCCGGCTTCACCGACGTCGCCGCCGCGTACGAGCGCGGCCGCCCCGAGTACGCCCCGCAGGTGACCGGCGCGATCGTCGCCGCGCTGGGTGTCGCGCCCGGCGCGCGCGTGCTCGACGTCGGCGCGGGCACCGGCAAGCTCGCGCGGCCGCTGCTGACCGCCGGGTTCGACGTCGTCGCCGTCGAGCCGCTGGTGGGGATGCGCTCGGCGCTGGCCCGCGCGATCGGCGCGCAGCGCGTCCGCGCGGGACGCGCCGAGGCGCTGCCGCTCCAGGATGCCTCGGTCGACGGCGCCGTGTGCGGCGACGCGTTCCATTGGTTCGACGGCGACCGCGCGGCCGCTGAGCTTCACCGAACCGTCCGCGGGGGCGGCGGCGTCGTGGCCTGCTGGCTGAAGTCCTCGCTCGACGATGCCGAGCGCCCGCCGTTCGCGGTCGAGGCCGACGCGGTTCTCGAGCCGCTGTGGCGCGCAGCCCGCCACCCGTACCTGGTCCAGGCCCGCGGCGCCGAGGCGCTCGAGCATCACGGCGGCTTCGCGCCGCTGCAGCGGCGGACCGTCGGCTTCGAGCACGTGACCGACCGCGACGGGCTGCTCGCGTACTACGCGTCGATCAGCTACGTCGGAGCGCTCGATCGGCCGCGGCGCGCCGAGCTGCTCGAGCGGCTGGCGGCCATCCTCGACCGTCACGGCGTCGCCGAGGTCCGTCGGCCGTATCGAGCCGAGCTGGTGGCCACGCGCCGGTTGGCGGGGTAGCGGGCCGGCCGTCGGTCGGCCTACGCCCGCACCAGCCCCTCGGCGCGCGCCCACTCGAGCGTCCGCGCCAGCGTGTCGCGCGCCGGCGTGTAGCGCAGGCCGAGCTCGCGCTCGGCGCGCGAGCCGTCGTACGCGTGACCGTGCAGCATCGTGCGCACCATCGTCCGGCACAGCGGCGGCCGTCGCCGGGCGATCCGGAACGCGGCGCCGGCGACGGTGCCGGCGGCCAGCGCGACGGCGCCCGGGACGATCCGGGGCCGGAGCTCGCGCCCGGCGACCACCGACAGCAGCTCGAGCGCCTCCCGCGAGCTCAGGGTCGCGCCGCAGACCACGTAGCGGTGCCCGGCGGCGCCGCGCTCGGCGGCCAGCAGGTGCGCCTGCACCGCGTCGCCGATGTCGACGACGCTGATCCGCGTGTCGATGAACACGGGCAGCCGGCCGTCGAGCAGGGCGAGCAGGATGCGTCCCGTCCCGCCCGCGCGGCCCGGGCCCTGGACCGAGCATGGGTTGACGCAGACGACGTCCAGCCCGCTGCGCGCGGCCTCCTCGAGCACGGCGCGCTCGCCCTCGAACTTCGAACGCTCGTAATCGGACAGGAACCAGCCGCGGTGCACGGTGTCCTCGCGCCCGACCTCGCCCTCCCGCTCGCCCAGCGTCGCTGCCGACGACGTGTGCACGAGCCGCCCGACGCCGGCCCGGGCGGCCGCGACGGCCACCGCGCGCGCGCCGTCGCGGTTGGCGCGGTGCAGCGCGGCGGGGTCGGTCGGGCACAGCGTGTTGACCCCGGCCACGTTGAAGGCCAGCGCGCAGCCGCGCAGGCCCGTGTCGAGCGCCGCCGCATCGAGCACGTCGCCGCGCACGACGGATGCTCCGCGGCCCGCGAGCGCCGCCGCCGCCGCGTCCGAGCGCGCCAGCGCGACGACGTCGTCGCCGCGCGCCACGAGCCGCTCCACGAGCGCGCCTCCGATCAGCCCGGAGCCGCCGGTGACGAACACGCGGTCGGCCATCGGCCGGGTCAGGCGCGGCCTGTGAGGGCCGAGGAGAAGCGCTGCAGGTAGTCGACGGCGGACAGCACGGTGATCACCGCGGCGGCAAGCATGACCCACTCGTCCAGGTACATCCCGCCGAACGGCTCACCCAGGCGCAGGATGGCCAGTGTGATGGCCACGAACTGGACCCCGGTCTTGAGCTTGCCCCAGATCGAGGGCGAGATCAGCGCGCCGTCGAAGGCGACCATGCCCCGCAGGCCGAGGATCATCAGCTCGCGCCCGACGATCAAGGCGGCGATCCACGACGAGACGCGGCCGGTCTCGACGAGCGCGATGAGCACGCCGGTGACGAGCAGCTTGTCCGCGGTCGTGTCCAGGAACGAGCCGAGCGTCGTCGTGATGCCCCAGCGGCGCGCCAGCCAGCCGTCCCAGTAGTCGGTCGCCGCGGCGACCGCGAACAGCACGGCGGCGACGAGCTCCCAGTCGCGGCCGAGGAGGATGAGCGCCATGACGATCGGCGCCATGACGATCCGGGCGCACGTGCCCGCGGCGATCAAGCGCGTCGCCCCGGGCCCCCGCGCGCTCGTCGTCTGCGTGCTCACGAGGCGCCGATCGTAGCGGTTCGCTCCCCGTCGAGCAGCGCAGCGGCGAGCGCCCGGACGGCCTGCGCGTCGTCGGCCGCGATCGCCTCGCGAGCGACCCGCTGCGCCTCGCCGGCATCGACGCCGCGCAGCGCCTCCTTGACGTCGGGGATCCGCGGCGCCGCCATCGACAGCTCCTCGACGCCGAGGCCGACCAGCAGCGCCGCCGACAGCGGGTCCCCGGCCAGCTCGCCGCACACCCCGACCCAGCGGCCGTGCGCCCGCGCGCCCTCGACCACCGAGGCGACGAGCGCCAGCACCGCCGGCACCGGGCCGTCGGTCAGCGACGCCACGAGGGTGTTGCCGCGCTCGGCGGCCAGCGCGTACTGGGCCAGGTCGTTGGTGCCGATCGAGAAGAAGTCGACCTCGCGCGCGAAGCGCTCGGCGGCCACGGCCACGGCGGGGACCTCGACCATCACGCCGACCTCGAGCGGCGGGTCGATCCCCAGCGCCGCGCGCTCCTCGTCGAGCAGCGCCCGGGCCGCCCTCAGCTCGCCCAGCGTCGCCACCATCGGGAACATCACCTTCACGCCGTCGTGCTCGGCGGCCACGCGCAGGATCGCTCGAAGCTGGGTGCGCAGCACGTCGGGGTGGGCCAGCGCCAGGCGGATGCCGCGGCGGCCGAGGAACGGATTGGCCTCCGGCTCCTGGGCCAGGAACGGCAGCGGCTTGTCGGCCCCCACGTCGAGCGTGCGCACGACGAGCGGGCGCCCGCGCAGCGCGGCGGCGACCTCCGACAGCGCGGCGACCTGCTCGTCCTCGTCCGGCGCGTCCTGGCGCCCGAGGTAGAGGAACTCGGTGCGCAGCAGGCCGACGCCCTCCGCGCCCTAGCGCCACCGCCGCAGCCGCCTCGCTCACCGCGCCGAGGTTGGCCGCCACCTCGACGCGCCGCCCGTCGCGCGTGACGGCGCCGGCGGCGGCGCGCTCGCGGCGCTCGGCCGCGACCCGCTCCTGCTCGGCGCGGCGGTCCGCGGCGGCGGCCAGGGCGTCGGGGTCGGGGTCGACGTCGACGGTGCCCGCGCCGCCGTCGAGCACGAGCACCGTGCCGTCGGCGGTGTCGAGCAGCGCGGCGCCCAGGCCGACCACCGCCGGGATGCCCATCGCGCGCGCGAGGATCGCCGCGTGCGAGGTGGCGCTGCCGTGCGAAGTGGCCACTCCGTGGACGAGGTCGCGATCGAGCGCCGCCGTCTCGCCCGGCGTCAGGTCGGCGGCGACGAGCACGCCGGGGCCGTCGAGCGTCGCCGGCGCCGCGCCGGTGCCGCTCAGGTGGCCGAGCACCCGCCGGCCGACGTCGAGCACGTCGGCCGCGCGCTCGCGCAGGTACGGCGTCGTCCGCCCCGCGGTAGGCATCGGCCGCGTCGCGCACCGCGGCGTCCCAGGCCTGGGCGGCGTTCGCGCCCTGCTCGTCGACGGCTCGGCGGGCGGGGTCGATCAGCGCCTCGTCGTCGAGCAGCAGCAGGTGGGCGTCGAAGATCGCCGCCTGGGCCTCCCCCGCGCTCGGCGGCGACCCGGGCGCGGGCAGCGAGCACGTCGGCGCGCGCGGCGCCGCGCGCCGCCTCGAGGCGGCGCCACTCGTCCTCGGCGCCGGCCGCGGGGCGTCGGAGACGACCGGCTCGGGCGCCCGCAGCCGACGCGCGGCGCCGATGGCCACGCCGGGGGCGACGGGCAGGCCGCGCAGGGGATCGCCCGGCGCGGGCGACGCGGGCGACGCGGCTGGCTCGCCCGGCGCGGCGCTCGCCGGCGCGCGGCTCGCCGGTCGACGGCGTGCGAGCGGACGCACCCCGGCCGCCGTCGCCTCGTTCTCGCGAGCGCCGGGCGCCGCCGCCTCCTCCTCCTCGCTCGACATCGCCCCAGTTCTCGGCCGCCAGCGCCTCGATCGCCGCGAGCACCCGGCCCGCGTCCGGCCCCGCGCGCGCGCACGAGGATCTCGTGGCCCTGGCGCACGCCGAGCGTGGCCAGCGCGGTCAGGCTGCGGGCGCTGACCGGGCCGCGACCGGTGGTCTCGTTGGAGACCTCGACCCGGACGTCGGCGCCGGAGCAGGCGCCCACGAAGCGCGCCGCGGGTCGGGCGTGCAGGCCGAGCCGGTTCTCGACGCGCAGGCGCAGCTCCTGCGCGGGGCCGTCGTCCTCATCGCCGACGGCGTTCTCGTCCGAGGACCGGCGCGCGCCACCGGCGGCCGCGTCCTCGTCGCCGCCGAGCTGCGCGACCTTCGCGCGCAGCGCCCCGCGCGCCTCGGCCGCCACCTCCTGCAGCGACGCCCCGCCGCGCGCGGCCGCCGCGGCGGCCACCGCGCCCTCGACCAGCGGCGCGTCGGCCAGCATCACGCGCATGCGTCGTCGCCCAGCATCTCGACGGCCATCTCGGCGCTCATCAGCGCGCTGCCGAGGTCCATGAGCACGAGCACCCCGTCGGGCGAGGCGGCGCGCCCGATCGCCCCCATGACGAGCTCGGCGTCGGTGCCCATCGCGCCCGCCGGCTCGGCCATCCCGCCCGCCGCCTCGATGGCGACGTCGGCGCCGCCCATCTCGCGCGCCAGCTCGACCACCCCCTCGGCCAGCCCGGCGCTGTGCGAGACGATGACGAGCCCGACGCTCACCGCAGGCCGTAGGCGCGGTGCAGGACCTCGACCGGATGCACGGAGCGCACGCCGGTCGCCTTCTCGATGTGCCAGCGGCACGTCTCGCTGTCGCACACGGCGAGGTCGGGCGCGGCACGCTCGATCTGCCCGAACAGCCGCGCGCCGACGTCCATCGAGATCGCGTACTTCTCCTTCTTCAGGCCGTAGGTGCCGGCCACGCCGCAGCAGCTCGCGTCGTTCTCGACCACCCGCAGGGCGGGCACGAGCGCGAACAGGTCCAGCGCGGGCTTGCCGATCCCGTGGCCCTGCTGCTGGCACGGCGCGTGATAGGTCACGGTCATGTCGACCGGGCCGAAGTCGGTGCGCAGCTCGCCGCGCGCGTGCAGCTCGAGCAGGAACTCGACGATGTCGAACGTGCGCGAGCCGACCTCCCGCAGCTGCTCGTCGCCCTCCATGCCCAGGATCTCGCGCGCCTCGCGCTTGAGCATCAGCGTGCAGCTCGTCGAGGTCCCGACGATCATCGTGTCGCCCGAGGCGGCCGGGCCCAGATTGCCCACGAGCCGGCGCACGTAGGTGCGCGCGTCGTCGAACAGCCCGTTGGACTGCAGCGGCAGCCCGCAGCAGTCCTGCTTGGGGACGTCGACGGCGAAGCGGTTGTGGGCGAGCACGGCGACCGTCATCTCGGCCAGCCGCGGCTCGTAGTAGTTGGCGCCGCAGCCGTGGAAGTAGACGACCCGCTTCTTGGCCGCCGGCGCGCGGTGGCGGCGCGCCCAGCGCTGGAAGGTGCGCCCCGCGAACTGCGGCATGGCCGCGTCGCGGTGGATGCCGACGAGCTTCTCGGCCGCGATCCGCGCCAGCCGGTTGCGCAGCGTCCAGTTGGCCAGCGGGGCGACCGGCGTCCCGAGCCGGCCGGCGAGCGTCGGGCGAGCGATGACCCGGTCGCGCAGCGCCACGCCGTCGCGCTCCTTCAGCCGCGCCTTGGCCCGCGTGTTGATCTCGGCGATGTGGACGCCGTGCGGGCAGACCTGCGTGCAGATCCCGCAACTCGAGCAGTAGTCCAGCGAGGCGTCGGGCGACGGCTCGTCGGTGCGGAAGCGCTCGGCCTGCGGGCCGACGTACTTCGGCCCGGGGAACAGCGAGCGTCACGTTGGAGAACGGGCACGCGGTCTCGCAGATCGTGCACTTCACGCAGTGGTCGAGCGAGCCCCGCATGGCGTCGAAGAGCACGTCGCGCCCCGCGGACTGCTCCGTCGGATGCGAGGCGTGGTCGTGGGCGGACCCGCGGTGGGGCGTCATCGGTCCTCCTCCAGGATGAGCTCGGCGGCGCGATGGCCGCTCGACAGGCTGAGCCCGTCGCCGGACTTCTCCTTCCACGGCCGGCTGCCGGCCATCATGGCGCCGGCCACGAGGACGTTCTCGGCCACGCGATCGCCACCGGAGCCGCCGGCCCCGGAGTCGACGGGCCGCAGCCCGTCGTCGACCGCGACGCCGACGCCCGAGAACGGGTGGTCGGCGAAGTACTCGGGATCGAAGCGGCTCTCGCCGGGCCCGGGCACGCCGTGCAGCGGCAGGCCGAGCGCGGTCTCGCGGGCCGCCAGCGCGAGTCCAGCTCGACGCCCCCGGTGGCCACGCCGCCCGTGGCCAGCACGACCCAGCGCGCGCGGTAGGTCACCTCGCGGCCGGCCGCCGCGGCCCGGACCGCGACCACCGCCCGTCGCCGTCGCGTTGCGCCCCGACCACCGGCGAGTTGATGATCATCCGCCCGCCCAGCGCGCGCAGGCGGTCGCGCAGGGTGCGGAACACCCGCATCCCCGGGACCGAGGGCGGCAGCGTGGCGATCTCGAACACCGGGCGCCCGAGGCGCTCCTGCAGGTCGCTCCACACGGCCGTGCGGGTCCTCGAGGCCGAGGCCGGCGGGGAAGCCGACGCGCGCCGCGCCGTCGAGCGCGCGGCCGACCTCGGCGGCGATCTCCGCGCGCGCGTCGGGGCGCTCGAGCTCCCGGGCCAGCCCGAGGCTGTTGGCCTCGGGGCGGCCGTCCACGCGGCGGTCGAGCACGAGCCCGCGGGCGGGCACGCCGCCGCGCGTGACGTTGTCGGCCAGGTAGGCCGGGAAGAAGTCGCGCAGCGCGCGGAAGCCGACCACGAGCATCGGCGCGTCGTCGCGCAGGTCGCCGGCCGCCATCGTCTCGGGCACGAGGGCCGACGGCTTGGCCGCGCCCACGGGCGTGGGCAGCAGGACGTTCTCGGCCAGGTCGCCGCGGTAGCGGTAGCCGGCCAGCGGGCCGTCCTCGAACTGGCCCTTGAACCACACGACGGCAGCGGCCACCGCGTCGCGTCCGATCCGCCGGTAGGGGTGGTCGTCGGCCAGGCGCCGAGCGCGTCGCCGGGGTCCTGCACGCGCTCGGGCGCGTAGCCGAGCACGTCGATCGTGCCCGGCGCCAGGTGCGTGGCGCCGACGCCCTTGGCGAGCACGATCACCCGCGCGCCGCCCTCGGCCAGCCGCACGGCGGCGCTGAGCCCGGCCAGCCCGGCCCCGATGACCAGCGCGTCGTACGACGGGGCGGCCCAGCCGGGGCTCGTCCGGCTCATCACGCGGGCAGGTGCTCCACGTCGAGCAGGCCCTGGAAGATCCAGTCGTCCAGCCGCGCCTGGCGCAGCTGGTCGCCGTAGAGCACCGGCCAGACGCCCTTCCAGCGCTCCTGCAGGAAGTCGGTCAGCGAGCCGTTGGCCTGCGGCGCCGTCGAGCTGCTCGACGTCGTGCAGGATGCCGGTCGCCCGGTAGATGCAGAAGCCGCCCTGGCACGGCCCCATGCCCAGGCGCAGGCTGCGGCGGATGTCGTCGAGGTTGGTGGTGTCGCGCCGGCGCATCGTCTCCTCCAGGCGCGCGCGCGGGATCAGCTCGCACTCGCAGACGAGCTGGTCGTCGAGCAGGTGGCGCTCCTTGGCCGCCAGCCGCGCCCCGATGTGGTACGGCTCGCCGTCCTCCGAGCCGGGCAGCACGACCTCGGCCGTCCGGCACGGGCGGTCCTCGCCGAGCTGCGCGCACATCGCGTCGACGGTGTCCTTGGCCATCAGCCGCATCGTCGTCAGCTTGCCGCCGGTGATGGTCAGGAAGCGGGCGATGCCGTCGCGCTCGCGGTGGTCGAGCATCGTGTGCGCGCGCGTCACGTCGCGGCTGTCGTCGCTGCCGGCCTTGGTGTCCTGGAACAGCGGGCGCACCCCGGCCCACACGCGCAGCGCGCGAGCCTGGCGGAAGCCGGGCACGAGCGTCTCGCCGTCGTCGAACATCTGCTCGACCTCGTCCTGGGTGATCGCGGGCTCGTCGGGGTCGCGCACGCGGATGTCGGTCGTGCCGATCACCGAGACGGTGCGGATGGGGACGAGGATGTCGCCGTCGGCCGGCATCGTGCAGCGGTTGATCACCGTGTTCACGAGCCGGTGGTTCATGGCGATCATGATCCCCTTGCCGGGGAGGATCTCGACGCCCTCGATGCCGGCCAGCGCGGCGATCTGCCCGGCCCACGCGCCCGACGCGTTGAGCGTGAAGCCGGCCTCCACGGTGACGTCCTCGCCGCCGCGCTCGTCGCGCAGGCGCGCCCCGGCGACGCTGTCGCCGTCGCGCAGGATCTCGGTGACGCGGTGGTAGGGAAGGATCCGCGCGCCGTGCTCGGTCGCCGCGCCCGCGAAGGCCCAGACCGTCTTCCACGCGTCGATGCCCGCGTCGGGCACGGTGAACGCCCGCCGGATCCCGGGGTTCAGCCGCGGCTCGCGGCGGAGCGCCTGCGGCCGGGTCGATCTCCTGCGTGGGGACGCCGGTGCGCTCGCAGCCGGCCAGGAACTCGTCGCCGTAGGCCGGGTCGTCCGCCGGGGTGGTGACGAACAGCCCGCCGGTGTCCTCGATGCAGTCGGCCGCGATGCGGCGGAGGATGACGTTCTCCTCGATGCACTCGCGCGCGGCGTCGGGGTCCTTGACCGCGTAGCGACCGCCCGAGTGCAGCAGGCCGTGGAAGCGGCCCGACGTGCCCTCGGCCAGGTCGCGCCGCTCGGCCAGCACGGTGCGCAGGCCACGCAGCGCGCAGTCCCAGGCGACGGCGGCGCCCGTGGCGCCGCCGCCGATCACGAGGACGTCGGTCTCGATCGTCGCCATGCGTCGTCGAGTATGACGCGCGGTGGCGGCGGCTCACGCGCCGCCGCCACCGCCCGCCGCGCCAGGTGGCGCTCAGCCCTCGTCGGCCTCGAACCAGTCGAAGGACTTCGTGACGGCGCGCTTCCAGTACTTGAAGTACTCGTCGCGCTTGCCGGCGTCCATCGTCGGCTCCCAGCGCTTGTCCTCGACCCAGTTCTCGCGCAGCTCGGCCTCCTCGCTCCACAGGCCGGTGGCCAGGCCGGCGGCGTAGGCGGCGCCCAGCGACGTCGTCTCGGGCACCTTCGGCCGGATGACCGGCACGCCGAGCAGGTCGGCCTGGAACTGCATGAGCAGGTCGTTGCCGACCATGCCGCCGTCGACCTTCAGCGACTCGAGGTCGACGCCCGAGTCCTGGTTCATCGCCTCGACGACCTCGCGGCTCTGGTAGGCCGTCGCCTCGAGCGTCGCGCGGGCGATGTGCCCCGCGTTGACGAAGCGCGTCAGGCCGGCGAACGACGCCGCGCGCGTTGGACTTCCAGTACGGCGCGAACAGGCCGCTGAACGCGGGCACGATGTAGCAGCCGCCGTTGTCGTCGACCGACTTGGCCAGGTCCTCGACCTCCGGCGCGGCCTTGATCATCTTCAGGTTGTCGCGCAGCCACTGCACGAGCGCGCCGGTGATGGCGATCGCGCCCTCCAGGCAGTAGATCGCGTCCTGGTCGCCGATCTTGTAGCCGACCGTCGTGAGCAGCCCGTTCTTGGACGGCACCGCCTCCGTGCCCGTGTTGAGCAGCAGGAAGTTGCCCGTGCCGTAGGTGTTCTTCGCCTCGCCGACGTCGAAGCAGGTCTGCCCGAAGGTCGCCGCCTGCTGGTCGCCGAGGTCGCCGGCGATCTTGACGCCGTTGAACCCGCCGCCCGAGCGGACCTCGCCGTATACCTCGCTGGACGGCTTGATCTCGGGCAGCATCGCCGACGGCACGCCGATCGTCGAGGCGATGCCGTCGTCCCAGGCCAGCTTGCGCAGGTCCATGAGCATCGTGCGGCTGGCGTTCGTGACGTCGGTGATGTGGATGCCGCCGTCCGTGCCGCCGGTGAGGTTCCAGATGCACCACGTGTCCATGTTGCCGAACACGAGGTCGCCGGCCTCGGCCTTCTCGCGCGCACCGTCGACGTTCTCGAGGATCCAGCGCACCTTCGGCCCGGAGAAGTAGGTGGCCAGCGGCAGGCCGACCTGCTCCTGGAAGCGGGCCTGGCCGCCGTCCCGCGACAGCTCGTCGACGATCTTGTCCGTGCGCGTGTCCTGCCAGACGATCGCGTTCATCACGGGCTCGCCCGTGTTCCTGTCCCACACGACCGTGGTCTCGCGCTGGTTGGTGATGCCCAGGCCCGAGATGTCGTCGGCGCTCGCGCCGGCCGACTCCAGCGCCTCGTCCATCACCTCCTGCGTGCGCGACCAGACCTCCTTCGGGTCGTGCTCGACCCATCCCGGCTTGGGATAGATCTGCTCATGCTCCTTCTGGGCGACGCTGACCACCTCACCGCCGTGGTCGAAGATCATGCATCGCGTGCTCGTGGTCCCCTGATCGAGTGCTGCGGCGTACTTGGCCACGGTCCTCTCTCTCCTCTCTCTCGCTTCGTCAGTCGGCGGCGCCGCCGCCGCGCACGGCCTCGGCGACGCTCTTGAGCAGTAGGTGCGACGACGTCGCGCCCGGGTCCTGGTGGCCGGCGCTGCGCTCGCCGAGATAGCTCGCGCGGCCCTTGCGGGCCACCAGCGGAACGGTCGCCTCCATGCCCTCGCGGGCGGCCGCGGCCGCCCGGTCCAGCGCATCGGCCGTGTCGGCGCCCTCGTCGCCGGCCTTCCGCAGCGCCTCGAGCGCCGGCACCAGCGCGTCGAGCATCGTCTTGTCGCCCGGCTCGGCCTTGCCGCGCTTCTTCACGCCTTCGATGCCGGCGTCGAAGCGCATCGGCGAACCCGGCCAGGTCGAGCTCCGAGCGCCCGGCGGTGGCCTGCCCCATCTGCAGGAACAGCGTGCCGTAGAGCGGCCCGGCCGCGCCGCCGACGCTGGAGACGAGCGCCATCCCGACGGCCTTCAGCGAGCCGCCGATGTCGTCGTCGGCGCTGCCGGCGTCGAGGCGCTCGAGCACCTTCTTCATGCCGCGGTCCATGTTCGTCCCGTGATCGCCGTCGCCGATCGCGCCGTCGAGCTTGGTCAGGTACGCGCGGTTCTCCGCCACCTCGACGGAGAACCGCTTCATCCAGTCGGTGACCGCGTCGTGGGTGATCGTCACCCGTCGCCCCAGCGCAGCGCGAGGGTGTCGACGGGCGCGTCCCAGAGCCGCGTGAGCTCCTCGTCCAGCCGCAGCAGCGTGATCGAGCAGCCCGCCATCTCCAGCGAGGTGATGTAGTTGCCGATCAGGTCGCCGGGTGATGCGGATGCCGCGCCCCTCGAGGTACTTGCTGAGCTCGTTGTAGACGATGTACAGCTCGATCAGCGGCGTGCCGCCCATGCCGTTGACGAAGGCCAGCACCTCGTCGCCGTCGTTGAACGGAAGGTCCTCGACGACCGCCGCGGCCAGGCGCTCGACCACCTTGGCCGCGGGCTCGACCTTCATGCGCTCGCGCCCCGGCTCGCCGTGGATGCCGATGCCGATCTCCATCTCGTCGTCACCGAGCGTGAAGTTCGGCTCGCCGGCCGACGGCGTGATGCACGGCGTGAGGGCCATGCCCATGCTGCGGCCGTCGGCGTTGACGCGCCGGCAGAGGTCGGCGACCTCCGCCAGCGAGCGGCGCTCCTCGGCCGCCGCGCCGCAGATCTTCTCGGCCAGCACCGTGACGCCGACCCCGCGCCGGCCCGCCGTGTAGAGGCTGTCCTGAACCGCGACGTCGTCGTCGGTGACGACGGCGGCGACCTCGATGTCCTCGCCGCCGGCCAGCTCGGCCGCCATCTCGAAGTTCATGACGTCGCCGGTGTAGTTCTTGACGATGTGCAGCACACCGGCGCCGCCGTCGACCGCCTTGGTCGCCTCGTGCATCTGGTCCGGCGTGGGCGAGGTGAACACCTCGCCCGGGCAGGCGGCGTCGAGCATCCCGCGCCCGACGTAGCCGCCGTGCATCGGCTCGTGGCCCGAGCCGCCGCCGGAGACGATCCCGACCTTGCCCTGGACCGGCGCATCGGCCCGCACGATGTACGGCGGGTCGAACGCCACGCGGACACGATCGCCGTGCGCCGCGGCGATCCCCTCCAGCGAGTCCCGCAGGACCGCGTCGGGCTCGTTGATGAGCTTCTTCATGGTCGCGCCCCTATCCAGGCCAGAAGGCCACGTACATGACCGCGCCCAGCGCGCCGCCGATCAGCGGGCCGACGACGGGGATCCATGAGTAGCCCCAGTCCGACGTGCCCTTGCCCGGAATCGGCAGGATCGCGTGCATGATCCGCGGCCCGAGGTCGCGGGCCGGGTTGATCGCATACCCCGTCGGCCCGCCCAGCGACAACCCGATGCCGAGGACCAGCAGGGCCACCAACAGGCCGGTGAGGCCGCTCGTGCCCGGGCCCTCGTTCCCCGGATCGACGAGCGCCAGGACCCCGAAGACGAGCATCAGCGTGCCGATGATCTCGGTCACCATGTTCCAGAAGGTGTTGCGGATCGCGGGTCCCGTACAGAACACCGCGAGCTTCAGGCCCGGGTCCTCGGTCGCCGCGAAGTGCTGGTAGTAGGCCAGGAAGACGAGCGTCGCGCCGATCATCGCGCCCAGGAACTCGCCGATGAAGTACTGCGGGACGTCGCCCGCCTCGATGTTGCCGTTGATCCACAGCCCGACCGTGACGGCCGGGTTGAGGTGCGCGCCGCTGAACTGCCCGACCGCGTACACCCCGGCCATGACGCCGATGGCCCAGCCCCAGGTGATGACGATCCAGCCCGAGTTCTGGGCCTTGGACTGGGCGAGCAGCACCGCTGCCACCACCCCGTCGCCCAGGAGGATCAGGATCGCCGTCCCGATGGTCTCTGCTCCGATGATGCTCAAACCCGCGCTCCTCTCTCGCGAATGGCGGCCATCCCACCAGCCGCGAGCGAACCTATTCGCGCACGAGGTAGCAAGTCAACGCATGCATCGCGGCATCCGCCCATCGGGCATGGCGCACCATTCGACCGGTGCGAGCAGAGCGCCGACGCGCCGCGGCGATGCGAATGCGCTCAGCGGATGACGGCGGCGGCCACGCGCCGCTCGCCGGCGGTCTCGTCGACCGGCGCCGGCGGCACGGGCGTGATCGGGCGGTCCTGAGCGTCGAACCAGGCCTGCACGCGGGCCATCGTCTGGTTGCGATGCTCGCCGGCCAGCGGGCGGATCGCCGGGCCGAAGCGGATCGTGATCCGGTGGCGGTGCGACATGACGCCGCGGCGCCAGCGCTTGGGCCACAGCCGGCCGGGCGGCATCGCGGCGCGGGTGCCCGAAACGTAGATCGGGCAGGATCGGCACGTCGTGGGCGGCGGCGAGCACGGCGGCGCCCGAGTGCAGCTTGCCGCGCGAGCCGTCGCGGCTGCGCGTGCCCTCGGGGTACAGCAGCAGGTTCCAGCCGCGGCGCAGGAGACGGTGCAGATGGTCGGCCGAGCCCTTGTCCATGCCGCCGCCCAGGCGCGAGATCGGCACGGCGGCGAACAGGAACGAGACCGTCGCGGCGACCCACTTCTTGCCGTAGAAGTAGTCGGCCGCGGCGGCCACCGCGGTGTGCTGGCGCCAGCCGCCGGGCAGCGCGCGCAGGATCGTCGGCGTGTCCATGTGGCTCGCGTGGTTGGCCACGAAGATCACCGGCGGGCGACGGCCGACGAACACCTCGAGGCCCTCGACCCGGCGATGCGCGTACCAGGCCGTGACGGGTCCGAAGAAGCCCTGCAGGATCGTCTCGCGCGCCACGCGAACGGGAGCGCAGCGCGCCCAGGCCATGTCGAGCCTCGCGATCTCACGGCCCCGTGCGCGCGCCGTGCGCGCCGTCTGGCGCACGCGCCGTTCCGCGGCCTCACGCCTGCTCGGCCCGTCCGGCTTCGTCTCCGCCATGGCGCAAGTACCCCGCGTTCACAAGCGGGTTACCGGCGTTGGCTACTCGGCGCGGCGGCGGTCGGGTATGACTGTCGTATGGCTGACGAGCACAAGCATCCACCCGGCGCGGACCGCGTCGACGACCGCGACCACCCGCCCAGCCGGCGCAGACCGACGAGGGCTTCGGCGAGGGCCAGGACCACAAGCCCGACACCCCAGCAGGAGACTGAGGTCGGCGACTTCGCCGAGGGCCAGGAGCACCCGCCCAGAGACCGAGGACGAGGAGGACATCGGGCGCTTCAGCGAGGGCCAGGAGGACGAGCCCGAGACCCCCGAGAAGGTGGTCGAGGGGCGCTTCAGCGAGGGCCAGGACGCCGGGCCGGACTCGACCTGATTTCCGATCCGAGGTCTCTGACCCACGCATAGCGTGCATGAGACCCCGGATCGCCCGCGGGGGCCTACCCCGGCCGCTCCCGCTCGGCCCGCCCCAGCGCCGCGGCGAGGTCGGCGGGCAGCGGCGAGCGGACCTCGACCGGGACGCCGGTGAACGGGTGGGCGAAGGCCAGGCGGGCGGCGTGCAGGAACTGGCGCCTCAGGCCCAGGCGGCCCGGCGTGCCGTAGTCGGGGTCGCCGAGGACCGGATGGCCGATGGCCTGCAGGTGGGCGCGGATCTGGTGGGTGCGGCCGGTCTGGAGCCGCACGCGCAGGAGCGTCGTTGCGGGCAGCGCGCGGTCGATCTCGAAGTGCGTCACCGCCTCGCGCGCGTCGTCGCTGTCGGTCGACATGCGCGTGCGCACGCGCCGGTCGCGCCCGATCGGCGCGTCGATCGTGCCGCTGCGCGCCGGCGGGCGGCCCTCGACGAGCGCCACGTACTCGCGCTCGATCTCGCGGCGCTGCCAGCGCCGCCTTCAGCCGCCGGTGGGCCTCGCCCGAGCGGGCCACGACGAGCAGCCCCGAGGTGTCGCGGTCCAGGCGATGGACGATCCCGCGCGCGGCCCTCCTCCCCGCCCGCGGCGACGCCGGACAGCGCCTGGGCCAGCGTCCCCGACGCGTGCCCGCGCGCCGGGTGCACGACGACGCCGGCGGGCTTGTCGACGACGAGCAGGTGCTCGTCCTCGTAGGGGACCGCGTAGTCCGCCGGAGCGGCGACGGCAGCCGGCGCCTCCTCCGGCTCGTCGACGGTCACGGCCTCGCCCGCGGTCATCCGGTGGCGCTTGGGCACCACGGCGCCGTCGACCCGCACCGCGCCGCCGTCGATCAGCCGCTGGGCGCGCGAGCGCGAGCCCAGCGGGCCGGCCAGGAAGGCGTCCAGCCGGGCGCCCTCGTCCTCAGCGCCGGCGCGCAGCTCCATCGCGCTCGATCACGAGCAGCAGGGCGATCACGCCGACGGTGATCGACGTGTCGGCGACGTTGAACGCGGGCCAGTACGGGACCTTGACGAAGTCGGTCACCGCGCCGTCGCGGACGCGATCGATGACGTTGCCGAGCGCGCCGCCGAGCAGCATCCCCGCCGGCATCCAGGCCAGCGGCCGGTGGACGTGCGTGGCGAAGTAGGCCAGCAGCCCGACGAGCGCGACCGCGATGACCACCGTGACGATCACCCCGCCGCCGGCCAGCGCGCCGAAGGCCACGCCGCTGTTGCGCGTGTGGACGAGATCGAGGAACGGCAGCAGCTCCTCGCGATCGCCGCGCGGGATCGACCCGCGCACGATCGCCTTCGTCGCCTGGTCGAGCGCCAGCACACCGGCGGCCACGGCGCCGGCGCGGGCCCACGGCCGTGTCCGCGGGCTCACCCGGCGATCAGCGATTGGATGATGCGCGAGGCGATGCTGAGCACGAAGATCGCCACGATCGGGCTGAGGTCGAGCGGCCCGATGGACGGGATGAAGCGCCGGAAGAAGCCCAGGTAGGGCTCGCAGACGTCGCGCAGGAAGCCGAGGATCGCGCTCGACCAGCGCGAGTACGGCATGCGCCCGCCGAACGCGAAGTACAGCGAGCTCAGGATGTAGGCGATGATCAGGAGCGTGTAGACGAAGAACAGCGTTCCGACGAAGCTCGCGATGTCATCGCGCACGGCAGCCAGGACAAGCATCAGTTGACCCTCAGGATGGCGTCCATCGCGTCGGAGAACGCCGCTCGCACCCCGCCGCGCTCCAGCGCGTCGAGCCCGCGGGCGGTCGAGCCGCCCGGCGAGGTCACCGCGCGGCGCACGGCGAGCGTGTCGTAGTCGCGCCGGCGCAGCAGCTCGGCCGTGCCCGCCATCGTCTGGACGACGAGCTGCCGACGCCTGCGCGGCGGGGATCCCGCGGCGCACGCCGGCGTCGACCTGCGCCTCGACGACGAGCGCGAAGTAGGCGGGCGCGTTGCTCATCAGCCCCATGGCCACGTCGACGAGCCGGTCGTCGAGGCGCACGAGCGTGCCGAGGCCCGCGAACAGCTCGGCCACCTGCTCGTCCAGCGGCGGGTCCTGCGGGTCGTCGGCGGCGAGGATGACCGCGCCCTGGCCCACCTCGACCGGCGTGCTGGGCAGCACGCGGTAGACCGGGCGGTCGGGGTAGGCGGCCTTGACGTCGGCCAGCGGCGTGCCGCCGAGGATCGAGGCGACGGCGCGCGCGTGGGGCGCGACCTCCGCGGCGACGTCGCGCAGCTGGGCCGGCTTGTGGCAGAGCACGACGAGGTCGGCGCGCTGCGCGACCTCGGCGTTGGAGCCCAGCGCCTCGCCGCCGACCTCCTCGGCCAGCGCCCGCGCGCGGGCGGCGTCGACGTCGGTGGACAGCACCGGGCGTCCCCAGCCGAGAGCGAGCCCGCGGGCCATGGCCCCGGCGCCGATGAGGCCGATGTTCACGGCCCGGTCGTGCTGCGGATGCGGCCGGCGTGCAGGCACTAGCTCTGGTTGAAGAAGCCCTTCTCGATGAGCTGCGCGCGCTCCTCGGCGGAGATCTCGACGTTGCGCGGCGTGAGCATGAAGAC
The DNA here is from genome assembly GCA_963787065.1 of uncultured Actinomycetes bacterium. Classification (GTDB taxonomy): domain Bacteria; phylum Actinomycetota; class Thermoleophilia; order Solirubrobacterales; family Solirubrobacteraceae; genus JAOPZW01. The sequence continues at coordinate 59,119 of CAWBBQ010000010.1, forward strand.
CTTGTCGGCGATCCGCTGCATGCCGCCGTCGAGCGCGTAGGTCAGGCCGCTGGCGAAGTCGATCAGCCGCTTGCTCAGGTCGGTGTCCACGCCCTGGAGGTTGAGCACGACCGGGATCGAGTCCTTGAAGCGGTCGGCGACCTGCTGGGCGTCGTTGAAGCTCTTGGGGATCACGAGGTGCACGCGCACGTCGCTGCGGCCGTTGCCGCTGGCGGACCGAGCGCAGCACCGGTCGTCGGGCGCCCGCCGCGGGGCTCGTCGTCGTCGGCGAAGATGTCGTCGAAGTCGTCGCGGCGCCGGCGCGTGCCCAGGCGCCGGACGTTCGGCCGCTCGCGGTAGCGGTCCTCGAGCTCGGCCTCGGGCTCGTAGGCGTCCTCCTCCTCCGCGTACGGGTCGCGCTCCTCGGCCAGGCCGAAGTAGACGAGCGCGCGGTGCCATGAGTCGCGAAAGGCCATCTCCGACGAAAGGTTAGCCCTCCGCGGGCTTTTTCCTCCATCCAGCGCCTTCGCGCACGCCTCTAGCGTAGAGGATCGTGCCGAGTCGCACGATCGTCGCGCCCTCCTCGACGGCCACCCGATAGTCCTGCGACGTGCCCATGCTCAGCTGCGCGCAGGCCGTGCTCGGCGGCCAGCTCGGCCAGCGCCGCGAACCAGCGGCGGCTGTCCTCCGGGTCCTGGGTCATCGGCGGCATCGTCATCAGCCCGACGACCCGCGCCGGGCAGCGGGCGATGACGTCGTCCAGCTCCTCGGGGGCGATGCCGCTCTTGCCCTCCTCGCCCGCGACGTTGACCTCGATCAGCACCTCGGTGTCGGGCGTGCCGTGCTTGCCCAGCTCGCGCAGCACGGAGTCGCTGGCCACCGAGTGCAGCAGCCGCACGCGCGGCAGCACGGCGCGGACCTTGCGGCTCTGCAGGTGGCCGATGAAGTCCCAGGTCAGCTCGGGGTGCGGCGCTCGCCTTGGCCTCGAGGTCCTGCGCGCGGTTCTCGCCGACGAGCGTGATGCCGGCCTCGCGCGAGCGCGCCGAGCTCCTCCAGCGCGACGTACTTGACCGCGGCCAGCAGCTCGACGTCGGCGGGGTCGCGCCCGGTGGCGGCGATCTCGTCGCGCACGCGCGCGAGGCGGTCGCGCACGCGGCCGGCGTCGAGCCCGTGGATCAGCTCCGCCACGCCACCCCCGCCTGGCGGCCGGTGACGCCGCCGTCGCGGCGATGGGAGAAGAAGCGCTCGGGGTCGCACATCGTGCACAGCCCGCAGTCGTGGACCTCGTCGACGCCCGCGTCGGCCAGCCGCGCGCGGGCGATCGCCTTGAGGTCGACGCGTGCGCCCCTGCGTCCCGAACGCCGCGTGGACCTCGTCGCCGACCTCGTAGCAGCACGGCCCCGCGCCCGGCCCGATCGCCGCGGCGATCCGCTCGGCGCCGAGCGCGCGCAGGGCGGCCGACGCCGGCGTCGAGGATCCCGCCGGCCAGCCCGCGCCAGCCGGCGTGCAGCATGGCCACCCCCTCGGGCGCGACGAGCGCGACGGGCAGGCAGTCGGCGACGAGCACGATCGGCGCGACGCCCTGCCACGTCGGTGACCTGGCCGTCGGCGTCGGGCGTGGCCGTCGGGGTCGGCGCGCACGACGCCGCGTGCCGTGGACCTGGCGGCCCTGGGCCAGCCGGCCGCCGCCGAGCGCTCGCACGCGCGCGCGGTTGTCGCGCACGCGCGCCGGGTCGTCGTCGGTCCACAGGCCCGAGGTTCAGCGCGGCGTAGGGGCCCTCGGACACGCCGCCGCGGCGCGTGGTGAACAGCGCCGTGCCGCCGGGCAGCGTCGATCCCGAGGTGCTCGCCGACCGCGGTGAAGCTCACCCCGTCAGCGTAGTGGCCGCCCTTCCAGCGCCGCCGCCAGCTCGGCCTCGCGGCCGGCGACCTCGCCGTCGAGCTTGCGGTCCAGCGCGCGCCGCAGGCGCTCGCCCGAGCTCCGGCCCCTCGGGGACGCCGGCGGCGAGCAGGTCGTCGCCGGTGATCTCGCAGGCGCACGTGGCGCAGCTCCTCCAGCCAGCGCCGCGCGTTGGTCGCCGCCGGCCAGCGCGACCGCCTCGACCGGCGCGCCGCGCGCGGCGCGCGCGATCTCGGCCGGCGTGCGCGCCGCGCGCAGCGGCGCGCCGGTCGAGAAGCGCGACGCGGCGGCCACGACGTCGCGCTCGGCGGCGGTGAAGCCCATCGCGTCGAGCCAGCGCAGCAGCGCGCGCGCGTCCATCCCGGCGGTGCACGCGGCGAGCATGACGAGGTCGGCGCGGCCGTCGTCGGGCAGCAGCGCCGAGCGCGTCGGCCAGCCCGGGCGGGTCGGGCTCGAAGCCGTCGGGCAGCAGCGCCGCGTTCAGGCCGCGGGCCGTGCGCAGCGCGGCCAGCGGGTCGGGCTCGCGCAGCGCCAGGCGCAGCTCGGCGCCGAGCCGGTCGCCGCTGACCGTCGACGGGTCGGCGGCGGCGGCCAGCGCGCGGTGTGCGCCTCGACCGCGAAGCCCAGGCGCGCGGCGTAGCGCGCCGACGCGCCACAGCCGCGTGGGGTCGTCGGCGAACGAGCGCGTCGTGCAGGACGCGCAGCAGCGCCGGCGCTCGAGGTCGTCGAGCGCGCCGGTCGACGGCGCCGCAGCGCCCGTCGAGGCCGAGCGCGATCGCGTTGACGGTGACGTCGCGGCGGCGCAGGTCGTCCTCCAGCGTCGCGGGCTCGACGTCGGGCAGCGCGCCCGGGCGCGGCGTAGCGCTCGCGCGCGGGCGCGGACGAGGTCGTAGCGGCAGTCGCCGACGGCCACGAGCGCGGTGCCGAAGCGGTCGTGCGTCGGTGACCATGCCGCCCAGGCGCGCCGCGGCGGCGTCGACGTCGCCCTCGACGACGAGGTCGAGCTCGCGCGGCGGGCGCGCCGAGCAGCAGGTCGCGCACGGCGCCGCCGACGACGTGCACGCCGTCGCCGGGCGCGAGCGTGTCGAGCACGCGCGCGCCGCAGGGCAGCGCGCGCAGCGCCTCGAGGGCCTGGGCGGGGGTGCGCACGCGCCGGCATTGTCGCCGCTACCCTCGGCGGCATGTTCTCGAGCCTCCGCGGCCGCGGCCGGCTGCGGTGGGTCGTGCTCGGGGGCGTGCTCCTCGTCCTGGTCGCCGGCGCCGCCGCCGCGGTGCTGGTCACGAGCGAGCCCGGTGACGTCTCCAATCCCGACGTCGAGTTCACCGCCGAGGAGCGCCCCGCGACGCCGTCCACCCAGCCCGAGCCGGAAGGCGACGGCGACCGCGCCCACCCGATGGACGACGGCTTCCGCTGGCCCGTGTACGGCTTCACCAAGGCGCGCACGAAGTGGCTGCCGCTCGACACCGAGCTGCGCCCGCCGTTCGTCGAGCAGTGGTCGGTGACCGGGCGGATCCTGCTCGAGTTCCCGCCCGTGCTGTGCGGGCGGTCGCTGTTCCTGCTCAAGAACAACGGCGGCGCTGTACTCGGTCACGCGGCTGAGCGGCCGCGTGCGCTGGAAGCGCAAGCTCGGCTACCTCGCGGCCTCCTCGCCGGCGTGCGGGAACGGCACCGTGTACAGCGTCATGCTGGCGCGCGGCAAGGGCATCGACGCCGGCCGCGTGGTCGCCGTCGACGCGCGCACCGGCCGCACGCGCTGGTCGCGCAAGATCCCCAGCCGCGTGGAGTCCTCGCCGCTGCTCGACCGCGGCCGGCTGTACTTCGGCTCCGAGGACGGGACCGTCTACGCGCTGCGCGCCAGCGACGGCGCCGTGCGCTGGCGCCACAAGGCCTCGGGCGCGGTGAAGGGCGGCCTGGCGCTCGACGACGGCAAGCTGTTCTTCGGCGACTACGGCGGGCGCGTGCACCGCGCTGCGCCGGCGCGACGGCAGTCGCGTGTGGTCCACGAGCGAGCGCGGGGAGCGCGCTCGGCCTGCGCGCCGGGCGCTTCTACGGCACGCCGGCGGTGGCCTACGGCCGCGTCTACATCGGCAGCCTCGACGGCTTCGTCTACTCGCTCTCGGCGCGCAACGGGCGGCTGGCGTGGCGCCACAAGACCGGCGACTACGTCTACTCCTCGCCCGCCGTGGCCTCGGTCGACGGCGTCGGCCCGACCGTCTACGCAGGCTCCTACGACGGCCGGCTGTACGCCTTCAACGCGCGCTCGGGCAACGTGCGCTGGTCGCGCGACTCGGGCGGCAAGATCTCCGGGGGCCCGACCGTCATCGGCGACCTCGTCTTCTACTCGAACCTGTCACGCAAGTCGACGGCGGCGGTCGGGGCGAGCACGGGCAAGCTCGTGTGGAGCACGGGCCGCGGCGCGTTCAACCCGGCGATCTCCGACGGCCGGCGGATCTACCTCAACGGCTACTCGAGCCTGTTCATGCTCAGCGAGCGCCGCCAGGCCCGCCGCGACGCACGCGCCCGGGCGCGCTACGAGCGCAGCCCGCAGGCCCGCCGCCAGGCCGCCAACCGCCGCCGCGCGCGCGCCGAGCGCTCGCGCAAGCGCCAGGTGCAGCGCCGCGTGGCCGCGCGCCGGCGTGCGGTCCGCCGCAACCGCGCCCGCCGGCGGGCCGGCCGCGAGGTCTGCTTCCAGCGCGACGGGCGCAAGACGTGCCGCGTCCCGCGCCCGCTCGTCTGCGTCAAGCGCGCCGACGACCGGACGGTCTGCCGCCCGCGGCGGGGTTAGTAGGCAGGCCGCTCGGTCCGTCGGGCCAGGCGCCCGTGCGGACGCGCTCGTACAGGGTGTCGGGCGCCGATCAGACCGCCCGGCCAGGGCACGGTCCCCGACGCGTCGAAGGCGACCTGGCGAATCCCTCGGGCGTTCGCGCGTCGTCGAAGACGGGTCCTGGATCCGGTCGAGAACGTCGATCTCCCCGATCACCCGTCGGCGAATCTGAGGCGGAGGACGCCGTGGCGGACGACAGCGGCTGCGGTGATGTCAGGCGTCAGGCCGATCATCGGAGTGGTTCGATCGGCTCAAGTCTCTCACCGGCCCGGGCCGGCGCGAGTTCTCGCTGAGCTCGTCCTGATGGAGTTCCGCCCAAGCAAGCGCCAGGCGAAGCTGGCGGCGGCCGAGGCTGCTCTCGATCACCTCCAGGGTGTCGATGCGAATCTTCGCGGCCCCGTCAGCATGGCGAGCGTGGAAATGCGACGGTCCGTGGTCGTCGAAGTACATGGCGATCGAGAGTCCGAAGAACCGGCTGATCGTTGGCACGCCGCCATCTGCCGCGCGCTGCGGCCGGCAGCGCCGCATACAGCGACCCAGGCTCAGCGCCGGACCGGGATCCCCGCCGCGGCGAGATGCGCCTTGGCCTCGGCCACGCGGTAGGTCCCGTAGTGGAAGATCGACGCGCACAGCGCCGCGTCGGCGCCCGCGCCCAGCGCCTCGACAGGTGGTCGAGCTCGCCGGCGCCACCCGAGGCGATCACGGGCACGGCGACCGCCTCGGCCACCGCGCGGGTCAGCGCGATGTCGTAGCCGTCGTTCGTGCCGTCACGGTCCATGCTCGTGAGCAGGATCTCCCCCGCCCCGCGCGCGACGCCCTCGCGCGCCCAGGCCACGGCGTCGCGGCCGGTCGGCGTGCGCCCGCCGGCCACGAAGACCTCCCAGGCCGGCTCACCGTCGCCCGCCACCTGCTTGGCGTCGATGGCCAGCACGACGCACTGCGCCCCGAAGCGCTCGGCGAGCTCGTCGATCAGCTCGGGTCGCGCCACGGCCGCCGAGTTGACGCTCACCTTGTCGGCGCCGGCGTCGAGGACGGCCTGCGCGTCGCGCACCGAGCGGATCCCGCCGCCGATGGTGAACGGGATGAAGACGTTGTCGGCCGTGCGCCGCGCGAGCTCGACGATCGTGTCGCGCTTCTCGTGCGTGGCCGTGATGTCGAGGAAGACGAGCTCGTCGGCGCCCTCGGCGTCGTAGCGCTCGGCCAGCTCGACCGGGTCGCCGGCGTCGCGGATGTCGACGAAGTTCGTCCCCTTGACGACGCGGCCGGCGTCGACGTCCAGGCACGGGATGACGCGCTTGAGGTGCACGCCGATGAGGCTAGATGGTCGCGGCCGGGACTCCCGACGAGGCGTGCTCGCCGCGGGCGTGGCGGCTCGACACCCGCCACGGGGTCGTGTTGAGTTCCCCCATGAGCGGTCTGCGCCGCGTCCTCGTCCTGCTCGCGCTCGCCGGCGTCGCCGCCGGGCTGGGCGCGCTCCTCCTCGCGACGTCGACGGACCGCGATCCCGACCCGCTCCCGGTGATCGTGCTCGCCCACACGATGGGGACCGGCTTCATCGGCGCCGGCCTCTACGCGTGGTGGCGCCGCCCCGAGAACCGCACGGGCGCCCTGATGACGCTCGTCGGCTTCACCTGGTTCGGCGCCGCGGTGCGGTCGGCCGACGTGGCGTGGGCGTACTCGCTCGGCCTGTTGCTCGGCGCGCTGTGGGTCGGGGCGCTCGTGCACATGCTCGTGGCGTTCCCCACGGGGCGCGTCCGCCCGGGCCTCGAGACCGTGGTCGTGACCCTCGGCTGGGGCACCGTGACCGTCCTCCCGCTGGTCTCCGTGCTGGTCAGCGAACGGCCGGACACGGAGTGCGGCGAGTGCCCGGCCAACGTCTTCAACGTCTGGGACAGCGACGCGGCGCAGACGGTCGTCAATGCCGTGGCCGGCGCGCTCTCCATCGTTCTGCTCGGCGGCGTGGGGGTGCTGCTGATCCGGCGGTGGCGCGGCTACGGCCCGGTCCAGCGCCGTGCGCTGGCGCCGGTGGTGGCGACGGGCGCGGCCGTCGCCGTGGTCGGGGTGCTGAGCGTGGTGCCGTCCGTGCTCGGCGCCGACGAGCTGACCGACGCGCTCAACTACGCGCTGCTCGCCACCATCGCCGCGGTCCCGTTCGCGTTCCTCGCCGGCCTCCTGCGCTCGAGCCTCTCGCGCGCCGGCGCGGTGAACGGCCCTCTTCGAGCGCCTCGGCGGCGTGGACGCCCGCGGCGCCCTGGCGCAGGCGCTCGGCGACGACTCGATCGCGCTTGCGTACTGGGTGCCTGACCGCGGGCGCCACGTCGACGCCGACGGCCGCGACGTCGCGCTTCCCGCCAACGGTCGCGCGGTCACCGAGATCGAGCGCGACGGCGAGCCGGTGGCCGCCATCGTCCACGACGAGGCGCTGCTCGAGGACCCCGAGCTGGTCCGCACCGCGGGTGCGGCGGCCGCTCTCGCTCTGCAGAACGAGCGGCTCGCGGCCGAGCTTCACGCGCGCCTGTCCGACCTGCGCGCGGCCAGCGCGCGGCTCGTGGCGGCCGGCGACGCCGCCCGCCGCCGGATCGAGCGCGACCTGCACGACGGCGCCCAGCAGCGCCTTGTCTCGCTTTCGCTCACGCTCAGCCTGGCGCGGAGGACCGCGCCCGACGGCTCACGCACCGCCGAGCTGCTCGACGAGGCATCCACCGAGCTCGGCGCCGGCCTGGCCGAGCTGCGCGAGCTGGCGCGCGGCATCCATCCGGCCGTCCTCACCGAGCGCGGGCTCGATCCCGCGCTCGAGAGCCTGGCCGCCCGCGCGCCGCTGCCCGTGAGCGTCTCCGCCGCGCCTCACGACCGGCTGCCGCCCGCTGTCGACGCGGCGGCCTACTTCGTGGTCATGGAGGCCCTGACCAACGTCGCGAAGTACAGCGGGGCGAGCGCCGCGGAGGTCACCGTGCGCTGCGACGACGGCCACGTCACGGTCGACGTGCACGACGACGGCGTGGGCGGAGCCGACCCGAACGCGGGCAGCGGCCTGGCCGGGCTCGCCGACCGCGTGATCGCGCTCGGCGGGCGCCTCGTGGTCGAGAGCCCGCCGAGTGGCGGGACGGTGGTGCGAGCCGAGCTGCCCACCCGGCTGTCCGACGCGGCCTGACGGCGCACGTCCTCGCCGGCAGAGCCCAACGACGATGATCCCTGGCGCCGGCCGTACGCGGGCGGCACCGGCCCATGCGTCATCTCTCCCCCGAGCATCTCGCGGCGCTGGCCGCCACCGCCAGCCGGCTCCTGCGCAGCGGTCTGGGCGCTCGCCGCGACGCAGGCGCGTGGGCGGTCCCGGCCTCACGCGCGCTGGCGGTGGCGATCCTCGCCGCCTACCTGGTCGAGGCCGCGGCCTACGCGCTGCGCGGCGAGTGGACGCTGCGGGTCAACCTGCCGCTGCACCTCACCGACGCCGTGACCCTCGCCGCCGTCGCCGCCCTCTGGCGCCCGCGACCGCTGCTCGTCGAGCTCGTCTTCCTGTGGGGCCTGACCGCCGCGCTGGCCGCCGTGCTCACGCCCGACCTCGACCCGGACCTCCCCGCCCTGTTCGCGGTCACCTTCTACGTCACCCACGGAGGCGCGATCGCCGCCGCCTGCCTGCTCGTGCTCGGCCGCCGCCTGCGGCTGCGACCAGGTGCCGCCTGGCGCACCTTCGCAGCGACCGCCGCGCTCGCCCTCGCGGCCGGCGCGGCGGACCTGCTGACCGGCGGCAACTACATGTTCCTGCGCCGCCCGCCCGCGAGCGGCTCGCTGCTGGACCTCATGGGCCCATGGCCGTGGTACATCGCCACCGCGGCAGCCCTCGCGCTCGCCCTGTTCCTGGCCCTCGAGGCGCTGGCCGGGATGCTCAGCGCCCGCGCCGCGGCGCCGTCCGGAACACAAGGTCCCACCACGGCGCGCTGACCCCGAAGCCGCGCGTGTCGTCCTGGAAGTGATGGCGCATGTGCAGCTCGCGCAGCCGCCGGCCGGCGCGCGAGCGCGGCGTGTGGTGGTGCAGGTGGTAGTGGGTCATGTCGTAGATCAGGTAGCCGGCCAGGAAGCCCGCGCCGAACGCCGGCGCGGCCTGCCCACCGAGCGCGAGCCAGAACGCGCCGAGGAACAGCAGCGCCAACGGCACGCTGACCGACGGCGGCATGACGAGCCGCATCGGGTCGTTGGGGTGGTCGTGGTGGACGCCATGGATGATCCAGTGAAGCCGCGCCCCGATGCCCTCCTCGGGCTCGAAGTGGAAGACGATGCGGTGCATCCAGTACTCGGTCAGCGTCCACAGCAGGTAGCCGCCGACCGCCCAGCCCACCGCGGCCCAGGTGCCGGCGCGGCCGATCCCGTTCCCGAGCAGGAAGGCGATGGCCGGCAGGAACAGGATCACCGGCACGGACGGGTGCACGCGCGAGCACGCGTCGAGCAGCCGCGACTCGAACATCGGCGGGGAGGCTCTCAGCAGGTCCGTCCGCCGCATGCTCTCTTGCTGGGCGCTCATGTCCACCCCCGATCGGGCCGATTCTCCGTTGCTGGAAAAACGGTACTCCTGTCAACCCGCGGGCCCGTTCGGTTTCCCGAACCTCCGAGCCGTGATGTGGCTCTCAGCCCTGCAGGGCGCGCTGTGCCTCGTCGATCGTGAAGCGCCCCTCGTACAGCGCCTTGCCCACGATCACGCCGCCCAGGTTGACCTGTCGCAGGGCGGCCAGCCCGCGCAGGTCGGCCAGCGAGCCGATCCCGCCGGAGTACAGGAAGCGTCCGCGGACGACCGAGGCGATGCGGCGCACCTCGTCGAGGTCGGGGCCCTGGAGCATCCCGTCGCGGTCGACGTTGGTGTAGACGAACGACCGCACTCCGCGATGCTGCAGGCGGTCGATGACGCTGTCGGCCGGCATCTGCGTGGTGTGCTGCCAGCCCGACGTCGACACGTTGCCCCCGCGCGTGTCGACGCTGACGATGATCCGCTCGCGATAGGCCCCGAGCACGTCGTCGAGGAAGTCGATGTCCGTGTACGCGGCGGTGCCCAGGATCACGCGCTCGGCGCCCGCGCGCAGCGCATCGCGCACCGCCGGCAGCGAGCGCAGCCCGCCGCCGTACTGCACGGGCACCGGCAGCTCGTGAGCGATGCGCTCGAGGTGGTCGAGGCTCTTGGGCGACCCGCTGCGGGCGCCGTCGAGGTCGACGACGTGCAGGAAGCGCGCGCCCGCCTTGACCCATGCGCGCGCGGCCTCCAGCGGCGAGTCGCGGTAGACCGTCTTCTCGTCGAAGTCACCCTGGACGAGGCGGACGGCCTGACCCTCGGAGATGTCGATCGCCGGGTAGAGGATCACCGCACCGGCGTCCGCGCGCAGATCGCCGTGAAGTTGCGCAGCAGCGCCAGCCCGTGGGTCGAGGACTTCTCCGGGTGGAACTGGACCCCGTAGATCGGGTCGCGTGCGACGATCGAGACGAACGGCCCGCCGTAGTCGCCGCGCCCGAGCACGTCGGCCGGGTCGGCGGGCGAGACCACGAACGAGTGCACGTGGTAGAAGGCGACCTCGTCCGGCAGACCCTCGGTCAGCGGCGAGGGACGCGCCAGGCGCACGACGTTCCAGCCGATGTGCGGGATCTTCAGCGTCGCCGGGTCGGGCCGCAGGTCGACCGCCTCGCCGCCCAGCAGCCCCAGGCCGCGGTCGCCCCCGAGCTCGACCGAGCCGTCGAACAGGAGCTGCATGCCCAGGCACAGCCCGAGCACCGGCGTGCCCTCCTCGGCGCGGCGCACGACCAGCTCGTCCAGGCCGCGCTCGCGCAGGCTGGCCATGGCCGCCGGGAACGCCCCCACGCCGGGGACGATCAGCCCGTCGGCAGCCAGCAGCGCGTCGTGGTCGCCGGTGACCAGCGCCCGCGCGCCGACGCGCTCGAGCGCCTTCTCGACGCTGCGGCGGTTGCCCATGCCGTAGTCGACGATCCCGACGGTGACGTCGCTCATGCCGTCAGCGTCCCCTTCGTCGAGGGCACGCCGTGCTCGGTCGGGTCGACGGCGACGGCGAGGCGCAGCGCGCGCGCGAAGGCCTTGAAGGCGGCCTCGATCATGTGGTGGGCGTTCGTGCCCTCCTCGACGGTGATGTGCAGCGTCAGCCGGGCGCCGTTGGCCACCGCGCGGAAGAACTCCTCGGCCAGCTCGTGGTCGAAGTCGCCGGTCACGCCGGGCGGCAGCAGCGCGGCCTCGAAGCGGCAGAACGGGCGCCCCGAGATGTCGATCGCGCACATCGCGCGCGCCTCGTCCATCGGCACCACCGCGTGCCCGTAGCGGGCGATGCCGGCGCGGTCGCCGAGCGCGCGGTCCAGCGCCTGGCCGAGCACGATGCCGACGTCCTCGACCGTGTGGTGGCCGCCCGTCTGCAGGTCGCCCCGCGCGGAGACGTCGAGGTCCAGGCGGCCGTGGCGCGCGGCGAGGTCGAGCATGTGGTCGAGGAAGCCGACGCCCGTGGCGCGCTCGCCCGCGCCCGAGCCGTCCAGGCCCAGGCGCAGGGTCACGTTCGTCTCGCCCGTCTCGCGCGTGATGTCGGCCGTCCGCGTCACCGGCGGCCATTCTCCCTGACCTCCATCGAGGCTGCGTGGACCTCGAAGCCCTCGGCGCGCGCGATCGGCGTCCCCGCGCGGGCCAGCGCGCCCGCCGCGGGCCCGATCCGCACCTCGCTCATCCGCCGGCGGAAGTGGCGCGGGCCGAGGCCGGAGGCGAAGCGCGCCGCCCCGCCGGTGGGCAGCGTGTGGTTCGAGCCGGCCACGTAGTCGCCGAAGGCGGTCGCGCTCTCGCGCCCGACGAACAGGCAGCCCGCGCTGCGCACGCGCGGGGCGAGCGCCTCGGCGGCCGTCCCGACGAGCTCGAGGTGCTCGGGGGCGAAGGCCTCGGCGAAGGCCAGCGCGGCCTCGAGCTCGGGCGCGTCGACGAGAGCGGCCGCAGCCTCGCCCGGGTCGATCCGCACCGCGTCGAGCAGCGCCGGGTCGTCGCTGACCGCGCAGACGATCGTGCCCGGGCCGTGCTCGGCCTGCGCGGCGAGGTCGATCGACACGAGCTCGGGGTCGGCGCCGGACGCGGCGAGGACGACGACGTCGCTGGGGCCGGCGAACCCGTCGATGCCCACGTCGCCGCTGACCAGGCGCTTGGCCTCCTGCACGTACAGGTTCCCGGGGCCGGCGATGACGTCCGCGCGCGGCACGCTCTCCGTGCCGTAGGCCAGCGCGGCCACGGCCTGCGCGCCGCCCATCCGGTACACGGCGTCGGCGCCGCACAGCGCGCACGCGGCCAGGATGACCGGGTGGGCGCCGGGCGCGCAGACCACGACCTCCTCCACCCCGGCCGCGCGTGCGGCGATCACGCCCATGACGACCGTGCTCGGGTACGGCGCCCGCCCGCCGGGCACGTAGATGGCCGCGCGCCGCACGGGCACCTCGCGCACGCGGACGGTCTGGCCCTGGGGCAGCGCGACCTCCAGGTCGGCGCCGAGCTCGGCCTCGGCCACCGCGCGCACGTTGGCGATCGCCACCTCGAGGCCCGCGCGCACGTCGCGGTCCAGCCCGCCCAGGGCGTCGGCCAGCTCCGCGCGCGACACCGCCAGCGCGCCGTCCACGCCGTCCAGGCGCGCGACGTGCTCGGCCAGCGCCCGGTCGCCACCCGCGCGCACGGCCTCGACGATCTCGCGGACCGTGCCGGTCACCGACGCCGCGCCCGGCGCGAGCGCGCGCACGCGCGCGGCCGCGGCGGCCGCGTCGCCGTCCAGCGCGAGCCGCTCAACCGCCACGCAGCCGCCCCACGACCTCGTCGATGGCCGCCGCCTCGAGCTTGTGGGCGACCGGGTTGGCGATCAGCCGCGCCGTCGAGACCGCGATCTCCTCGCGCACGGCCAGGTGGTTCTCGCGCAGCGTCGTCCCGGTCGCCGTGAGGTCGACGATCGCCTCGACGAGCCCGGTCAGCGGGGCCAGCTCGACCGAGCCCTTGACCTCGACGATCTCGGCCTGGCGGCCGGTGCGCTCGAAGAAGCCGGCGGCGACCCGCGGGTACTTCGTGGCCACGCGCATCACCCCGAGGCGCCGCAGCGCCTCGGCCGCCGGGTCGGGCTCGCCCTCGACGCTGGCCAGGACCATCTGGCAGCGCCCGTAGGCCAGGTCGAGCAGCTCGAACACCGAGCGCTCGGACTGCTCCATGAGCACGTCCTTGCCCGTGATCCCGATGTCCGCCGCCCCGGCCTCGACGTAGGTCGGCACGTCGCTGGGGCGCATGGTGACGATGCCCGCGTCGCCGAACAGCAGCCGGCGGTCGTTCGTGCGCACGTCGCCGGTGTCGATGCCGAGGCGATCGAGCGCGTCGAGCGTCTCGCGCAGCAGCGCGCCGCGCGGCACGGCGATCGTCAGCCCGAAGCGGTTCACAGCCCGCCGCGCTCCTCGCCCGACAGCGCCACGTGCAGGCGGTCGACGCCGAGCGCGAAGCCGACGGCGGGCAGCGGGCGGCCGAAGCGCCCGAGCAGGTCGTCGTAGCGCCCGCCGCCGCCGATCGGCGCGCCGAGCGACGGGTCGTAGACGTCGAACACCGCGCCCGTGTAGTAGCCCAGCCCGCGGGCCAGCCCGAGGTCGAAGATCACGCGCTCGGCCACGGCGGGCTCGAGCAGGTCGAGCACTCGGCGCAGGCCGCTGAGCGCGTCGGCCACCGGCCCGCCCTCGCTCCCGAGCACGTCCGCACCGCCGCGCAGCTGGGGCACGCGCACGAGCAGGTCGGCCGCCTCGGCGCCGACGTCCAGGCGCCCGACCTCGCGCTCGAGGCCGACGAGGTCCTTCGTGTGAAGCTCGTGGAGCATCCGCTCGCGCGCCTCCTCGGGCACGTCGAACGCGGTCATCAGCGCCGGGTACAGCGACGCGTCGCCCAGGCCGACGCGATAGCCGCGCAGCCCGAGCGCGTCGAGTGCGTGGCACAGGACGGTGAGCGCCTCGGCCGTCCCCGGCGGGCCGGGCGCGCCGACGAGCTCGATCCCGGCCTGCAGGAACTCGCGCATCTGGCCGCGGTGCGGGCGCACGGCGCGGTAGGCGTGGGCGACGTAGCAGAAGCGCAACGGCGGGTCGGCGGTCGGGTAGCGGGTGGCCACCAGCCGCGCGATCGGCACGGTCATGTCGGCGCGCAGGGCGAGCACCTCGCCGTGGTCGTCGAACACGCGGTAGGCGGGCGGCACGCCGCCCGGCGCCTGGCGCAGCACCTCCTCGTACTCGATCGCCGGCGTGTAGACCTCGCCGTAGCCGTGGCGCTCGAACGCGCCGCGCATGGCCTCGGTGATCGCGCGCAGCTCGCGCATCTCGTCCGGCAGCACGTCGCGCGTGCCACTGGGGATCGGGTGGATCACACGCCGGCGGGCTGCGGCTCGGTCGCGACCCGCTCGATCTGCGCGCCGAGGTCGCGCAGGCGCTCGTCGATGCGCTCGTAGCCCCGGTCGATCTGGCGGATGTTGCCGATCTCGCTGTGGCCGTCGGCGCACAGCGCGGCGATCAGCATCGCCATGCCGGCGCGGATGTCGGGCGACTCCACGCGCTCGCCGCGCAGCCGGCTGGGGCCGTTGACGATCGCGCGGTGCGGGTCGCACAGCGTGATGTCGGCGCCCATGAGCACGAGCTTGTCGGTGAAGATCATCCGGTTCTCGAACATCCACTCGTGGACGAGCACCGAGCCGCTGCACTGGGTGGCCAGCGCGATGGCGATGGACGTCAGGTCGGCCGGGAACGCGGGCCACGGGCCGTCCTGGATCTTGGCCTTGAACTCGCCCACGTCGCGTTGGGCCACGAGGGCCTGGTCGCCGGGCACGACCACGTCGGCTCCGTCGAGCTCCGTGTGGAGGCCCATGCGCCCGAACACCAGGCGGATCATCCGCAGGTCGCCGGGGTTGGTGTCCTTGATGCGCACGTCGCCGCGCGTGACGCCGGCCAGCGCGATGAACGAGCCGATCTCGATGTGGTCCGGGCCGACATCGTGCGTGCAGCCGCCGAGCTCGCCCGTGCCGGTGACCGTGATCACGTTCGAGCCGATCCCCTGGATGTCGGCGCCCATCTTCTGCAGCATCCGGGCCAGGTCCTGGACGTGCGGCTCGCAGGCCGCGTTGCCGAGCACCGTCGTGCCGCGCGTCAGCGCAGCGGCCATCAGCGCGTTCTCGGTGGCCATGACCGACGGCTCGTCCATGAAGACGTCGCCGGCGCGCAGGCCGCCGGCCGGGGCGCTGAGCACGATGTCGCGCTCGTGGACGTAGGTGGCGCCGAGCGCGCGGAAGGCGTCGAGGTGGGGGTCCAGCCGCCGGCGGCCGATGACGTCGCCGCCGGGCGGCGGCATGTCGGCCTGGCCGAAGCGCGCCAGCAGCGGCCCGGCGAGCAGGAACGAGGCGCGGATCCGCTCGGCGTGGCTGCGGTCGATGCGCGCGTCGCGGTCGACCCCGGCCGCGCACAGCGCCACCTCGTTGTCGTCGCGCCATTCGACGCTGACCCCGAGGCCGGCGAGCACGCGCAGCATCGCCTCCACGTCGCGGATGCGCGGCACGTTGCCCACGACGACCTCCTCGGTCGTCAGGACCGAGGCGGCGAGAATCGGCAGGGCGCCGTTCTTGTTTCCGGCGGGAACGACCGTGCCGCGGAGCGGCACGCCGCCGTCGATGACGAACTTCTGCATACGTACGGGAGCCGCGCGAGGGGGGTCTGGCGGCTCGGCTAGCTTAACAGCCATGTCCGTACGGCTTTCGCGCGAAGAGGCGTGGACCCTCCTGACCGAGTGGGTGCAGTCCGAGTCGCTGCTGCGCCACTGCCTCGCCGTCGAGACGGCGATGCGCGCCTACGCGCGCGAGCGGGGCGAGGATGAGGAGCTGTGGGGCGTGGTCGGGCTCCTGCACGACATGGACTACGAGCGCCACCCCGATCTCGAGACGGGCCACCCGCGCATGGCACTGGCCGAGCTCGAGCGCCGCGACGTCGACCCGGTCGTCGTCCGGGCCATCGCCTCGCACGCCGACTTCCTCGGCGTCTCACGCGACTCGCCGCTGGAGAAGACGCTGTACGCCGTCGACGAGCTGTCGGGCTTCCTGCTCGCCTGCGCCTACGTGCGCCCCGAAGGCCTGGTCGGGCTGACGCCCAAGTCGGTCAAGAAGAAGCTCAAGCAGCCGAGCTTCGCCGCCGCCGTGAACCGCGACGAGGTGCGCCACGGGGCGGAGGAGCTCGGCGTGGACTTCGACGAGCACGTCCGATTCGTGATCGGCGCGCTCGATGCGCGTGCCGGCGAGCTCGGCGTGGGCGGTTCGAGCGCCGTGGCATGAGCGCCGTCGCGTGAGCGCCCGGGCGCGCTACGCCCGGATCCTGCGCACGCCCCACGTCACGCCGCTGCTCGTCGCGGCGCTCGTCGCGCGGCTGCCGATCGGGATCGACTCGCTGGCCATCGTGCTCTTCCTGCGCCAGCGGACCGGGTCCTACGCGATCGCCGGCGCCGTCGCCGCCGCCTTCGCGCTGGGCGCGGGCGCGGGAGCGCCTCTCGCCGGGCGCCTGATCGACCGCTTCGGCCAGCGCGGCGTGCTCGTGCCCCAGGCGCTCGTGCACGCCGCGGGACTGGGTGCGCTCATCGGACTGGCGCTGCTCGACGCGCCCGCGGTGGCGCTCGCCGCCGTCGCGCTGGTCGCCGGCCTGGCCGTCCCGCCGATCTCGGCCACGCTGCGGCCGCTCTGGGGGCCGTTGCTGCGCGACGACCCCGACCTGGTGCCGACGGCGTACGCGCTCGACTCGGTGCTCATCGAGCTCGTGTTCGTCTTCGGCCCGCTGCTCACCGCAGCGGTCACCGTGCTGCTCTCCCCCGCCCTGGCGCTCGTGCTGTCCGGCGCGTTCGTGGTCGCCGGGACGGTTGCCTTCGCCTCCTCGCCACCGTCGCGCGACTGGCGGCCGGAGCCGACCGACGGCGGGCACGGGTGGCTGGGAGCGCTGCGCTCGCCCGGCCTGCGCACCCTCGTGGCCTCCACGCTGCCGCTCGGCTTCTGCTTCGGGGCGATGGAGGTCACGCTGCCGGCGTTCAGCGACGAGATGGCCGAGCGCGCGTGGGCCGGCGTGCTCCTCTCGGTGTGGTCGCTGGGCAGCGCGCTGAGCGGTCTGGCCTACGGCGTGTGGGTCGGCTCGGTGTCGCTGGCCAGGACGTACGTCGGCCTGGCGCTCGTGCTGCCCTTCACGTTCCTCCCGCTGGCCGCCGCGCCGTCGGTCGCCGTGATGGTCGGGCTGTGCCTGCTGGCCGGCGTGGCGATCGCCCCGCTGCTGGCCAGCTCGAACCAGCTCGCCGGCCACGTCGCGCCGCCCGGCGCGCTGACCGAGGCCTACGCGTGGCCGATCACGTCGCTCGTGGTCGGCGTGGCGCTCGGCAACGCGGCGGCCGGAGCCGTCGTCGAGGCCGCCGACTGGCGCGTGTCGTTCCTCGTCGCGGCGGGCGGCGCGGCGATCGGCGGCGCGCTGGCCTGGGCGGGACGCGCGACACTCGTCCCGACAGCGGCGCCGGCCTGAGCGTCAGGCCGCGTCGACGACGACGACCCGCGGGGGCGCGGCACGCAGCGCGCCGGCCAGTGCGGCCGCGAGCACGCACGCGCCGCTGACGACCAGCAGCGCGGCGGCCAGGCCGCTGGCCTCGGCGAGCACGCCGATGAGCGGCGGGCCGAGCAGGAAGCCGGTGTAGCCGACGGTCGACACGGCGGCCAGCTCGGGGCCCGTGTGCGCCGCGTCGCGTCCGGCGGCCCGGAGCGCGAGTGGGAACACGGCCGCCAGACCGATGCCCATCAGGGCGAAGCCGGCGACCCCCGCCGCCGGGGTGCCGACGGCGAGCGCGGCGCTCAGCCCGAGCGCGGCGGTCGCGGCCCCCGCACGCGCGACGGCCTGCGCCCCGCGCGCGGGACGGTGCACCACCGCATCATGCCGACTGCCAGCGACCCCCCGCCTTGGCCCACGACAGGAGATGGTCGACGCCGCAGAACGCGTCGGCGATGCGGTGCTCGCCGCGATGGCGGACGAGCAGGACGCGACGGCCGCCGAGCGGCCCGCCGCAGTGGGCGCAGCGACCGAGCCCGTCGTCGGGCTCGCCGCGCCCGAGGATCGTGCCCGGCTCCCAGTGCGCGCCCTGGATGGCCCACGGCACGATGTGCTCGAGGCGGCAGAACACCGCCCAGCGCTCGCCCTCGGGCTCGCTCGCCCGGAACCCCTCTTCGCGGCCGACGTCGACGCCGCACCAGCTGCACTGCAGGCCGCCCATCAGGGGCGGGAGCCTATCCCGAGCGCCGACGACCCCGCGCTATCGTGCCGCGCCATGACCGAGCCGCTGCGGATCGTCGTCCTGGAGGGTGATCAGACCGGTCAGGAGCTGCTGGAGCAGTCGCTGCGGGTGCTCGATCCCGAGGTCCTGGGCCTGGAGCTCGACCTGCCGCGCTACGACCTGTCACTCGGGCACCGCCGCGAGACCGGCAACGCCGTCGTCCGCGAGGCGGCCGAGGCGATGCGCGCGGCCGGGTTCGGGCTGAAGGCGGCCACGGTGACGCCCGAGGGCAGGGACGACGTCGGCTCGCCCAACCGGATCCTGCGCGAGGACGTCGACGGCAAGGTGATCATCCGCACGGGCCGGCGCATCCCCGGCGTGACGCCGGTGGCCGGCGTGCACCATCCGATCTCGGTGGTGCGGATGGCCGTCGAGGACGCCTACGGCGCCGAGCAGTGGCGCGAGGGCGACGCGGGCGCTCCCGACGAGGTCGCCTTCCGCACCGAGCGGATCACGCGCTCCACGTGCCGCGCGGTCGCCGAGTACGCGTTCCGCACCGCGGCGGAGATGGGCGGCCGGGTCTACGGGGGCCCGAAGTGGACGGTCTCGCCGGTGTACGAGGGCATGCTCAAGGAGGAGCTCGACGCGGCCGCCGAGCGGCACCCCGATGTGCGCTACCAGCCGGTGCTGATCGACGCGACGTATGCCGGGCTGATCGGCGGCGCCGCCGACGGCACGCTCGTGATCCCGGCGCTGAACCGCGACGGAGACTGCCTGAGCGATCTGGTGATGCCGATGTTCGGCTCGATCGCCGGGGCCGAGTCGGTGCTGCTGGCCTTCGACGAGGACTTCGACACGCGCGTGGCCATGGCCGAGGCGCCGCACGGCACCGCGCCCGCGCTGGAGGGCAAGGACATCGCCAACCCCATGGCCATGCTGCTGGCCTGCGCCGCGGTGCTGCACTACGCCGCGGTCAAGGGCCACGATCGCGCGGGCGGCGCCTCGCGTGCGGTCTACGAGAGCGTGCTCGAGGCCACGGCGTCGGGCGTGCGCACCCCCGACCTCGGCGGCCACGCGACGACGAGCGAGTTCACCACCGACGTGGTCGCGCGCGTGCGGACCAAGCTCGACGTCTGGTCCTCGCTCGGCTCCAACGTCCGGTAGCTCGCCGCCTAGCGGACGTGCTCGCGGTGGCGGTCATCGAGCCCGAGCTCGCGTGACCGGCTCGCCGCGCGGCGCTCGTAGTTGGCGCGGTGGCGATGGTAGACGGCCCGCTGGATGGCGAGCGTGAGCGTGCCCGCGACGAGCACGCAGGCGACGTTGACGGCGAGCTGCCCGAGAGAGCCGGCGAAGCCGTCGCCGTCGCCGTAGGCGGCCGCGACGCCGACGTTGGCCGCCGCGGGGATCGTCGTGACGGAGATCAGCACCCCGATCAGCGCGCCCGACTTCGCCGTGCTCAGCGACAGCATCCCGGCCACGCCGGCGCAGAAGGCCACGAACGCGGCGAAGAAGTCGGGCGAGGCGATCGTGCGCGCCAGCGGGTGATCCTCGGCGACGAAGGTGTCGGGCCCGGCGCCGATGGCCTGATACGCCATCGTGGCCACCACCGTGACCGCGATGGCCGCCGGAAAGCCGACCGCGAGCGCCACGAACGAGCGCCCGGCAAGCCGCGGACGGCGCTGCACGGCGGCGACGCAGAAGCCGGCCATCGGCCCGAACTCGGGTCCGACGACCATCGCTCCGACGACGAGGATCGGGCTCTCGAGCAGGATCCCGACCGAGGCGATCAGCGCCGCGAGAACCATGAACAGGAGGAACGCGCCGGACAGCGAGGCGGACTCCGAGGTGCGCTCGGTCACCTCCTCCCAGATGACCGCGTCCGACGGCGCGCCCTCGGCCACCTTCTCGGCCGCGTCGGCGGCCTCGGACAGCGCGGTGTCCACCTGCTCGACGGCGATCGACCCGTCGCGCGGGACGTTGAGCTTGCGCAGCTTCTCGAGCACGAGGCTCGCGTCCTCGCGCGCGACGTCGCACATGATCGCGTCGCCCGCCGGACGCCGAGCCGAGTTCGGGAGGTGGATGACGTTGATCACCGAGGCGAATCGCTCGAGACAATCGAGCACCGACTCGGCCGTCTCGTGGGGCACCACGATCCGCAGGTGGACCATCGCGCTGACTCTAGTCGCCGGGATGCTGCAAGACCCCGTGCAGCCCGCCCGTTCCGTCCGCGGCCCGCCCTAGCCTCACGAACACATGTTCTCCCGCCTCGCTCCGCCCGATCTGCCCGATCCATCCGCCGGCGGCTGGCGCCATGCGCTGCATCGCGCCGTCGGCGTCGCCGTCGCGTTCGCCACGCTCGACGACGGCGCGACGGAGCTCGAGCGCGCGTCTGCGCGCGCACTGGCGGGAGGGCGCTCCCCCGCGCTGGCCTACGCACGAGGGCGCGTCCCCGAGCCTGCCTCCGCGCCGCGCCGCGCCCCCGAGCCCGCCTCCGCGCCGCGCCGGACCGGGCCTGCCTCCGCGCCGCCCCGCGCCCCCGACCCCGCCTCCGCGCCGGGCCCGGCCGTCGAGCCCGCCTACGCGCCGGCCTGGGCCGACGAGCCTGCGGCGTCGCACCCGCATCGCCTCCCGCTGCGTGCGCCCGCGCGGGCCCGGCGCCCGGGCGCCGGCGCTCCGCGGCCCCAGGCCTGTTCCACGCCGCTCGGCGCTCGTCATGCCTCGCCACAACGCACGACGGGCCGCCCAGTGGGCGGCCCGCGGTGATGTTCAAACCGGCGGCGTCCTACTCTCCCGGGCCCTTGCGGGCCAAGTACCATCGGCGCTGAGGGGCTTAACTGCTCTGTTCGGAATGGGAAGAGGTGTTTCCCCCTCGCCATGACCACCGGAAACCGGTGAGAGATCACACCTTCTCGGTGCCCTTCAAAACCGCACAGCGCCACATGGGTACCACAACAAAAAGACCGTCAAGCCCTCGGACCATTAGTACCGGTCTCCTTCACACGTCACCGTGCGTCCAGATCCGGCCTATCAACCTGGTGGTCTACCAGGGTCCTTACTCCCTCAAGGGGATGGGAGAGCTCATCTCGAGGTCGGCTTCCCGCTTAGATGCCTTCAGCGGTTATCCGATCCACACGTAGCTAACCTGCGGTGCCCTTGGCAGGACAACAGATACACCAGAGGTGCGTTCATCCCGGTCCTCTCGTACTAGGGACAACTCCCCTCAACTCTCCAACGCCCACGGCAGATAGGGACCGAACTGTCTCACGACGTTCTGAACCCAGCTCGCGTGCCGCTTTAATGGGCGAACAGCCCAACCCTTGGGACCTACTTCAGCCCCAGGATGCGACGAGCCGACATCGAGGTGCCAAACCGGGCCGTCGATGTGGACTCTTGGGCCCGATAAGCCTGTTATCCCCGGAGTACCTTTTATCCGTTGAGCGACGGCACTTCCACTTGCTACCGCCGGATCACTAAGACCTGCTTTCGCACCTGCTCGACATGTCTGTCTCACAGTCAAGCTCCCTTACTGCCTTTGCACTCTACGCACGATTTCCAACCGTACTGAGGGAACCTTTGTGCGCCTCCGTTACATTTTGGGAGGCGACCGCCCCAGTCAAACTACCCGCCTGGCACTGTTCACCGCCCGGATAACGGCGCGGTGTTAGATGTCCAATACATCAAGGGTGGTATCTCAAGGTTGGCTCCACGCCAGCCGCAGCCGGCGCTTCAAAGCCTCCCACCTATCCTGAGCGAGATGCATCGAACACCAATACCAAGTTGTAGTAAAGGTTCACGGGGTCTTTCCGTCTAGCCGCGGGTACTCGGCATCTTCACCGAGACTGCAATTTCACCGAGCCCCTCGTTGAGACAGCGTCCAAGTCGTTACGCCATTCGTGCAGGTCGGAACTTACCCGACAAGGAATTTCGCTACCTTAGGACCGTTATAGTTACGGCCGCCGTTTACCGGGGCTTAGCTTCGGTGCTTTGGGCCAAAGCCCTAACACCTCCACGTAACCTTCCGGCACCGGGCAGGCGTCAGCCCCTATACGTCGTCTTACGACTTAGCAGAGACCTGTGTTTTTGGTAAACAGTCGCTTGGACCTATTCACTGCGGCCCCCTCGGGCTCCACCGGCAAGCGGCTTCACCCTACTGGGGCGCTCCTTCTCCCGAAGTTACGGAGCAATTTTGCCGAGTTCCTTAACGAGGGTTATCTCGATCACCTTAGTATTCTCTACTTGCCCACCTGTGTCGGTTTTGGTACGGGCACGCGCATCCTCCCTAGAGACTTTTCTCGGAGGCATGGCGTCGGGGACTCGCCGGCTCTTGAGCCAGCTGGCATCGCACCTCGGGTTATGCGGCCCCGGATTTGCCAGGGACCACCCCTACATGCTTACCCCAGGGCAACCATCGCCTGGGATCCCGTAGCCTTCCTCGTCCTCCCATCGGTCAAACGGATGCGACGTGGTACAGGAATATCAACCTGTTGGCCATCGACTACGCCTTTCGGCCTCGCCTTAGGTCCCGACTAACCCTGAGCAGACGAACTTTACTCAGGAACCCTTGGGCAATCGGTGGAGGGGATTCTCACCCCTCTTTCGTTACTCATGCCGGCATTCTCACTTCCCACGCCTCCACGGCTGGCTTACGCCGCCGCTTCACGGGCGAGGGAACGCTCTCCTACCGCGCGATCGATCCGTGGATCTCACGCACCCGCAGCTTCGGTAGCTTGCTTAAGCCCCGTTGAATTATCCGCGCCCGACCACTTGACCAGTGAGCTGTTACGCACTCTTTCAAGGGTGGCTGCCTCTAAGCCAACCTCCTGGTTGTCTGTGCAATCGGACATCGTTTACCACTTAGCAAGCATTTGGGGACCTTAGCTGGCGGTCTGGGCTGTTTCCCTTTTGACGCTGAAGTTTATCCCCCAGCAACTGACTCCCGGAGTACACGTTCATGGTCTTCGGAGTTTGCCTGAAGTCGGTAACCTGGTAGGGCCCCTAGTCCAAACAGTGCTCTACGGCCACAACGCAATTTATCCGAGGCTATACCTAAATATATTTCGGAGAGAACCAGATATCACTGAGCTTGATTAGCCTTTCACTCCGACCCACAGGTCATCCGCCCAGTTTTCAACCTAGGTCGGTTCGGCCCTCCACGAGGTCTTACCCCCGCTTCAGCCTGCCCATGGGTAGCTCGCTCAGTTTCGGGTCTACCGCCTGCGACTGATTCGCCCTGTTCGGACTCGCTTTCGCTACGGCTCCGCTCATCGCTTAACCTTGCCGCAGACGAGTAACTCGCCGGCTCGTTATGCAAAAAGCACGCCGTCACGGACCGAAGTCCGCTCCGACCGCTTGTAGGCACGCGGTTTCAGGTACTATTTCACTCCCCTTCCGGGGTACTTTTCACCTTTCCCTCACGGTACTAGTCCGCTATCGGTCACCTAGGAGTACTTAGCCTTGGAGGGTGGTCCCCCCAGCTTCAGTCCGCGTTTCACGGGTGCGGACCTACTCAGGCGCGCCTGACGGAAGGTCGAACGATTTCGTCTACGGGACGGTTGCCCTCTATGGTGCGCGGTTCCACGCGCTTCGACTATCGAACGGCTTTGTAACTTCCGCTGGGCCGGCGACGGCCCAGAACAGGCGCCCTACAACCCCGGATACGCAACGCGTCGCCGCTTACACGCATCCGGTTTGGGCTCTTCCCTTTTCGCTCGCCACTACTCAGGGAGTCTCTGTTGATTTCCTTTCCTCGGGGTACTGAGATGTTTCACTTCCCCCGCTTGTCTCCGCCCGGCCTATGTGTTCAGCCGGGGGTGACGCCGCATTACCGGCGCCGGGTTTCCCCATTCGGGTATCCACGGGTCAAAGGCTGTTCAACGCCTCACCGTGGCTTATCGCAGTCGTCCACGCCCTTCATCGACTCTAGGTGCCAAGGCATCCACCGTGTGCCCTTACTATCTTGACGGTGATCTGGCCGAACTCGGCAGAGTTCGGCCGGTGATACCCGTGTGACCGCGCTTATCGTTCGCGGTCACTGTGGCTACTGTGCAGTTTTCAAGGGCCGCCGAGAAGGCGCTGGGCCGGCAGGTCGGCACGATCGCCGACCGGCGGGCACCGGTCTCTCAAAACTCAACAGCATGTCCGGCCTTCGAGCTCGACGATATGTCGCACGTCGCCGGAGCGACGTGGCCGCTCGCGGAATGCGAGACGGCGGCTGAGGCCGGCCAGGTCCGGTCGACGTTCTAGCTGCACGGTCGATGGCCGGCGGACCGGACGTGGCGACGAAGGCCACGAGCGTCCGCGCGGCGCCGTGCCGTACAGGCCCTTGATACAGGGCTCCCTAGAAAAGGAGGTGATCCAGCCGCACCTTCCGGTACGGCTACCTTGTTACGACTTCACCCCAGTCACGAGCCCCACCTTCGACGGCTCCCTCCCAAAAGGGTTAGGCCACCGGCTTCGGGTGTTGCTCACTCCCGTGGTGTGACGGGCGGTGTGTACAAGGCCCGGGAACGTATTCACCGCGGCAATGCTCATCCGCGATTACTAGCAACTCCACCTTCATGCAGGCGGGTTTCAGCCTGCAATCCGAACCGAGACGCGCTTTGAGGGATTCGCTCCACCTCGCGGTATCGCAGCCCTCTGTACGCGCCAATGTAG
>CAWBBQ010000011.1:0-25229 GCA_963787065.1 uncultured Actinomycetes bacterium
GCCGACGAGGTCACGCGCGTCGCGCGCGAGGTCGGCACCGAGGGCAAGCTCGGCGGCCAGGCCGAGGTGCGCGACGTCTCGGGCGTGTGGCGCGACCTCACCGAGAACGTCAACTTCATGGCCTCCAACCTGACCAGCCAGGTCCGCAACATCGCCCAGGTGGCGACCGCGGTGGCCAAGGGCGACCTGTCGCAGAAGATCACGGTCGACGCCAAGGGCGAGGTCGCCGCGCTGGCCGAGACGATCAACTCGATGACCGACACGCTCAGCGTGTTCGCCGAGCAGGTCACCGGCGTGGCGCGCGAGGTCGGCACCGACGGCAAGCTCGGCGGCCAGGCCGAGGTCCCCGGCGTGGCCGGGACGTGGAAGGACCTGACCGACAACGTCAACTCGATGGCGGCCAACCTGACCGACCAGGTGCGCAACATCGCCCAGGTCACGACCGCCGTGGCCGAGGGCGACCTGAGCTCGAAGATCACGGTCGACGCCAAGGGCGAGGTCCTCCAGCTCAAGGACACGATCAACACGATGGTCGACCAGCTGCGCGCGTTCGCCGACGAGGTCACGCGCGTCGCGCGCGAGGTCGGCACCGAGGGCCGGCTCGGCGGTCAGGCGTTCGTGCCCGGCGTCGGCGGCACGTGGAAGGACCTGACCGACAACGTCAACTTCATGGCCTCCAACCTGACCGACCAGGTGCGCAACATCGCCCAGGTCACCACCGCCGTGGCCAAGGGTGACCTGTCGCAGAAGATCACGGTGGACGTCAAGGGCGAGGTCGCTCAGCTCAAGGACACGATCAACACGATGGTCGACCAGCTCAGCGCGTTCGCGGCCGAGGTCACGCGCGTCGCGCGCGAGGTCGGCACCGAGGGCAAGCTCGGCGGCGAGGCCGAGGTGGCGGGCGTGTCGGGCACCTGGCGCGACCTGACGGAGAACGTCAACCTGATGGCCCGCAACCTGACCGACCAGGTGCGCAACATCGCCCAGGTCACCACGGCCGTGGCCAACGGCGACCTGGGCCAGAAGATCACCGTAGATGCGCGTGGCGAGATCCTCGAGCTCAAGGACACCATCAACACGATGGTCGACCAGCTCAGCGCGTTCGCGGCCGAGGTCACGCGCGTCGCGCGCGAGGTCGGCACCGAGGGCAAGCTCGGCGGCCAGGCCGAGGTGGCCGGCGTGTCGGGCACCTGGAAGGGGCTGACGGAGAACGTCAACGGCATGGCGGTCAACCTGACCGACCAGGTCCGCGGGATCGCCCAGGTGACCACTGCCGTGGCCAACGGCGACCTGTCCAAGAAGATCACCGTCGAGGCCAAGGGCGAGGTCGCCGCGCTGGCCGACACGATCAACACGATGGTCGAGCAGCTCAGCTCGTTCGCCGACGAGGTCACGCGCGTGGCGCGCGAGGTCGGCACCGAGGGCAAGCTCGGCGGCCAGGCCGACGTCCCCGGCGTGGCCGGCACGTGGCGCGACCTGACCGACAACGTCAACTTCATGGCCGCCAACCTGACCAGCCAGGTGCGCAACATCGCCCAGGTGGCGACCGCGGTGGCCAACGGCGATCTCGGCCAGAAGATCACCGTCGACGCCCAGGGCGAGATCGCCGAGCTCAAGCAGACCATCAACGTCATGGTCGACCAGCTCAGCTCGTTCGCCGACGAGGTCACGCGCGTCGCGCGCGAGGTCGGCACCGAGGGCAAGCTCGGCGGCCAGGCCCGCGTCGAGGGCGTCAGCGGGACGTGGCGCGACCTGACCGAGAACGTCAACCAGCTCGCCGGCAACCTGACCACCCAGGTCCGCGCGATCGCCGAGGTGTCGACGGCCGTGACGCAGGGCGACCTGACGCGCTCGATCACCGTCGAGGCCCAGGGCGAGGTCGCCGAGCTCAGCGACAACATCAACCAGATGATCGAGAACCTCCGCGAGACCACGAAGGTCAACGCGGAGCAGGACTGGCTGAAGACCAACCTGGCCCGCATCTCGGGAATGCTGCAGGGCCAGCGCGACCTCAAGGCCGTCACCCAGCTCATCATGAGCGAGCTCACGCCGGTCGTCAGGGCCCAGCACGGCGCCTTCTTCCTGGTCGAGCACGCAGACGGCGATCGCGACACGCTGGCGCTGATCGCCTCCTACGGCTACATGCCCCAGGCCGGGGTGCCCGCGCGTTTCGGCCTGGGCGAGGGGCTGGTCGGCCAGTGCGCGCTCGAGGGCCGCCCGATCCGCCTGACCGACGTCCCGGACGACTACATCAAGGTCGCCTCCGGCCTCGGTCAGGCCACCCCGGCCACGATCCAGGTCATGCCGATCATGTTCGAGGAACAGGTCCTCGGCGTGATCGAGCTCGGCTCGCTGCGCCCGCTGGGCGAGGTGAACCAGGCCTTCCTGGACCAGCTCACGGACACGATCGGCGTCGTGATCAACACGATCCAGGCCAACATGCGCACCGAGGAGCTGCTGTCGCAGTCCCAGGCGCTGACCCAGGAGCTGCAGAAGCAGTCCGAGGAGCTGCGCCAGACCAACGACGAGCTCCAGGACAAGGCGATCCTGCTATCCCAGCAGAACCGCGACATCGAGATCAAGAACGCCGAGATCGAGCTCGCCCGTCGCGGGCTGGAGGAGAAGGCCGCGCAGCTCGCGCTGTCCTCGAAGTACAAGTCGGAGTTCCTGGCCAACATGAGCCACGAGCTGCGCACCCCGCTCAACAGCCTGCTGATCCTGTCGCGGATGCTGGCCGAGAACGCGGAGGGCAACCTCGGCGCCCAGCAGGTCGAGTTCGCCGAGACGATCTACGCCGCGGGAAACGACCTGCTCGCCCTCATCAACGACATCCTCGACCTGTCCAAGGTCGAGGCGGGCAAGATGGACCTGCACGTCTCCCAGCTCGCGCTCGGCGACCTGCGCGAGGACGTCGAGCGCGCGTTCCGCCCGGTGGCCGAGGAGAAGGGCCTGCGCTTCGCGATCGAGACCGACCCGCGGCTGCCCGCGGCGATCGTCACCGACGAGCAGCGCCTGCAGCAGATCCTGCGCAACCTGCTGTCCAACGCGGTGAAGTTCACCCACCACGGCTCGGTCACGCTGCGCATCGCGGCGGCCGGGGAGGAGGAGGACACGCTCGAGTTCTCGGTCGTCGACACCGGGGTCGGCATCCCCGACGAGAAGCTCGTGGCGATCTTCGAGGCCTTCCAGCAGGCCGACGGGACGACGTCGCGCAAGTACGGCGGCACCGGGCTCGGGCTGTCGATCAGCCGCGAGATCGCTCGCCTGCTCGGCGGCGAGATCCACGTCACGAGCGCCCCGGGCGTGGGCAGCACGTTCACGCTGCTGCTGCCGCTGGCCCCGCGCGGGACCGACGGGCGCCCCGACGCGCTCGAGCCGGCGGTGGCCGTGGCCGGCCACGGCGTCGCGCTCGACGTCGTCGAGGAGGCGGCGCCGGCGCTCGACGCCGAGGACGACGACCGCGCGACGATCGACGCCGGCGATCGCGTGCTGCTCGTCATCGCCCACGACGCGCAGCGTGCGCGGGCGGCCATCGACGCCGCCCACGGGCGCGGCCTGAAGGCGCTGCTGGCCCGCCGCGCGCCGATGGGCCTCGTGCTCGCCCGCGAGTTCCGCCCCGACGCCGTTCTGCTCTTCGCCGGCGACGGCCGCGGCGAGGTCCTGCTCGGCCAGCTCAAGCAGCATCCCGAGACGCGCCACCGCCCGGTCTACGTGGTCGGCCCGCCGGCCGGGCGCCTGGCCGCGCTGCGGGCCGGGGCGGCCGCGCACCTGTCGACCGACGACGGCGCCGACGCCGCCCGCCAGGCGCTCGAGCACCTCGACGCGCTCGAGCGGCGGACGGTCAAGCGCCTGGCCCTGATCCGCAACGGCACCGAGCTCGACGCCGCCACGATGGCGCTGCTCGGCGCGGGCGACGACGTCGACGTGGTCGACGTCCCCGAGGCCGAGGCCGTCGCCCAGCTCCGCGCGCAGGGCGCGGACTGCGCCGTGCTGGCGCTTGGCGACCACGTCGAGCCGGCCTTCGGGCTGCTCGAGCAGGCGGCCGGCGACGAGCAGCTGCGCGAGCTTCCGCTGATCGTCTACGCGCCCGAGCCGCTGGCCGCGCCCGAGCGCCGCCGGCTCGAGGAGCTGGTCGGAAGGCTGAACGGAAAGGCCGTCTCCTCACCCGAGCGCCTGGTCGACGAGACCGCCCTGTTCCTGCACCGGATGGAGGCCAACCTGCCGGCCGCCACGCGCAAGCTCCTCGTCCAGCTGCGCACCGCGGACTCCGTGTTCCACGGCAAGCGGATCCTTATCGTCGACGACGACATCCGCAACGTGTTCGCGCTCACCAGCGCGCTGGAGATGCGCGGCATGAAGGTGGCCTACGCCGAGAACGGCCGCGAGGGCGTGGCCAAGCTGCGCGAGGCGCCCGGCGTCGACCTCGTGCTGCTCGACGTGATGATGCCCGAGATGGACGGCTACGAGACGGCGCGCGCGATCCGCGCCATGGGCCGCTTCGAGCACCTGCCGATCATCTCGCTGACCGCCAAGGCGATGAAGGGCGATCGCGACAAGTGCATCGCCGCGGGGGCGTCGGACTACATCACCAAGCCGGTCGACATGGACACGCTGCTGTCGCTCATGCGGGTGTGGCTGGGGTGAGCACCGCGCCACCGCCCGAGGCCGAGGCGCCCGCCGTCCTGCTCGTCGACGACCGGCCCGAGAACCTGCTTACGCTGACCGCCGTGCTCGAGCCGCTCGACGTGCGGCTCGTCACGGCGGGCTCGGGCGAGCAGGCGCTGCGCGCGCTGCTGGACGAGGACTTCGCGGTCGTGCTGCTCGACGTCCAGATGCCGGGCATGGACGGCTTCGAGACGGCGCAGTACATCCGCGGGCGCGAGCGCAGCGCGAGCACGCCGATCATCTTCCTGACCGCGATCAGCACCGACATGGCCCAGGTGCTGCGCGGCTACGAGAGCGGCGCCGTGGACTACGTGCTCAAGCCGTTCGAGCCCGTCGTGCTGCGCTCCAAGGTCGCCGTCTTCGCCGAGCTCGAGCGCCAGCGGCTGGGGCGCGAGCGCGCCGACGAGCTGCTGCGGCGCGCCTGGGAGTCCTCGCCGACCGGCGTGGCGCTCGTCGACTCCGGCGGGCGCGTGGTGCGCGTCAACCCGGCGCTGACCGCGCTGCTCGACGGCCGGGCTCCCGCGCCCGGCTCGCCGGTGGCCGACCGCTTCGACCCGGCCGACCGCGGCGCGGTGGGCGAGCTGTGCCGGCGCGCGCTGGGCCCCGGCGACGGCCGCGATGGCTCGCGCGAGGCCGAGCTGCGGCTGCGGGCCGGCGGCGAGGAGCTGCCGGTGGCGGTCATCGCCGCGCCCGTGCGCGACGGGCGCGGCGATCGCGACTCGGTCCTGCTGCAGATCGAGGACCTGCGCGAGCGCCGGCGCACGCAGGCCGCGCTCGAGCGCGCGGCGGCCGAGCGCGCCGCCCGCGGCGAGGCCGAGGCGCTGGCCACCCGGCTGGCGCGCGTGGCCGCGCTGACCGACGACCTCGACGCGCTCTCGCTCACGCACCTCGTCGACGAGCTGTGCCGGCGCCTGGACGACGTGCTCGGCGCGCACGGCGCCGCGGTCCGCGTAATCGACCCCGGCGGCGCGGTGGTGGCCGACGCCCGGCGCGGCGCGGCCGAGGGCGCCGGGCGCGCGTTGCGCCGCGCGCTGATGGAGGGGCGCGAGGTGGCCGAGGACGACGGGGCGACGCTGGCCGTCCCGTTGCGCGCGGGCGGCGAGCTGTTCGGCGCGCTGGCGGTGGCCGGCGCCGGCAGCGGGACGCCGCCCGGCCAGCGGAGCGCGCTCGTGGCCCACGCCGCGGAGCGCGCCGCGCTCATCATCCGACGGGTGCTGCTGCTCGAGCGCGAGCAGCACGTCGCCGCCACGCTGCAGCAGGACCTCCTCCCCCACTCGCTGCCCGATGTGCCGGGCGTGAGCCTGGCCGCCCACTTCCGCGCCGGTGGCCAGGGCATCGAGGTCGGCGGCGACTGGTACGACGTGATCGCGCTGTCGGGCGGCCGCGTCGGGCTGGTCGTGGGCGACGTCGCCGGTCGCGGGGTGGCGGCCGCGGCGCGGATGGGCCAGCTGCGCAGCGCGGCCCGCGCGTACGCGCTCGAGGGCCACTCCCCGGCGGCGTTCGCGCAGCGGATGAACGTCTACCACCGCGCCCTGAGCCCCGACGAGCTGACCACGCTCGTCTACGCGGTGATCGAGCCCGATCGCGAGCGGCTGTGCTTCGTCAACGCCGGCCATCCGCCGCCGCTGCTCGTGCCCGCCGGCGGCGCGCCGCGGACGCTGCCCGGCGTCACGCCGCCGCTGGGCGTGAGCGATCTGCCGATCCATCCCGAGACGGTCGCCGAGTTCCCGCCCGGCGCCGCGCTCGTGCTGTACACCGACGGCCTGATCGAGCGCCGCGGCGAGAGCATCGACGCGGGCCTGCAGCGGCTGCTGACCGCCACGAAGGGCGCCTCGCAGGTCGGCGTCGAGGCCCTGCGCGACCTCGTGCTCGACAGCTGCCTCGGTCCGTCCAGCGGCGACGACGACGTCACCGCGCTGTTCGTGCGGGCCGAGCCGTCGCTGGGCCCGAGCGCGCGCTTCACCCTGTCGCCCGACCGCGACGCGCTCGGCGCCCTGCGGCGGATGCTGCGCCGCTGGCTGGCCGAGGCGGGCGCGTCCGACGAGGACGTCGCGGCGGTGACCATGGCGGCCAACGAGGCCTGGCAGAACGCGATCGAGCACGCCCACGATTTCGCCCCGGTGCCGATCAGCGTCGCCTTCGAGCGCCGCGACGACGACGTGTTCATCACCGTCCACGACGCCGGTGCCACGCCCGGCACCACGGACCCCGACCGCGGTCGCGGCCTGGACCTGATGCGGGCGCTGATGGACGACGCGAGCTTCAGCTTCGGCGGGCGCTACGGGGGCTCGGTGGTACTGCGCCGGCGCGTCGGGGCGCGACCTCCCGCGGCGCCCGCGCGCCGGCGCGGGGCGAGCCGCTCGGCAGGTTGACCGCGGGGCTCCGTCGGCGGCCGAGCGTCACGCGCCAACGCGGCACCTCGGACCGCGTTTATCCGATTGTCTCCGCGGAATACCAGTGTGTTCCAGCGGTTGCTGACCCATGCCCGCCCTGAGCCTCGACATCCCCCGCGACTCGACCGCACCGGCGCTCGCCCGCCGTGCGGTCGACGGGCTGAGCGACGGCATCGACCCGGCGCTCCTGGCCCAGGCCAAGCTGCTGGTCTCCGAGCTCGTCACGAACGCGGTCAAGTACGGCGATCAGGATTCGGTCACGCTGCGGATCGAGTCCGACGACCCGCGCCGCCTGCGCGTCGAGGTCGTCGACCACGGCGAGGGATTCGTGCCTGTCGCGCGCGACCGCCCGGCCACCGACGTCGGCGGCTGGGGCCTGCACCTCGTGGGGACGCTTTCGGACCGCTGGGGCGTGTGCCGGGGCCTCGCGCGCGTGTGGTTCGAGATCGACCGTCGCGACGACGGTCTGGTCGCAGCCGCGGCATAGCCGCTTAAACGCGGAAGGCCCGCCGCGTGGCGGGCCTCCCGAGGCACTCGACCTCTCTCGTAGAACCGAAGGTACCCCCCGGCGCGGGTCCTAATCGTCATTTTGGGGTCTCCTGTCACCGGTATGCGGCGACGAGAGACCACCCGAGGGTCAGATCCCACGAAATCGTTCGCGGGAGGGGGGAGAACTTGGCGCCCGGTCGCCTAGAGGTCTTGTTGGGCACGCACGCCCGACCTCTCGACCCTGGCAGGAGGCCACGACGACATGACCGCAGCAGCCCTTCCCGTTCGCCGCCGGCGA
The DNA here is from genome assembly GCA_963787065.1 of uncultured Actinomycetes bacterium. GTDB lineage: Bacteria > Actinomycetota > Thermoleophilia > Solirubrobacterales > Solirubrobacteraceae > JAOPZW01. The sequence continues at coordinate 7,846 of CAWBBQ010000011.1, forward strand.
CGGCCAGCCCGGCTCGGTTGGGTGCTCGCCGCGATCGCGGCGCTCGCCGCGATCGCCGCGCTCGTGCCGAGCGCCGCTCAGGCCGGCAGCTATCCGATGTACGCCTGCAACGTGCCCGGGAAGCAGACCGGCACCCGCGGACCGTGGGTGTTGAACACCTCTGTCGGCGGCACTGCGACGCACCTGGCCGCGTTCGACAACTGCGCCGCAGGCGGCGAGTTCGGCTTCTCACAGGGCTTCTTGCCGATGGATCCCGGTTCGATGGCCGGCGCCTACCTGTACAAGCCGGCCGGCTACAGCCTCGGCGAGCAGAAGTCCTACCTGCACGCGCGGTTGTCGGGCACCGGGTCGCCCACCGCCATCTACGCCGAGACGGACATCATGGAGGGCGTCTGGAGCGCCCCGGGGGCCGATACGCGCAGCACCCCGGACGCGCGCAACCTCACAGGCAAGCCCGTGTTCGCCTGGCACCTGTTCTGTGGCGCCGTCGCCAGCCAGACCTGTGACCTGGACAGCCCTTGGCCGCTGTACATCGTGGGAATCGAGAACACGGTGTCGGAGGGCACGCTGCCCGCCGATGCCACGATCGACGGCGGCTCGCTGACCACCGCCGGCACGAAGTCGGGCACCAGGACGCTGCGGATCACCGCCAGCGACGCGCACTCGGGCGTGCAGAAGGTCGAGGTCCTGCTCGAGGACACGCTCGTGGCCACGATCGACTACGACCGCGACTGGTCCCAGCCGCTGTCCTCCCAGAAGGCCGGCACCTGCCAGTTCGCCGACTGGAACGCCTGCCCGCTCTCGCAGAGCCCCGAGTTGACGATCGACACCGCGCACGTGCCGGACGGCGTCTACACGCTCGGCGTGCGCACGACCGACGCCGCGGGCAACCGCCGGACCACGACGTCGGCTCAGACCGTGAGCATCGACAACGTGCCCGACGCGGTCGCGCCGGTCGCGCCGGATCCCGTCGCACCCGCGGGCAGGAACGGCGCCGACGGCGCGGACGGTCGAGACGGGCGGGACGGCGTCAGCCTCACGCTGAACGGCGCCAACGGATCGTCGTCGGCGACCCTGAAGGCGGCGTTCGCGTCCAGCAAGCGCTCGAGCATCAAGAGCCGCTACGGCAAGAAGGTGCTCATCACCGGCCGCCTGACCGCGCCGGACGGCAAGCCGATCACCGGCGCGCGGCTGTGGGTCATGCAGCAGGACAAGATGGTCGGCGCCAGGATGCTCCCGGCCGGCGAGGTCACGACCGACACGTCGGGCACGTTCCGCTACGTCACGACCGCCCAGCGCTCGCGGACGATCCGCTTCGGCTACCGCACTCATCTGCAGGACGTCTCGTTCTCGCAGACCAGGGACATCAGCCTCGGCGTCGTGGCGAAGGTGTCGCTGCGCACCGACCGCAGGTCGCTGCCCAACGGCCAGGCGCTGCGCTTCAGCGGCAGCATCGCCGGCGCGCCGGCCAACGCCCGCAAGGTGGTCGAGCTGCAGGTCAGGAAGGGCTCGCGCTGGATGACGTTCCGCTCGACGCGGCTGCGCGCCGGCGGCTTCTCGGAGCGCTACCGCTTCACGCGCACCCGTGGCCGCGCGACCTACGTGTTCCGCGCCCGCGTGCGCCAGGAGGCCGGGTTCCCGTTCCTGACCGGCGTGTCCGACCAGGTCAAGGTCACCGTGCGGGGCTGAGGCGTCCCGCCAGTTCCGTTGCGATCCGGCGGCGCCCGCTTCACGGCGGGTGCCGCTGTCGCTGTCGACGAGCCGTCCGATCACCACCGAACGAACCGAGCCATGCGAATCACCCTCACCACCCGCCTGCTGCGACCGCTGCGCGCCACCGCCCTTGCGGCTGCCCTGGCCGCCATCTCCGCTCCCGCCGCGCACGCCGAGGACCTGCCGCCGCAGTCGATCGACGCCAACGCCGAGTTCCTGGCCTACGCCGGCCCGCCGCCCGTCCCGGGCAGGGTGTGCGTGGTCGACACCGGCGTCGACCTCACCACCGACGCCGCGGCCAACGTCGAGGCGCGCTACAGCATCTACGGCGGGACGCTGGACGACGTCGGCGGCAGCGGGATCGCCAAGCACGGGACCTACGTCGCGGGGATCGTCGCGAGCCGCCTCGACGGCCACGGCTCGGTGGGGATCTGGCCGCAGGCGCGGATCATCTCGGTGCGCGTGTTTGCGGACGGGAGCAGCGGGAGCAGCGTCATTGCGTACCTCGAGGCGCTCGACGCCTGCCGCGACTGGCGGGCGCGACCGTCATCAACCTGTCGCTGTCGGGCCTCGGCACGGCCACGGGACCGGAGCTCGCCGAGCTCGAGAACCAGATCACCAACATGCGCAGCGTCAACGGGGACATCAACGTGGTCGCGGGGGCGGGCAACAACGGCGGTGAGATCGGCTACCCGGCCAAGTTCGGCGCCGCGTTCGCCGTCGGCGCCAGCGACAGCGCTGGCGGCTTCTGCTCGTTCTCAAGCCGCGGCCCGGAGCTCGACATCTCGGCCTTCGGCTGCGGCGTTCACGTGTCGATGCCGGGCGGCCAGGTCGCCGTCGGCGGCGGCACCTCCTTCTCGACGCCCGTGGTCAGCGCAGCGCTGGCGGCGCTGCGCGCCTACAGCCCGGGGATGAGCGCCCAGACGGCCGAGAGCGTGCTGCTGGCCACCGCCCGCACGCGCAGGCGCGGGCAAGGTCCTCGACGTCGGCGCCGCCTTTCACTACGCGGGCCTGCAGTCGGTGCTCGCCAGCCCGCGCCCGGCCACCCCGGCCCCGCCCGCCCGCGCCACGGGGCCGACGATCCGGGTCCTCGAGGCGCCCGGCGCGTCCGACCCGCTGGCCGAGCTCGGCGTGCGCGCACCCAGGCTGCGCAGCCAGAGCTACCGCCGCGGCGTGCTGCGCATCGCCGTCTCCGGCGTGCCCGACTTCGGCCGCGCGATCTTCACCGTCGACGGCCGGCCGCTACGCCCGCGCGTCGGGCCGCCTCAGCCTGCGCCTTCGGCGCGCCCCGCGGCGCGTCAGCGTCCTCATCGACGTCCCCGAGGTCGGGCGCACCAAGGCCCTGACCATCACGGTCAAGGCCGCCGGACGGAGCGCGAGCAGGGCCGGAAGCTAAAGCGCCGCGGCTAGCGATGCCGAATCCTCTCTGGATGGCCCTACAGGACCGTCCCATGCCTCGCACCCTTCCGACCCGCAGCCCTGCTGCTGCTGGCCGTCGCCGCCACCCTCGCGCTTGCCGGGGCGGCGCCCGCGTTCGCCGGGACGTTCGACGTGCGCTCCTGCAGCGCCAGCCCGGCCGCCACACCTCCGACGCCGCTGACCGGCGCCGATGACGCCTGGACGTTCGAGACCGACGACCCCGCCCACCTGGAGTCGGTGCGCAACTGCCCGCCCGCCGACGACACCGGCATCGACGGCCTAGTCGTCCAGGACAAGCTGACAACGGGCGCGTCGCCGCTGGGGCGCTACGCGCAGTGGCGCTTCGACGCCCCGGCGGGCACGTCGCTGACGCGGCTGCGGCTGTGGCGCTACGCGCGGCAAGCGCGTCAACACCGTGGGAGCTCTACACCCGCACCGCCGACGGGACCAAGCTGACCGGCAGCGACTGCACGAAGACGCCGGACATCTTCTTCTGCACGATCGGCGGCCCTGGCGGCAACGCCGACTGGACGGTCAACACGAGCTCGCTGCGGGTCGGCATCGCCTGCAGCAACGCGATGACCTCCTGCGCGACCGGCGCCACCCTGCACGAAGCCTGGACCGGCATCCACTCCGCCATCGTCACCGTCAACGACACCACCGCGCCGACCGCCTCGGGCGCCAGCGGCAGCCTTCTCGCGGGCGGTTACCTGCGCGGCAACGTCACCGCCGGCGTCGGCTCGGCGAGCGACTCGACCGGGATACGCAGGCTGCAGGTCCGCGTTGACGGCGACCGCGCCGTCGCCACCGGCCCCGAGCGCGCGTGCGACTTCACACGCCGCTCGCCGTGCCCCAACCTCGGCAGCCCCGAGTCGCTGACGTTCGACTCCACCGGCATCACCGACGGCACCTGGACCGCGCGGGTCGGCGTGCTCGACGCCGGCGACAACTTCACCCCCGCGGGCGCGCAGACCGTGACCGTCGACAACACGGCTCCGTACACGCCGACCGCGACCTCGCCGGCGTCGGTGACCGTGTCGGCGCCGGCGACGACGATCTCGTGGACGGAGCCTGGCGGGCAGGTCTCGCCGATCGCCACCGCTCACGTAACGGTCTGCGGGCCCTCCGGCTGTCAGACCCGGACCCAGCCCGCCGGCAGCGGCGGCGGCGCCGCCACCGTGAGCCTGGCCGGCCACGGCACCTACACCGCCCGCGTCGCGCTGCAGGACGCCGCCGGGAACCTCGCCGCCAACCAGGCCGCAACCTGGACGATCACGTACCCCGCCACGGTCGCGCCCGCCTCGCTCCCGACCCCGACCCGAGCGAGCCCGCGCCTCGCCCTCGCCCGCCCGACCCTCACCCGCGATCGCCGCGCCATCATCGTGCGCGGCAGCGTCGCCCCCGGCGTGAGCGGGCGCGTCACGATCAAGGCCACCGCGCGGATCGCCGGGCGCACACGCACCATCACCCGGCGCGTCACCATCCGCAGCCGCCGCTACGCCGCCCGCCTGCGGCTGCCCTCCGGTGCCTGGCGGACCGCCAAGGTCACCGTGCGCTATCCCGGCAGCGCGAGCCGCCGCGCTGCCACCGTCACCCGCGCGGTCAGGTAACGCCGCCGGCGGGTTGCGCCGCGTGTCTCACCGGGTTTCCGGTGACGCGCAGCGGTGAACACTTCCCGGCGAGATGGCCGCGCAGGATGTCGAGGCCGTACGACGCTTCTACGCGTCATGGACGAACGCCGATCTGCCAGCGATGCTCGAGGTCGCCGACCCGGCCATCGACGCCGACCCGGTGCTCGGGCTGCTCTTCAAGCGGCGGAACTACCGCGGTCACGACGGGATCTCGCAGTGGTTCGACGAGGTCAAGGACCTCTGGGAGGCCTTCGAGGTCAACGTCGAGGGAACCGCCGAGGTCGACGGCGCCGTGGTCGCCTTGTTGCACCTCGTCGCCTATCAGGGCGGTCGCTCCTCCGACGCGCGAATCGGCGTGATCTGCCGGATGCGCGACCACAGGATCCTGTCGATCACCGGCAAGGACGCCGAGGAGATCGCCGAGGAGCTGCCGCCGGGCGCGTTCACGTGACCCGGCGGCGGCGCGGATCGACCCCGAACGGCTGATCTGCCCGCGTTAAGGCTGGTTGTGACGACCGCTTGCCGGTCAAACCGCCCGGTACCTTGACTGCCGACGCGCGAGCCGATCCCGTGGCCCGCACGGGTCATCAGGCCGCTCGGCGTGATACACAGAGGTTCGCGACCTCCGTCGTCTCACGCTCGTCCGGTCTGTCCCGTTTCACGCTGCCAAGCGTTGCGTCGACCGTGCGAATCGATGATCGTCGACCTCAAGACCCGGACCGGATCCCCCTGATGCTCGTCGTGCGCGAACGCGGCATGGCGGCCGCGACCGAGCGGGTCTCGCCCGACCGGCGGATGCTGATCGCCGGCCCGCTGGTGGCCGTGATCTCGATGGTCGCGGCGCTGATCGTCACGGACGCGGCCGGGGTTCCGCTGCGGGATCCCGACCATGTCGCCGGCCGACGCCTGCTGATGCTCGTCGGCCTCGTCGCGGTCCTCGTCGCGCTCGACATCGTCGTCCGAGCGGCTCGCCGCTCGGGCCGTCGCCTGCCACCGCGAGCGGCGATGGCGAGCGTCAGGCGCGAGCGCTGGACCCGTTCGCGGGTGATCGCGGTCGCCACCGCGCTCGTCAGCTTCTACGTCAGCTACCTCGCGTACCGCAACCTCAAGAGCGTGGTCCCGCTGGTCCGGCCCGAGCTCTTCGACGCGCAGCTGGCCGAGCTCGATCGCAGCCTGTTCGGCGGGAGCGACCCCGCGGCACTGCTCCATGACCTGCTCGGGACGGGAGTCGCGACAACCCAGTTCGTCTCCTTGTCCTACATGCTGTTCTTCGTCTTCATCCCGGGAACGCTCGCGTTCGCGCTCGTCTTCACCCCGAACCTGCAGGCCGGGCTGTTCTACGCGACGGCGCAGTCGCTGAACTGGCTGCTCGGCGCCGCGAGCTACTTCCTGCTGCCCTCGCTGGGACCGATCTACTTCGACCCCGCCGCCTTCGCGCACCTGCCGGCCACCAGCATCAGCGACCTTCAGGCCCTCCTGCTCGACCAGCGAGTCGAGTTCCTGCGCGACCCGGACATCGGCCTGGCCCAGAGCATCGGAGCCTTCGCCTCGCTGCACGTCTCGATCTTCTTCACCGGCGTGCTGGCCGCCCATCTCCTGGGCTTCGGGCGGACCGTGCGGATCGGCGCGTGGGTCCTGCTCGGCCTGACCACGATCGCCACCATCTACCTCGGGTGGCACTACGTGCTGGACGACGTCGGCGGCGTGATCCTCGGCGCGATGGCCCTCATCCTCGCCCGCGCGCTGACCGGCTTCGACCTGCGCACCGCGCGGGAGCCGGCCACCCTGACCACGGCGAACCCGACGCCGGCGTGACGGCGCAGGCGCACGCGCGGACGGCGCGGACCGCGTCCACCCGCTGGCGCGTCACGGTCGCGGGGCCGCTCGTGGCCCTCGCGATCCTGATCTGGGCGCTGTTCGCGACGGACTCGGTGGGTCTGCCGGTGCGCGACCCCGACCACGTCGCCGCGCTCTACCTGGCCCTCGTCAGCACCGGGGTGGCGCTCCTGGTCGGGATCGACATCCTCATCCGGGCCGCCCGGCGCTCGGGGAGCTTCCCGCCCCCGCGAGCGGCGATCGCGAGCGTGCGGCGCGAGCGCTGGACCCCGTGGCGGGCCGTGGCCGCGGGCGGCGCGCTGGTCAGCTTCTACGTGAGCTACATGGCCTACCGCAACCTCAAGAGCATCGTCCCGCTGGTCCGGCCCGGAGAGCTGTTCGATCGCCAGCTCGCCGAGTTCGATCGCGGCATGTTCGCGGGCAACGATCCCGCCGCGCTGCTGCACACCCTGCTGGGCACGGGCGTCATGACCCACTTCCTGTCGGCCGCGTACGTGGCGTTCATCGTCTTCCTGCCGCTCACGATCGGCCTCTCGCTGGTCTTCTCCCGCGACCTCGAGGCGGGGATCTACTACACGACCGCCCAGTCGATCAACTGGCTGCTGGGGGCGGCGAGCTACTTCCTGCTGCCGGCGCTGGGGCCGATCTACGCCTACCCCGCCGACTTCGCCAACCTCCCCGCCTCCGAGGTGACCCGCCTGCAGGGCATCCTGCTCGACCAGCGCGTCGACTTCCTGCGCGACCCGGCGGCCTCGACGCCGCAGAGCATCGCGGCCTTCGTCTCGCTTCACATCTCGATGAGCTTCACCGCGGCGGTCGCGGCGCATCTGCTCGGGCTCGGACGACGGGTGAAGATCGCGTTGTGGATCTGGTTCGTGGTCACCACCCTGGGCACGATCCACCTGGGGTGGCACTACGTCGTGGACAACCTGGCCGGCGTCGTCCTCGGCGCGGCGGCGCTCGGGCTGGCCGGCGTGCTGACCGGCATCGACCTGCGAACCACGCGGACCCGCGCCGACCTCGTCGCCGTCCGCGAGAAGGCGCCCGCCACGCCGTAGACGTCCGGTGCCCGGGCGCGCGAGGACGGCGGATTATGCTGGGCCGCCGTGAGCGTCGAGATGCGCGACGTGGCGGCGGGCCTGTGGCTGTGGCGCCAGCCCCACCCCGACTGGCGCGAGGGCTTCGACTGGGAGCCGGAGGTCACGTCGTTCGCTGTCGAGTCCCGAGGCGCCGCCCTCGTGCTCGACCCGCTCGCGCCACCGCCCGGCGCGCGCGACGTCTGGGCGCGCCTCGATGCGCTGAGGCCGGAGGCGGTCGTCGTCCTGAAGCCCGACCACGTGCGCGACGTCGACCTGTTCGTGCGCTGGTACGGGGCCCGTGCCCACGGGCCGTATCTGTTCTGGCGCGACGACATCCCGCACACCGACCTCGAGCCCGTCCGGCCCGGTGACGTGCTCCCCGGCGGGCTGCAGGCCCACGACGACGGTCGCGGCCAGATGGAGACGCCGCTCTACCTGCCCGAGCAGCACGCGCTGGTCTTCGCCGACGGGATGACGGCGCCCGGCGGCGTGCTGCGCGTGTGGGGCACGCCGTGGCACGAGCAGCGCACCCTCCCGGCGCTGCGGGCGCTGCTGGCGTTGCCGTTCGAGCACGTCCTCGTCGCGCACGGCGAGCCGGTGCACGCGCGCGCGGACTTCGTCGCCGCGCTCGACCGCGAGCCGTGGTCGAGCTGAGGCGGGCTGCGGGGGCCGGCGGGATCAGCGAGGGCGGCGCTCGGACGGCGACGGGGGCGGCGCGCGGACGATCCGCGCGCTGGCCGCCTCGAACTGCAGGTAGACCTCCCGTCCCCGTTCGAGCCCCAGGTCCTCCGCCCTCTCCGCCGGGCATTCGGCGACGAGCCCGCCGACCCGGACGCGGACGCGGTCGCCCTCGGGGTCGAGGCTGACGACCGAGCCGCCGATCGCGTTGCGCCCGTTGGCCGCCGGCGGCGCCTCGAGCGCGACGCACAGCTCCCAGGGGTAGACCGCGACGGCCACGCGCCCCTCCCCCGTGTCCGCCGAGCGCACGGTCGGGCCGCTGTCGAGCCGTACCTCGGCGCCGCCCGCGGGCAGCGGGCGCGCGTCGCCGAGCAGCACGTTGCCGCCGGTGAAGCTGGCCACGAACGCGTCGCGCGGGTGGCGCACGAGCTCGGCCGCGGTGGCGAGCTGGAGCAGGCGACCGTCGACGATCACGCCGATGCGATCGGCCAGCGCGGTGGCGTCGCGGAAGTCGTGGGTGACGAGCAGCGTGGGCAGGCGCAGCTGCGCGAGCAGGTCCTGCAGGTGGGCGCGCACGCTCGCGCGCGTGTGCGTGTCGAGCGCGGACAGCGGCTCGTCGAGCAGCAGCACGCCGGGATCGCGGGCCAGGGCGCGGGCGAGCGCGACGCGCTGGCGCTCGCCGCCCGACGCGTGGCCCGGGCGCTCGCCGGCGAGATGCGCGATGCCAAGCCGCTCGAGCAGCTCGTCCACCCGGGCCGCGCCGCCGAACGCGACGTTGCGCCGCACCGTCATGTGCGGGAACAGCGCGTACTCCTGGAAGACGAGCCCGACCGAGCGTGCCTCGGGCTTTCGATCGACGCGACGTTGCGCGTCGAACCAGACGTCCTCGCCCAGCGCGATCCGGCCGCGGTCGGGCGCGCGGAGCCCGGCGATCGCGCGCAGGATCGTGCTCTTGCCCGCACCGGACGGGCCGACCAGCGCGACCGTCTCCGCGCCGACGCTCAGGCGGACGTCGAGCTCGTACGAGCGAAGGCCGACGGCGATGTCGAGCTCGAGCGTCTCCACGACGACAGCAGTTTGTAGGACAGCAGCACCGAGGCGCTGAGCACGACGAGCAGGATCCCGATCGACAGCGCGACGTCGAAGTTCGCGTCGAGCTGCTCGTAGATCGTCAACGTCAGGGTCTGCGTCTCCCCCCGCACGTTGCCGGCGAAGACGATCGTCGCGCCGAACTCGCCCACGCCGCGCGCGAACGCGAGCACCCAGCCCGCCAGCAGGCCGCCGGCGGCCAGCGGCAGCGAGATCCGAGCGAACGTGCGCGCCGGCGACGCCCCGAGCGTGCGGGCCGCGTCGACGTAGGCCGGGTCGACCGCCTCGAAGGCCGAGATCGCCTGACGCATGTAGAACGGCGACGCGACGAAGGTCACCGCCATCACCACCGCCCACTCGGTGAACGGCAGCACGATCCCGGCTTCGCCCAGCGGCCGGCCGAGCAGCCCACCGGCGCCGAAGGCGGCCAGCAGGCCGATGCCCGCCACCGCGGGCGGCAGGACGAGCGGCAGCTCGACGAGCGTGATGGCCAGCGAGCGGCCGCGGAACGCACGCGCGGCGAGGACGTAGGCGACCGGCGTCCCGATGCCCACGATGAGCGCGTTGGCGATCGCGTTGGTGCGCGCGGTGACCGCGATCGCGTCGCGCACCGCGGGGTCGCCGAGCAGGCCGGGCACGCGATGCGAGCGGGACCTCGGTGAACAGCGCGATGATCGGCAGGGCGAGGAACGTCAGCGCGATGCCGGCGGCGAGCGCCAGCAGGACGGTGAAGCCGACGTCCCTGGCTCCCCCATTGGCCTGCGCGTTCGCCCTCGCCGCCCGCATCGGTCGACGCGACTACCCGCGCGGCGGCAGCCCGAAGCCGTAGCCGCGCAGGATGCGCCTCCCGTTGGTCGACCGCACGCGCCGGATGAAGCGGCTCGCGCCGGCGGTGTCCGCGCCGTTGCGCCGGACCGCGCACATCTGGTAGCGCACCGGCGGCTGCGCCCAGCGCGGCAGCCGGACGAGGCTCAGCCGGCCGCTGGCCGCGCGGTAGTCGGTGTAGTACACGAAGCCTGCGTCGGCCGACCCGAGTCCGACCTTGGCCACGATGCCGTCGACGTTCGGCTCGAGGCTGACCGTGTTCGACGTCAACACCGAGGACAGCCGCATGCGGCGCAGCAGGCGGCGGGTGTAGCTGCCGATCGGGACGCGCGCCGTGCCGATGGCCAGCCGCCTGCGGCCGTCGCGCAGGCTGTAGGCCGAGCGGATCCCGGCCGGGTTGCTGCGTGGGGTGACGATGACCAGGACGTTGGTCGCGAAGGTGACCGGCCGCGTGCAGCGGTTTGCCCGGAACAGCGCCTGGGCCTCCTGAGCGCTCGCCGAGGCGAAGACGTCAGCCGGGGCGCCGCGCTCGATCTGGAGCTGGAGCTGGTTGGAGCCGGCGAAGTTGTAGCGCGGCGACCCGTCGATCCGCGGGAAGGCGGCGCTCAGCGAGGCGGCGGCGTACACGGTGACGGCCTGCGCGGCGGCCGGGGCGGTCAGGACGGCGGCCAGGACCACGAGCAGGGCGACACGCAGGCGGCGCCCGCGATTCGTGCATAGGTTGTACGTAGGGATACGGCATCCTATGCATGGCCTAGGCGTCGATGCGAGGCCACGCTCTAGCATCCGTCGCCGTGAGCCGTCCGAACCTCGTCGCGCTGCTCGGCGCGATCGCCCTCGTCGGCGCCTGCGGCGGTGACGCGGAACGCGGCGGGAAGGCCGCCGATGGCATCGGCGACGGCGCGCCGCCCGTCGCGCGGCCGGCCCTGGCCCAGCCCGCCAGGCGCACCGGCGAGATCGTCGTCCAGGGCCAGGGCTCGCCCGCCTCGCACGGGCCGTTCGTCCTCCGCGGCCGCTACACGGCGCGCTTCGAGCAGATCGCGCCGGAGGATCCCGAGCTCGACTTCGGCGGGCAGAACGCGTTCGTGGCCACGCTCGACCGCCGGGCCGAGCAGGAGGCCGACGACAGCGTGCGGCTGTTCCGCGACGCCGCGCGGACCGGCCGGCGAACGGTCACGGTGCGCGGTCGCTGGTTCATCGACGTGAGCTTCGGCGACTTCCCCTACGCGATCCGACTGACCCCCGCCCCACGCCGTTAGTCTGGCCGGCGAGCGCCGAAATGGAAGACCTCATCCGCATCGGTGCCGCGGCGAGCGCGCTCGGCGTGAGCATCGACACGCTGCGCCGCTGGGAGCGCGACGGGCGGGTGGCGTTCGAGCGTCGCAGCGGCCAGCGCTTCGTGCCCGCAGCCGAGCTCACCCGCCTGCTCACCGAGCGCGCGGGGACGTCGCGCTCCAGCGCGCGCAACCGCTTCACGGGCACGGTCATCTCGGTCAAGCGCGACGAGGTGATGGCGCAGGTCGAGATCGCCTGTGGCAGCCAGCGGATCGTCTCGCTGATGTCGCGCGAGAGCGCCGACCAGCTCGACCTCAAGCCCGGGGTCACCGCCAGCGCCGTCATCAAGGCGACGACGGTGATCGTCGAACGGCCGTAGCAGCGCTCACCCCTCGCGGCGGTCGATGTAGCTCATGACGTGCTTGACGCGCGTGTAGTCCTCCAGCCCGTAGAGCGACAGGTCCTTGCCGTAGCCCGAGTGCTTGAACCCACCGTGGGGCATCTCGGCCACGAGCGGGATGTGGCAGTTGATCCACACGCAGCCGAAGTCCAGGCGCCGGGACATGCGCATCGCGCGCCCGTGGTCCTCGGTCCATACGCTCGACGCCAGCGCGTACGGGACACCGTTGGCCCACTCGAGCGCCTGGTCCTCGTCGCTGAACGTCTGCACGGAGATCACGGGGCCGAAGATCTCGTGCTGGATCATCTCGTCGTCCTGGCGCAGGCCGTCGACGACGGTCGGCTCGTAGAAGTAGCCGCGGTCGCCCTGGCGGTTGCCGCCCGCCACGACGGTGGCGTGTTCCGGCGCTCGCTCGACGAAGCCGCTGACGTGGGCGAGCTGGTTGGCGTTGTTGAGCGGGCCGTAGAGCACCTCGCCGTCGTCGGGCGGCCCGGTGCGGGTGGCCTTGGCCTGCTCGCCGAGCGCGGCGACGAAGTCGTCATGGACCCGCGGGCCGGCCAGCACGCGCGTGGCCGCCGTGCAGTCCTGGCCCGCGTTGAAGTACCCGGCGATCGCGATGTTCTCCGCGGCCAGCGCGACGTCGGCGTCGTCGAAGACGATCACCGGCGCCTTGCCGCCGAGCTCGAGGTGCACCTTCTTGACGTCGTCCGCGGCGCCCTTGGCCACAGCGATGCCGGCCGCGACGCTGCCGGTGATCGACACCATCTGCGGGATCGGGTGGCGCACGAGCGCCGCGCCGGTGTCGCGGTCCCCGCAGACGACGTTGAACACGCCGGGCGGCAGGAACTCGGCCATCACCTCGGCCATCCAGACGGTGCTCGCCGGCGTCGTGTCCGACGGCTTGAGCACCATCGTGTTGCCGGCCGCCAGCGCGGGCGCCCACTTCCAGACGGCCATCATCGCCGGGTAGTTCCACGGCGTCACCGCCGCGCACACGCCGATCGGCTCGCGGCGGACGAACGAGGTGTAGCCGCTCATGTACTCGCCCGCCGACTTGCCCTCGAGCACCCGGGCGGCGCCGGCGAAGAAGCGGATCTGGTCGCACATCGGCGGGACCTCCTCCGACGCCGTCAGCTCGCGCGGCTTGCCCGTGTTCTGGGACTCGACCTCGACGAGCTCGCCGGCGCGCTGCTCGATCGCGTCGGCGATCCGCAGGAGGGCGAGCTGGCGTTCGCTCGGCGTCGTGTCGCGCCAGCCCTCGAACGCCCGCGCGGAATCCTGGAAGGCCGCGTCGATGTCGGCCTCGCGCGACAGCGGCGCCGTCGCGAAGACCTCGCCGGTGCTGGGGTCGATCAGCTCGCTCGTCTGTCCGTCCCCGGCGCTCACGCGCTCGCCGTGGATGAAGTTGCTGATCTCGCGGGTCATGGGGCCTCCAGTGGATGGCAGTGGCGGTCGGTCGGCGGCACGTCGAGGGCCGGGTTGCGGCTGAAGAAGCCCGCGGGCTTGAGCCAGAACGAGACGGTGTCCACCGACATCACCGGCCACTCCTCGGGCCGGGTGATGTGATGGATGCCGAAGACGTACCAGAGGACGACGTCGGTGTCCTCGATCCGGCGGTTACGGGCCGTCCAGGCCGGCAGCCCGCGATCCTCCTCGCTCTGGACGACGAACTCACCGCACGGCCAGCGCTCGTCCTCGTGGAACGGCGTGACCCACAGCGTGTGGCCGATCGCCTGGGCGCGGCGCAGGACGGGCGAGTCGGGATGCAGCATCGAGGGGATGGCGCCGCCCGGGACGAGCTTGTAGCCGACCGGCGTCCCGAGCGCGTTGGTCGCCGCCTGGTTGACCACCTTCCAGGCGCGCTGGCTGTGCCAGTCGTAGTCCTGGCGCCCCTCCTCCTCGGTCCGCAGCGGCGTGTCGCGCTGGACGAGCGCCAGGCCGTGCGGGTTGTCGGGGCCGACCGGCAGCGCCTCGGACTCGGACGCGTGGACCGTGTTCGCTTCGCCGTCGACGTCGAGGTCCAGGCGGGCGACGAGGAAGTGCTGGTGGAAGGGCGCGTAGGTGCGCTCGTCGACGAGCGTCCCGAACGGCGGCTGGCGGCCCTCGGCGAAGCTGGTCGTGACCATGATCCCGGTCGCGCGCACCTCACACTCGATGTTGCCGTCCTGGTACAGGCGCCAGTAGACGAGGTACTCGTAGTTGGCGACCGTGACGTGGAAGGACAGGACGAGCCGGCGCGCGCGCCGCACCTCCGCCCCGACCTCCGCGTCGACGTGCTTCCACAGGACCGCGTCGTCCTCCTCGTGAATGCAGATCGCGTTGCGGATCACGTACGGCACGCCGGCCGTGTCGTGCATGACCGCGTCGAGGTAGGCGATCTCCCCCAGGCAGTCGCAGCCCAGCTCGAGCGACGTGGTCATGAAGCCGAGCCCCCACTCGCCGATGTCGAAGGCGGTGCGCCGGTAGTGGTCGGTCGTCGGATCGCGGTAGGGGACGACCATCTCGGCGAACGAGAGCCGATGGGCCACGGGGCGGGTACGGCCGTCGTCGTCGTAGCCGACGGTGTGCAGGACCATGCCCTCGCGGTGGTTGAAGCCGACGCGCAGCGACCACTTCTGCCAGCGCACGAGGTGGCCGTCGAGCGTGAACGAGACGCCCTCGGGCTGCACGATCTCCAGCGGGCGCAGGTCCTCGCGCAGGCGCAGGCCCGGCACGAGGTGGGGCACGTACTCGCCCATCGTCGCGGGCTCGTCGACTCGGTGGAGGTCCTCGATCTCGAGCAGCTCCATGCGGTTGAGGTCGACGACGAAGTGCAGCCCGGTGACCGGGTTGGCGTACGGGCTCGAGCCCTCCCGGCTGCGGCACCAGACGTCGGCCCAGCCGATGCGCCCGCCGCGATGGGCCTCGGGGACGAGGTGGGCGCCGTAGGCCCAGGTGTCGATCAGGACCCGGTCCATGTCGGTGATGCCGCGCCGGGCCAGCGCCTCGACCACCCGCGGGTCCCGGCGGAGCGTCGCGTCGCACTCGTGGAACTCGTCGACGGTCATGTTCGGCTGGCCGTCGGGCTCGTGCTCCCACGAGACGACGCGATCCTCGCCGAGCGCGACGGTCGCCTTGTAGACCCTCCCGTCCTCGCGGTTCCAGCAGATGACGACCGCCTCGCGATCGATCGGGTCGCCGGCGGCGAAGTCGCGGACCACGGGCTTGGGCGGCTCGCGCAGCTCGATCGAGGCAAAGCGCCAGCGCTCGCCCACACCCCGCTCGCGCCGCAGGATGGCCGCGGCGCGGCGGATCTCGTCGGCCGTGAGCGGATCGAGCGGGTGCTTGGCTCCGGGGGGACGGGCCGCGGCGGCGCGGCCCTGGGCGCCCGGCTCACCGCCGACGGCGGGCTCGGCCATCGATTGCTGCTCCTCTCTGGCGACGGTGGACCGATGCTCGGTGATCGCCCACGCCGACGCAACCGTCGCCCCGACGAACCACGCCGACCGGCTTTGGAGCGCGGACGGTG
Organism: uncultured Actinomycetes bacterium; assembly: GCA_963787065.1. GTDB lineage: Bacteria > Actinomycetota > Thermoleophilia > Solirubrobacterales > Solirubrobacteraceae > JAOPZW01. The sequence continues at coordinate 23,299 of CAWBBQ010000011.1, forward strand.
ACAGGTCGGCGCCGGCGCGGGAGGATCTCGGGCGTGAGCTTCGCGGCGGTGTTCTCATACGAGGTGGACCGTGCTTGCGCGGACGCGTTCGAGGACCTGTACGGGCCCGACGGCGAGTGGTCCCGCTTTCACCGGGACGATCAGCGACGACGGCAGGAGGATCACCGGCACCTGGGAGAAGGCTGGCGCGGGCGGCGCCTGGGAGCACGACTTCGACATGTCGTACGTAAGGACACCCTGAGCGGGCGGGGAGAGCCCGCTGTGGAGCAACCGCGTCGTACGACCAATGTCCGGTTGCACGGCCGCGCCGATCAGCGATAGACGTTGCTCAGGTCTCGGTTCGCCTGCGGCTTCGACAAGGAGTGGCCGTCATGCGCTGGTGCTCAGCTCTCGTCGTGCGGAAGCAGACGCTCGTCGCCGCAGCGGTGATCGCGCTCGCGGCCGTCACGGCCCCTGTGGCGCTGGCCACGGTGAGCATCTCGCGCGCGGAGGTGAGCGGGTCGAAGCTGCGCATCGAAGGCCGGGGGATCGCCAACCGCACGATCACGGTCGACGGCGTCGCGATGGGGACGAGCGACGGCTCGGGGAGCTTCAGGATCGAGCGGGACCCGTTCACGAGCCCTGCCGACTGCACGGTCGACGTCAACGACGGATCGGCCACGCCGACCTCCGCCCGCCTGTCCGGCTGCACGGTGAGCTCCACTCCGCCGCCGTCCACCTCGCCGTCGCTCTCCGCGCTCAGCGTCAGCCCCACGACGATCGTCGGCCCCAACCCGGCGACCGGAACCCTCACCCTCACCTCGGCGGCGCCGTCCGGTGGCTTCGCGGTCTCCCTGTCCAGCGACAACACGGCGGCTGCGACCGTCCCGCCGAGCGTCACGGTCCCGGCAGGGGCCACGAGCGCGACGTTCACGGTGTCGACCAACACGGTCAGCAACAGCACGTCCTCCACGATCATCGCGACCGCGGGAGGGGTCACCAGGTCTTCGACCATCACGGTGACGACGGCGTTCCGGGCCGCGAACGGCAGCATCTCGCTCGCGCGCGGAGGCAACGGCGACGGGCGCGTCACGTCGCAGCCCGCGGGCATCGACTGCACATTCACCAGCACGTCCACGAGCGGGACGTGCGGCAACGTGTTCTTGCCGGCCGGGACCCGCGTGAAGCTGGAGGCACGCCCCGCGGCCAACTCGAGCTTCCTCGGCTGGGACTTCGAGACGAGCTGTCGCGACGCCCCCGAGGTGACGATCGTCGCGGACGTCGCCCACATATGCCGGCCCGTCTTCAGGCTCAGGTGAGTCACGGGACCCGAGGCATCTCGAGGCTGCCTGCTGAGCATTGCCGAGAGCCCTGGTCGCTCGCAGCGCGGAATCCGGGCGTCGGCCTCGATCGGGGAGACAGGATCTGAACCTGCGACCGCGCCCCAGCCGAACTTCTCACTCTTCTCTGAGTTGGAGCAATGGCCGATAGCAGGAATACGAGACGGCGGCCGGGCGCAAGGTCGTGCGCGAACAGCTCGACTCGCTGCACGCTGATCACGCCGCTGAGATCACCGCCGCGATGGCCGAGGTCCGCCGCGAGGCACGTCGCGCCGCCAAGCACCTCCGGGGCGACGTGTGGGAGGTCAAGGCCGACTTCAAGGGCATCGCCTACCGTGTCCTTTTCGCCGAGGAAGGCGACGAGGGTCAGGTCTGCCTCGCGCTCGAGCTGTTCAGCAAGGAGTCGCAGAAGGCGTGGACACCGTGGCGCTGCGCGCAGAGGGTGCCGAGATCGCCATCGGCCCCGTGACGGAGGAGGCAGCGCCCGTCGTGCTCGGTGAGGAGTTGAAGGATCTCGGCGCGCTGGTTGCGTCCCGGTTTCTCACTGCCGTGGGCGGGTCCTTCGAGCTCGAGGGTGAGACCTTGCGTGTGCGGCTGAACACCTGAGGTAGC